>NZ_CP070968.1:1200000-2400000 GCF_017086445.1 Brevundimonas fontaquae | reverse complement strand
CTGCAAGGCCGGCGAGATGCAGTATCTGGTCGGCAAGTCCCGGACCGAAATTCCGGTGCCGGTGGATGTCGTCAATCGGCGCGTGACCTGCACCACCTGCCCGGTGACGCAGGACTTCTCCGCCTATCGTCTGAACATCTTCTACAACGAACAGACCGGCATCATCGAACAGGTCCGCTGCGGCTGAGCCCGACGCAAGGAGACGACCATGAAGATCATCGTGAGCACCCTATTGGCCGCTGGCGCTTTGGCCGTGTCGGCCTGCGCGCCGGTCCAGACCGCCGAGCCTGCGCCCGGATCGGACACCGCCTTCAAGGCGTGCAAGGTTTCGGATTATCAGAGCTACGTCGGCCGCAACCGTTCGACCATCCCGACCGCGCCCACCGGCCAGACGTTCCGCGTGCTCTGCACCACCTGCGCGGCGACCATGGACTATCGCGAGAACCGGGTTAACTTCGTCTATGACGAAGCGACCAACATCGTGCGCGAAGTGAAGTGCGGCTGAGTTAGCGCCCAACCGTATCGCCCGGCCACAGCGGTCCGCTGAACTTCGCCGTCAGATAGTCCATGAAGGCCGTGACCCTGGCCGGGCGCGGGCCGCCGCTGGGCGAGACAAGGTGCAGGGCGATGGGCGGCAGGCGCCAGTCGGTCATTACCGTCTCGAGACGGCCGTTGGCGACGTCCTTCCAGTAGATGAAGTCCGGCTGGGGAAAGAGCCCCAGACCCGCGCACAACGACGCCGTCAGGGCGTCTGAGTTGTTGGCGCGCAACGGCCCGCGCGGATGCACCACCACTTCTTCACCCGCCTCATTTCTGAACCGCCAGGTGTCGGGGCTGGGCATGTAGGCGTAACCGAGGCAGGCGTGACGGGCCAGATCGTCGGGATGAGTGGGGCGACCCCGCTGATCCAGATAGGACGGCGAGGCCACCAGGGCGCGAGCCACAGGCCGGAGCTTGCGCGCCGTCAGCGAGGAATCGGCCAGGGCGGCGATCCTCAGCGCGCAATCGAAGCCGCCGCCGACCAGATCGATGACCTCGTCCGACAGGTGAAGATCGACCGACACGTCGGGATGGGTGGCTAGGAACTCGGGCAGGGCCGGGGCCACATAGGCCATGCCGAACGACATGGGCGCCGCCAGTCGCACCAGACCGCGCGGCGTGACGGACATGTCCAGCGCCTCCGACACCGCGCCCTCGGCCTCGGCCAGCATGTGGGCGGCGCGGGCGGCCAGGGTTCTGCCTGCATCGGTAAGGGCGAAGCGGCGCGAGGTGCGGTGAAGCAGGGTGGTCTTCAGCTGCCGTTCCAGGCGCGTCACCGCTTTGGACACCGTCGCCTTGGACAGGCCCAGCGTCTCGGCTGCGCCGGAGAAGGATTGGCTGTCGGCGACCTTGGCGAAGATGGCCAGGGCTTCCAGATCGGGCAGGCGGGACATGGGCGGCCTTGCGTCCTGAAACGATGAGTTTCGGTTGTTTCTATTTCTGATCGGTCGCCGATCTCTATCTTGGCGTCAAGCAAAGGCGTCGGACGGTTCCGACGCGAAAGGACGAGTGCGATGATCGAGCGCAGACCATTTGAATCCCTCGGCGGCGCCAACCACGGCTGGCTGAACGCGAAACACCATTTTTCCTTCGCCAACTACTATGATCCCAAGCGGATGAGCTGGGGCAATCTGCGGGTCTGGAACGACGACGAGATCGCCGCCGGAACGGGCTTCCCGCCGCATCCGCACGCCGACATGGAGATCATCACCTATGTCCGAGATGGGGCCATCACCCATGAGGACAGTCTGGGCAACAAGGGTCGCACCGTCGCGGGCGATGTCCAGGTGATGAGCGCCGGAACCGGCATTCGTCACGCCGAATACAACGCCGAGCCGGACCTGACGCGGATCTTTCAGATCTGGATCGAGCCGACCCGGCGCGGTGACGCGCCGAGTTGGGGCACCAAGCCCTTCCCCAAGGGCGAGCGGTCGGGGCAGTTCGTGGTCCTGGCTTCGGGATTTGAAGGCGACACGGACGCCCTGCCGATCCGCACCGATGCGCGGATCGTGGCGGCGACGCTGAAGGCGGGCGACAGCGCCGACTATCCGCTGGGCGGCGCGCGGCGGGCCTATCTGGTCCCGGCGAAGGGCGAGGTCGAGGTCAACGGCGTCCGGCTGAACGCCCGCGACGGCGCGGCCATCGCTCAGGAGGATGTCGTGACGGTCAAGGCGCTGTCCGACGCCGAGATCGTGCTGGTGGACGCCGCCTGATTTTCGGATCAAGCTTCACGGTCGGGCCCGATCCGACCGTGAACAACCGCATCAAAAAGGCGAGGAAAGAGAATGTTCAATCAAGTGAATGGCTGGTCTTCCCGCGCCCTGGCGGCGCTCAGGATCGTCGCCGGCCTGTTGTTCCTGGCGCATGGCGTCATCAAGGTCTTCGGCTTTCCGGCGGGGGCCGAGCCCGGTCAGCAGGAGCTGCTGTCGCTGTTCGGCATCGGCGGGGTGATCGAGCTGATCACGGGCCTGCTGCTGATCCTGGGCCTGTTCACGCGTCCGGCCGCTTTCATCGCGTCGGGCCAGATGGCTGTGGCCTATTGGATGTTCCACTTCCCAAGCAGCCCATATCCGGCGGTGAACGGCGGCGACGCGGCCATCCTGTACTGCTTCATTTTCCTGTATATCTTCACCGCCGGTCCTGGCGCGTGGAGCATCGACAATCGAACCGCAAAGCGGTTCTGATTTTTCAGAATGCAAAAGCCGCCGCGCTGTCCGGCGCGGCGGCTTTTTCATGCCTGAAGGCTTGCAGCCCAGTCGGCGGCGCGGACCAGACTGTCGACGATGCCGGGTTCCGACGAGGCGTGGCCGGCGTCGCCGACGATGTCCAGATGGGCCTCGGGCCAGGCGCGGTGCAGCGCCCAGGCGCCTGAGATCGGCGTCACCACGTCGAACCGGCCCTGCGCGATCCAGCACGGGATATGCCGCATCCGGTCGACATTCTTCAGCAGCCAGCCGTCCTCCTCGAAGAAGCCGGCGTTGGTGAAGAACCAGTTCTCGATCCGAGCGAAGGCGACGGCGAAGTCGGGCTCGGCGAACTTGTCAGGGCGGGCGTTGGGGCCCTCGACGCTGACGGTTTCGCCCTCCCAGCTGGACCAGACGACGGCGCAGCGTTCGCGCTCGGCGACGTCATCGCCGATCAGCCGCTTGTAATAGGCGGCCATCAGGTCGCCGCGCTCGGCCTCGGGGATGGGGGCGATGAAGCGCTCCCAGGCGTCCGGGAAGATCATCGAGGCGCCGTCCTGATAGAACCAGTGCAACTCCTTCTTCGTCAGCAGGAAGATGCCGCGCAGCAGCAGCGCGATGACCCGCTCAGGATGGGTGATGGCGTAGGCCATCGACAGGGTCGAACCCCAGGACCCGCCGAACACCACCCATTTGTCGACGCCGCACAGGGCGCGAAGACGCTCGATATCGTCGATCAGGGTCCAGGTCGTGTTGTCTTCCAGCGAGGCATGCGGCCGGGACTGACCACAGCCGCGCTGGTCGAACATGATGATGCGATAGACGGCGGGATCGAAGAAGCGCCGCATGCCAGGGTTCACCGCGCCGCCCGGTCCGCCGTGAAGGACCAGTACCGGCAAGCCGTGCGGATTGCCAGATTCCTCGTAATAGATTTCATGCACGCCTTCGGTCGGCATCCAACCCGAGGCATGGGCCTCGATCTCGGGGTGGAGCACACGACGCGGCTCGGCGGGCGTGGGGAAGGCCATGGATGCTTGGTCTTTCTACGAGGAAATCAGGGGCGAGAACGCAAGGCCGCAAAGGCCAGGCATAGCCAGCCAGCGATCATCAGCAGGCCGCCGATCGGGGCCACGGCGCCGAACGCCGGCACGCCGAGAAAGGCGATCGCCGCCAGGGCGAGGCAGAAGATCAGGCCGCCGATTGATCCGAGCCAGCCCGCAAGCCGCGCCGGCCCGCCGCCCCCTGTCCATTGGGCGCAGGCGAAGGCGAAGACGGCGTGGACGATCTGGTACTGGGCGCCGGTGGTCAGCAGGGTCTTGATCTGCGGCCCGGCGCCATGGGCGGCGAAGGCGCCAAGCGCCACGGCCAGGGCGCCGTTCAAGGCGGCGAAGACGATCAGGTTGCGACTCACTGTCATTTGGAAACCCTAGACCGAAGGGCGCCCGATGTCTGCGACCCAAAAGGGTTAACCTATGCGCGGCAGCGGCGTCAGGTGGCTGGCCATGGCCGAGGCGGCGGCCTTGACGCCCTTGCGCACCGCCGCTTCGTTGGCGGGGGCGGGCGCGCGCAGCAGGCCGATCGATGGCGTCAGCGGCCCATCCGGAAGGTCCGAGAGCACGCGGTAGAGCAGGTAGGAGCCGGCGTCCTCTTCGATGTCGGACGAGGCGTCAGCTTGCAGCCCGGCTGCGGTCAGGGCGCGAACCATGTCGGCGACGGGCGCCGTGGTGCGGGCCACGCCCGGCCCGGTGCTCGACAGGCGGTGCTTGTAGTCGAGAGTGCGGTTTTCAGCGCGCATCTGGACCCGGAAGCCTGCGCCCTTTTGCGTGCGTCCGACGAGGAGGACAGCCCGGCATTCCCCGCTGCCGAGACGGGCGGCCAGGGTCGAGGCGAGTTCGTCGGGATCGGCGGCGGCGATGGGCACAGCGCGGGCCCCGCTGGGGCTCCAGATTTCGCCCGACAGATCCTCGACCAGGTCCCAACCGTCATCGTCGCCGTCATAGGCGCAGATGATGATGCCAGGGCGGCGATCACCACTGGCACGACTGTCGATTTGGTTCATCGTGCCAGCCATAGCCCCATCCATGACAGTTCGGTGACGTGCAAGAGGCTGTAACTTCCCGACGCCGTCAAGTCCGCGAAAGTCTTAGCCCAGGTCGCCGACCGCCGCATCCAGCAACATGAAGGCGCGACCGCTGTCCGACGCCAGGCTGGACTGCACCGCCGCGCTGTCTCCGGCGCGGGCGGAAGCGTTCAGCATGACCGCGAAGTTGCGGACATAGCGTTCGGCGTCAGCGCGCAGTTCGGCGTCACTGAGGACACGGCGAGACACGCTGCGGACAGCGGCCGGGGCAACGCGGCGGACGATCTGACGCGCGGCGTCGGGGTCGCCATTGCTGAAGGCACGGGCGGCCTCTTCGACGCGGGAGCGGGGCAGGAGGGCGTTGGGATCGACCCCCATGCGCCGGATGGCGGCGGCGACCCGATCGGAGAGGGCCTCGGCCTCGGCAGGCGAGGGGGAGGGCGTGTCCAACTCCAGCGGGGCCTCGTTGTCGTCGTCGCCATCGATCAGATCGCTCCAGTCCAGCCCCTTGTCCGCCGACGGCGGCGGCTCCGCCGGCTCGAGCCGCAGGCGACTGCGCAGGCCGAACCGACGCTCTTCGACGGGCGGCGAGGCGGGAGCCGTCGTGCGCTCGGTGCGGCGCTCGGGACGCGGTTCGGGACGGGCCTCGACCTCTGCGGCCGGCTCGCGACGACGCGCCGGCGTCGTATCGCCCGACACCACGCCCATCAGACGCACGGCCTCGGTCAGCATGTCGTAGTTCCGGCGCACGCGATCCTGGAAGCCGACATCCAGCGCCTCAGTGTCCTCGGCCGCCTTGCGCGAGGCGGCGGAAAGGGAGGCCAGGCCTTCCTCGACAGTGGCGCGCACGGCGTCGGCGCGGGCGCGGGCTTCCTGAGGCAGGCGCGCGGCGCGCTCGTCGATGTCGGCGACGGCGGTGTCGATTTCTGACAAGGCGCTGTTGAGACGTGCCACCAGGGTTTCCAGGCGGCTGACCATCCGCTCGCCGGTCTCTTCGACCAGGCCGGACGTTTCGGTGACGATGCGGCGGGCGTCGGCGATGCGGGCGTCGGCGGCGGTGTCGGCCTTTTGGGCCGCTTCGAACAAGGATTCGCCCAGGCGATCGGTGCGCAGACGCGCCTGTTCGGCGGCGTCTGCGGCGGCGGCGCGGGAATCCTCGGCCGTGGCGCGCATCTGCTCCAGAGCGCGGCGTGTCTCTTCCATCAGGGCGTCGCGCGCCTCGGCCGCCAAGGCTTCGAAGCGATCCAGGGCGAGCTTGGTGGCGGAATCGAAGCCGTCGGCCTCGCGTTGCGACATATCCACCAGGGCACGGAACTGGTCGGTGGCGGCCTCGACCAGATCGCGCATGGACTCGACCGAGGTCTGGGTGGTGCGATCCAGATCGCCTGCGGCCGTGCGCGTCGAGGAGAGGTGTTCGATCAACTGGGCGCGCTGGCTTTCGACCTGGGCGGAGAAGTCCTCCTGATCGGTGCGCAGGGCGTAGGCGGCTGTGACCAGGGCGGCGCGCTGCTGGCTGAGGCCTTCCTCGACGGACTGGATTTGCTCGGCGACGCCCGAACCGGCGTTCTCAAGTCGGATGGTCTGGCGCGCTAGATCGTCGGAGGCCACGCGGGCGGCGTCCTGGGCTTCGCCTGCGGCGGCCGCGAGGTCGGCGGCGCGCGCGGCGAGAGCGGCCTCCGCTTCACGAAGCTGCGCCTGAGCCAGGTCCGAGGCGTCAGCGACCATGCGCGACTGACGCTCGACCGCGTCGATGACGCCAGACGCCTGCGTATCCAGATGGATGCCCAAGGTCTGCATCTGGTCGCGCTCGCGGCCCAGGTTTTCGGTCAGCCGACGCGCGGTGCGGCCGGCGTTCTCGGCCGCCTCGTTCAGCCGCGTTGTCTCCTGGGCCAGCGCCTCTCGAAGCAGGGCCATATCGTTGCGGGCGCGTTCCGCCGCCAGGGTGGCGTGATCGATGTCGGAACGCAGCGACTGAAGCACCTCGCCGGTCTGTTGGGCGGCCAGGGCGGTCGGGGCGACCAGGGCCTCGGCCAGTTGCCGGGCGCGACGGGTTTCTGCGGCCAGACCGGCGCCCTGTCGGACGGCATGGGCCAGCATGATGGCCAGACCCGCAGGGGCCAGGGCGATCAGGGCGTAGATGGCGATCCGCAGCGGATCCAGTTCGGCGCCGCCCGCGCCGAACTCGTAAGCCGCCCATGACGCGACGCCGCCGATCCAAAGCGCGGAGGCGATACCCGCAATCACATAGGCATGGCGCCCTGACGGCTCGCCCTGGGCCTTGGCTTGAACGGTTTTCACAGCCGGCGGTTTGGACAGCTCGAACGGCGCAGGCGGCTGACCTGCGGTAACGGCCATCTCAATCGGTGCGTCGGGCGTCGGTTTCTTATCGCCCTCGGCAGTGTTGCGTTCTGCGCTCAGAGCGCGTTCCTCGGCCAGCCGCTGCTCTTCCAGCAGGCGACGGCGGCGGCGCTCCGACATCGGCGCCTCAAACTTCGGCTGCACGATTTCGAAATCAGGTTCGGGGATCGGTTCGAATTCAGACGTCGCCTCGTCGGGCGGCGTTTCGTCCGTCGTCGAGAGCTCTATGGGCGCAACGACTTGGTCATCGGTCAGCTTCAGCGGCGGCCGTTTGGGAGACTTCATAAGCTCAACAACTCGATCTCTGCGCGGGCGTCCGACAGCGCCATGCAGACCCTAGAGCATGATTGGTGCGGACGAAACCGACTCAAGTCCGCAACCTGTCGATGAACTGTGGCTTGCGGCGTCAGATCTGACGCCGCGGTCAGCAGTCGCGCTTGGATTCTGAAAGCAGCGTGGCGTTGGAGCCGGTGTCACGACACTCCACCACCCGGCGCACTTCGCGGTCACCGTGGTTGGGGTTGTGGGTATCGACGCCGAACTGCGTCAGGACGGCGGCGGCCAGCAGGGCGATGAATCCAGCGATCAGTTCGACAAGCGCCTGCATTCTACCCTCCCTCGCTGCCTGTATGGCTACGCTCCTTATGCGCCAAATCGGCGAACGTCACAATCCCGCCCTGAAAGATTGACCGAACGACACGCGCGTGAAACGGAGGATGCAGGCGCTTCGACACCATGTCACGCGAATCAGACAGATTGGTCGCATGACCAACGGCAGCGACACTTACGAAGGCAGTCTGCTGGAGCCGGGGCCCGGCCTGTGGACGGCCGCCGTCGCGCACCGCTTTTCCGTGCTGATGGAAAACGAAGCCTATTTCGACGCCCTGTCGTCTGCGATCCACAAGGCGCAACGCTCCATCGTGCTGCTGGGATGGCAATTCGATCCGCGCACCCATCTGGACCCGGAGACGCGGCCCGGCGACAAGTCGGCCGAGATCGGTCGCCAGCTGCGGATGCTGGTCAAGAGGAAGCCGGACCTGGATGTGCGGCTGCTCATCTGGAAATCGCCGCTGCTGATCGCGGCTTCGCAGGGCTTCTATCCGCACAAGGCGCAACGCTGGTTCCGTAAGCGGATGGTGGAGTTCCGGCTTGATTCCCCCGGTCCTATCGGCGCCTGTCATCACCAGAAGGTGGTGGTCATCGACGACAAGGTGGCCTTCTGCGGCGGCGGCGATATCTCGACCGATCGCTGGGATTCCGACGAACATCTGGACGGCGACCCGCGCCGCGCCCTGCCCAGCGGCCTGATCTGCAAGGCGCGTCATGAGGTGATGAGCGTGATGGACGGCCCTGCGGCGCGTGCGCTGGGCTATCTGGCGCGCGAACGCTGGTTCAAGGCGACGTGGGAGCGCACTATCCCGGACGAGGTCGAGGACGATCCCTGGCCCGACGGCGTGCCGGTGCAGATGACCGACGTGCCCGTCGGCATCGCCCGCACAGAGCCGAAATGGTCGGGGCGGCAGGAGGTGCGCGAGAGCGAAGCCTTGCACCTGGAATCAATCCGGCGCGCCAAGCGGCTGATCTATATCGAAAACCAGTATTTCACCTCGCCGGTCATCGCCGCCGCATTGGCCGAACGACTGGCCGAAGTGGATGGACCGCAGGTCATCGTCATCTCGACCGCCAAGAGCCCGAGTTGGTTCGACAGCATGACTATGGACACGGCCCGGGCCGAGGTGCTGCACCGGCTGGAGCAGGCGGACAAATACAACCGCTTCTTCGCCTTCGCCCCGCTGACCGCCGACGGCGACCGGATCATCGTCCACGCCAAGGTGACGATCATCGATGATCGGCTGCTGAGGATCGGGTCCACAAATCTCAACAACCGGTCGATGGGCCTGGATACAGAATGCGACATCGCCGCCGAGCCTGTCGATGCGGCCGGTCGAGCCTTCATCACGGCGCACCGTCACCGGACGATCGCTCACTGGCTGGGCGTTGCGACGGAAGACTATGCGGCGGTCGAGGGCGTCTTCGGCTCGGTGGGGCAGGCGATCTGCAACTTCGAAGCCGATCGGCTGAAGCCGCTGGGCTCGGAGCCGCCGACGCGTATCCAGCGGATGTTCGCCGAATGGCAGCTGGGCGACCCGACGTCGTCCAGCGATGCCTGGCGGCCTTGGAAGCGTCTGAACCGTTCGCAACGCACGCGACCAGCGTCCGAGGGCGGTCACGCGCCGGGTTGAACGACCTCGAAATCGACGATCAGCGGCAGGTGGTCCGAGGCGACGCGGGCCAGGGGCGAGAAGGCGGATCGTACCGCGCGGATGCGGATATGCGGGCTGACGAAACAGTGGTCGATGCGGATGGCGGGGAAGGCCGAAGGGAAGGTCTTCACACTGGGTTTCTGGCCCAACTGACGCTGGCAGTCCTGCAGGCTGCGGCACAGGGTCTGATAGGGGCGGGTGATCGAAGTGGCGTTGAAGTCGCCGGCCAGCAGGGTCGGGCCCCTGCATCCGCCGACCCAGCCGGATCCAGCCAGCGCGGCGGCCTGAAGCCGCTGCTCGCGCGGGACCAGACCCAGGTGGGTGTTCATGACGTTGACGGCTGTCCCGTCGATCTCGATTTCCGACCAGATCGCGCCGCGCGGTTCCAATCCCGGAATGCCGGTGACGGTCGGCAAGGCGTCGGCGCGGACGAGCCGTTCGGGGTGAGAGGTCAGAATGGCGTCGCCGTACTGTTCGGCCTCGACCCGCATCGCCGGGTGAAAGCGAGAGGTCATGGCCAGACCGTCGGCGATCGCCTCGGCCTGATCAACCCCGCCCGTGCGTGCGCGGCCCACATCCAGTTCCTGCAGGCAGACGATGTCCGGCTCGAACTCGGCGATGACGGCGACGATCCGGTCGACGTCCAGGCGACGATCCGTGCCGACGCAGCGGTGAACATTATAGGTGAGAAGGCGAGGCATGAGCTGGCGGCTGTTTGAACGATGACCGTGGGCTAGGCCTTCTGGCGCGCGAATGCGACCCCGATGCGACGATCAGAGCAGGATCAGATGATCGGGCAACTCATTGGGGTTGTCGGCGCGCGGCGGAAAGTGGCGGGCCAGAACCTCGCCGCACAGACCGATGGCGGCAGCAAAGCCATCGACGGGGCGGTCGGCGCGCAGTTCGCGGGTCAGTGCCGCGACGGCCTGGGCCCAGGCGTCCTCATCGACCTTGGCGTAGATGCTTTCGTCGGCGATCAGTTCGACCTGATGTTCGTCAAGGGCCGCAAAGATCAGGACGCCCGTACGCTCCTGCGTGACATGGACGCCGTGCGCCAGGAACTGCTGCAAGGCGGCCTCCCTGACACGGCCGCGCCTGACGCCGGCCGGGGTCACGAGACGGCGCATGGCCGGGATCCGGGTCATCAGAAAGACGCCGACGAAAACGACGGCCTGCGACAGGGCGTAGAGGCCCAGGGCCTGCGCCGTCGTGGCGTCCTGCGCGGCCTGGTGCGCCGCCTCCCAGCCGTCGCTGGGCCAGCGAAGATCCAGCACGAACGGAACGAAGACGATCGGGGCCACAAGCGCCATCGCCGCGGCCCAAGCCAGGCTGACGTCCACATAGGTCGAGACACGACGCGCGACGACGCAGAAGATTTCACCCGACGTCTGACGCTCGGCGGCCGCTATGGCATCGGCGATGCGGGTGCGGTCGTTGTCCGTGATCTGCATCACCATCCCCCCGAGGCCCCGCCGCCGCCGAAGCTGCCGCCGCCGCCGCCGAACCCTCCACCACCGCCAAATCCGCCGCCGCCGCCCCAACCGCCGCCGCCTCTGCCGGAGTTCCGCAGCGCCTCGGACGCCGCCCACAGCAGGACCGAGCTGACATTGCTGCGTCGTCCGCGCCCGGACCGCATGGCGATCAAGAAGATGAACAGGAAAAGCCCGGCGATGACGACCAGCGGGATGACGGATCCGCCACCGGTGTCGGCTTGCTCGGCTGCGGCGGTCTGGGCGCGCGCTTGCGCCTCTGCCGGATCGAGCGACAACTGAGCTATGAGGACATCCATGCCCTTGATCACGCCGGCCTGGTAGTCGCCGTCGCGGAAGGACGGCAGGATGTCGTTGCGGATGACCTGAGACGAGAAGGCGTCGGTCAGGATGGGCTCCAGCCCATAGCCGACCTCAATACGCACCTTGCGTTCGTTCGGCGCGACGATCAGCAGGGCGCCGTTGTCATTCTCCTTCTGACCGATGCCCCAGGCGCGACCCAGCTGATAGCCGTAGTCCTCGATCTCCTGATCCTGAAGGCTGTTGACCGTCACGACGACCAACTGGTCGGTCGAACTGGCTTCCAGCGCCGCCAGCTTCTCTGTCAGCGCCTGTTCCGTCGCTGGATCGAGCAGATTGGCCTGATCGACCACGCGGCCGGTCAGCGGCGGGAAGTCGATCTTGCTCTGCGCCGCCGCCGGAAGGACGAGCAACAGCGCGATGAACAGGCCGAAGAGGAGGGCGGCGACGCCCGTTGACCGCCGCGTCGCCGCTTGAAGGCTCGTCACTGGGCGGGCGGGGTCGCGCCCGGCGTTACGGCCGGTGCGCCGCCGCCGGGCGCCGAGGCGTTGGCGGGCGGGGCGTTCAGGTTGAAGTTGACCTGGGGCGCCGACTGGGCGGCGGCGGTGGCGGTGAACAACTGCATCGGCTGCGACCCGCCATGCAGGGTCTTGGCCCAGATCACCTGCGGGAAGGTGCGCAGCGTCGTGTTGTAGTCGCGAACGGCCTCGTTGTAGTCGCGGCGCGCGATCTGGATGCGGTTCTCGGTGCCTTCCAGCTGGGACTGCAGGGTCAGGAAGTTCTGGTTGGCCTGAAGTTGCGGATAGGCCTCGACCGTCACCAGCAAGCGCGACAGGGCGCCGGACAGTTGGCCCTGGGCTTCCTGATACTGCTGGAAGGCCTGCGGATTATCGAGGTCGTCGGCCGAGACGTTGACCGAGGTGGCGCGGGCGCGGGCGTTGATCACGTCGGTCAGGGTGGTGCGTTCCTGGATCGCGGCGCCTTGAACCGTCGCGACCAGATTGGGAATCAGGTCGGCGCGGCGCTGATACTGGCTCTGCACATCCGCCCAGGCGGCCTCCGCGCGTTCCTGCTTGGTTGGAATGGTGTTGTAGCCGCAGCCCGCCACGGCTGGGACGATCATCAGAGCGCCGGTCAGAGCGACGGCGCGGGCATTGAGGCGGACCATGACATCTCCCGTTCGGCGATAGCGCCGTGGAGCGGGACTATTCACCGGCCCAATGAATGCATCAAGCGTCCAATGGCTCCGGTTGGATATTGTTGAGGCGGCAGGCGGCCGAATAGGTGTTGGCCAGCAGACAGGCGATGGTCATGGGCCCGACGCCGCCCGGCACCGGCGTGATGCGGCCGGCGACCTCGACCGCTTCCTTGAAGGCCACGTCGCCGACGACGCGGGTCTTGCCCTCGGCGGCCTTGACGGGATCGGCCGAGGGGACGCGGTTGATGCCGACGTCGATGACGGTAGCGCCCGTCTTGATCCAGTCGCCCTTGATCATCTCGGGCCGACCGACGGCGGCGACCAGAATGTCGGCGCGGCGGCAGACGTCGGGCAAATCCCGCGTGCGCGAGTGCGCGATGGTGACCGTGCAGCTTTCGGCCAGCAGCAGTTGCGCCATCGGTTTGCCGACGATGTTGGAACGGCCGACGATGACGGCGTTCAGGCCCGACAGATCGCCGAACTGATCCTTCAGCAGCATCAGACAGCCCAGGGGCGTGCAGGGGACCAGACCCGGCAGGCCGACGGCCAGACGACCCGCGTTCACGACGTGGAAGCCGTCCACGTCTTTATCCGGCGAAATGGCGTCCAGAACCACCGTCGCGTCGATGTGGGCGGGCAGGGGCAGTTGGACCAGGATGCCGTGGATGCCCGCATCCGCATTCAGCTGAGCGATCAGGGCCAGCAGCTCGTCCTGGCCGGTCGATTCGGCCAGGCGGTGAGTGTCGGAGCGCATGCCGGCTCGCAGCGTCGTCTCGCCCTTGTTGCGGACGTAAATCTGGCTGGCCGGATCCTCACCGACGATGACGACGGCCAGACCGGGTTTGACGCCGTGCGCGGCCTCCAGCCCGGCGACGGCCGCGCCGACGCGTTCCACCAGGGCGGCCGAATAGGCCTTGCCGTCGATCAGGGTCGCAGGCGTGGATTGGGCCGACATGGCAGCTCCGTCTGGCGGGAAATCAGGATGGCGGCGATTTACAGCCGTCACGGTTCGGCGTCTATGATCCGCAGCCTATGCTGGAGGAATTCATGAACCGTCCGTCGCTCGTCGCCGCTGTCAGCACCCTGGCCCTGTTGTGGGCGGTCGCGCCGGCCGTGGCCCAGGACGCGCAGTCTCTGCGCATCGGCGCCAATGTGAACGGCGCCCTGACGGATGGCGACGCCAAGGCTTCGGCGGACGAATATCGCTATGACGACTATCGCTTCGAGGCGCGGGCGGGGCAGCGGCTAGAAGCCACGCTGAGATCGGACGCTTTCGACGCCTATCTGGAAGTCTATGCCGACGGCGCAGCGGGCGAGCCGCTGGCGTCCGATGACGACGGATTGGGGGACGGCACCAATGCGCGGCTGCGCTTCACGCCGGAGAAGGCGGGGACCTATGTTCTGAGAGCCCGGACGCTGAGCGGACTGGACGGCGGCGACTATCAGCTGTCGTTGCAGGAACGCCCGGCGCCCCCGCGTGCGCCGCGACCCAGCGGCATTCGCGTTGGGGCGAGCCAGAGCGGCGAACTGACGGCCCGCGATCCTGAGCAAGACGACGGCGGCCGCTATGACGCCTACGCCTTCCGCGCCAACGCCGGCGATCGGTTTGTGGTGACGCTGGACTCCGAGGCCTTCGATCCCCTGGTGCGGGTGGGGCGGATGAACGGTCCCGATTTCGTCGAGATCAGTTCCAACGACGATGCGCCCGGCGGTGGGCTGAATTCGCGGCTGACCTTCACGGCGCCGACCGCAGGCGAATATGTGATCCGGGCTACGTCGCTGGAAGACGGGCTGGGTCGCTACGAACTGGGCCTGGCCGAGGCGCCGCCCGCGCCGCCGTCAAAGCCGATCGCGATCGGTGACGAGATCAAGGGTGAACTGGGCTCGGACAGCGCCACGAACGACGGCGGCCAGCGCGCGGAAACCTATCGCTTCACAGGGACAAACGGCCAGCGCGTGGCCATCGAGATGAAGTCGAGCGACTTCGACGCCTATCTGACGCTCCGCCGTGCATCGGACGATACTGTCCTGGCGGAGGATGATGACGGCGCCGGATCGGGCACCGACGCCCGCATCGCGCGCACCCTGGACGCCGATGGCGACTACATCATCGAGGCGCGGGGGTTCAGCGACGAGGCCGAGGGCGACTATACGCTGAAGCTGACCGAAACCGCGCCGCCGCCGCCGCCGACCACGGCGAGCCTCGGGCAAAAGGTCGAGGGCGAGATCGCGGATGACGACCCCCAGGCGGACGACGGGAAACACTATGACGCCTACGTCATTTCCGGAACCGAGGGGCAGCGCGTCCAGGCGATCCTGCGGTCCGGCGATTTCGACGCCTATTTGGAGATCGGCAAGGCCGACGGTGAGTTCGAGGCCCTGGCCAGCGATGACGACGGCCTGGCCGAGGGCACGGATTCGCGGCTGAACTTCACCCTGCCGTCGGACGGGAACTATGTGGTCCGCGCCATGCCGCTGGATGCGGAAAGCAAGGGCCTCTATTCGCTGGAACTGCTGGATCGCGGGCCGGAGCCCAAGCCCGGCAGTCTGCTGGTCGGTTCGACCGTGCGCGGAACCCTATCCAACAGCGCCGCCATGAGCGACGAAGGCGCGTTTTTCGACGCCTATCGCTTCCAGGCCAAGAGGGACGAGAAGCTGCGTCTGACGATGGTGTCGAACGCTTTCGATTCCTTCATCGATCTGGGCAAGGAAGACGAGGACGGCGATTTCACCAGCCTGGCCACCGATGACGACAGCCTGTCCGACGCGCACGCGAAGCTGGATTGGACCGCGCCGGACGACGGCTGGTATGTCGTGCGCGCCCGCGCCTATGGGCCCAATCAGATGGGCGCCTATGCCCTGACGGTCGCGCGTCAGCCTGCCAGCGCGAACACTCCGTCGCCTGAAAATCCGCCGATGATCATGAATCCGAAGTAGGCGCCAGGCGCGCGCCTTCGTCGCCCTGGATCGAGCTGCACGGTTGCCAAGCGCGGGACGCCGCGTGTAGAGAGCCGCCTCCTGTTGGGGAGTAGCTTCCGGCGTTCGTCGTCGGGATCGCGTCAACATACTCGCGCTTCGGCGCGTGGCGCGATCAGCGGAACCACCGCCTAGCGAGACCAGCGTGTCCTGACGCCGCGACCGGCCGGTGCAGGACCGCTGTCACGCGTCCGGTCGAGTGCTGTCCCATGACCCCAGGCGCCATCGCCATTCTCTCGCTCAGCATGTCCACTGACGCTTTTGCGGCCGCCGTCGGACGCGGGGCGTCGCATCGACCTGCCGTCAAGGACGCCGTCAAAGCCGGCCTGGTCTTCGGCGTCATCGAGGCGATCACGCCCCTGATCGGCTGGGGATTGGGCATCATCGCCGCCGGCCTGGTCGAAAAGGTGGATCACTGGATCGCCTTCACCCTGCTGCTGATCGTCGGCGGCAAGATGATCTGGGAGGGCGTTCAGCCGCGGGGCGCGGACGAGGATGAGGCGCCGCGCCGATCCGGCCCTTGGGCGCTGATCGCGACGGCGGTCGGCACCAGCATCGACGCTGCGGCCGTGGGCGTCGGCCTCGCCTTCATCGGAGCGAATATCTGGGTGATCGCCGCCTCGATCGGCTTCACCACCTTCGTGTTGACCACCATCGGCATGTTGATAGGCAAGGCCGTGGGCACGCGCTTCGGCAAGACCGCAGAGATCATCGGCGGCGTGGCCCTGATCGGTCTGGGCACGGCCATCCTATTGGAACACCTGGGTGTTCTCGGCGGCTGAGGCGGATCAAGCCGAGGGCAGCAGGTCGGCCGCGAAGGTTCGGTAACGACCCGCGCGCACGGCGTCGGTCGCGCGGGCGATGTCCGGGGCGAAATAGTGGTCGCTGGCATAGGGGGCGGCGGCTTCTCGGACGATGGCGAAGACCTGTTCCAGCGCCGGCGAACTGGTGAGCGGTCGATGGAACTCCAGCCCCTGCGCCGCCGCCAGCAGTTCAATGCCGACCACCGTCGCCGTATTCTCGGCCATGTCCAGCAGGCGACGCGCGCCGTGGGTGGCCATGCTGACGTGATCTTCCTGATTGGCGCTGGTCGGCACGGTGTCGACGCTGCATGGATGAGCGACCATGCGGTTCTCGGCGATCAGGGCGGCCGCCGTCACCTGGGCGATCATGAAGCCGGAGTTCAGGCCGCTTTCCTTGACCAGGAAGGCCGGCAGTTCGCTCATCTTGGGATCGACCAGGATCGAGGTGCGGCGTTCGGAGATATTGCCGATCTCGCAGAGCGCCATGGCGATCTGATCGGCAGCGAACGCAACGGGTTCGGCGTGGAAGTTGCCGCCCGAAATGACGTCGCCATCCTCGATGAAGACCAGCGGATTGTCGGTGACGGCGTTCGCTTCGCGCGCCAGCGTGGCGGCGGCGCTGGTCAGCACATCGAGGACCGCGCCCATGACCTGGGGCTGGCAGCGCAGGGAGTAGGGGTCCTGGACCTTGGTGCAGTCGTCGCGGTGACTGTCGCGAATGGCGGAGCCGGCCATCAGCTCGCGCAGGCGGGCGGCGACGGCGATCTGGCCGGGCTGACCGCGCAGGGCGTGGATGCGATGATCGAAGGGGGCGTCGGACCCCTTCAGCGCATCGACCGACAAGGCCCCGGCGGCGATCCCGGCGGCGAACGCCGCCTCGGCCGCGAACAGACCGGCCAGGGCCAGCGCCGTCGAGCACTGGGTGCCGTTAAGCAGGGCCAGGCCTTCCTTAGGGCCGAGCGTGAGCGGCGTCAGGCCGACCTTGGCTAGAGCCGCTTCGGCCTCCAGCATCTCGCCGTTCAGCCGCGCCTCGCCCACGCCGATCAGGACGCAGGACATATGGGCCAGCGGCGCCAGGTCGCCCGAGGCGCCGACCGATCCCTTGGACGGGATGCAGGGCAGAATGTCGGCGTTGACCAGGGCGATCAGGGCCTCCAGCGTCTCACGCCGAACGCCGGAGGCGCCACGCGACAGACTGGCGATCTTCAGCACCATCAGAAGACGCGTCACCGAATCCGGCAGCAGCGGCCCGACCCCGCAGGCGTGGCTGAGAACCAGATTACGCTGCAGCGTCTCCAGATCTTCAGGCGCGATGGAGGTGTTGGCCAGTAGGCCGAAGCCCGTGTTGACGCCGTAGACGGTGCGCCCCTCGGCAACTATGGCGGCGATGGTCGCTGCCCCCTTGTCCACATCGGCCCAGGCGACGGGCGTCAGGGAAACGGTAGCGGGGCCCTCCAGCACCGCACGAAGCTGCGCAAGCGTGAGAGGCGACTGGCCGAGAGTGATCGCGGTCATGGTTCAGGCCTTCAGGCTCGGAAGGTTCAGTTCGTGCTCGCGCGCGACCGCACGGGCGATCTCATAGCCGGCGTCGGCGTGACGCATGACGCCCGTGGCGGGGTCGTTCCACAGCACCCGCTCGAGCCGTTGGGCGGCCTCCGGCGTCCCGTCCGCGACGATGACGACGCCCGAATGCTGCGAATAGCCCATACCGACCCCGCCGCCGTGGTGCAGCGACACCCAGCTGGCGCCCGAGGCCGTGTTCAGCAGGGCGTTCAGCAGCGGCCAGTCTGATACGGCGTCCGAGCCGTCCATCATGGCCTCGGTCTCGCGGTTTGGGCTGGCGACCGAACCGCTGTCCAGGTGATCGCGGCCGATGACGATGGGGCCGGACAGTTCGCCCGACGCCACCATGTCGTTGAACATCAGGCCGGCGCGGTGGCGATCACCCAATCCGATCCAGCAGATGCGGGCTGGAAGTCCTTGAAAAGCAATGCGATCACCCGCCATGTCGAGCCAGCGATGCAAGCCGGCGTTGTCAGGGAACAGGCGCTTCATCGCCGCGTCTGTCTTTCTGATATCTTCCGGATCGCCGGTCAGGGCCGCCCAGCGGAACGGACCGATCCCCCGACAGAACAGTGGGCGGATGTAGGCGGGCACGAAGCCGGGGAAGTCGAAAGCATTCGTCACGCCCGCGTCGAAGGCGACCTGACGGATGTTGTTGCCGTAGTCGGTGGTCGGCACGCCCGTCGCCTGGAAGTCCAGCATGGCCTTCACATGAGCGACGATGGAGGCGCGCGCAGCGGCGGCGACGCTGTTTGGATCGCTGACGCGCTTGTCTTCCCACTCCGCGACGGTCCAGCCCGAGGGGAGATAGCCGTTGATCAGATCGTGCGCGCTGGTCTGGTCTGTAACGAGATCGGGCCGGATGCCGCGTCGAACCATTTCAGGCAACAGGTCGGCTGCATTGCCCAACAGACCGATCGACAAGGGTTTTTTGTCCCGGAACGATTGCTCCAGCAGCGCCAGGGCTTCGTCCAGGGTTTCGGCCATCACGTCGACATAGCGCGTCCGCAGACGGAACTCGATGCGGCTGTGTTGGCATTCGATCGTGATGCAGGAAGCACCGGCCATTGTCGCGGCCAGAGGCTGGGCCCCGCCCATGCCGCCAAGACCTGCGGTCAGGATCCATTTGCCGGCCCAGTCGCCGCCGTAGTGCTGGCGGCCGGCCTCCATGAAGGTCTCGTAGGTGCCTTGGACGATGCCTTGGGTGCCGATGTAGATCCACGAGCCGGCGGTCATCTGGCCATACATGGCCAGGCCCTTGCGATCGAGCTCGTTGAAATGCTCCCAGGTCGCCCATTTCGGCACCAGATTGGAGTTGGCGATCAGCACGCGCGGGGCGTCGGCATGGGTGCGGAAGACGCCGACCGGCTTACCGGATTGCACCAGCAGGGTTTCGTCGGCCTCAAGCGTCTGAAGGGTTTCCACGATCCTGTCGAACGCCGCCCAATCCCGCGCCGCCTTGCCGATGCCGCCATAGACGACGAGGTCCTGGGGCCGCTCGGCCACCTCTGGATCGAGGTTGTTCATCAGCATCCGCATGGCCGCCTCGGCGGCCCAGGTCTTGGCGGTCTTTTCCGGTCCGCGCGGGCTGCGGACGATCCGGGCGTTGGGCGTGTTCATCGTTGGCTCTCGGCGAAGGCGATGCAGGCGGTCAGGACGCGGCGCAGATGGGCGCGCATCGGCTCGGCGCGGTCCGGCTCATAGGGGCTGGGCCAATTTTCGCGCGACACCGGTCCGACGGGATCGAGGATGTAGCCCCGGTCCGCCAACTCCATCTGAATGGCGTGGACACCTGCGTCGGGTTGGCCGTAATGGCGGGTGGTCCATCCGCCCTTGAACCGGCCGTTGACGACCACGCTGTCGCCGCTGATCGCACAGGCTTTTTCGACAGCCTGCGTCAGCTCGCCGGCGCAGGTTGCGCCGTCGTTGTCGCCGATGTTGAACTGAGGCAGTTCGCCCTCGAACAGGCGCGGCACGACGGACCGGATCGAATGGGCGTCGTAGAGGACGACCGGGCCGGACCTGCGCAGTCGCTCTAGCTGGGCTTGCAGGGCGGCGTGATAGGGATCGAACCAGATCGTGCGTCGCTCTGCGATCTCGGCCGTGTCCGGTTCCTGGCCTGGGCGATACAGCGGCTCCCCGTCGAAGGTCTCGGTCGGACACAGGCCGGTCGTGGTCATGCCGGGATAGAGCGAGACGCCCGACGGATCGCGATTTACGTCGATGACGCTGCGGGACACGCCCGTTCGCACCATGGTGGCACCCATGTCGATCGCGAAGGCGTACAGCCGATCCACCCACCAGTCCGCGTCCTTGCGGGCCAGCCAGGATGAAGTCATCCGCGCTTCGATGGCGGCCGGAATGTCGGTTCCGGTGTGCGGCAGGCCGATCACCAGCGGCGCCGAACCTTCGTGGATGGTCAGCCAGTCCTGCATCCGTTCGGCCTCCCTCGCCAAATCGATCCGTCGTGGTATGTCTAGACATATTGATCGTAACGACACGGACCTGTCCAGTGACCCTTCAGCCGCAGCCTGTGGATCGCACCCTCTGGTTCGAGGCGGCCCTGCTGCCGGACGGATGGGCGAGCGATGTCCTCATCGGCATCGCGGGCGGGCGGATTGTCAGTCTGGAAACCGGCGTGGCGCGCAGCCCGGCGGACGAGGGGGGCGGTGTCGCCTTGCCGGGCGTCGCCAATGTCCACAGCCACGCCTTTCAGCGCGCCATAGCGGGCCTGACCGAGGCGCGCGGGCCTTCGGACGACGACTTCTGGACGTGGCGCGAGCTGATGTACCGCTTCCTGGATCGGGGCGGGCCGGAAGAGATCGAGGCCATCACCGCCCTGGCCTTCGTGGAAATGCTGGAAGGCGGATTCACCCGCGTCGCCGAGTTCCATTATCTGCACAACGACCCGTCGGGCGCGGCCTATTCGGACCGGGCCGAGGTCGCCGCGCGGATCGTGGCGGCGGCGCAGGCTACGGGCATCGCCCTGACCCTGCTGCCGGTCTTCTACGCCCATGCCGGGTTCGGCGGTCAGCCGCCGGCGCATGGTCAGCGGCGCTTCATCAACGATCTGGACGGTTTCGCCGATCTGGTCGCGCGATGCCGGACCCTGACCGCCGATCTGCCCGACGCTGTGGTCGGGGTGGCGCCGCACAGCCTGCGCGCCGTCAGTCCGGATGAGCTGACGGCCATGCCTGCGCTGGCGGGCAACGGGCCGATCCATATCCATGTCGCCGAACAGACCAAGGAGGTTGCGGACTGCCTGGCCTGGTCTGGCGTGCGGCCGGTCGAATGGCTGCTTGCCAACACGCCGGTCGATCCGCGTTGGTGTCTGATCCACTCCACCCATGTGACCGAGACCGAGTGGCAGGGCGTCGTCGCGCGCGGCGGCGTCGTCGGCCTGTGCCCGATCACCGAGGCCAATCTGGGCGACGGCGTTTTCCCTGCGGCCAAGTTCACCCGCGCCGGCGGGCGGTTCGGAATCGGGACCGATTCCAATGTGCAGATCGGCGTGGCCGACGAACTGCGGATGCTGGAATACAGTCAGCGGCTGGCGCTGCGCGGTCGCGCGGTCATGGCGGACCCTGAACGCTCGACGGGGCGCGCCTTGTTTGATCGCGCGCTGGCGGGCGGCGTCCAGGCGACGGGCGCGGCGTCGGGTTTGAGCGTCGGGGCGTCGGCGGACATCGTGTCGCTGGACATGAGGAGCGTCGCCTTTGCGGGACGGTCGGGCGATGCGGTGCTCGACAGCTGGATCTTCGGCGCGCCGACGGGCTCGATCCGTTCGGTGTGGCGAGCGGGGCGGGAGGTCGTGAAAGACGGCCGCCATATCGCGCGGGACGGCATCGAGGCGCGCTATCGCAATGCCTTGTCGACGGTGCTGGGGTGAGCCTGCATCGCCGCATCTACGCCGATCTGGAGGGGCTTATCCTGTCCGGCGAGCTATCGCCCGGCGACCGCATTCCGTTCGAGCATGAGCTGACCGAACGCTACGACTGTTCGCGCATGACGGTGTCCAAAGCTATCTCGGAACTGGCGGGGCGGGGGCTGGTGACGCGTCGGCGTCGCGCCGGCACCTTCGTCGCCCAGCCCAAGGCCCACGCCGCTGTTCTGGCTATTCCCGATCTGCGGGCCGAGGTGATCGAGCGCGGGCAGACTTACGGCTACGTCCTGCTGGAGCGGATCCAACGCGAGCCGGACGGTGAGGACGAAATCGAACTGGCGTCGGGTGGTCTTCTGTTGGATCTGACCTGTCTGCACAGCGCCGACGGCGCGCCCCTGGCCTTGGAACATCGGCTGATCGCGCTCGGCGCGGCGCCTCAAGCCATAGACGTCGATTTTCATACGGTTCCGCCAGGAAGCTGGCTGCTGGACTCTGCGCCCTGGACCGAGGCCGAGAACCGCATTTCTGCGATCTCTGCCGACGCCCGCTCTGCACGCCTACTGGAACTCAAGCCCGGCGCTGCCTGTCTGTGCGTCGAACGCCGGACATGGCGGGACGGGCAGGGGGTGACGCGGGTGTGGCAGACCTTCCCCGGCGATCGCTACGATTTGGTGGCGCGCTTCTCGTCCGCCCATTCACCCGGTCTGGCAAAGGAGCCTCGCCGATGAAGGCCGACCGTCTGCTGATCGATTGTCATGTCGCCACCATGGTCGAGGGACCGGTCCCTTATGGCGCGATTCAGGACGCCGCCGTGGTCGTCGCCGATGGCCGCATCGTCTGGGTGGGACCGCGCGCTGACCTGCCGGCCGTGGAAGCGGCTGAAACCGAGCGGCTGGACGGGCGATGGATCACGCCTGGTCTGATCGACTGCCACACCCATCTGGTGTTCGGAGGCGACCGTTCGGCCGAGTTCGAACAGCGGCTGGGTGGCGCGACCTATGAGGAGATCGCGCGTGCGGGCGGCGGCATCGTCTCGTCCGTGAAGGCCACGCGCGCCGCGTCGGAGGATGACCTGTTCGCCTCGGCCATGACGCGTCTGGCGGGGCTGAAGGCCACAGGAGTCACCACCGTCGAGATCAAGTCCGGCTATGGTCTCGACCTTGAGACGGAGCTCAAGATGCTGCGCGTCGCGCGCAGGATCGGGCGCGAGGGCGGGGTGCGTGTCCGTACCAGCTATCTCGGTCTGCATGCCGTGCCGCCCGAGTATCGCAACGACCGCGCCGCCTATGTCGATCTGGCCATCGACCACATCCTGCCGGCCGCCCATGCCGAAGGTCTGGTCGATGCGGTCGACGCCTATTGCGAGCCCATCGCCTTCTCGACCGACGAAGTGTCGCGCCTGTTCGACAAGGCGCGCGCTCTAGGTCTTCCGGTGAAGCTGCACGCCGACCAGTTTTCGAACGGCGGCGGTGCGGACCTGGCGGCGCGCTATCAGGCTCTGTCAGCCGATCACATCGAACATGCGAACGAGCAAGGCGTCGCGGCCATGGCCGCAGCCGGTGTGGCCGCCGTCCTGCTGCCCGGCGCCTATTTGATGCTGCGCGAGACCCAGGCGCCGCACGTCGATCTACTGCGCCGCCACGGCGTGCGAATGGCCGTCGCGACCGACTGCAATCCCGGCACATCGCCGGTCGCCTCCATGACCGCCGCGCTCAACCTCGCCTGCGTCCAGTTCCGCCTGACGCCGGAAGAGGCCCTAGCCGGCGCGACGCGAGAGGCGGCGAGGGCGCTGGGCCTGTTGGGTGAGGTTGGAACGCTCGAAGTCGGCAAGGCGGCCGACCTTGCGATCTGGGATATCTCGCGACCGGCCGAGCTTTGTTACTGGCTGGGCAAGCCTTTGCTCAACGCCGTGTACCGAGATAGAAAACACGTATAGATTGCGATCAAGAATTGAACCATAGATTGTCTGCATGGACGCAGAACAATCAGACGATGTCGAAGCCTTCATCAAACATTGGTCCGCTGCGCCGATCAGCGAACGCGCCCACTATCAGACCTTCATCATTCAGCTCTGCCGCCTGATCGGCGTCCCCGCGCCCGACGACGAACGCGCGGGCGATCTGGATTATTGCTTCGAGCGGCCGATCCGCTTTCATCACGACAATGGGCAGACGACGGCGGGCTGGATCGATTGCGCCAAACGGGACTGTTTCGTCCTGGAAGCCAAACAGTCGCGCAAACGCCGCGACGGAGGTCCGCTGGACCCCGCCGCGCAACTGGCCTTATTGGGCAAGTCCGCCGGAAAGGCGCATGCGCCGTCGATAGAGGCGCTCGATCGCGTCATGCGGGTCGCCAAGCGGCAGGCTGAAAACTACGCCAAGGCCTTGGCCGAATGGCCGCCGTTTCTGATCACGGTGGATGTCGGACGGTCGATCGAGCTGTGGTCGGACTTTGCGAGGCAAGGCAAGATCTATGCGCCGTTCCCGGATCGGGCGGGCTATCGGATCACGCTAGACCAGCTGCGCTCGCCGGAGATTAGAGAGCGGCTGCGCCGGGTCTGGACCGATCCGATGTCGCTCGATCCGGCCGCGCGGTCGGCGGCGGTCACGACGGAAATCGCAAAGTCTCTGGCCTGGTTGGTAAAATCGATCAACGGTCGGCGACAGGTCGGGCTTGGGCCAGTCGATCGCGCCGCGCAGGCGAGCAAGACCGCGCGTTTCGTGATGCAATGCATCTTCGCCATGTTCGCGGACAGCGTCGGCCTGATCGAGCGGCGCAGCTTTCTGAGCTTGCTCGAAAGCTATCGCGGGGAGGCGGAGCGCTTCCACCAGAGCGCGCGGTCGTTGTTCATGGCGATGGATCAGGGCGGCTATTGCGTCGCCACTCGCCAACACATCCGCCGGTTCAACGGCGGCCTCTACAGCACGGTCGAGACGCTGCCCATCGAGGAAGGCGAGTTGGAAGCCTTGATCGCTGCGGCGAAGAGCGACTGGACCGACGTCGAGCCAGCCATCTTCGGAACCCTGCTGGAGCAGGCGCTAGACCCGGCTGAGCGGGCCGAACTGGGTGCGCATTATACGCCTCGCGCCTATGTCGAGCGCCTGATCGCGCCGACGATCATGGAACCATTGCGCGCGGATTGGGAGGCGGTGGAGGGCGAAGCCGTTGCGGAGTTCATGCAGGGCGACGTCGTCAAGGCGCGTCGCCGCCTGCACGCGTTTCATGATCGGCTGTGCAAGACGCGCGTGCTGGATCCCGCCTGTGGCACGGGCAATTTTCTCTACGTCGCCATGCGGATGATGAAGGAGCTGGAAGAGGAAATCTTCAGCACACTGGCAGAGATGGGCGAGCATCAGGGCGTGCTGGCTTTCGACGGGCGGGTCGTCAGCCCCGAGCAATTCTATGGCATAGAAAAGAACGCCAACGCCGCCTGGATCGCTGAGATGGTCATGTGGATCGGCCATCTTCAGTGGCACTTCCGCATATCCGGCGCGCCGATGCCGTCGGAGCCCATCCTCAAGAACTTTCGAACCATCCGACAGGCCGACGCCCTGCTGGAGTTCTCGCGCGTCGAGATGGTCCATGGACGTGATCAGGCCGAGCGAGAGCGGGTTCGCTATATCGACCCGCGCCCCACACCTTGGCCGGAAGTTGAATTCATCGTCGGCAATCCGCCCTTCATTGGCGGCAAAGGCCTGAGACGAGAGTTGGGCGACGGCTACGTCGATGCCCTTGCAGCGATCAGGGGCGGTCGATTTCTTTCGGCAGACCTGGTCATGGCCTGGTGGGATCGGGCGGCGGAAATCCTGATCGAGCCAGATACGCGGTTGCGGCGCTTCGGGTTCATCACCACCAATTCGATCACCCAGACCTTCTCGCGACGGGTGATCGAACACCATCTGGCCAAACGACCGCCGATCAGGATTGTCTTCGCCATCGCGGACCATCCGTGGGCCAGAGGCGTAGGATGCGCTGACGTCAGGATCGCCATGTCGGTCGCCGAGCGGGGCGAGCCGGACGGACAGGGACGATGGCTGAGGGTCAAGGATGCGGATGCCACGACGTTCAAGGAGCGTCACGGCGACATCGGCGCGGACCTGATGCTGGACAGTCGACTGACGCGCGTTCGACAGCTCAAGGCCAACGCGGTGCTGGCCTATCGCGGCGTGCAGCTGATGGGCTCGGGTTTCCAGGTCACGTCAGAGAAGGCCGAACGCCTCCTGTCCGGCTCAGACCCGCAGGCGCCGTCGCCGGTTCGCGACTATCGTAATGGCCGAGATCTGGCGGATCGATCACGCGGGCTGCAGGTCATTGATTTCTTCGGCTGGGACGAAGGCGAGGCGCGTCGTCGGCATCCGCTGCTGTTCCAGCATCTTCTGGAGACGGTGAAGCCGGATCGGGATCGCAACAACCGGGCGGCCTATCGCGACAACTGGTGGATCTTCGGAGAGCCGCGTCGTGATCTGCGCGACGCCCTGGAGGGATTGAGCCGCTTTATCGTCACCATAGAAACCGCCAAGCATCGCTGGTTTAGATTCATGGACGCCGCCACCTTGCCGGATAACAAGCTGGTGGTGATCGCCAGCGATGATCCGTTCGTGCTTGGCGTCTTGTCTTCGCGCCAGCATCGCGCATGGTTCGCCGCCAACGCCGGCCGCATCGGCGAATACGAACGCGAGGCCGTCTATGTGAAAGGCGCCTGTTTCGACACCTTTCCATTTCCGGACGCAGGCGCCGCCTTGGCGGCAGAGATCGGCGTCTTGGCCGAAGAACTCGATGCCGTGAGGGCTGACGTCCTGCGCGACAGCGACGCCTTGACGATGACCGGCCTTTACAACGCCAGAGCCAGGATAGGCCTGGGCGATCACGTGTCGGACGCCGAACGTGCGATCTATGACCAAGGGCGCGTCGGCATCATCGACCATCTGCATCAACGCCTCGATCAGCTGGTTGCCAAGGCCTATGGCTGGCCTGACGACCTGGCGGACAGGCAGGTCGTCGACCGCCTGATCCAGCTGAACCAGGCCAGGGCGGAGCAGGAGGCGCAGGGCGACATCCACTTCCTGCGACCGGACTATCAAGCCGGCAAGGTGCGCCAAGGGACTGCAAGACCGACGCAGCCTCTTCTACCGACATCGAGGCAGAAGGCCCTGTTTCCCGAACAGCCCGGCGTTCTGGCGTCCAGCCTGCTCTCAATCCTGCGCCGACAGGGCGTTCCGATGTCGCCGACCGAGTTGATGGAGGAGTTCGAGGGCAGTCGGCCGCGTGCGAAGCGGCTGATTACACATACGCTCAAGGTGCTCGCGGTCGCGGGATCCGTTCAGAATACCGACGACGGATGGTTCGCGCCGCGGCGAATGCCGAGCTAGGCCTCAGGCTTGGGTCACACCCATGGCCTTCATCAGGGCGTCGCGGATGGCGACTTCTGTGAACGGCTTCTGGATCGTAGGCTGGCCGCGCCATTCGTCAGGCAGACCACCTTCGCCGTAGCCGGTCGAAAAGACGAACGGCACGCCGCGTTCCTTCAGCGCCTCGGCGACGGGGAAGACCTGACGACCGGCGACATTGACGTCCAGCAGGGCGGCGTCGAGATTCTCCGTATCGCGCGCCAGCTTCTGACCTTCGTCCACATTGGACGCGGGACCGATCGGCACGCACTCCATGTCCTCCAGGATCGTTTCCAGGAGCATGGCGACGAGCGACTCGTCTTCGACCACAAGCACGCGGCGGCCGGTGAGGGGCTGGGTCATTGTGCGGCGGTCCTGTCCAATGGAACTGTCAGTTCCGCGATCAATCCTTCGGGGGCGTAGACCAGATCGATCTCGCCCGCCAGATCATGGCGAATGTTTCGCTCAATCAAGCGGCTGCCAAAGCCCTTCCTGGCCGGAACCACAACCGTGGGGCCGCCGATTTCGCGCCAGCTCAATTTCAGCTTTCGGTGTCTCTGGTCGGCCAATCCCCAGTCGATGAGGATGCGGCCGTCCGGCGTATGCAGCGCGCCGTATTTGGCGGCGTTGGTCGCAAGCTCGTGGAAGATCATGCCGAGCGACAGGACGACAGCAGGTTCGAGAGAGACCGGCGGGCCGTTGAGGCTGATCCGCGTCGGTCCATAGGCCTCTGTCTCGTGCTCCAGAATGGCGCGCAGGTCTGCGCCCTCCCAATGGGTTTGCGTCAGCAGATTGTGGGTGTGCGACAGGGCCATGATCCGCGACTGGAAGGTCTCGGCGAAGCTGGCCGGGTCGGTGTTGGAGCGAGCGGTCTGGATGGCGATGGATTGCACCGTGGCGAGGGTGTTCTTCACGCGGTGGTTCAGTTCGTCGATCATCAGCTTCTGGCGCTGGGCCGCCAGGACGTTCTCGGTGATGTCGTGGCCCTGCACGAAGATGCCCACCACCGCGCCCGCGTCGTCGCGGATCGGTTGATAGATGAAGTTGAGATAGACGGTTTCGAGCAGCCCATCGGGCTTACGCTGCAGCTGGGCCGCGCTCTCGCGCCCTTCATAGGGTTCGCCTGTGGCGAAGACGCTGTCGAGCAGATCGTAGAAGCCTTGGCCTTCCAGTTCCGGCAGGGCCTGCCTAACCGGCTTGCCGGCGATATCCCGGTGTCCGATGAGCTGGCTGTAGGCGTCGTTGTGCATCTGGAACCGATGATCCGGTCCGGACATGATCGCGACGAAGCCGGGGGCCTGCATGAACATCTCAACGAGACGATTGCGCTCGGTCTCCAGGCGACGATTGTCCTCCTGAACCGACTGGGCCCGACGAAGCACTGAATCGCCGATGATGGCGTCCAAAGCGGTCGTCGGCTCGTCCGGGCGGATGACGGGCGCCAGGTCCGTCACATCCATGGTGTGCTGAAGCAGCATGACCACTTCGCCGTCGGCGTTCAGTATGGGCGTATGGGTGGCGCTCCAGAGACGCTCTTCGAAGGTTTCGCTGCCGTCGAGCTGCGTTCTCGGCATCGAAAAGCGTACGACCGCCAGATGATCGCGTTGTCGGGTGTCGCGCGCCTTTTCCAGTGACGAACGGACTTGGCGGACGTTCTCCGGGGCGTCCGAGCCAGGGCCCGAGTCGAAGGCGGCAAAGAGCGGTTGGCCCAACACTTCGCTGCGCTTGGCGCCCGTGACATCCATATAGGCCTGATTGACCTCGGCGATCCGCAGGTCCGGCGTAAGCAGCACATAGGGATTGGGCGAGGCATCGAAAGCCGCACCCCGATCAACGGCCGGATCGCCAGATTTCACCGTTTCGTTCAACGCTTACCCCGCACAGCTTGGCGATAACGCGCGACATCGAAATCGGTTCTCCGGCTTCGCTGTCGCCAACTTTGATCGTAAGGTGATTGGCGCGCCGTCGTATTTTGCTAATCAACGCGCATGACAATCGCCGGCGTTTTCGCCACCCTCTCGCTTATGATGGCGCCCGCAGCCGACCAGCCCACCGTCCGCATTCCGCAGGGCGTCCTGACCGGACGCGCGGATGCCGAAGTGGCTGCGTTCAAGAACATTCCCTATGCCGCCCCGCCGACGGCCGAGCGGCGTTGGCGACCGCCCGGCCCCGCGCCGACCTGGCAAGGCCAGCGCGACGCCTCGGCCTATGGTCCGCTGTGCATCCAGGCGCCGCCGAATGGCGACCCCGGCGTCGGTCCCTTGCCGATGAGCGAAGACTGTCTGAACCTGAACGTCTGGCGACCGGTCAGCGCGGCTCAGCCCGCGCCTGTCATGGTCTGGATTCATGGTGGCGGCCTGGTCAACGGATCGGGAACCGCGCCGCTGTATGATGGAACCAGCCTGGCCAAGCGTGGCATGGTCGTGGTGACACTGAACTATCGACTGGGGCGGCTGGGCTTCTTCGATCATCCGGCGCTGGCGGCCGAGCGGCCGGCGGGCGAGGCGGCGGGGAATTACGGCCTGATGGACGTGACGGCGGCGCTGAAATGGGTGCGCGCCAATATCGCGGCCTTTGGCGGCGACCCCAAGAACGTGACCATCTTCGGCGAATCGGCAGGCGGGGCGATTGTCACGCGACTGATGATCTCGCCGCCGGCGCGCGGTCTGTTCGACCGGGCGATCGTTCAGTCCGGCCTGGGGCGGGAGTTGCAGACGCCGCTGGACCGCAAGGGCGCCTATGGCGCGCCCTCAGCGCGCGAGCGCGGCGAGGTGTGGGCCTATGGCGCGGGACTGCGAACGGCGGCGGATTTGCGCGCGGCGCCGGCCGATCTGTTCCTGACGCCGCCCCCGGTTTTCGCCAACGGCGACCTGACGCTGATCGACGGGCGGATCGTGCCGTCCACGGTCGAGGCGGCGTTCAAGGCGGGGCGGCAGGCTCCGGTGCCCTTCATCATCGGCAGCAACAGCGCCGAGTTCTGGTGGATGCGGCCCACGGATCGCAACGGCTATGGTCAGATCGACGACGACATGACCTGGCTCGAGCGCGCCGATGCCGTTCAGGCCTATGGCGGGCTGGAGGCGTTCGACAAGCTGGCGATCACGGATCTGGTGTTTTCGGAACCGGCCCGGATGCTGGCGCGGCTGCATGCCAAGGCGGGCCATCCGGCCTGGCTCTATCGGTTCGATATCTCGTCGCCGCAGAATCCGGAGCCGCATGGCGGCGCGACCCATGCGATCGAGCGGCCGTATGTGTTCGGCACGTTGAACACTCTACCGTATACCGTCGAGGATCGGGACCGAAAGGCGTCGGAGGCCATGATGAGCTATTGGACCGCCTTCGCGCGCTCGGGCGATCCCAACGGCGTCGGGCGGCCACGCTGGCCCACAGCGACATTGAGGGACACCCGGCTGATGAACTTCGTCAACCCGGGACCGACCGTCACGCCCGTGCCGTTCAGCGCCCGGCTGGACCTGCTCGAGCGGTTCCGCGAGCGGCCTCGGCCCTAAGAGCGCGCGTCAGCCGGCGGAGGTCGCGCCCGACTGCTTCTCCTTCAGCGTGACCAGCTCTTCGGCCATGGTGGGGTGGACGGCGCAAGTGGCGTCCCACTGGGCCTTGGTCAGGCCGGCCTTCACGGCGATCGCGGCCAGCTGGATCATCTCGGGGCTGTCGGGCCCGACGATGTGAACGCCGACCACGCGCTGGCTGTCGGCATCGACCACCAGCTTCATAAGCACCCGCTCATCCGAGCCTGTGAAGGCGTATTTCATCGGGCGGAACCGGGTGACGTAGACGTCCACGCCGTTCGAGCACGACCGCCGCGCCTCCGCCTCGCTTAGCCCCACGACCCCGACCGGCGGCTGGCTGAAGACGGCGGTGGCCACGGCCTCGTAGTCGAAGTGCTGGGGATTGTCGCGATAGACGGTCTGATGGAAGGCGACGGCTTCGCGGATGGCGACAGGCGTCAGGTTCATCCGGTCGGTGACGTCGCCGAGGGCCCAGATGTTGTCGGCCGTCGTCTTGGAATAGGGGTCGACCTTGATGGCGCCCGCCTCGTTCAGCTCGACGCCGGCGCTCTCCAGCCCCAGATCCTTGACGTAGGGAATGCGGCCGGTGGCGAACATGACGACGTCCGTCTCCAACTTCATGCCGTTTTCGAGGTGGTTGATGAGACAGGTCTCAGTCTTTTCGATCTTCTCGTGCTGGCAGCCCAGAATGACCTTTATGCCCCGCTTTTCGATCTCTCCGGCCAGGTGTGCGCGCACGTCGTCGTCGAAGCCGCGCAGGATGTTGGGGCCGCGATAGATCAAGGTCGTCTCGACGCCCAGGCCCGCGAAGATGCCGGCGAACTCCACCGCGATATAGCCGCCGCCTGCGATCAGGATGCGCTTGGGTAGTTCCGGAAGGTGGAAGGCTTCTTCAGACGTGATGGCGTGCTCAATGCCAGGTAGCTCTTCCGGCTTCCACGGGCGGCCGCCCGTGGCGATCAGGATCTTTTTGGCGGTGATGGTGCGATCCTTGCCGACGATTTCGACCGTGTGGGCGTCTTTCAGGACCGCCCGCCCGTGGACCAGTTCGACCCCGGCCTTGCCCAGATTGGCGGCATAGATGCCGGACAGGCGCGCGATCTCGACATCCTTGGCTTCAAGGAAGGTGGGCCAGTCGAACTTGGCGTTGTCGAACGACCAGCCGTAACCCTCGGCGATCTCGAGCGCGTGGCTGACCTCGGAGGCCATGACCATGAACTTCTTGGGCACGCAGCCGCGGATCACGCAGGTGCCGCCGACCCGATATTCCTCGGCGACCCCAACTTTCTTGCCATCCAGCGCCGTCAGCCGCGCCGCCCGCACCCCGCCCGAACCGGCGCCGATGACGAAGAGGTCGTAGTCGTAGTCGGCCATAGGTCGGATTCCGTTCAGCGGCAGGCATCGGCATTTAAGCCACGCCGCGCGAAATCCAAGGGTGTCGAGCTATTGGAAGCGTCAGGGCGCGACGATCGTCGTTGATGCAGGGCTCGAACTACGACGGCTGATTAGGAAGCAGTCAGCTCACCGCGGCCAACCTACGCAGCAGGCGCCTTCTCAGTCTCGATCCAGCCACTGCCATGACCAGCAACCGGGAGCGCGCTTGGCGCATGGAGCGTGCGCAGTTGCCAGCCGCCCAACGGATTTCCCCATCGCGCCTTTGCTTCAAGACGTATAGGCGCGATGAGCGGACGTTTCACGTCTGGGCTCATGTCCTCGTCTGCCTAGGCGTTCGAGGGCGGACGCATCAACTTCTGGAACTGAAACGCTTCCCCTTCTCCGGGCAGATCTTCCAACTCGCCGTCTTCGTGGGGATCCGGATGCCGCGGGTTGAAGAACTCCACGATCTTGAACCCACATATGTTGACGTAGAAATGGATGTTCCGCTTCTCGAAATAGGGCGTGTGCGTTTCCCAGGCGACGGTTGCTGGAAAGCGCTGCTCGATCGCGAACCAGGCTTGGCGTCCCAAACCACTGGAATGCTGGCCGACCTTGATGAAGAACAGATCCAGACTGTTGTGCTGGGTCTCAGTGTTGATCGTCACGACCGCGCCGCCGACATCGACGCCGTCCTGAAGAATACGAAGCACGACAGCGCCCGGCGCGCTGAACGCCGTTTCCAGCGTTGCGTCAGATGGCATGGGTACGTCGAGTTGATCGCCGAACGCCTCCACGACGGCGAGCGCGAACGCCGCCTGCAAGTCGCTTTTGAAGCGCGGAAGGTCATCGGCCGAAGCGGGTTGAAGCGTTACAGCGGCTGTCATCGGCAGGTCCTTTCATAGGGCAAGGGGGTCAACCAGACCCGGTTCGAAACCCGGTGACGTGGCCGCAACCACCTGTCTGCATCGGAAACGATCATCCTAAGCGCCTCCGCTCGGCGACGTGGCGGTCGCACCGCCGACGTCGAGACCGCCACCGAGCGCGCGGTACAGGGCGACGGCGTTTGAGAGGCGCGCCTTCTGGGTCGCCAGCCGGGCGCGTTGCTGGGCATAGAGTTGGCGCTGCGCGTCGAGGAGTTCGAGGCGGCTGTCGAGCCCCGCCGCATAACGCTGCTGCGAAAGCAGTCTGCGGCGCTCGGCGACGCGGACCGCCGCAGTCTCGCGGTCCAACTGGGCGTCATAGGTTTCACGCCCGGCCAATCCGTCAGCGACTTCCCTGAAGGCGGTCTGGATCGTGCGCTCATAAGTCGCCACGGCCTGGTCCGCCCGAATCTCGGCAAGATCCAACGCGCCCTTCAGCCGTCCGGCGTTGAAGAGGGGCTGGGTGATGACCGGCGCGAAAGACCATGTTCGATTGGCGCCGTTAAACAGGCCGCCGAGGTCCGCGCTGGCCGAGCCAAGGGCCGCCGTCAGGGAGAGACGGGGGAAGAAGGCGGCGCGCGCCGCGCGAATGTCGGCATTGGCCGCGGCAAGTTGGTGTTCCGCCTGCCGAATGTCTGGACGACGTTTCAGAAGGTCTGACGGAACTCCAGCGCCGAGCCGCGTCACGATGGGCTCCGCCTCAATGCCCAGGCGGGCCGGGAGATCGTCCGGCATGGGACGGCCGATCGCGAGCGTCAGAGCGTTCGTTGCTATGGCGAGGTCACGCCTGGCGGCTTCCCGGTCGGCTTCGGCGGCCAAGACCTGACCCTCGGCCTGTGCGACATCGAGACCGCTCGCCTGGCCGGCCTCCTGCAGCCGATGAGTCAGGTCCAGCGAGGCTCGCCAATCGGCGAGCGTCAGGGTCGTCAACGCCACAGCCTCTTCGGCGGCGCTCTGTGCGAGATAGGCGTCGGCGACCGTCGACATCACGGCGATCTGCGCGGCGTCCCGTCCCGATTGCGCAGCGAGATAGGCCGCAAAACTGCTGTCCGATTCCGCGCGAAGCCGTCCGAAAAGGTCCAGTTCGAACGCGGACAGAGCGAACGACACGGTTGATTGGCCTGTGCTCTGGTCGCCCGGCCCTCCGCTCTGGCTGTACCCGACTTGGGCGTCGACCTGTGGCGCGCTGCCCGCATTCTGGATGCGAAGCTGCGCACGCGCCGCATCGACATCCAAGAGCGCAAGCTGCAGATCGCGGCTGTCCGCAAGGGCGATCTCTATGAGGGCCTGCAGACGCGGATCGACGAAGACCGATCGCCAGTTCCGCTCGGCCGCCGATCGCTGGTCCACCTCAGCTGAAGGTGCGGGAAAGACCGGCGCCACCACGTCCGGGGCCGCCGTTCGCGGGACGGTTTGGCACCCGGCCAGGCCTAAGAGGAGCGCGATTCCGCCTTTGCGCATCCAGCCCGTCATGCCACGTCCCCCGTCCTATGCTGTTTCCACGGCCATCGCAGGCGCGGCACGCGTGAGGCCAGCCGGTCCATCAGCGTCAGGATGAAGACGAAGAAGACCGGCACGAAGAAGACCGCCAGGACCGTGGCTGTGATCATGCCTTCGAAGACCCCCGTACCGATGGCGTGCTGGGTCGCGGCGCTGGCGCCGCTCGCGATCATCAAAGGCAGGACGCCGAGGGTGAAGGCCAGGGAGGTCATGATGATCGGCCGCAGACGCAGGCGCGACGCCTCGATAGTCGCTGCGACAAGCGTCTTGCCCTCTTCGACCTGGAGCTTGCGGGCGAACTCCACGATCAGGATGGCGTTCTTGGCCGACAGGCCGATGATTGTGATCAAGCCGACCTTGAAGAAGACGTCGTTCGGCAGGTCGCGCAGCGTGACCGCGATCACGGCGCCGATGATACCGAGTGGGACGACCAGCATGACGGCGAGCGGGATAGACCAACTCTCGTAAAGCGCCGCCAGGACGAGGAAGAGGACCAGCATGGAAAAGGCCAGAAGCATGGGCGCCTGAGCACCGCTCTGCTGCTCTTCAAGCGAAGCCCCGGTCCAGGCCGCGACATAGCCGGCGGGCAGTTGGGACACGAGCCGCTCCATTTCCACCATCGCCTGGCCGCTCGAAACGCCTTTCGCCGGGCTGCCGGCGATGCGCGCCGCGGGGAAGCCGTTGTAGCGTACGAGTTGGGCCGGCGAGGCGGTCCACTCCGGGGTGACCACTTCGGACAGAGCGGTCATGCCCCCCGAGCGATTGGGCACATAGAGCTTCAGCACGTCAGCCAGCTGCATCCGGGCGCTGGCATCCGCCTGAACGATCACCTGCTGGAGCCGGCCGTTGTTCGGGAAGTCGTTGACATAGCTCGATCCCAAGGCTGCGCTGATCGTATTGTTGATCGCCTCGAACGAGACGCCCATGACTTCAGCCTTCTCGCGGTCAATGCGCAGATTGACGGCGGAACCGGCCGGAAGGCCCTCCGAATAGACGCCCGACAGTTTCGGGCTGGCGGCCGCCAGAGCGAGCAGCTGATCGGTCGCCACCTGCAACTCGGCGCCCGTCTGTCCGCTCACGGCCTGAAGCCGCATTGAAAAGCCTGAAGACGTTCCAAGGGAGTCGATCGCCGGCGGCATCAGGGTCATTACTTCGCCGTCTCGAACCGCGGCCATCGCCGCCGTCGCAGCCTCCATCTCGCCGGCCGAGGTGGCGCCCTTGCGGGACTTCCAGTCGACCAGGTTGGTGAACACCATCGCGGCGTTGGACCCCGAACCGGAGAAGCTGAAGCCCATGATGCTGGTGGCGCCCGCGATCGCCGGACGCGCCAGAACGGCCTGTTCGAACTGGGCCACGACGGCGCGCGTCCGCTCGGCCGTGGCGTCGGCCGGCAGGGTGATCGATGTCATCAGCTGTCCCTGATCCTCGTCCGGCAGGAAGGCGGACGGCAGTCGGACGAAAGCAAAGATGGTCACGGCCAGGATGGCCGCGAACACGACCATGACCCGTCCGGCTCGCCTCAGAAGGCGCGCCACCCCGCTGACGTAGGCGTCGGTCATTCGGGCGAAGCCTCGGTTGAACCTGCCGAAGATCCCTGCCTGACCGTCATGACCGCCCGTCACGGGTTTCAGCAGGGTCGCGCACAGCGCCGGCGTCAGCGACAGGGCGAGGAAGGCGGAGAAGAGGATCGACACCGACATGGCGAGGGTGAACTGCCGATAGATCGCGCCCACCGACCCGCTCGCGAACGCCATCGGGATGAAGACCGCAGACAGCACCAGGGTGATGCCGATGACCGGCTTGGTGATCTCCGTCATCGCCTTGATCGTGGCCGCCTTGGGCGACAGTCCTTCGACCGCCATCAGTCGCTCGACGTTCTCGACCACGACGATGGCGTCGTCCACGATGATGCCGATCGCGAGCACCATGCCGAACATCGTCAGCACATTGATCGAGAATCCCGCCGCCGCCATGACTGCAAACGTTCCCAACAGCGCGATGGGCGCGACGATGGCCGGAATGAGCGTGTAGCGAATGTTCTGCAGAAACAGGAACATCACCAGGAAGACCAGGACCATGGCCTCGAGCAGGGTGTGGACCACCTTTTCGATCGAAACCTTGACGAAGGGCGCGTTGTCGTAAGGGATCGAATAGCTCATGCCTTCCGGCATGGCCGTCTTCAGCTGCTCCAGGCGCGCGATGACGGCTTTGGACACGGCGACGGAGTTTGCGCCAGGTGCGAGCAGGATCGCCGCGGAGGCTGCGGGCTTGCCGTTGTAATAGCTATCGAAGCCGTACGACTGTTGGCCGAGTTCGACGCGCGCGACGTCGCCCAGGGTCAAACGTGAGCCGGAGGCGTCCGCGCGCAGGGTGATGGCCCGAAACGCCTCGGGACTTTCAAGTTGGCCCGTCGCGGTCAGAGGGACGGTGACGGTTTGCCCGGCGAGCGTGGGCGCGTCGCCGATGCGCCCAGGCGATATCGGCAGGTTCTGGTTGGCGATGGCGGTCGTGACATCCGTGACGCTGACGCCATGCGCGGCCATCTTCTGCGGATCGATCCAGACCCGCATCGCCTGTTCCGACGAGAAGTTCTGAACCCGTCCGAGACCGGGCACACGCTTGAGCTCCTCGACCAGGTTGCGGCTGAGATAGTCGCCCAAGGCCTGCTCGTCGAACTTGCCGTCCGAGTTCAGGCTGACGATCATCAGGAAGCCGGACGACGCGGATTCGACGCTCAGGCCGGTTTGTCGGACGGCCTGCGGCAAGCGCGGCTCGACGCCCTTGAGCCGGTTCTGAACGTCGATCTGGGCCAGTTCCGGATTGACGCCCGGCTTGAAGGTCGCCGTGATCGACGCCGATCCGGACGTATCGCTGGAGCTCTCAAAATACAGCAGGTTCCGGACGCTCGAAAGTTCGCGTTCGATGGGCGCGATCACGCTGTCCGCCAGCGTTTGCGGCGTCGCACCGGGATAGCTGGCGCTGATGCTGACGCTGGGCGGCGCCACGTTTGGAAAGCGTTCGATCGGCAGGCGCGGAATCGCCAGGACGCCGAGAAGGATGATGAAGATCGAGATCACCCAGGCGAAGACGGGACGTTCGATAAAGAAGCGAGGCATGAGGGGAGCCGATCAGCGAACAGGTTTGCGCCAGGCCGTGGCCTGGACCTTGACATCGGGCCGGACACGGTCGCGCCCTTCCACGACCACACGGTCACCCGGGCTGACGCCAGAAAGGATGACGTAGTTGTTGTCGATCACCTCCCCGAGCCGGACATTTCGGGTCTGCACCCGGCCGTCGCCGGCGAACACCATGACCTGAGCTTGAGGGCCGGCGTGAAAGACGGCCTGTTGCGGGACGCGGGGCAGCAGCTGCGCGGGCCCGCGCGGCAGACCCACGCGAACGAACATGCCGGGCAGGAGCTGGCCGGACGGATTGTCAACGAGCACCCGGACGGTCACATCGCCCGTGGCCGGATCGACCCGACGCTCCGAGAACATCAGCCTGCCCATCAACCCGGTGGGCCGGCCGTCAGCGTCCAGGACGGTCACGGGCGCCGAACGCATCGCCTCTTCGCTCAGGCCCGTCAGCCGGGTCGCAGGCTGACGCACGTCGATGTAGACTTGGCCGATCTGTTGGATCGAAGCCAAGGCCGTCGTGTCGCCCACATTGACGAGCGCGCCCTCGCTGATCGCCGCCGCGCCGATCCGTCCTGCGATCGGCGCGGTGATGGTCGCAAACCTCAGATCCAGGCGGCGACGCGCCAGGGCAGCCTGCGCCGCCGCCACGTCCGCCTGCGCTTGGGCCAGGGTCGATGCGGCGTCGTCGACCGTTTGGCGGCTGACCGCGTCGGTCTCAATCAGCGGCTTGAGGCGATCGACCTGAAGCCGCGCGCGATCACGGACGGCCAGCGCGCGCTGAAGGGCGGCGGCGGCCGCGTTTGCGTCGGCTTGGAACGGCGCCGTGTTGATCTGGAACAGGGGCTGCCCCGCCCGCACGGTCGCGCCCTCCGCAAAGAGACGCTTCTGGATGATCCCCCCGACCTGGGGTCTGATTTCGGCTGTACGCAACGCCACCACCCTGCCGGGCAGCTCATCGGTCATCGCCACCGGTCCGTTGACGGCGGTCGCTATCGACACCTGAACAGGGGCTGTCGAAGGCGCCTGTTCAGGCTTGCCGCATCCGGCGAGGGTCACGGCGCATAAAAGACCGGTCAGCAGGATATCGGTAGGTTTCGTCACGAAAAGCTCCACGATCGCGGCGGCGCCGCCTGCGGGCTGTCGCACCAACGCCCTGCGTGATGGTGGACGTTTGATGCACGAATGGTGGACGATGCGGCCCCACGCTTTTCTTGATGCGCCCGACATGCGACGCGAAACGCAGGAGGCCTACGATGAACGCTCTGGTGCTTATCGCCGAAGACGAACCCAAGATCGCAGAGGTTTTGGAGCTCTACCTTGTGCGAGAAGGCTTTCGCACGATCACAGCGCGGGATGGCCAGACGGCGGTGGATCTGCACACCAGTCTGCGACCTGACCTGGTCCTGCTGGATGTCGGCCTGCCGCGAAAAACAGGCTGGGAAGTCCTCGGCGATCTCCGTCACCACGCGGATACGCCCGTTATCATGATCACAGCCCTCGACCAGGACATCGACAAGCTTCAGGCCCTGCGGATCGGCGCCGACGACTATGTCGTCAAACCATTCAATCCGCTGGAAGTGGTTGCGCGCGTGCAGGCCCTTCTCCGCCGAAGCGCGACGCGATCGCCGCCGGGCGTGGTCAGGCTGGGCAAGCTGGAGATCGATTTCGACGCCCACCGCGTCTACGTCGCCCGCGAGGGCGTCCGCACAGGACTGGACCTCACCCTGACCGAGTTCCGGCTGCTCTCCTATCTGGCTCGACCGCCGGGGCGAGTCGCCTCGCGCAGCACCCTGGTCGACGCCTGCCTGCCGGGCCAGGACGCCTTGGAGAAGACAGTCGATAGTCACATGAGCAAGCTGCGCCGCAAGTTGCGAACGGTCGACTGCGACGGGATGCTGCAGGTCGTGCGCGGGGTCGGCTATCTGCTGGAGCCCTCTTCGTGATGAGGTTCAACAGTCTCGCCACCAAGGTCAGTCTCTATATGACCGGCGTCTCTCTCGCTGGCGGCCTTCTGACCTCGGTCGGGGCCTATTTCATCTATGCTCTGATCGCCGCACAGAAGCCGGAGTGGCTCGCGGACCAGACAGGTGGAGCCTGGTACCCGATCGACTCGATCATCCTGTGCGCCCTCATCCTGCTCGGTCTGTCCCTGTCCGCCGTCGTTTCGGTGATGTTCACGCGGCGTCTGCTTCAACCGCTCACCTCTCTGGCGACGACGGCCCGTCAAATCCAGGAAGGCGATCTCGGTGCGCGCGCCCGCGCCGAACCGGGGTCGGCCGCAGAGGCCGAGGCGCTGGTGGCCGATTTCAACGCCATGGCGGCTCGGGTGGAGGCGGTCTCGAACGACATCACCTTATGGAACGCCTCGATCGCCCATGAACTTCGCACTCCGGTGACCATCCTGATGGGCCAACTCAGCGCCGCGAGCGACGGCCTCTTGAAGCTCGACGGGCCATTGCTGGCCAGTTTGAGGGATCAGGCGGCGAGCCTGGGCCGTCTGATCGAGGACCTGCGCGTCGTCAGCCTGGCGAGCGCCCAGAAACTGATGCTCCACACCGAACCGCTCGATCTCGCCGCCGCCGTCACGGCGCTCAAGCCCGCGGTGACCCCGCTGCTCGCCGAGGCCGGCTTCACGGTGGAGTGGCGGCTCTCGCCGGCCCAAACGGTCGGGGATGCGGCCCGTCTTCGCCAGGCCATCCTCGCGCTCATCGACAACGCCATCAAGCACGCCGAAGCGCAGGCCGGTCCCTTGATTATCAGGACCGACGTCATCCAGGGCGTGGCCCGGGTTTCCGTCAGCGACGCCGGTCCCGGCCTAGCCGCCGACATCGCACCGCGCCTGTTCGATCCCTATTTCCGCATGAGCGAGGGGCGCGACGGCAGCGGGCTTGGGCTCATGGTCGTGCGGGCCATCGCCGAAGCCCACGGCGGGTTTGCGTTCTGTGACCGCAATGACCGGTCAGGCCTGGATTTCAGTCTGGACCTTCCGTCGCTGTGATCATCAGCTGCGTCCATCCCCGAGATACCGGCACATGAGCAGCATTGCGTGAAGTCGACTTGAAGCTGAAGTCCGGTCGGCACACGTTCCCGCATCAAACCGCCGCCACACCGCCATCAACAAACAGCTCGTGGCCTGCAATGAAACTGCTCTCGACGGAAGCGAGAAAGAGCACGGCTCGCCCGACCTCATCGGTCTTGCCCAACCGGCCCAAGGGTACGGCCTGATTCAGGGTATCCTCTACCCCTGGCTGGGCGCCCAGAAAGTTGCGCATCAGTGGCGTGGCGGTGCCGCCGGAAGCCACCACATTGAAGCGAATGCCTTTGGCCTGAAGGTCGGTCGTCCAGCTTCTTGCCCAGGACCGCACCGCGGCCCTGCTGACGTTGTAAAGCGATTGACCGGGGAAGCGCTTACTCCCGGCTGAACTTTCCCGCACTATCTCGATTGACGTCTTCCTATTTGGCGATCGATCGTAGGTCCAATGGGCGGAGAGGTTTTGTCGACCGCCATAGTGTACAGTTGGATATAGCTTACACTTGCATTGAATAGCCATCGGGGTCGGCGATCGACAAGCAGAGCCGTTGAGGGGGCGGGCTCAGCACCGTTAACATCATGTCTAGCGAGCTCGCATCGCGCTGTCATGGCGCACAATGTGAGAGCATGTGTCGTCGATCTGGCGAACGTCTACGACCTAAAGGGGACGGCCGTTGTGCGGGGCCGCCAACCGCGTAACTTCCAATTTACATGGACGATGGTGGGTGATGTAGGGTTCGAACCTACGACCCGCTGATTAAGAGACGCTGTAAGTACATTGAAATGAAAGAAGAAAGCCTCCAAACAGGATCAAGCTGATACGAGCAAATTCAATGGGTTACAGCGGGTTTTCCAAATGGAATTCGCGTTGCTGCCGGTTTGATAACTCATTGAAACCATTCAGTTTGGTCATGCTCATTCGCAGCCGACGCCGTCACCATCTCGATCTAAGTGCCGTCCATAACCGGGATCGCCCCTACGCACGGGAGCCGCACCTGCCGCACGGGCCGCAGTGCAGTTCGCAAACGCGCCGCTAGACGGGGGAGACGACCTCAAGCCCCGTGGACGAGAGGGCGACGAAGAGCCTCCGCCCGCACGATGGCAGTGGTAACCGCCTCGCTTGCGATCGTTGTGGCACCCCTCTGCGTTCAGTCCGCCGGAATGCGCAGCTACAGCTATCGGTACCGCCGAGGCCGCAATGATGACGAACGCAATAATGAACTTCATGTCGGTGCCCCGTGCCAGGGCTTCATAGCTCGCAACTTTTGCGCGCGTCCAGCTCGCGTGGTTCGGTCACCGGCTAGGAAAAGCTTCGTCGAGACTATCGATTGCCATTTGAAGCGAAGCTTTAAGGCGCATCAGCGCCACGGCAGGTAGGAGCTGATCTCGTCGCGAAGCTCGTAGCACCGCTGATAAAACGGCGTCTGAGTGCTGGATCAGGCGCACCAGATTTTCGCCGCTGGGCCCGTTACGGCCATCAAACCAGTTTCGCACAGCACGTTCATTTGCATTGGTGATGAGGCCGACCGCCTTGCGCGCAGAGGGACTCTCGCCCCATTCCTCGCGAAGTGCTCCAGCAATCATCTGCGGGAAGGCCTGCATCGACGCCTCCTGATGGAGAAGTTTTCCGATTTTGGGCTGAAGTTTTCAGACCATCTTTTGAAACGACATCCGGTCGGACTGCCGCTACGGCTCGATTCTCACCGCCATTCGGACGGGTGTAACTGGCGTGCATTATGGACCCAATGGGCGTTCAGCACGAGATGGGGGCCGCGAAATCAGTGCGGGCGGCTCAGTACGTCCGTATGTCGACGGAGCACCAAAAGTACTCAACCGAAAACCAGTCTGAGGCGATCGCGGCCTACGCGGCTCGACGTGGGTTTGATGTCGTTCGGACCTACACAGACGCGGGAAAGAGCGGACTGAGGCTTGATGGGCGAGCGGCTTTACAGGAGCTGATCGCCGACGTTCGCAACGGCGCTCCGGGATTTGAGGCTATCCTCGTTTATGATGTGAGCCGTTGGGGTCGTTTCCAGGATGCTGACGAGAGCGCTTATTACGAGTTCATCTGCCGTGAGGCTGGGCTGTCGGTGCATTACTGTGCTGAGCAGTTTGAGAACGACGGGAGCCTAAGCGCGACAATCATAAAGAGCATGAAGCGCGCGATGGCGGGGGAGTATAGTCGCGAGCTCTCGGCCAAGGTCTTTGCTGGTCAGTGTCGCCTCATCACGCTGGGTTTTCGGCAAGGTGGCGCGGCTGGATATGGTCTGCGTCGGCAACTGGTTGATGAGCATTTGTCGCCGAAAGGTCTGCTTGAGCGAGGCGAGCAAAAGAGCATTCAAACCGATCGTGTGGTGCTCACCCCCGGGCCGCCCGAGGAAGTCGAAGTCGTTCGACGTCTCTATCGGATGTTCGTCGTTCAGCGTCGCTCAGAAAGCGAAATTGCTACGGTGCTGAACGGGGAGGGCCGGCTTACGGATTTGGGACGTCCCTGGACCCGCGGCACGGTCCACCAGGTTCTTACGAACGAAAAGTACATCGGCAACAATGTGTACAATCGCTCTTCCTTCAAGTTGAAGGCAAAGCGCGTGGTGAACGATCCAGACAACTGGGTGCGTCGCGACGGTGCGTTCGAAGGGATCGTTGAACCGGACTTTTTCGAGGCTGCACAGCGCATCATCCAGGCCAGGTGCGTGCGATACAGTGACGAAGAGCTGCTGGCTCGGTTGTCTGACCTGCTGGCGAAAAAGGGATGGCTATCGGGGCTCGTGATCGACGAAGTCGATGACATGCCGTCAAGCTCGGCATTTCGCCACCGGTTCGGGAGCCTCGTTCGTGCTTACCAACTGATCGGCTATTCGCCAGCTCGCGACTATCGCTACATCGAAATCAATCAGGCTCTCCGGGCGATACATCCGGATGTCGTCGCCCAGGTCGTTGGTGGAATCGAGCGGGGCGGAGCGGTTGTTTCAGAAGACCCGTGCAACGGACTGCTGACCATCAATGACGAGTTCACTGCATCGGTCGTGATCGTACGCTGCCTAGAAACGCCGGCGGGCGGATTGCGGTGGAAAATTCGGCTAGATCAGGGTCTGCGCCCCGACATCACCATCGCAGTGCGGATGGAGGTCGGGAACGCTGAAATCCGCGACTACTACCTGCTCCCCTGGTTCGAGTGTGGCGCGGATCCAAGCATGAGGTTGGCGCCCGACAATGGCGTGCTGCTGGACTCGTTTCGCTTCGACACACTCGACGCGTTCTTCGATCTCACGCAGCGGGTGGAGGTCCATGCAGCATGACCGACGTCGCTGAAATTCGTCTCATCCCGGTCAATGACATCACGGTGCTGAACCCTCGCGCTCGAAACAAGAGAGTGTTTCAAGAGCTGGTGACCAGCATCGAGCATCTCGGGCTGAAAAAGCCGATCACCGTCAGTCAGCGGCCCGGTCGATCGCGATACGATCTGGTCTGCGGTCAAGGGCGGCTAGAGGCGTTCATCGCGCTTGGGCAAGAGCAGATCCCGGCGGTGTTGATCGATGCCGCCGAGGAAGACTGTTTTGTGATGAGCTTGGTCGAAAACCTCGCTCGTCGACAGCACACACCGCTCGAGCTGGTTCGAGCCATCGGATCGCTTCGAGAGCGTGGGTACAGCCATAGCGAAATCGCTGCGAAGGTTGACTACAGTACGGAATATGTTGGGGCGATCTGCCATCTTTTGGAGAACGGCGAAGAAAAACTGATCTCAGCGGTCGAGCGCGGCGTGATCCCTCACACTGTCGCTATGGAGATCGCGCATTCCAAGGAAGGGGAGGTGCAGCGTGCTCTGGCTCAGGCCTTCGAAGAAAAGGCCATTCCGGGCAATCAGGTTTTGGCCATTCGCCACATTATCGAGCAACGCAGCACAAGCGGCAAAGGGATCCACAATCGCAATCGTGGCGTCCGCAATCAAAAACCGATCACGGCCGACACGCTTGTTCGGTCGCTACAACGCGAGACGGAACGTCGCGAGACCTTTGTCAGACGGGCCTCTCTGACGCGCACGCGTCTCGTTTTTGTCGTCAACGCACTGAAGCATCTGCTTGCCGATGATCATTTCGCTGCGCTTATGCGCGCTGAAGGGATCACCAATCTTCCGTCCGCGCTCGCGGCGCGCGTCGGTTTGGAGCATCCGTGATGGCCTCCGTCAAAATCGCCTTCCAGCAACGCGTTCGATCTATCTCTTTCGACCGCATTCTGCCCTCCAAGATGCTGTCGGCGGCGGTCACCGAAAGCGCAAAGTACAAGCGCATCGCCGCATCGATCTTAGAAGTGGGTTTGGTCGAGCCGCTGATCCTCGCCCAAGCCCGGTCAGGCGATGCCTTCACTCTTCTCGACGGCCACGTGCGATTGGCCGTGTTGAAGGAGCAGGGCGCAGTGGAAGCGCGATGCATCGTCGCTAAGGACGATGAGGCCTTTACCTACAACAAGCGCGTCAATCGGCTTCAACCGATTCAAGAGCACTACATGATTGTTCGCGCCATTGAGCGAGGGGTATCCGAAGCCAAACTCGCGCGGGCGCTCAATGTCGATGTCGGCTCAATTCGAGCCAGACGTCACATGCTCAACGGGATTCATGACGACGTCGCTGAGCTGCTCAAGGACAAGCCCGTCGGCATCAATGCCTTTCAGAAGCTGCGCAAGATGAAAGCTATGCGTCAGCTCGAAGTTGCGGAGCTGATGATCTCGGCAAACAACTACAGCGCCACATATGCGAGGGCGCTTCTGGTCACGACCAAACCCGCCGATCTCGTGAAGCCCGAAGCGAAGGCGATACGCGGCGTCAGCCCGGAACAGATCGAGCGGCTTGAGCGGGAGCTCGCTGCGGTGTCTGAAGACTTTCACGAGTTGGAGACAGCGTTTGGCGACGACACGCTGCTGCTGGTCATCGCGGCAGGCTTTTTGGAGCGGTTGCTCACCAAACGGTCGATCGAAACCTTTCTCGCAAACTCGCATCGCGAGATGCTGGAGACCTTCCGATCCGTTGTCGCAGCAACCTCGTTAGACCCTCCCGCCCAAGCGGCTTGAGCACGCCTAAGGGGACCGGGACCCTTCAAGCGCCGGGACCACCGGAGAAGCCGTCGGCGGAGGCGGATCAAGGGTGGTGGCGGGGATGACGGCGATCCCGTTCGGAGCCCGCTAGGATGGGCGTCATCTGCCCATCTAGGGTCGGTCCGGCGGGACGACCCGCCGTTGGGATCGTGCGCCAAGCTCGACGACCGCTGCGCTCGACTAAGATCGATTTGGCGTCTCAGTGTGCATTCAAAAAACCGCACTGATCGCGGAAACCAATATGATGAGACTGGATCGAGGGGGACCAGGATGACGCAACTCGCTGGCGGATGGACGCTCGAAAAGCTCGAGGCCAAGACACCTGAAGAGCGCTTCAATGTGTGGTCGAACGCGCGGGCCAAGGGTACACTCGAGGCGGACGAGCTCGCGCAGTTTATCGAGAGGTCTGGGTTGAACTATGCGCCGACCGGCGGCATCAGCATGTCTGATCTTCGCGTGCTCGAGATGCGCCGTCATCGAGTCACCTGAGGGACAGGCAGCCTGTCTGAAGGCCACAGCCGACGGGTTGCCGGCACTCGCTGGGGTCGAGCCGATGATCGTTGAGCGGATGGGCAGCAGGTACGGTCAGATCAGCATGACGACAGTCACAGCAGGCTCGATCGTCGGCGAGCTCATGCTGAGCAAGGGCTTTAAAATCGGAAGTCAGAAGAAGATGCCCGAAGTGTCGGTGGCGCAGACTGCGGCGTTCTGGGTGGCGCGGTAAGTTCGCAGCGCAGAGGGCTCAACAGAGCTGAGTTTAGATCGCGACAAACGCAGGGGGGCGGAAGCCGCGTTCTCGTCGCTTAGGGACGATAGCACAAAGACACTGACGCGTGTCGCGCTCGGACCTACGCCAACCCGCTCAATCGCTTTCCTGCAGCCAAACAAGCTTCGACCTCCGAGCGGTCCGCCGTGGTCATCAGTTTGAAACGGCTAAGGTGAGGCAGGGCAAGCACCACGCGACCATCGGGCGCTTGATAGAGTTCGGCGAACTGCCGATTCCAGCCGACGTTCAAACGTCGCGGCGTGCCGGCTTCCAAGATCGCGGCGAGCTCTCGACCTGCCTGCTTACCGAGCGAGATCCAAAGCCTGATCGTCGGCGACTTCTTCGCGACCTCTTGCCACAACGGTCTCACCGCTGCGAGGGCGACGCCAGGGGTTGGCAGCTTGGACCAGCTCCGGCTCCTAAATGGAACAAGCTGAGCGGCGAATACGTCCCTGCTGTCGACCTCAAGCGTTTCGAGCATTCGAACGATCTGCTGCTGAAGCGGATTGTGTGAGTCCGCGGGCCCCCACTTTTGGTCGGTGTAGGCCATGCCGCCCTTAGGCCAGTCCCAATCGGCTTGCTGCGTTTGCGTGTCGCTATCTTCGCGATCCGCACCCGGGTTGAGACCGATGATGCCGACTTTGGCAGTGCTCAAGCGGTCCTCTCGGCAGTACATAAATGTCCAGCCCATCGCGGTCTCAGGCGCGTCTTTAAAGTGGTTGGCGTAAAGCTCAGCGATGGCGGCTTTCGAGAAGGGCGTGTTGGAGCTCATGAACCTAATTCGCGATCTGGTCAGAGAGGACCGGAGAGATATGGGCCGGTAGATTGGTTAGCGCGGATTGCAACAGCACGAGCGCGTCGGGCGCAAGCGTTGCATTGCGTCGACCGGCGGCCTCGGTGATCTCCCAACCGAGATTGGAGACACGCTCCATCTCAACCACGCCAACCTCGCCGAGTTGGTAATAGTAGGAGAACCCCATCCTGACTTGGCTGACGCGACTCCCGAGACAGTTTCGGAACAGGCGTCCAGCGACCTCCATTTTCGCCTCCGTATCGAGCGGCGTGAGGTGTTCGTTGCCGGGCCAAGGCGGCGACGGCAATGGCAGGCCAGCGTACGTGTCGCCGTCGGCTTCAGAAATGACCGACGCGACGAAGTCACGCTCGAAAACAGCAGCTGCAGCGGTGTCTAACTGACCTAAGCGATCCAAGCGCCATTGCTGTCTGCGCAGCAAGATCGCGGTGACGCGCCGATTGCTTTTGAGGCGTTGCACCTTCTTGGGCGAGCAGGCGTGGTCAGGTATTGCGGCGAGCAAATCGATCACGCGCTCGTCGATCGCGTCGAGATGTCGAAGGACCTTCGCTGGTCCGCGACCAGCCTCCAACACGTCCGCGAGCTTGAGGTATGAGCTCGTGCACTTCAGAGCCTTCCAGCCCAGTCGCTTCAGAGCGCGCTCGAAACCTGCCGCCTGCTTGAATCCCGACAGCGCGATCAGCGATCTTAACGAGGATGCTCTGAACCGTTCGCGCCAAAGATCGACGTCGGTCGGACAATCCACGCGCTCAGCACGCGCAGACATTTGGGCCCAGATTGCGCACCAAAGTTGTCGTCGCTCAGCTGAGATCAACGCGAGCTCAGCTTCGGCACGACCACCGAAGAATGCGACCGCCCAACCCTCGCAGGGACCTGCGATCGCCGACAACAGACTGCGCTCCATCATGTCGGGATACCGCGCGCGAGGTACGTCACAATCGGTCGTAGGTCACACCACTTGGTTGATCATTAGAAACTTCTCGCTTGCTCAAGTGAATCAATACGGTTGAATGAGCTGGGGGAGTAGCGATGGATCACAACGAAAACGAGCATCTGGCGGACTTCGTCGAGGACGCCGCCAGGCGGCACGATCCAGACGACCACTATGTGATGCAGCAGGTAGCGAGCGGTCAGGTTGCGATCAGTGACGACGACGAGCATTTTAGGTCAGCCAAGCACTTCGTCGGCCGGTTCTGGGTCGTCGAGCCGAGGAATGGCAATCCTGAGCTTGCTAGCTACCGACGTAGGTTTCAGGATGCGGAAATCGAAGACGACACGTTTATCGATTTGCATCACTCATTGACCTTCGAGCGGTGCTGGTCAGGTCTCGGCGAGAACGACCAACACCTTACTCCGCATCAGCGCCTCTCAGTGGAGGGAAGAGAGAGCAGCGACTGGCCGCGAGGGCATGTCGTTTACGCGCCTTGGGACCGGATGTGGCTCGTCACAATCGCTGAAACTCTGGCGGCCGATGACGCAACGCTGCTCGCCGTTCGGCAGCGCTTCGTCATCGACAAAACAAGCTGTCGCGTGGTTGGCGACGCGCGATTTAATGCAGACCTTCCGACGCCGGGATCCGAATGACGACGACTGACAAACTCTTCTGCCGGGGACTCACCTCGAAGCAAATGAACGCCCTCGCAGTTGCTGCGGTCGTAAGCGATCATTGGTGGCGTGACCTGCTGTCGCTTTGGAAACCGAGTGGAGTGAGTAGCGGGGAATACGGGCTGCGCTTGGCGGTCCGGCACGGCTACCTTAACTTCTATCGACACGGCCAATCGGTGGCTAAAGTCAGCTTCGACGGATCGCATCGGCCGACGCTTTCGGTCCACGCCAAATACATCTGCAACGACGATGAGCGCGGGGTGGTCGGCCAGGTCTATGCCCGCCTCGACGACCGCGGGATCAGTTGCAAAGGCCTGACATCGCGCGCCTACGAAGGGCTTGCGACGGTGAAGGCTTGGATTGACGTCGTGAACCGGCACTACGCCAAGGTCGGCGGTGAAAAACCGCTCATCGATCAGCTGCTCGACAACCCTGCGAACGACGGCGTGATCGATCTGGAGATGGGTCTTCCCGCTTGGGGCTCGCGAAGAACCGCGCCACGCATGGATGTCGTCGCGGTCGAGGAGGTCGAGGGGACGCTGACGGTTATCTTCGGCGAGGTGAAGCGCATCGACGACGGTCGAGTTCGCTCCTCGAAAGCAGAGCCTGAGGTCGTCAATCAGCTCAAGAAATACGAGAACTATCTCACCGACCCGACAAACCGCGATGCCATTGCCAACGCGTACTCACAGACAGCGATAAGTCTCCTGGAGCTGGCTGGCATGACGCGAAGTGTCGGCGCGGAAATCACGCTGTCGGACACGATTCGTCGAGCGGCGACGACGGTGCCCCTCAACGTTGCTAGGCAAGCCGTTCTGGTCATCCTAAGACCCGGTGATCGCGGCGAAGGGAACTGGGAAGATCTACATCGGCCCGCGTTGAACGGCGCCGTCAAGTTTGTCGAAGTCCGACCGGGCGAGGCCATGAATCTTGGGGTCGTCGTTTGACGGTGAATCTCACCGTCCATCGCGCGACCGATCAGATCGGCGGGAACTGCATCGAGCTTTCTAGCGACGCCGGCAGGATCCTACTCGACGTCGGCCGACCTCTTGATGCGCCGAATGATGCGGTAGGTTTGCTGCCAACTACGCTCGATCGAGACCGACCTCTCGACGGAGTGCTGATCTCACACCCTCACCAAGACCACTACGGCCTTCTCGAGGAAATACCGGCGCACTGGCCGATCTACAGCGGCAAGGCGACCGAGCGACTCATACAGCTGACCGCGATCATTTTCGGTCAACCGATGCAGCGGGAATTCCGGCCGTGGGACGTGGGCAAGGCGAACCAGATCGGACCGTTCACGGTCACACCTTACCTGACGGACCACTCGGCGTTCGATGCGCACATGCTGCTCATCGAAGTGGAAGGTCGGCGTATTCTCTACTCGGGCGACTTCAGGACACACGGGCGCAAGTCGAAGCTCGTCGAGCGCATGATGGCGTCGCCGCCGGCCGATATAGACGTGCTGCTGATGGAGGGGACCAACCTCGGCAGCGACAAACCTTGCATGACAGAGACCGACCTTGAGGCGGACTATGTCGAGCTGTTTCGGGCGACTAAGGGGCGGGTGTTTGTGGCGTGGTCTGCGCAAAACATCGACCGTACCGTCACGCTCTATCGCGCGTGTCTGAAAACCAAGCGCACGCTTGTGATCGACCTCTATACGGCAGAGGTGCTCGACGTGTTGGCGGAGCACGGTCGCATACCTCAACCAGACTGGTCGTCGATTAAGGTGGTCATCACCAGCGCGTTTTCGCGGATGTACAAGCGCAAGGGCGACGAGGCGTTCGTGACGCGCATGGCGGCGAACGGCATCTCGGCCAAGGCGCTCGTAAACTCACCTGAGAGGTGGGTGATCATGGTGCGGCCGTCTCTGATCAAGGACTACTCGCCGGCTGGGGTCACGCCGACCGCAGACGACGCGTGGAGCTACGCGATGTGGAGCGGCTATCTCAAAAACGAGGATGGCCAACGACTGCAGAACTGGTTCGGCGAGGGCCGTGCCAGGGCAAAACATCTGCACACCAGCGGGCATGCGTCGCCGTCAGATCTTCGAGCGTTCGCCAACGCGATGAAACCAAAGACGATGGTGCCGATACACGGGGTGGCGTGGGATCTCGACCGAGAGGGGTTTCCGCCGATTACGCGTCTCGTCGACGGGCAACCGTTGGTTCTGTGAGCTGCAGAACAGGCCTCAGTGTACATTCGGAAAATCGCACTGAGCGCGAAAAAGATGCCGGACTTTCTCTGGCGAAGCCTGCCGAGTGCTGGCGGGCGCGGTGGGGATTTTCATCTCTTTCGCCGGCCTCTTTTAAGCTACCTGAAGCCCAATCTGAGGTGGTAGAACGGCACAGTGCAATGGGGGCAAACTTGAAAAAATTGATGCTTGCGGCTTCGATTGCCGCGTCTTTTCTGAGCGCTTGCGGCGACAAAGCCCCGACACCCCCAGCCGGAACGGACGAGGAAATTTCTGCCGTTGCTTTACAGCCGAATGCTCGGTGTATTGCTCCTGAGACTGTTGAGCAGCTCAAAACGATGGCATTCGATGCAGCCCGACGTCTGTCGACCGCCGATCCCGTTCGGATGAACGATCTCCAACGGCAGTCAGTCGCCAAGCTAGAGATGCCGCTTTTGAACGCGCACGATAAGACGTTGGATCGAACAACCTGTTCGGGCCGTCTTCGCATTGAAGTGCCCGTAGGCGCCCGCAGTCTGTTCGGTCCTGATGACCTCGTCGCCGACGTGACCTACTCAATGCAACCGGCTGCGGATGGAACCGGGCTTGTCTACCAAGTGGATCAGTTTGGGCGCATTCCAGGTCTGATTGGCTATGCCGATCTGAGTCAGTTCAACCAAAACCGCTCCGGAAGTTCTGCGCCGGCGACCGCGCCATCACTCGTTGTCCAGCAACCCTCATCTGTCGGAACCGCCAGCTTCGATTGCCGCCGCGCTCGCACATCGGTCGAGCAGATGATCTGCGCAGACCCTGGTTTAGGCGAACTCGATCGTCAAATGGCAGCCGCCTATGCGCGCCGGCGCCAAGCTCAGCCGGGATCTGGAAGTGAGCAGACTGCGTGGATCGCGATACGCAACACGTGCTCGGATACTGGCTGCCTATACAAAGTGTATGAAGAACGGATCGGTCAACTCAGCGACTGACATGGTTCTCGCCTTTGAGCCTCAGACCTTCGAGTGCATTTGGAGATTAGCGTGAAACCAATCCCCTTCATCGCGCTCGGTTGCCTTCTGCTGGTCGGCTGCGACCTATCGCCTAAATCGGAAGCGCCCGCGAACCCCATTGCCTCTAAAGCTGCACCAGTAGCCGCGGTCGTCAAACCGACAGCGGATCCGCTTACTCCTGATCAGCTCACCGCGCTGGCGTTCAGAACCGCGTGGGGCGGGCCGCCCCCGATCGAGCGTGAGGAAGGGACAGGTAACCAGACCGACACGCGGACCTATCGGTCCGGCAAGCTGATTGCGCTTGAGGGGGGCCGATACGCTCTCATCTCTGACGGGCAGGGCGGGGAGGGACATGTCAATTCGGGGTCGCTCTCCATCCACTATTTGCAGCGTACCGGAGACAGTTTCACGCGCATCGGCAGCTGGCCTGGATTTCTCGTTTCGGGGACGTGGGGAGCCCCGCCAGAATGGAAGATCCGGACTGATCTTACCCCGTCACCGGCCCTGGTCGCAGAGGCTGGCGGCACATGGCAGGGCTACACCTGCACCTGGGCACACGTGATCGAGCTAACCCCGGACAAACCTATCGTGCGGATCGATCAGATCCCGACCTCCTATAGCGACGGCGGGGCGCGCGAAGAGGGGGAGACCAAGAGCATGGAGGGGGTCTTGATCCCCGGTCAGAAGGGCAAGTCGATGCGGGTTCGCTACACGGGCGACGTGGATGCGACGGTCGTCTACGCCAAGGTTGGAGAGAGCTATGACCCGGTCAATCTGCCCGAGCTGCTGACCTGCTGAGCGGCCGAACTGCTGTCTCAGGGTAGATGTGGACAAATGCACTGAGCGGGCAGGGCGCGGACGGCGAATGTCTCAGTCTGACTCAAAGCGGCGGTTGGTGACGTCCGCTTTCGGTCAGGGAAATTATGAAAACATCGGTGGCGTCCTCAGCACTGTTTGCCCAGGTGTGGCTTGCAGCTATGGACGGGCGGAATGAACTTTTCGGGTTGGAGAGCGAGCTTGGCTCAGACGCAGCATGGCGTTGGACGCATTCGATCGAAGGTCGAAATTTGGGTCGGAGTGGGCGTCGTGCTCGTTCTCGCCTTCTTCCTGATTAGCGGCGTCGTCGCCTACCTCAACGTCCAGGGCCTGCGCGCCAATAGTCAGAAGGTGGTTGGAACCCATACGACACTGGTGGCCATAGACCAGGTCCTGTCGACCGTGCAGGACGCTGAAACGGGACAGCGCGGTTACCTTCTCACGGGCCAAGACCGTTATCTTGAGCCCTACGAAGACGCCGTGGCCGCAATGGACCGTGACCTTGCGATCCTCACCGAAGTGACCTCGCGCGACCCAGCGCAGCAGGCCAACCTCAAAGAGGTCAAGCGCCATGTCGGCGTCAAGATGGAGCAGTTGACCCGGGGAATCGAAGCGCGGCGTACGGGCGGCCTCGCGGCGGCCGTCGCGATGATCGAAACCGACCGCGGCAGGACGGCGATGAATGCGATCCGGGAACGCTTGGCCATCATGCGCGCCGACGTCGCGCAGCAGCGGCGACAGTGGCTGTCTGAGATGGAGGTCGCTTACCGGACCGCCCTGCTGACCGGAATCCTGTCCGCCCTGCTCGGCGCCGCCCTCACCGTCGGGGTGTTCCTGCTCATCCGCAACAGCACGCGGGAACGCGCCCGGCGGGAGTGGCTTCAGGCCGGACAGGTTGGGCTCGCCGAAGCAATGAGCGGCGACAAGACCATCGAGGCGCTGGCCGACAGCATCTTGGGCTTCCTGGCTCGATATGTCGACTTTCAAGCCGCAGCGATCTTCAAGGGCGAAGGCGGCGTTTTCCGCCGCGCCGCCACCCTGGGCGTTCCATCAGACGCGCCCGTGCCTATGGAGTTCCGACTTAAGGAGGGCCTTCTGGGCCAGGTCGCCGCTGATGGGGCGTCAGTGCTGCTGACGGATGTCCCTCAAGGCTATCTGACTATTGGATCCGCGCTGGGACGGGATGACCCGCGTCATCTCGTCATCGCCCCTGCGAACGCCGATGGCGTCATCAACGCCGTGATCGAGTTGGGCTTTATCCATGCCCCGGGACCGCAGGTCCTTCGGCTGCTGGACGAAAGTGCGGCTGCGATAGGCGTCGCCCTCAGGTCGGCGCGCTATCGTCTGGATCTTCAGAACGCCCTCGAAGAGACCCAGCGCCAGTCCGAGGAACTACAGGTGCAGAGCGAAGAGCTTCGGGTTTCCAACGAGGAGTTGGAGGAGCAGGGGCGCGCGCTCAAGGAATCCCAGGTGCGGCTGGAGCAGCAGCAGGTGGAGCTTGAACAGACCAACAGCCAGCTGGAAGAGCAAGCACAGGTTCTGGAGGGACAGCGCGACGACCTGGAACGGACCGGCGCCGATCTGGCCCTCAAGGCCCGGGAGCTCGAAGCGGCCAGCCAGTACAAGTCCGACTTCCTCGCCAACATGTCCCACGAACTCCGGACGCCTCTTAACTCCCTGCTGATCCTGTCGAAGCTTCTCGGCGACAACAGCGACGGAAACCTGTCCGAAGAGCAGGTTCGCTACGCCCGGACCATTCAGTCCTCGGGCGACGATCTGTTGACGTTGATCAACGACATTCTCGACCTCTCCAAGATCGAGGCCGGGCACGTCCAGATCCGTCCCGAAGCTGTTTCGGTCCAGAGACTGGCCGGCGACTTGCGCCAGCTGTTCGATCCGATTGCAGACCAGCGGGGGCTGAACTTCACGATCGACGTCGCCAAGGGGACGCCCGATCTGGTTGAGACGGACCGTCAACGTCTGGAACAGATCCTTAAGAACCTGCTTTCGAACGCCTTCAAGTTCACAGAGAAGGGGAGCGTAAAGCTGAGGATCGCGCCCGGCGACCGGGGCTTGGATTTTTCGGTGAAAGACACCGGAATCGGTATTTCGCGCGAACAGCAGAACAGCATCTTCGAAGCCTTCCAGCAGGCCGACGGCACGATCAGCCGCAAGTACGGCGGGACGGGGCTCGGACTTTCGATCTCCAGGGAACTGGCTCGGTTGCTCGGAGGCGCGATCACTCTGGAAAGCAAGCCCGGCAAAGGCAGCACCTTCACCCTCAGCGCGCCCCTCGCCTACGACGCCGCTCAGGTTGCGTCGCGCGCGCCCTTTGCTCCGCAACCCGCGGCGTCCTCAGTCACGCAGGCCGCCCCGAAATCGTCGCCCGCTGTCCTGCCCCGCGCGATTGAGGATGATCGGGACGCGCTGGCCGTGAACCGGCGCACGTTGCTGGTCGTTGAAGACGACGATCGTTTCGCCGCCATCGTCCGGGACCTGTCGCGCGAAATGGCGTTCCAGTGTCTTGTGGCCAGTAATGGCGAGGACGCGATCAAGCTCGCCAAACAGTACCGGCCGAGCGCCATCGTCCTTGACGTCGGCCTTCCTGACCAGTCCGGTCTGACGGTCCTGGACACGCTGAAGCGCGACGACCAGACCCGCCATATACCGATCCATGTGGTGTCCGCTGGAGACCATGCCACGACCGCGCGCGCGCTTGGCGCGATGGGGTATCTCACCAAGCCGGTCAAACGTGAGGCGCTGGCGGATGTCCTTCGGGCCCTGGAGGAGGACCTCACCCGGACCGTTCGACGAGTCCTGATCGTGGAGGATGACGCCGTCCAGCGCGAGGCCATGAGAGCCCTTCTGTCGAGCGGCGGGGTCGAGACGGTCGGGGTGGGCACGGCGGCGGAATGCCTTCAAACCCTCGAACAGCAGACCTTCGACTGCATGGTTGTGGACCTGTCCCTGCCCGACGCCTCCGGCTTCTCGCTGCTGGAGAAGCTCAGTCTGGACGGTCAGCAGGCCTATCCGCCGGTGATCGTCTATACCGGCCAGGATCTGACGGCGGACCACGAGCAACAACTGCGCCGCTACTCCAGCTCAATCATCATCAAGGGCGCCAAGTCGCCGGAACGCCTGCTGGATGAGGTCTCGCTGTTCCTCCACCAGGTGGTCGCCGACATGCCGCCCGAACAGCAGCGCATGATCCAGAAGGCGCGAAATCGAGACGCCGTGCTGGAAGGCCGGCGCATCCTCGTCGTCGAGGATGATGTCCGAAACATCTATTCCCTCACCAGCGTGCTCGAACCTCGCGGCGCCGTCGTGCAGATCGCGCGCAACGGGCAGGAAGCGCTCGACGCGCTCGATGCGTCCGCCGCCTCTGCACCCGCCATAGACCTCGTTCTGATGGATGTGATGATGCCGGTCATGGACGGGCTCACCGCGACACAGCGCATCCGGAGCGATGGACGCTGGGGCGGCCTGCCGATCCTGATGCTGACCGCCAAAGCCATGCCGGACGACCAGGAACGCTGTCTCGCAGCAGGGGCCAACGACTACATGGCCAAGCCCCTGGATGTCGATAAGTTGCTCTCTCTGGTCCGCGTGTGGATGCCGCGCTGATCCATGGCCGACGCTCTCGAAGACCTCGAAATCCAACTGCTGCTGGAGGCGCTGTTCCAGCGCTATCATTTCGACTTCCGTCACTATGCCCGTGCGTCGATCAAGCGGAGGCTAGTGCAGGCCCGCGACCAGATGGGCTACGCCTGCAACGAGACGAATTGGACGTGCATGCGACGGCCTTGAGCGCCGCAGATCAACGCAAGAACGAGTTCCTGGCGGTCTTGGGTCATGAGCTACGCAATCCCCTCATGGCCCTGAACGCAGGGCTGAAGTTGCTCGATCGCGCCGGCGAGCCAGATCAAGCCGCCGTCATCCGGGAGCGGATGGCGACCCAAGTGTTTCACCTCTCGCGGCTTGTCGAGGATCTGCTTGACGTTTCGAGGATAGATCAGGGCAAGATCGCCCTGCGCCTCGAACGGGTGCAGTTAAAGACCGTGCTGGACTCCGCGATCGATACAAGCCGTCCCAAGATCGACGCGGGTGGGCATGCCTTCACGTTTGACCTACCGACGGAAGCCGTATGGGTCACAGCCGACTTCACCCGCCTATCGCAGATCGTCAGCAATCTGCTGACCAACGCAGCCAAATACACCCCGTCGGGCGGGACGATCCAGCTCCGGGCGAACGCCGGGCCCGACTACGTCGAAGTCGCCGTCTCCGACACTGGCGTCGGCATTTCCAAGGATATGCAAGCTCGGGTCTTTGAGCTGTACACGCAGTTGAAGGGGCCCGACGATCGATCCAGCGAAGGCCTTGGCATCGGTCTCGCCCTGGTCCGCCAACTGGTCGATCTGCATAAGGGCGACATCCGCGTGGAAAGCGACGGTCCGGGCGCCGGCAGCTGTTTCACCATACGGTTGCCGCGTTCAGCATAGCATCGACCGTCGGAGTAGGCGCGGCTATTGCCAAACAATGCGGCAGTGAATGTCTGGGACTGGCGCCCAGAAGTTCATTATCTGGAAGCAGGCGTCACGACAGGCAGGCGACCTCAGAGGAGGGGGCATGCGACAGTCTGACCTGTTCCTACAACCGAAGCCCTCAGGGAACGCGCCGTCTAATCGGCCCCAAGGCGCCGCTTAAGCCCAAGCTCATCTGGTCCATCCGACAACAGTTGAGTGTGGCTAGGAGATTTCGCGACCTCGCCGTGTTCAACTGCGCGTTGGATTCGAAACTACGCGCCTGCGACCTGGTCCGACTTCGCGTGAGCGATGCGGCGAGAGGCGGTGTTCTCCGTCAGCGGTCGGTCGTCATCCAACAGAAGACCGGGAGACCTGTGCCCGTTGAGATCACCGAGCCTGCGCGTGATGCGATCGCTGCTCGCCTGAGTGTGCCGCGCCAGCCTGAAGACGACTGGCCGTTCCCAAGCCGGAGCCGGTGCGGCCAGCACATCGGCGCCAGGCCGTATGCTGGGCTGATAGACCGATGGCGCCGTTGATTGACCTAGAGCCCTAAGGGTACGGCGCTCACAGCCTTAGACGCACTAAGGTCTCGCTCATTCACAAGAATGACAGGCAATCTTCGCGCATGCCAGCTCCTGATCGGCCACAGGAGATTGGAGAGCATAGTCAGATATCTCGGTATCGAGGTGGATGACGCCTGGGAGATGTCAGAGCAAATCGACTTGTGACCCTAAGCCGGGCCCTGAAGCAAGCCCGGCGATGGTCAGCTTTGGGTGGGAAGCGGATGTTAGTGGGCAGGCGCCGAGAGGCCGTACCCTCCTGCGGGCGCCGTCTCGGCCACCCTCGACATTCCCGCGATCATCGGTCGCCCTCTCGAGATCGCATCGCGGACCGCCGGAAGCGTGAGTGACGCGCCGTGCGCTTCCTTGCTCTGCCATGCCTCTGTGATCCAAATCACCTCCGGCTCTAGCGGGTCCAAAGCAACGATGTAGCTCAAACAGCCCGGCAGTCCGCTTACACCCTCGATGAGGACTCTGACCAGCTCGTCGCGATGACCTGGCTGCGCTGTCATTTTGCCGATCAAGCCGTACATCGATGAACTTTCCATGTCCGCAGCAGACGCGCGAAGCGGTGAAGTGACGGCCAAGCCCACGCCAGCAACGACGATTCTGCGGCTGATTTCCATCGCAATACGTTAGCTGGCCGATGGATCGAGACAAGCGGATAGTTCCGCAACGGGTCGATTTCGGTCCTGGGCTTTGGCGCCGAACGCGGATGTTGGCCGTTAGGCCGGAAAGCAGTCGCCCTTGACGCCAAATCGGGGTGATTAGTGGACGTTCCTCATCGAAACAACGGGGCGTGGAACCATAGCCTCTAGAAACGACCGGTAACCGGACGGGCGTTGCCGCATTAAGGGAACGACGCCTTGTCGATCCTCCGGAGAGCCATGCCCGATTCCTATATCCTCATGCTGTTTGTGGTGGGGGCGCTGGTCGCGCTGGTGGCGTGGCTGCCGCTGGTGTTCCGGCGCGCGCCGCTTTCGCTGCCGATCGTCTGCGTCGGGCTTGGGGCCGCGCTGTTCAGCCTGCCGCAGGTGGGGTTCGATCCGCTGCCGCAGACCTATCCCGAGATCACCGAGCGGCTGACCGAGTTCGTGGTGATCATCGCCCTGATGGGGGCAGGGCTGAAGATCGACCGGATCTTCAATCCGAGGCGATGGGGCGTGACCTGGCGGTTGCTGGGCGTCACCATGATGCTGTCGATCGTGGCGATCGCGCTGCTGGGATGGACGGTCCTGGGGCTGGGCCTGGCGGGGGCGATCCTGCTGGCCGGCACGCTGGCGCCGACGGATCCTGTGCTGGCGTCGGACATCCAGGTGGCGGCGCCGGGCGAAGGGCGTGAAGACGAGGTGCGGTTCGGCCTGACGTCCGAGGCGGGGCTGAACGACGGGTTGGCGTTCCCGTTCGTGAACCTGGCCATCGCCCTGGCCCTGGTGGCGGCGGGCCAGAAGGACGACTGGTTCGTAGAGTGGCTGACCGTCAGCGTGCTGTGGGAAATCGGCGCCGGGCTGGGCATCGGCTGGGCGATCGGCTGGCTGTTCGGCTGGCTAACCTTCACCATTCCGGCCAGCACGCGACTGGCCGCGACGCGCGACGGGTTCATCGCCCTGGCGGCGACCTTCATCTCATACTCGGTGACGGAGATGCTGCACTGCTACGGCTTTCTGGCGGTGTTCATCACGGCGCTGGCGTTCCGGCACGCCGACCGGGACCACGATTTCCAAGTCGAGATGCACGACTTCATCGAGCAGATCGAGCGTATGGCGATGATGGTGGTGCTGGTGCTGTTCGGCGGGGGGCTGGCGTCGGGCCTGCTGGCGCCGCTGCGGCCGCTGGATGCGATGGTGGCGTTGGCGATTGTGCTGGTGGTGCGGCCTCTGACCGGGATGATCGGCTTCATCGGCTGGAGGCGGCCGATGCGCGAGAAGCTGATTCTGGCCTTCTTCGGGATCCGGGGCGTGGGCTCCTTCTACTATCTGGCCTATGGGCTGAACGCCGCGCCGTTCGAGAGCGACGACCGGCTGTGGGCCATCGTGGGGCTGATCTGCCTGATGTCGATCCTGCTGCACGGGATCACGGTCACGCCGGTGATGCGATGGTTTGACCGCAGCGAAGGCCGCGATCCGGATGCAGAGGCGGATGGGGTGCAGGCCGAAACGTCGGGGCGAGGAACGTCAGCCTGACTTTGTGACCAAGGCCGATTGGATCAGGCACCTCAAATGTCCGCTACGGGTGGTTAGCGGTCATCGACTGGCGGTAGCCTTCGCTTAGCTTACGAGATGAGCCACTCCACGACTTCAAGGGGGATGCTTCCGTTATCAAACGTCGCCAAGGTCATCTGACCGTTTGCGTCAGCGTAGAAAACCTCTGCCAAGAGCGCGTGTTCGATCACCCCATCCGACAGTTCGAGGAACATGCCGTCACGCTGGACATCACTGCCCATGGTCAGTTGAACGATCCAGCAGGCGACTTTGACATGCGAATACCCCAGATCGCACTAGCCTAATCGGCTGGGCCGATGTCCGCCTCGGGTGGGAAGCGGACATCGTCCCAACTTTCAATCAATGAGCTCGGTAATGCATAGCGACCGCGCCGTTACTGAAAGGCTTGGTCGAGAGCAGTTCTAGTCTGCGTGTTGCGGACAAGCCGGCGTGATAAAGGGTCGGACCGTGCCCTGCGATCCTTGGATGAACGACGAGCTTGTATTCGTCGATCAGATTCAACCGATCTAGTTCCGTCGCCAGCTTGTCGCTGCCGAGGAGCACGCCAGCCGGCGTAGCGTCCTTCAGCGCTTGCACCGCCGCATGTAAGTCGCTGCCAAGATGGTGGCTGTTTGTCCACGGGAACGTCGTACGCGTCGTTGACGCCACATACTTTGGTTTGTCTTCCAGCTTGACCGCCCACTCGCGGATCGCCGCAGGTGCATCCACCTCGCCACTAGCGACGGTAGGCCAGTATCTCTCCATCATCTCGTAGGTCACACGACCCCAGAGCATCGCGCCGTTCTCGTCCATCAAGCGGGTAAAAAAGGCGTGCGTCTCGTCGTCGGCGATGCCTTCCTGATGGTCGACGCAGCCATCTAGAGTGAGGTTGATGCTGAAGGTCAGAAGTCCCATGAGGCTAGCCTATGCGATCTTGGCTCGAGCTCAACGTCCGCAACGGGTTGGTTTGCGAAGCAGCCATCGCCCCCTAAAGAGGACCTCTGATCCACGCACGGAATGTCGTCTTTCCGGCATGGTCCGCATGACCGCTCCTGGCGCAACGCAGTCGTGGCGTGGGCGGTAAAACAAAGCCCCCGGGCGGATGGCCGGGGGCTTCACAAGGTCTAACGACGTGGGTCAGGCTGCAGTCTTCCAGGTGGGCTCGAGGGCGATGTGGGGCGGGCAGGGCGCCACCGCCGGGACCGGCAGGCCGCCGAGCTCGTTGGCGTAGCCGTGGTTGACGTCGCGGTGGTGGGCTTCGTCGGCCCGGACGACCAGCACCACATCACGCAGGGTGGCGTCCTCGAGCAGGCCCCAATAGGCCTTGGCGATCGCCGGAGCGGGGACGTTGGGGCTGCGGCCCTCGTCGATCTCGGCCAGGTAGTGGGTGTAGCTGATCACCGCCTCTTCCTCGAAATAGCCGACCACGCGGTGCGCCGTCTTGGAGGAGACCAGGTAGAGGGCGAAGAAGAACAGGTAGAAGACCCACTGCACCGAGACGATGACGAACCGCTCGAACAGGGTCGGCTTGGCCACCTCGATGAAGGTCATCAGGTGCATGCGCTCGTTCTCGGCCTCGTCCATCAACGTCTTGATCCACCCCTTGTCGTCGCACATGCGGCGCAGGCAGCTGAGGTGGTTGATGGTGGCGCCGACCATCCCGGGCACGGCCGCGACCGTCTCCAGAACGACGGCGCGGTGGCCGTAGCGCTTGGCGAAGAAGGTGTCGGCGCACCAGCGCAGCAGCTTGGTGAAGCCGAATGCGACGCGGTCCGACAGCCCCTTGGGCTGGTGGTGGATGGAGAGATCGACGAGGGGGGCGCTCATGGCCTGTATCCTTGGGATGTCCGCCGGTCCATCCGGCGTCTGGCGATGACGGCGGTGTAGAACCACTCCCTGCATCCCGGTATTTGGGTCTTGACCCTAGGGGGAATTGCGGAGGCGCGGAGCGGTGGCCGGAAAGGGTAGGGAAGGATCGATGCGCGTCTTCCGATCGCCGATCACCTCGCCGTCGGCCCTGATCCGACCGCACTCGCCGTGGATCGCTGCGGGGGCTTCGCTGCTCGTCGCCGGCCTGGCGGCCCTGGTGCGGCTGCAACTGCCGGACCCGTTGGACGCGCAGGCGTCCTTCCTGATCTTCGTGCCGGCCGTCGTGGTCGGCGCGGCGCTCGGGGGCGCCGGGCCAGGCGTCTTCGCGACGCTGCTGGGGCTGTTCGGCGGTCTGGCACTGGCGCGGACCACGGACCCGTCCTGGCTGGAGACCCTGCTGTTCCTCATCGTCGCCGCCGCCGTAACGCTGGGCGGAGAGTGGTTTCAGCGCGCGCACCGCGAGCTTTCGGGCCGCGAGACCCATCTGCGCCTGATCCTCAACACTGTGCCGGAGGCCATGATCCTGATCGACGACAAGGGGGTCATGCGGGCCTTCAGCCCCGCGGCGGAACGTCTGTTCGGCTGGACGGCGGACGAGGCGGTCGGCCGGAACGTCAGCGTCCTGATGCCGTCGCCCCACCGCGAGGCGCACGACGGCTATCTGGAGCGGTACTATCGCACCGGTGAGCGGCGGATCATCGGCCTGGGCCGGGTGGTCGTGGGCGAGCGCCGGGACGGCTCGACCTTTCCGATGGAGCTGTCTGTCGGCGAGATGCGCACCGCCGAAGGACGCTTCTTCACCGGATTCGTTCGCGACCTGACCGAGCGGCAGCAGGCGGAGGCGCGCCTGCAGGAGCTCCAGGCCGACCTGGTGCGCGTCTCGCGCCTGACCGCGCTTGGCGAAATGGCGTCGGCCCTGGCGCACGAACTGAACCAGCCGCTTACGGCCATCGCCAACTATCTGAAGGGCTCGCGGCGTCTGCTGGCGGCCGAGACGGTCCCGCTCGAGCGGGTGGCGGACGCCGTCGATCGCGCCGCTGAGCAGGCCCTGCGCGCCGGCGTCATCATCCGCCGTCTGCGTGATTTCGTTGCGCGGGGAGAGACCGAGCGGCGCATCGAGGACCTGCCCAAGCTGGTGGAGGAGGCCAGCGCCCTGGCGCTGGTCGGCGCGCGCGAGCACGGCGTCCGCGTTCGCTTCGATGTCGATCCCGCCGCCGACCGGGTGGCAGCCGACAAGGTTCAGGTGCAGCAGGTGCTACTGAACCTGATCCGCAACGCCGTCGATGTGATGGAGGATGCGCCGGTCAGGGACCTCGGGATCACGGTCGCCACGATCGACGACGAGCATGTGCGCATCACGGTCTCCGACACCGGGGCGGGGATTTTACCTGAGGTGGCGGACCAGCTGTTCCAGCCGTTCGTGACGACCAAGCGCACCGGCATGGGCGTCGGCCTGTCGATCTCGCGCACGATCATCGAGGCCCACGGCGGCCGAATCTGGTTTGAAGCCAACGACGCGGGCGGGACCGATTTCCACTTCACCCTGCAGCGCGCCCACCTTGAAGAGGAGCCGGTCGATGGCGAATGAAACCGTCGTCCATGTGATCGATGACGACGCCGCCGTGCGGGACTCGATCGCCTTCCTGCTGGAGACCGCCGATCTGACGGTCCGCACCCATGAGTCCGCTGTCGCCTTTCTCGCCGCGTCCGATCGATCGCCCGGCTGCATCGTCACCGACGTTCGCATGCCCGAGATGACCGGCATCGAACTGGCGCGGCGCTTGCGTGACGGCGGATCACGCGAGCCGGTGATCATCATCACCGGTCATGCCGACGTGCCCCTGGCGATCGAGGCGATGCACGCCGGGGTAGCCGATTTCATCGAGAAGCCGTTCGACGACGACCTGCTGCTGGCGGCGATCCGGCGCGTCGTCGATAAGGCCGGCGAAGCGGCGTCGGCGGAGGCCGAGCGCCGGGAGATCGCCGCCCGCTTCGACAGCCTGTCCGGCCGGGAGCGGGATGTGCTGAAGGGGCTCGTCGAGGGGCACGCCAACAAGGTCATCGCCTACGACCTCGACATCAGCCCGCGCACCGTCGAGGTCTATCGCGCCAACCTGATGTCAAAAATGCAGGCGGGAAGCCTGTCCGAACTGGTGCGGATGGTCCTGACCCTGCAGCCGTTCACGAACGACAGCTCAGTTATCTGAATGTCGCGTTTTCGGACCTTGGGCGGTTTCCGCTCCTGGCGCAAAAGGGCCGTTCCGGTCGCTCAGGGTAGATCGGGAAAAATCCACTGAGCGAGCGGGCCCCTTGGCGTAGCGGGCCAAACGCGGTGAGCGGGTAGGGACCAAAGACGGCTTCTGACGCCAAGGCGACCTAAGGGATGTCAGCTTCTAGGCAACTAACTTCCAACAGCGACCGCTCGATAACGAGGATAGGGTTAGACCGTTGGCTGATATCGCAACGCCAGTTGCTGGACGTAACGGCTGCGCTTGAGTTAGTTATGCTTGCTGACGTCGGGGTGAAGCTATGGGTAGAGCTTGGATCGGCTGGGTTGCTGTGGGCATTTTGGCCGGATCAGCGCCGAACGCCCTTGCGGCGGTCTCCCAAGTTCAGGCCGCGCCCCAAGAGGCGGCCCAGGGCGACGCTACAGTCGCTCTGACCTATGCGGCCGCTCAACAACGTGTTCGCTCCAACTCCAGTCTCGGTCGCGCTGCGGGCTATGGGATGCAGGCCGCCAGGGCTCAGGCGGATGTGGCTGCCGGGCTGAATCGGCCGACCGTAGCGCTCGATGCTCAGTTGATCCGTTATCGCAAGACATTCGATCTCTCGCTGGGCGACACGCTGGACCGCGCACAGGCCGAGCTCGGCGCCGCCATTCCTGGGCTCATCTCGGATTTGCCGGGTGTGCCGGGTGACGTGTTGCAGAGTATCGGCCAGCGGCTGGAAGCGGCGCTTCCCGAAATTTTCGCCGCCTTGCCGCAAGACGTCCGATTGCAGGTCGACGACACGACCTTTCGCCCCACGGTGACCGCGCTTCAACCGATCTACACCGGCGGCGCGATTCCAGCTCTCCGGCGAGCGGCGGCGGCCAATGTGGAGCTGGCGCAGGCGAAGCAGCAGGAAGCGGTCAGTCTGGAGGACGTCAATCTGGCGCGGGCGTACTTTGGCCAGGTGCTGGCCGCCGAAGCGCTGAAGATCGCACGCGAGACCCGTGACGGCTTCGATCTGCATTTGCGCAACGCTCGACTGTTGGAATCGCAAGGCGTGCTCAGCCACGCCCAGACGCTTCAGGTCGAAGTCGCCCGCGATGCGGCTCAGCGGCAGGTCAACAGGGCCGAACTGGAGCACGACAACGCCGTGGCGTCCCTCGCCAGGATTGTTGACACCAATGGCGCCGTCGTTCCGACCACGCCCCTGTTCGTAAACCGTGACCCAATCGGTCCAGCCGGCGTGTTTCTTGACCAGGCAAGCCAGGCGAACGCTCGCCTTGCGCAGGCTCAAGCCGGGCGCGATCTGGCCGAGGCGGGCGCCGATCTCGCGGCGTCACGAATGAAGCCGTCCGTCTATGCATTCGGAACCTACAACCTGAACCCAGACGACGCTCTGCCGACCGAGCCGGATTGGGCGGTTGGGATCGGCGCCCGTTACACTCTGATTTCGACGGTGGATCGACGACGCATGCTGGGCGCAGCGCGCGCTCAGGCCTCGGCTGCTGCAGAGGTGGAACGACAGGCCCGAGACGACGCCCGATTGCTGGTCACGCGAGCGTATAATCAGGCGGAGTTGGCGCGTCGTCAGTTTCTGAGCATGGACAGCAGCCTAGAGGCCGCCAGCGAGAATCTTAGAGTTCAGGAGGTTGGGTTCCGTGAAGGCGAGGCCACAGCCGCCTCGGTCGTGGACGCCCGCAATCTTCTGGGGGCCGCGCGTTTGCAACGCGCAGCAGCAGCTTACGAATATGATCTCAGCCTGGCCGCCTTGCTGGCGGCGTCGGGAAGCGATCTGACCTTGAACGACTATCTGCAACGCGAAGACCGGATAAGCGCGCCATGAGCGAGACGCCTCCCTTTGCCGATGCCCCGACAAACGGTGCGCCGACGATCGCGGCCAGTCGTACGTCTGCACGGCGACGTATTCTGCCTGTGATCGTGGGCGTCGGCCTCGTACTGCTGATCGGTTTCATCGTCGTGGGCCTCTTCCTGGCGGCCCGTCCTGCCAAGGATCAGGTTCAGGGCATGGTTGAGGCGGAGACCTTTACCGTTGCGACCAAGGTGCCCAGCCGCGTGGAGCGCTTCCTGGCGTCAGAGGGCGATCAGGTGAAGGCAGGTCAAGAGTTGGCTCTGATGAGCAGCCCCGAGGTTGCAGCAAAGGAGGCTCAGGCCCGGGCCCTGCTTCAGTCGAGTGAGGCCATTCAGTCGATGAGCCGCGAAGGCGCTCGCCGCGAGGATGTGCAGTCGGTCGAGTCCGTCTGGCGCGCCGCCCAGGCGACGGCTCGTTTGGCGGACCAGACTGCGCGGCGGGCGGAGAACCTGTTCGCCGAAGGCGTGATTTCCGCCCAACGCCGTGACGAAGCCGTGGCCGCTCGCGCTGCTACAGCCTCGCAGTCCGAAGCCGCCCGTCAGCAGTATCTGAAGGCGTTGGCAGGGACACGACCGCAGGAAAAATCCGTTGCCGACGCCAATGTGCAAGGCGCGCAGGCCGCCGTCGCCGAGGTCCAAAGCCTCCAGGGTGAGACACGACTGCTTGCGCCAAACGACGGCGAGGTTGCGGAGCGTTTCGCCAATGTCGGCGAGCTCGTGCTCACGGGCGTGCCAGTCTTCACAATCGTGGACATCGGCGACCCCTGGGTTACCTTCAGTGTGCGCGAGGATCAGTTTCGCGATCTGAAAATCGGCGCGATCGTGCGTGGCGATGTGCCCGCACTCGGCCTCGCTGACGTGGCCTTCCGGATCACCGGCATCAATCCTCAGGGCGAGTTCGCCACCTGGCGCTCAACCCGGCAGTCCAGCGGCTATGACGTGCGAAGCTTTCAGGTCAAGGCCAAGCCTGTTCGACCTGTCAGCGGCCTGAGGCCTGGCATGAGCGTGCTGTTCGATTGGTCGGCACGGTGAGACGCCTCGCGGCCGTCTTCGTATCGGCCGTTCGGGACGAGGCACGCGTCCTGGTGACCCGACGGTGGGACGCGTTCGTCGCCTTTGGCCTGCCGCTGATCCTGCTGATGGTCATCGCGGCGATGCTGGCCCCTGGAGTGATCCGTCAGGCCCCGGTCGCCGTGGTCGATCAAGACAATTCGGCCTTCAGCCGCGCCGCAATTCGCAACATGGAGGCGAGCGCCGGTGTTCGCGTGACCCATGCTCCGGCGACGATGACAGAGGCCATGGCCTTGATGCGACGGGGCGAGATTTACAGCGTCGCTCATTTTCCAGCAGATTTTTCTGACGGGGCGTTTCGTCGGCCGGAACAGGTGACCGTGTCGTTCAATGGCGCCTTCCAGACGGTCGGCGCCTTGTCGGCCTTGGGGCAGAGCGCGGCCATCGCATCAGCGGCCGGCCAGCAGTTGCAAGAACGCGCGCGCCAGAGAGGATTGCCCGAAACCGCATTGCAACTCCCCGCTGTCCAGGTGTCGATCGTCGGCAATCCGCAGCTCAGCTTCGAGCTTTTTCTCGGCGGACTTCTGGCGCCGGGGGTCCTTCATCTGCTGGCGGCTTGTTCCGCGGTGTTGGCGGTTGGTCGGCAAATGCAGGGTGGCTCTTTCAAGCACTTCGAGGCCGAGACGAGCGGCTTCACGACAACAGCTCTGATCGGGCGACTCATTCCGCACTTCGTGGTCTTCAGCCTGTGGGGGTTGGCCTGGATCGCCTGGCTCAGCGGCGTCCGGGGCTGGGGTGTAGCAGGCTCTCTTCCTTTGCTGATCCTTGGCATGCTCGCCTTGATGGCGGTGAGCGTTGTCTTGTCGGCTTTTCTGGTCGCCGCGCTTGGCGAGGTGGATATGGCGTTCTCGGCCACCGCCATCTATTCGGGTGCGGCCATCGCCTTTTCCAACGGCACTCTGCCGCTGGACCATGGGCCGCGCTTCGCTCGGATCTGGAGCGATATTCTTCCCTATACGCACTATCTACGGCTGCAGACGGGCCAGCTGGTCGCGGGTGCGACTTCCGCATCGGCATGGCGAGACTTGATGATTCTGAGCGGCGTCACCGTGCTCGGTCTGATCATTTCGGCGCTTTTCATCCGGGTACGAGCGCGTCTTGTCCCCAAGCCGGAGAATTTGAACTTTCCGCTCCCGCAACAGGGCGTTATCGCCGCCTTCGCCGCGACGTTCCGGAACCTGCCGCGTGCGCGGCCGGTCAGCAGTCTGCTGATCCTGGCCGTCGTCCTTTACGCCTTTTACTATCCGGCCGCCTATGCCGGACAGGCCGCGACGGGACTGCCCATCGCCATAGCGACACCGACGCAGACAGCGCTGACGCGCACTCTTGTCGAAGACCTGAATGCGTCGCGCGAGATCGAGGTCGCCGCCGTGATTTCATCCCCTGCTGAGGGCTTTGAACTGATGCGGCGCGGCGTGGTCGACGGGGTCGTCGTCCTGCCTCAGCGTTTTGAGGCCGATCTGCTCAGGGGGGCGCCGACGGGCGTGGCCATCTGGCTGAACGGCGGCTATCTGGTTCGTGTCACGGCTGTCGGCAGAGCCGTCGCCGCCGCAACAGCGCAGGTCGCCGAGGCGCAGTTGAAAGGGCTGCCTGATATCGCCCGCGCCGTCAGATTGGCGCCGACCCTGAAGCAGGTTTCCCTCTTCAACCCGACGGAGGGCTACGGCGGTTACGCCGTGCCGGCGGTTAGTTTGATCATCCTGCAGCAGACGCTATTGCTGGGAGCCGGCGTGATCACAGCCGTGCGTCGAGAGACCGGCGCGGCTAGGCTGAAACGCAGCGCGCGCTTGGGTCTGTGGCTGGCGCTTACGGCGATTGGGACAGCCTCCAGCCTCTTCTATTTCGGTTTCGTGTTCTGGTTTCAGGACTATCCCCGAGCAGGCAACCTGATCGGCGTCCTACTGCTGGCGCCCATATTTTCAGCGGCGGTCGCCGCTGTGGGTCTGCTTCTAGGCGCGCTTTTCGATCGCCATGAACGGGTCTTGCAGGTTCTGGTCGGCACTTCCGCGCCCTTGTTCTTCCTGTCAGGCGCTGCGTGGCCGCATTTCATGATGCCTGAAGGTCTCGTCTGGCTCGCGCATTTTTCACCGTCCACCGCTGCCGTTCAGGCCTTTGTTCGCCTGAACGCCATGGGCGCCAGCCTTTCAGAAGTCTCAGGTTTGGCAGCCATTTTGACAGGCCTTGCCTTCGTCTATGGCGGCCTGTGGGTGGTGGGTGGACCAGCGCGTTCTGACCTGCGTCGATGACGTCGGGCGCGAACAAATCAGTTAGCTAGAGAGAAACAAACTCTATCTCGACATCGAAAGGGATGGCGACACTGCGGATATCGGTTCCTATCCCGCTTTGGCTGACGTTCGCGCTATCCATCGAAGCTGAACTGTTCAAACATCGGCGACGGGCTTAGAGCAGAACTCAGCAAGCAACCAGTAACCAGACCCACGTCGAGCTTCTAAGTCGCGTTCTTGCAACGCCGACAGTGGCCGCTTCTGGCCCAAAGCAGCTAAATTAGCTTTCAGTGTACATCTGGAAAAACGCACTGAGAGGGCTAGCCTAGGGTTTCGCCGATTGGGCGGCTGGCGAGGGCATGATGGTTGCGAGAAGTCTCGAAGAGGTTCGGGCAGCGTTTAAGGATGATAAACTAGCGGCTGCTTTCGGGCGTCGCTTCATGGGAGCTTACGCTGCCAGCGCATTTGGCGTCATGCCGAAGAGAGAGATCGATCTGGCGATCTTCTCATTCCTCCTCCAAAACGATGTCGTTGACGCCGATGGATCGATGTATCGGCTCGCTAGAGCTCTGAACATGACGCCGGCGCGGGCTCGGTCTTTGCTCTTCGAATATCAGCTTCGAAACGTGTCCGAGGCTGACACCGATCATGCCGTGATGATGGCACTGACTACCTCCAAATATTGGAAGGATGGTGCCAACGTCAGTTTCGGCATCACGTCTCCGCTCGTGAAGGCAGCGATCACCGGCAAGATGCAAGATCGCGGCGTTTTTGCCGACGTCTCTCTGAGCGGCGACATTCTCAAGATCGATCCCAGCCATTTCGCCGAGGTGTTGAATAGCCTCTTGCCGACCTCTCGGGCGGAGCAGCTGGCGAAGCATCTCAAGAGGAAGGGAGTGCTCAGTCAGAGCGAGCTTCGTATTGCTCTGAGTGCCGTGCTCACAACGAGTGCCAATGAGTTGGTGTCCAAGGGGGCCTCCGCCACGTTCGACGGGGCGCTCAAAGGCATCAAAGCCATTATGACCGGCGAAGGCGACCTGTCCGAGCTTTCTGGCATGCTAGGGAGTGCGCTCGATGCGATGTGAGTTCATCTGGGCGCCTGCACTAAGCGATGTCGGCTTGGTGTAAATCCCGGCTGATGCACTGAGTGATTTGTCGTCTGGGTGTACATCCGGAAAAGTACACTGGGCAGCCGCAAAGGGGGGGGGGTCATGAGAGGGGATCTTCGGACGGTCCGCTTCCTGGATTTCCGGAACGGGTAGACTCTCCGTTACTCCAGATTGGCGAAGCGCGCTCGGTGACGAATCCCCTTACCCAAATCGATCTACGCAAACGGCGTGACGCTGGAAGGCTGGCCCCATGACCCTGTTCGACGACCTGAAGCGCACTCGAACTGAAGAGGACGTCAAGGACGCCTACATCAAGGCGCTTGGCCTGAAAGGCTATTCTAAGAACCTCGTCGACATTCAAACCGAGGAGATTTGGTTCGAGGCGAAGGACGCGCCGAAGCCCTCGATCGAGATGTTCGCGCAGCTTCTTTTCTACATCCGCGCTGCCCGGAGACGTGGCGAAGCGGTTCCGGCCTTCCTCGTTGTGATAGACCGAGCGAAGGCCGCGATAATGTCGACCGAAAAAGCGCTTCCGCTTCTGGATGACAGGACGATCGTCTGGCCGAAGTCTGGTTCGGGCGCTGGCGCAGAGTTGGCAGCGCAGATCGCCCCCTACGTCCAAACTCACATTGTCGAATACGAGATCGCTCACGACGAAGACGCGTTCATCAGGGCGATTAAGGACGCTATCCGCGAACATCGTATCATCCGAACGTCGATCACGCCCGACAACCTTCGCCAGGTGTTCGACCGTTGGGTCGATTTGATCGGCAATGAACTCGGCGTAGCAAACCCAAGCGACCTAGCCGTCCTGTTTTTCGCCGACATCATGCACGACGGCGATCGGGAGGCGATGAACAACCTACCGGCGCGTCTTTTGATGACGGCGTCGGGTCCAACCTTCTTGCTGAATGGCCAGACCTACGAGCTGGCTAGCAAGCGGGGCTACAATAACTTCTGGGCAATCTATCACCGTCCGCCGGAACAGAAGCACCGTCACTACCTTCTCGAACGCCGCGACAGCCTGCTTCCTGTCGATGAGCAGAAGTTCAAGGGGGCTTATTATACCCCACTTCACATCGTCGATAAGGCTTATGACCAGATCCTGGCGACCTTGGGACCAAACTGGCAGGACCGCTATTTGGTGTGGGACATGTGCGCTGGCGTCGGCAACCTCGAAGCCAAGCACAGCAACCTCCGCAACGTGTTCATGTCGACGCTCGACCAAGCCGATGTGACGATCATGAAATCTAACCCTGCTTTCGCTGGCGCTGAGATATTCCAGTACGACTATCTCAACGACGACGTCACCGATTTCGGCCAGATCGACTACGCCCTGTCGGGGAAAGTCCCGCAGGCACTGCAGCAGGCAATCGCCGACGCTCGAGAGGGCAAGAAGGGGGCGAAGCCAATCCTAGTTCTAATCAATCCGCCTTATGCGGAGAGCGGGTCGGGCATTGCACGCGGTGATGAGAACAAGATCGGCGTTGAGAAGACGCGCATCAACGGCTGGATGCGCGAGATGAAACTCGGCTATGCGAGCAAGGAATTGTTCGCCCAGTTCCTGATCCGAATCCGACAAGAGCTGCCGAAGGCGACTCTCGCCATGTTCAGCACGCTTAAGTACGTAAACGCACCAAATTTTGAGCCATTTCGGACAGCGTGGAAAGCCGAGTATCTCAGTGGTTTCGTCGTACACAGCCGATCATTCGATGGCCTTAAGGGCGAGTTCCCGATCGGCTTCCTGATCTGGGATCAGGCTAACAAGGAACCGATCAGCGACATCGCAACAACCGTCCTAGACCGTCGGGGCGCACTCATCGGCGAAAAGACGTATGTTGTGCGTCCGACGTCCTCGCTTTTGAACGCTTGGATACCTTCGCCGAAGGCACGTGGCGAACTAGCGCTACCGCTGTCCAACGCGCTTACTCCATCAAAAAATCCGCGAAAGAAGCGCTCATTTGAAGGCGCTCTGGGACACCTATTCGCGAGTAATAATGACCTACAGAATGCGACTACGGGTACGTGCCTGACTTCGTCAATCTATACTGGCAGAAATGGTGGCGGAGTATTTGTTTCGCCTGACAATCTGGCCTCGGCAGCTGTTGTGTTTGCGGTCCGCCGCCTCATCAAACCGACATGGCTCAACGACCGAGACCAGTTCCTACAACCCACTCAGCCGCTGTCCGATGAGTTCAAATCCGACTGTCTCGTTTGGATGTTGTTCAACGGCGGCAACTTGACTGCCGGGGCCGACGGCCTTCACTGGAACGATCAGGACTGGTCGCTGACAAATCACTTCATCCCCTTCACCGAGGCACAAGTCGGGGTTGCGGGTCGTTTTGAGTCCGATTTCATGGTCCGGCGGCTGCAGAATACAGCCCTCTCGGCTGAGGCGCAGGCTGTTCTTGATGAAGGACTCAAACTGTGGCGGCGCTTTCACGCCATCCAGTTCCCTCGCAAGATCCGCGAAGAGCTTAAACTCGGTCGTCCTGATGCGGGTTGGTATCAAATTCGCCGTGCCCTCGACGCCTACGGCGATGCTGAGTTGACAGACTTTGAGCCGTTCAAACGCGCATACGCAGCACTGTCGGCCAAGCTACGCCCGATGGTTTTCGAGTTAGGTTTCCTTCCGAAGTAGGTGGCCGGCCGAACAACGATCCGGTGCCGCAACTCACTTACGGAGCCAGCCCGGCGCTGAGTGCACATTGAGACAAATGCACTGAGCGTGACGCAGCCAACCCGCCGCTGAGGCAGATACCCCTGCGGCGGATATCGCTCAGCCTATCGTAGGCGAATTCAACACCATGGCAGCGGTGTTGTGACTCCGGCGGCATTGCTCCAATGATCATCTATGCGCTCTTTAGCGCGCTTAATGCGGCGCGTCAGTTTGCTGATAGCAACATTGAACGGAATAAGCGCCTCTACCGCCGTCGGTGCAGCACACGCGTAGCGGATGGAGAGATGCAGCAACGCGTATACCGTCCATTCCGAGACGATGCCATGCTCCTCGCGCCAGTCATCGACTAATTTCGTCAACTCGCGGACTTGAGCCGGCAGCGGCCCATAGGTGCGCTCGATTTCATCGTTCAACATGGCGCGGATTGCCTCGTATTCGTCAGTCCAATGTTTTTCCTGCCCATGCGCGTCAGCGGAAACTGCTACCGCGTGCCTTAAAGTCTTCACCAAACTGCTGGAGAGATCGAGTAAGTCATCCTTCGCGTTATGCCGCATGCGGTTCGGATGCTTTCTGGGTTTGCGCTCAACGTGTAGCCGTTCAATCGTTGCCCTATTGCCTCCCTTTGTTGACCCCTTCTTGGCTTTGAAGTTGATCGTAGGGCTGGCTCGGACTTGGTCTGGGGTCGAGTGGATAGTGGCGCGAGGTGGAAGTTTCGGCGGCTTGGTTGTGCGTACCATGATGCGTCTTTCGGCTTATTAATATGGTTGTCGTGGCTGCCCGGGGCTGTTGACTGGGTTACTCAACGGCAAACGACGAGAGATCAGTGCCGAAAGATCGCGGCTGCGATTTCTGCGCCGATTTCGTCGAAAGCCGGAGGGATTTCCGCCAGGTGGTGTTCTTCAGTTCGTAGATTGCCTCGATTGGAGGTCCACCAAGGCGGGTAATCGCATGATCGATTGCTCGGTAAGCAACAGAGACGATTGGAGCCCACCCTTCGTCATCTTCTATTTTTGCGATGTCAGACCTAACGTCGAAGAGACTGCCAAGGGAGTCTCGCGCTTCCATCAATATGTAGAGGGCTCGTGCCGCAGACTTTTCTGTTTCGTGCGTCATTGTCGTAGTTGCTCCTGCTAGACGAGCACGGCCAGATTTTGGGCGTGACTCATCGCTTGTTGAAAGTGGCTGGGAGCGCGGCGGTCGGCTTTTGCCTGTCTTCATTTTCCGAGGATTAGCCTTCCCCGGATTGGCCGCCGATGGTTTCCCCAAAGGGGAGAGGGCGGCCCTCACGCTGAGAGCAAGTTCACCCTGAGAGGTGTCTCAGTCAACGAATTTCAGCAGAACTATGCGAGATATTTGCGTAGTTTGAATAAAATTGCCTCGACCAATACAGTATTTCAAGTCCGTCAGATTTTATAGGGGCGCATATCTACTAGGTAGAAATGTTTGCTCCGCAGGTTCCGGGCGGGATGTATATCTTAGCTATCCTAATGCGAAAATTATACGTTAGGTGTCAGAAGTATAAGCGCGATTCAATTGATGGCGCCGCTCTTAGTGCACATTAAGAGAAACGCACTGACGGCCAGGGGAGGGGCGTCCGCTTCTGACTGAGGCTGTGTGAAAACGCGTCCGGATCGAGCGAATTAGGTTAGCCTTCTGAAGTCAGCAGGAGGTGGGTATGAGCCGCTTCGTTCAAGGTGCAGATCGCCGGCAGCCGACGCTGCTTCCCGAGTGTCTCGACGACTATGTGGCCGAGGATAATCCGGTCCGGGTGGTCGATGTGTTCGTCGACGAACTGGATCTGAAGGGCTTGGGGTTTGAGGGCATGACGCCGGCGGCGACGGGGCGTCCGGCCTATCATCCCGCGACGCTGCTGAAGCTCTACGTCTACGGTTATCTGAACAAGGTGCAGTCGAGCCGGCGGCTGGAGCGCGAGGCGCAGCGCAACGTCGAGCTGATGTGGCTGACGGGGCGGCTGGCGCCGGATCACAAGACCATCGCCGACTTCCGCCGCGAGAACGGCGCCGCCATCCAGGCGGCGTGCGCGCAGTTCGTGGTGCTGTGCCGCCAGCTGGGCCTGTTCGGCGCGGCGCTGGTCGCCATCGACGGGTTGAAGTTCAAGGCGGTGAACACCCGCGACAAGAACTTCACCGCCTACAAGGTCAAGCGGCGGATCGAACAAGTTGCCGAGCACATCGCCGGTTATCTTCAGGACTTGGACACGGCGGATCGTCACGAGGGCGAAGCGGCAGAGGCGCGGTCTGGAAGACTGGTCGAGAAGATCGATCGGCTGCGCGACCAGATGGCGATGCTCAAGGCCATGGAGGCCGAGGTCGAGGCGTCACCCGACGGCCAGGTCTCCCTGACCGATCCCGACGCGCGGGCCATGGCGACGTCGGGTCGAGGCAGCGGCATCGTCGGCTACAACGTCCAATCCGCCGTCGAAGGTGAGCATCACCTGATCGTCACCCACGAGGTGGTGATGACCGGCAGTGATCGCGAGCAGCTGGCGTCGATAGCGGGCAAGGCCAAGGACGCGATGGGCGTCGAGGCGCTCGATGTGCTGGCGGACCGCGGCTACTTCTCTGGCGAGGCGATCCTGGCCTGCGAAGCCATGGGCGTGACGCCCTACGTTCCGAAGCCGCTGACGTCAGGCGCCAAAGCGGCGGGCCGCTTCGGCAAGCAGGACTTCGTCTACCTACCCGATCAGGACGTCTATCGCTGCCCGGCCGGAGCACTGCTCGCGCATCACATGACGACCGTCGAAAAGGGGCTGACGTTGCACCGCTACTGGGATCGAGCCAGTTGCACCGGCTGCCGCCTGAAGCCTCAGTGCACGCCCAGCGTCGAGCGTCGGATCACCCGCTGGGAGCATGAAGCCGTGATCGATGCGCTGCAGGCCCGGATGGACCTCGCCCCGCGCGCCATGCGCACCAGACGACGGCTGGTTGAACACCCCTTCGGCACGATCAAGGCATGGATGGGCCACACCCACTTCCTGACGAAGCGCCTGCCCAACGTGAAGACTGAGATCAGCCTCCACATCCTCGCCTACAACATGAAGCGGGCGATGGCGGTGCTCGGAACCAAGCCCCTCATGGAAGCGATCAGGGCCTGAGAAGGAGGCGCTCCGGCCTCAATGCCGCTCGCGCACCGCAGCAGCTCAGTACGTTTTTACACGGCCTCGACTCAATAGAGACCTTCACAGCGTCTGCTAAGGGTAAGGGCTCTACCGGCCGACGAGGCGGCCTATAGTGATAGCCGGACGATCTGCGGTGTCCATTACGCCAGCGATGTCGAGGCCGGTCGCATCGTGGGCGCCGCGCTGTTCGCTGCCCTGAAGGCGGACCCGACGTTCCAGGCAAACTTCGCTACGGCGCGCTTGGAGCTGCTTCGCGAGAGAAGGCTGGCAAGATGAAATCGCGGTGTCAGGCGTCGGCAAGTCGGATAGCTTTCCGGAGCGGCGAGCACTCCTGCGCGACCATCCGTGCCCAGCCCCATCAGATCCGAGGTCGGATGAACAGTCGCGAGACTGTGCAGACCTCGTCGTCAAAGCGATGCGGCAATGTCGTCGCCTCGACATCGCGCCATCGTAGGCACCTCCCCAACTTAGCCGAATCTGGGGGATCAGATGTCCACGACCACATTGAAGACGCGACTGCTGGCCGCAGCGACCCTGACGAGCGCCATGACGGCAGGATCGGCCGCCTGGGCGCAGGAGCCGGCGCTGGTCAACAACGTGGACGACGTCATCGTCACCGCGCAGCTGCGTGAGCAGAAAACCATCGACGTGCCCTTCGCCTTGACGGCCTATTCCGGCCAGTTCCTGGAAGACTTGGGCATTCAGGAGTTCGAACAGCTGTCTGCCTTCGTGCCGGGCTTCCTGGTGCAGAACCAGTCGCCAAACAATCCAGGCTTCGTGATGCGCGGCATCACCTCCGATTCCGGCGCGGCGACCTCCGAGGCCCGCGTGTCTGTGTTCCAGGACGGGGTATCGATCTCCAAGTCGCGCGGTTCCTATGTCGAACTGTTCGACCTCGAGCGGGTGGAGGTCGCCAAGGGGCCGCAATCGACCCTGTACGGGCGCGGCGCCCTGATCGGCGCGGTTAATCTGGTGCAGAACCGCGCGCGTCCCGGCGCGACCGACGCCTATGCGAATATCGAGGCCGGCAACGAAGGCTATCGCATGGTCGAGGGCGCGCTGAACCTGCCGGTGGGCGAGACCGCAGGGCTGCGCCTGGCGACACGCCTGAAGACCCGCGATGGTTCCGTCGAGAACCTGCTGGGCGGCGACGATTTCAACGCGATCGAGACCCGCGCCTTCCGCCCGTCCGGCGCCTGGACGCCGTCGGACGCGATGCGGTTCGACGTGATCGGCAACTATCAGAAGGACAACGCCTCGGGGACGTCGTTCAAGTCCGTCGCCTATGCGCCGGCCGATCCGAACACCGGCGCCGTCCTGGGCGGCAAGGAACCGTGGGAGGGTGCGGCCCTGACACGCGGTGCGGCGTTCGACGGCGGCAAGGCGCTGGGTCTGGACCGCGAAGTCTGGGGCGTGACGGGTCTGGCGCGCATCGACCTGAACGCCGCCTGGACGCTGAACGCGACCACGGCCTATCGCGCGTTTACCAACTACGAGACCTTCGACGCCGATGGCGTGTCCCTCCCGCTTTTGACCGCCGCCGAGGACACGCATGGCGAACAGTGGAGCCAGGACCTGCGTCTGGGCTTCGACAACGGGGGTCGGCTGACCGGTTTCGTCGGCGCCGGCTGGTTCCAGGAAGAGGGTTATCAGCGCACTCCGACCCAGTTCGATGAACGCCTGATCCTGGCGCAGCTGTCGGGCCTGCTGGACGGTTCGCCTGCGACGGTCGGGGACAGGACGTTGCCGCTGGCCGCCTATCCCGCCATCGCCCAGGCTGCGCTCGGCGGTCTTTTGACGCCGCTGGGCGCCGGAGCGTTCGCCGCGCCCATCGCCGCCAATCTGAAGTCGGCGCACATCGAGACCCCGACCAACCGTTCGGAGCTGACGTCCTACGACCTCTTCGCCGACGCGACCTACGCCTTCACCGACCGGTTCGAGGTGTCGGCAGGCCTACGTTACACCCGCGACGACAAAACCACCGGCTTCGCCAGTTCGGTTCAGAGCCGCTCAGCCCTTGGAGCCCTGCTGGCGCTTCAGGCCGGCGCCATTCCGGCGGCGCAGGTTCCGACCTTCCTCGGCGCCCTGGCGAACCCGGCCTATCTCGCCATTCCCGCCAGCGCCTTCCCCCTGTTCGGCCTGATCTCGCAGCCGACCGCCAACAACGGCGACTTCGCCGATTTCGACTCCAAGGACGACGGCGTGACCTGGCGTCTGACGGCGCGCTACGCCTTGACGGACGACACCAACGTCTACGCCAACTATGCACGCGGTCGTCGCCCGGAGGTCATCAGCGCCTCGGCGCCGTCGGAGCCGCTAGGTTTGCCCCGGTTCGCTCCGGTCGAGGCGGAGACGGTCGACAGCTATGAGATCGGGGCCAAGTCGTCGTTGCTGGGCGGCCGCCTGCGGATCGACGGCGCGGTCTTCCTGTACAACTACGAAAACTTCCAGACGACGGTGCAGCAAGGCACGACGTTCATCGTCACCAACGCCGGCGAGGCCAAGTCGTATGGTTTCGAAACCCAGGCCAACTTCGCCGTCACGCCGGACTTCGACCTGTTCGCCACCTATGCCTACAACCACTCGCGGTTCGAGAACGGCATCTATGACGGCAACCAGTTCCGCCTGTCGCCGGACAATGCCGTCTCGATCGGCGCGACCTGGCGTCTGCCGGTGTCCGGCGGCGCGATCGTGGTCCAGCCGACCTACACCTGGCAGTCCAAGGTCTTCTTCAGCGACGACAATGACATCCCGGCGCTTCAGAGCCGCAACATCGTGCGCGACCTGATCCAGGACGAGTATCAGGACGCCTACGGCCTGCTGAATCTGCGCGTTCGCTACACGCCCGACTCGGGCGCCTGGGGCGTCGAGGCCTTCGGCGAGAACGTGGTGGACGAGGACTACATCAAGGACGCCGGCAACACCGGCGACGGCCTGGGCATGCCGACCTTCATCGCCGGACGGCCCGCGTCGTACGGCCTCATATTCAAGCTCAAGCTGTAAGGGTTCGACGATGAACATGGATCGCCGCAGTCTTCTTGGGTTGCTCGGCGCGGGGGCGGCGTCGCCCGCCGTTGCGCAGGACGCCAACACCGGATCGGTCGCCTTCCTGCACGGGGTGGCCAGCGGCGATCCCGACACGCGCTCGGCCGTCTTCTGGACCCGCGTCACCCCGGCCGATCCGTCGGTCGGGGAGGTCGCCGTCGTGCTGGAAGTCGCAAATGACGCCGGGTTCGGCGACATCGTTCGTCGCTCGACCGGTCTTCGCGCGCGGGCCGAGCGGGATTTCACCGTCAAACACGATCTGGACGGCCAGGGCCTGGAGCCGGGACGCGACTATTTCTATCGCTTCGTCGCCAATGGCGTGATCTCGCCGGTCGGCCGGGTGCGGACCCTGCCGGAGGGGGCGACCGCCGATCTGGCCTTGGCCGTCGTGTCGTGTCAGCTTTATCCCGGCGGCCTGTTCAACGCCTATGACGCCCTGTCTAAGCGGGACCGGCTGGACGCCGTCATCCACCTGGGCGACTACATCTACGAATATGGGGCCGAGCCGTCCGCCTATGGCATGAGTACGGGCGCGGCCCTGAACCGGATTCCGCAGCCGGCGCACGAGATCGTCATCCTGGCCGACTATCGGACGCGGCACGCCCAATACAAGACCGATCCCGACCTTCAGGCCGCCCACGCCCGCGCCGCCTTCATCTGCGTATGGGACGACCACGAGGTGGCCAACGACGCCTGGATGACGGGCGCGGAGAACCACCAGCCCGAGACCGAGGGCGACTTCGCGACCCGCAAGGCGGCCGCGCTTCGCGCCTATTACGAATGGATGCCGATCCGCGAGCCCAAGTCGGGCGCGCTCAACGCGGCGATCAACCGCAGCTTCGATTTCGGCGACTTGGCCACCTTGGCGATGGTCGAGACGCGGCTGCTGGCGCGCGGCGAGCAGATGACCTTCGCAGACATGCCCAAGACGGCGGCGGGCGGGCCGGACGTCGCGGCGTTCGAAGCTCTGCGTCAGGCGCCGGATCGCGATCTCCTAGGCGAGCGCCAGCGTCAATGGATCGGCGAGACGCTAAGCCGCTCCAAGGCGGCCGGTCGTCCGTGGCAGATCATCGGCAATCAGGTGGTGATGGCCAAGGTCAAGGGACCGGACATCTCGCGCATGATGCCGCCGGAGCAGCTCCAGCAGATGGTCGCCTCCTTGCCGGAAGACGCTCGGCCGCAGGTCGCGGCGGCGATACAGCTGTTCAAGCTGGGCTTGCCGTTCAATCTGGACAGCTGGGACGGCTATCCGGCCGGGCGCGAGCGTCTGTACGAGACGTTTGCGGCGGCGGACGTCGCGCCCATCGTCCTGTCGGGCGACAGTCACGCCTTCTGGGTCAACGAACTCCACGACAAGGACGGCGCGCGCCGGGCGGTGGAGTTCGGCACATCCTCAATCTCCAGCCCTTCGCCGGGGGACCATGTGGGCGGCCTGCCGCTGGGTGCCGCGCTGTCGGCGGCCAATCCCGAGGTGAGGTTCTGCGACCAGACATCGAAGGGTTATGTGATGCTGAATATCACGCAGGATCGGGTCGTGGGCGAGCTGTGCGCCGTGTCCACCATCGCGGCCAAACCCTATGAGCTGAAGAGGGCGAAGGCCTTTGCTGTCTCGCCGACGGGCGGCCTGACAGAACTCTGAGCGCTCCAGTGTGCAACAACGCAGCGCGCCTCTGTTGTAGCGGGCCCGTCTGGAGGCCGCGAAGATTGCAGCCTGCCCTGGAGCAACGCAGCTGACGTCTGCGTCTCGAGAAGGCGCCAATGTCCGCTGCTGGCGCATCTAGGTTGTTTGGAGCGTATTTTGAGGAGGGGGGTGTTGATCGTGGGAGGTGGCCATGAGCCAGCCCGATCTGTTTCGTTTACCCCGCAAACCCTGGAACGCTGGTCGAATGACCGGTGCGAAGGCCCCACTCAAGCCAAAGCACATCTGGGCGATCCGTCAGCACCTGAAGTCCGTTGGATCGATACGGGATCTTGCGATGTTCAACATCGCATTGGACGCCAAAAGGGCACGCCCTACGCCGACCGCGGCCTGAGCGACACAAGCTTGTCGGACGACCAGCTGCTGGACGCCATCGCGGCGCATCCGATCCTGATGAACCGCCCCATTGTCGTCTCGCCCCTAAGCGTCAAACTTTGCCGCCCGTCCGAGACGGTGCTGGACCTGCTGCCCCCGGAGGGACTGAAACCCTTCACCAAGGAGGATGGCGAAGTCGTTATCGACGCCGACGGGCGCCGTGTGCGCAGATGAACCGCCTTCGCGATCTGCCTGATGCCAGCCATCTGCCGGCGCTCGATGCGGCCTATCTTTCGAATACGCCGGCGCTGGGTCTCGAAGCCGGTGATCCCCCGCCCCGCATCCTGCTGCTTTATGGCTCGCTGCGTGAGCGGTCCTTCTCACGCCTCTGCGTCGAGGAGGCGGCCCGCCTGCTTCGCCACATGGGGTGCGAGACCCGCATCTTCGATCCGTCCGACCTGCCCCTGACCGATCAGGTGGCGGGCGACGATCATCCCGCCGTGCACGAGCTGCGTGAGCACGCCTCGTGGTCCGAGGGCATGGTCTGGTGCAGCCCCGAACGCCACGGCCAGGTATCCGGGATCATGAAACTTCAGATCGACCATCTGCCGCTCAACATCGGCGGCATGCGCCCCACCCAGGGCCGCACCCTAGCCGTCATGCAGGTGTCTGGTGGCTCCCAGAGCTTCAACGCCGTCAACACCCTGCGCCTGCTCGGGCGCTGGATGCGGATGATCACCATCCCCAATCAATCCAGCGTCGCCAAGGCTTTCACGGAGTTCGACGATGCAGGCCGGATGAAGCCGTCGGCCTATTACGACCGCATCGTCGATGTCATGGAGGAACTGGTGCGGTTCACGGTCCTGACCCGACCTCATGCCCACATGCTCGTTGACCGCTATTCCGAGCGAAAGGCTGGCGGATTACCGGCTGATGCCGCTGCGGATCTTTCAGCAATCGCGGTCGCAGAAAAATGAGCGCCTTCCCCAGCAATTTTGTAGCGCCTAAAAGCTGAACCAGCACGTACTCTACTAAAGACCTGTTCCGAACAAATCAGTGTAATAGCTGGATGGATGTAACACTATTTGGTCTTAAGCGCGGCTGATAGAATCGATGAGATTATTGCATTCCGACCAGAGTTCTTTTGTGACGATTGGATGGACGGAAACTGAGCTGGCAGCTGCTTGAGCATCCACGTTATGGTGGTGTTTACAGTTCCCTCGGTACAACCCCATAGACACTGGATCTTGAATTATCCGTTTGACCTCCGCAGGGGTGAAGCGCTTCTTCCTGCGTAGTCGTCGACCTCGACTGTTCAAAGACGTCGTGACTTCGGCCAAGTCCCGGAGGGAGGCGAAAAGGGTGTACATCTCAAGGCGGATGGGCGCCTCAAGGGGGTGAGGCTCTAAACGGCCGTCGCTCCACCAAAACCCAAATGGTGCTGCCGCAACGCGCTGAACCGGGGCGGGAGAGTAAGAGATAAGTTGATTTCTGGCGTCGCTGCCGTTGATTGACGCACGCCACATCGCAGTCGCCAGCAAGACGTTCGCAAACGCCTGAGCGCCGGAACGATCAGTATCCAGGTTATCGTCAGTCAAAATTAGGCGCCCGCCAGCAAGGCCAATAGCGCTCGCTAAGTCTTGAAGTTCAGAGTGCGAGCGCGCGACGGTCGAAAGACTGGGAGCAATAATCGCGCCTATAACGCTCCGTTTGAGATCGCTTATCACCCGTTTGCGAACTATATTCCGGTCTGTAGGGATGTCTAAACAACCGTACTCTCGAACAATAACGAAATTATTATTCGCCGCAGCCTGTTTGAGCGGAAGGGGTATAAAAGACCGATCTTTTTCGTCGGATGTAAACCACACACAGCATCTCAAGAGAACTGGCGTCGCAGAAAACGTTATCGGGTCAATCATCGCCGCGTTCGATAAGTGGATTTTCAGCTTACAACAGGGAACGACCGATTGATCCTGATCAATATTGTCGCACCGACATGCTGCTAAAAATAATCTTGTGACAAATATGAAAAGATTCCACAGTAGACGGAATATTCGGAAATTGAGGCAAGCCTTATTGTGGTTTACGGTGCCAATGGTGGCAACGATTACAAATTAAAATGATCAGGCCCAAGACGGAAAATAGAATCTGTCAACATCGTGTCATGAGTCTATTACAATAAAAGCATAGGTCGATAAGGAGGGGTGCTGGACTGCGTCAAACCGATGCGCAGTGACCCGCGGACAATCCTAGGGGATCTCTATGCTTCGCTTGACCAATATCCTTTTGGCTGGAACCTGCGTTCTGGCTCTTGCTGCATGCGGCTCCGCAGAGGTCGCCTCGCCGGGCGAAGGCGATTTCGGCGGCGGGAGCGGCGGCGGCGGCGGAACGACCAACCCGCCTCCTGGCAACGGTACTCCGGCGAGCGATTGCCCCACGGGATTTGCCAATGTCGGCCTGATCGCCAACGGCACGCTGCGGGTTTGCCAACTACCGCAACAGATTCTCGGCTCGCTGACCGTACCGCTGCGCGCGGGAACCATCTATTCGATCTCGGGTCGCACGGAAGTCGGCACTGACCGAGGACCTGACGCCGCCGCCCCGACTCCAGGTTCGACGCAAGGCATCTTGACCATCGAAGCCGGCGTCAAAGTCTTCGCTTCTGGCGGAACCGACTATCTGTTGGTCAATCGCGGCTCGCAAATCTTCGCTGAAGGCACCGCGACCAGCCCGATCATCTTTACGAGTCGGCAGAATGTCGAAGGCGCCACGACCCCGACGTCGCAAGGGCAGTGGGGTGGCCTTGTCATCGCCGGTCGCGCGCCGACTGCCGTCTGCCCCGTGGGCGTCACGGCGCCGAACGCAGCCTGCGTCGGTCAGATCGAAGGCACCAGCGCCAACTACGGCGGCAACAGCCCGGCCGACAACTCGGGCCGCCTTCGCTATGTTCAGGTCAACTATTCTGGCTTCGAGATCTCGCCGAATAACGAGCTGCAGGCCCTAACACTGGCCGGCGTCGGATCGGGCACCACTGTCGATCACTTCCAGTCCTACAACTCGTCGGACGACGGCATCGAAATCTTCGGCGGCAACGTCAACCTCAGGTATCTGGTCATCAACGGCGCGGACGATGATGGTCTGGATACCGACACCGGCTGGCGCGGTGGCGCGCAGTTCGGCATCATCACCCAGAAGCCAACGGCCGTGACCAACGGCAGCCGTGGTTTCGAATGGTCGGCCGCGCCGTCGGGTACGACCTACTTCGCCCAGCCGAAGGTTTCGAACTTCACCATCGTGGGACGTAACGCCGCTGTGGCGGCCGACGCGATCATTACACTGAACACCGGCACGTCGCCGTCGATCATCAACTCGGTCTTCACCAACCCGACCACCTCGGCGGCGGCTTGCCTCGACATCGACGACGCGCAGACGGTGACGAATGCGCCGATCTTCCGCTCGGTCTATTTCGCGTGCTCGCGTCCTTATGAGAACGACAGCAACGTGAACGCGGCTGCGACGGAGGCGGTGTTCATTAACGCCACCAACGTCAACAACACCGCAACCGGCACGTCGACCATGACGGCCCCGGCGGGGGCGACCATGACGAACAACGGTCTGACCTTCATCAACGGCGCCAATGAGACAGCGGTCACGGCCGCCAATGCGCCTGCGCTGTATCCGTTCTTCACCTCGGTCACCTACATCGGCGCCGTCAGAAACGCTGCCGACACCTGGTACCTCGGCTGGACCTGCGGTTTGGCTGCCGGTTCGACCTGCTGATGACGAAAAGGCGGACGGGGACCCAGTCGGGTCCCCGTCCCATTTCGCCTGCTTTCGTCACACCCCCCTTCAAGGCGCAGATCATGAAGACACTTACTCTGACCCTGACAGGGGTCCTGCTAGCCACAAGCGCGATGGTCGCGCCTGGCATGACACTCGCACAAACCGAAAACCCTTCGGCTCCGGTCGAGCAGACCCCGGCGGCTCAGTCGCAAACCGACATCGATCAGACGCCGTCCACCGTCGATGAGATTGTGGTTCTTGGCCGTTTCATCCCTGAGCCGAACCGCGCCAGCCCGGAAGTGGCCGCCTTCCTGACGGCCGAAGACCTGCAACGCACCGGCGATTCTTCCGCCGCCGCAGCCTTGACGCGCGTGACCGGCCTGTCGGTCGTCGAAGGCCGGTTCGTGTATGTCCGCGGTCTGGGTGAGCGCTACTCGTCCGCCCTGCTCAACGGCTCACCTCTGCCCAGCCCTGAGCCGCTTCAACGCGTGATTCCGCTGGACCTGTTCCCGTCCGACATTCTGAAGGGCGTTACTGTTCAAAAAACCTACTCGGCCAGCTTCCCTGGTGAGTTCGGCGGCGGCGTCATAGATCTTCAGACTCTTTCAGCGCCGACCGAAGCCTTCTTCACGATGAAGGCGTCTGTCGGCGCGGATACGGAGTTCACCGGCCGAAACAACCTGATCTATTTCGGATCGCGCACGGACTTCACCGGCTTCGACGACGGCACCCGCAGTCTGCCCGGCGGCATCGACCTCGCGTTCCAATCGGGGAATCGGATTCAGGTCGGGCCAAACTACACGGCTGCTCAGCTTCGGACCCTTGGTCAGTCGCTCGAGAACGCTCCACTGCGACTTCTCCAGAAAGAGCAGACACCTGCGAACCTTGGCTTCAGCCTGACGGGCGGCAACGCCATGCAGACCCCGTGGGGGACGCTGGGCGCCGTTTTCGTCGCGGGCTATGACAACAGCTGGAAGGGTCGCCAGGGCGTGCGACAATCCGGTCGTATCGACAGCGGTCAGCTAGTGCTGGCTGACGACTACGTGTTCCGCTCCAACGAGAACAATATCGGTCTCAATCTGTTCGGCTCGCTCAGCCTCGCCGACGACGACAACGAGATTAAGTGGACCAACTTCTACGTCCGAAACACGACAAAGGAAGCCCGCTCGGTCGCTGGATTTGACGACTTGGGCGGCGGCGCCTATCGCCGTACCGACTACACCGAATGGTTCGCCCGTCAGCTGTTCACCACACAGTTGTCCGGCGATCACACGCTAGGCGCGTGGGATTTCACCTGGCGTGTGGCCTATGCGAAGACCTCGCGTGATGCGCCGTATGAGACCCAGTTCGGCTACGGCAAGAACGCAACTGGCGATATTATCCACAACATCCAGACCAACCGTATTTCGTTCAGCAACCTGGACGACACCATCATCTCGGGCGGCGCAGACGTCAGCTATACTCTGCCGCTTTCGGATGCGCGTGAAGCTAAGTTCACCCTAGGCGTGGCGAGCAGCGACAATGACCGTTCGTCGCAGCAGCGTCTGCTTCACTTCATCGCCCCCAACGGCTTGACCCCGGAACAACAGCTTTCGCGCGTCGATTACCTGTTTTCTGATTTCAACATCGGGTCGACGCTTCAGCTGGAAGAAATCACGGGTTCGAACGGCGCTTCGGCATATGATGCGAAACTGCGTGTCAACGCCGTCTACGGTCAGGTCGAGGCCGAGGTCATACCTCTGGTCAACCTAAACCTCGGCGTCCGGTTCGAAGACGGCAAGCAAAGCGTCAATCCGTTCGACCTCTTCGGTGGGGCGACCGGCTTTCTTCCGACTGAAATCAACGAAAGCTATGTGTTGCCGGCGGCGACTGTGACCTGGAACTTCGCCGAAGACATGCAGTTGCGGTTCGGTGCGTCTAAGACCATCGGGCGGCCCCAGTTCCGCGAACTGGCGCCGCAGCAATACACCGACGTAGAGAGCGACAGGACCTTCATCGGGAACCCGTATTTGGTGAACACCGAGTTCCTGAACCTGGACGCGCGGTACGAATGGTATTTCGCTCGCAACCAGTATGTGACGTTCGGGCTCTTCTACAAGGATTTGGACAAGCCGGTTGAATCCAGCGTCGTCGATCAGGGCGCCAGCATATCCCAGACGTTCATCAACGCCCCGAAGGCGATCGTTAAGGGGGTCGAACTGGAGGCGAAGAAGTTCTGGGAGTTCCCGGACAACGGCCTGTCCTTCATTTCCAGCAAACGCTGGCTTGTTTCCGGCAACTACACCTATTCCAACTCTGAGGTGAAGGTCGAAGACGGGGATACCGTCACGACCCAGTCCAGCCTCGGCGTCGCTCAGCCGGCTTCCTTCTACGTCATTGACGGCAGCCGCCTTCAAGGCCAGTCGGACCATGTCGCGAACCTGCAGTTCGGCTGGGAAGACGATACGGCGAGGTCGCAAGCCACGATCATCGTGAACTACGTCTCCAAAAGGACCTCGGCGCGTGGCCGTCCTGGCGAGCCGGACTTGATTCAGGATCCTGGCGTGTTTCTCGATCTGGTGTACCGCAAGGACTTCAGCGTGATCGGTCAAGATCTCGGATTTGCTATTGAGCTGCGCAATCTCCTCGGCACCGACTACGACGAGTATCAGGAACAGGGCCGCAAGATCCGTATCAACAACTACGATCTCGGATCCAGCGCTTCGGTCAGCCTGACGGCGCGTTTCTAAGGCATAGAGCGTCAGGGGTCGATCCAGTCGGCCCCTGGCGTTTTTACGACAATCTATCCGCATGCACCGTAAGTGTCACACGACGTTCTCGCGGATGTCGCATACCAGTGAAGCCGCCTCTCGCCGATTGGTCTAGGAGCGTGAACTTGCCGCGCGCATTGGACGCGACGGCATGTGTCGGGCGCGCAAACGTGATCTCTAAACTTCGCCAGTGGACATCCGCGACTGCGCAGTCTGCGCGCGTTCTTAACCGCGGCTCGCGTCTACGATTGGCGGCTGAGGCTGTCTTGGTCGCCTTGCTTTTAGTTCAAGCCGGGCGTTTGGTGTGGATCGTGGTCGATCCCCGGGCGCCATCCATGGCCCCGCTGCCGCAGCCGCCGATCAAGCCTGCCGACACCAGCATATTTCAACGCTTCGATGCCTTTTTCCGCACAGGCGATGTAAGCAGCCTGGCTGATGTGACGAACACTGACGCGACCCAGCTTCGCCTGTTCGGCGTGCGCAGTGGCGGCTCAGGGGACGGATCCGCGATTATCGGCCTGGCTGATGGCCGGCAGATTTCCGTAGGGGTTGGCGAGGAAGTCGAACCCGGTTTGGTGCTCAAGGAAGTCGGTCAGAACTATGTGACCCTGGCGCGGGGGCAGTCTGTCAGCCGCCTGATCTTCTCTGAAGTGCCCGTTGGCGCGCCGCCTCCGCCTCCGCCGCCAGCCGGCGAACAGGTGGTCGGTCCTATAGCGCCCGCTTCCGCGCCCTCTGCCCCCGTGGCTGTCGTTGATCCGTCTAGACTGATGGCCCAGGCCTCGCTGCGTCCCCGGATGCAGGGAATGGCCATCAAGGGCTTCACGGTTTCGGGTTCCGGCGACCATCTGGCCGCAGCGGGTCTCCAGTCGGGGGACGTGATTTTGTCCGTCAACGGAAATGAACTGACCGGCCTCGACCGGATCGCCGCCCTCCGGGGCCAGCTTGCCAATAGCGCAAATGCCGAAGTCCGTTTCGAGCGAGCCGGCCAAGTGCAGACGACCACCATAAGGACAACTCGGTGAACCGACGCAGTTCCAACCTTCTTGTCGGCGTTTTGTCGGCGATATTGCTCGTACAGGGGCCGATCGCAGCCTCGCCCGCCATCGCCCAATCCGCCAGCCGGCAGACCATGAACGTTCAAGGCGCAGACATCCGCGCGTTCATTCAAGATGTCGCCCGAATGACCGGGCGGACCTTTATCGTCGACCCCGCGGTGACAGGGACCGTCACGGTGACCAGTGACAAGCCACTAAGTCGCGCCGAGCTGTTCGAAGTCTTCCTGTCGACACTGCGCGCCAACGGTCTGGTCGTGACGCCGACAGGGTCAGGCGCATACCGCATCAGTCCAGCGGCCGGTGCGGCGCAAGGCCCGTCGACCGTCGGAACCGAGCGGTTCTCGACCGAGGTATTCCAGCTTCGCAACATCGACGCTGCCTCGGCGGCGGAAACCATTCGACCATTGGTGGGGGCCCAGGGACAGGTCTTGCCGAACCCCGCCGGCAACAGCGTGGTCGTTGCGGACTTTGCCGACAATCTGACGCGTATTCGCGCCCTGATTGGCCGCATCGACGTGGATCGTGGGACATTCGATGTCTTGACGCTGCAGAACTCCTCGGCGCGTGAGATTGCGGCCGTCCTTCAGACGGTTCTTGCACCGCCGGGCGGACAGCCCGGACAAGGCATGGTGTCCGTGACGCCGGTCGAGAGCTCCAACTCCGTTATCCTGCGCGGAGATCCTGCAGCCGTCGCGCGCGTTCGCCCGCTGATCGAAGACCTGGACCGGCGCGCCCAATCGGCGGACGACGTCAAGGTGGTCTTCCTCGAACACGCCAACGCAGAACAGCTTCTGCCCGTCCTGCAGCAGATCGTGGGTCAGCAAGTCACGGCAGCCAGCGCCAATGCCGCGCCTGCAAGCCAGGCCCGGTCGGGCGGAGTCGGTCAGGCGGCGGCTGTGGACACGACAGCATCGGCGCCGACCACCGTATTGCCTGGTCAAAAAGCCACGATCGCGCGTTTCCCCGGTGCAAATGCCCTGGTGATTTCGGCCTCAGCAGATACGCAACGGATGCTCGCCGAAGTGATCCGCCAGCTCGACGCTCGTCGCCAGCAAGTGTTGATTGAGGCGATCGTTGTGGAACTGAGCGATGCGGCGGTCCGCGAGCTTGGCGTGCAATGGGTATTAGCGGGGGAAGACGGCAATCCCGCAGGGCTGACAAACTATCCCAATCGGTCGACCCCTCTGGCGCCGATCGCAGGCGGCGCGGTCGCCGTTCAATTGGACGATCCTAAGGATGCGACCGTCCGTGATCAGCTACAGAGGTTGGCGCTTAACAGTCTGCTGGGTGCGAACGGTTTTGTCGGCGGCGGTGGCGGCCGCATCGGCGACGGCCTGTTCGGCTTTATCATCAATGCGGCGAAGACTGACGAAGGCTCCAACCTGCTGCAGACGCCGTCGCTGATGACCCTCGACAATGAGGAGGCCACAATCCTGGTGGGACAGGAGGTGCCGATCACGACGGGGGAGACGCTGCTCGACGGCAACTCCAATCCCTTCCGAACGACTCAGCGCCAGGACATCGGCGTTAAGTTGACCGTTCGACCTCAGATCAATGCAGGCGGCTCGATCACACTCCACGTGCGTCAAGAGGTGTCGAGCATCAATGGCGTCCTGACGAATTCTTCGTCCGATCTCGTCCTCAACAAGCGAGAGTTGGAGAACACCATGGTCGTCGATGACGGGGCGATTGCGGTCGCCGGCGGCCTGCTCGACCAGAATGACAGGCTGTCGATCGACAAGGTCCCGGGGCTAGGCGACCTGCCCGGCATCGGAGCTCTGTTCCGGTCCTCCAGCCGTCAGCGAGGCCGAACCAACCTGATGATCTTCATCCGTCCGACGATCGTGAGGTCGGAGGCGGACGCCCAAAGGCTGGCCGCTGATCGTTGGGGTTATATGCGCCGGCAGCAAATGAACGCCACGCCAGGTGTTGAGCCCAGCCTGGACGAAATGTTGCGTGAGTATATGCGCGCAACGCCGCCTGAACAGCTTCCAGTCGGCGCCGCCCCTGTCGCATCGGTTGCAGGGGCGCCCCTGCAACCTGTCGCGGATGGCGCTCCGCCCCCTGGCGGTCGCCCATGATTACGCGGATCAATCCGACGCTGCCTTATGGTTTCGCCAAGCGCAGCGGCGTGGTCCTGCTCGAGGCCGGCGAAGTCGCCTCGGTGGGCTTGAGGGAAGGGGCCGACCCGGCGTGTCTCATAGAGGCTCGCCGTGTGCTCGGGCGTCCGCTCAAGATTGAACACATGGATCAGGCGACGTTCGATCGTTATCTGTCGCAGATCTATGCGGGCGACCCATTAGTGACCGGCGACGGCGATGATCTGGGTCTGCCGGGCGGCGGCATGCCCGGCGGTCTGGATAGTCTGATCGACGACATGCCGGCCGCCGCCGATCTTCTGGACACCGCCGACGACGCCCCCGTGATCCGGCTGATCAACGGCGTGATTGCCGAAGCGGTCCGGGCGGGAGCCTCCGACATCCATCTGGAGCCGTTTGAAAACGAGCTGACGATCCGGATGAGGGTGGACGGCGTGCTGCGCGGGGCTCTCAGTCTAAACCCGCGGATCACGCCGCTTCTGGTATCGCGCATCAAGGTCATGGCGCGTTTGGACATCGCCGAAAAACGCGTGCCGCAGGATGGAAGGATTCCGCTCGCCCTAGGGGGCAAGACCTTGGACGTTCGTGTCTCGACACTGCCTTCAAGGGGCGGAGAACGTGTCGTGCTGCGCATTCTCGATAAGGCGCAGGCCGATCTGGATCTGAATCGACTCGGCATGGATCCGCCAGTGCTTGAGGCTTTTCGGGCGGCGCTGACAGAGCCCAATGGCATCATATTGGTGACCGGACCCACGGGATCGGGCAAAACGACCAGCCTCTATGCGGGTCTTTCCCTGCTCAATGATGCGACCCGCAACATTCTGACCGTGGAGGATCCGGTCGAATATGCGATCGACGGCGTGGGCCAAACCCAAGTCAACACCAAGGTGGGGATGACTTTCGCCGCCGGACTTCGCGCCATCCTGCGCCAAGATCCGGACGTGGTCATGGTGGGTGAAATTCGGGACGCCGAGACGGCCAGCATCGCCGTTCAGGCGGCGTTGACGGGACACCTTGTCCTGACAACCGTCCATACGAACGACGCGGCGGGCGCCATCACGCGCCTGCGCGACATGGGCGTGGAACCCTTCCTATTGGCCTCGACTCTTCGGCTGATCGTCGCCCAACGGCTGGTGCGACGACTGTGCGACGAGTGTCGACGTCCGGAACCAGCAGATGTCGCAACCGCCAAACTAGCGGGAGTCGCCGTCGGCCAGATGGTGTGGCGACCGCATGGCTGCGCGCGTTGCAACCAAACGGGCTATGTCGGACGCACAGGTCTCTACGAGCTGATCCGCGTGGACGATCGCGTCCGGCGTTTGATCGCCTCCGAGGCTGGAGAAGAGGAGATCGCCGCGGTCGCGTTCGCGGCGACGGACGGGGGAGGGCGCACCTTGAGCCAGAGCGCCCGTGAACTTGTCGTCGCCGGCGTCACTTCTGTCGAGGAAGCCGTCCGTGTCGCCCGGCAGGAAACCCCGCAGGACGCCGCACACCTTGAGATTCCAGCGTCGCCACAAGGAGTCGCGGCCTGATGGCCTTATTCGACTACGTGGCTGTCGACACGGCGGGCCGAACCGTCACGGGCGCTGTGGCGGCGACGGACGATGCCGCTGTCCGAAAGACCTTGGATCGAAAGCGACTTGTTCCCCTGAGCATCACGCCTTCGACCAGCGCATCGTCCCGCGTCGAACGCGCGCCTTCCGGCAAGCCCGGGCGATTGGGTTCCAAAGCCCTCGCGCTGACGACACGGCAACTGGCGACCCTGGTTTCGGTCGCGCCCATCGAAGAAGCCTTGCGCACGATCGCGCTTCAGGCGGATCGGCCCATGGTGCGAATGATTCTGGAGACCGTGCACGGCGGAGTGATGAGCGGGCGGCGTCTGTCGGATGCGATGGCCCTAGAACCCAGGGCCTTTCCGCCGCTCTATCGCGCGATGGTTTCGGCGGGCGAAACGTCCGGCGCGCTTCAGTCGATCCTTGAGCGCCTAGCCGACAGGCTCGAAATGGATGAACAGGTTCGGGGCAAGGTGATCACGGCCCTGGTCTATCCTCTCGTACTGGCCGTCGTCGCGCTGGGCGTCATCGGGGCCCTGATGACCTTCGTCGTTCCGAAGGTCGTCGATCAGTTCGAAAGCATGGGTCAGACCCTGCCGCTGCTGACGCGCCTGGTTATCGGGGTATCGGAACTGATGCAGAACTGGAGCTGGTTGTTCGCGCTCGTGATCGCCATCGGGGCGCTCGGTGTTGCGGCGCTATGGCGGAACCCGTCCTTCCGACTGACGATCGACAGCCTTCAACTGCGCTTGCCCCTGGTGGGGCGACTGACCCGCGATCTGCATGGCGCAAAGATGGCGCGGACACTGTCGACGATGATCGCCGCTGGGCTTCCGGTTTTGGAGGGTCTGACCATTACCGCCCGCACCGTGTCCAACCGGGCGCTGAGGTGCGCGACCGAGACGATGGCGGATACGGTGCGCGAAGGCGGCGGCCTGTCCAGCGCTATGCGCCGAGCCGACGTTTTTCCGCCCATTCTTGTTTACATGACAGCCTCCGGCGAGAGCAGCGGGCGTCTGGAGCCGATGCTGGACCGCGCCGCCGACTATCTCGAGCGCGAATTCGCGACGTTCACGGCCGTGATGCTGAGCCTGCTGGAGCCGGCGATCATCGTCGTCATGGGCGGGATCGTCTGTTTGATCGTGTTGTCGATCCTGCTGCCCATTCTTCAGATCAATACCCTGGCGATGGGGTGAGGAGTTGCTTGATATGACCCAGGACCAAAAACAGGCGCAACGCCGCCGACGCGCCGGTTTCACCTTAGTGGAGCTGATGGTGGTGATCGTGATCATCGGTCTTTTGGCGACAGTTGTCGCCATCAATGTCCTGCCGGCCCAAGGCAAGGCCATGGTTGGAAAGGCCAAAGCCGATATCTCGACGCTGGAACAGGCGATCGAAACCTATCGGCTCGACAACCTCACCTTCCCGGATAACGCCCAGGGCCTGCAGGCCCTCGTGACAGCGCCCCAAGGCTTGTCGCAGCCCGACCGCTACCGACAAGGCGGCTATGTACGCCGCCTGCCGAAGGATCCCTGGGGCCGCGACTATCAGTATCGCCGCCCCAGCACGCATGGCGGTCAATTTGACGTCTTCTCCTGGGGCGCGGACGGCAAGGAGGGCGGCGAGGGTGAGGATGCGGACCTTGGCAACTGGCAGAGCTAGACCAGGTCGCAGGTCGCGCGGTGGCTTCACCCTGGTCGAGCTGATGATGACGGTCGCCATCATCGCGATGGCCGGCGCCGCCGTCGTGATGGTGGCGCCCGATCCAAGGCCCGCCGTCAGCGCAGAAGCCGAGCGCTATGCCGCGCGGCTGATGAGCGCGCGCGACGAGGCCGTGCTCACTAACCGACCGATCGCCGTAGAGACGACGACGTCAGGCTATGGATTCCAATCCTTCGATGGTCGGGAATGGACGCGGCTCCAAGAGGGTCCGTTCAAATCGGTATCTTGGGAAACGGGCACCATCGCTGAGCCGGGCCAGAATACATTGAGGATCGTCTTCGATCCGACAGGCGTGGCGGAGCCCTATCGACTGACGCTCAGACGCGAGGGCCGACAGCGCGTCGTGATCGTGGACGGCGCCGGCGAGGTCAGTATCGATGACTGATCGACATGCCCTGCGTGGTGGTTTCACCCTGGTCGAGATGCTGGTCGCACTGGCGGTCTTCGGGCTGTCCGCCATGGCTCTGTTAAACCTGGCGGGGGAGAACACGCGCTCGGCGGCGAGGGTCGAAAGCCGAACTCTAGGCGGCGTTGTGGCGGACAACTTGGTTATTGAGGCGTTGATCGCGCCTTCGCTCAGCGATGGCGTATCTAACGGACGCACCCATCTGGCCGGCCGCGACTGGACTTGGACACGGACCGTGACGCCGACCGATGTCGCAGATCTGCAGCGGGTCGAGGTACGCGTTGCAAGTGATGAAGGCCAGGCAGCGGACCGCACGGCCTTGCGCGCGCGGGCCTCATGAGGCGGACTTCAGAACGGGCCGGTTTCAGTCTGGTCGAAGTCATGATCTCGCTGCTGATTTTCGCGTTGATCGCCGCAGCAGGGGCGACGGTGCTGACACAGACCATCGACAACCGTTTCGCTATCAAAACTGAAACGGACCGTACAGGCGACCTGCAGCGTATGCGGGCGCTTCTGAGATCGGATATCGGCCAGGCCGCCGCCCGTCGCACGCGGGGCACGACGGGGCGACCGCAACAACAGCCCATCGTCGGTGCAACGGGGCCGGGCGCCCCGGTCCTGATCCTGGTGAGAGCGGGCTGGTCCAATCCTGGCGAACAGCCGCGCGCCTCGCTTCAACGGGTCGAATACAACCTTGTCGACGACCGCTTGGAGCGCAGGGTTGCGCCGCGCCTAGACGGCTCGCGCGCCGGAGCGGCTCAGGTGCTGTATCGCGGCGTATCGGCTCTCAAGATCAGCTTCATCAGGGACGGGGTCGAGGCGCCGGCCTTTATCTCCAGTGCAGACAAGCCGATGCCGGACGCGGTGCGTCTGGTGATGACGCTGAAGGGTCTGGGCGAGGTCGAGCAGCTGTTTCTGGTGGGCGGTCGATGAGCTCACGAGGTGTAACCAAGGCGCCAGGACGTCGCGAAGGCATGGCCTTGCTCACCGTGCTGCTGCTGGTGGCGGTGATGTCGGTCGTGGCTGTCGCCGTCCTAGATGACGTGCGTTTTTCGGTCAGGCGCGCCTCAAACGCCGAGGGCCAAGCCCAAGCCCAGCTGTATGCCGACGGCGCCGAGTTGCTCGCATTGCGTCAGATTGAGCAACTCATCGCGGCAGGGCCGACCAGGACGCCGTTGGAGCCTGAATGGAACGGTCGCCTCCTGAGCTTTCCGATCGATGGTGGAAATCTGAGTGCTGTCGTGCGCGACGGTCAGAACTGTTTCAATCTTAACAGCGTGGTTGAGGGTCAGGGGGAGGATCTCACGGCGAGCCCTGCCGGGATCGCGCAGTTCATCGCCCTCGGACGAAGCCTCGGTTTGACGGAAGGGTCGGCGCTCGCCGCTGCGGACGGTCTGGTGGACTGGCTGGACGTCGATCCGGCGACACGAGCGGCGGGCGCAGAGGACGGCGCATACGCCGGTTCGGCCGTCCCTTATCGAACCGGCGGCGTGATGCTGGCCGAGGTCAGCGAACTTCGCGCGATCCGCGGGTTCGACGCCGAAACCTACCGCCGTCTGCGACCTTTCGTCTGCGCTCTGCCGGTTGCTCGGCCCAGTGTGCTCAACGTCAACACACTGCAGCCGGAGGCGGCGCCCCTGCTGGTGATGGTGTTGGACGGCAAGATCGGCCTTACGGCAGCGCGCGCCGCGATCGAGGCGCGGCCCCGGAACGGCTGGCCAAGCGTCGACGCTTTCTGGAGCCAGCCTGCGCTTCTCGGCTCTGCGGCCTCTCCGCACGCGCGTGAACAGACGAGCCTTCTCACACGCTATTTCGATCTGCGGATCGATGTCGACTACGGCGGCTCTCGCGCCGTGCGCACCGCCCTTCTATACGCCCCCCCCGAGGGCGGGGCCAAAACCGTCATCCAACGCTGGACCCTCGACGAATGAGTTCCAATACGCGCCTAATCCTGATCCCGGCCCTGGCGTCCGAACCGGCTCCGTTCCTGGTCGTTGCGCCGGACGGCGCGGTCTTGCAGCGCGGCCTGATGACGGTTGATCCGGTCGAGAAGCCCTTGGCCATGCGAACGGTCGTCATTGCGCCGGGCGCCGATGTCCTCGTCCGGTGGGTGGTTGTGCCGGCTGGTAGCGACGTCCAGAAACGCGCAGCAGTCCTTTGGGCTTTACGGGACCAACTCGGGTCGCCGCCAGAAAGCCTTGAGGTCGCTCTAGGCGAAGCCGTTCAGGGCGAGGCCCAGATGGCCGTCATGTTCGACCCGGCCTTGCGCCGGGTTTGGCTGGACTATTGCGATGCGCTCGGTGTCACCGCCGACGTGCTGTTGCCGGACATGCTCGCCGTTCCCGCGCCGCTATCGGACGAGGAGGTCGTGGCGGTGTCGTTCCCGCCCAATGTGGCGCTGCGTGGTCAGGGCCTTGCCGCGACGGTTCAGCCCGATATGGTCGAACTCCTTACCGGGGAGCGCCGGCTTGTCGTTCCGAACATTCATGAAGACGTCGAACGGCTGACGATCCAGGCGTCGCTGCGGCCTATCGTCAATCTGATTGAACGCCGCAGCGCTTCGGTGGGTGGCGGTTGGAGGCGGGTTGCGGCGCTTGCAGGCGTCCTGGTGTTGACGCCGTTGATCCTGACCCTGGCCATGGCGGCGCGTGACGACCTGATGGCGAAGCGAATGCAGGATCAGACCCGTGCGACACTGATGCGGACGGACGCTGATCTCGCGGCGTCGTCCGACCCCAGGGCGGCTCTGGAGCGTCGCCTCATGTCATCGCCCCCAGGCGGAATAACCGGCGTTGCGGCGGCGCTCTTTGCGGCTGTAGAAGCTGTCGACGGCGCTGAACTCGACAGTTTTACCGCCGATCCCGAAGGGGGTGGGCGAGCCACTGTGAGCTATCCCGCGTACGAAGACCTCGATACGATGAAGCGGGCAGTTGCGAGCGTCGGCCTTGTGATGAGCGACCAAAGCACGGTCGATGATGCGGGCCGCGTCGTCAGCGAAGTCCAGATAGGAACTGCGATATGAGCGCCGTGTTTGATCCAGCCACGCGCTGGTGGTGGTCTCGTACGGACCGTGAGCGGCAGATGCTGGCTGTCATGGTCCTTCTGATCGCTGGAGTTTTGATTTGGTTGGTTGTCGTGCGCCCAATGTGGTCCTGGCGCGAGGCTGCAGCGGAGCGGCGTGAGGAGGCGCGCATCACTTTGCTGAAGGTTGACGCTGGCGTAAGGCGGCTGTCCCGCGATCTGGGTCGGGAAGGCTCAAAGGGGTCTTCGGCCGACATTGAGCCTGTGATCCGCCAAAGCGCAGAAGTTGCCGGGCTCGTGGTCACGACCGGAATGGACCCCTCGGGCGGGCTAGGATTCAGAGTGGACTCGACGACCAGCGCGCAGATTTTTCCGTGGCTTGCAGCGCTGAAGGACGAGCATGGGCTGGAAGTGTCGCGCTTGGCAGTAGTCGAGAATGCGGACGCAACCTTGCAAGTCGATGGCGGATTTGCGCCGTCTCGAACGCGAGACGATCTAGAGAAATCACTCTAAATCCAACGAAAGCTAAACTTTTGCATTAAGTGAGCTGCGGAGAATTGATCCGCCAGCCCTCCGGCTGAGCAATGGCTGCAGCCCTTGTTAGCCTCACGGCAAGTACTGCAGAAGCCGATAGTGTGCTTCTTCCCGAAAGCTCCCCGACGCGTCCCACCAACATCGGCTAGGGACTTCTCCCTACCGCATGTTTCTCACCTAATTCTCCATTGTGCAGATCGAGAAGGCTTGTCGCGGTTCGCGTGTCTGAAAAGCTCTAGCCAAAACGTAAGCGTGGGTCTTACCTCAAAATTCGCTGGGAAGCGCGAGAGAACACGTCAAAAGCCCCTAGCTTGCGGACACATGACTGTCAGACGAGGGTCTATTCGGGCCATTACGGCAGGGAACGTTTCCTCATTTGATGAGTATATCATCAAGCACTGAGGCTAAATCTACTTCGACTAGGTAGCAAAATAACTCCGAACCGGGTTGTCGAAGCATGAATTCCACAGTTCAAGTTGGACTTGAGAGATCCAGAACGATTGCCCCCCAATATGTCATCCACCGGTTGGAGTGTCCAAATGGTTCCGACCGGAAAGCGGACGTTGTCGAGCCGAGTAGGCAATGCTGAGTGTCGCGTTTCTGGCGGTCAGTGCATGTCCGCTTCTGGCGCAAAGCCGTCGCTCAGTGTGGATTGCGAAAAAGGCACTGAGCACCTTTGACGAACGCGCCAATCAGTTGCGACGTATGACGACGCCATTGGCTGAGGCGTCGACTATGTCGAACGAGATTGCACCAACCTGAACCGTGCGATCAGAGCTGAAATCGACCGTGATTTCGTCTGTCGATGCACTGTACCGGTTCACCATCGCCCCCTCGACCGAGAACACCAGTATGGTCCCGTTGATGCTCTTCAGGGTGAGCACTGGCTGCACGGCGTCGTTCCCGCTGACGAACCCGGTAGCGACCTCCAAGCTTTCGGCCGAATAGTCGCGCGCGCAGAGCGCTGACATCGCCATGACACGGTAACAGACCGAATAGTTGTCCCGGCGCCGGTCGAGCGTCTGAGGCAGCATATAGGCGCCGGCCTTGTCGCTGCTAAAGTTCATGTAGAGGGGCGTGTAGGCGGCGTTGGGCGGTAACGTACAGCCGACGCGAGATTCTTCAAAAGAGAACTTAAGTCGACTTCACTCGCGGCTTCAGCCCGCTAAGTTCTGATCATGACCGACGCCTACAGAATTGAGGCCCTCTTGGACCTCGTTGACGAAACGCGCACCGCGAAGCCCGACCAAAGCCAGCAGTTGGCTGTGGTGGGATTGGCGGAGCGGCGGGGCAGGGGGTTCTGGCCGACCAACGCGGGCTGGATCGTGCTTGGTGACCGCGGGCGTGCCTTCGACGCCAGATAGCGAACGCGCCGTCGCCCCATCAGGCGGGGGCTATCCTACAGGGCGAGCCGCGCGCTTGAGGGCCTCAGTCGCGACGGCGACGTGCTTGGGCCCGCGAGAGAAAAGCTGGTAGCGGCTGGGGTGAGGCATCTCGACGACGACACGACCGTCGCTCGACACCCGTCGACGAAACTTGGTGCGTCCCCAGCCCGTCGCAATGTCCTCTTTCCAGGACGCGCCGATCAGTTGGCCGATCGCGCTGCCAACCTCCTTGCCCATGCAGAGATAGAGTCGCGCGGGCGACTGCTCGACGACCCACGTCCAGAGCCGCATTGCGAAGGCCTTGTCCTCAGCGACTGTGGTGAGCGAGGCGAAGTCACGGCTACGGAAGGGGATAAATTGCGCGGCGAAGATCTCGTTCTCGCCGATGTCGAGCACATCATGAATGGCCTTCACCTGCCTTTGGATCGCGCTGTCTGACGTCTCGTCCAAGCTCCACTTCTGCATGAAGTAGGCGTTCCCCGGTGCATGATCCCAGTGCCCCACGTTGCCAGCGGAGCCGCCCGGGTTGAGCCCGACCATCGCGACGGTTGCCGTGCGCAGCGAGGCCTCAGGCGTCATCATGAATGACCAGCCCTGATCGTAGCCGTGCTTCTCGTACGCAGCTTGAATGTCGTCCCGGGTCATCCGAGGGTCCTAGCATCGCTCAGTGTGGAATACCAAAAGTGCACTGAGGTGGAGGAGAAGAGGGGCCCTCGGCTTTGGCGTTCTGCTCAAGGCCCAGGCGAACTCGAAGTGGCTATCGACTGCCGCCGGCTGCGTTTCGATCGTGCGCGTGTGAAGGTTACCGGGTTTCTAGCGCAGCCATGGCCATGATGTCTGAGCCCTCGGCCTCGCCTCGCCCGCCGCATACGACGCTGGTCAAACGTCCGCCAGTTCTATGCAGACCTGTCCAGTTCATGATGCAGCTGCCACGTTCGGCCGGGACCGGATCGGCTCCGCCGAGGTAAACTCTCTCCACCGCCATCATTTGCGTAGCGTCGGCACCAAAACCTTGCCTGCCCTCGATGGTCCCGGCGAAGCCGAGAATTCGTCCGTCATCACCTTGCTTGTCTGTGAACTGGATCAGCACGGTCCCCCGTTCGCTGCGCATGATCACCACCGTGTCGCAGTACAGCCGGCTTAGGTCGCCCTCATCGATAGTGACGCCCGACTGCTCATCGCACGCTCCGCTTGCAATGATGGGAGCACAACTGGACTGCGCCAACGCTAGGGTGGGGGCGCAGAGGAGGAAAGCTATCAGCAAAGTCAGCTTCATGATGGTCGCTCCTTAGACAGATGTGGGCCGGTCAACGCGCCGGGAGTGCGCAACCGAATGTGCATGGCTACTGCGGCGGTCGAGCCCACGACCTACCCTGAGAGCCCGACTGTTAGAGCGCTTCGCAAATCGTACGCGGTCCGACAACGCGCTTATTTGCCGACGTAAAGCGCGCACCGTCCCACTCGAGAAAATCTTCCATGCACACGCCGTCGGAAATCCAACGGGCGGTCACGTAGTTTTCTTTCACATTGTAGCGGAGGTTGAGCATGTAGAATTCTTCCCCGCCGTACGGAAAATCGTAAACCCGCCCTGTCGAGACGTCTCCGACGAACACGAAGCGGCAAGACGTGCCGCATCCGATTTCGACGACAGCGTACCGCCATGCGAAGTTCGGGCCAGTTCGCATCTCGTTGCTGATGCGGGTCCTGTAAGTCCCGAACCTGCGGTCCGCACCTTGGAAGTCGGGCAGACGAGGGGCACCTCGGTACACCTGTGTCTCCTGAGCGTTCGCCCGCGTTGGCAGCGTAGTCGCGGCGCAGCCGAACGCTGTCGCCACCAATACCGCTTGGGCTAATGATCTCTTCGCCCGCTCAAACATCGACAGCGCCATGTCCTACCACCTAACTGATTCCGCAGCTTAAGCGGGTACGGCCTGCGTGTCCCGGTGATTGCGGCTCCAGCACCACGAATTGGGAATACGATGGATGGACCAATCCGGGGGTTTAGGGATGGGAAGAAATGGAGCAGCGGTCGGCCTTAGTGCAGATCTTGAAAAGTGCACCGAGTTGTCGCGAACGAACCAGTAGCTTCGACGGTGCCCGAGCGTCAGCGCTATTGGAGGGACTAGAAACGCGCACTAGTCAGTGCGCTTCGCGCGTTGATAGGGGGAGCTTATGTTGCCGAAGATTGGGGGGACGCTGAAAAGAGCGAACGACGCTTTGGCGGATGCTCAGAAATCCTGGCGTGATGAAAATCTGACATCTCGGGAGCGGGAGATAGCTCAACGGGAAGGCATTTTGGAGCGACGGGAAGCTGACCTCAACCGTCGTGTGAAGGTGCTTCAGCGCGGCGAGTGGGGGAAGTGGCTGCGACGAACTTTCATCGGGGCCGCAATGCTTACCGTCGCGGTTGTGTCTTTCTTGGCCGGCGCGACCACGACGAGCTCTGAAACGTCTCCAGCGTCTGTCCGACCCGTTGTGGCGCCGCAATCGGAAAGCCTGGAGCCACCTAGCCGCGACGCTCCAGCGGCCACGATCCTGAGAAAGGCTGGCAGCTTTAGGGAGTGCGTCACGATGGGAGAGGAGTACTTCCGAGAGATCGACGCCTGGCCCCGCTTGAGCTCAGGGGAGGATGCTGCTGCGACAGCGGCGGACCGATGCGCCCGAACGCTCGGCGCATTTGACGACTACTGACGTTACGAGGGCCGCGTTTGCAATACGATCAGTTGGTGGTTTGAAGCGCACATCCCCGGTAATAGGGCGCGCGTGCAGGCCTGCAAGCCGCTCTAGAAGCCCCAAAGACTCAGGACAATTCGACGCTGCGGCTCGGCCAACCGATTGGCTGCGACGTGATCAATGCCGCATTCGATGAGTTTATGAACCCCGCAGACTTCAGTTAGTACGTAGTGGTCTGCCGAACGAAATACCGCTTGGGCCAGGGTGAGGCCTGTCCAGCGTCCCTGCGTAGCTATCTTTACGATACGTTTTCGCACGATCTTGGGACAGGCTGGGTGCCTGTCCATCAAATAGCTCATTACCTCTTCTGCGCCATACTCTCGCTTGGTCGTCTCGTTAGCGCGCGTGACGCTGCGATCGACTGGACGCGCGTTTGGGCGTTGCGAGGTCAGCGAGGCTGGCGTGGGTGCTGAGTTGGGCTGGACGGTCTTAGGTTTTCGCTTCTTAGAACTTGTCTTCGGAGGGAGGAGGGGAGTCGCCGGCTCGGTCCCGTACCTCTCGAAGCTGACCTCGCGCGTTAGAAGACCGTCGGCTTTCGGCTTGCTGCGAGCGGTAGGCCAGATTTTCAGAAGCGTGGATCCACCGCGATAGCTGTCTCTTCCCAACGTTCTTCTCCCAGTACCCTAACCGCCGTTACCCTAGGGCCGCAGCCGCTATCGCGAAAGGCGGCCCTATTGGGATGTGGAGGATAGCGCCGGCCCCAAGGTCGACCGGTCGCATGCTGTGGTGACCTCACAGTGCAGATGAAGACAAATGCACTGAGTGACGGGGCAGGGAAGGGGCGGATTTGCGCCATGAGCGGACATGACAGTCACCGCGCTAAGGCGACATTCACCTGAGTTACCACGCCGAGCCGCCGCCATTTTATCGCGATCGCAATCGCGCGAAACCGGTGGAGGTGCAGACTGCGTCAGTCATGGTCAGAGACGTCGAACCCGTCTCCGGGCGCCATCGGCCGGTGCAGTTTGATCCCGGCCTTGTCCAGATAGGGCTCGTAGACGTCGTAACGCTGCCTGAGGAAATAGTCGCGAGCGTAGCCGTCATGGACCGGGACGACCGATTTTGGCTTCATCCGTTTGGCGAACGCATGGACAGTGAGCTCGGTCAGGTAAGGCGCCATCACCGGAAGGGCCAGCACCTCCACGCCCGCGAACCGATCCAGACGGCTGTCGAAACTGTCGCCCGGGTTGAGGAAAACGTCGTTGACGAGGAAGGCTGTCAGTTGCGGGCTCTCGTCCGACAGGATGGGCTCATGCGCGACCGGCTGAGCCTGCAGCCGGAACGCGCCGAAGGTCCGTTCGCCCTCCTCGAACACCGTGACCGACAGCCCCTTCTCGCCGAGCTTGTCGGCGACCTCGCCGTTGCCGACGAGTGTCGCGCCACTCGCCTGCACGATCCTGGCCAGAGCGTCAGGGTCGATGTGGTCGGGATGGCCGTGCGTCAGGACGATCGTCGAGACATCCGAAAAGACAGCAGGATCGACCCGTCCGTCGACGAACGAAAACTTGCCCGGATCGAAGAGCAGTCGATCTGCACCGATCGTCAGGCGCAGGCAGCTATGGACGAACTTGTCGATCCGCATGGCGGCCGGTCCTATTCCGACTGTCTCTGGACGACCGCGCCGATCGCCTCGGGCGTGCCCGAGGCGATGACCAGCCAACGGCGGGGTGCGCCGGCGTCGGCGGCGACCACCTGACGGATCGGGCCCACGGCGTTGACGACCGCAGACCCAGCCGGATTGGTCATGAACTTCGTCAGAGGCTCGAGCGTCCCCGATCCGTCCGCCGCATTGGCGAAGGCGAGGACATAGGGCTTGCCGGGTTGGAGGCCTGCGGCGGCGATCTGCAGCATCTGGACCTGCCCCTGCTCGAACAAGGTCGCCTGGGACCGGGTGTCGCCCTCGCCCGTCAGAACGAGTTGATGCGAGGCGCGAGCTGCGCCCAGGGGCGTGAGGTTGGCCCTGCCGTCACCCTGAGTGACCGCACGCGGCACATAGGTGACCCCTTGCGGTCCCTGACCGATCGGCACGGTGGCGATCACGCGGTTGGCCAGGGTGTCGATGACCGCCACGCCGTCGCCATTCTCCAGCCCGACGTAAATCCGCGAGCCGTCGCCGGAGGGCCACAGACCGTGCGGCAGCGACCCCACCTCGATCTCCGTCACGAGCGTGAAGGTGTCGGTGCGATAGACCTTGACCCGGTTCTCGGTCCCGACGGTCACATAGGCGAACTGGCCCGCCGCGTTGCGCACGATGTTGACGTGGTTGGTCAAGGGGCCGGTGTCGAGCGTCTGTAGGACAGCGAACGGCGGACGGGCGTTGAAAACCATGGTCTTGCCCACGTCCTTCAGCGTCATCCAGACCTGGCTTCCATCGGGCGTGGCGGCGATGTCGGGGCAGAACGGACTGGCCTGGGCCACCCGACCGACGATCTGACGGGTCGCGGTCTCGACTACCACCGTCTCGGGACTGAAGCTGGAGCAGATGTAGGCGTAGCGGCCGTCCGGCGAGAAGATGGTCATGCCCGGCCCGTTGGGCGTCTCGACCCGGGCGGTCTCCTGATAGGTCGCGGCGTCCAGCACCGAAACATAGGCCTCGCCCCGCACCGTGACCCAGACCTCGCGGCCGTCCGGCGTGAAGAAGGCCTCGTGCGGAGAGCGCCCGACATAGGTGGTATGTTTGACGGTGTTGCTGGCCGTGTCGATGAAGCTGACCGAGTTGGACCCGATCGAGACCACGGCGATCGTCTTGCCGTCCGGCGCCGCGCCGATGCCGTGGACCAGCAACTGGCCCTTGTAGAGCGGGCTGAGGTTGGCCGGAGTCGGTTCGCCGAGGGAAATCACCCCCAGCAGGCCGTTGGTCGAGGGATCGACCACCGAGACGGTGTTGGAGAACTGGTCGGCCGAATAGAACCGATCCTGGCTGCTGATCGGGATGGCGGGCGCCGCCGCCGCGCCCGGAACCTGATCGGCCAAGGCGTGTCCGGCGGACAGGCTGAGAACAAGGGCGGCGATGGCGCGGGCTGTCAGGGTCATGATCCGTGTCCGTGATGGGTCGAGGTCGCGCCGCCGGTCGGCGTCGGCGCATCAGAATGGCGGGTCAGGTAGTCGCGCATCAGGGCGATTTCCTGGGTCTGTTCAATGATGATCCCCTGGGCCAGACGCTTCATGGTCTCGTCCTGCCCGTACAGAAGCTCGACGCGCGCCATGTCGATGGCGCCCTGATGATGCGGGATCATCATGGCGGCGAAGTCCACGTCTGGGTCGCCGGTGGATTCTACCGCCATGTCGCGGTGCATCCGCTCCATCGCCTCGGCCATCGCCGCATCGAAGTCCGAGCCGGGCATCTGTGCGAAGGCCATAACTGCGGCACCGGCAATCGCCGAGCCAAGCGCCAGGACGCCGGTTCTGATCCATCGGGAGGGTGGGGCGTGGGTCATGATCCGATCCTGCAGGCGATCGTCCCGGACGACCAACGCGATGTTCCGCTCGGAACGTTCGCCGTCGCCGAACGTTCCCTGTCGAAGTCGCCGCTTCGTGGGTTAGGATTGTCCCATGACCCTGGACCAGCTCCGCATCTTCGTCGCCGTCGCCGAGCGCCAGCACGTAACCCGCGCCGCCGAGGCCCTGAACCTGACCCAGTCGGCGGTCAGCTCGGCGGTGACGACGCTGGAGGGCCGCCACGGCGTCGCCCTGTTCGACCGCGTTGGCCGCAACATCGTCCTGAACGAGGCGGGCGCAACCTTCCTCGTCGAGGCCAAGGCGATCCTCGCCCGTGTCGAGGCGGCGCAGGACGCGCTCGACGACCTGGGCGGCCTGAAACGCGGACGACTGTCGATCCACGCCAGCCAGACCATCGCCGGCTGGTGGCTTCCCGCCCGACTGACCCGGTTTCATCAGGCTCATCCCGGCATCCGCATCGAGGTCTCGATCGGCAATACGCGCGAGGTGGCCGACGCTGTCCTGGAGGGCTGCGCTGAACTGGGTCTGGTCGAGGGCGAACTGAACGAGCCGGCGTTGAGCCGTTCGGTTCTGGATCACGACGAACTGGTGCTGGTCGTGGCGGCCGACCACCCCGCCGCCCAGGACGGCGCCGGGCCGCCGGACCTGAAGCAAATGACCTGGGTGTTGCGCGAGCCCGGCTCCGGCACCCGGTCGGCTTTTGAGACGGCCCTCAATCAGCGCGGGCTGGCCATCGACGCTCTGGACGTGGCCATGACCTTGCCCGGGAATGAGGCGGTCGCCGCCGCCGTCGAGGCCGGTGCGGGAGCGACGGTCGTGTCGCGCAATGTCGTCGCCGCGCGCCTGCGCGCCGGCATCCTCGCCGCCCTGCCCCTGACCTTGCCCGACCGCCCGTTCTGGCTCCTGCGGCACAAGCAGCGCTATCGCTCAAAGGCGGGCGAGGTGTTCCTGGCGTCCCTGACGGCGTCACGCCATTGAGCGCGTCGGCTCGTCAAGGCGGTGTCTGGCCTTCACTGGTGAATGACCGCGCGCCGCCTCACACGCATCTCGAGGGACTGAACGGATTCCTGAGAGCTCTGGATAGGGGCGTGGGCGCTCAACAAGGTACGCCGAAGTTCGACCCCCTCGACGGTGGAGACGAGGCGGAAATCCTTGTGCTTCTGGAGACACCGGCCCCGGGACCGCAAGCGGATCGCCTCGTCTCCATCGACAATCCCACGGGCACCGCGCGCAACCTGAAGCGCGCGATGGAAGCAGCGGGGCTCGACCGCCGCCGCATCGTCCTTTGGAACACGGTCCCCTGGCTTCGCTCGGGGTCCGCGCGACCGCTGACAAGACAGGAGATCGCCTCCGGCCTGACCACGCTAGAGGGACTGGTCACCCCGCTTCATCGCCTCAGGGCCGCGGTATTGTGCGGCCGCGTCGCCGCGATGGCGGCTCCGACGCTGACCCGCCTGCGGCCTGAAGTGGAGCTGTGTCTCGCGCCACACCCGAGCCCGACGTTCATCAACACCGCCCCCGAGCATCGTCTTGGCCTGCAGGCCGCCTTTGCGTGGGCAGCCGCGCTGATCACCCCCTAGGGCGTTCATTCGATCAAAGCGAACAAACCTATCTAAAACATCCGTTGGAGCTGATGATCCAAGAGGCGCATCCCGGATGTCGAGGAGCGCGCCGAAGACTGGCCTCCACTCCGAAAGGAGAGCCGCCATGACCACCCTTCTCGCCGCTCCGGCCATGCGCCAAGGCCGCAGGTCCGTCGCCAGGCGCCAGGCCATCGGTCCTGAGAATGTAAAACCGCAGACGCCTTTCATTCCGCCTTCTCCCATCGCCGCGACCCAATCCGGCGAGACCTTGCACCGGGTCCAGCCTGGCGTCGGCCTTACCGGCGTTCACCCCGCAATGGTCAAGGCGGTCGCGGGTCTCTACGCCGCCATGGTGGCCGTGTTCTGGCTGGTGTTCGGTCACGGCGAGGCGATGCTCGCCCTGGGCTTCATCACCGTTCTCGGCCTGATGTTCTTCGGCCTTCTCACCGGGATGAGCCTGCTGGCCGATACGCCTGCGCCGGGCGAGCGCATCCGCTCCTTGAACGATTGCCTCGCCGGTCGCGTGATCATCGACACGGGCTGGATCAGCGGCCGCGAAGCCGCGTTGCAGATGCTGACCCTGCCCGCCTGCCTTCTGGTCACCGCCGTCGTGCTCGGCGCCGTCTATCGCTTCACCGCGGGCTGACCGCTCGTCTGGATAACCTCTCATGGCTCATGACATTCACGTTCGCGACGTCGCCTTCGGCCTTCGCCCGTTGGCGAGTCTGCAATCGCCCAGGGAGATCGTGCGGCAGTTCACGCCGAACTGGTTCGCCGCCACCATGGGAACCGGCATCCTCGCCCTGGCGCTGAACCAGCTTCCGGTCCCCATACCCGGCGTAAAAATCGTCGCCGAAGCCCTGTGGGTTTTCAACATCGGCCTGTTCGCCCTGTTCACCGTTCTCTACGCGGCGCGCTGGATCTTCTTCTTCGACGGCGCGCGACGAATCTTCGGCCATTCGGTCGTGTCGATGTTCTTCGGCTGCATCCCGATGGGGCTGGCGACCATCATCAACGGCCTGATGGCCTTCGGCCTGGCGCGCTGGGGCGAAGGCGTCGTGCCGGTCGCCGAAGCCCTGTGGTGGATCGACGTGGCCCTTGCCGTCGCCTGCGGCATCGGCATCCCCTTCATGATGTTCACCCGCCAGGAGCACGCCATCGACCAGATGACGGCCGTCTGGCTGCTGCCGGTCGTGGCGGCCGAGGTCGCGGCCGTCACCGGCGGCCTGATCGCGCCGCACCTCGCGGACCCGAACGCCGCCCTGTCGGTGCTGGTAGTCAGCTATGGCCTGTGGGCCCTGTCCGTGCCGCTGGCGATGAGCATCCTGGTCATCCTCGTGCTCCGCATGGCGATCCACAAACTGCCGCACGCCGGTATGGCGGCCTCCAGCTGGCTGTCGCTGGGCCCGATCGGCACGGGCGCGCTCGGCATGCTGGTGCTCGGCCAGGCCGCGCCCGCCATCTTCACCGCCGCCGGTCTGGGCCAGTACGGCGACGCCGCGCGCGGGATCGGCCTGATCGGCGGCCTGCTGCTGTGGGCCTACGGCCTGTGGTGGGCCGCGATGGCCGTGCTGATCACCCTGCGCTACTTGCGTCAGGGCCTGCCGTTCAATCTGGGCTGGTGGGGCTACACCTTCCCACTCGGCGTCTTCTCTGTCGCGACGCTGAAGCTGGGAACCCTGCTCCCCATCCCGGCCTTCAACCTGTTCGGCATGGCCCTGGTCGCCGCACTGCTGGTGCTGTGGCTGATCGTCGGCGCCCGTACGGTGCGCGGCGCCTGGCGCGGAGACCTGTTCGTCGCCCCCTGCCTCGCCGAGGCGGCCAAGCGCGACATCCCTTGCGCACGCTGATCCGCCTCCACTCCGTCCTTTCTGGAATCACCAATGCCTCATGACCTTTTCACGCCGTCACGCCGCGTCCTCATGGCGGGCGGCGTCGGCGCCTTGATCACCGCCTGTGCGCCGCGCGCGGCCGAAGCCGACGACATGGTGCTGGGCCAGGCTGACGCGCCCGTGACCCTGATCGAATACGCCTCGACCACCTGCGGCCCCTGCGCCCGCTTCGCCATCGAGGTGCTGCCCGAACTCCGGCGGCGCTACATCGACGCCGGGCGGGTCCGGCTGATCTATCGCGAATTCATCACCGGCCCCGCCAACCTCTCCGCCGCCGGCGTTCTGCTGGCGCGGTGCGCAGGCGAAGATCGCTATTTCGAGGTCATCGACGCCCTGATGCACGGCCAGTCCGAATGGGCGAACGGCGGCGGCCCGCGCGACGCCCTCCTGAGGATCGCGGCGCGGTTCGGCATCAGCGAGGCGCGGCTTCAATCCTGCATCACCGATCCCGAGGCCATCGCGGCCCTGGAGCGCCGTGTCGCCCGTGCCCGCGACGCCGGGGTGAATGGAACGCCGACGCTCTTCGTCCAGCACCGACGTCTGGACACCGCCCTGACCCTCGAAGCCGTCTCCGCCTCGATCGACCAAGCCCTTTCTCAAACCCCGCAATCCTGAGGTTCCGATGCCCAACGCCCCCGTCAAGGTCGCCGTCTCCGGCGCCGCCGGCCAGATCGCCTACGCCCTGCTGTTCCGCCTGGCCCAGGGCGATGTGTTCGGGCCCGACACCCCGATCGATCTTCGCCTCCTCGACCTGCCTCAGGCTCAGGCGGCGCTCCAGGGCGTGGTCATGGAGCTGGACGATTGCGCCTTTCCGCTACTAACCTCCATCCAGACCACCGACGACCCCATTATCGCCTTCGACGACATCGACGCCGCCTTTCTGGTCGGGTCGCGCCCCCGCGCCAAGGGCATGGAGCGCCGCGACCTGCTGGCGGCCAACGCCGCCATCTTCAAGACCCAGGGCGCGGCCCTGAACGCGGTCGCCAAACGCTCCGTCAAGGTTCTGGTGGTTGGCAATCCGGCGAACACCAATGCCTGGGTGGCGATCCAGTCCGCGCCGGATCTGCCGCCCGGCGCCATCACCTCGATGATCCGCCTCGACCACAACCGCGCCGCCGCCCAGTTCGCGCGCCGCGCGGGCGTCCCCGTCGATGCCGTGGAGAAGCTCGCGGTCTGGGGCAATCACTCCCCGACCATGTTCGCCGACTGGAGCCATGCGACCGTGGAGGGCCAGTCTCTGGCCGGGCTCATCAACGACGAGACCTGGTATCGCGACACCCTCATCCCTGAGGTGGCCCGTCGCGGCACGGCCGTGCTGGAAGCCCGCGGCGCCTCCTCGGCGGCCTCGGCCGCCAACGCCGCCATCAACCATATGCGCGACTGGGTGCAGGGCTCGAACGGCCGTTGGGTTTCGATGGGCGTCGCCTCGATCGGCCAGTACGACATTCCCGAAGGGCTGGTCTGCGGTGTGCCGACGACCTGCCGCGACGGCGTCTATGCGCCCGTCACGGGTCTGGAGCTCGACGCCTTCACGCGCGCCGGTCTGGCCGCTTCGGTGCAGGAGTTGATCGAGGAGCGCGACGCCGCGCTCGCGGTCCTGGCGGACGCCTGATCATCCGACGCCGTCGAACATGCTCATGTAGTCGCCGTCGCCAAGGCAGGCGACGGCGTCCCTGTTTTCCAAACTTCGCCGAAGGATTCCCATGACCGACGCAGCTTCCCGGCCCTCGATCGCGACCGACGCCGGTCTCGGCGGCCTACAACTGACGATCACCGCGGGCCCCGCCCGCTTCGTGGTCGACGAACCCGTCGCCCTGGGCGGGCTGGATCTCGGTCCGACCCCTCACGAGCTGGTGCAGGCGGCGCTCGCCTCCTGTACGGCCCAGACCCTGCGCCTGTACGCCAACCGGAAAGGCTGGACCTTGGGCGCCATGTCCGTCGAGGTCTTGTTGACCCGGGACTTGGGGGCGACACCGTCGGATCAGTTCACCCGAACAATCACTCTGCCGACTGGGCTACCGGAGGAACAGAGGATCCGGTTGCTGGAGATCGCCGACAAGTGCCCAATTCATCGGATGCTCGTAGGTACAGTTTCGATCGAAACGATCTGGTGCAAGGCGACCATCTAGCTGCGAGGCGAAGGCCATCGCCACGTCCCGCCCATCCCCCTCTTTCTCAGTGTTGGTCGGGACACGAAAAGTGTGGTCCCACTAGACACAAACTTCCATTCCGCCGGAAGCGGACCTTCGGAAGGTCAGCAATGAGTCAAAGCCGGTCACGGCTTCGTAGGTGTTTCGACGGAAACTTGCTCAGTGCAGATCACGACAAACACCCTGAGACACTTTTCACGACTGCCGATGCTTATGATCGCGTTGGCGTCGCTCGCCGTCTCCGCATGCGACCAGATCGGCGTCGCGGCGCAGAAGACCACCGATCTCATCGGCATCGGTCCGCGTTCAGAGCCCGCAGTTGCCTTTCGCGCCCGCGTTGTCGACGTGACCGACGGCGATACGCTGACTGTGCTTGATGAGAGCAATCAGCAGCACACGATCAGACTCGCCGAGATCGACGCCCCTGAACGTGGACAGCCATGGGGCGCACGCGCCAAGCAGACGCTATCATCGCTCGTGTTCGGCAAAACGGTTTCGCTACAGCAGACCGACACTGATCGCTATGACCGTGTCGTGGCGCGCGTGTTCGCCGATGGTGAAGACGTCAATCGCGCGATGGTCGGGCAGGGCGCCGCGTGGGCGTACAGACGATACCTGAGTGACCAGACACTGATCGCTGTCGAAGCGAGGGCTCGCCAGGATCGGCAGGGGCTGTGGTCGCTCAGCGATGCTGAGACGGTCGAGCCATGGGAATGGCGAAAGGGAAAGCGCGAGGGTGACGGCAACATCCCGACCGACGGCGCCCGCGGGGTCCGTTCACTCGTCGCCCCTCGTCAGAGCGTGGTGACCGAACCGGCAAACGGAAGCTTTAGCTGCTCCGGCAAGCGCTATTGTCGCCAGATGAGCTCATGCGCGGAAGCGCACTTCTATCTCACGCAGTGCGGGGTGGCATCGCTGGACGGAAACAGTGACGGCGAACCGTGTGAAATGCTATGTGGGACCGCCCATTAGAGCGCGAACAGCACAACCGCTCCGACCGCTTCTGACGTATCGTCGCGCTAGCCCTCGATTCGAAACGTTAACGGTCGAAGGACGATGGGAGGAATACGACGATGAACGAACCCACTATTACGTGCCCGACCTGCAAGTCAGACATCAAGCTGACTGAGTCTCTGGCCGGGCCGCTCGTCGAGCAAACCCGTCTCGCCTTCGTTGAGCAGTTGTCGGCTAAGGATCAGCTGGTAGCGCAGGCTCATGCGGAGGTCGCCGCTGAAAAAAAGCGCATCGAACTTGAGCGGCAAGCGATCGATGCGACGCTCAGCGCCAGGTTGGACGAGGCGCGAAAACAGATTGCCGTCGATGAGGCTGAGCGCGCAAAGCGCGTCGTCGCCGCCGATATGGAGGAGCGCGATCGCAAGTTCGCTGAGCTCCAGGAAACCCTGGCCAGCCGAGAAGAGAAGCTGAGGCTGTCACAGGCCGCAGAGGCTGAGATGCTGAAGAAGCAGCGCGAGCTCGATGACAAGCTGCGAGAAGTGGATCTCGCTGTGCAGCAGCAGGTCAATGAGGGCCTGGAGGCTGTTCGAGCGACAGCCAAACAGGAAGCCGAAGACGCGCTTTCGTTGAAGGTCAAAGAGCGCGACACGCAGATCGCGTCGATGCAGCAGAAGATCGAAGAGCTAAAAAAGAAGGCAGAGCAGGGGTCTCAGCAGCTTCAGGGGGAAGCGCAGGAACTGATGCTGGAAGACATGCTGCGCGCACGCTTCCCGTTCGACCAGATCGAACCGGTCGGAAAGGGCGAGTTCGGCGGCGATGTTCTTCAGCGGGTGGTCAATCCAGCCGGCCAGGTTTGCGGATCCATCCTTTGGGAAACCAAGCGCACGCGAACGTGGAGCGATGGCTGGCTGAGCAAGTTGAAGGGTGATCTGCGGGCGGCCAAAGCTGACCTCGCGCTGATCGTCTCTCATGCGCTGCCAAAGGACATCGAGACGTTTGGGCAGATGGAGGGGGTTTGGATCACCGGACCGAAGTGCGCCATGCCCGTCGCGATGAGTTTGCGTGAAAGTCTTGTGCTCATGAACGGGGTGCGGGCGGCAGGCGAAGGCCAACAGACCAAGTCTGCGTTGATGTATGACTATCTGACCGGCCCGCGTTTTCGGCACCGTATCGAAGCGGTCGTCGAGAAGTTTTCAGACATGCAGGATGACCTTGCTAGCGAGCGCAAAGCGACGATGAAACGATGGGCTAAGCGCGAGCAGCAGCTGCACACGGTGCTCGACTCTACGGCGGGGCTTTACGGCGATCTGCAGGGTATTGCAGGTCGATCGATGCTGGAGATCGAAGCTCTGGAAGCGCCCTTGCTTGAAGCGCCAGACGACGAAGACTGATCGGCTGATCATCCCCCATCGCGGGCGGAATCCGCGCGAGAGATCCCTCTCAGTGTGGATGTAGAAAAAGGCACTGAGAGCGGCGACGCGGCTTTCGATCACAGGTCGTGCCGCCGGTGCAAAGCGCCATTGCCGTACGGAGATCGGCTCTTGCGGAGGCTCCGAATTTGGAGACTATTCGTGGTCATGAGCGACTATGAAAAGCGACTGGACGTCGCCATTGGCAAAGCGATTACCGATCGCCGTGAAGCTGTTGGAATGACGCAGCGCCGTTTGGGCGAAGCGATGGGGGTGACGTTCCAGCAAGTTCAGAAATACGAGATTGGTAAAAACCGCGTCGCCGCATCGAAGCTCGTACTCGCAGCGAAAGCGTTGCGTTGTGATGTCGCTGAGCTGGTTGGGGAAGAGCGTGAGGATCTTCCTGGAACTGCCCGATTGATCAGGGCGTGGTCGAAACTGAATGCGCATCAGCGAGATGCGGTGACCTCGATGATTGAGTCTTTCGAGTAGGAGGGAGCAGCGGTTGCACCTCCCATCCGCCACCAGGCTAGACCAAATACGAAGAAGCGCAGGAGCCCGATTGAGAGGGGACTGGCATTCGTCGACATACGGCGAGCAGTTTTTGGGATGGCGGTCGGCCTGCTCCTCAGCCAGGGTGAAAGTCCATGAGAGCCCACCTCACCCTCGCTCTGTGCCTCACGGTTTTGACCGGGTGAGCCTCGCGCGACGAGGGGCCTCAAACCGACGCAGAAGTCTTTGCTCAGCATGATTTCGGAGCTTTGAACTTCAAAGCCTTAATACGGTGGCTGTGCCTTGGAAGCTGGTCGCCGCGGCCTTGGTGCTTGATGATCCGCAAGGTGGCGAAGTCAGCCAGACGCATCTCAAGGCGCGCCTTCAGATGTTTGATCTTCCCCCGCAAAGTGGACGGGGTTAAGCCGCTCTGCGTTCGGCCTCGGCGGGGCTGATATAGCCCAGTGACGAGTGCAGGCGACGGGGATTGTAGAAGCCCTCGATGTATCCGAACAGATCTCGCCGGGCCTAGTCTCGGGTTGCGTAGACGCGGTGATGGACACGCTCTGCTTTGAGGGTGTGGAAGAAGCTCTCCATCGGGGCATTGTCCCAGCAGTCGCCCTTGCGACTCATCGACGGGGTGATGCCGGATCGGGCGAGAGCCAAGCGGTAAGTTTCTGCTGCATATTGGATCCCGCGATCCGAATGATGGATCAGCCCAGTCGCGGGCCGCTGGCGTTCGACAGCCAGGTTGAGTGCGTCGAGGGCGATCTCGGTGTGCAGGGTTTGGCGCATCGACCAGCCGACAATCTTGCGGGTGTGCATGTCGAGGATGGCGGCGAGGTAGAGCCAGCCTACGCCGGTCGGGATGTAGGTCAGGTCGGCGAGCCAGACCTGGTTGGGAGCCGCCGCCTCGATGTTCCGGGCCAGCCTGTTGGGCGCGATGGGATAGCCGTGACGGCTGTTCGTCGTCCGGGCGCGACGCGGCAGGGCCGCCAGTCCCCGCAGGCCGGCGCGGCGCATCAGCCGCTCCACGCGGGATCGACCGACCCGACGCCCATGCCGCCGCAGGGTGGCGTGGACACGCGGTGAGCCGTAACAGCCGCTGCTTTCGGCATGGATCAGGCGAATGTTCTCGGTCAGCTCGCGATTGGCGACAGATCTTGGGCTCTCAGGGCGACCGCGCCAGGCGTAGTATCCGCTGGACGACAAGCCGAGGACCGCGCACATCACGCGGACCGGCCAGACCTGACGATGCCCATCGACGAACCCGAACTTCATCGGGAGGTCGCTCCGAAGATGAGCGCGGCTTTTTTTAGGATGTCCCCCTCCATCCGAAGCTGACCGTTCTCCCGCCGCAACCGGGCCACCTCAGCCGCCAGATCCGACGGCGACGGGGACGACGCCTGCGTTGTGGGGCGCCGCGACGTCCCCGTCGCTAGCACCCCGTTCGCACGGTCCCGGGCCTGGTTAAGAAACTCTCCGCCTGGGACGACTATTGCGAAGGAGAGCGGCCTGTTGTCGCCGCGATAAAGCGGCTCGGCAAGGTTTAGCTCAACTCACTGGCCCCTGGACTATTGCGTCGGTTCCCGCCGATTGCGTGACTTTGCACTTGAGACGGAATCCGTCGTCTCCTGGACGAGGCGGGTTCGAGTCCGGCAGAATATAAGGACCCCCTCGCGCCGGACCTCAACTGCGTGACGGCTCGGCATTCCCAACAACTCTCGCACGGCGCGTACCGCCGCCTGTCCGTCGTCGTTCAGGTCGGCGTGCTCGATCGCCGGTTCGGAGGAGGCGCCGTAGCGATAGCGAAGTTCGTACATAGGGATGGCAGGCCAACGGCGCGTGCCTCTACTCGTTCCTGTGTCGGCTCGGCGACGGCCCCCGCCGACATCCCCGACGATGGCCAATTCATCGCCAAGCCTTACCATCTTGATATGATCACAAATCTGATCGCGTCGCTCCCGCGGAGCTAGCAAGCGGCCTGCCCGGCGACCCGGCGCGGTTGTCTGTTAGTTCGGCTCTCGGCGCGCCTGTTGCAGCCTCGATTCCGTCGAGGGCCAGCCGCTCAATTAGAACTTCGGTCAGAATTTCGGTCGCAAGCGATGTTGCCGGTGAGCCTGCCTGTCCGAAATAGCGGATCGAGGCATCCAGCTGGCTGCCATTCAAAGACCGGGCAAAAACGAGAACACAATCCCGGTCGCCTCCAGGAGAGCCTGCGCTGCTCAGGCTGAGATGTTGAAGAAGATCAAGCGCTGCGCGCTCAAGGTCTCTACACGTCAGGCTGGACACCAGGGACGACTTTCCTCCCAAAAGACGCCGAGGGTGGGGCAGGGGGGCGGGACGCCGGCTGGCGCCCGCCCCGCTGTAGGCGATAACACGGAATGTTATTGGAGTGGCGTCTTGGTGACCTTGTCCGCCCACATCTGGGCCACCTTGCCCGCAGCTTCCCGTCCACCAAGCCCGAAGGCAAGAGCCGCGGCGACAGCGGCGGCCCCCAGGATCAGGCCAAACGCCACAAGCACGATGTCGTCTGCGATCCCCATGAACCGCAGGCCCATGGCGGTAGCCAGAGCGATCGTCGCCCAGCGCACCAAGGTGGAGGCGAACCCGTCCGCGCCGCCCGTGCCCTTGTTAATCAGGTTTGCCAGAACGCCCCCGATCAGCACGCCGGCGGTGATGATGATCCCGCCGACGATGACATGGCCGGCAAGCGCCAAGATTTCCTGGAGGGTGACGGCGATTGTGCCGAACTGCAGCAGCTTGGCCGCCTCCACCGCCGTGAAGGCGACAATGGCGACCATGGCGATCTTGCCGACGATGCCGGATGGGGTCATCGGATTCGACCCCTCGCCGCCAAGAGCCCGCGCAGTCGCAGGAGTGACGTCACCGGCATAGGGAGCCGTGGCCGGATTCGGCGCCGCGGGTGTTGAAGTCGAAGCTGTCAGCGAGGTCAGACTCGAGATGCTGCGGTCGAACCCGGTCGCAGGGAGGACGCGCTCGATCAGCTGAGCGACCCAGCGGCCGATGAACCAGCCGACGGCCAGAACGATCGCGGCGGCGAGCACGTGAGGAATGGCTGCGAGGACGGTCGAGAGAACGGCGACCGCCGGGATGGTCAGGGATTCGATGCCCAACTGCTCGAGGGCGGCAATGGTGATCGGGATGAGGATTAGGACGAAAACGAGGGTGCCGATCGCCGAGCTTACGCCCGTCGATCCGGTCGCCTTAGTCAATCCAGACTTCTCAAGCCAGCGGTCGGCATTGGCGGCTTGCAGCGCCGCCTCAACGACGCGCTTGGCCAAGGTTGCGACCACGAAGCCGATGAAGAAGATGAGCACCGCGCCGAGAACGCTCGGAACGAACGAGGCGACTTGATTCAGCATCGAGTTGAGAGGGGTGACGACCTGGCCCAGATTGAGGACGCCGAGGGCGGCGACAACGCCGAAGAGCAGGATCAGCCAGAAGGCCACATCGCCGAGGCTGGCGCCGATGGAGTGTTTGGGATTGTCGCTCGCCGTAGCCTTCGCGGCGCCGGGAATGCGGTTGATTACCTTGGCCAGGGCCCACTTGACCGCCTTGCCGATGAACCAGGCCACGAAGAGGATCAGGACGGCGCCGATCGCCTTGGGCGCCCACTCATAAACGAGCGCGTTCCAGCTGATGAAATCGTAGTCTGTCGTTTGCATAGAGCCCTCTCAAACCCGGCGCCTTCGCGGGGTGTTCCATTCGGTAAAACCTGTGAGCTCGCCGCAAGTTCCGTCGCGTCCGGGACACAGCCCTGATCCGCCGTCGAGAACCTTCGTCAGGCTTGACCGGTGGGCAACCTAGGGAGCCTTGCATGACGACAGTCGCTGCCGGCGACCCGGGGCTCGTGGGGACCGTGCAAAGCGCCTTTTCCGGTGACGCGCCCATGGCGCGTGAACTGGCCGGCGTCGTCGGCGTCTATTCCGTTCGCCTCCTCGTCGCTCTCCTCATCCTGGCGGTGACGCTATGGGCATCAAAGCGTCTGGCCCGTCTAGTGCACAGAGCTGTCGACCGACTGCCCCACCACCACACCGCTGACGAGACCCTGGCTGACTTCGTGTCCGCCCTGGTCCGTTATCTCGTCATCGCGATCGGGTTAATTGCGGTCCTGCAGCAGATCGGCGTCCAGGCCACGTCGGTCCTCGCCGTCCTGGGGGCGGCGTCCCTAGCGATCGGGCTGGCGCTCCAGGGCACACTGGGCAACGTCGCCCCCGGGGAGATGATTGTCCTGTTGAGACCCTATCGGGTCGGCGACAAGGTCGAGCTCAACGGGCGACAGGAAGGTGGTCGATCTCGACCTTTTCAACACGACGGTCGTCGATTTCGACGGACTGACCCTCTACCTGCCCAACGGCAAGGTGTTCGGCGAGATGATCGTCAACATGAGCCAGTCCGGCCATCGACGCATCGAACTCGTCTTCGGCGTCGATGACGACGACGATCTGAACACGGCCTTGCGGCTCCTGATCGAGTGCGCCCAGGCAAATCAAAGCGTCCTGAACGATCCGCCGCCCTGGGCCAAGGTCACCAGTTTGGGGGACAACGCCGTCAATGTGACCCTGCGCTGCTGGGCAAGCTCCGATGACTATGTCGATGCGCGGTTCGACCTGACCAAGGCGATCAAGGAGACCCTGGAGGCGCATGGGTTGAGCTTCCCCTATCCTCATCAGGTTACGATAAACAGGCCAGGCCTCGCGAAGGTCTCTCCCGACGAAGAGCGGACGCCACTGGAACCGGCGCCCGGGGCTTGAGTCACTGCATCGGATCCGCCGCCCCTGCCAGCCATTGTTAAAGCGTCAGTTGCGGCGGCCGGTTGACGCCCCGTCGCTGGGCGACGGGGCCGTTGGGGTTCGAGGCTCTACGCGCCTTTGCGTTGCATCGCTTCGGCGTTGACTGCAGCATCAGCGATCGTGGTGAGGTCTTCGTCGGTCTGGGACTCCTCCTCGAGCGTCTCGTCTAGCAGGGCAGCGGCGTCCTCAAGACCCAGCACCAGCGCCCAGCGCTTAAGCGTGCCGTAGCGCGTGATTTCATAGTGTTCCACGGCCTGGGCCGCGGCCAGCAGGCCTGCGTCGAGCGCAGCTGTGTCCTTGTACTCCTCCATGATCTCGTCCCCCTCGGCAAGGATGCCTTCGATTGCGTCGCAGGTCTTGCCGCGGGGAGCCTTGCCGATGATCTCGAACACCTGCTGCAGGCGTTCGATCTGGCCTTCGGTTTGATCCTTGTGCTTTTCGAAGGCGGCCTTTAGCTTGGGGGACTGCGCGGCCCGGGCCATCTTCGGCAGAGACTTCAGGATCTTCCTTTCGGCATAATAAATGTCCTTAAGCGTGTCGTGGAACAGGGTGTCGAGGGTTTTCTCGGCCATGGTGCAAACTCCTGATGATGCGCCTAGCGCGCCCAGCAAAAAGGGCAGGCGGCTCTATTGGTTCCTGTTCGCAGGGCAGGCGGGTAGGCGGACGCAGGCGCAGGTCTCGACCGCCGCGAGCACCAGCGGGCCGCGTCCGACACGGTTCTGCGCAACTTCCGACGAGTCCGCTTCCAGTGAACGACGAGGCCGGCCGACCGCCCCACCTGACCGCGTCCCTCGGCCGACACGGAAACCGCCGCCTGCGGCCAACCATTCACCCTCTCCCGGGCGCCGTCGCAGGCGAAGCGGGCTTGCCCAGCAAGCCGCCAAGGAATTCGAAAGCGCCACGCTCCTTTTCATGACTGCTGACGGGAGCTGTGTTTGCGATCTGCCCGGATATGTCGTCCCGGGAAAGAACAACCCGCCAGCGACTGCTGCCCATCGGCGAGGCTGGCAGCGAACATCTGGTGGACCCGCATTGCGTTCCGATCCAGTGCCACTCCATCCATCGCAGCCCTCAAGGGCGGTAATGCGGCCTGGCCGATGATGTCCTCGCCCAGCCAGGCCGCCTGACGCAGTTCGGGCATGAGCCGCGACGCGCCAGCTTAGCCTTAACGCATGGTCATGTCAGCCGGCGTTGGTAGGGGGGGAGGGCCTGTAATTTTGTCGAAACAGACTCGCCGCAGCGGTCAAAACCAAGTTCGGCCCGCCCCTGAGCCACTGAAGGTTCGGAACGGGCCTGCCCGGTTATTCCCTCCCGGATGCCTTTAACGTAACGCGAGTTGTTGAGATGGCAAGGGGCGCGGATCTCCGAATCTACGGTCTGGCGATAGTCTACAAATGACCCAGCATCGCCGCCGCGCGGGACGCACAGATCCGATTTTCGTTGCTTGGTCGAGCACTCGAAGCTCGCCTTTCTGGGTGAATAAAAACGGTCGTTCCTGGCGCAAAGCCGGCGCAGGCCTGTCTAAGTGTAGATCCAGACAAACCCACTGATGCGGGGAAAAATCCAACCGCATCGGCCCGTTTTACGCGCCGGGGCAGGCGCTGTGAACATTCCAGGTGTGGTCGAAGTCACACCAGCCCGATGTCCGATATGAGTCGCACTTTCGTATCGTATAGCAATATAGGGTCGTAGGCGCCTTTGATGGACCGAATAGAGTGGGATTGGTGTCAAATGCTAAAGACGGGGCTTACCAGTTTAAGCCCCGTCTATACCACGTTCACAAAAGCATTCTGTTGCCTTCAGGCATAGGATTTCATCCGTACAAATCCCATGGTGTGTCAATGTCAGACACCCCGACTGCAGCGTAATGATTGAAAAGGTGGGCGGTAGCCTCCACAAACGGCGTATACGCCTTGCCTTCGTTTGGAAGATACGCAGCGGTAAGATCAACCGCGCAATCTAGCAACGCGATGACGATGCTGCTTGCCGATATCCCTTCATCATGAAGCTGGTCTATCAATTTGTAAATTTGCTTCCTCTGGGTTTTATCTATTTCTTTGTCATTTGCGGATCCACGTTTGTTTATCTCAAAACCTCTCAAGTGGTGCTCCGAGCCGCAATAGGTCCGAGCCTCGAAAAGAGGGGTAGGGGGTCGGAACTTTAGTCCCGGCGTTAACTTTTCAGCACCGCGGCTTGCACTCTCTCGCGTTGATTTTGTCATGCGTTGGTTTCCTTTGAAGGTCGTTTGAAGCAATTGTAAAATTAGCGCCCATGAGGCGCGTTTTAATCAACTCTATCGATCAATAACAAAGCCGATTATATAATATTTACAGTTCAAAAGTGCTTTGGTGATTTAGACGTAGTGGTGTGTAAGTTGACGGGTCTCGGTCCTGAGGGGCGGGCTTGAATTGGATGTCTTGGATGCAGCTTAGCGTTAGACGTCCGAAATTACGTCGAGTACACGCTATGACCACGCGGTCTGAAAACGAAAGTGGGACTATTGTTGCAGGGGCCCGGCAATTTGGAAGGCTTTCAGCTTCCAATTTGATGCTTGGCCTTTTTCGTCGCGGTCAATGAAAGTCTCACGCCGCATCATCAATGAAGCTTTGCGCGATCAAGTGCATTAGATGGTCCAGTCGATTGCATGCCGTTTTGGTTTGATCGATGTTCGAACAAGAGTCCGCTTGATGAGGTGTGGATTCAAGTCAGATGAGCAGGCAGCGAGTATGCCTTCTTCAAGGCTGTGCGGGCTGCATTTTTATCAGCCGCTTGCATTCACATCAGCGTGTGTTCATCGATGCTGAAAATTCCCTGGCCATCGATCTCAACGTTCCTGGGGATATAGATAAAGCCCGCCTCGAAGATTCAGACATACCCACAATGTGCTCAATCCACCGTCCCCGGTTCTGGAAACAGGTTTGGCCGTTTCCGGCTAAGGGCGCGACGTTTATGACCTCTTCGAACCTGCTGCGTCGCGTCGTGCAAAGATTGTCAGGGGCTAGACAAACAGAGACACGTCAAGCCGCTTCATGGCGACGTGCAGTGCCTATTTCTCTGCCGATTTCGATCGTGCTGGCCTGTCATCACGCGACCTAAAGCGACACCGGTTTCGACCGTCGTACCTTGCAATCAGCCCTATGATATGGCCGATCCGACTGAGTCGCGTCAGTTCTTCCCTCGGACCTACGCGTCCCATTCCATGGATCTAAATCTGGTCTGGTTGGCCTGGTGGTTACGAGCGGCAACCCAGTTCCCGATGGTCGACGACTCAGTTCGATCGCTCAGCCCATTTTGCTGGGGGCCTAATCAGCCATATTGTTAGACGTATGCCCCCTCCGGGGTAACACTTCTTCTTGTGCGACTGGCTAAGTTCTAGATGTTGGTGCTGGAGCACAAGCTCTCGAAATGTGCACCGTGGAGATGAAAGTCTTAACTCGCTCAAGAAGCTTTTGAAGCCCTTGATCCTCAATCAGACAAATTTCTGGCGATGCGCCACCCTGTCGGGGAGAGGTCCTTACTCGCCGGGGGAGCCTCGCTTCGCCCCGGGTCGTCATAGTTCGCTCACCATCAAATTACAGTTTGCTTATTTTCGCGATTTTACGCGTAGAGAAAGACTGCTGCATCCGGACCAAGCTTCCAGAAATCCTTGGTTACGTAGCGCGCGATGGCTTCCGGATTTTCGGCTCGACCGGCGTAGAAGTGGCCGCCCGATAAAATTCCTTTCCAAATCTCGCCGCCGTTGACGATGATGTCCTGGATCGGGTCCGGGGCCCTGACAGCTAAGTGCAAGTGGGTATTCGTCAGCGGATGTTCGAGAAATCCGATGGCGTGTCCTCGGTCGCAATCTGGCCTTTTTGACCAGCGTGGCCCGAGGCCCTTTCTATGCACGCGATTAAAAAATTCACGTGCGGTCCGATCCATCATTTCTTTTGAGACGGGTCTATTCGCGCCGAGTGTCATGAACAGATCAGGGTCGAATTCCGTCAGCCAGGCCTCGTATTGTCGACGCATTATGATCTCCTATTCACGAAGTCAGTGAGAACCGTGGTTGCATCACTCATCACCTCTTTTACGTCTGATTTTTTCATCATCTTCATTCGGTTGGTTTCGCCGAAAGCGCGTGACGGTGTCCGGATTCCTACGTCTCCGTCGGGATCGACCTCAATGATGGCGAGGTAGACCCCTGGATGCTTCAGCTTTTTGAGTCCGCGAACTCTCGTGGTGCGCCCTCCAGCGGTAGTCGCCGAATTGGATATTGCCTTCGCGGCGGCTCCGTTGATGAACGGCGCAGAGTGTGAAGCCGCGCTGTTGAGGGTCGATGCTGCGGGCGCTGACGTTTCGTGCTTAGCCCTCGTGCTTTTTGCGGCGGACATTTCCTTCCGCAGTCGAGGGATGGCCGACTCGAACTCAGCAGATGGTATTGACTGACGCTTGGCGAAAATTAGCAAAGCTTTGTCTTTGCTCAGCGTCGCTCGATGGCTGGGATCGTCGACTCGATAAAGGGCAAGGCTTTTTAGGATCACCGTCGTCGGGTCGGCGTTTTTGACTTTACCGCCCCGCCTATCCGGAGGCCCTGCTCGATCGAGCGCTTCGAGTTGCCGCATCAAACTTTCTACGACCGTCACGCGCTCTTCGGTTGTGAAGCTATCGAGGCGGAGGAGGGCTTGATAGGCGAGGGCGAGCTGAAGGCTCTTCTTGCGGCGTTCCTGGAGGGCGAGGCGGCTGGTAGTAAGCTCGGCTACCTGTTCCAACCACTGTTGAAAATCAGCAGGGTCCGCGTCGGCGAGTAGCCGCTTGGCGTCGTCTGGCGTAATGTCGGGACGTGTACAAGCCTTCTCTATCTTCTCTCGTCTGGCTGCGCCGATACGAACCGCTTGGTTTCGCTGTCGCTTCCGAAGCGTGCTTTTAGGGGGCATTCATCACCTGGAATGTTGCTTAAAGCAACATTATCGCGCGACAAGCCGGCGTTGTCCAGATCACACTGTGCTTGGGTTACTGCGCGCTGTCGGTCCGGCAGTTCGCCCTAAAGCGACGCTGAGATTCGATTGGGTGACCACCGTTGCCACTCACATCAACCTGTCGGAGTTTTCGCGATGCGCTTCGCATCCTGAGAAGCGTGTTGCGTGGTCGCCAAACCTAATCCATCCGCCGCTCACCCTACCTCGGCCCATACAGACTGGTGAGGCATCTTGGCGCGGGGCAAATGTATCGAGTAAGCCGACGTAATCTCGACCGCCTGACCCTTGCTCGCCCTGAGGCGATTTCCCTATTCTACCCTGAGGTCATCTCCAGGCTGTTTTCCTCGTCGTACGTCCCAAACGCATGTTGATCGCGAACAATCAAAGGGAGGGGAAGCTGTTGGATCACAGTCCTGAATGAATGGAATGATATCAGGCATGGGGGGGATTAGTGTTGCTCGTTGTCAAGCCGGTCTTGGTCAAGTTGCTCCGCTAAACCGTCGAGCATATCCTCCTGATGTAAACGCTCGATCAGCGTGACAAAGCACTCTCGATCCTCTTTTGTCAGAATAACGTGCTCAGGCCCGCGTTCCAAAGACACAGCCATTCGCACTAGTGTCCAGCCGAACCGTTTTCGGACGTCGCGGTCTTCATCTTGGTCATTGATACGATTAAGTCCGCCTCGCGGATTGGTGCCGTTACAGACCGAACGATACTCTGAAAGAAGATGCTCAGAGATCGAGCTTGGACGACTCTTAGATCCAGCGACTGCCTGGGAAGCCATTTCGGTCGGGGCAAAGGAAGCCGCAATCAGGGCCGAAGCCAGTGTTGTAATGATCATGGTCATTGAGCCGCAAACGTCACATGGAAACGGATGGTTGAAGGCACGGGATCATTGCCCGACATGGCAGGTCGCAGTCTCCCGGATGATAACGCTCCTGCGACGGCTGCGGGACCTAATCCATATCGCGGTGGGCTTTCCCAGAGCGCCCCGCAATCGGCCAGACGACCGTTGGTTGTAACTGTGCACTGCAGTAGCGCCGCGCCAGTTACGCCTGCATCTATCGCGCGTTGAGGCATGGTAGGCTTTGGCTGGGAAATCCAGGATGCAGGCGTGAAGGTTGGGGGCTGCGACGCGCTCGGTCTTGAGACGTCGTGATTTAGCGAAGGGATTGCGTCTTCAGAGCGAGGTGAGGATCTCTCAGATGGGGCGGGGTCTGTCTCGGGCCTTTGAGGGCTAGCCGTAGCCGGGACCAGGACAAGCCTTCGCTTTCGACCGCTTTGGGAAACCTCGATTATCACTCCCCCGTCAGATCGCTCGAACTCAAACGTGGGGCCGGCGCCTGAGTTTGTTTGGAGATCGTTAATCTTCATCGTCTTGAGGTTGACCGCATAGGTCGTCCCTCCGCCTGCGGCATTGCCGGTATTTTGGGTCAACAACACAAAGTCACCCCAGGCCTGCGTGAAATAAACGAGCCCCAACCGCAGTGCGCGACGGCTTCGCGACCCTTCGCATCCAATGCAGAAGACGTCGTTCTCCTCATTGTTGCTGACCAACTTCAAACCTCCGCGCTCGAAGAGCGTTTGGTCGCTGGAGTAGGGATCGGATATCCTGCCTTGATCATCGGCGGGCTGCGCCGCATCCGTCGCTTCCCCGGCTCGTCTAAGGCGCTTTTGCCGGCTACCAGATCCATCCGAAATCGATGTGGTATAGAGATACTCGCGGCCTCCAGCTTCCTTCTGGCGCGTGAACTCCAACCGATAGCTCTGACCATCGCCTGAAGCAGGGGAGACAGTGGTTGAACAGCTGACACGTTTGATCTGCGGATCTCGCCCTTCGACGGCGATATCTGCGAACTGGATCTCGTCTGCGATGATCTCTGCGATGTCAGAGCGCCGGGCGATAGCGGCGTCAACGCCATCTCCAAGAAGAAGACGATAGTCACCGAGATTGGCGATCAGGACAGAAATGACATCCTGGTGAACTTGGGGCGATGCGCAGACCTGCTCCGGCGATTGCGGGATGCAGGCCGAAAGGGGAATGGCAGCCAATAGGGCCGCCGGCGGAAGCCGGGTCATGTGAAATCCTATCAAAGGTCGCCCAGGTTGCTGCTCTTTTAGCAGCAACCTGGGCGGGGTCTAGCGAGAAGGGGATGGTTGAGTTCTTCCCCCGATGAACGTCGCTTTTTCCGAGCCTCACCGAGAGCTCGTCAGGCGGCTTGTGGAGGCCAGAATTGCTGCCGGTTTAAGCCAGCGCCAGTTGGCCGAGCGGCTGGGCGTCGATCACTCCTGGATCGGAAAATTTGAATCCGAACGGGTCCGTCTCAACGTTATTCAGTTTCTGAAGTTGGCTGACGCCCTAAACATTGACGCGGGCCGGCTGCTTGTAGGTCTTGGTGAGCTTTCCAAGATCCCAATGGTCGCGACGCGTGTCGGTGAACCAAAAAGCGCCGAATAGGACCACATAATCCCCACAACAGCTTTTGGGGAAAAACGAGAATTGGGCCCAGTTGACCGATCTAAAAGCCGTTTAGATGGATCAGGAACACATCTAGATGGGTCTGAGGGGCGCTTAGTACTCATCAGCCAGCATAATGGTCATGACGCGCTGGGTGATGTTTGGATCTGACGGATCGTCAGAGGCATATCGACGATCCAGATCGTAATAATCGATTTTCCAGAGGACACGGTTGCCCTCGATATCGATCGCGCCGAAATCGTGCTCGTTATAAGGGTCGTTACCAGCGGGAAAGTTGGTTTCTCGCGCGATCGCAGCGCGAACCTGAGCGGCGAAGGGAAAACCGAATTCCAACAGCCCTCGCGTTACAAGAATCAGCCCGCCTTGGCCGGACGCGCGCAGTTGATCGTTCAGCTCGCGAATGCGCGCAGTCTTTTCGTCTGTCATTTTAGGAAATGCCTTTTGCGGCGAAGACGCTAGATTCGATCCAGCGCCATCAGCGTGAGAACGAGCACAAGCCCGTTCGATTGGGAAAGCTGACGCGGAAAATCAGCCAACGCAGTGGTTTCAATTGTCACTCGCACCGAATGGCCACCATCGAGATCGATACCCGCAATTTCTAGTTGGGGGTCTAACGCGATGGAATGGATGGCGATCGTGACTGGGTCGATCAGCTCAGAAAGCGAGCGGGTCACAGCGTGTGCACCAATCGATGTTGCGCGCGACTATCGCCATCGATGTAGCGTTGCGTCGTCTCGATCGACTGATGCCCGGCTAAAAGTTGGACATCCCTGAGGCTTGCGCCGGCGCGGTGCGCTGCTTTTGCTGCGGCGGTTACGAACGTGCGCCGTCCAGAGTGCGACGAACAGCCGTCCGCGCCAATGGCGTGAAATGCGCAGCTGAACCAGTTGACGATACTGTTTGCGCGCATCCCTCCGCCTCTTAGCGAGCGCACGACCGGCCCTATGCGTAGTGCCTTTGGGGCCAGCTTGACCAGGGCCTGACTGAGTTCTGGATGGATGGGAATGCGACGGCCGGATCCCTTCTTAGCGATCGCGTCTCTAAGCTCGATGATGTTCGACACTTGACCTCTAGCGTCCGTGACCATGGACCAGTCCAACCCCGCGATCTCGCAGGCTCTCAACCCGGCGCGGACCGAGAGTAGCACGATGACGCGATCTCGCTCTGGGGTCGGGGAGCGCCGAGTGTGTGCGAGCAGTCGCCGAAGCTCGCCGCTGGTGAGGATCTTTGCTTGTCTGCCGGCCATGAAGTTCCTTTCTGGGCATGCAAAAATGCCCCCGCGCTTGGGGCGCGGGGGCAGGGTGGTAAGAGCTGTCGAAGTCAGCCCTCGTGGAGCTGAATAAATGCGTTCATCGGGCGACGGCCGCTGCCCCGAACGCTGAAGCTATCTGTCGGGGCATGCGTGTAGGCCGTTCGAAAGTTCGCGAGCCCGAGTTGCTCCGGCGGCGCCCGTGTAGCCGCCAGCATGGCGAAGCCCTCGGTTGGTAGCGTTCTTTGATAATGCGCTGCCCCGATTGCTAAGCCGCCGCCGAGGAAGCTGCTGGCGCATGCGAGCCCGTGACGATGCCAAAGGACTTCCCGACCGGGGGCGTCGAACCCGTGGATAGGGTTGAGGAGCACGCGGGGCCAATGAGTGCGAATTCGGTGGTAAAGGTCTGAAAGCCAGAGCCACGATTCCGTTGGCGTCAGGTCGTCCCATCCATCTGGAACGGCCGTCTTGTATCGCATGGCTCGCAGCTTGGTCGTTGGGCCTAGCGCAAGTTCGGAGAAGACGAAGCTGTCGTAGCAGAGGCACAGCATCGCGATGTCGCCGTTGGGGAGCGGCAGAAAACGATCTTCGGTGAGAGCATCCTCATGGTCCAAGAGATACGGGGCACGACCATATTCATTGGTATCGCCATCTGTCGGGAAGATTTTTCGGACGACCGCGAGACAGCCATCCTGATTGAATGCCGCTAGAGCCTGGTCTCCTCGAAACCCCCACGGGCGGAACCGGTTGGTGTCGATCCCTGTCACGATGACGCACCCGGGCGACCCTTCACTGAGCTTACGAACGGCCTGGACGCAGATGTCGCCGACAGATGCGTCGATCATCGCGCGTCTGAGTGTGGTTGGAGCCGGAGCGAGCCAGTCTGCCGTTCGAAGGTAGCCAGCGGGGAAGACGATGGCGTCGAGGGCGCGCCACCCCCGGCGCCGAATGGCGCGCATGATTGTGACCATAAAGTCGAGGCGAAGCTCGGTCGATCGGGGGCGTGTGGCGGGGGAGCCTTTGACGTGAATGCTCACGATCCGCGCCGGCCGTGAGCCGCGCATTTCGCTGAGCATGGACTGATCTCGATGTGTTTGGCTAACAATCCATGATACCATAGATTTGCTGGAATGTCAATAACGTATTGAAAAGGAATGTAAAAAGCGCCGAGCTGAGCCGGCCGCGTTCAAAAAATATCCGATTGATATTGTTATATCAGCATGATACCTTTCGTCCTTAAACGGAGAAGCAAGGCATGCGCAGATCGCAGCTAGTGAAGTTGGTGGGGTTGAGCGAGGAGGCCTTCAATCTTCTCAAGGCCCGTAAACATGTCCCGATGCGTGGGCGGTCTCCTGGTTCGGGGTGGCAGAATTTCACGGTTGAGGACGCCATCGCCTTTGAGGCGGCGGTCGCATTGGCGCGATGTGGCGTTAAAAAGAATAACGCGCGTGCGTGGGTCGATCTCTATTTCGACGTGGCCATCGAGCGCGCGAGCGAGAACGACCGCAAGTCTACCGATCCCATCTATCTCGGCGTGGTGACCTCTTTCGGCATCGCAGAGACGACGCTTGTCGCCGACGACCAGTTTCCGTTGGTTGGATCAGCGAGTGACATCGCGAGCGAGCTGCAAAGCATCCAGGAAGCCCTCGGGCAGGATCGCTGGCTCGATGGTCTCATAACCATCAATCTCAATCTCTGTGTCCAGCTCGTCTATCTGCGGGCGGAGCAGGCCCTGATTGCTGATGATCGGCTCGAAGAGCTCGCGACCCTGTTCGGCGCGCGCAGCCGCATGATCACGATCGTTGAGTAGGGGGCGATAATGCCAAGGGCTTCAACAAGATTCACAAAGGCGGATGTGGCGCGCGCCCTGAAAGGGGCCAATGAAGCGGGGTTCGACGCGACCAGCGTCGAGATAATGCCTGACGGCGTGATCCGCATCTCAAAGGGCGGGGTGACCGTAGAGCCCGCCCTAAGTGCGTATGATCAGTGGAAGGCTAGCCTGCGAGACGTCGGTGCGATCCTCGATGGCCACTATCTCAAGCGCGATCATTCGCTCGCTGTGTCTGCGATCAAGAAGCTCGAAGCGAGAGCGGGCTTTCCAACTTTTTTCCCAACTAAGGCTGAGCGCACATAGTCGCTTCCCAATGGTGGGGGATTTTCTCTAGCAAAAACAAGGGGGACGATGGTGGGTGATGTAGGGTTCGAACCTACGACCCGCTGATTAAGAGTCAGCTGCTCTACCAACTGAGCTAATCACCCGACCGATCGTTTGCGTCTTCGGGGGCGAGGCCTTGCCGAAGGGCGCTCCTACTACCCAGAGGTTCGGGGGTTGGCAAGCGCTTTCGCAAACTTTCTGCGACGGAGTATGGTCCCCGTGGAATCAGTCGCGGCAAGCGGCGGGGGAGCGAACATCATGGCCTTCTGGAACCGGCGTCGATCAATCGACACGATGATGGCGCCGCACGACGGACCGCGGCTGAAGCCGACGTTGAGCTGGCCGCACCTGCTGGCCCTGGGCGTGGGGGCCATCGTCGGCACCGGCATTTTGACACTGATCGGGGTCGGGGCGGGGTTGGCGGGCCCGGCCGTGTTGATCAGCTTCGGACTTGCGGGACTGGTCTGCGCCTGCGCGGCTCTGGCCTATGCCGAGCTGTCGACCATGATGCCGACGGCGGGCAGCGCCTACACCTATTCCTACGCCGTGCTGGGTGAGTTGATCGCCTGGATCGTGGGATGGAGTCTGATCCTGGAATATTCGCTGGTCGTCAGCGCCGTGGCGGTGGGCTGGTCCGGCTATGCGGTCGGTTTCCTTAGCGGGCTGGGGATCGATTTGCCGACGGCGTTGGTCGCTGGGCCGCATGCGGGGGGCATCATCAACCTGCCGGCCGTGGCCATCATCGGGGTTGTGACGGGCCTGCTGCTCTTGGGTACCAAGGAGAGCGCGACGCTGAACGCGGTGCTGGTTCTGATCAAGATCGCGGCGCTGCTGGTGTTCGTCGCCATCGCCCTGCCGGCGTTCAAGCCCGAGCATTTCACGCCCTTCATGCCCAACGGCTTCGGAGCCCCGTTCGTTCAGACGGGAGTGATGGCCGCGGCGGCGATCATCTTCTTCGCCTTCTATGGTTTCGACGCCATTTCGACGGCGGCGGAAGAGACCAAAAAGCCTGAGCGTGACCTGGCCATCGGCATCGTCGGCTCCATGCTGATCTGCACGGCGCTGTATCTGGTCGTTGCGGCTGCAGCCATCGGCGTGCGGCCGGTCGCGACCTTCGCCAGCAGCCCCGAGCCGCTGGCCCTGATCCTGCGCCAGATGGGGCAGGGGGCGGCGGCCCAGTGGATCGCCGCCGCGGCGGTGATCGCGCTTCCGACGGTGCTGCTGGCCTTCCTGTTCGGCCAGAGCCGCATCTTCCTGGGCATGGCGCGCGACGGGCTGTTGCCGCGCCGCCTGGCCAAGGTGTCGAGCCGGGGCGTGCCGGCAGTGGTGACCGTGTTCACCGCCATCGTCGTGGCGATCCTGGCGGGGCTGCTGCCGCTGGATGAGTTGGCGTCGCTGGCCAACGCCGGGACGCTGGCGGCCTTCTGCTCGGTCGGGGTTTGCCTGATCGTACTGCGCATCCGCGAGCCGGGTCGCAAGCGGGTGTTCAAAGCGCCGCTATGGCCGGTCGTTGGAGCGGTCAGTGTGATCGGCTGCCTGGTTTTCTTCCTGAGCCTTAAGCCAGTGACGCAGATCGGCTTCGTGGTCTGGAATGTGGTCGGCGTGGCGATCTATCTGCTCTGGTCCTCGCGGAACTCCCGCCTCGCCAAGGGAGAGGAGACCGCGGCCTGATGACTTTGCGCGATCTGACAGGCGCGGTCGATTTCGCCGTGCTGAACGGCATGACGGGCGGGGACGACGCCATCAACGAGGAAGTGTTGGGCCTGTTCGTCAATCAGGCCGGCCTGTGGTCCGTCATGCTGGATCCCAAGGTCGAGGGCTGGCGCGACGGGGTCCATACGATCCGAGGCGCGGCGGCGGGTATCGGCGCGAGAGGCCTGGCGGCGATCTGCGCCGAGGCGGAAGCGGTGGATCAGAAGCTGGCCGCGCCGGCAGTCGAGCGGGTGCGCGATGCGCTGGAGGCGGCCTTGGCTGATGTCGCGGCCTATCGCCACGAAATCATGCTGAGAGGTCTCAAGACCTAGTTGGGCTTGTCACGTTCAGCTGCGCGTGCGGTCGTAGGTGGCGAACTCGTGGGCGATGCAGCGGTCGATGAGCAGGCGCCAGACGGGTTCGGCGATGTCCGGCGACAGGTTGTGCGCTTCCGCCGAGACCAGAACCTTGGCGACCACGTCGTCGATCCGGGCCTGGTCGAAGACGGCGTCGCGGTCGGGCTTTATGCGGGCGGCGGCGTCCATGTAGCGCTGGCGCTCGGCCAGCAGGGCGACCAGGGCGCGGTCCAGGGCGTCGACGCCCTGGCGGACCTCGGCCATGGACTGGCATTCGGACGGATCGACGCGCGCGTCGACGGCGACTAGGGCAGGCTTTGACATGGCGTCGGGTTAGCGGGTCAGGCCGCCCAAGCCAAGGCTGTCAACCAACGAAGGCCCGCTCCAGCACATAGTCCGCCGGTTCGGCGTTGGAGCCTTCCTTCAGCCCGTAGGTCTCCAGCAGTTCGCCGGCTTCCTTGATCATGGCCATGGAGCCGCACAGCATGGCGCGGTCGCGGGCGGGGTCGAACCCTTCGGGCAGGCCCAGGTCCCGGAAGAAGTCGCCGGACTTGATGCGGTCGGTAATCCGGCCCGGCGTCTCGAACGCTTCGCGGGTGACCGTCGGATAGTAGGTCAGCTGGGCCTTGGCCTCGTCGCCGATCAGAGGATCGTCGTGGATCTCGCGGGTGAAGAAGTCGCGGTAGGCAAGGTCGGCGACGCTGCGGACCGTGTGGATCACATAGACATGGCCGAAGCGGGAATAGGTTTCTGGGTCGCGTGCGACGCTGAGCCAGGGCGCAAGACCTGTTCCCGTGCCGATCAGGAAGAGGCGCTCGCCGCCGGTCAGGGCGTCCAGAACCAGGGTGCCGGTCGGCTTCTTGCCCATCAGGACCGTGTCGCCGGGCTGGATCTTCTGCAGGCGCGAGGTCAGGGGGCCGTCGGCGACCTTGATCGAGAAAAACTCCAGCTCTTCGGCCCAGCAAGGGCTGGCGATGGAATAGGCGCGCAGGACAGGCTTTCCGCCATCTTCGCCAGGCAAGCCGATCATCACGAATTCGCCCGAGCGGAAGCGGAAGTCCTCGGGCCGTTTGACGCCGAAGCTGAACAGGCTGTCGGTCCAGTGGCGCACCCACAGAACCTCAAGCCCATTGAAGGGGCTGGCTTTCACGGGGGCGGGGGAGAGGGCGGCGTCTGTCATCGTGCCGTCTCTCTAATCTGAGAACCCCTCGCAGGGAAGAACAAGCCTTTCACCCGGCGACGACATTTCCTCGTGACGGCTTGCAGAAGCACCGCTAGCGTCCCGACCCATGCGCACCCTTCTTCTCGCCTCGACCATCCTCCTGTCCGCCAGTTCGGCGCTTGCGCAGGAGACGCCCTCCAACATCCTGACGCCCGAGCGGGTGTTTTCCAGCCCCAGCCTGAACGGGCCGGTGGCCAAGGGGGTCAGCCTGTCGCCTGACGGCCAGTTGGTCGCCTTCCTGCGCTCGCGCGAGGACAATGTGGACGTTCAGGATTTGTGGGCGGCGCCGACGGGCGAGGGCGAACCGTACAAGCTGATCGACGCACGGGCGCTGGTTCCCGACGCCGGCGAACTGTCGGAAGCCGAAAAGGCCCGGCGCGAGCGGATGCGGATCAGCGCGCGCGGCGTGGTGGAATATTCGTGGGACCAGCAGGGCCGCTACATCCTGGCGCCGTTGGAAGGCGACATCTTCCTGGCGAACCGGGCGGACGGCAAGGTGCGCCGCCTGACCGAGACGCCCGCCGACGAGATCGACGCCAAGGTGTCGCCGAAGGGCAGCTATGTCTCCTATGTCCGCGATCAGAATCTGGTCGTCTATGATCTGGCGAGCGGCAAGGAGACGCCGATCACCGACGACGGCGCGGGCCTGATCACCTGGGCCACCGCCGAGTTCATCGCCCAGGAGGAGATGGATCGCGACACCGGATACTGGTGGAGCCCCGACGAGCGCTACATCGCAATGACGCGCGTGGACGAGAGCCCGGTCGATATCGTGCCGCGTTTCGAGATCACCGGCGGCGGCGCGACGATGGTGGAGCAACGCTATCCTCGCGCGGGCCGACCCAATGCGGTGGTCGAACTGTACGTCCGCGACTTGCAGGGCGGGGGACGGGTCAAGGTGGACCTGGGATCCAACACCGACATCTATCTGGCGCGGGTGAACTGGTCGGGCGACGGCAAGACCCTGTATGTCCAGCGCCAGTCTCGCGACCAGAAGACTTTGGATCTGCTGAGCGTCGATCCGACGACCGGCGCATCACGCGTGATTCTCAGCCAGAAGGCGCAGGCCTGGGTCGATCTGAACGACGACTTCCGCGTCCTGTCGGACGGCCGGTTCATCTGGTCCAACGAGGATTCGGGTTGGCGGCACCTGTATTTGTACGACCGCAACGGGCGACGGCTGAGGGCCATCACGCGCGGCGACTATCCGGTCAAACATTTGGACGGCGTCAACGAGCAGACCGGCGACGTCTATTTCACCGCCTCGATGCGCGACGGCAAGGAGCTGCCGATCGAGCAGCAGATGTTCCGCGCCAATCTGAACCGCACGGTCGATCCTGTCGCGGTGACGCCGGGCGGCGGCTGGTGGACGGTGTCTGTGAACGGTCCGGCAACCGCCTATGTCGGCAACTATTCCGATCCGGCGACCCCGACGCAGTCGGCGCTGTATCGCATCGACGGCACGCGCGTGCGCTGGATCGAAGAGAACAAGCTCGACGCCAGCCATCCGTTCGCCCCTTACGTCTCACGCCTGCGCACGCCCGAGTTCGGTACGATGCAGAGCCACGGTCAGACCCTGGTGTGGCGCATGACCACGCCGCCCGACTTCGATCCGTCCAAGAAGTATCCGGTGGTGATGCAGGTCTATGGCGGCCCCGGCACCGGCGCGGGCGTGCAAAAGAGCTGGCAGCCCCTGACCAACCAACTGCTGACCGAGGCGGGCTACATCGTTTTCCGCGTCGACAATCGCGGAGAGGGTGATCGGTCGCAGGCGTTCGAGACCAGCATCTATCGCCGTCTGGGCATTCCGGCGGTCGAGGATCAGGCTCAGGCCGCGCAATGGCTGAAGACCCTGCCTTACGTCGATGCCGACCATATCGCGGTGATGGGCTGGAGCTTCGGCGGCTTCCTCAGCCTGCTGACACTGACGGACAAGGACGCCGGCCTGGCCTCGGCCCTGGCGGGCGCGGCGCCGACGGAATGGAGCCTGTACGACACCCACTATACCGAACGGTATATGTCCACGCCCCAGGCCAATCCGGAAGGCTATGCCGCCACCGACGTCCTGCCGCGGCTGGATGACATGACGGGGCGGCTGCTGCTGCTGCACGGCATGGCCGACGACAACGTCATCTTTGGCAATGCGACGCGCGTCATCGACGCCTTGCAGGCCAAGAGCGTGCCGTTCGAGATGATGCTCTATCCCGGCCAGCGGCACGGCGTCCGCGGCGATCCGAGGCAACTGCAACAATGGCGCACCTATCTCGACTTCCTGGACCGCACGATCGGCAAACGGGCCGAACCCAAGGCCGACTGATCCTGGCGGCTGCGGTCGCGCTGGCCCTTGCGGGCTGCGCGACCGGGCAGGGCGCCTATCCGTCTGCATCCGCCGTGGTCGCGGCGGGGCGGGCGAACGACAGCGCCCATTCGGTGCTGGTCTGGACCGCAAGATCGCCCCGTCAGGGCGTGTCGGCGATTTCCGGCATGCCGATCCTGCTGAAGGACAATATCGAGACGGCGGACATGCCGACCACCGCCGGATCGTTGGCGTTGGCGAACAATGCGCCCGGACGGGACGCGCCGCTGGTCGCGCGACTGCGCGCCGCAGGAGCCGTGATCGTCGGCAAGACCAATCTGTCGGAATGGGCCAATATCCGGTCGTCGGACTCGATCAGTGGCTGGAGCGCGGTCGGCGGCCAGACGCTGAACCCCTATGATCCCGCGCGCACGCCCTGTGGATCGTCGTCCGGCAGCGGGGCGGCGGTGGCGCTGGGATTGACGCCTGTCGCCATCGGAACGGAGACGGACGGGTCGATCACCTGCCCGGCGTCGGTCAACGGCGTGGTCGGGTTCAAACCGACCGTGGGCCTGGTCTCGCGCACCCACATCGTGCCGATCAGCCATTCGCAGGACACGGCCGGGCCGATGGCGACCACCGTCAGGGATGCGGCCAAGGTGCTGACCGTCATCGCCGGGTCCGATCCGGCCGATCCGGCGACGGTCGAGGCCGATGCGCGCAAGGTCAACTACGCCGCCGGGCTGGACGCCAACGCGCTGCGCGGCGCGCGGATCGGGGTGATGCGGTTCCTGAAGGGCTATTCGCCCGAAACGCAGGCGGTGTTCGAGCAGAACCTGAAGGCCTTGCGCGACGCCGGCGCCGTGTTGGTCGATCTGCCCGAGGGACCGGATGGCCGGGTCATAGGCGCGGCCGAGTTCAAGGTGCTGCTCTATGAGCTCAAGCACGATCTGAACGCCTATCTGGCCTCGACCGACCCACAGCAGGTCCGCACCCGAACCCTGGCCGACGTTATCGCCTTCAACGCTGCCGAACTGCGCGAGACAGTGCTGTTCGGCCAGGACACCTTCGAGCGCGCCCAGGCGATGGCGGATTTGACGGACGCAGACTATCTGGAGGCGCGGGCGACGTCGCTTCGGCTGGCGGGGCCGGAGGGAATAGACCGACTGATGAGGGACAATGGCGTGATTGCTTTGATCGCGCCCACCACTTCACGGGGCTGGACCAACGATCCGAAGGATGACGACGACATGCAAGGATCGGCAAGCCGACTGGCCGCCGTCGCCGGTTATCCGCACCTGACCGTGCCGATGGGATTTGATCGCGGAATGCCCGTGGGAATCAGCTTCCTTGGCGGGAAGTGGGACGATGCGCGCATCCTTTCTCTGGGTTACGCCTTCGAACAGGTGACCCAGGCCAGACGGCCGCCGCCTGGTGTCCGACGCTGACATCCCTTGGGGCGGCCGCTGAGAGTGCGGCATGTGCAGATTTAGCCTCAACGTCATGTCGGTGACTGCGGCGTGAGCGACCTCATCGCCAACGTCGTCGGCTCAGCGGCTGCGATTTGCTCGATCACCAGCTTCGCGCCTCAGGCGGCCAAGATTTGGAAGGAGCGTGACGCGTCGTCGGTCAGCTTGAAGACCTATTCCCTGACCGTGACCTGTTTCGTGCTTTGGGTCGTCTATGGGATCATGACAAAGGCCTGGCCTGTCACGGTCGCCAACGCATGCGCCCTGGTGATGGCGTCCGGCGTGCTTGTGATGAAGTGGCGGTTCCGCGACGGCGATCCCGACAAATAAGGGTTTGATCCTGATCAAGGCGCGCTGGCGCGATAGGGCTCAGAACGGCGGCAGAGGAGATTTCCAATGCCGCAATCCGCTGTTCCCTTCGTCGCCGCTATCGTGACGGCGTTCGCCTTCTTCATGGTCGCGCTAGGCGCAGCCAGCCTGTATTCCAGATCCGCTGACGAGAAGTGACCGAGCTTTCCCCGACGTGATCTTGGCGCCCCCGCCGATGCGGGCTAACCCGTAGTTCACAACGTCCAACAGGGAGACGCCCCCAATGCCCGATCTCGCACAAGTCACCGAACACATCCGCGGCGCCGTCGGCGACAACTCCGGCCTCGGCAAGACCGTCAAGCTCGACCTCGGCGACGAGGGCAAGATCTACATCGACGGAGCCTCCACGCCGAACACGGTGACGAACGAGGACAAGCCCGCCGACGCCACCGTCTCGATGAAATGGGATGACTTCATGGCCCTGTCGGAAGGCAAGCTGGACCCGATGATGGCCTTCATGCAAGGCAAGCTGAAGATCGCCGGCGACATGATGATCGCCCAGAAGCTGGCTCCGCTGCTGAAGCGCTGATGCCGGTCTGAACGACCAGTTATGGCGGCGCGGCTCCCGACCAGGGGCCGCGCCGTTTTCGTATCGAGCGCTCGATAGAAGCGCGAACGGGAAAGAGGAAACGACATGGACTTCAAACACTCCGACCGCGCCCTGGATTGGCACGCCCGCGTCCGTCGCTTCCTGGACGAGCAGGTCATCCCGCGTGAAGCCGAATATTTCGCCCAGGTCCGCGAGGGTTCGAACCGTCAGCCGCCAGTCATGGAGACGATGAAGTCGGCCGCGAAGGAGGCCGGGCTGTGGAACATGTTCCTGCCCGGCGAACACGGGGCGGGTCTGACCAATCTCGAATACGCGCCGCTGGCCGAGATGATGGGGCGGCATCTGTGGTCGGCCGAGGTGTTCAACTGCAACGCCCCCGACACCGGCAATATGGAGGTGCTCCATATGTACGGAGACGCCGAGCAGCAGGCGCGCTGGCTGAAGCCCCTGATGGCCGGCGAAATCCGTTCGGCCTTCCTGATGACCGAGCCTGAGGTCGCCTCGTCCGACGCGACCAACATCCAGACCCGGATCGAGCGGGACGGCGACCACTATGTCATTAACGGCCGCAAGTGGTGGTCGACCAACATGGGCCATCCGAATCTGGCCGTAACGATCGTCATGGGCAAGACAGATCCAGACGCCGCATCCCACGCCCAGCAGTCGCAGATTATCGTGCCGGCCGACACGCCTGGCTTCCGCGTCGAGCGGATGCTGTCGGTGTTCGGCTATGACGAAAAGCCGATCGGCCACGCCGAGGTCGTGCTGGAGAACGTCCGCGTGCCGGTCGAGAACCTGATCGCAGGCGAGGGCAGGGGCTTCGAGATCGCGCAGGGGCGGCTTGGCCCGGGCCGTATTCACCACTGCATGCGCACCATCGGTGCCGCCGAGCGGGCGCTGGAGCTGATGGTGACGCGGCTACTGAACCGGACGGCGTTCAAGAAGCAGTTGGCCGAGCATTCGGTTTGGGAACAGCGCGTCGCGGAGGCGCGCACCAACATCGAGATGTGCCGTCTGCTGGTGCTGAAGGCCGCTTGGATGATGGATCAGGCGGGAGCCAAGAACGCCCGCTCCGAGATCGCCCAGATCAAGGTCGCCGCGCCGAAGATGGCTTTGCAGATCATCGACGACGCCATTCAGGCGTTCGGCGGCGCCGGTGTTTCGGGCGACACGCCTTTGGCCGAGCTTTACGCGGGTGTCCGCACCTTGCGCATCGCCGACGGCCCGGACGAGGTCCATAATCGCACCATCGCGCGGTTGGAATACGCCAAACATGGCGGCCGCCCGATGCGCTGATGCGTGATCCCGAACGCCAAGTGCTTGGGAACCTTGGCCTTGTTGGTGCGTTTGTTCGGCACTGACAAGGCGCTGGGGCTGGTGTCGGACGGGACAGCTGACATGAATGCGCGCTCCGAGCCCGACCCGCGGGTTGCGTCAGACGTGGCGCGGTTCAAGGCCGTGCGCGCGCGCATGATCGCTCTGGCTGAAGGTTTGTCTGCGGAAGATCTGTCAGCCCAGTCGATGGCGGATTGCAGCCCAGGGAAATGGCATCTGGCGCACACCAGCTGGTTTTTCGAGGCGATGATCCTGTCGTCTGATCCCGGATACCAGCCGGTTGATCCGCGCTTCCAGCAGCTGTTCAACTCCTACTATGAGGCTTTGGGCGAGCGGGTCAGGCGGGACCAGCGCGGGCTGATGACCAGGCCGTCCGTCGACGAGGTTCTGGCGTATCGGCGCGAGATCGACCGTCGGATGATCGCTTGGCTGGCGCAGGGCGAGACCAGCGGCCATCAACGCTATCTGTTCGAGCTGGGTCTGCACCACGATCAACAGCATCAGGAGCTTTTCCTGATGGATATACTGAACCTGATGTCGCGCTCTCCGCTCGACCCCGCCGCCTATGAGATTGAGCCCAGAGCCGAGGCGCTTCAAAACACGCGCGTTGGAACGGTGGCGTTCGAAGGCGGTCTGGTGACGATCGGCCACGACCAATCGGGCTTCGCCTTCGACAATGAGGGGCCGTCGCACCGCGTCTGGCTTGAGCCGTTCGCTCTGGCTGCGGATCTGGTGACGAACGGCGACTGGATCGCCTTCATTCAGGATGGCGGCTATTCGCGTTCCGAGCTGTGGCTGTCGGACGGCTGGGGGACGGTCAAGGCTGAGGGCTGGACCGCGCCGCTGTATTGGCGTTTGGCTAATGGCGCCTGGACCGTGATGGGTCTGACGGGGCGTAAACCTGTCGATCCTGCTGCGCCGGTTCGCCACATCAGCTTTTATGAGGCCGACGCCTTTGCCCGTTGGGCCGGCAAGCGACTGCCGTCCGAGGCGGAATGGGAACATGCCGCCGCCTCTTCGCCTGATGCGTTCTCGAACCTGGCTGGCGAAGTGTGGCAGTGGACGTCCAGCGCCTATGCGCCCTATCCCGGTTTTCAGCCGACGCCGGGCACCGCTGCCGAATACAACGGCAAGTTCATGGCCAATCAGATGGTGCTGCGGGGCGGGTCGTTCGCCACGCCGCCGGGCCATGATCGCATCACCTATCGCAATTTCTTCTATCCCCAACAGAGGTGGGCCTTCATGGGTTTGAGACTGGCTGAGGAGCGGACCATGGCGCGAGACGACGCCGCGGACGACGCCCAAACCGCCGCCTTTCGAAAGGATATGATCGAGGGGCTGTCGCGCGCGCAAAAAGCCGTGCCGCCAAAGTGGTTCTACGACGCGGAGGGGTCGCGTTTGTTCGAAGACATCACCGTGCTGCCGGAATACTATCCGACCCGGCAGGAGATGGCGCTGTTGCGCGACCGCGCGGCGGAGCTGACGGCCGACTTCGGCCCCGACGCGGTGCTGGTCGAATTCGGATCCGGCGCCAGCGAGAAGACGCGGATTTTGTTAGACGCCGCCACCGACCTCGGCGCCTACGTTCCGCTCGACATCAGCGAGAGTGCTCTGATGGACGCCGCCATTCGCGTCCGTGCTGATTATCCAAACCTGCGCGTGCAGCCGGTTCTGGGCGACTTCGAACATCTGGCCCCGCTGCCCGACGATCTTCCGTCGGGGCGACGGATCGGCTTCTTCCCCGGCTCGACCATCGGCAATCTGCAGCCGGATGAGGCGGAGCAATTCCTGGCGGCCGCGCGTCGGATGCTGGGCGAGGGGGCGTTGTTCATTCTCGGCGTCGATCTGGTCAAAGATCCTGCGATCCTGGTCGCCGCCTATGACGACAGCCAGGGCGTTACGGCGGCCTTCAATCGCAATGTTCTGATCCGCGCCAATCACGAGTTGGATACCGATTTCGATGTGGACGCCTTTGTTCACCGCGCCGTGTGGAACCCGGACGCCTCGCGCATGGAAATGCATCTGCAAGCGATTGCGCCGACGACCGCGCACATCGGAGATCGGACATTCCGCTTCATGACCGGCGAGACGATCCACACCGAAAGCTCGCGCAAGTTCACGCCTGAATCGATCCAGACCATGGCGGCCGCCTCCGGCTGGACGGTCGTGCGCATCGATACCTCTCCGGCGCCGAGCGTGGCCTTGGCGGTCCTGCGCGCCTGAGCCGAAAACGCGGCTGATCGCGGACAAGAAAAAGGGCGGCGCATCGATCGATGGGCCGCCCTGTTTGTATCTAGTCTAACCGACTACTGCCCTTCGGCTGCGTCCGCGTCTTTCTTGGTTCCGTGCGACGCTTCTCCACCCTTGCGGCCGGCCTGTGCGGCGAGGCTGCGGTCCTGGGAGAAGCTGCGTTTTTCGCTGGGGACGCTGGCACCCCCTTTGCGCGCGATTTCGCGCTGACGTTCGGGATCCATGGAGGCAAAACCTCGCTTGGAAACGCCGGAGGGTCGGGTGGGTTGGCTGTCCATCGTGTTCCTTTCAGTGCTGCCGTTGCGCTTGCTGAAGTGAACCCAGTGACTCCGTGACGGTTCCGTCGGGAACTCCGTTTTACTGTCGCGATCCTCAAGCCCTCGTGAGTTTGACTTTACCCAGCGCCATAAGGCCGCGAATCACCTTCGCCGCCGCCATCCGGCTCCATCGGCGGAACTTCATCGGGGGTGTCTGATGGCTGTATTTCCGGCTGCTGCGTCGGCTCAGGCTGGATCTCGGGTTGCGGCGTGTTCGGGTTGGGTTCGATGTAGGTCATGGGCGGCTCCTTATGCGATCAACCAACGCACCGTGATCGCCCACGTTCAAAAAGGAACCATGGGTCGCAACGCCGGTTTGTTCAGCGAACCATGGAGATCGACATGACCAACACCCCAATCAGCGCGACATCACCCGACGACATCGTCCTGGAAGACGATGATCTGACCCAACGTCTGGACCGACAGGCGGACGCCATTCTCGCCGAGGGCGAGGGCCGCAGCTTCGGCAAGACCACTTCGGTCCGTCAGGCCGTCAGAGAAGACGCCGGTCTGGTGCGTGAGAAGATTTCCGGACGCGTCCACCGTGTGCAGGAAGACATCCAAGACAATCCGATGAAGGCGACGCTCTACGCGCTGGGCATCGGCGTCATCATCGGCATGATCCTGCGCCGATAAGCCACACGATCATTGGGCTCAGGCAGGCCCCGACGGCTCACGCTGGATCGGGGCCTGTCGCATTGCGGCGTCAGACACGAACGGATTGGTCCGTCGCTCTTCACCAAAGGTGGAGATCGGCCCGTGGCCCGGTACAAAGGTGACGTCGTCGCCCAGCGGCCAGAGCTTTTCGATCACTGAGCGGATCAGGGCGGGCGGATCGCTCATCGGGAAGTCGGTGCGACCCACTGACCCCTTGAACAGAACGTCGCCGACCTGAGCGAATCGCGCCGCGCGATTGAAGAAGATGACGTGCCCGGGCGTGTGGCCTGGACAATGGCGCACGTCCCAGGTCGTTTCTCCCAACGATACTGTGTCGCCATCCTCCAGCCAGCGATCCGGCGTGAAGGGGCGAGCGTCGGGCAGGCCGTACATCCGGCCGCTCTCCACGATTCGGTCGATCCAGAACTGGTCGGCCTTCTGGGGCCCAGTGATCTGGACGCCGGTTTTCGCTTGCATTTCGGCCGCGCCGCCCGCGTGATCCAGATGGCCGTGGGTGATCCAGATCTGATCCAGCGTCAGGCCGCGCCGCGTGACCTCGCCCAGAACTGCATCGACCGAACCGCCAGGATCGATCACGGCGGCCTTATTGGTCGCGGTGCACCAGACGGTCGTGCAGTTCTGTTGAAGCGGGGTGACGGGCGTGACGAAGACGCCGATGGGGGAGGCGGGTTGGCTCATTTGGTCAACATAGCCACGCAAAGGCCGCGAAACCACCGGCTCTGACCACGCCCGCGTTGACCTTTCGGGCCCTTCTCGACATAAGGGCGGGCTTCGAGGCGCCGCTCCACACGGGGCGGCCTTCTTGCTTTATCCATTCCGCGCCGGCCGTCTCGATGGCTCATGCGCCCCAGAGCGTCAGAATCCCGACCATGCAAGTCGTCGAAAAGTCGAACGAAGGCCTCAGCCGCGTGATCGCGGTCACCATTCCCGTCGCGGAGCTGAACGAGAAGCTCGACGCCCGCGTCAAGGAAGTCGCCCCGCAGGTGAAGCTGAAGGGCTTCCGTCCGGGCAAGGTGCCGGTCGCCCACGTCAAGAAGACCTTCGGGCGTGAGTTCATGGGCGAGATCATCAACGCCGAGCTGAACGAAACCAGCCAGAAGGCGCTCGACGAAGCCAAGATTCGTCCCGCCGCGCCGGCCGAGATGAAGCTGACCTCGGACATGGACAAGGTCATCGCCGGTCAGGAAGACCTGGCCTATGAAATGTCGCTGGAAATCATGCCGGACTTCGAGCCGGTCGATCCCAAGACCCTGAAGCTGGAACGTCCGACCTACGAAGCGTCTGACGCCGATCTGGACGAGGCCCTGACGGAACTGGCCGGTCAGGCCAAGACCTACGAAGACAAGAAGGGCAAGACCGTCAAGGCCGCCGAGGGTGACCAACTGACGATCGACTTCCTGGGCAAGCTGCACGGCGAGCCCTTCGAAGGCGGCGCCGCCGAGGACGCGGACCTGGTGATCGGCTCGGGCCGCTTCATCCCCGGCTTCGAAGAGCAACTGACGGGCGCCAAGGTCGGTGAAGAGAAGACGATCGAGGTCACCTTCCCCGAGAACTATCAAGCCGCCCATCTGGCAGGCAAGAAAGCCACCTTCGACATCAAGGTGAAGGCCATCAAGGCTGAAGCCGAATCCAAGATCGACGACGATTTCGCCACCCGCATCGGTCTGGAGTCGCTGGACAAGCTGAAGGAACTGCTGAAGTCCAACCTGGACCAGCAGTACGCCGGCGCCGCCCGCTTCAAGCTGAAGCGCGCCCTGCTGGACCAACTGGACGAGGCCCACGACTTCCCGCTGCCGCCGAAGATGGTGGACGCCGAGTTCGACGGCATCTGGCAGCAGGTCGAGGCCGACAAGACCGCTGGTCGTCTGCCGGAAGAAGACGCCGCCAAGTCGGACGAAGACCTGAAGGCCGAATACCGCAAGATCGCCGAGCGCCGCGTGCGTCTGGGCCTGGTGCTGGCCGAAATCGGTCGCGCTAACAACGTCCAGGTCACCGACCAGGAACTGAACGCCGCCATTCTGCAGGAAGCCCGCAACTATCCGGGCCAAGAACAGGCCGTCCTGAACTTCTACCGCCAGAACCCCAACGCCGCCGCCCAGATGCGCGCCCCCATCTATGAAGAGAAGGTCGTCGACCTGATCGTGGGCGTCGCCGACGTGACCGACAAAGCGATCACCAAGGAAGAGCTGCTGAAGGAAGACGAAGACGAGGGCTGATCGTTTTCGTTTCTGAATGATCCAAGGGCGGAGGTCGCAGGGCTTCCGCCTTTTTCATGTCTGGTCGCGGCCTTGTAAGGCGGCCTTCATGACCGATATGCAGAGTAACAAGACGTGCGGTTCCTGAGTCGCGCGTCCCCAGCATTCCCGAGAAGGCTATATGCGCGATCCGATCGAACTGATGAACATGAACCTGGTGCCGATGGTGGTGGAGCAATCCAGCCGCGGCGAGCGCTCCTTCGACATCTTCTCGCGTCTGCTGCGCGAGCGGATCATCTTCCTGACGGGACCGTTCGAAGACGGGATGGCGTCGCTGATCTGCGCCCAATTGCTCTTCCTTGAATCGGAGAACCCGAAGAAGGAAATCAGCATGTATATCAACAGCCCCGGCGGTCAGGTGACCTCGGCGCTCGCGATCTATGACACCATGCAATACATCAAGAGCCCGGTTTCGACCGTCGTCATGGGCATGGCGGCTTCGGCCGGCTCGCTGATCCTGACGGCCGGCGCCGCAGGCCAGCGGATCGCCCTGCCCAATGCGCGGGTTATGGTGCACCAGCCCTCGGGCGGTTTCCGCGGCCAGGCGTCGGATATCGAACTGCACGCCGCCGACATCCGCTATACCAAACGTCGTCTGAACGAGATTTACGTCCATCACACCGGCCGGACCTATGAGGAGGTCGAAAAGACCCTGGATCGCGACCACTTCATGTCGGCCGAGGAAGCCAAGGCTTGGGGTATCGTGGATCATGTTTATGATCGCCGCGAGCAGGCCGACGCCGATGGCGTGAAGACGCCCGGCAACTAAGGCCGCCGTCGAAAGACAAAAAGGGCGCGCCCGCTGCGGCGCGCCCTTTTCATTTTGTGCTATCGGAACCGCCATGCAGTTCACACGAGATCAAAGCGGCACGGTCGACGTTGATGGTGAAAGCTACGTCTGGGAGCTTCGCCGCCAACCTCAACCCAAGGGCGGCAACGTCTGGGAGGGCATGGCCGTCTCGCTGCGCCACGCCGACTTCAAACGTGAGGCCATCGTGCAGTTTCCACCGCCGCTTCGGCCCAACGGCCGGCCGGATGTGGAAAAGCAGCGCGTCAATGTCGACGCCGTCCGCACCGCTATCGCCTCGGCGATCGAGGCCGGCTGGGATCCGGCTTCGCGCGGCAAGGCGATGGTGTTCGACGTGGACGCCGACGGGAACTGAGCCCTAGGGCTTCTGGCGAAAGACCCTGAAGCCCGGCTGCTGCGCCATCGCCAGCATATCCGTGTCGCCAGAGGTGTCGCCATAGGCGGCGGTCAGCGTCATGTCGTCGCCATAGGCCGACTTCAGCCGCCGCACCTTCTCCTCGCCCCGACAGTTAGGGCCGACGAAGCCTCCGGTGATTCGGTCGTCCACGTCGAAGACGAACTCGGTGCCCAGCAGGGCGTCTGCCCCCAGCTTGCGGGCGAAGGGCGCGACGGTAGTCGTGGGCGAAGCCGTCACGATGACACGGTGTGCGCCGCGTTCGCCCCAAGCGTTCCAGACCTCGAGCGCATCGGGACGCATGAAGCGCGGCCAGACTTCTTGCGCAAACGCCGCGGCTTCCGCTTCCAGCGTCTGCCGATCCATGCCGTGTAAGAACTCCCGGACGGACGCCGCCTTGATCCGGCCCCTGTCACGATCCTTGGCGTAGGCGGCGAGGGCAGGGGCCAGCTTCACCAGCCCCAACGCCCAGGCGCCCGGACCGGCCCGCCAACGAAGAAATTCGGTGAAGCTGTCCCGAATCGTCAGCGTGCCGTCGAAATCGAAGGCGACGATGGCACGTCCATTCGCCGCGGACTGGCGTAAATCCTGCACGATACCCATGTCAGACATTCGCCTTGATCCCCGTCGACACTGATCCATTCGCGCACTGCAACAATCCCGTGTCGCCTTCGGGGTTGTCGCGGAACGTGTGATGGGTGATTGTCATTTTTTGAAGACCTTTGCGTCCAGAGTGCTGGAATCAACGTGAGGGAAGCGCGTTGCGGGCCATTTCGGTCCGCGCCGCGGGAGTGAGATAAGGGTCTATGACCAAAGCAGCCGGCACCGACGCCAAAAGCACCCTGTACTGCTCGTTCTGCGGAAAGAGCCAGCACGAGGTCCGCAAACTGATCGCGGGCCCGACCGTGTTCATCTGCGATGAGTGCGTCGAACTGTGCATGGACATCATCCGCGAAGAGCACAAGATCGGCTTCAAGAAGACGACCGACGGCGTACCCACGCCCAAGGAAATCCGCGATGTCCTGAACGACTATGTCATCGGGCAGTCGCATGCCAAGAAGGTCCTCTCGGTCGCCGTCCACAACCACTACAAGCGCCTGAACCACGCGACGAAGAACAACGACGTCGAACTGGCCAAGTCCAACATCATGCTGATCGGGCCGACAGGCTCGGGCAAGACGCTGCTGGCGCAAACGCTGGCGCGCATCATCGACGTGCCCTTCACCATGGCTGACGCCACGACGCTGACCGAAGCCGGTTATGTGGGTGAGGACGTCGAGAACATCATCCTGAAGCTGTTGCAGGCGTCGGACTACAACGTAGAGCGCGCCCAGCGCGGCATCGTCTACATTGACGAAATCGACAAGATCAGCCGCAAGTCGGACAATCCGTCGATCACCCGCGACGTGTCGGGCGAAGGCGTGCAGCAGGCCCTGCTGAAGATCATGGAAGGCACCGTCGCCTCCGTGCCTCCGCAAGGCGGCCGCAAGCATCCGCAGCAGGAGTTCCTGCAGGTCGACACCGCCAACATCCTGTTCATTGTCGGCGGCGCATTCGCGGGCCTGGAGAAGGTGATCTCGGCGCGCGGCGCGGGCGCTTCGATCGGCTTCGGGGCCCAGGTCAAGGAAATCGACGAGCGTCGCACGGGCGATATTCTGAAGGGCGTCGAGCCGGACGACCTGATGCGTTTCGGCCTGATCCCCGAGTTCATCGGCCGTCTGCCGGTTCTGGCGACGCTGGAAGACTTGGACGAGGCGGCCCTGGTCACCATCCTGACCGAGCCGAAGAACGCGCTGGTTAAGCAATACAAGCGCCTGTTCGAGATGGAGAACGTCGAACTGACCTTCACCGACGACGCCCTGATCGCCGTCGCCAAGAAGGCCATCACTCGCAAGACCGGCGCGCGCGGCTTGCGTTCGATCCTGGAAGGCATCCTGCTGGAAACCATGTTCGAACTGCCGACCTTCGAAGGCGTCGAGGAAGTGGTGGTCAACGCCGAGGTCATCGACGGCAAGGCCCAGCCCCTGCTGATCTACTCGGAAGCCTCCAAGAAGAAGGCGGACGGCGCCGCCTAATCACGCGGTCGACCTGAAATGACGAAGGCCGGAGCGAGATCGCTCCGGCCTTTTTCGTGTGGATGATGTCGCGCCTTAGAAGACGCTATTTTATCGGCGCGTCGATCAGCATGGCCGGGGTGACGGGCTTGCCCGTAGCCTGGGCAACCAGTTCTGCGGTGCGCGCCTCGATCACGCCTTCCAAACGGGCGAGGAACTCGTCCTTGGGCAGGCCGACGGGGATGGGGGCGAGGAACTCCAGCGTTGCCGTGCCGGGATGTTTTTCGTACTTCTCCTCGGGCCAGAAGAGGCCGAGGTTGGTGGCGAGCGGCACGACGGGCACGTTGAAGTCGCGGTACATATGCCAGACGCCCGAGCGGTATTTGTATTTCTCGCCGACAGGCGCGAGGTGCCCTTCGGGATAGATCAGGATCTTGCGGTTCTCGGCGCGGGCCTCGGCGGCGCGCATGGCCAGGGCCTTGCGGGCTTCGTGGCCGCCGCAGGAGTTGACCACGATGGCGCCCAGTTTCTTGAGGACGCCGCCCAGCAGAGGAAACTTTTCCAGGTGATCGCCGGTGACGAAGGCGATGTCGTCGAACTGATCATAGGTCGCAAAGCCGTCGCCCCAGCTTTGATGTTTTGAGGCGATGATGAAGGCGCCCTCCGGCAGTCGATCTTTGCCGCGAACGTCCAGCTTGATGCCGGCGAAGACCGCCATGGCCTGGACCATTCGCTTCACATAGCGGCGGATGACCCAGCTGGCCGGGCCGCGGCCAGGGGCGAGCGCGGCGAAGGCGGCGGTCAGCCCGTAGCTGATCGACAGGATCCAGTAGGCGACATTGAAGGCGAAGCTGCGCATGGAGCGACTATGGCAGAAAGCTCGGCCTTGTCAGGTCTAAGCCGCCTTTTCCAGGAGGGCGGCTTGCGTGATGCAGTTTCGACCCGCGCGCTTGGATTCGTACAGGGCGGCGTCGGCCCGTTCGAGCAGACTGGCGGCGGTTTCGCCCTTTTGGCGCTGAGCGAAGCCGGCCGAAACCGTCACCGAGCCGAGGTCGTCATTGGTCGAGCGGCGACGCAAAGCACGTGAGGCTATATCGTGGCGTATGCTCTCCAGCGCCGCCATGACGACGCCAGCACCCTCATCGGGGAAGATGATGGCGAACTCTTCGCCGCCGAATCGCGCAGCAAAACGGGTATTGCCGCAGACGTTGGACAGGACCGTGGACACATAGCGCAGCACCTGGTCTCCGGTCTGATGTCCCCAAGTGTCGTTGAACCGCTTGAAGTGATCGATGTCGAGGATGGCCAGGCTGAGCGGAGAGCCGTCGTCCTCTGCGCAGGCGGCCTCCAGTTGTTCATCGAAGGCCTTGCGGTTCGCCAGATTGGTCAGGGCGTCGGTCATGGCGTCGCGCCGCACCTGTTCCAGGTTCTCGCGCAGGCGGATGACCTCCCTGTTGGAGTTCTCCAGCCGCTTTTCGAGAATCGCCGTCTCTCGACGCACGCGGTTGGTCGCAGTCGATAGCCCGCCGACCAAATCTTTCAAAGAGGAGGGGTCATCGACCGTTTCCATGCATTGAGAGGCGTCGGCGAGGGTTTCGCCATAGTCGTGCTGGGTCTTGTGGGCCGTGGCGATAGCGCTGGCGACGCTGGCCAGTTCGCGGTCCAGCACAGCGCCGACATCGCGGATCTGATCCGGCAAGCGCCCGCGCGGCAGGAACTCGGCGGCCAACATCTCCGACGTCTTGTCGGTGATGGCAGTCGACTGCGCGAGCAGACGCTGGATTTCCTGGGCCAGAGGGCCGTCGGGGTCGCTGATGTAATGCAACCAGAGTTCGAAATTCAGCGGGGTCGGCCAGACACCGGCCTTTTCCATCTCGCCGATGACGTTGCGCGCCAAAGCATAAGCTTGAGGGGCTCTCAGCGCCGTCTCGACCGTTTTCGACATTCTTCTTCCCCTGAGGCCCTGTTCTGGAGCCGTGTCGGGGCGCACACTAGGGGATGTTCCGTAATGCAGGGTAAACGGCGTAGCCTTCGCCACGCCGTTGTGTACGAATTCAGGCGCGAATGACGACGGGCCGGCGCAGGAAGGCAGGGATATCGTCGCCGAACCCACGCACACCCTGACGTTGAGCGTCAATCTTGTCGGCCTTGCGATCGCCGCGGCGATCGGATTGCAGCAGGTGCGGCTCGCGGTCTGTACGGTCGGGGCGCGGAGCGCGAGCCGTTTCGACGGGTTCGACGGTCGCCTCAACCTCGATTGCGGCGGTGACGGGAGCCGCAACTTCGACCGGAGTCTCGGGGCGGGCCTTGCGGCGGCTGCGGCTGCGGGGCGCCTCGGCCTCTAGAGACGAAGGCGCGGCGGTGACGGGAGCGATGTCGACGGGCTCGGCGGACGGGGTGGCCGCGTTGACTGTGCGCGACCGGCTGCGACCGCGTTCGCCCGAGCGTTTGTCGTCGCGGCGCGGGCCGTCCTTGATCGCGGCGAAGTCGATGCCGTCCAGAAGCAGCTCTTCCGGATCCTTCTTGATCAGCTTCAGCACCTTATCCAGCGACTTGTCGTCCGCCGGGGTCACGATCATGAAGGCCTGACCCAGCTTGCCGGCGCGGCCGGTGCGGCCGATGCGGTGGACGTAGTCGTCCGCGTGGTGCGAGACATCGTAGTTGAAGACGTGGCTGACGTCCGGGATATCCAGACCGCGCGCGGCGACATCGGACGCCACCAGGATTTTAAGCGCGCCCGAGCGGAAGTCCGCCAGGGTCTTCATCCGGTGCGACTGATCCAGGTCGCCGTGGATCGGCGCGGCGTCGAAGCCGTGGGTCTTCAGCGACTTGGCGACGATATCGACTTCGGACTTGCGATTGCAGAAGACGATGCCGTTACGCACGTCCTCACGGCCGACAAGGGCGCGCAAGGCGGTCCGCTTCGCCTTGGGGTCCGAGGTCGGGATACGGACGATATATTGGGTGATGGTGTCGGCGGTCATCGCCGGACGCGAAGCCTCGATCCGGGTTGGATCCTTGAGGAAGGCGGTCGTCAGGCGCGTGATCTCCGGCGGCATGGTCGCCGAGAAGAACAAGGTCTGGCGGCGCGGCGGCGTCAGTTTGAAGATGCGCTCGATGTCGGGGATGAAGCCCATGTCCAGCATGCGGTCGGCTTCATCGACGACCATGATCTCGACGCCGGTCAGCAGCATCTTGCCGCGTTCGAACAGGTCGAGCAGGCGGCCGGGCGTTGCGATCAGGACGTCGACGCCCTTGTTCAGCGCCGCGACCTGGTCGCCCATGGAGACGCCGCCGATCAGCAGCACCCAACTCAGCTTTGTGCCCTTGGCGTATTTGGCGAAGCTCTCGGCGACCTGGTCAGCCAGTTCGCGGGTCGGCGCCAGGACGATGGCGCGCGGCATGCGGGCGCGGGCGCGGCCGGTGGACAGGCGATCGACCAGGGGCAGGGTGAAGGCGGCGGTCTTGCCGGTGCCGGTCTGGGCGATGCCAAGCACATCACGGCCGGCGAGGGCGACGGGGATCGCCTGTTCCTGAATGGGCGTGGCGGTCGTGTAGCCGGTGTCGGCGACGGCCTGAAGGGTCGTGGGCGAAAGGCCCAGTTGGGAAAATTCGGTCATGAATCCTTGGGAGAGAAAGCGTCTGCGTGCATAGCAGCGACGGAACCGCCCCTCTTTGGGCGAGCGGGCGGCGCGGATCGCAGACCTGTCCCGAGGCTGGGGGCGATATAGAAGTCCCTGCGTCAAAGTCAAGTATTCTCGATATTCGGCCGCCAGAGCGCGCCGGAATAAATTCCCATGGCCAAGGTTGCATACGCTTGACTCCGAGGGTGGGGCGAGCGGCATATAAGAGAACAAAAGGAGAACTGTTGTGCGGTCCGACCGCGGTATCGAGGCATTGCGTCAGCGCTTGAAGGCGATGGAAACGGACGGTCATCCGACCGACGCCGACCGCTTTGACTTGGGTCACGCACAAGCGGACCGGCACATCGGCGGGCTTTCGAGCCATGGTTTGCACGAAATCTATGCGGCGACGACGCCGGATGCGACGGCCGCCTTGGGGTTTGCCATGGGTCTGGTTCAGCGGGCCTCGAAGGATCGACCATTGGTGTGGGGCATCCAGGCCATGGCCGGGCTGGAGACCGGTCAGATCTACGGACCCGGATTGCGCGAGCTGGGTCTGGATCCCGGCCGATTGATCCTGGTGAGCGTCAAGGAAGCCAAGGACCTGCTGGCGGCGGGTGAGGAGGCTCTATCATGCGGCGCAGCGGGTGCGGTGCTGCTTACGACATGGGGTGAAAGCCGGGTCTTAAGTCTGACGGCGACGCGACGTCTGTCCATGGCGGCGGGGCAGGGGCGGGCGACGGCAATCCTGACCCGACTGGCGGCTCAACCCCAACCCAGCGCAGCCGAGACCCGCTGGCGCGTTCGCGCAGCCTTGTCCCAAGCCTTGGAGGCGGATGCTCCCGGCCGTTCTAACTATGGGGTCGAGTTGTTGCGGCATCGGTCGGGCGCGCCGCCGAAGGCCTGGACCATGGAATGGGATCGTGAGCGCGGAGTTTTCGAACAGGGTGGGCGCAATGCCGGACATCAACACGCGCAACGACCGGCGCTACCTGTCGGTCTGGTTTCCTCTGTTGTCGACAGATCGGCTGCGGCGCGAGGAGGGACGATCCGACGCTTCGGCTGAGCCGGCGACCGTGCTGGTCGAGAAGGTGAAGGGCGCGCTGCGGATGGCAGCCGCAAATCGGCAGGCGTTGGAGATGGGACTGTCTGCTGGAATGACGCTGGCGGACGCGCGGGCCAGGGCGCCGGATATTCGCGTGGTCGTGCATTGTCCGGAAGCGGATGCGACGCTGTTGAAGCGCGTTCTGCTGGATTTCGGCCGGTTCACGCCGATGGCGGCGACGGACGGTCTGGATGGCCTGGCGCTTGATGTGACCGGTTGCGCCCACTTGTTTGGAGGCGAGATGGGAATGATGCAGGCCGTCGAGGCGCGGTCGCGTCGCGTCGGTCTGGCGGTGCGACTGGCCATGGCCGGCACGCCGGAAGCGGCGCGTGCCTTGGCGCGGTTTGGAAGCAGTGGGATTTACGAGGGTTCGAGCCAGCGTCACGCCCTGCGTCGTCTTCCCGTCGCGGCCTTGGAGCTTTCAGACAAGGAGACGCAGGCTCTGTCGCGCGCTGGGCTGAAGACCCTGGCGCATCTGGACGATCGCCCCACGGCCCCCATCGCCGCCCGCTTTGGCGCAGTGGCGGCGACCCGGCTGAACCGTGTCCTGGGGCGTGAGGATACGCGGATAAGACCCGAACGGCCGGTCATGATGATCGCTGTGAGCCGGATCCTGGTCGAACCGATCACGGAAATGATCGATGTCGAAGCCGTCATCGGCGATCTGCTCGTCGAGGTGATGGATCAGTTGGATTTGCGCGGTCAGGGCGGGCGCGCCTTTCGGGCCAGCTTCTTTCGTGTGGATGGGGAGGTGCGCCATATCACCGTCCGAACGGGGCGGCCGAGCCGGGACGCTTCCGGTGTTCTGCGCCTGTTTCGGGAAAGATTGGCGGCGCTGGCCAAGCCGCTGGATCCAGGGTTCGGGTTTGATCAGTTGCGCCTGTCGGCGCCTGTCACCGATCGACTGGCTTCGCGTCAGGGCGGTTTCGAGCGCATCCCGCCGGGCGCCGAGGATCTGGGACGTCTCGTGGATCGCTTGACGGCGCGCCTGGGGCCCGAGGCTGTCAGACGGTTCGAACTTGTGGAGTCTCACTGGCCCGAGCGCGCGGTCCGACTGACACCTGCGGCCCTGCCATCCGGCGAACAGGTCGATTGGCCCGAGCCTGATCCCGTCGATCCGCCGCTGCGCCCCTTGCAGATGTTCGACCCGCCCCAACCGATCCTCGCCACGGCGGAGGTGCCCGACCATCCGCCGAACCGCTTCATCTGGCGTCGCGTGGATCATCGTCTGGTTCGGGTCGAAGGTCCCGAACGGATCGCGCCCGAATGGTGGCGCAGATTGAGGGGGCCGCTGGAGGCCACGCGCGATTATTATCGGGTCGAGGACCAGGAGGGGCGGCGCTTCTGGCTGTTCCGTTCGGGTTTTTACGGCGAGGAGCCGGCGCCACGCTGGTTCCTGCATGGCGTTTTCGCATGACCGCCTATGCCGAGTTGGCGACGCGTAGCAACTTCTCCTTCCTGGAAGGGGCGTCGCATCCGAAGCACCTGGTGCTGAGCGCGATCCTGCGTGGACATACAGGCATGGGGTTGGCCGACCGCAATACCCTGGCCGGGGTGGTGCGGGCATGGAGTGCGTTGAAGACCCTGCGCCAAGACGGCTGGTCGCCGCCGGACAAGGTGCGTCAGGGCGGCGGTCCCGGCGAGACGATACTCGTGGAGGACAAGTTCCCGGTCGATCTCGACCCGGAAACAATCAAGACGCGGGCCGAGGCCTTCAAGCTGATCCTGGGCGCGCGACTGCGCTTCAACGACGGGACGCCGGACATCCTGGCCTATCCCGAAGATCGGCAGGGCTGGGGTCGTCTGTGTCGCCTGCTGACGCTTGGCAACCGCCGGGCAAAGAAAGGGCAGTGCGAGCTGGGTCTAGGCGATCTGTTGCGAGCGCCTGAAGGCTTGCTGCTGATCGTCATGCCGCCGCGTCGGACGCAGGGATTGGACTCCTTGCTTGGTCAGGTGAACGAGGCCGCTCCAGGTGCAGTCTGGCTGGGCGTCGCAATGCACCGAATGGGCGACGACCGTAGAAGGCTGGCGAGGTTGAAGGCGATTGGCGCAGAGACCGGCACGCCCCTACTGGCGGTCAATGATGTCCTCTATCACGACGTGGAACAGCGAGACTTACAGGATGTCGTGAGCTGTATTCGTGAAGGCGTGACCCTGGAGGCGGCAGGTCGCCGTCTGGATCAGAACGCAGAACGCCACCTGAAACCGCCCGCCGAAATGAGCCGCCTGTTCGCCGACGCGCCCGAGGCGGTAGCCGAGACACAGGACTTCCTGGCGCGGGTGAGGTTCGATCTTGGCCAACTCACCTACAACTATCCGGAAGAGCCTGTACCACCCGGCATGACGGCGCAGGATCGTCTGGTTTCCTTGGTGGCGACCTATGAAACCCTGAAATATCCGGATGGCGTGCCGGTCAAGGTGCGAGACCTTCTGAAAAAGGAGCTAACCTTCATCTCAAAGGAAAGGCTCGCCCATTATTTCCTGACAATCCACGACATCGTCAGATTTGCGGATGACCAGGGCATCCTGTGTCAGGGACGAGGTTCGGCGGCGAACTCGGCCGTCTGTTACGTTCTTGGGATAACCTCAGTCGACCCCAGTGTGCACAATGTGTTGTTCGAACGCTTCCTGTCATCGGACCGCAACGAGCCGCCCGACATCGATGTCGATTTCGAACATGAACGGCGTGAGGAGGTCATCCAGCACATCTATTCGCGATATGGCCGCCACCGCGCCGGTATAGCCGCAACCGTGATCCGCTATCGCCCGCGCAGCGCCATTCGCGAAGTCGGAAAGGTGATGGGGTTGACCGAAGACGTCACGGCGCGGCTGGCGGGAAGCCAGTGGGGCAGTTTCGGATCGGATATCCCGGATCGTCATGTGGAGCAGGCCGGGCTTGAGATCGGCAATCCGACCTTAAAGCGCGCTATCGCCATGACCCGGCGGCTGCTGGAGTTTCCTCGGCATCTGTCTCAGCACGTCGGCGGCTTTGTCCTGACCCAGGATCGACTGGATGAACTGGTTCCCATCGGCAATGCGGCCATGCCGGATCGGACCTTTATCGAATGGGACAAGGACGACATCGACGCGCTGCGCTTGATGAAGGTCGATGTCCTGGCGCTGGGAATGCTGACCTGTATCCGCAAGGCGTTCGATCTGCTGCTTGAACACAATAGGCAGGAGTTGAAGCTGAACACGGTCCCCGACGCCGACAATTCGACCTACAAGATGTTGCAGGAGGGGCGGTCGATCGGCGTCTTTCAGGTGGAGAGCCGGGCTCAGATCAACATGCTGCCAAGGCTGAAGCCGGAGCGGTTCTATGACCTCGCCATTCAGGTGGCGATCGTTCGGCCGGGACCCATCCAGGGCAATATGGTCCACCCCTATTTGCGACGACGACAAGGGCTGGAAACCGTCGACTATCCATCGCCTGGCGAAGGACATGGCCATCCCGACGAGTTGAAAGACGTCCTGAAGGAGACGTTAGGCGTGCCGCTTTTCCAAGAGCAGGCGATGAAGGTCGCCATGGTCGCGGCCGGCTTTAACGACAAACAGGCCAATGGCATGCGCAAGGCCATGGGGACCTTCAGGGGCGACGGCAACCTGAACTATTTCGGGCAACTCATGGTCAAAGGCATGGTCGCGCGAGGCTATGATCCGGCCTTCGCCGAGCGGTGCTACGAACAGATCAAGGGGTTCGGCTCCTACGGTTTTCCCGAGAGCCACGCTATTTCATTCGCCCGGCTGGTCTACATCTCGTCCTGGATCAAATGCCACCATCCGGCGGTGTTCGCCTGTGCGCTGCTGAACAGCCAGCCGATGGGATTCTATGCGCCGGCGCAATTGGTGAGGGATACACAGGAGAGTCCGCAGAAGGTCGAGGTGCGGCCGATCGATGTAAATCACAGCGTCTGGGACAATACGCTCGAGCCGGGCGAGCGGGGCTTGGCTCTGCGCTTGGGCATGCGACAGATCGATGGGTTCAAACAGGCCTGGGCGAACGGGATCGTCACGGCGCGTGACACGCCCTTCATTGATGTGGAGGAGATGGCGCGACGGACGGGTGTAGAATCCGCAGCGATGCGCAAGCTGGCGGATGCGGACGCGTTTCGGTCGATGGGACTGGATCGACGCGAGGGGCTGTGGGCGGTCAGGCGATTGCCCGACGATGAGCCGCTGCCGTTGTTTCAGGCGGCGCGGGCGAGAGAACTGGGAGAAGAAGCGGCGGCGAACCTGCCGATGATGCCGCTCAAGGAACATATCGCCACCGACTATCAGACGACGCGTTTGTCGCTGAAGGGGCATCCAATGCAGATCTTGCGTCCGATGTTCCGCGCCGAGCGCGTACTCAGCGCCGCCGAAGTCATGGCCCAAAAGCATGGTCGTCTGGTGCGTGCGGCAGGGGTCGTGCTGGTTCGACAAAGACCGGGCACGGGCAACGCCATCTTCGTGACGATGGAGGATGAAACGGGCGTGGTGAATGCGCTGATCTGGGCGCGACTGTTCGAGACCTTCCGGCGCGAGGTGATGGCCGCGCGACTGATGGAGGTAGAGGGCACGGTCGAAAAAAGCATCGAAGGCGTGCTGCACATCATGGTGCGAAAAGTCGTGGACCGCTCGGCCGAGTTGCGCCGGCTATCCGAAGACTATGATTTACAGGTCGAATTGTCGCGGGCGGATGCAGTGAAATACCCACAAGCGCCGCGCAGCCCGACCGGTCGACATCCGCGCGATGTCCGTATCCTGCCGGGATCGCGCGACTTTCACTGAGAAGATCACAACGGAAATCGCCGGACGGGCTTACCGTCCGGCGATCTGCTGGATCAGAGAGGAAGTGAGATCAGCGCTTGCCGAAGATCATGTCGCCCAGCTTGGCGAAGAAGCCCTTTTCCTCGGGCTTGGCGGCAGGCGCCGGCTTGGGGGCTTCGACCGGCTTGGGAGCCGGAGCCGGAGCCGGAGCCGGCGTAGGCGCGGACGCCGCAGCGGCGGGTGCGGCGTCCGCGGCGGGTTTGGGCGCGGCGACGGGGTCGGCAGGCTTGGCGACAGGCGCGGCCTTCGGCGCGGCGGCGGGTTTCGAAGCGGCGGCCTTGGGGGCAGCAGGTTTTGCCGCTGCGGGCTTGGTCGCCGTCGCCTTGGGCGCGGCCGCTTTCGGAGCAGCAGCCTTCACTGGGGTCTTGGCTGAGGGTTTGGGTGCAGCAGCCTTAGGGGCGGCTTTCGGAGCAGCCTTGGCGGCAGGGGCGGTTTTCGGCTTGGCTGCGGCCTTGGCGGGGACGGGCTTAGCGGCGGCCTTGGGAGCGGCGGTTTTGGGCGCCGCAGCCTTGGGCGCGACAGCCTTGGCGGCAGCGGGCTTCGGCGCAGCCGCTGCCGGCTTTGCCGCGGCCTTGGGCGCAGCGGTTTTCTCGGCGGCGGTCTTCACGGCGCTCGACTTCGGCGCGGCTTTAGGCTTGGAAGCGGCGGTCGCCGGCTTTGGCGACGCTGGTTTAGACGTAGACGGTGACTTGGCCATGTATTCCCCGACCCCTCGGTTTGATAAAAACGCGGTGGCGACGGGCTCACAGCGCCGGATCGCTACGATTCGCCATATTACCGGTGTTTGAAAAATGTCCGAGTCCGCACTTCAGATAATCGCCCGTGGCCCTCGCGCCGCCGCAGAGGCCGCCGCAGAGGCCGTAGACGCTGATCCGCGGCTGGAAGGCGCGACCTATTCGATCCTGGAAGAGGACGAGGATAACGACGTCTGGCGCATCGACGCCTTCCCCACGACCGACGACGAGGTTGAGGGTCTGAAGGCGGTGCTGGCGGGTTATCCGGTGACGGTGCTGGTCGAGAAGCTGGCGGACGCCGACTGGCTGGCCATGTCGCTGTCGGGTCTGCCGCCCGTCGAGGCCGGTCGGTTCTTCGTCTATGGCGCGCACGATCAGGGCAAGGTGCCCGAGGGCCGCGTCACGCTGAAGATCGACGCCGGCGCCGCCTTTGGCACGGGCCACCATGGCACGACCGTCGGCTGCCTGGAGGCGTTCGACAAGCTGCTGGAGACCGAAAGCTTCGAGAAGGTGCTGGACGTGGGTTGCGGCACAGGGGTGCTGGCGATCGCGGCGGCCAAGACGGGCACGCCCATCGCCGTCGGCACCGACATCGACGAGCCCTCGGCCCGGATCGCCAATGAGAACGCCGAGATCAACGACGCCAAGTGCGACTTCTATTTCGCCGATGGTCTCAGCGATCCGCGCATCGCCCAGCATCAGCCGTATGATCTGGTGTTCGCCAACATCCTGGCCGCGCCGCTGGTGCATCTGGCGCCCGAGATCGGGGCAGCGCTGAAGAGCGGCGGGGTCGCGATCCTGTCGGGCCTGCTGCGCACGCAGGAGGAGCGGGTGCTGGAGGCCTATCTGCCGCTGGGCTTCAAGGTCGAGCAGACCATCCATCACGACGCCTGGAGCGCCCTGCAACTGCGCAAGGGCTGAGGATCGATCATGCGCCAGACTTTCGATGAGACGACCGACCCGTCCTTCGGGGCCAAGCACCTGCCGCTGCTGCGCGCCGAAATGGCCAAGCAGGGGCTGGACGGGTTTCTGATCCCGCACGAGGACGAGCATCAGAACGAGTATCTGCCGGACGCCAATGAGCGCCTGGCCTGGGCGACCGGCTTCACAGGCTCTGCCGGGGCGGCGGTCGTGTTCCAGGATCGCGCCAGCATGTTCACCGACGGCCGCTACACCGTTCAGGTGAAGGCCCAGACCGATCCGGCCCTGTTCGAGCGACGCGACCTCAATGACGTGGCGGCCTATCTGGAGACGGCGGCGAAGGGGGCGGTGATCGGTTATGATCCGCGTCTGCACAGCCCAGATGCGCTGGTCGCCCTTAAGGCGGCGGCGCAGAAGGCGGGGGCCGAGTTGCGCGCCGTGGACGCCAATCCGCTGGACCTGGCCTGGGGCGCCGATCGTCCGGCCCAGCCGACGGCGCCGGTCGTGCCGCATGAGGACGTCCATTCCGGCGAGAGCCATGCGTCCAAGCGGGCGCGGATCGGCAAGGCCGTGGCGGATGCCGGCGCAGACGCGGTGGTGCTGACGGCGCCGATGTCGATCGCCTGGCTGTTCAATGTGCGCGGCGGGGACGTGATCCGGTCGCCTCTTCCGATCGGCCAGGCCATCTTGGCGGCGGACGGCAAGGCGCGGCTGTTTCTGGACCCGGTCAAGGTGACGAACGCGTTGCCGGCCTGGCTGGGCGACGATGTTCGCATCGAGGCGACCGAGCAGCTGCCGGCTGCGCTGGACGGGCTGTCGGGCCAAAAGGTCATGATCGATCCGTCGCTGTCTTCGGCCTGGTATTTCGACCGGCTGGACGCGGCGGGCGCGACGGTGGTGCGGGCGATGGACCCCTGCGCCATTCCCCGGGCGGCCAAGAATGCGGTGGAGATCGAGGGCAGCCGTCAGGCGCATATCCGCGACGGGGCGGCGCTGAGCCGGTTCCTGCACTGGGTCGACACTGTGGTGCAGGAGACCCTGCCGGACGAGCGTGAAGTGGTCGAGGCGCTGGAGCGATTCCGCGAGGAGACCGGGGCGCTGAAGGACCTGAGTTTCGACACCATCGCCGGGGCCGGGCCGAACGGGGCCTTGCCGCATTACAAGCCGGTGGGCGCCAGCATTCGCAAGGTCGAGAAGGGCTCGCTGCTGCTGGTGGACGGCGGCGGTCAGTATCTGGACGGCACGACCGATGTGACCCGCACCATGGCGGTGGGCGAACCGAGCGAAGATCAGCGCCACAAGTTCACCCTGGTGCTGAAGGCGCATATCGCCATGGCGACGATCCGTTTCCCGGCGGGGACCAGCGGCATGGCGCTGGACGCCATTACAAGGGCGCCGATGTGGGCGGCGGGGCTGGATTACGATCACGGCACGGGCCACGGCGTCGGCAGCTATCTGGGGGTCCACGAGGGGCCGCAGCGGATCGCGAAATGGGGCACGTCCCAGCCGCTGCTGGAGGGGATGATCCTGTCCAACGAGCCCGGCTATTACCGCGAAGGCCATTGGGGCATCCGCATCGAGACCCTGCAGGTGGTGACGCCCGCTGAGGTCCCCGAGGGCGGCGAGCGGCCCATGCACGGGTTCGAGCAGCTGACGTTCGCGCCGATCGACCGCAAGCTGATCGCGGTCGAGATGCTGACGCCGGGCGAGCGGGCCTATGTCGACGCCTATCACGCCGAAACGCTGGCCAAGGTCGGCCCGTTGATGGATGGTGAGGCGCTGGACTGGCTGAAGCGGGCCTGCGCGCCGCTTTAAGGGGCGGGTGAGGGCGCCGGGGGCGCGCTGGGGCAGTGGCGCATCTGGGTGACGGGGCAGGCAAGGTCGGCGAGCGCCGCCCTTGTCGCCTCGTAGCCGATGGCGACGGGGCCGTCGTAGGTCTTCCAGTCGCGAATATCGCTGCCGGCGACCTGGGGCAGGATCAGGACGTCGGCGTCGGCGCGCGACTGCGTCATCTCGACGTCGGTGGTAATGGTGGCCGAGCGCATCAGGATCGAGACGATAGGCGGGCCGGCCTTCCAGGCTCCGGACAGGACCCATTTCCACCAGGACGGCGGATTCTCCAGCGCCTGGGGATCGACGCCGCGCGTTTGGGACATGTCCACGCCGATGATGGGGCCGCTGTTCAGTTGACGCATCACGCTGGTGGGGAAGTTCTTCAGCACGGCGCCGTCCACCAGCACCTGACCGTCCATGACGACCGGCGGCAGGACGCCAGGAATGGCGATGGAGGCGCGCATGGCCCGCCGCATCAGGCCCGTGCGATGCGCCTCGATCCGGCCCGAGGTCAGGTTCGAGGAGACGGCGAAGAAGGGCAGGGCCAGGTCCGCCAGGTCGATGTCGCCGTAAGCCTGCTCCAGCAGACGGGCGACCTTGCGGGCGCGGGACATGGCGATGATCGGCACAGCGAGGTCCGACAGCGGATCGGACTCGACGAAGGCGCGCCGAATCTCGAAATCCAGCCGCTCGTAGGACCAGCCCAAGGCCGGGCCGGCGGCGACGACCGCGCCCATGGAGGCGCCGCCTGCGAAGTCGATGGGCACCTTGGCCTCTTCCAGGGCCCTGATCGCGCCGATGTGGCAATAGGCCCGGGCTCCGCCGCCGGACAGAACCAGTCCGACCGCCGTGCCGGTGACGACGCGGGCGATCCGCTCGGCGTCCGAGGCCACGCCCTCGACGCAATGGAACCAGCGGTCAGGCTGTAAGGCATCCAGCCAGACGCGGGTGTTGGCCGGGTGATGCATGCGCGGATCGCGCAGCAGGATCAGGTCGGTCAGGCGGCGGCCGTCGCCGAAGCCCTGGCGGCGCGGCACGGCGGACGGCGGCGCCAGAAGGCCGCTGCCGACGATGAACATCCGGTCCACCTGACGCGCGCACAGGCTGGCCCAGGCGGGCTGATCCTGCTCGGCGACATAGAGGACATAGTCGTGGTCGCCCTCCACCCGGCTGAACCATTCGGACGCCGAGGCCAGGGCCGACTGGTCGATGACCTGACAGGTGAAGCCCATGGCCTGGATGGCGGCGGCGATGCGTTCGACAAAGGCGCGGATGGGTCGGGGACGGGCCGAGACGAAGCCGAAGACGCTGGGCTCGGACGCGCCGGCGGTGCGTTCGCGGGCGCGGTGGATCATCAGCCGCGACAGTTCGACCATCAGGTCCGGCTCGGTGCGGGCGGCCTCGAAGAAGGCTTCGCGCGGCAGGGCCAGGATCTCGCTGTCGCGCAAGGCGACGACGGTGGCGGTGTGCGGCGTGCCGGCCAGCATGGCCATCTCGCCCACCGGCTCGCCCGCCTTGACCACGCCCAGCATGTGCGGCGGCTGATCCGCTTCCATTCGAAACACGCCCAGTCGGCCGGAGCGGACCAGATACAGGGTGTCGGCCGGATCGCCCTCGGTGAACAGCGGCTCGCCGCCGGTCAGCGCAAACCAGCTGGCCCGGTCGACCATGCGACCTTCGAAGATTCGCGCGAGCGAGGTCGCCAGCGTGTCGGGGCGAAGCGTGGCCATGATCCGTTTGTAGGCGCGATTCTCAAGCGGGTGAATTGGGATGGTTGGACGTGCGACCGCGCCTTCGCGCGATCGCAGCGAAGTCTGGAGGGCTGGGCGGAGCGCCGGGCCTTCGCCCGGAGTTCTGTGGTTTGAGTTACCGTTTCGACGAAGGGTATGACGCTCCGCGCGGTGGGTTGGCCTGCAAGCTCGGGGCGCCGAGCGGTGGCGGTCTTATCGCCTAACCCCATAAGCCTGCGACGGGCGGGTCGGAGCAGCGATCCCCGATCCCCGGTTCGGCCGAGTATCCCCCTCGACCCTGCGACGCGACTGCGGACGCCGGGGCGATTCCCCGACCGATCAGCCCCGGCGCCGCGATGGGATCTCACCATCGCCCCCGTTCCATCCGCTCTCGCCGCCGCAAGGTCGCAGGCCAGGCGAGCCCTCCATGCGACGAGACCGCTGCATTATGGGGTCGTTTGACCCCGTGGATGGGAGACGGGGGACATAAATCGGCAAGCGGTTGAAATCGCTGCGAGTGGACCAGCGGCATTGCGATGGCTGAGCGACGTCTCCTCCCCATGTCACGGGGAGGTGGCGCGAAGCGCAGCGGAGAGACGGAGGGGCTCTTCGCGCATCGCAGGCGTCTGTGGGACTTCAAGAGCCCCTCCACCGCTTCGCGGTCCCCCTCCCCATTGCATGGGGAGGAGACATTAAGCTTCTCGCGTTGCCCGATTCCGCGTGGGCGGGTAGAGCGTTCGGCTTCTCCCGCCCAGCCGAAGTTTCAGACCATGCACGACATCAGAGCCATTCGCGAGAACCCCCAGGTTTACGTGGCGGGCTGGTCGTCGCGCGGGGTGGACGAGGCCGATGGGCTGGTGGCGGACATTCTGCGGCTGGATATCGAATTACGTCGTGCGAAAACGACGGGCCAGGAAGCCCTTGCGAAGAAGAATGCTGCTTCGAAGGAAATCGGGATACTGATGGCGCAATACCAACGCTGGTTGCGCGAGGAAGACGACGACCAAGCCGCCTATTACTTGCAGCTAGTCGAGCAGAAGAAATCCGAGGCTGGGGCCGCAGGCCAGTCTGAAATCGACGCTGCGGCCCGGTTGGAACGTGAACTCCAAACAGAGCTCGATGGAATTCTTGCTGCCCAGAAGAATTTGGCGGCCGAGGATGTGCCGGACGGCGAGGACGAGGCGGGCAATGTCGAGGTCTCGACCTGGGGCGAGCCGCGTCGCACCGGTCCGGCCAAGGACCATGCCGACCTGGGCGAGGCCCTGGGGATGCTGGACTTCGAGGCGGCGGCCAAGATGTCGGGCGCGCGGTTCGCCGTGCTGAAGGGCCAGCTGGCGCGGCTGGAACGGGCCGTGGGCCAGTTCATGCTGGATCTGCAGACGGATCAGCACGGGTATCTGGAGGTGAACCCGCCCTATCTGGTGCGGGACGAGGCGATGTTCGGGACTGGGCAGTTGCCGAAGTTCGAGGAGGATTTGTTCCGGACGAAACGCCGATCGGAAGACCTGCAAAATCGCCAACGAGAAAATCGCGTTCGCATCGAAGAGGGTGCGCGCTGGATTGAGCAATTTGGCATTCTGGCCCCTCAACTCGCTACGTTTACGACTGCGTTGAAATCCGCCGGGGTCGCAATGGAGCTTGATGCTGGCGAGCTCATGGAGACATTGATTGCGCAAGCACATTCCCAGCTTGCCACGTTACGAGTTGGCGCAGACGAGATTGATCGCGACTTTGAGCGACTTATCCAGTCTGGGCTGGATCCCGCTTTCTTCCTCATTCCCACCGCCGAAGTCTCCCTGACCAATCTCGTGCGCAAGACCATCCTGTCCGAGGACGAGCTGGCGACGCCTATGCGGATGACGGCGTTGACGCCGTGCTTTAGGGCCGAGGCGGGGTCGGCGGGGCGTGATACGCGCGGGCTGATCCGCCAGCACCAGTTCTCGAAGGTCGAGATGGTGTCCATCGCGCGGCCGGAGGACTCAGACGCCGAGCACGAGCGGATGACGGCCTGTGCGGAGGCGGTGCTGAAGGCGCTGGAGCTGCCGTTCCGGCGGATGCTGCTGTGCAAGGGCGACATGGGCTTTTCGGCTCAGAAGACCTTCGACCTGGAGGTCTGGCTGCCCAGCCAGGGGACCTATCGCGAGATCAGCAGCTGCTCGAACTGCGGGGACTTCCAGGCGCGGCGCATGGATGCGCGGTTCAAGCGGGCCGGCGAGAAGAAGACCGAGTTCGTCCATACGCTGAACGGCTCGGGCCTGGCGGTCGGCCGGACGCTGGTGGCGATCATGGAAAACTATCAGCAGGACGACGGGCGGATCGCCGTGCCGACGGTGTTGCAGCCCTATATGGGCGGTGTGCAGTTCGTGGGCGGCTGATGCGTATTCTTCTGACCAACGACGACGGGATCGAGGCCGAAGGCCTGGAATGCCTCGAGCGGATCGCGCGCACGCTGAGCGACGACGTGTGGGTGTGCGCGCCCGCCGTCGAGCAGTCGGGCAAGGGGCGGGGAATCACCCTGACCGAGCCGCTGCGGGTGCTGAACCTGGGCGAGAAGCGGTTCGCGGTGACGGGCACGCCGACCGACTGCGTCGTGCTGGCGGTCAACGACCTGATGCCGGAGAAGCCTGATCTGGTGCTGTCCGGCGTCAATCGCGGGCACAATATCGGCGAGGACGTCAGCTATTCCGGCACGGTGGCGGGCGCCTTGCAGGGGATGGCGTTCGGCATCCGCTCCATCGCCCTGAGCCAGAGCCTGGAGCGGTTCCACGACGAGGCGGTGGCGCACTGGGAGACGGCGGAAGCCTTTGCGCCTGCGATCATCAGTCGCCTGCTGGAGCAGAAATGGGCGAACGGGGTGGTGATGAACCTGAACTTCCCCAACCGGCCGCCCGAAGCCGTCGATCAGGTCGAGGTGACGACCCAGGGCTTCCGCAATGTCGGCGAGATGCATGCGGTGCGGCGCACGGACCTGCGCGGACGGGACTATTACTGGATGGGCTTCCGCGGGGAAAAGCAGGACCCTGCCGAGGGCACGGACCTGCGCGCCATCGAGGAGGGGCGGATCTCGGTCACGCCGTTGCATATCGACCTGACGCACATGACCAGCGTGCATGACCTGAAGAAGGTGCTGGGCGGGGCCCCGCCGAAGAGCGTGGCGACCGCCGCATGAATCTGCACGACGACCGGGCCGGGCGGCTGATCCTGTCGCTGCGGCAGCAGGGGGTCACGGATCCGCGCGTGCTGAAGGCGATGGAGAGCATCGACCGAGCGGTCTTCGTGCACGAGAAGTTCCTGGACCAGGCGTGGGAGGATCAGGCCCTGCCGATCGACTGCGCCCAGACGATCAGCCAGCCCTATATCGTCGGCCTGATGACCCAGGCGCTGGAGGTGCAGGCGCGTCACCGGGTGTTGGAGATCGGCACGGGCAGCGGATACCAGTGCGCGGTGCTGAGCCGGCTGGCGCGCTATGTCTATTCGGTGGAGCGGTATCGCAGTCTGCTGGTCGAGGCCGAAGCGCGACTGCGGGTGCTGAAGATCGAGAACGTCATCACCAAACACGGCGACGGCGGCCTAGGCTGGGCCGAACAGGCGCCGTTCGACCGGATCATGGTCACCGCCGCCTCGCCCACCGAGCCGACCGAACTGCTGAAACAGCTGAAGCCGAACGGGGTGCTGGTCGCGCCTGTGGGACGCACGTCGGTGCAGATGCTGCATCGGTATGTCGGGCAGGGCGACGGGTCGTTCCACCGCGAAAGCCTGACCGAGGTACGGTTCGTGCCCCTGGTCGAGGGGACGGCGAAGGAGGGGTAGGCTCCTTTCTGCTGGCTATCGCTCGCGACCCGGTTGCTCGCTGTTTGAGCCGTTAATCTTCGCGCCCCAATTCCGTGCGGTTTGCGGGGTTGGCTTATGGGGCGCGAGCGGGCACACCGGGCGGGCGAGTTTAACCACGAATGGGAGCAGCCGGTGGCGATGATTTCGGGCTGGATGAGAGCGGTTCTGGTCGCGGGGGCGGCGTTGAGCACGGCGGCCTGCATCAGCTATCCTTCGGAGCCGCGCTATTCGACGCATGCGAACCCGGCGCCGTCCTATGGTCCGGGGCAGGGCGCCTATCCGGCGCAGCCGACCTATCCGAACGCCAGCCAGAATTCGAACCAGCCCTATCGGCCGGCCCCCTACGAATCGCCGCCCCCCGCGACCGCGCCGATCGGGCAGGTGGACGGCGGAGCCTTGCCGCCGACGGTCAACGTCGGTCCGAGCCAACCGACCTATCAGCCTCCGGCGTCGCAGCCGCCCGCCTACACGCCGTCCTATCCGTCGTCGTCGGCCCCGGTGCGTCCGGGCGCGGCCTATGTGATCCAACCGGGCGACACGATCTCGGGCGTGGGACGCCGCTTCCAGACGCCGGTCCAGACGCTGATCGATCTGAACGGCCTGGGGCCGCGCGGGGCGATCACGACGGGCCAGCGAATCATCCTGCCAGAAGCGGCGGTGGATACCGGCCGCGATCCTTACGCGACCGGCGCCTCGCCCGTCGGCGTGCTGGTGCCCAACAACGGCGCCGTGCCGCCGCCCCCGCCGCCGCCCTCGGGCAATGCGGCCCTGCCGGTCCAGACGCGTCCTGTCGAACAGGCCAACGCCGGCGCCACTGCCGGTCAGCCGAACCTGCTGTGGCCCGTGCGCGGCGACATCGTGCGGCGTTTCGGCCCGGTCGGCATGGGCGAGCGGAACAACGGCATCAACATCGGCGCCTCGGCCGGCGCGACGGTCAGCGCCTCTGCGGCCGGGCGCGTGGCCTATGTCGGCAGCGATCTGGTGGGGCAGGGGCTGACGGTGCTGATCGTGCACGCCAACGGCTGGCGCACGGTCTATGGCCATCTGGGTTCGGCGACGGTCAAGGATGGCGATGACGTTCGCGCGGGCCAGCAGATCGGCACCGTGGGTCTGACGGCCGGCGACGGACGACCCTCGATCCACTTCGAGACCCGTCAGATGCGCGGCGACGATCCGGTCGCCGTCGATCCTTTGACAGTGTTGCCCAGGTAGCGCTTTCGCCGCGTTGCATTCCACGAAGCGGAGCCCTAGGTTCCGCGCCTCGTTTTTGATGGGCGCCGATGACGGCCGCCCCCTATCTGTTTGCGGAGACTACCCATGGGCGCTGAAGGCGGCTTGACGGCGCAGTTGATCGGGTTTGCGCCCATCATCGGTATTTTCATCCTGTTCTACTTCCTGCTGATCCGTCCGCAGCAGAAGCGCGCCAAGGAACACGCGACCGCCATCGCCGCCGTCAAGCGTGGCGACACCGTCGTCCTGGGCAGCGGCATGATCGGCAAGGTCACCCGCGTCGAAGAGGCCGAGGTCAACGTCGAGATCGCACCCAGCGTCAACGTCCGCGTCGTCAAGTCGATGATCGCCGAAGTGGGCAACCGCACCGCCATCGCCGCCAACGATTCCAAGGCCTGATACGCTCGCGTATCCGCCGATACCTGGACCGCCCTCATGATTCAGCTGTCGCGCTGGAAAGTCATTCTCGTCGTCGTCGCGGCCGTTCTCGGCTGTCTGCTGGCGTTCCCGAACCTGTTGTCGGATCAGCAACGCGAGGCGCTGCCGGGCTTCATGCCCAACAACAAGCTGAACCTGGGGCTGGACCTTCAGGGCGGTTCGTATCTGCTGCTGGAAGTCGATGTGCCGGCGATGCGCGAAAAGCGCGTCACCAACCTGATCGAAGACGTTCGGGTCACGCTGAACGGCGCGGGCGTCGCCACCAACGGCTTCCAGCGTGAAGCCGGCGGCGTGGTCGTCACCCTGGCCAATCCGGCCCAGAGCGATGTCGCGTTCAAGGCGCTGCAACAACTGGGCGGTCAGGTCGGACCGGGCGGCCAGGCGGAACGCACCGCGACGCGCCTGGGCGATAACCGCATCCGCTTCGCCTATACCGATGCCGCGCTGAACGGCATGGGCGCGACGGCCGTGGACCAGTCGATCGAGGTGGTGCGTCGCCGGATCGACAGCCTGGGCACGCGCGAACCCTCCATCACCCGCCAGGGTGCCGACCGGATCGTGGTCCAGGCGCCGGGCGAGAGCGATCCGAGCAAGCTGGAAGAAGTCATCGGCCAGACGGCGCACCTGACCTTCCAGATGGTCGATGTCGAGAACTCGGTTCAGGACGCTATGGCCGGCCGTGTGCCGCCCGATTCCGAACTGCTGCAAGGCGAGGACGGCACGCCCTATCTGGTCAAGAAGCGCGTGCTGGTGTCGGGCGAGAACCTGACCCGCGCCGGCGTCGGTTCGGACCAGAGCGGCCGCCCGGCCATCGACTTCCGCTTCGACGGCGCCGGCGCTCGGCGCTTCGGTGAAGCCACCGCCGCCAACCTTCAGAAGCCCTTTGCCATCATCCTGGACGGCAAGGTCATCTCGGCCCCGACGATCCAGAGCGCGATCACCTCGGGCTCGGGTCAGATTACAGGCAACTTCACGATCCAGGAAGCGGCGACGCTGGTGAACCTGCTGAACGGGGGCGCCCTGCCGGCGCCGCTGAACGTCGAAGAGCGCCGCACCGTCACGGCTGAACTGGGTGCGGACGCGGTCGCCGCCGGCGCCCTGTCGACCGCCGTCGGCTTCGCCATCATCGTGCTGTTCATGATCCTGGCCTACGGCCTGCTGTTCGGCGGGGTGTCGGTGGTCGGCCTGGTGCTGAACGGCGTGCTGATCGTGGCGGCCATGTCGTTGACCCAGGCGACGCTGACCTTGCCCGGCATCGCCGGTCTGATCCTGACCTTCGCGGTCGCGGTGGACGCCAATGTGCTGATCTATGAGCGGATGCGCGACGAGGCCCGAGCGGGCCGCAGCGTCATCGCCTCGATGGACGCTGGCTTCAACAAGGCCATGGGCACCATCGTCGACGCCAACCTGACCACCCTGGTCGCGGCGGGCATCATGTTCGTGTTCGGCGAAGGCCCGGTTCGCGGGTTCGCCTGGACGCTGACCATCGGTGTGTTCACCTCGGTCTTCTCTTCGGTCCTGGTCGCCCAGGTCCTGCTCGGCTACTGGCTCAAGACGGCCAAGCCCAAAAAACTGCCGATCGCGGAGTGATGGCGATGCGTGGATGGCCCCTCATCAAACTGCTGCCGCAGAAGACGAACTTCCATTTCGTCAAATATGCGCGGTTCGCCGGCGTCCTGTCGGTGATCCTGTGCGTCGCCTCGATCATCGCCTGCTTCTATCCCGGCCTGAACATGGGCATCGACTTCCGGGGCGGCGCCTCGATGGAAGTGTCCAAGCCGGCGGGCCAGACGATCGAGCTGGATCGGGTCCGCGAGGCCGTGAACGGCCTGAACCTGGGCGACGTTCAGGTCCAGGGCATTGCGCGCCGCGACACCAATGTCGATGACGGCTCGACCGCCATTCTTCGCTTCCAGGTGCCGGAAGGCCGCGATCAGACCCAGGTGGTCAATCAGGTCGAGGGGGCCATCAGCGGCGCGGTCGGTCAGGTCAACTATTCGGGCGTCAGCGTCGTCGGCTCCAAGGTGTCGGGCGAACTGTTCACCTCGGGCCTGTTGGCTCTGGGCGTCGCCATCGGCCTGATGTTCCTCTACATCTGGTTCCGGTTCGAGCCGCAGTTCGGGTTCGGCGCCGTGGTCGGTCTGCTGCACGACGTGATCCTGACGTTCGGGCTGATCGTGCTGTTCAAGCTGGAGTTCAGCCTGAACATGGTCGCCGCCGTCCTGACCGTCATCGGCTATTCGATGAACGACACCGTCGTCGTGTTCGACCGTCTTCGCGAGAACCTGCGCAAGTACAAGACCATGCCGCTGCGCGACGTGATCGACCTGTCGTTGAACGAGACCCTGTCGCGGACCATCATCACCGGCGTGACCGCCGTCATGGTGCTCGCGGCCCTGGCTATCTTTGGCGGCGAGGCCCTGTTCGGCTTCTCCATCGCCCTGATGTTCGGCATCATCGTCGGCACCTATTCGTCGATCTATGTCGGCGCGCCGATCATCCTGCTGTGGGGCGTCAAGCGCGGCGCCCTGGCCGACGACGCCAAGCCGGTGAAGCTGGGCATGGCCAGCCGGCCCTAGGCCGAGCGCCATCGTCGAAAGTTGGGCCGTCCCGGCATCGCCGGGGCGGCCTTTTCCTTGGACGGCGTCCGTGCAAGGCTGAGCCTATGAAAGCGCTCGTCCATACCGCCGCCGCCCTTGCCCTGACCGGCGCCCTGACCGGCGGACTGTCCGCCTGCACCGACAGCAAGCGGGCGCGCAATGACGCCACCTGGGGTGACAAGCCGGCGGACATCACCTGCTGGACCTATGGGGTGGAGAACTTCAAGGGACGTTCGACCGGCAAGGTCGAGTACGACGACGGCGGCCGGATCTCGTTCGTCGACGCGTCGAACAACCGCTACACCACTATCGATGGCGACTGCCGGGTCGTCTATATGCAGCCCAGCAAGTAGGGCCGGATGGCGGGCGGAGGCCTGAACCTCCGCCCTGTGTCCATCAGCGCAGCGAGGCCGTAAAGCGCTGGATGCGGGTGCAGGCTTCTTCCAGCACGGCGTCCGAGGTGGCGTAGCTGATGCGGAAATAGGGGCTGAGGCCGAAGGCCTCGCCCTGGACGACGGCGACGCCCTCGGCGTTCAGCAGTTCGGCGGCAAAGGTGGAATCGCCGTCGATGACCACGCCCGTCTCCGTCGTCTTGCCGATCAGTCCGGCGATGGACGGATAGACGTAGAAGGCGCCCTCGGGTGTGGCGCAGGTGATGCCAGCCGCCTGGTTGAGCATCGACACGACGAGATCGCGGCGCTTTTCGAAAGCGGCCTTGCGCTCGGGGATGAAGTCCTGCGGGCCGTTCAGCGCCTCGACGGCCGCCCACTGGCTGATGCTGGACGGGTTGGACGTGGTCTGGCTGGCCACCTTGCGCATCAGGTCGATCAGAGGCTTGGGCCCGCCGGCGTAGCCGATGCGCCAGCCGGTCATGGCGTAGGCCTTGGACACGCCGTTGACCGTCAGGGTGCGGTCGATCAGGTCCGGCGCCACCTGGGCGATGGTGGTGTATTCGAAGTCGCCATAGACGAGGTGTTCGTACATGTCGTCGGTCAGCACCCACACGTGCGGATGGCGACGCAGGACCTCGGCCAGGGCCTCCAGTTCGGCGCGGGTGTAGGCGGCGCCGGTGGGGTTGGACGGGCTGTTCAGGATCAGCCACTTGGTGCGGGGCGTGATCGCGGCTTCCAGCACAGCGGGCAGCAACTTGAAGCCGTCCTTCTCCTCGCCGATCACGGTGACAGGCTCGCCGCCGGCCAGCAGCACCATATCAGGATAGCTGACCCAGTAGGGGGCGGGCACGATGACTTCGTCGCCGGGGTTCAGCGTCGCGACCAGGGCGTTGAAGATGACGGGCTTGCCGCCCGGCGCGACGTGGATGTTGGCGGCCGTATAGTCGAGATCGTTCTCGCGCTTGAACTTGGCGACGATGGCCGCCTTCAGCTCGGGCATGCCGTCGGCGTCGGTGTATTTGGTCTCGCCGCGGTTGATCGCGTCGATCGCGGCCTGTTTGATGTTTTCAGGCGTATCAAAGTCCGGTTCGCCGGCGCCCAGGCCGATCACGTCGCGGCCTTCGGCTTTCAGCTTCCGGGCCTGCGCGGTGACGGCGATGGTGGCCGAAGGCTTGACGCGGGCGAGGGCGGAAGATTGCAGGCTGGACATCATTATCCCGTCGATTTGAAAGATTCATGCCGGGGAGGCGGGGTTGTTTACGCGGCGTCGCCCCTCGGGACAATGCGCTGATGCTCGCTAATGCAGGGATGGGATGATAAGCGGCGGCTCTGATGCGCTGGATCATCGATTTTCTGTCGAACATGGAGGCGCGGCGCTGGCGCGCCGTGCTGGCGACGGCCCTGCTGTTGGGCGCGATGATCGCGCTGTTCGCTGTGGGCAAGAGTCAACTGGGGCTGGAGGCCGAAGGGCGTCTGGAAGACTGGCTGGCAGGATTCCGTCAGGGACCGTGGGGCGTGGTCGCCGCCATTGTGGTGTTCACGGTCTCGGCCTTTTTCGGCGCGCCGCAGTTCATCCTGATCGCCGCCTGCGTCGTGGCGTTCGGGCCGTGGTTCGGCTTCCTCTACAGCTGGATCGCGACTGTCGTGTCGGCGGGCGTGACCTACTGGCTGGGACGCGGACCCACGGCGCGGCTGCTGGCGCGACACGGCGGCAAGACGGTCGGACGGCTGACGCGGTTCGTCGGCAAGAATGCCTTCTACGCCAGCTTCATGATCCGCAACGTGCCGTCGGCGCCGTTCATCGTCGTGAACATGGCGTTCGGGGCGGCGAGGGCGTCGTTCTCGGGTTTTCTGGCAGGGTGCGCGCTGGGCGTATTGCCGAAGACCGCTCTGGTCGCCTTCTTCGGCGGATCCTTCATGACGGCAGTCAGCGGCGACGGGATATGGACCTCGGCCATACTGGCTGGGGTGGCGCTGGCCTGGCTGGCGCTGATGCTGGTGGTGCGCGAACTGGTGAAGCGGCGCGAGATCGCGCGCGGCGATTAATCACATGACCGTCCGTACGCGGACGATCGTGCGATCTGACGGAAGCGGGCTTGCAGTCTCATCCACAGGCCTGCTGGGCGGCTGTGGCGTTCTCGATATGACGAGACTGTCATCGGGGCTTGTAATCCCGGTTTCATACGGGCAAACCCGCCGCTAGTAGGCGTGGCGAAGACGATCAGGAACTGTCCGGCGTGGGGATGTCAGGGCAGTTGGGGCGTCGCCAGGTCGACTGAGACATCTAGACGCCCTGCCAGCTAACAACGGTATCGATTCCCATGAGCTTCTCCCTTTTCGGCGCGATCTCCAACGACATCGCGATGGACCTGGGCACCGCCAACACCCTGATCTACATGAAGGGCAAGGGCATCGTCCTGAACGAGCCGTCGGTGGTGGCGCTGAGAAACGTCGGCGGGCGCAAGGTCGTCCACGCCGTGGGGATCGAGGCCAAGCAGATGCTGGGCCGCACGCCGGGCCACATGGAGGCGATCCGCCCCATGCGCGACGGCGTCATCGCCGACTTCGAAGTCGCCGAAGAGATGATCAAGCACTTCATCCGCAAGGTTCATAACCGCAAGGGCTTCGTGAACCCCAAGATCATCGTCTGCGTGCCCTCGGGCGCCACGGCGGTCGAGCGTCGCGCGATCAACGACAGCTGCCTGAACGCCTCGGCGCGTCGCGTGGGCCTGATCGACGAGCCGATGGCGGCTGCGATCGGCGCCGGCCTGCCGATCCACGAGCCGACCGGCTCGATGGTCGTCGATATCGGCGGCGGCACGACGGAAGTCGCCGTCCTGTCGCTGTCGGGCATCGTCTATTCGCGTTCGGTCCGCGTCGGCGGCGACAAGATGGACGACAGCATCATCAGCTACATGCGCCGCAACCATAACCTGCTGATCGGCGAAACGACCGCCGAACGCATCAAGAAGGACATCGGCACCGCTCGCATCCCGGCCGACGGCGAGGGCCTGTCGATCGAGGTCAAGGGCCGCGACCTGATGCAGGGCGTGCCGCGCGAGGTGCGTATTTCGGAGCGTCAGGCCGCGGAAGCCCTGGCCGAGCCGGTCACCCAGATCATCGAAGCCGTGAAGGTCGCGCTGGAAGCCACCCCGCCGGAACTGGCCGCCGACATCGCCGACAAGGGCATCATGCTGACGGGCGGCGGCGCCCTGCTGCGCGGTCTGGACGTCGAAATCCGCGATCACACCGGCCTGCCGGTCTCGGTCGCCGACGATCCGCTGTCGTGCGTGGCCATCGGCTGCGGTCGCGTGCTGGAACATCCGCGCTGGATGAAGGGCATCCTCGACTCCGCGCTCTGATCCGTCCGTTGCGGCCGGGTGAAAGCTTGGCTGCAAATCCTATTCAGGCCTGCGTGATCACGGTTCCATTCCAGCCTTGATTTTGCGATAGGCAGGCTGAGCGGCAGGGGGCGTCCTGCCGATTCCAACCCCTTTTAGTGGAAGGTCGCCCGTGGCGTTTCGCGACGGCCCTTTTGAAAACATCAAGGTGCCGCTGGCGTGGACCGCCGCGGTCGTCGTCGTCGTGGCTGTCATCGGTGCGGTCGTCCTGTTGCTTGGCGATCGGACCACGTCCGAGGGCGGCTCGACCATGGGCGTGGCGCGCGGCGGTTTCGAAGCGGCGGCCGGGCCGGTCGGCGGGGTTTTCGCCGCGCCGGTGCGTTGGGCCGGGGCCGCGCGCGACTATGTCGGCGGCTATTTCTTCGCGATCGGCGAGAACCGCCGTCTGAAGGCCGAGATCGCCGAACTGCGCGGCTGGCGCGACGAAGCGATCGCCCAAAAGAACATCAACGGCCGCTATGAGGCCCTGCTGGGTCTGCGCACCGAACCGCCGGTGCCCATGGCCACGGGGCGGGCCATCTCGGAAACACGCGGTCCCTTCTCCAATGCCAAGTTGATCGACGTCGGTTCGGCCAAGGGCGTGCGGATCGGCAATCCGGTCGTGACGGAACATGGACTGGTCGGTCGGGTGACGGGCGTGACGGGCGGCGTCAGCCGTGTCGTGCTGCTGACGGATGTGGCGTCGCGCACGCCGGTGATGATCGAGCGCACCGATGCGCGCGCCATGCTGACCGGAGACGGCGGCGACAGCCCGCGTCTGGAGTTCATTCGCGGATCCGGTTCGATCAAGGCGGGTGACCGTATTCTGAGTTCGGGTGACGGCGGCGGGCTGCCGCGCGGACTGCCGGTCGGCGTGGCCGCCAAGGGCGTGGACGGCGCCTGGCGGGTCAAACTGTTCAGCGACCACGGGGCGATCGACTATGTCCGCGTCCTGCTGTTCCAGAGCTTTGGACAGTTGGTCAGCCCGAATGCGCTGAATGCGCCGCCGCTCGCAGGCCTGGCGACGGCGCCGGAGCCGAGCGCCGCCGAGGTCGGAGCGATCCGTGACGCTGCCGCCCGTCGTGCGACGGCGCAGCAGGCCCAGGCCGAACGGGCGCGTGCTGCGGCGGCGACGCCAGCGCCAACGCCTGCGCCCGCCGCTGCGCCGACTGCGGCCCGTCCGGCCGTGACGTCTCCGAGGCCTGCGGCTTCGGCCCCGTCGCCTGCGCCGGTTGCGCCAAGCCCTGCGCCGACACCCGCCCCGGGAGGCGCCGCGTGAGACGGCCCGTCGCGGTTCGCGTTGTCGGACCTCTTCAGTGGATCGTCTATCCGGCCCTGCTCGTCCTCGCCGCGACGGTCATTCTGGGAACGCCGCTGCAACTGTTCGGTCTGCATCTGCCCGAGCCGGTCATTCCGATGATCCTGGCTTTCGCCTGGCCCTTGATCCGGCCGTCGATGCTGGCGCCGGCGGTCTTGTTTTTGATCGGCCTGTTCCTGGATCTGTTCTGGAATACGCCGCTTGGCCTGTGGGCGCTGTGCCTGATGGGCGTCTATGGAACGGTGCTGCTGTCGCGCAATCTGCTGGCGGGGCATGAGGGGCTGATCCGCTTTGGAGCCTACGCCGCCTGCACGCTGGGCGCCTTTTTTCTGGCCTATCTGGTGGTGACGATGCGAGCGGCGAACGCACCGGCGATCCTGCCGATGGTCGGACAGGTCGTGCCGACGCTGCTGCTGTTTCCGATCGCCAACTGGATGCTTGAGCGATTCGACGACGGAGATATTCGGTTCCGATGAGCGGCGAGCCCTCCATCTTCTTTGCCGATGTGAATGAGCGTCAGGGGTCCTTCCTGCGGCGCACCTTCGTGCTGGGCGGGGCGACGGCTCTGGGGATCACCGCGCTGATCGGACGGCTGGGTCAGCTGCAGGTCGTTCAGGCTCAGGAATATGCGACCCTGTCGTCGCAGAACCAGTTCAACTTCCGCATGGTCCCGCCGCCGCGCGGCCTGATCAAGGACCGCAACGGCGTCGTCATCGCCGGCAATCGCCCCAGTTTCCGGGTGCTGGTGGTGCGCGACGAAACCAAGGATCTGGACCAGACGCTGGATCTTCTGGGGCGTGTGCTGCCCGACACGCTGGAGCGGCGGCGCGCCATCATCCGCGACGTGAATGCGGCGTCCAAGTTCAACCCGGTGCCGGTCAAGAGTGACCTGACCTGGGAAGAATTCGCCAAGGTCAATCAGTACGCCAACGAACTGCCCGGCGTGATGGTCGATATGAACGAGGCGCGCTACTACCCCTTCGGCGGAGCATTCGCCCACGTCATCGGCTATGTGGCCAAGGTGTCGGACCGGGACGTCAAGGCGATCCGCGACAAGGGCGAGCAGCCGCCGGCCCTGCTGTTCAATCCCAGCTTCCGCATCGGCCGTCAGGGCGTCGAAAAGGCGCTGGATGCGTCGCTGCGCGGCGAGCCTGGCGGCAACCGGGTCGAGGTGGATGCGCGCGGACGGGTGGTCGCCGAAGACATCGGGGGATCGCGGCCCGCTGTGCCCGGCAAGGAAGTTATCTTGACGCTGGACGCCGACGTTCAGAACCGGGCGCTGGAGGTGTTCGGCGACGAGTCGGGCGCCTGTGTGGTCATGGATGTGCGCAACGGCGACATCCTGTGCATGATGTCTGCGCCGTCGTTCGATCCCAATCTGTTCGTCGGCGGCGTGCCGAGCAAGACCTATCGCGCTTTGGCCGATTATGAGCGCAAGCCGCTGCTGGACAAGACGCTGAACGGCACCTTCCCGCCGGGATCGACCTTCAAGCCGACGACGGCCCTGGCCTTGCTGGAGGCGGGTGTCGATCCGAATCAGACGGTCTTCTGCAGCGGCGCGTATCGCACCGGCAACCGGGTGCAGCGATGCTGGGGGCGGCATGGCACCCAGAACATGCACAATGCGATCAAGAACTCGTGCGACGTCTATTTCTACGCCATGTGCAACCGTGCGGGCGTGGACAATATCCGCAAGGCGGGGCTGGCGCTGGGCTTCGAGCACGAGTTCGACATCGGCGTCGGCAACCAGCGCAAAGGCCTGTTGCCGTCCACGGAATGGAAGGCGCGGACCTTCCCGCGCGATCCGGTCTGGCATCCGGGGGAGACGACCTCGGTCGCCATCGGGCAGGGCGCGATCACGGTGAACGCCCTGCAGCTGGCGGTCATGACCTCGCGGCTGGCGAACGGGAAGAAGCAGCTTCAACCGCGCCTGATCAAGTCCATCGGCGGCGTCGAACAGCCCAGCGGGGCCGAGGCGCCGGACCTGCCGTTCGATCCGGCCCACGTCGAATATGTGCGCCAAGGCATGATCGCCGTGGCCAATGACCGATCCGGCACCGCCTATCGCCAGAGCCAGTTGGGCCTGGGCGACATACAGATGGCCGGCAAGACTGGCACGGCCCAGGTCCGGAACTACGGCTCCGGCTCGCGCAAGAGCAATATCTGGGCGCTGAAGGACCACAACCTGTTCGTGGCCTTCGCTCCGGTGGATGCGCCGCGATATGCGGTCGCCATCATCGTCGAACACGGGGGCAAGGGCGGAGCGACCGCCGGCGCGCCGCGCGCGCGTGAAGTGATGCGCACTGTGCTGCTCAAGGATCCGGACATGCGAGCGCGCATCGAACGGCCGCTGCCGCCCGAACCCACTGGTGACGCCATCGTAGAGGACGGCGTGGTCGGCGCCGCGCCCGAGCCCGATGTTGTGGCCCCGCCGCAGCCGAGCCGCCCCGCGCCGTCTGCGACCAGCGGGCCGCGTCCCTATCTGTCCGAGCCCGGCCGTTGACCGCCTCGGCCCTGTCACGTCCCGGCGAGCGCGAACGCGTCTCGACCAAGCTCGGCCAGATCGACTGGCGGCTGACGGCCTTGCTGTGCGTTGTGTCCGGCACCGGCGCCCTGATGCTGTATTCGGTGGCCGGCGGATCGTGGTCGCCCTGGGCGATGAAGCACCTGATCCGGTTCGGCATGTGTCTGGCGCTGATGCTGATGCTGTCGCTGATCAGCATCCGCTACTGGTTCGCCCTGGCCTATCCCATTTACGGGATGGCGCTGTTCATGCTGGCGCTGGTGGAGACGCCGCTTGGCTATACGGCCTTGGGCGCCACGCGATGGCTGGACCTGGGCTTCACCCGCATTCAGCCGTCCGAGATCATGAAGATCGGCGTCGTGCTGGCCTTGGCGCGTTGGTATCACGGCGCATCGGCCAAGGAGGCGAGTTTCCATTGGAAGCTGATCTTCCCGGTCGGGATCATCGGCTTGCCGTTCTTGCTGGTCGCGCACCAGCCGGACCTGGGATCGGCCATGCTGATCGGTTTGACGGGCGCGGCGATCATGTTCGTCGCCGGACTGAGCTGGCGGATCATCCTGCCGCTGATCATCGCCGCCGCCGTGCTGGTGCCGCCCTATGTGATGTTCGGCATGCATGACTATCAGCGTCACCGGGTGCTGACCTTCCTGAACCCCGAGGCCGACATGTCGGACAAGGGCTATCAGATCGTGCAGTCCAAGATCGCCATGGGTTCCGGCGGGCCGCTGGGGCGCGGGTTCGGCCTGGGCAGCCAGAGCCAGCTGGAGTTCCTGCCCGAACGCCAGACCGACTTCATCTTCGCCGCTTTCGCCGAGGAGTTCGGCTTCGTGGGCACCTTCACGCTTCTGGCCTCCTATGCCGCCATCATCCTGATCTCATTGAGGATCGCCTCGCTGTCGCACAGTCACTTCGGGCGATTGGCGGCGTCGGGCGTGACGGCGACATTCGCGCTCTATGTGCTGATCAACGGGGCGATGGTGATGGGGCTGGCGCCGGTCGTGGGCGTGCCGATGCCGCTCTTGTCCTATGGCGGCACCGTCATGCTGACCGTCATGATCGGTTTCGGTCTGGTGATGGCGACGCGGGTTCACCGCTATGCCGAACTGCCCAAGGGTCACGGCCTGATCTGACGTTACGTCAGCTAAGTGATCGGCATTCAGGTTTCGCTTTCTAAGGCGGGGATTTCCTGGATAAGGTCATTCCCAACGATGTCTCGCATCAGTTTCGACCGATCAGCGACGCACGCCATGGGAGACGAGGAATGACCGATCTGGAGCAATTCCGCGCCGAGACGCGCGCCTGGCTGGAGGCGAACTGCCCGGCCGAATGTCGCGGGCCGATGGCCGACGACGAGATGATCTGGGGCGGGCGAAATCCCACCTTCAAGACCCCGGCGCACAAGCTGTGGCTGGAGCGGATGGGCGCGCGGGGCTGGACGGCGCCGGAATGGCCGGCGGAATACGGCGGAGGCGGCCTCAGTCGCGAGGAGGCCAAGGTGCTGGCCTCCGAACTGCGCCGCATCAAGGCCCAACCGGCCCTGGCCAGTTTCGGCGTCTGGATGCTGGGCCCGGCGCTGCTGGCCTTTGGGACCGAAGAGCAGAAGAAACGCTTCCTGCCGGAGATCGTGCGCGGCGAGATCCGCTGGTGCCAGGGCTATTCCGAGCCGGGCGCGGGGTCGGACCTGGCCTCGATCCAGACGAAGGCAGACGACAAGGGCGACCACTGGATCGTCAACGGCCAGAAAATCTGGACCTCCTACGCCGACAAGGCCGACTGGATCTTCTGCCTGGTGCGCACGGACCCTGAGGCGCCCAAACATCTGGGCATCAGCTTCGTGCTGTTCGACATGAAGACGCCGGGCGTGACGACGCGGCCGATCACCCTGATTTCAGGCAAGTCGCCCTTCTGCGAAACCTTCTTCGACGATGTCCGGGTGGAGAAGGAAAACCTGGTCGGGACGCTGAACCGGGGCTGGGACGTGGCCAAATATCTGCTGGCGCACGAGCGGACCATGATCGGCGCGATGGGCGAGGTCGGCGGCGGGCGGCCTGTGGGGCAGGTGGTGCTGGACGCCATCGGCGCCGATGAGGCGGGGCGGCTGGACGAGCCGATGCTCCGCGCGCGTATCGCGGACCTGGAGATCGACGCCGCCGCCTTCCGTCTGGCGATGGAACGGGTCGGCGATCAGGTGAAGGCCAAACAGGCGCACCCGGCCATCGCCTCCATGCTGAAATACTATGGCTCCGAGCTGAACAAGCGGCGTCATGAACTGCTGATGGCGGCGGGCGGGGCCGATGCGCTGGAATGGGAGGGCGAGCGGTCGCATGACGGCAAGGCGGCGCGCGACTGGCTGCGGACCAAGGCCAACTCCATCGAGGGCGGCACCAGCGAGGTTCAGTTGAACATCATCGCCAAACACCTGCTGCAACTGCCGGGAGCGTGAGACGATGCCGCTGATCCTGACCGAAGAACAGACGATGTTGCAGGACGCCGCCGACGGCTTCCTGATCGAACAGGCGCCGATCGCGCATCTGAGAAAGCTGCGGGACGAGCGGGACGCCGACGGCGTGTCGCGCGACCTGTGGCGGGCCTTTGGCGAGATGGGTTTCGCCGGCGTCATCATCCCCGAGGCGCTGGGCGGCATGGGGCTGGGCGCGGTCGAGGCCGGGGTGATCGCCGAGAGCCTGGGACGCACCCTGACGCCGTCGCCGTATCTCGGCTCGTCGATCCTGTCGGCCAAGGTGCTGATCGACGGCGGATCGCAGGTGCAGCAGGCCTGGCTGCCCAGGATCGCGGCGGGCGAGGCGATCCTGTCGCTGGCGGTGGACGAGGGCGCGAAACACGCGCCGTCGCGGATCACCACGAGGGCCGAGCGGGCGGGCAACGGCTTCAAGCTGAACGGCGCCAAGGCCTTTGTGCTGGACGGCCATGTGGCGGACGCCCTGATCGTGGTCGCCACGGCGGACGAGGGCACGACGCTGTTCCTGGTCGATCCGGCGACGGCGGGCGTCGCGGTCGAGCGCACGGTGATGGTGGACGCGCACAATGCGGCGCGGATCACGCTGAGCGATGTGGCGCTCGACGCCGATGCAGTGATCGGCGCGGTCGGGGATGGGGAGGTGCTGGTGGACGGCGCGCTGAACCTGGGGCGGGCCTGCGCGGCCTCCAGCCTGACGGGCGCCGGCGATCAAGCGTTCAAGACGACGATGGATTACCTGCGGACCCGCAAACAGTTCGGAAAGCTGATCGGCGAGTTCCAGGCGCTGCAACACCGCGCTGCGCATCTGTTCTCGGAGCTGGAGCTTGCGCGCGCGGCGACGATCGGCGCCCAGATCGCCCTCGACGAGGGGCGCGAGGACGCGCCGCTGGCCGCCTCCATCGCCAAGGCCAAGGCCGGGCGGGTCGCCGAGCTGGCGGTGCAGGAGGCGGTCCAGATGCATGGCGGCGTCGGCATGACCGACGAATTCGACGTCGGCCTGTTCATGAAGCGGGTGCGGGTCCTGAACGAACTGCTGGGCGATGCTGGCTTCCACGCCGAACGGGTGGCGCGGGCGCAAGGATTCTAGGGTCGGCGTCTAATCGAAGTCGCTGTCATTCCGGGGCTGAGCGTCCCGAAGAACCCGGAAGCCAGGAGTGCGCATCACGGCTCGTGCCGCGTCAGGCGGCGGCGGTGTCCCCCTGGGTTCCGGGTTCGTCCTGCGGACGCCCCGGAATGACGATGGAAGGGGGCTTCCGACCTAGACCGCCTTTTCGCTCCACAGGTCCAGATCCGCCTCGCGCCCGATCAGCGCCAGGCCGGCCGCGATGGATTCGAACTCGCCGCCCGTCTCGATCCGCTCTGCGCCGAAGCGGTTCTGGAAAAGCGCCCGCACGGCCGGCACGAAGGAGGTGCCTCCGGTCAGGAAGACGCGGTCGATGGCGTCGGGCGCCAGGCCGCTGCGGGCCATCGCCTGATCCACCGCGCCCTCGATGGCGGCCAGTTCCGGCGCGATCCAGCGTTCGAAATCGGCGCGGGCGACCGGCTTTTCGATATGGACGCCGCCGGCCTGGAACAGGAAGGTGGCGGTTTCCTCGGCCGACAAGGCCATCTTCAGCGTTGAGACGGCGCGGTACAGGTCATGGCCATGGTTGTCGTCCAGCACCTCAATCAGGCGCTCGATCTTCTCGGGCTCCAGCGCGGTGCGGGCCAGGGCGCGGATGTCGCGCATGTCGCGTGAGGCGCGCAGCAGGGCCAGCTGATCCCAGCGGGCGAAGGCGGAATAATACCGCTGGGGAATCGGCAGTTGTTTGCCAACGGAGCTGTACAGACCGCCCTTGCCCAATTCGGGCGAGACCAGCTGGTCGATGATCCGGTAGTCGAAGGCGTCGCCCGCCACGCCGACGCCCGAGCGGGCCAGCGGCGTCGACCGCAGGCCGTTGGGCGTATGTTCGAACCGGATGATGGAGAAGTCGCTGGTGCCGCCGCCGAAGTCGGCGACGAGGACCGTCGCGTCCGCCTTCAGTTGGCGCGCGAAATAGAAGGCGGCGCCGACCGGCTCGTGCGCATAGCGGATGTCGGTGAAGCCCAGCCGCTGGAACGCCGTCTGATAGCGCGACAGGGCCAGGGTCTCGTCCGGATTGCCGCCCGCAAAGGTGACGGGACGGCCGACGATGACGGCGGGCGGGGCATCCGTCAGGGCGTCGCCGGCGTGGTGGCGCAGGCGCAGCAGGAAGGCGGCCAGCAGATCCTCAAAGGCGTAGCGCTTGTTGTCGATCCGGGTTTCGGTGAAGGCGGCGCTGGCGGCGAAAGTCTTGAACGACTGGATGAAGCGGGTCTCCAGCGGATCCTCGACATAGGCGGCGATGGCCCAGGGCCCGGCCTCGACAACGCGCTCGGGCGGCTGGCCGTCCACGCCCGGATGGGTCTGGAAGCTGAGCGCCGAGCGGAAGGTCGTCGTTTGAGCCTCGACCGCGTCGAAGGTCACGAGATGGGCGAGGCCGTCCGCATCGGTCAGGGCCACGACCGTATTGGTCGTGCCGAAATCGATCCCGATCGTCATCGGTTTCGTCGCCGTCATGGCAGGGCTCCAGGCAGGGGAGCCGGGTTCCTAACGGCAGACGAGGCAATAGCAAGCCTTATCCAGGACGTGTCATTTCCTGGCGGAAGCTTTTTACGACACCTGGCGCGTCCGAAGACAGGCGGAACTTAACGCTGCCCGCATGTCGGACGGCACTTCCATAAGGTGCTTCACGCGGCTCGCAGGCGCCTGTTCGATGCCCGCACAACCCGCCCCTTATGTTTTCCTTATGCGCCGCACGTGATCCGGAATGGCGCACTTATGCCTCTCGGTGAGCATTTGCCGTCTCCAACAAGTCGGAGGCGATCGGCATGGCCGATGTGATTTTTCTGGCGGTGGGTGCGGGGGGGTTCGCCGTCTTCGCCTTGCTGGCCACAGCTTTGAAACGGGTATGACGATGATCGCCATGCTCTGGGGGGCGGGGGCGCTGGTCGTCGCCGTTTACATGGTCGCGGCGCTGCTGCGGCCCGAGCGGTTCTGAGGAACCGGGACTTAAATCATGAACATTCAAGGATGGGGCGAGATCGCCCTGACCCTTGGGCTGGCCGTAATGCTCGGCTGGCCCATCGGCGTTTATATGTCGCGCGTCTGGAACGGCGAGCGGACCTGGCTCGATCCGGTGCTGAAGCCGGTCGAGGCGGTCTTCTACGGCGCGGCGGGCGTCGATCCAAAACGCAGCCAGGGCTGGCTGGGATACGCCGGCGCCCTTTTGGCCTTCAACCTGGCGGGCTTTGTCCTGCTGTATGCGATCCTGCGTCTGCAGGGCGTGCTGCCGCTGAACGCGCAAGGGTTCGCAGGCGTGTCGCCGCATCTGGCCTTCAACACCGCCGTCAGCTTCGTGACCAACACCAACTGGCAGAGCTATGGCGGGGAGGCGACCCTGTCGACCTTCACCCAGATGGTCGGCCTGACGGTGCAAAACTTCGTTTCGGCGGCGACGGGCGCGACAATCGCGGCGGCCCTGGCGCGCGCTTTTGTGGCCAATCGCGGCGAGGGGGTCGGCAACTTCTGGGCCGATCTGACGCGCACGACCCTGTATGTCCTGCTGCCCGCCGCCCTGATCCTGGCCGTGGCCTTGTCGGGTCTCGGCATCGTTCAGAGCCTGGCGGCCCATGTGACGGCGACCGGCGTCGAGGGCGGATCCCAGACCTTGCCGCTGTTCCCGGCCGCCAGCCAAGTGGCGATCAAACAGCTGGGCATCAACGGCGGCGGCGTCTTCAACGTCAACGGCGCCCATCCGTTCGAGAACCCGAACGCCATCACCAATCTGCTGACCGCCGTGGCGATCAACGTCATGGGCTGGGCGGCCTTCTTCGCCTTCGGCCGCACCGCCATGGCGGGACGCGACATCCGCGCCCTGGCGGCGGCGGCCCTGATCCTGCTGAGCGCCGCCAGCGCGGCCATGTATGTGATCGAGACCCAGCCGGCCCCGGCCCTGGTCGCCGCCCATGTCGACAGTTCGGTCAACATGGAGGGCAAGGAGGTCCGCTTCGGCGCGCCCGCCTCGACCGTCTGGTCCGTGGTCACGACCGGCGCCTCGAACGGCTCGGTCAACTCGATGCACGCCAGCTTCATGCCCTTGGGCGGCGGGTTGCAGATGTTCCTGATGCAGTTGGGTGAAATTCTGCCCGGCGGCGTCGGTTCGGGCATCGCCATCATGGTCGTCATGGCCCTGCTGTCGGTCTTCGTCGCCGGCCTGATGGTCGGGCGCACTCCGGAATATCTGGGCAAGAAGATCGAGGCGCGCGAGATCCAGTTCGCCATGATCGCGGTGCTGATCCTGCCGCTGGCCATCCTTGGCTTCACCGCCGTGTCGGCCGTCTTCCCGACGGCGCTGGCGGGCCTGCTGAACAAGGGGCCGCACGGCCTGTCGGAGATCCTCTACGCCTACACCTCGGCGGCGGCGAACAACGGCTCGGCCTTTGCGGGTCTGACCGCCAACGCCCCCTGGTGGAACACGACCCTGGGGCTGGGCATGCTGTTCGGGCGGTTCATTCCGGCCGTCGCCGTCCTGGCCATCGCCGGCAGTCTGGTGGTCAAGCCCAAGCTGGCGCCCAGCCCCGGCACCCTGCCGACCGACAACGGCCTGTTCATCGGCCTGCTGATCGGCGTGATCCTCATCCTCGGCGGCCTGCAGTTCCTGCCCGCCCTCGCCCTGGGACCGATCGTCGAGCACTTCCAGGTGCTCGCGGCGGTCGCCGGCGCCTGATCCTTCGGACATCCTGACATGACACAAGTAACTCTGGATCCCCGCGAGGGCGGCCGGGCGTCGCCTCTCGCGGGCGGCCTCTCGGGAAAGATGATCGGACGCGCGGTTGGCGACGCCTTCGTCAAGCTGAACCCCGTCAAGCTGATCAACAATCCGGTCATCTTCACCACCTGGATCGTGGCGCTTTTGTCCACGCTTTCGGCGGCCGCGGCCATCGCGAGCGGTCAGTCGGCGGGCTTTGCGGTGCAACTGGCGCTGTGGCTTTGGGCCACGGTCCTGTTCGCCAATGTCGCCGAAAGCATCGCTGAAGGGCGGGGCAAGGCGGCGGCGGACAGCCTGCGCGCGACCCGCGTCACGACCAAGGCCAAGCTGATCGTCGACGCGAAGACCGGCAGCGTGGTCCCGACCAACGCTTCGGAGCTTGAAGTCGGGTCGATCATCCTGGTCGAGGCCGGCGACGTGATCGCCTCGGACGGCGAGATCGTCGAGGGCGTCGCCTCGGTCAACGAGGCCGCCATCACCGGCGAGAGCGCCCCGGTGATCCGCGAAAGCGGCGGCGACCGGTCCGCCGTGACCGGCGGCACCACCGTCGTATCGGACTGGATCAAGGTGCGCATCACCGCCAAGCCCGGCTCGACCTTCCTCGACCGCATGATCGCCATGGTCGAGGGCGCGGACCGCAGGAAGACGCCCAACGAGCTGGCCTTGGCGGTGCTGCTGGCCGGCCTGACCCTGATCTTCCTGATCGCGGTCGTGACCCTGGTGGGTCTGGGCGCCTATTCCGGCGTCGATCTGGATCCGATGGTGCTGGGCGCCCTGTTCATCACCCTGATCCCGACCACGATCGGGGGTCTGCTGTCCGCCGTCGGCATCGCCGGCATGGACCGGTTGCTGAAGGTGAACGTACTGGCCACCTCGGGCCGTGCGGTGGAGGCGGCAGGCGACGTCGACACCCTGCTGCTCGACAAGACCGGCACCATCACCTGCGGCAACCGCATGGCGACCGAGGTCATGCCGGTTCCGGGCGTGCGCCCCGAGGCCGCTTTAGCCGCCGCCGTCATGGCGTCGCTCGCCGACGAGACGCCCGAGGGCCGCTCCATCGTCGAGCTGGGCCGCAACGCCGGTGTCTCGGTCGATCAGCCGGCCGGCGCCGTCGCCATTCCCTTCACCGCCGTCACCCGCCAGTCGGGCCTGGACGTCGGCAAGGACAGCTGGCGCAAGGGCGCGGTCGATGCGGTGCTGAAGGATCTGAACCTGACGGACGGTTCGGCCCCGGCCGAGTTCCGCCAGGCCGTGGACCGGATCGCCCGTTCGGGCGGCACGCCCCTGGCCGTGACCCAGAATGGCGCCCTGGTCGGCGTCATCCACCTGAAGGACGTGGTCAAGCCGGGCGTGAAGGCGCGGTTCGCCGACCTGCGCCGCATGGGCCTGCGCACCGTGATGATCACCGGCGACAATCCTGTGACGGCCGCAGCCATCGCTTCGGAAGCCGGGGTGGACGACTACCTCGCCGAGGCCACGCCCGAGGACAAGATGCGCCTGATCAAGGCCGAACAGGCCAAGGGCCGTCTGGTCGCCATGTGCGGCGACGGGGCCAACGACGCTCCGGCCCTGGCCCAGGCCGATGTCGGCGTCGCCATGCAGACCGGCGCCCAGGCCGCGCGCGAGGCCGGCAACATGGTCGATCTGGACAGCGACCCGACCAAGGTCATCGAGATCGTCGAGGTCGGCAAGCAACTGCTGATTACGCGCGGCGCCCTGACGACCTTCTCGGTCGCCAACGACGTGGCCAAATACTTCGCCATCATCCCGGCGATGTTCGTGGTGGCCCTGCCGTCGCTCGGCGCGCTGAACGTCATGCGTCTGCACAGCCCTGAGAGCGCCATCCTGTCGGCGGTGATCTTCAACGCCCTGGTCATCGTCGCCCTGATCCCGCTGGCGCTGAAGGGCGTTAAATACCGGGCCATCGGCGCCGGCGCGCTTCTGGGTCGCAACCTGCTGATCTACGGCCTGGGCGGCCTGATCGCCCCGTTCGTCGGCATCAAGCTGATCGACCTGCTCATCTCCGGCCTGGGTCTGGCGTGATGCGTCTGGAGGTCTCTCGCATCCTGCAACTCGTCGTGGCGGTGCTGGTCATCGCCGTGATGTGGGGCGTGTCGACGCTGCAGCAGACCGATCCGCGCACGCGCTCCAACCCCATGGCGATTCATCCTGTTCGAATAGAGAAACCCAATGCGTAAATCCTTCTCCAAGGCCTCGGGCCGCAACGACGCCTGGTTCGCCGCCGCCTGTATCGTCGGTCTCGCCGGTCTGGGCCTATGCAGCGAAGCCAAGGCCCAGGACGTGTCGGCTAACGTCGCCGTCACCTCCGATTACGTTTTCCGCGGTGTAAGCCAGACCCAGGAAAACCCCGCCCTTTCGGCCGGCGTCGATCTGACCAAGAACGGCTTCTACGCCGGCGGCTGGGCCTCCAACGTCGATTTCGGCGACGACACGGACGCCGAGGTCGATCTGTATGCCGGCTATCGGCCAGAGGTCGCCGGCTATGCGCTGGACTTCGGGGTGATCGGCTATCTCTACGCCGGTCAGCCCGACGGCGCCGATTATGACTATGTCGAGCTGAAAGCCGCCGCCTCGCGCGCCGTCGGCCCCGCCACCCTGGGCGCCGCCGCCTATTATTCGCCCGACTTCTTCGGCGCGGCCGAGGACGAGGCGACCTATGCCGAGGTTAACGGCGCGGTCAGCCCGGCCGACAAATGGACCGTCTCGGGCGCCGTCGGCCGTCAGTGGGTGTCGTCGGACATGGACTACACCACCTGGAACCTGGGCGCGGCCTATCAGCTGACCGACAATCTGGCGCTGGACCTGCGTTATCACGACACCGATCAACACGACTTCGGCGACATCTACGGCGCACGCGTCGTAGCCACGCTGAAGGCGACCTTCTGAGGCGACGACCATGGTCAACCAACTTCGCCCGGCCCTCGTCATGACGGCTCTGTTCACCCTGCTGCTGGGGCTGGCCTATCCGCTGGCCGTCACCGGCATCGCCCAGGTCGCCTCCCCGGACCAGGCCAACGGCAGTCTGGTGCGCGACGCCGGCGGGCGGGTCGTCGGCTCGTCCCTGATCGGCCAGCCTTTCGTCGGCGCGACCTATCTGCATCCGCGCCCGTCGGCGGCGGGCGACGGCTATGACGCCGCCGCCTCGTCCGGCTCCAACATGGGGCCGCTGAACCCGGACCTGATCGCTCGCGTCGCCGAAAGCGCTCAGACGATCCGCGCCGAGGACGGCCCCGGCGTCATCCCCGCCGATGCGGTGACGACCTCGGGTTCGGGCCTCGACCCGGACGTGTCCCCGGCCTACGCTCGGCTTCAGGCCGCGCGGATCGCCCGCGCCAGAGGTGTTCCCGTGCAACAGGTCCAGAGCATCATCGAGGCGCACATCGAGGGGGCCTTCCTGGGCTTCATCGGCCAGCCGCACGTCAATGTCCTGCTGACCAACCGCGCGCTGGACGCCCGCTTCGGCGCGGAGGGCTGATTGCCCGAAACGGCGCCAGCAACGCCCGCGACTTCAGCCGCTCCGTGCCGCAAGCGCGGGCGGCTGAAGGTGTTTCTGGGCATGTCGCCCGGCGTGGGCAAGACCTATGAGATGCTGCGCGCCGCACGCCGTCGAAAGGCCGAGGGGCTGGACGTCGTCGTCGGCGTGGTCGAGACCCACGGCCGCAAGGAAACGATGAGCCTGCTGCGCGGGCTCGACGTCATGCCGCGCGCGCCGATCGAACACCGCGACCGCGCCCTGATGGAGTTCGACCTGGACGGCGCCCTGGCGCGACGGCCCGAACTGTTGCTGGTCGACGAATACGCCCACTCCAACGCGCCGGGTTCGCGCCATCCCAAGCGCTGGCAGGATGTGGAGGAGCTGCGCGACGCGGGCATCGACGTCTGGACCACGCTGAACATCCAGCATCTGGAAAGCCTGTCCGACGTCATTTTGCGCATCACCGGCGTGCGCCAGCGCGAGGCCGTGCCCGACAGCGCCCTGACCGGCGCCGACGACATCGAGGTCATCGACATCACGCCCGAAGACCTGCGGGTGCGTCTGGCCGAGGGCAAGGTCTATGTGCCCGAAACGGCGCGGGTGGCGTCCGAGAACTTCTTCAAAATCGAAAACCTGACGGCGCTGCGCGAACTGGCCCTGCGGCGCGCGGCCCAGACGGTGGACGACCAGTTGCTGACCCACCTGCGCGAACGGGGCGTGTCGGGGCCGTGGGCGGCGAACGAGCGGATCCTGGTGCTGGTCGGCGGCGACGCCATGACCGCCTCCCTGGTGCGGACCGGTCGGCGGATGTCGGACATGATGATGGACGCCCCCTGGTCGGTCGCTCACGTCGAAAGACCCAGCGGATCGCGCGCCGACGCCCGCTCGGCGGGACGATTGTCCGAGGCTTTCAAACTGGCCGAACAACTGGGCGGGCGGCCCGTGACCATCAGTGGCGACGACGTGGTGCGCGCCGTTCTGGACCACGCCCATCGCAACAACGTCACCCAGATCGTCATCGGCAAGACGCGCGGCGGGCGGTTCGCCGAATGGACCGGCCGGGCCCTGGCGACCGAACTGCTGCGCAAGGCTCAGGGCGTCGCCGTCCACGTCGTGACCGAAGGCGACCTGGCCGCGCCCGAACCGGCGACCCGGCCGGGCGTCAGGGCGGCGCTGGACTGGCGCGGCTATCCGGCCGGCGCGGCCTTCGTCCTGGCAGCGACAGGGGCGGCCCTGTTGCTGGACACCCGGTTCGAGCGGGTCGATCTGGGCGTCATCTATCTGGCGGCGGTGGTGGCGGCCGGGGTGCTGAACGGCCTCAGACCCGCGCTGGCGGCGGCGACCCTGGCCTTTCTGACCTACAACTTCCTGTTCCTTCAGCCGCGCTACAGCTTCCTGATCGGTTCACCGACCGACTTCCTGACGCTGCTACTCTTCTGGGGCGTGGCCCTCGGCACGGGCGCCCTGGCGGGGCGAGTGCGCGAACAGGCCAGAGCCGCGCAGCGGCGCGCCGCCGCCGTCTCGGCCCTGCTGGCCGCCAGCCAGACCCTGTCGGCGGGCCAGGATCGCGCGACCACGGCCCGCAGCCTGGCCGAACAGGCCTCGGCCGCCGCCGGCGCGGGCGCCGTCGTCCTGCTGCCCGACGGCGAGGACATTGTGCTGACGGCGGCGAGCCCCGAGGGCGTGACCCTGGCCCCTGATGCCATGGCCGCCGCCCGCTGGGCCTGGACCCACGGCGAGGTGACGGGCCACGGCACCGGCACCCTGCCGCAGACCCACTGGCGGTTTCAGCCTCTGCAGGGCGTGCGCGGCCGGGCCGGCGTGGCGGGCATCGACGCCTCGGTCGTGGCGGCGGGCTCGGACGAGGAACGTCTGGCGATGGCCCTGTTGGACCAGGGCGCCGTGGCGCTGGAGCGCGCCGATCTGGCCGGTCAGGCGCTGGAGACCGAGACCTTGCGCCGCGCCGACCGTTTCCGTGCGGCCTTGATGAACTCGGTCAGCCACGACCTGCGCACGCCCCTGTCCACCGTCCTGGGCTCGGCGACGACCCTGATCGACTATGGCGCGACCCTGAAGCCCGAGGTTCGCGACGACCTGCTGCTCAGCATCCGCGAAGAGGCCGAACGCCTGTCGCGCTATGTCGGCGACCTCTTGGATATGACCCGGCTGGAAGGCGGCGGCCTGAACGTGCGCACAGACTGGGTGGACGTGCGCGATATTCTCAACGCCGCCGCAGAGCGGGTGGCGCGTCGACTGGGCACCCGTCACGTGACCCGCGACTTTCCCTCCCAGCTGAGCCTGGTTTTGTTGGACCAAGGTCTGCTGGAGCAGGCCGTCGTCAACATCCTGGAAAACGCCATCGCCTACAGCCCCGACGGCTCGACCATCGAACTGGCCGCCTATGAGGATCGAGGCTCGGTCGTCATCTCAATCGAAGATGAGGGCAGGGGAATACCCACCGCCGAGCTGGAACGGGTGTTCGACAAGTTCCGCCGAATGGAAGAGTCCACCGACCGATCAAAGGGCGCGGGCCTGGGCTTGGCCATATCCAAGGGATTTGTCGAAGCCATGGGCGGCCGCATCGCCGCCGCCAGCCCCATCGCCGACGGCAAGGGCACCCGCATTCTGATCAGCCTTTCGAAGGCGATCGCGACCCATCGCGACCTGTTGTAGAGCGCCCATGTCCGCCGTCCGCCCCGTGATCCTCGTCATCGACGACGAGCCTCAGATTCACCGCTTCCTGTCGCCTGCGCTGGACGCGGCCGGGTATCAGCCGAAACGAGCGGACAGCGGGCAGGATGGCTTGCGGGGCGTCGCTCTCTGGTCGCCCGATGCGGTCGTTCTGGATCTCGGCTTGCCTGACATGGACGGCAAGGACGTCCTGAAACGCGCGCGAGAGTTCTACGCGGGACCCATCATTGTCCTCTCGGCGCGGGACCGAGAGGCGGAGAAGATCGCGGCCCTCGATCTGGGCGCCAACGACTATGTCGAAAAACCCTTCGGCATCGGTGAACTCCTGGCCCGTCTGAGGGTGAGCATGCGCGCCTCGATTTCCGAGACCATCGGTCCCGTGACCGCTGGAGACATCTCCATCGACATCGAACGCCGCCGTGTCCGTCGCTCTGGAGAAATCGTCAAACTGACCCCAAAGGAGTTCGAGGTTCTCGCCCATCTGGCCCGCCACCACGGCAAGGTCATCAGCCACGGCGATTTGCTCACGGCCGTCTGGGGCGCCGCGCACGTCAACGACACCCAGTACCTTCGCGTCGTCGTGGGACAGCTGAGGCATAAGCTGGAGGCCGATCCTGCCAGCCCAATCCTACTGCTCACCGAGCCTGGCGTGGGCTATCGGCTGGAAGCCTGAATGTGCGCTTGCTGGCGCGCAGCCAGAATCCGGCTTTTGGCGTGCAAAGGGCTTGGCGTCGGTGTCCGCACGACCATTTTAGAGGGGTGCAAAGGCGGGTGGCGCCAACTCGGCGCTCAGATTATTCAGTTAATTCAGAGCTTCTTGGCGGAAGCGGTGGGATTCGAACCCACGGACGGCTCTCACCGTCGCTGGTTTTCAAGACCAGTGCCTTAAACCACTCGGCCACACTTCCTTGCCGCCGCAGCGGAGGCGGACGCCATAGCAGGCGAACGGGTCATTAACCAAAGCGGAAATGTCTTCGGTCATCCTGTTTTCGTATTTTTTGCGAGGCGGGTCGATGACGTTTGGACAGGGAGTGCGCGGCGCGCTGATCCTGGGGCTGTTTTCGCTGCTGGCCGCCTGTTCCACCGTCGGCGGAGCAGGCGTGCGTGGGACGGTCGCCGGGCGCGGCGAGGATCATCCGCCCGTCGTCAAGGATCCGGCGCCGATCGTGTCGGGGACGATGCGCCCCTATCAGGTGCGCGGGCGCTGGTACACGCCCAAGGAACAGCCGGATTACGAGGAGGTCGGGATGGCGTCCTGGTACGGCGACGCCTTCAACGGGCGACCGACTTCGACCGGCGAGCGGTTCGACATGCATGCCCTGACGGCGGCGCACAAAACCCTGCCTCTGCCCGGTCTGGTCGAGGTGACGAACCTGGAGAACGGCCGGCAGCTGGTGGTGCGGATCAATGACCGCGGGCCGTTCGTGGACAGCCGGATCATCGACCTGTCGCGAGAGGCGGCGAGCGAGCTGGGGATGCTGTCGCAGGGCGTGGGGCGGGTGCGGGTGCGCTACCTCGGCCGGGCGCCGCAGCAGGGCGGGGGCACGCTGCTGCGGGCTTCGGCGCCGACACCGCGAGGCGTGGTCCCGGCCAGCCCGCCCGTCAGCGCGCCCGTTATCGCCCCCACGCCGGTTGCGGTTGCTGAGGTGACGACCTTCTGGGTCCAGGCGGGCAGCTTCTCGGATCAGGTCGAGGCCGGACGAATCGCCGACAGCCTGAGCGGCTGGGTGCGGGCCGATCGGGGCGCGGGGCGGTTTAATGTGGTGGTGGGCCCCTGGGACAGCGCCAATGCGGCCGAGGCGGCGCGTCAGTCGGTCGTGGCGAGGGGTTATGCGGGCGCCCTGTTGATATCCGGCAGCTGATCGCGCGGGCGGGCTTGCGCCGGGCGGCGTCGGCGCGCCATGAAGGCGCGTGACCCGTGGACAATTCATAAGCTTCGAAGGCGGCGAGGGCGCCGGCAAATCGACCCAGGTCGGGCGGCTGGTCGCGCGGCTGCAGGCGGTGCTGGGCGAGCGCAAGGTCGTGCGCACGCGTGAACCGGGCGGCTCCAAAGGCGCTGAGGTGATCCGCAATCTGGTGGTGGCCACGGACGCCGAGCCATGGTCGGCCATGACCGAGACGCTGCTGATGTACGCCTCGCGCTCGGACCATCTGGAGCGGACCATTCGCCCGGCGCTGGCGGCCGGCGACTGGGTGGTGTGCGATCGGTTCGCCGATTCAAGCCGGGCCTATCAGGGTGCTGGCGGCGGCGTGGCGCAAAGCTTCATCGAACAGATTGACGCGGGCGTGGTCGGGGTCGACCAGCCGGACCTGACCCTGGTGTTCGACCTGCCGGTCGAGGTCGGCCTGGAGCGGGCGTTCGGGCGCGGCCTGTTCGAGACGCGGTTCGAATCCAAGGGTCTGGAGTTCCATCAGCGGCTGCGCGAGGGCTTTCTGAGGATCGTCGAGGCCAATCCGCAGCGTTGCGTGCTGATCGACGCGGTCGGATTGCTGGACGAGGTCGAGGCGCGGGTCTGGCAGGCGGTTCAGGATCGGCTGCTGTGAGCGACGATCACCCCCGCGACCGGTTCGACCTGGTTCCCGATGCGGCGGCGGAGACGGCGTTTCTGGACGCCTGGGAGCGGGGGCGGCTGCACCACGCCTGGCTGCTGTGCGGGGTCGAGGGGACGGGCAAGGCGACCTTCGCCTATCGGGCGGCGCGACGGCTGCTGGGCGCGGCGGCCGATCCGGCGTCCGGGCCGCTGGGCGCGCGGCGCGATGATCCGGTCAGCCGGCTGATCTCGGCCCAGTCGCATCCGGACCTGCTGGTGTTGGAACGGCTGGTTGAGGGCGGCAAGACGAAGAAGTCGATCTCGGTCGATCAGTCGCGCGAACTGCCGGAGTTCTTTTCAAAGAGCCCGTCGCAAGCCCAGTTTCGGGTGGCGATCATCGATGCGGCAGACGACCTGAATCTCAACGCCGCCAACGCCTTGCTGAAGGTTCTTGAGGAGCCGCCCGAGCGTGGCGTGCTGTTTCTGGTCACCCATGCGCCGGGGCGGTTGCTGGCGACGATCCGGTCGCGGTGCCGGCGGCTGAGCTTTCCGATCTGGGCGCCGGATCGGCTGGAGACCCTGGTGCGCAACCGGACGGGCGCAGAGCGTGAGGACGCCGAACATGCGGCCGTCATGGCGGGCGGATCGCCGGGCGCGGCCCTGGCCCTGGCGTCCGGCGCGACGTTCGAGATGGACCAGCTGGCGCGGCGCTGGGTCGAGGGCGATGTGGACCGAGCCGAAGCTCTGGCCATAGCCGACCGGTTCCGCGGAGCCGAGGGGCAGGAGCGATTCGAAACCCTGATGGACCGGCTGATCGCGGCGGTGCGGATGCGCGCCTTGCAGAGCGCACCGGGCGCCGGCAATCGATGGGCTGAACTATGGGAGCGGCTGCAGCCGCTGCCGGAACGGGCGGCGGGACTGAACCTGGACAAGGCCGATGTGCTGGCCGGGGCGCTGGCGGACCTGAAGCGGGTTCAGGCCCAGCAGGAGCGGGTGGGCTGATGCTGATCGACAGCCATGTGAACCTGCACGCGCCGCAGTTCGACGAGGACCGCGACGCCGTGATCGCGCGGGCGAGAGAGGCGGGCGTCGGGCTGATGGTGGAGATCTCCGACAAGCTGACGACCTTCGAGGCGACGCACGGCATCGCCATGGCCAATGAGGACATCTGGTGCACGGTCGGGGTCCATCCGCACGAGGCCAAGGATGCGGCGGACCTGACGGCGGCGACCCTGATCGAACTGGCCCAGCGGCCCAAGGTGGTCGGGATCGGCGAATGCGGTCTGGATTTCCACTACGATTTCAGCCCGCGCGAGGTGCAGGCGGCGGTGTTCCGGCAGCATGTGGCGGCGGCGCGCGAAACCGGTCTGCCGCTGGTGATCCATACGCGTGAGGCGGACGATGTGATGGCGTCGATCCTGCGCGAGGAGTATGCCGTGGGGCCGTTCAAGATGTTGATGCACTGCTATACGAGTGGCGCGGAACTGGCGAAAATCGCTGCTGAAATGGGCGCCTGGTTTTCGGTTTCCGGTATCGCCACCTTCAAGGCGGCCGAGGACGTGCGGGCGGTGATCCGCGACATGCCGGGCGACCGGATCATCGTCGAGACCGACTGCCCCTATCTGGCGCCCATTCCGCATCGTGGACGGCGCAATGAGCCGGCCTACATCGGCCATGTGCTGGACAAGCTGGCCGAGATCCGCGGCTGGAGCGCCGAGGAGGCGGACCGCGTCACGACCAAGGCCTTCTTCGGCCTTTTTGACCGGATACCCAGACCCGCATGAGTTTCGAAGTCGTCATTCTGGGCAGCGGATCGTCGGGCGGGGTGCCGCGCGGGGACGGCGACTGGGGCGCCTGCGACCCGGCCGAGCCCAAGAACCGGCGCACGCGCTGTTCGATGCTGGCGAGAAAGACCGGCGCCGAGGGTGTGACCAATGTCCTGATCGACACCTCGCCGGACCTCCGCGAACAGATGCTGGCCAGCGGCACGAAACATGTGGATGCGGTCCTCTACACCCACGATCATGCGGACCAGACCCACGGGATCGACGACCTGCGCACCTTCGCCGCGCGGGCGAGAAAGCGCATTCCGGCGTGGATGGATGCGGCGACCCACAGCTCGCTAACGCATCGGTTCGACTACATCTTCGAGAGCAAGTTCGGTTATCCGCCGCTGTTGGACGGTCGGATCATTCCGCCGCATGGCACGGCCTGGTCGGTCGAGGGCGCGGGCGGCTCGATCCCGGTCAAGACCTTCGACCAGGCGCACGGGCCGATCCGCTCGGTCGGCTATCGATTGGGCGATGTCGCCTATTCCAGCGACGTATCCGATCTGGACGAGGCGGCCCTGGCGGCGGTGGCCGGCTGCAAGCTCTGGATCGTCGATGCGCTGCGTTACGCGCCCCATCCGACACATGCTCATCTGGACCAGGCTCTGGCGTGGATCGCCGCCGCAGACGTGGAGCGTGCGGTGCTGACGAATCTGCACATCGACATGGATTACAATACGTTGTCGGCCCTTGTTCCCGAAAACGTCGAGGTCGGGTTCGATGGCTGGAGCCGAGTGATCGGCTAGCTTGCGCCGGCCTTGTGGTTCTTCCAGTCGAACAGCTCTTCCAGCACCTGCACGGCCTGGCCGCGTTCCGAGGTCAGATCCGGATCGCGGTTCATGATCAGCCGCGCATCGTCGGCGGCGGCCAGCATCAGGCTGCGGTGCCGGATCGGGTCGGCGAAGCGGTAGGCGGGAAAACCGCTTTGTTTCAGGCCCAGGGGATCGCCGCCGCCGCGCAGGCGGAAGTCTTCCTCTGCGATCTCGAATCCGTCTTCGGTGCGACGCAGGGTTTCGAGCCGCTCTTTCGCCGTCTCGCCCAAGGCGCCGTCCTGACCGCCGTATAGCAGGATGCAGGCACTGGCCTTTGCGCCGCGACCGACGCGGCCGCGCAACTGGTGTAACTGGGCCAGGCCGAAGCGGTCGGCGTGTTCGATCACCATGATCGAGGCGTTGGGCACGTCCACGCCGACTTCGACCACCGTGGTGGCGACGAGGACCGGCAGGCGGCCGTCGGCGAAGTCGGCCATGACGGCCTCGCGCTCGGCGCCCGGCATCTGGCCATGAGCCAGGCCGACCTCGAAGCCCAGCAGGCGTCTCAGATCGCTGGCGCGATCGACGGCGGCCGCCAGGTCGATGGCCTCGGATTCCTCAACCAGAGGGCAGATCCAATAGGCCTGGGCGCCGCTTTCGACGGCGGTCTTCAGGCGGGCGGCGACCTCACCGATGCGGGCCAAGGGCAGGACGGCGGTTGTGACGGGGGTGCGGCCGGGCGGTTTCTCCATCAGGCGACTGACCTCCAGCTCGCCGTATTGCGTTAGCTCAAGCGTGCGGGGGATGGGGGTGGCCGACATGGTCAACAGATGCACGGCGCCCAGGCGCGGGTCGCCCTTGGCTTGCAATCGCTGGCGCTCGTTCACGCCGAAACGGTGCTGTTCGTCGATGACGGCCAGGGCCAGGCGGTCGAAGCGAACGGCGTCCTGGAACAGGGCATGGGTGCCGATGGCGACCTGGGCGTGACCCGAGGCCAGGGCAGCCAGTTTCTCGCGTCGTTGCGCCGGGGTGTCGCGGCCGGTGAGCAGGACCGCAGACACGCCAGCCGCGCCCAGCATGGGGCCGAGCTTCTCGTAATGCTGGCGCGCCAGGATTTCGGTCGGGGCCATTAGCGCGGACTGGAAGCCGCTCGAAGCGGCGTCGGCCAGAGCGACGGCGGCGACGGCGGTCTTGCCTGAGCCGACATCGCCTTGCAGCAATCGGCCCATCTGCTGGCCCGACGCCAGATCACGACGGATTTCGGCGACGGCCTTGGCCTGGGCGTTGGTCAGCTGGAAGGGCAGGGCCTGGAGCAGATGTTCGGACGCTGCGCCGGGGGCGATGACGGGGGCGGGTCTGATCTCGCGGGCGCGGCGACGGCGGGCCAGAGCCAACTGATGGGCCAGGAACTCGTCATAGGCCAGGCGCTGGCGGGCGGGGGCGTCGGGCGACAAGTCCATCTCGGCTGTAGGGGCATGCAGGGCGTCCAGAGCGGCGCGCCAACCCAGCCAGTTCTGCTTCTTGAGCCAGGCGGGATCCTGCCACTCCGGCAGGTCGGGCGCGGTGGGCAGGGCGCCCTGAACCAGTTTACGCAACTGGCGCGAGCTGAGGCCCTGCGTCGCTGGATAGACGGGCTCGGACGCCGGAATGTCGGCGGCCCTGTCTGGCGTGACGATGTCCGGATGGACGATTTGGACCTCGCCATTGAACCTTTCGACCTTGCCCGCGACCAACCGCGTCTCGCCGCGCGGCAACAGCCGGTCGATGTGCTGGGGCGAACCGCCGAACCAGACCAGATGCACGAAGCCGGTGGGATCGCTGGCCCGGACCTTTAGCGGCGCGCCAGGACGGCTGGGGGTGAAGAGGCGATCGATGGTCACGGTGAACACGCCCACCTCGCCATCGACCGCGGTGGCGGCCTCAGCAGGGCGGCGCACGATGACGCCGGACGGGCTGAGGAACAGCAGATCGCGAACGAGCGGGCCCGCCACCTTTTGCACCAGAGGCAGGACGCGAGGGCCCACGCCCTTAAGGGTCGAGACCTCGGCGAACAGGGGAAAGAGAATCTGCGGACGCATCGCCGTGAACATAGCGTGACCATGACGGGTGGCGAAGTCCGTTGAGGAACGCTATCTGCGCTTCTTCCATTTGAAGACGCTAACGCTCGCCACGCGGTGGCTCGCTGCTTGAGCGTCTTCTCACTTTGCCGGGCAAGGATTCTTGTGGCCGAAATCGACGCGCGTCCCGAAAGCGAAATGAGCCCTGAACAGATGACGCCTGAGCGCAGGCAGCGGCTGGGACGCATTCAGTTCCGCGCATGGCGGCGGGGCTTTCGCGAGGCTGATATGGTTCTGGGTCCATTTTCCGATCAGGTCGCGCCGACCCTGACCGATGCGGAACTGGACCAATTCGAGCAGCTGATCGACGAGGAAGACCAGTGGCTTTACGGCTGGATCATCGAGCGTGACCCGACGCCGCCGGAATTCGAGACCCCTGTGATGGCCAAGGTGCGCGCCTTCATGCGCGCCCACGTCGCGGCCGAAGTCGGCAAGGGAATCGGCTGATGGACGCCAAGGTCGAACACCGGACCGACGCCGATCTTGGCGGCGCGCCCGAGGGGCTGGACGCGCTGATCGTCGCCGAACGGATCAAGGCCGGGGGCGGCGTCGGCCTGTTCGTCGCACGCGACTTTCAGAGGTCGGGGAGCTTCGTTCAGGCGTTTCAGTTCTTCTCGAAAGATATTGAAGTCCTGGATTATCCTGCGTGGGACTGTCTGCCCTATGACCGACTGAGCCCCACGGCGGGAATCGCCGCGCAGCGGATGGCGACGCTGACGCGGCTGGCGATGCGCAAGCCTGGCGATGCGCCTGTTCTGGTCGTGACTACGGTGTCGGCGGCCATGCAGCGCACGCCGCCCAAGTCGGTCACGACACAGGCCGGGTTCGAAACCAAGGTCGGACGCGATCTCGATATCCAGGCGCTGGAGCGATATTTCGCCGCCAACGGCTATGTCCGGGCCTCGACCGTGTCGGAGCGCGGTGAGTTCGCGGTGCGCGGCGGGGTCGTCGACGTCTATCCGCCCGGCTTCGAGGAGCCGGTCCGGCTGGACATGTTCGGATCCGAGCTGGAATCGATCCGCACCTTCGATCCCGAAACGCAGCGGTCGACCGGCCAGATGACGTCCGTGTCCCTCGCGCCGGTGTCGGAAGCGCTGCTGGATGCGGCCGCCATCTCGCGCTTTCGCACGGGTTATCTGAACCTGTTCGGCGCGCCGGGCGACGACCCGCTGTATGCGACGATCAGCGAGGGCGCGCGGCGTCAGGGCATGGAACAGTGGCTGCCGCTGTTTTATGAGACCTTGGACAGCCTGTTCGACTATCTGCCGGACGACGCGGCGATCTTCCTAGACAACCAGGTCGAGACGGCCCGCGCCGAGCGATGGGATCTGGTCGCGGACGCCTATGATGCGCGCGCCGAGGCGGCCAAGGCCAAAGGTCAGGCCAGCGCCAATCGCGCCTTGCCGCCCAAGCGGCTCTATCTGGACGCCGGCGACTGGAACCAGGCGCTGGCGGGTCGCACCGTGCGGCGCTTCACGCCCTTCTCCACGGGTGGCGAGGATGCCGGCGGACGTTTGGGCCGGACCTTCGCCGCCGAGCGGGCGCAGGACAGCGTCAATCTGTTCGAGGCGGTGGCGGCCCATGCGGCGGCGCTGAAGGCCGAGGGCAAGCGGGTGCTGTTCGCCTCCTGGACCGAAGGATCGTCGGAGCGTCTGGCGACCATGCTGGCCGACCACGGGCTGGATCACATCGTCGCCGTGCGCGACTGGGCCGATGTTCAGGCGGCCCCGAAAGATCTCTATCTGCGCGGCGTCCTGCCGGTTGAGCATGGCTTTGTCACCGACGAGGTCGCGGTCATTTCCGAGACCGACATCTTGGGCGACCGTTTGGCGCGGCCGCGCAAGAAGCGCCGCGCCTCGAACTTCCTGGCGGAGGCGTCGGCCCTGACGACGGGGGATCTGGTCGTTCACCTGGATCACGGTATCGGCCGGTATGAGGGGCTGAAGACGCTGGAGATCCAGCAAGCCCCGCACGATTGCCTGGAGCTGTTCTACGCCGGTGAGAGCAAACTCTATCTGCCGGTTGAAAACATTGACCTTCTGACTCGATACGGGTCGGACTCCGAAGGCGTCCAACTGGACAAGCTGGGCGGCGCAGGCTGGCAGGCGAGAAAGGCCAAGGCCAAGGAACGTCTGCGCGCCATGGCCGAGGGGCTGATCGCTCTGGCCGCCAAACGGGCGCTGCGCGAGACCGATGCGGTCACGCCGCCGCCGGGTCTGTTCGCCGAGTTCTGCGCGCGCTTCCCCTATGAGGAGACCGACGATCAGCTGAACGCCATCGGCGATGTGCTGGAAGATCTGGGCAAGGGCACGCCGATGGATCGCCTGATCTGCGGCGATGTCGGCTTCGGCAAGACCGAGGTGGCGCTGCGGGCCGCCTTCGTCGTGGCCATGACGGGGCAGCAGGTGGCGATCGTTGCGCCGACGACCCTGCTGGCGCGCCAGCACTACAAGACCTTCACCGAACGCTTCGCCGGCTGGCCGGTCAAGGTGCGTCAGTTGTCGCGGATGGTGGGGTCCAAGGAGGCGGCGGAGACGCGCGCCGGGCTGAAGGACGGCTCGGTCGAGATCGTCGTCGGCACCCATGCGGTGCTGAGCGAACAGGTCGGGTTCCGCGACCTGGGCCTGGTCATCGTCGACGAGGAGCAGCACTTCGGCGTCAAGCACAAGGAGAAGCTGAAGACGCTGCGCGCCGATGTGCATCTGTTGACCCTGACCGCCACGCCGATCCCGCGGACGCTTCAGATGGCGCTGTCGGGCATCCGCGAAATGTCGATCATCGCCACCCCGCCGGTCGATCGCCTGGCCGTGCGGACCTACGTCACGCCGTGGGATCCGGTGCTGGTGCGTGAGGCCCTGCTGCGTGAGAAATATCGCGGGGGTCAGGCCTACTACGTCGCGCCGCGCCTGAAGGACCTGCCCGCCATCGAGAAGTTCCTGCGCGAACAGGTGCCCGAGGTGAAGTTTGTCGTCGGTCACGGCCAGATGAGTGCGACCCAGCTGGAAGCGGTGATGAGCGCCTTCTACGACGGGGAATATGACGTCCTGGTCTCCACCACGATCGTCGAGAGCGGGTTGGACATTCCGACGGCGAATACGCTGATCGTGCACCGCGCCGACATGTTCGGCCTGGCGCAGCTTTATCAGATCCGGGGCCGGGTCGGGCGGTCCAAGGCGCGCGCCTTCGCCTATCTGACCACCGATGCGGTCAAGCCGATGACCCTGTCGGCCGAGCGGCGGTTGCAGGTTCTGCAGTCGCTGGACAATCTGGGCGCCGGCTTCCAACTGGCCAGCCACGATCTGGACCAGCGCGGCGGCGGCAATCTGCTGGGCGACGAACAGTCGGGCCATATCCGCGAGGTGGGCGTCGAACTGTACCAGCAGATGCTGGAAGACGCCGTTGCTGAGTTGCGCGAGAAGGGCGAGGGACAGGCGGTGGATCGCGGTTGGTCGCCGTCCATCAATGTCGGCGCTTCTGTCCTGATTCCAGAAGATTACGTGCCGGACCTGAACGTGCGTCTGAGCCTTTATCGCCGTCTTTCCGATGCCGAACAGGCCGAGGACCGCGAAGCCTTGGCCGCCGAACTGATCGACCGTTTCGGGCCCTTGCCGGATGAGGCGCAGCAGTTGCTGAAGATCGTCGGCATCAAGTCGAACTGCCGCAAGGCCTGCATCGAGAAGATCGACATCGGGCCGCGCGGCGCAGTGTTGACGTTGCGCGACAACAGCTTCCCCAATCCGGCGGGACTTGTGGGGCTGATCCAGAAGAACCACGCCTTCTGGAAGATTCGGCCGGATCAGAAGATCGTCGTTTCAGGCGATTGGCCGACGGCGGAAGAGCGATTGAAGGTGGCCGAACGGATCACCGCCGATCTGGCGCGGGTGGCGGGGGCGTAAAGCCCCTCAGCGCGTCTTTTCGAACAGGTCGGCCGAGGCGCGCTCAAGCAGGGCGGCGGCGCTTTCGTCGGGACGCATCTCGGCGGCGCCGACGTCGAACTCGGCGACGAACGGCGACCGGTCCGGGCCGGCATCGAAGGCAGTGCAGCCGATAACGGCGGCGATTCGCTCAGCGGCCAGACGCGCCGGTTCAGCGTGGGTCGCGGGCAGGGCCAGGGCGAAGACCTCCTTGGCCAGGCGGGCAGGGGTGTCCTCGACGCGGACCAGGCGCGAAACCATGGCGCCGATCTGCGGCATGGCGCGATCCAACCAACCGCCCTGACGCGCCCAAGTGACGGATTCGGTTTCCCGCACCCTAAGGACGCAGACGGAAAGCGGGCGCTTGCGCGCGCGAGAGGCCCCGGCGACGCGGCCCAGGTGGCTGGCGAACAGTTCGGGCGTGAACAGGCCTGTTTCAGGATCCATCACGTCCAGGCTGCGCACCGAGTCCAGCGTCTTGCGGATGCCCAGATGTATGCGGTGCGCGCCGGCCAGGGCCAGGATCCGCTCGGCCGTTTCGCCCTCGGGCGTGTCGGCGGACGCGACATCGGCGAAGCCGCGATTGAACAGTTCAGCCAGGCTGATCTCGTTCCTGCCGCGCAGATAGAGCATCAGCGGGATGTGATACAGGCGCGTGTTGCGCTTCATGCCCGCCGCGATCGACAAGGCCGGCGCATGGTCTTCGGCGCCCCACAGAACGGCGGCGTCGAATGGGCTTTCGTGCAGATAGTCGAAGGCGGTGTAGGGCGTCGGCGCCGCGACCACCTCGACCCCGGCCGCGGTCAGGGCGTTCGACAGGGCGAGAAAGCGCCGGTCCGCGACGCCGGCGGCCAGAACACGCAAGGGACCATCGTCGTCGGTCCTTTTGTCCAAGCCGACCCCGCGCGTGGCGAAGGTGGTGACGCGCAGCCGATATTCTTCCTCAGCGATGGCGGCCCGGCCCAGCTGCTCCAGACGCAATGCGGCCTGGGCCGGATGCGGCGGCGTGGACATGGTCAAATCCGCGCCCTTCACCGAATCAGGGCGGGCGCCGATGACCACGATGGGCAGGCGGCGCGGCTCGGCGGCGGCGCGAAGGCGAGACGCCACGTCGGCGTCGAACGTGTTGATGTCGATGACGGCGGCTTCGAGCGGAAAGTCCTGAAGCGTCATCTCGGCGGAGACGACGTCGCGGGCGGTCACCGTCGTCCAGCCCAGCGCATCCAGACCCGCAGCGAGCGGCCCGATCCGGCCATCGTCAGCCGCCAGGATCAATACGCGCGCGTCGAAAGCCAAGCCGATCGTCTCCAAAAGTCGCCGCGCCAACAGCCGGCCGGAAACGCGCGGACCATAGCGACGAGGGTGTTAAGGATGCAATGTCGTCCGGCCAAAGCGATGCGGGCGAACCGCGAATGATCGTCCTCACGCGGATGAGACTTTCGCCACAGACGAATTCCGCTAGGTTCCGCCGCTTGTGCAACGGTTGTGGGGACCGATTTGAGTGAGCAACTGACACGGTCGGTCCTGAAAGCGCCAGGGTTCTGGGGCGGCCTGGCCGTGCGAGCGTTCACCCGCAGCTGGGGGCGCGACGTCATGCTCTATACGGGCGGCGTGTCCTTCTTCGCCCTGTTGGCCGTGTTTCCCGCGATCGCCATCCTGATCGGCTTCTACAAGCTAGGCCTGTCGATCAGCGAAGTCAGCGCCCAGGCGACCGCCTTGTCGGACCTGTTGCCCAAGGCGGCGCAGACCATTTTTCAGGGCGAGATCACGCGTTTGAGCAATGCGTCGGCGCGGACGGTTTCCGCTCAGAGCGCCTTCGCACTGTTCGTCGGCGCCTATGCCGCGCATCGAGGTTTCAAGGCCTTGTTGGCAGGATTGAACCTGATCCATGACGAGACCGAGCCGCACGGCTTCTTCAAGTTCAATCTGCTGGCCTTCTTCGTGGCCATCTTCGCTTTTGCGCTATTCACGGTCGTGTCGGGGGCGGTCGTCACCGTGCGCATCATGGCGCATGCGTCGTCGTCGGCCGCCGGCCTGCCCGGGCGAAGCGGCATGGCGCCGCTGGACGCCTTCCTGCCCGCCATCGGATTGGTGATCGGGCTGACGCTGCTTTACCGCTACGCCATGAGCCACAGGGCGCCGGTCGCCTGGCTGCCGGCGACGGCGGGCGGTCTGGTGGCGACACTGATGTCGGTCGTGTCGTCGTGGCTGTGCGCCATCTATGTCGAGCAGATCGCGCCGCTGGGGGCCACCTATGGATCGGTCGGCGCCGTGGTGGTGCTGCTGATCTGGCTGTCCTGGAACGTCAACGCCATCTTCTACGGCGGCGCCTTCGCCACCGAGATGGAACTGGCGGCCAAGGCGCGCGCGATCGCCGACACGCCGCCGGCCGATGTCGTCAATCTGTCGGAGCGTCGGGCTGGGCGCCGGTCTCGATCGTAAAACGAAGAAGGCCGTCGGCCTCTTCGATCTCGAGCACGCGGCCGCCTTTTTGAGACATCAGAAACGGCGCATCGATCCGGGCCATCGGATCGGTGGCCAGCAGCACGATCCGCGTGCCGGGCGAGGCCGTTTCCATCGCCTTCATCAGCTTCAGGCTGGGAACAGGGCAGCGGTGACCCCTGGCGTCGATGACGACAGGGTCGCTCACGCGAGCCGATCCGCCAGCAGTTCCAGCGCCACACGAACGCTGGCTTGGCGAATGTCGTCGCGGCCGAGGTCGCCGAACCGCTCGACACGGTGAACGACGCCTTGTGGGCCTGACGCCGCGAAGTGGACCAGACCCACGGGTTTATCGACCGATCCGCCGCCCGGTCCGGCCACGCCTGTTACGGACACAGAGACGGAGGCGCGCGAGTGCGCCACGGCGCCCTCAGCCATGGCCAGAGCAACAGCTTGCGACACGGCGCCGTGGGCGGACAGGCTTTCCAGCGACACGCCGAGCATCTCGGCCTTGGCCTCGTTGCTGTAGGTGACGAAGCCGCGATCCAGGACCGCTGACGAACCGGGGATGGCCGTGATCGCAGCGGACACCAGACCGCCCGTGCAGCTTTCGGCCGTCGCCAGCATCAGGCCGCGTTCGCTGGCCGTTGCGACAATCTGTTGCGCCAGCTGCGCGATATCTTGGGAAAACATGGTCTTTTCATAGGCCGCGAACCCCGCTCTAACCAGAGCCATGACCGAGGCTGTCGATCCGTTACGCCCCGCAGCCCCGACATCGGATCGCATCGCGCCGATCCTGTTCGCCGTCGCCATCTTCACATCGGCCTGCCTGGTCTTCGTCGTTCAGCCGATGGCGGCCAAGCTGCTGTTGCCGACGCTGGGCGGATCGCCTTCGGTGTGGAACGCGTCGATGGTGTTCTTCCAGACCGCGCTGCTCGCTGGATACGGCTATGCGCACCTGCTGCAACGTTTGGCGACGATGCGGGCGCAGGTCGGGGTTCACCTGGGTCTGCTGATCGTGGCGGCGTTTTTCCTGCCCCTGCAGATCAGCGGCCTGTTGGGTGATCCCGATCCGTCCCAACCGGCGATGTGGCTGCTGGCGACGCTGGCGGTGTCGATCGGCGCGCCGTTCGCGGTTCTGTCGGCGACCGCGCCGCTGCTTCAGGCCTGGTATGCGCGCGTGCGGGCCGGACATGCAGACGGCCAGAATCCCTACGTTCTCTATGCCGCCTCGAACCTGGGCAGCTTCCTGGCCCTGCTGGCCTATCCGGTCTTGATCGAGCCGCTGGCCAGCCTGTCGGGTCAGCGCCTGGGCTGGAGCGTCGGCTATGGGGTGTTCGTGGTGATGGTCGTGGGGCTGGGCGTTCAGGTCTGGCGGCGACGCGAGATTGGAACGGCGGAGCCCGCGCCACTTGAGGCCAGCCCGCCGATTGCTTGGCGCGAAAAGGGGATGCTGGTTCTGCTGGCCGCCGCACCGTCCAGTCTGATGCTAGGGGTGACGGCGCATCTGACGACGGATGTGGCTTCGGCGCCCTTTCTGTGGGTCATACCGCTCGCGCTCTACCTGCTGACGTTCGTCATCGCGTTTCAGACCCGGCCGGCGATCCCGCCAGTCATCAGCCTTGGGCTGCAGGCGGCGATGGGCGCGGCCTGCGCCGCCTTGGTCGCGTTCCGGACAGGCGAATGGCTTCTGGTGTTCACCGTCAATCTGGCGGCCTTCTTCTTTACAGCGCTTATGTGTCACCAAAGGCTGGCGGCGCGGCGGCCGACGCCGGATCGGTTGACCGAATTCTATCTCTTGCTGTCGCTGGGCGGCGTGGTCGGCGGGCTGTTCAATGGCCTGATCGCGCCGGCCGTTTTCGACATGGTGTGGGAATATCCGCTGGTGCTGGTGGCGGTCGGACTACTGCGGCCGTGGAGCCGTCGCGAGATCAGGCCGTGGGAGATCATCTGCTGCGTCGCCGGCGTGGTCATCGCCCTGCTGGGGCCGCTGTCGATGGAGGCGGTCCGGTATGCGCCGGACATCCGCGCGGCCATCCCCGACGCCGAACTGGTGCGGATCGCGCAAGCCATCCTGGGGATCGCGACCCTGTTCGCCTTTTTGGTGCGCGATCGAGCGGTGATGTTCACGATCGTTTTGGCGGCCATCGTCTGGTCCGGCTATCATCTGGCGCGCGGTTATGACTGGGCCCTGTCGGAACGCAGCTTCTTTGGCGTGATGCGGGTGGCCAAGATCTACGATCCACTGATGGGCGGGCCGGTCCATGTGCTGATGCACGGCACGACCCTACATGGCGCCCAGGCCCAGGCGCCGTCGAACCGCTGTCAGCCGACGCTCTACTATGCGACCTCGACGCCGCTGGGGCAGGCGATGCTGCAGATGCAGGCGAGACGGCTGGACGGCGCGCGCGTCGGCGTGGTGGGGCAGGGCTCGGGCGCCATGGCCGCCTACAAGCGCGCCCAGGACCAACTGACCTTTTTCGAGATCGATCCGATGGTGGATCGCCTGTCGCGCGACCTCCAATGGTTCAGCTTCATCAACGGCTGCGCCGATGGGCCGGTGCGGACGGTTCTGGGGGATGCGCGCCTGACGATGGATCGTGAGCCGGCAGGATCCTACGACCTGTTGGTCATCGACGCCTTCTCGTCTGACGCCGTGCCGACGCATTTGCTGACGGTGGAGGCGATCCGCGGCTATCTGCGGCTGCTGGCGCCCGACGGCGTCGTGGTGCTTCATCTGTCGAACCGGAACCTGGAGATCAGCCTGCCGGCCGAGGCGGCGGCGCAGGCGCTGAAGGTCCCGCACCTGCACCAGGTCTATATCGAGCAGTCGGGCCAGGGCGACATGGCCGAGGCCTCGACTGAGGCCCTGCTGATCGGCAAGAGCCCGGCGGCGCTGGAAGGGTTCAGGGACGATGCGCGTTGGCGAAAGCTGTCGCCGACGACGGTGCGTCCGTGGACGGACGACTACGTCAACTTGTTCGGATCGCTGGTGCGTCAGATGAAGATGGCGGCGCGCTAGGCCGCCGGCGTTTCCACGGTCGCCACGGCTTGGGCGGCCAGACCTTCGCCGCGTCCGGTGAAGCCAAGCCCTTCGGTCGTGGTCGCCTTGATGCTGACGGCGTCGAGCGGAAGATTTAGCAGCCCGGCGATCCGGTCGCGCATGGCCTGGCGGTGCGGCTTCACCTTGGGGCGTTCGCAGATCAGGGTGACGTCGACGTTGACAATGCGGCCGCCGCGCGCCGCGACCAGTTCGGCGGCATGGATCAGGAACTGGTCCGAGGAGGCGCCTTTCCATTTTGGATCCGTCGGCGGGAAATGGTCGCCAATGTCGCCCGCCGCGATGGCGCCCAGGATGGCGTCGGTCAGGGCGTGAAGACCGGCGTCCGCGTCGGAGTGCCCGATAAGCGTTTGATCGTGCGGCACCTCGATCCCACACAGCCAGACGGACCCGCCCGGCCCCCAGCGATGCACGTCATAGCCGGAGCCGATGCGGGTCTGATAACGTTGCGCTTGGGGCAGCAGAGCTTCGGCCATGGCGAAATCCTCGGGATAGGTCAGTTTCATCAGACGCGCATCGCCCTGAACTAGGGCCACCGCGCCGCCGTTGCGCTGGACGACCACGGCTTCGTCGGTCGGAACCTCGGCGTCCGACCAGGCGGCATAGGCGGTCTCGATCACGCCCCGGCGGAAGGCTTGAGGCGTCTGGGCGCGCCACAGACCGTCGCGCTCGACAACATCGGTCATGATGCCCGCCTCGCCACGCCGAAGGCTGTCGGCGACGGGCAGGACGGGCAGGGCGCCGTCTGAAGTTTCAAGAGCCGACAGAAGACGATCAACGACGACGCGATCCAGCAGGGGGCGGGCGGCGTCATGGATCAACACCGGCTGATCTGCCGGACAGGTCAGGGCCGCAAGCCCGGCGCGGACCGAATCGGCGCGGGCGGCTCCACCGACGACGGCTTTCCAACGCGGCAAACCGGACAGCACCTCCGCCACACGGTCAACGGCGTCAGGGGCGATCACGACGATCAGTTCGTCAGCGCCGGCGTTCAGCAAGGCCTCGGCAGACCAGCGCAGCACGGGCTTTCCTCCCAGGTCCCGCCACTGTTTGTCGCCGCCGGCGCGCGAGCCGGAACCGGCCGCGACGATGATGCCCGAGAATGTCATGGCGGCCTTGATAGTGCGGGCGGCGACGGGGCGAAACCATCAAAGCGCCGCGGTCGTGCTTGACGAGGGCGGCTGCGATGCGGCGAAAGACGGAAATGCCCAAGACCTTGCAAATCGGCGATGTGACCGTGCCCGGCCAGGTGCTGATGGCGCCGATGACCGGCGTGACCGACCTGCCGTTCCGCATTCTGGCCTCCAGACTGGGCGCCGCCTATGTCGCCACGGAGATGGTGGCCGCCAAGGAACTGGCGCGGGCGCGGCCGGACGTCGTGCGGCGCGCCGCCGTGGGGGCAGGTCTGCCGCTGACCGTCATCCAGCTTGTCGGGCGTGATCCCGAGCAGATGGGCGAGGGGGCGCGTATGGCGGAAAAGGCCGGGGCGGACATCGTGGATCTGAACTTCGGCTGTCCGGCCAAGGAGGTCACAGGCTCGGCCGCCGGTTCGGCCCTGATGCGGACGCCCGATCTGGCCTGTCGGATCATGGAGGCGGCGGTCAAGGCGACCGATCGGCCAGTCACGGTCAAGATGCGACTGGGCTGGGACGACGAGAGCCGGAACGCCGCCGAACTGGCCCGCCGCGCGGAAGAGATCGGCGTCAAGGCCGTCACGGTGCATGGCCGCACGCGAAAGCAGTTCTATACCGGTCAAGCGGATTGGGACGCGGTTGGGACGGTGAAGGCGGCGGTCGGCATTCCCGTCATTGTCAATGGCGACATCATCACCGCCGATGAGGCGCGCCAGGCCCTTGCGCAGTCCGGCGCGGACGGCTTGATGCTGGGACGTGGCGTCTATGGCCGGCCGTGGCTGGCGGCGCACCTGGAGCGAGCGCTGATCGACGGCGTGGCGCTGGAGGAACCTGAACCGGAAGAGCGTCTGGCGATCGTGATCGAGCACTTGCGGGCGTCGGCCGAGTTCTACGGCCTGCCGCTGGGTCTGAAGATGTTCCGCAAACATCTGGGCTGGTACATCGAACAGGCACCTTGGCCGGCCGATCCGCAACACCGTCGTGAGGCCAAGGCAAGAATTTGCCGTCTGGATGATCCGACGGCCGTCGAGGCCGCCATGCACGAACTGTGGCGGCCGGATTTGCCTCGGGCTGGCAAGTCTGCTGTTGAAAATGGGCCACAGGTGTTGGAGACTGCTGTGGCATGACGGATACGCCTTCAGCACGCACCGCTTCGCCCGACCTTGCGTCGGACGACGGGTCGTTCTGGGGGTGGGTGGATAGCGAACGGGGGCGGACTGGCTTCGGACTGGCGTTCTTTCTGGCTGTCGCGATCACGGCGGCGGCCATCTGGCTGGTGGCGGTCGCGCCGGGCGCCACATCGGGGCCGGCGCGCGGATCGAGCAGCCAGATTGCGCTGATCGTGCTGGCCGCCAATCTGCTCCTGATTTCCGGCTTGGCCATCATTGTCGGCCGACGCGTGCTGACCCTCGTGCACAGCACCGATGAAGCCGGATCGCGCCTTCATCTGAGATTTGTGGCCCTGTTCTCGATGGTGGCGCTGGTGCCGTCAGTGCTGATCGCCCTGGTGTTCGGCGTTCTGGTCAATCGGGGCGTGGACCAGTGGTTCAGCGCCAATGTGAGCACCTCGGTCGACAACGGCGCCTCGATCGGCAAAGCCTATATCGCCGACGTCAGTTCCGACATGACACGCGACCTGCGCACCATGAGCACAGAGTTGGGCGGAGCCCGACAAGTCTTCGACAATCGCATTCAGTTCACCGGCGCATTGAAGCAGATCGCCGAGTTTTTCGGCTATCCGGCCGTCTATGTTCTGAACGGCAAGGGTGAGGTTCTGGCGACCGGGAAACTTCCCGGCGCACCGCCTTATCTCGCGCCTCCTGTATCCGAACTGGAAATCGCCTCCGAGGGCCAGGATATTCCCGTCAAGGTCACTGAAAATCCCGATACCGTTCGCGCCCTCTATCCGCTGCCGGGATATGGTGACGCCTACCTCTATGTCGTGCGTCCGCTGGCGCCAGGACTCGTCGCACAGATGCGTTCGGCCGTTCAATCAATCCAAGCCTATCGCGAGGCGGAAGAAAGCCGGGCACGCATCCAATCGGCCTTCATCCTCAGCTATCTGGAGACGGCGCTGCTGGTGCTGGTGGGGGCGGTGTGGCTAGGGATGTCGGCGGCAAGCAGCATCTCCGCGCCGATCGGTCGGTTGGTGAAGGCGGCCGGACAGGTCGCGGGCGGCGACTTCACCGCACGGGTCGACAGCGACGGCGCCCCGGCCGAGATCGCCACCCTGTCGGACGCCTTCAACCGTATGACCGGCGATCTGCAGGCCCAGCAGGCGGCGCTCAAGGCCGCGAGCGACGAGGCGCATGATCGCAGCCGCTTCATCGAGACCGTTCTGTCGGGCGTCAGCGCCGGGGTCATCGGCCTGGACAAGCGCGGGCGAGTGTCGGCCATCAACGACAGCGCCCTGCAACTGCTTCATATCGAAGACACCGAGGTTTTGGGCCATGAACTCGCAGCCCTGTCGCCAGAGCTCAGCGATCTGGTGCGGCGCGCCGAGGCCCATATCGAGGAGGACATCGACGTCAGCCGGGGCGGGGACACGCGACGGCTGCGCGTTCGGATCGAGGGCGGCTTCGGTGGCGAGATGGTCCTGACCTTCGACGACATCACTCGTCTGGTGACGGCCCAGCGAAACGCCGCCTGGCGCGACGTGGCGCGCCGCATCGCCCATGAGATCAAGAACCCGCTGACGCCGATCCAGTTGTCGGCAGAGCGACTGAAACGGAAATATCGCGCGCGGATCGGCGAGGATGTCGAGATCTTCGACCGGTGCACCGACACCATCATCCGCCAGGTCGGAGACATCGGCCGCATGGTCGATGAGTTCTCGTCCTTCGCCCGCATGCCGGCTCCGCGTTTTGCGCCCGAAAACCCGGGCGAAATGCTGCGCGAGGCGGTGTTCGCTCAGCGGGTCGCCGTGCCGGACATCGTGGTCGACATCACCGAGCCCCTGCCCAAGGCGACAATGCAGGCCGACGGCCGCATGGTCGGGCAGGCGTTGATCAACATCCTCAAGAACGCGGGCGAATCCGTTGCCGCGCAACGGCTTGCGGCAGGTGAGGCAGCCGCGTCAGAACGCGCGGGCGTGATCGCGTCACTGACGATCAAGGATGGCTTGGCCACCTTCGTGATCGAGGACGACGGCGTGGGTCTGCCGGCGCGCGACCGCGATCGCCTGACCGAACCCTATGTGACAACGCGCGAGAAGGGCACGGGCCTGGGCCTGGCCATCGTCAAACGCATTTGCGAGGACCACGGCGGCGAGCTGAAGCTGGCCGACGCCGACACCCTGCGCGGCGCACGCGTGTGCATGATCTTCCCCCTGAAACCCCACGGCAAAGACGGCGAGGGCGCGGAGCGCAAGCTCCAGACCCTGGCCGCCGAATAGCGAGGCAAGATGCGACCAACAGGTTCCGACATTCTCGTTGTCGACGACGAGGCCGACATCCGCGACCTGGTGTCCGGCCTGCTGGAGGACGAGGGCCATGCCGTGCGCGTCGCCGCCAACTCCGACGAGGCCCTGGCCGCGATCCGGGCCAGGAAGCCATCGCTGGCGATCCTGGACATCTGGATGCAGGGCGGGGGGCTGGACGGGCTGGAGCTGCTGGAGGTCGTCAAGGAACTGGATCCTGATCTGCCGGTGGTGATGATTTCCGGTCACGGCAATATCGAGACGGCGGTGACGGCGCTGAAGCGCGGCGCCTATGACTTCATCGAAAAGCCGTTCAAGTCAGATCGGCTCGTCGTCGTGGTCGAACGCGCCATCGAGGCGGCGACGCTGAGGCGCGAGAATCGCCGCCTGCGCGCAGCGACCATGACGCCGTCGGGTCTGATCGGCCGGTCGCAGGCCGCGCAGGCCTTGCGCAGCACCATCGCCAAGGTGGCGCAGGCCAACAGTCGGGTGCTGATCGCCGGACCGGCCGGCTCCGGCAAAGAACTGGTGGCGCGTCAAATCCACGAAGCCAGCCCGCGCGCTCGCGCCGAGTTCGTCGCGATTTCGGCCGCCGGCATGACGCCGGAACGTCTGGATGTCGAACTGTTCGGCGAGGAGGGCCAGGACGGCCGTCCGCGCAAGATCGGCGTGTTCGAACGCGCCCACAATGGCACGCTGTACCTGGACGAAATCAGCGACATGCCGCGTGAGAGCCAAAGCCGCATCCTGCGCGTTCTGGTGGACCAGCGGTTCCGGCGTGTCGGTGGAGAACAGGACGTTCAGGTCGACGTTCGCGTCGTGACCTCGACCTCGCGCGATCTGAAGGCCGAGATCGCAGAGGGACGTTTCCGCGAAGATCTGTTCCACCGTCTGAATGTGGTGCCGATTCGTGTCCCGCCGCTGTCGGAACGGCGGGAGGACATCGCCGAACTGGTCGAATATTTCGTGGACACGATCAGCGCCTCGCAAGGTCTGCCCAAACGCATCGTCGGCGATGATGCGGTGGCGGTGCTGCAAGTCCACCCGTGGCCCGGCAACATCCGCCAGCTGCGCAACAATATCGAGCGATTGCTGATCCTGGCGACCGGCGATCCGGCCGAAACGATCACCGCCGATATGCTGCCACAAGAGGTGGCGACCTCTAACGGCGGGACGGCGAACCTGGGCGGCGAGCGCACCATCGCCCTGCCGCTGCGCGAGGCGCGCGAGGTCTTCGAGCGGGAGTATCTGGCGGCCCAGATCATGCGGTTCGGCGGCAATATCTCGCGCACCGCCGCCTTCATCGGCATGGAGCGATCCGCCCTACATAGAAAGCTGAAGTCGCTGGGCGTCTCGCCTGCACGCGGCGGCGATGAAGAAGAGCCGGCCTGATGTCACGCGTCGCCTATGTGAATGGCGCGTATAGCGCGCATGGCGAGGCCGTGGTCCATATCGAGGATCGCGGTTTCCAGTTTGCAGACGGCGTCTATGAGGTCTGGTCGGTCTTCGATGGGAGGCTGGCCGATTTCGAAGGTCATATGAGCCGCCTTCACCGCAGTCTGAACGAACTGAAGATCGGCATTCCGATGAGCGCCGGCGCCTTAGGCGTCGTTCTGCGCGAGACCGTGCGGCGCAATCGTGTGCGCAACGGGATGGTCTATCTGCAGGTCACGCGCGGCACGGCGCCGCGCGATCATGGCTTTCCGATCGATGTCGCGCCCAGTGTCGTCGTGACGGCCAAGCCGATTGATCCGGCGCGAAATCAGCGTCTGGCGCAGAACGGCGCGGCCGGCGTCACCCAACCCGATATTCGCTGGGGGCGTTGCGACATCAAGACGGTCGGCCTGCTGCCGAATGTGCTGGCCAAACAGGCGGCGCGCGAGCGCGGCGCCTATGAGTGCCTGATGTACGACGACATGGGGCTGATCACCGAAGGCGCATCGACCAATGCGTGGATCGTGGATGAGCACGGCAGGCTGAGAACGCGGGACATCCAGGCCAATATCCTGCGGGGCGTCACGCGAGCGGCGGTCCTAGAGCTCGCTGCCGCCGAGGGTGTCGAACTGGAAGAACGCGCCTTCTCGGTCGATGAAGCGAAACGGGCGCGCGAGGTGTTCGTGACCGCCGCCAGCGCCTTCGTCATGCCGCTGGTTTCGCTGGACGGCGTGAAGATCGGCGACGGCAAGCCCGGCCCCGTCGCGACCCGCCTGCGAGAACTCTATCTTGAACAGGCGCGTCGAGGGGCCATTTAGGGCGTTGCCCGAGCGGCCGGGCGGCGGTTAAGGTCGCGGTCGGCTGCATCGGCCCCGCCGCTCCCACGGCGACAAACAACGAAGAACAGGAAAAACCTGCCATGTCGCAAGACAAACGTCAGAACCTTCAGGACACCTTCCTCAACTCGGTCCGCAAGACCAAGACGCCGCTGACCATCTTCCTGGTCAATGGGGTCAAATTGCAGGGCATCGTGACCTGGTTCGACAACTTCTGTGTCCTGCTGCGCCGCGATGGCCAGTCCCAGCTGGTGTACAAGCACGCCATCTCAACCATCATGCCGTCCGCGCCCGTGCAGCTGTACGAGCCCGACGCCGAAGAAGACTGATTGACCCAAAAACTGATCGACCACACCGTCCCGCTGATCCGGGCGGTCGTCATTCACCCCGACCGACGCTCGGACAGTCCCCGGCTGGCGAGCGAACGGCTTGAGGAGGCGGCGGGCCTTGCTCGCGCGCTCGACCTCGACGTGCGCGCCGAAGAGATCGTGCGGCTGCGCAGCACAACGCCTGCGACCTTGTTCGGCACGGGCAAGGTCGAAGAATTGGCCGCGCTCGTGCGCGCCGCAGACGCCGAGGCCGTCATCATCGACGACGCCCTGACGCCGGTGCAGCAACGCAACCTGGAAAAGGCGTGGGAGGTGAAGGTCATCGACCGCACCGGCCTGATCCTGGAGATCTTCGGCCGTCGCGCGCGGACCAAGGAGGGGCGGCTTCAGGTCGAGCTGGCGCGGCTGGATTACGAACGGTCGCGACTGGTGCGGACCTGGACCCACCTTGAGCGGCAACGTGGCGGCACCGGTTCGACCGGCGGGCCCGGCGAAACCCAGATCGAGCTGGACCGCCGTCTGATCGCCGACCGGATCGTCAGGCTGAAGTCCGAGTTGGAAGAGGTGCGACGCACGCGCGGCCTGCACCGCAAGCAGCGTCAGAAGGCGCCGTTCCCGACGATCGCCCTGGTCGGCTACACCAACGCCGGCAAGTCGACGCTGTTCAATCGGCTGACGGGATCGGAGGTCTTCGCCAAGGACCTGCTGTTCGCCACCCTCGACACGACCCAGCGCACCATCCGGCTGCCGCAAGGGCGGCCGGCCATCGTGGCGGATACGGTCGGCTTCATCTCTGACCTGCCGCACGAACTGGTCGAGAGCTTTCGCGCCACGCTGGAAGAAGTCGGCGAGGCCGATCTGATCCTGCACGTCCGCGACATCGCCTCGCCCGACAGCGCCGCTCAGGCCAAGGACGTCGAGGCCGTGCTGAAACAGATCGAGACGCCAGAGGGCAAGACGCGCCGGGTGCTGGAAGTCTGGAACAAGATCGACCTGCTGGATGACGAGGCGCGCGAGACTGTGCTGGGTCAAGCCGAACGGTTGGCGAAGGACGGTGAGGCGGTCGCCGTCTCAGCGTGGACGGGCGAAGGGATCGAGCCTCTGCGCCAGATCATCGCCGGCCTGATCGACGACGATCCCGAGACGCAGCTGACGCTCGAGCCTCATCAGGGCGAGGCCCTGGCCTGGCTTTATGAACATGGAAGGGTCATGTCGCGCGATGCGGACGAGCTTGGCCGTACTCACGTCACGGTGCGGCTGCACCCTGCGGCGCTCGGGCGATTCGAGCGCCTGTATCCCGACCTGGCCGACTGAGTTTTCATGCATCTGATCGAAACCGTCCTGCTTCTGCTGTTGGCCGTGGTGGTGTCGGGTTCGATCGCGCGGATCACGCGCATCGCCTTGCCGTTGGTTCAGATCGGGCTGGGCGCCGCCATCGTGCTGATTACGGGCAAAACGGTCGATCTTGAGCCGGACATCTTCTTTCTGCTGTTCCTGCCGCCGCTGCTGTTTCTGGACGGCTGGCGAATTCCCAAGGAAGACCTGTTTCGCGACCGGGCGGTGGTCCTTGAGCTGGCGCTGGGGTTGGTGCTGTTCACCGTCGTCGGTCTGGGCTTCCTGATCTGGTGGATGATCCCGGAGATGCCGCTGCCGGTCGCTTTCGCCTTGGCCGCCATCCTGTCGCCGACCGATCCCATCGCAGTTCAGGCCATCGCGGCGCGGGCGCCCATCCCCAAGCGCCTGATGCACATTCTGGAAGGCGAGTCGCTGTTGAACGATGCGACAGGTCTGACCTGCATGCGCATCGCGGTCGCCGCCGCGACGACGGGAGCGTTTTCGATCGGCCATGCGGTCGGGACGTTCGCCTGGCTGGCTCTGGTCGGGGTCGCCGTCGGCGTTCTGGTCACCATGGCCATCAGCTACGCCAAGAGCTTTGTCAGCCGACGCTGGGGCGAGGACGTGGGCGCGCAGATTCTGGTCAGCCTGCTGATCCCGTTCGCGGCCTATCTGGTCGCGGAAGAACTGCACGCGTCCGGCATTCTGGCGGCGGTGGCGGCCGGGGTGACGATGAGTTTCACCGAACGCGGAGGCATCGCCGGCCAGTCGATGGCGATGACGCGGATCCGGCGCAGCGTCGTATGGGACACGGTTCAGTTCGTGGCCAACGGCATCATCTTCGTGATCCTGGGCGAACAGATGCCCTCGATCATGTCGCGCGCGGCCGAGGTGGTGGCGGGCACCAGCCGGCCTGAGGTCTGGTGGTTGGCGGTCTATGTGTTCGGCATCGTCGCCACCTTGGCGGCGTTGCGGTTTGTCTGGGTCTGGACCTCGCTGAAGCTGACCCTGTTTCGCCGCCGCCATCGTGGGCCGCCGGCCAAGGTCGGTCTGCGGCTGACCATGGTGATGTCTCTGGCGGGCGTGCGGGGCGCGATCACTCTGGCGGGTATCCTGACCCTTCCATTCGCCTTGGGCGACGGATCGCCGATGCCGTCGCGGAACCTGGCGATCTTCCTGGCGGCGGGCGTGATCGTGGTTTCGCTGGTGGTGGCGACCTTCGCCTTGCCTAGACTCCTGAAGAACGTCGAACTGCCGCCGGAGCCGTCGCACGAGCAGGAAGAGGATCGCGGCCGGGTCGCGGCCGCTTCGGCCGCCTTGCGCGCCATTGAGGACGCCTCGTACGCTATGGCGGAGGGCAAACCCGACCCCGACCTCTATTCCGAAATCGCCGGTCGGATCATGGAGACCTATCGCCAGCGGATCGAGACCCACACCCGCACGGACGAGGAAGACGCCGCCCTGACGCGCAAGATGGACGATATCGAGCGTCGTCTCTGGCTGGCCGGCTTGGCCGCCGAGCGCGAGGAACTGCGACGGCTGCTTAGGGCGCGTCAGCTGGATGAGGTGACGGCCAAGAAGCTGTTCCGTGACGTCGATCTTCAGGAACTGCGCTACCTCTGACGATCCATGAAAGCGGAGACGGCCGCATAGCTGTCGGCGATGCAGTGGGCGCCGCGGGCCGTCAGGCGCTCGGCATGGCCGTCGCGAACATGCCCGCCCGCCGTCAGTCCCACGACCGTCATACCGGCCGCGACCCCTGCGGTGACGCCCGCCTCGCTGTCTTCGATCACCAGGACGCGGGCCGGATCGATGCCCATCGCGTCGGCGGCGTGCAGGAAGATGTCGGGGTGGGGCTTGCCCCGTTCGACCACCAGGCCGGTGAAGACCGCGCCGTTGAAATGATCCGTCAGGCCGAACAGGTCCAGGCCGACGCCGATCCAGTCGGGGCCGCTGGATGAGGCGATGCAGCGGGGCTCGGGTCGGGCGACGACGAAGTCCAGCAGACCGGGCACGGGTTCAAGTTGCTGCGGCGCGCGCTGGCGACAGGTCGCAAACCATTTGTTGTGGAAGTCGTCGGGGCAGGCACGACCCAAGGCCGCCTCGACGACCGGCCGGTTGTCGCGCCAGCGCTTGCCCGTATAGGCGGCCAGCACATCGTCTAGCGTGGTCGGCAGGCCGATGGCGGTCAGCTGCTCGGCCATGACGGTGCTGTTCAGCACCTCGCTGTCGGCGACGACGCCGTCGTAGTCGAAGATGATCAGGTCGTAGGTCACGGGCTCGCTCAAGCTTCAGGCGCAGCCTTTTCTGCGACCTTTGCGGCGTCCCAGAGGCGGTCCATCTCGGCCAGGTCCGATTGGTCCGGCGTACGGCCGTCCTTGGCCAGCGCCGCCTCGATGAAGCCGAAGCGACGCACGAACTTCGTGTTGGCGGCGCGCAGGGCGTCTTCGGGCTCGACGTCCAGCTTGCGCGCCAGGTTGGCGACGACGAACAGAAGATCGCCCAGCTCTTCGCGCGCCTTGGCCTTGTCGCCGGCGGCGATCTCGACGCGCAGCTCCTCGACCTCTTCGGCCAGCTTGTCGAACACCTCATCGGTAGAAGGCCAGTCGAAGCCGACACGACCGGCGCGCTTGGTCAGCTTGGCGGCGCGGGTCAGGGCGGGCAGGCCGACCGGCACATCGTCCAGAACACCCGGCTTCTTGCGGTCCTTGCGCTCGGCGGCCTTGATGGCTTCCCAGGCGACGGTCTGTTCCTTCGAAGAGCGCTGGGCCTCGTCACCGAAAACGTGCGGGTGGCGGCGTTCCAGCTTGTCGGCGATGGCCGTGACCACGTCGTCGAAGGCGAACAGCCCCTGTTCCTCGGCCATGCGGGCGTGGAAGACCACCTGAAACAGCAGGTCGCCCAGCTCGCCCTTAAGCTCGACCAGATCGTTGCGCTCGATGGCGTCGGCGACCTCATAGGCCTCCTCGATCGTGTAGGGGGCGATGGTGGCGAAGGTCTGCTCCACGTCCCAAGGGCAGCCGCAGTGAGGATCGCGCAACCGCTCCATGACGCCGAGCAGGCGGTCGATCGGTCTCAACGGCGGGCTCCATCACGAGCTTCGAGGGCGAGGCGGATTTCATCGTGCCGCTTCGGCGTCAAAGGATAGCCCTTCAGCACCCAGGCGGCGGCGGCCAGCAGCAGGCCCGGGACCAGAATGAACAGAATCTGGAGCGTCAGCAGGGAAAAGTCGCTGTTGCCCATCGGCCCCGGCACCGCCTTGAAGCCCACACCTTGGAGGATCAGGTAGGGGATCAGCGCGACCACGTGGCCGATCTTGGTCGTCGCGGACAGGATGGAGAACATCAATCCGGTGCGATCCACACCGGTCTCCAGTCGCACTTCGTCGCCGGCGTCCGCCATCATGGCGCGCAACAGGAACAGGCCGGCCGCATAGGGCAGGCCGGCGATGAACATGGCGCCTGCCGTCAACATGAAGTTGCCGCCGGGAACCAGGGTGGCGGCGATGTAAAGGGCCGCGAAGATCAGGCTGGCGACCGCCAGGGCCTTGTCCTTGCCGATCCGCGTGGCCAGCCAGGCCCAGATCGGCGCGCCGCACAGACCGGCGACGAAATAGAACAGCATGAACAGGCCGGCCTGGCTGTGGTCATAGCCCTTGATCTGCCCAAAGAAGAAGAACAACAGCGAACCCGTGATGCCCGGCGCGACGCCCAGCAGCAGGTCGGCGATCAAGAGCTTCCGGACCGTGGGCATCTTCAGCAGGGCCAGATAGGCGCTGGCGCCGCCATGCGGCTGGTCGCCCGCGTTCACGGGTTCGGGTACGGCGACCATGGCGAGACCGATGGTGACGGGCAGGGCGATCAGGATGGCCCAGCCCATGATCCGCACGCCGTCGGCATAGTTCCCGATGCCCGTCTGAACCACCACGGTCGGCAGCACCAGGATCAGGATCACGCCGATGATGTTGAACACCTGCCACCAGCCATAGACGCGGCTGCGCTGATCATACTGAGGCGCGAGCACGGCGGCCCAGCCGAGTTGGCCCAGGGTGCCGATCGAGAAGCCAAGGTAGAGGACCAGCAGCCAGCCGAACAGATAGGCCGGTCCGGCGCCGGGCTGGACCACGACGAACATCATGAAGGCCGACAGCATCAGGATCGGCGTAGAGATCGCCATCCACGGGCGATAGCGGCCGAACCGCGTCTTGGTCTTGTCCATGCCCCAGCCGATGAAGGGGTCGAAGACGATGTCGATCAGGCGCACGGCCATGAAGACGGCCGCCACGACTCCCAGCTCCAGGCCTACATAGGTGGCGTAGAACTCTGGCAGGGTGACGGGCAGGGCGACGCCAAAGGCCGCCAGCGGCAGGCACGGGCCGGAAAAGGCCGCGAGCACGGCGTTGGACCGGCGGGGCGCGGTCGGCGCGGCGGTGAACATGCGTCGGTCCGAAAGGCGCGGCGCGAGTCGGCCGCGCGCCACCATGCCAGCGATCGGTGACGCATGCACTTGTGAGATCGACCGGCTTGGGGCTTCCTGTAGGACATGTGGCGAAGCCTTTTTGCGTTCCTGTCCGTTTGCTTCGTTCTGACGTTCGCCGGCGACGCGCGTGCGGCCGGGCCATGCCACACCAACGCCGACGGTTGGCAGGCGCAGGGGCTGGCGAACGCTGCATCGGCCTACGGCATGGAATGGGCGCCGTTCGGGGCGGCGGAGTGGGGGTGGCAGGCCTATCTGCCGCTGATCCAGCGCGAACTACACACGGCCTGCGGACCCGGCACGCCGATCTTTGCATCGCAACTGGCGGGGTTTCAGCAGACGCATAACCTGACGCCGACCGGCCTGTTCGATGCGGCGACATTCCAGGTGTTTCGCGGCCTGTGGCAGGAGCGGCGGCCGTTCGTGATGGCGCGCGTCAGCGGAGCCTGTCCCGAGCCGCCGCCGATCAATCAGCTCGGCTATCTAGTAGAGGCCGAGGAACATGCCGACCGTCTGACACGTCTGCTGCGCCGTGACGTGCTGGACGCCTATCGCCGGCTGGTCGCGGCCGCACGGGCGGAGGTTCCGGAGGTGGAGGCCGATCCCGAACTGCTGCAGATCTTCTCCGGCTTCCGCGATCCCGAGGCGGACGCGGCGCGCTGTGCGCAGCAGGGCAACTGCGACGGCCTGCGTCGTGCCGTCTGCTCGCCGCATCGGACCGGCACGGCGGTCGATCTGTATGTCGGCCAGGCGCCGGGTCTGGGTGTTGATTCCACCACCCCGGCCAGCCGCGAATATATGGCGCGGTCGGCGACCTATCGCTGGCTGGTGACGAACGCTGGGCGTTTCGGCTTTGTGCCCTATGTCTATGAGCCGTGGCACTGGGAGTATGTGAAGCCTTGGGATCCTTCGTTCGCGCCCTGACCGAGTCTGAGAAATCGCTCGCGCGAGAGGCCTTCGGGGCCGCAATCGACCTCGCACCCGTCCGTTTGATCGGTTGGCCGTTCCGCCGCGCCTTCGTTGCTGGACGCTGGTTCGGGCGAGACTGGATTGTCTGGCCGCAAGCGCAGCTCGCCACAGACTTCACGGTGGCGTCCGAGCGAATGCAGGGCGTCCTGATCCATGAACTGACGCACGTCTGGCAGGCCCAGCAGGGCGTCAATCTGCTGTTTGCTAAGCTGAAAGCTGGGGACACCTCCGCCTCCTACGCCTACCGCGTGGAACCGACCTGCCGGTGGGACGCCTTGAACATCGAGCAGCAAGCGATGGTGATGGAGCATCGTTTCCACTGTCGCCGCGGTCGCCCAACGCCGGGCGACAGGACCTTTTACGACACCGTCTGTCCCTTCGAGACGTGATTTGATGTCGGGGACTTGCGGAAGGACCGACAGCGCGCCAAGTTAGCAACGGTCGTTGTTGCGAATGACGACCCTTGTCATTCAACGGAGCCTCCTCGATGCCGAAAGTCCTCGTCCTCTATCATTCGACCTATGGTCACCTGGAAACCATGGCCGAGGCGGTCGCCGAAGGCGCGCGCGAGGTCGAAGGCGCCGTCGTGGACATCAAGCGCGTGCCGGAAACCGTGCCGGAAGAGCTGGCCAAGGCTTCTCACTACAAGCTGGATCAGAAGGCGCCGATCGCCAAGATCGACGATCTGAAGGACTACGACGCCATCATCGTCGGCGCCGGCACTCGCTTTGGTTCGGCCGCGTCGCAGATGCGCGCTTTCCTGGATCAGGCCGGCGGCCTGTGGTTCTCGGGCGCCCTGATCGGCAAAGTGGGCGGAGCGTTCACCGCGACGGCGACACAGCACGGCGGTCAGGAGACGACCTTCCAGGGCCTGCACAACTTCTTCATGCACCAGGGCATGCCGGTCGTGGGTCTGCCCTATTCCTTCCAGGGGCAGATGACGCTGGACGCCATCCACGGCGGCTCGCCCTATGGCGCATCGACGATCACGGGCGGCGACGGCTCGCGTCAGCCCAGCGACGTCGAGCTGGACGGCGCCCGGTTCCAGGGCAAGCATATCGCCGAGCTGGCCAAGAAGCTGCACGGCTGATCCGATGCGTCAGCCCGCCGTCTTCTTCGGCCACGGTTCGCCCATGAACGCGCTCGGCGGTCCCTATGGGGCTGCTTGGCGTGCGCTGGGCGAAGCGATCGGCAAGCCCAAGGGTGTGGTGATGATCTCCGCCCACTGGGAGACGCGCGGGCTGGGCGTGACCGCGCAGGAGAAGCCCGAAACCATCCATGACTTCGGCAACTTCCCGCGCGAACTTCATCAGATGCAGTATCCGGCACCCGGGTCGCCCGCCTTGGCGGCGCGGGTGTCGGCGCTGACCGGGGCCGTCCAGACGCAAGCGTGGGGCCTGGATCACGGGACCTGGTCGGTGCTGTGCCATGTGTGGCCCGAGGCCGACGTGCCGGTCGTGCAACTGTCGCTGAACCGCGAGCTGACGGCGCGTCAGCATTACGATCTAGCCAAGGCGCTGAAGCCTCTGCGCGATGAAGGGATCGTCATCTCCGGCTCGGGCGACTTCGTCCACAATCTGCGGACCTGGAAGCGAGAGGACGGCGCAGAGCCCTACGCCTGGGCGACCGGCTTCAACGAGGCGGTGAAGACGGCGTTCGAACGGGGCGACCATGAAGCGCTGATCGACTGGGTGGGTCTGGCCGAGGACGCGCAACTAAGCGTGCCGACCGACGAACATTTCCTGCCGGTGCTTTATATCGCCGCCCAGCAGGAGCCGGGCGAGGCTGTCAGCTTCTTCAACGACCGCATCGACGGCGGCTCGATCTCTATGACGGGCGTCCGGATCGGCTGATCAGGCCGCCTTCTCGGCCTCGACCATCTTCTGGATCGACACATAGTCTGTCTTGCCGGTGCCCAGGACGGGGACCTCGGCGACCTTGACGATCTTTTTCGGCACGATCAGTTCGGGCGCGCCGTTGGTTCGCGCCCATTCAGCCAAGGGCGCGACCTCAGCGTCTGCGTGGTCAGTGACGAGCACCAGCTTCTCGCCCTTACGGCTGTCCGGTATCGACACGACGGCGTGGCGCTGATCCGGCCAGACGGCGCCGGCGATCCCTTCGACGGCGGTCAGTGAAACCATCTCGCCGCCGATCTTGGCGAAGCGCTTGGCGCGGCCGCGGATGGTGACATAGCCGTCGTCGGTCACATCGACGATGTCGCCGGTGTCCAGCCAGTCGTCGCCGATCGGATCCCACTGCAAGGGCTCGGCCGAGGTGACATAGCCGCTCATGACATTGGGCCCGCGCAGCATCAGGCGACCGCCCGCGTCGATGCCGTCGACCGGCTCCAGCTTCCAGTCGATGCCCGGCAGCACCTGACCGACCGTGCCGGGCGTGTTGCGGTCAGGATGGTTGACGGCGATCACGGGCGAGGCCTCGGTCGCGCCGTAACCTTCCAGCAGTTCGACGCCGCCGAACTTAGTGTTGAACAGGGTGCGGGTCTCCTCGCGCACCTTCTCGGCGCCGGCGACCACGAACTTCAGCGTCGAGAAGTCGTTCGTTTCGGCGACGCGACCGTACTGGTTCAGGAAGGTGTCGGTCGCAAACAGAATCGAGGCGTTCACCTGGGGCAGCAGGTCGGTGATCTGTTTGGCGTGCAGCGGCGACGGATATTGGAAGGCCTTCAACCCTTGCAGCAGCGGCAAGATGACCCCGCCGGTCAGGCCGAAACAGTGGAAGGTCGGCAGGGGATTGAACATCACCCATTCCGGCAACAGGTCGATGTGGGCCGCCACCTGACGCGCATTGGCGACGAGGTTTTTCTGGCTCAGCACCACGCCCTTGGGCGTGCCGAAGCTGCCGGAGGTGAACAGGACGACCCCCGGCGCATCGGGGTCCGTCTTCACGCGGAACCGCTTGGGCGCCGCGCCGGCGGCGAGGCCGTAGAGCTTGTCGGCCAGGCCGATGGTCTTGCGCACGTCGTCCAGCCAGACGACCTCGGCCACCGTCTTCAGTTCGACGATCAAGTCGTCCAGCTTGGCCTGGTCGATGAAGCGTTTGGCGGTCAGCACCTTCTTGACGCCCGAGGCCTTGATCGCCGCCTTCAGATTGGCTTCGCCGGCGGTGAAGTTCAGCATCACCGGCACACGACCGTGGGCGTGCAGACCGAAGAAGGTGACGACGACGCCCATGGACGACGGCAGCAGGATCGCGACCCGCTCGCCCTTGTCGGTCATGTTGGCGATCTTGCGGCCTAGCACGAAGGCGGCGCGGATCAGGCCGGTATAGCTCAGCGGATGCCGGTCCTGATCCTCCAGGATTTCCTTGTCGCCGAACCGCGACCGCGCATCGATCAGGGCGTCGATCAGGGTCGAGTCGTAAAGCGAGGGATCCAGGGCCTGGCGCAAGCGCGTCTCCTACGGAGGACGCGGGCGGCCCTCTCTGTTGTTCGGGCGACTGTCATTAATGACGCCGCGTCATCTTGAAAAGATGCGTAACGTCGCGTGAGTTCCGATGCGTGATCACGCCTGCGGCAAGTCTGTTACCCGGTGTGCCTTGCCTAAACGGCCTCAAAGTCCGAAATACCGGCCATGGTCACCCTGATCGACACCCTTCAGCGCAAGCCGTCCGAGCTGCGTCACCCCGAAAAGCAGAACCGGCCCGAGTCGGTCGTTCTGAAAAAGCCCGACTGGCTGCGGGTCAAGGCGCCGGGCTCTGGTCAATACAACGCCACCAAGGAGATCGTTCGCTCCAAGGGGCTTGTGACGGTCTGTGAAGAGGCGGCCTGCCCGAACATCGGAGAGTGCTGGAGCCAGAAGCACGCCACCCTGATGATCATGGGCGACACCTGCACGCGGGCCTGCGCCTTCTGCAACGTCAAGACGGGCTTGCCTCAGCCGCTGGATCCGGAAGAGCCGGGCAAGGTGGGCCTCGCCGTACAGCAGATGGGTCTGAACCACGTCGTCATCACCTCGGTCGATCGCGACGATGTGGCCGACGGCGGCGCGGCCCACTTCGCCGAGGTGGTGCGCCAGATCCGCATCCAGGCGCCGGACACCACGATCGAGATCCTGACGCCCGACTTCCTGCGAAAGGACGGGGCGGCCGCCGTGATGATCGACGCCAGGCCCGACGTCTTCAATCACAACCTGGAGACCGTGCCGCGCCTGTATCTGAAGATCCGGCCGGGCGCGCGCTACTTCCACAGCCTGCGCCTGTTGCAGATGGTCAAGGAGCGGGACCCGAACCAGTTCACCAAGTCCGGCATCATGGTCGGCCTGGGCGAAACCAAGGAAGAGGTCATGCAGGTGATGGACGACATGCGGTCCGCCGGCGTCGATTTCATCACAATCGGCCAGTACCTGCAGCCGACGCGCAAACATGCCGCGATCGACCGCTTCGTCACGCCGGAAGAGTTCAAGGCCTATGAGGCGATCGCCCGGGCGAAGGGCTTCCTGATGGTGTCGTCCAGCCCGCTGACGCGTTCGTCGCACCATGCCGGCGACGATTTCGCCCGGCTGAAGGCGGCGCGCGAGGCGCAGCTGCGCCGCTAAGTCCCGCATGGCCGTCCACCGCGTCACGCGCATTCTTCCCTATGCGCCCGAACAGCTTGCCGATCTGGTCGCCGACGTGCGCGCCTATCCCGACTTCGTGCCGTGGGTGACGTCGATGCGCGTCTGGAACGCGCGCGAGGAAGGCGAGGGCGTCGGCTTGCAGGATGCGGAGGCCAGCGTGGGCTTTTCCTTCCTGCAAGAGCGATTCTCCACCTGGGTCCGGCATGATCGCAATGCGCCGAAGGTCGAGGTCGGCTTGCTGCGCGGGCCCTTCAAGCACCTGAAGAACCGTTGGGAGTTCTTTCCCCATCCGGACGGCACGCGGCTGGAGTTTATGATCGACTTCGCCTTCAAGTCCCGGATGCTGGACATGATGCTATCTGCGAACTTCGACCGTGCGGTGGAAAAGCTGATCGGCTGTTTCGAGGCCGAGGCGAAACGGAGATACGGCGTCCGATGAGTTTCGATTTCGACGCGACCGTCGTGGGCGCCGGGGCTGTGGGCCTGGCCTGCGGTCGGGCGCTGTCGAAACGGGGGCTGACGGTGTTGGTGCTGGAGAAGGAAGCCCACATCGGCCAGGGCGTCTCCTCGCGTAACTCCGAGGTCATTCACGGCGGCCTCTATTACCCGACCGGATCGCTGAAGGCCCGCTTCTGCGTCGAGGGACGCCGCGCCCTTTACGACTTCCTCGCCAGCCGCAAGATCGAACACTGGAAATGCGGCAAGCTGGTCGTGGCGACGCAGGAGTCAGAGGTCGAACGGATCGAGGCGATCTTCGAACAGGCGACGGCGAATGGCGTCGAGGGGCTGGCGCATCTGACCGGCGCCCAGGCGCGGGCGCTGGAGCCGGAGCTGAACGCCCACGCCGCCATCCTGTCGCCCGAGAGCGGCCTGTTCGACAGTCACGGCTATATGCTGGCCCTGCAGGGCGAGATCGAGGATGCGGGCGGGTCGGTCGTGGTCTCGGCGCCATTCGAGGGCGCAGAGCCGCTGGCAGGCGGCGGATTCACGATCCGTGTCGGCGGGGAGGGGGCGATGCAGGTCACCAGCCGCCTTTTGCTAACCGCGCCGGGACTGTCAGCTCAGGCGGTGGCGGCGCTGATCGAAGGCTATCCACCCGGCGATATTCCGGCCGGGCATTTTGGCAAGGGCATCTATTTCCGGCTGACGGGCAAGGCGCCGTTCGACCGCTTAATCTATCCGCCGCCCATCCCCGGCGCGCTGGGCACCCACTATCGCAAGGATCTGGGCGGTCAGGCCGTGTTCGGCCCCGATCTGGCCTATGTCGATACCGAGGATTACTCGGTCGATCCTGCCAAGGCCGAAGAGTTCGCCACCTACATTCGTCGTTTCTGGCCGGGATTGCCCGACGGCGCCCTGACGCCGGACTACGCCGGCATTCGGCCCAAACTGCATGGGCCGGGCGAGCCGCAACCGGACTTTCAGCTTCATGGCCGCGAACATCACGGCATCGATGGCCTGATGGCCCTGTTCGGCATCGAAAGCCCGGGCCTGACCAGTTCGCTGGCCATCGGTGAAGCGGTGGCTGACGCTCTGACGGAGGCCGCATGACCGAGCGCGAGAAGATGCTTGCGGGCTTGCCCTACGATCCGGGCGATCCTGATCTGCGCGACGGCCGGGCCCGCGCCGTGGCCCTGACCGTCGCCATCAACGCCGAGCCGGATCGCGACCGGCGCGGCGCCCTGGTCAACGAACTGGTCAATGCGGCCGACGGCAAGGCGATCATCATGCCGGGCTTCTTCTGCGACTACGGCGTCAACATCCACTTGGGCGCGCGGGCCTTTGCGAACGCCAACTGCGTGTTTCTGGACTGCGCCGAGATTCGCATCGGCGACAACTTCCAGGCCGGGCCGGGCGTACAGCTTCTGACGCCGGAACATCCGCTGGACGCGGTCGCCCGCCGGGGCAAGGAGACGGCGCGGCCGATCGTCATCGGGGACGACGTCTGGATCGGCGGCGGCGCTATCGTTCTGGCGGGCGTCACCATCGGCGATCGGTCGGTGATCGGCGCGGGATCGGTCGTGACAAAGGACGTGCCGTCCGACGTGGTGGTGGTCGGCAATCCTGCGAAGATCGTCCGGCGTCTGACGCCTGCTTAAACGCCTTGAAATCGTCGCGCGGTTCATGCATAAGCCGCGCCTCGCGTGGCGGTCCTGAGGGCCGCCGCTATTGTTTTCGCGCTAGACGGAGCTCGGCTCTGGGCGGCGCCCGACTTAGAAGATTGAGACGGACATGGCCGTTCCGAAGCGCAAAGTATCTCCCTCGCGTCGCAACATGCGCCGCGCCCACGACGCCCTGACCTCGAACGTCTACGTCGAGGACAAGGACACCGGCGAGCTGAAGCGCCCGCACCACATCGACCTGAAGACCGGCACCTATCGCGGTCGTCAGGTCATCACGCCGAAGGAAGACTAGTCTTTCAGGCGACCCCGACTTCGGTCGGATGACGATTTTGACGGCGCGCGGTGACCCGCGCGCCGTTTTCGTGCGTTCAATGCGGTGAAGCTTCATTTGGAGAATACTGCATGATGATTCGTCTCACCGCCGTCAGCGCCGTCGCGCTTCTGACTCTTGCCGCCTGCGGCCGTGACGAGCGCCCGACCGCTGAAGCGCCTCAGGAGGCGGCGCCCGTCGCCATGGCTCCGGCGGCTCCGACCCCGCCTGTCACGCCTGCCGCCGATCCCAATATCCTTACAGCCGAGGGGCTGGGCCCCGTGCGAATCGGCATGTCGCGGGCCGACCTGGTGAAGGTTTGGGGTGAGGACTCCCAGCCGAACGCTGTTGGCGGCCCGGAGCCGGAGGTCTGCGATCAGTTCCATCCGACCAAAGCGCCAGCCGACGTGCTCGTGATGATCCAAAGAGGCGTCCTGACGCGAATCACGCTGTCTCGTGGCGCGACAATCGAGACCGATCGCGGGTTTAAGGTTGGCGACACGGCCATGGCGATCAAACAGGCGTACGGCGGATCGATATTCGCGCAACCGCACAAATATCAGGATGCGCCCGCTGAAGACCTGTATGCCTGGTCAAAAGGCGGTTCCAGCGCCTATGTCACCGACTCGGCAGCCCGTGGGGTCCGCTATGAAGTCGGCGCGGACGGCAAGGTCATCGCCATTCACGCCGGCGATCCGTCGATCCAACTGGTCGAAGGCTGTTCCTGACGCCCGGCGACGATGTCGGCATTGGCGTTTGGCGGGGAGGCGGCTAAACCGTCTGACCTCCCTTGCCCCTTGAGCCAAAGAGCCGAGCCATGACCGACATCGCCGACATCGTCGCCCGCCAGATCCTCGACAGCCGGGGCAATCCGACGGTCGAGGTCGATGTCACGCTGGAAGACGGTTCGTTCGGCCGCGCCGCCGTTCCGTCCGGCGCGTCTACGGGCGCGCACGAAGCGGTCGAACTGCGTGACGGTGACAAGGACATGTGGGGCGGCAAGGGCGTCCAGAAGGCGGTCGACGCCGTGAACGGCGAAATCTTCGACGCCCTGTCCGGCATGGACGCCGAGCAGCAGCGCCGGATCGACGAGGCGATGATCGAACTGGACGGCACGCCCAACAAGGGCCGTCTGGGCGCCAACGCGATCCTGGGCGTGTCTCTGGCGGTCGCCAAAGCCAGCGCCTTGTCGGCCAATCAGGAACTGTATCGCTATCTGGGCGGAGTCTCGGCCCGCGTCCTGCCGACCCCGATGATGAACATCATCAACGGCGGCGCCCACGCCGACAATCCGATCGACATCCAGGAGTTCATGATCCTGCCCACCGGCGCCGAGACCTTTTCGGACGCCGTGCGTATGGGAGCCGAAATCTTCCACGCCCTGAAGAAGCAACTGAAGGACGCCGGTCACAACACCAACGTTGGCGACGAGGGCGGCTTTGCGCCCAATCTGGCGTCGGCCGACGAGGCGCTGAGCTTCATCACCAAGGCGGGCCAGGCGGCGGGCTACCTCGCGGGCGAGGATTTCCACCTGGGCCTCGACGTCGCCTCGACCGAGTTCTTCAAGGACGGCAAGTACGTCATGGCGGGCGAGGGCAAGACCGTCGATTCCGAAGGCATGGCCGCCTACTTGGTCGACTTGTGCGAACGCTTCCCGATCGTGTCGATCGAGGATGGTATGGCCGAGGATGACTTCGACGGCTGGCGCCTGCTGACCGAGCGCCTGGGCGACCGCGTCCAACTGGTCGGCGACGATCTGTTCGTGACCAATCCGGCGCGTCTGGCTGCGGGTATCGGCGAAGGTCTGGCCAACTCGATCCTGATCAAGGTCAACCAGATCGGCACCCTGTCCGAGACGCTGGACGCCGTCGATATGGCCCACCGCGCAGGCTACACCGCCGTGATGAGCCACCGGTCGGGCGAGACCGAGGACTACACCATCGCCGACCTAGCCGTGGCGACCAACTGCGGGCAGATCAAGACCGGCTCGCTGGCCCGCTCTGACCGGGTGGCGAAGTACAATCAGTTGCTCCGCATCGAGGAAATGCTGGGCGATCAGGGCGTCTATTTCGGCGATGGCATGCTGCTGAAATAGGAAACGGAATTGTCGGCGGAGAATCAGCGTTTTCCGCCGACAATCTTACGGTCAAGCTACATTTCGTTAGGCATTTTCGGGCACGGTTTCTGAACTGTGTTTTCGCGCTCAGAAGGAGCGTCTCAAGTGCCCGAACGGATGAAACCTTACCGCCTGTCCCTCGCCCTGTTGCTGCTTCTCGCCTATCTCGGGGTGCAGGCGCTGACGGGCGAGCGCGGACTGCTGAGCGGATCATCTCGCGACGCCTTGCTGGGGCAGCGCGAGGACCAGCTGGCGCATCTGACCGAGCAGCGCCGCGACCTTGAGACACGGGTTCGCTATCTGCGCACCGACAGTCTGTCTCGCGATCTTTTGGAAGAGCGCGCGCGCGCTGTGCTCGGCTTCTCCGATCCACGCGATTATGTGATCCGCGTCTCGGCCCCGGCCGCCCAAGGCTAAGCAGCCTTCACCACTTGAACTATTGTTACAGGGCGACCCGCACCCCTTTGCGTTACCGGAAGGAAGGCTGCTAAAGCCCCTTTCCGTAACGATAAGAAGGCGTCGGTTCTCGGCGCCTAGCCGGGAGATACCGGATGGCGAAAGCCCCAGCCAAATCCGCTCAGACGACCACGCCTGACAAACTGCCCAACACGCCGACGGCGTCCAAGGAAGACCTTCTGCGCTTCTATCGCGAGATGGTTCTGATCCGCCGCTTCGAAGAGCGTGCGGGCCAACTCTACGGCATGGGTCTGATCGGCGGCTTCTGCCACCTGTACATCGGCCAGGAGGCCGTGGCGGTCGGCGTTCAGGAGAGCGTCAAACAAGGCCACGACAAGATTATCACCGGATACCGCGACCACGGCCACATGCTGGCCGCCGGCATGGATCCCAAGGAAGTCATGGCTGAGCTGACCGGCCGCAGCGGCGGTTCGTCCAAGGGCAAGGGCGGCTCGATGCACATGTTCGACGTGCCGACCGGCTTCTATGGCGGTCACGGCATCGTCGGCGCCCAGGTGGCGCTGGGCACCGGCTTGGCCTTCGCCGGCAAGTATCGCGGCGACGATTCGGTGGCCTTCGTCTATTTCGGCGACGGCGCCTCGAACCAGGGGCAGGTGTACGAGAGCTTCAACATGGCGCAGCTGTGGAAGCTGCCGGCCATCTACATCATCGAGAACAACCAGTACGCCATGGGCACGAGCATCGAACGCTCGTCCTCGACGACCGAACTGTATCAGCGCGGCGCCAGCTTCGGCATTCCGGGCGAGCAGGTCGACGGCATGGACGTGCTGGCCGTGCGCGACGCGACGGCGCGTGCGGTGAAGCGCGCCCGCGAGGGCGGCGGTCCCTTCATCCTGGAAGTGAAGACCTATCGCTATCGCGGTCACTCGATGTCAGACCCGGCCAAATACCGGACCAAGGAAGAGGTCGACGAGGTCAAGAAGACCCGCGACCCGATCGATCACCTGAAGACGCTGCTGTCGGCCGCCAATGCGACCGAGGACGAGCTCAAGGCCATCGATACCGAAATCAAGGCGATCGTCGCCGAAGCTGTTCAATTCGCCCAAGAGAGCCCGGAACCCGATCCGTCCGAGCTCTATACCGACGTCTACGTGGAGGCCTGATCCGTGACCGACATTCTGATGCCGGCGCTGTCCCCCACGATGGAAGAGGGCACGCTGACCAAATGGCATATCAAGGCGGGCGACACCGTGTCGGCCGGCCAGGTGATCGCCGAGATCGAAACCGACAAGGCGACGATGGAAGTCGAGGCCGTGGACGAAGGCGAAGTGCTGGAAATCCTGGTCGCCGAAGGCTCCGAGAACGTGAAGGTCAACACGCCGATCGCGCGTCTGGCCGGCGAAGATGGCGCAGCGGCGCCTGCGCCGAAGGCTGACCCCGCGCAGGGCGAAGCTGAGGCTCCCAAGGCTGCGGCCGAAGGCAAGACCGGCGATCCGGAAAAGGCGCCAGCCCAGACCGCGACGCCCAAGGTCGAACTGCGTGACCCGGAAATCCCGGCCGACGCCAAACTGGTCAAGACGACCGTGCGCGACGCCCTGCGTGACGCCATGGCCGAAGAAATGCGTCGCGATGACCGCGTCTTCCTGATCGGCGAGGAAGTCGCCCAGTACCAGGGCGCTTACAAGGTCAGCCGCGACCTGCTGCAGGAGTTCGGCGACCAGCGCGTCGTCGATACTCCGATCACCGAGCATGGCTTCGCCGGTTTGGGCGTCGGCGCGGCCATGTCGGGCCTGAAGCCGATCGTCGAGTTCATGACGTTCAACTTCGCCATGCAGGCGATCGACCACATCATCAACTCAGCCGCCAAGACGCTCTATATGTCGGGCGGTCAGATCCGCGCGCCCATCGTCTTCCGCGGTCCGAACGGCGCCGCTTCGCGCGTCGGCGCCCAGCACAGCCAGGACTATTCGGCCTGGTATGCGCAAGTGCCGGGTCTGAAGGTCATCGCACCCTATGACGCGGCCGACGCCAAGGGCTTGCTGAAAGCCGCCATCCGCGACCCGAACCCGGTCGTCTTCCTCGAACACGAGATGATGTACGGCCTGGAGTTCGATGTGCCGGAGGTCGAGGACTATGTCCTGCCGATCGGCAAGGCCAAGGTCCGCCGCGAAGGCAAGGACGTCACCATCACCGCCCACAGCCGCATGGTCGGCTTCGCCCTGCAGGCCGCCGAGAAGTTGGCCGAGGAGGGTATCGAGGCTGAGGTGATCGACCTGCGCACTCTGCGCCCCCTGGATCACGAGACCATCGTCGAGAGCGTCAAGAAGACGAACCGCCTGGTCTCTGCCGAAGAGGGCTGGGGTCCGATGGGCGTCGGCGCCGAGGTCGTCGCTCGCGTCATCGAACATGCTTTTGACTATCTGGATGCTCCGCCGCTGCGCGTGCACCAGGAAGACGTGCCGCTGCCCTACGCCGCCAACCTGGAGGTGTTGTCGCTGCCGGGCGTGGACAAGATCATCGCCGCCGTGAAACAGGTGATGGCATGACCGAGGCATCGGAGTTCATGCTGACGACGCCAGACAGCGTCGCTGCTGACGCCGCAGCCATTGAAGTCCTCCGGATGTGGTGGTCGAAGGACGAGCCGGTGATGTCCGTCAAACCGGCCTTCAACGATCCCATACAGTTCGGTCGGCTGCTGGCCTATGCGGCTCGACATATGGCGCATGGTTATGCCGTGCGGCATCAACACGATGAAACTGCGGCCTACCACCGCATCCTCGAAGGTCTCAGCGAAGTGGTGAAGGCGAATGACGTCCGCACTGTCGCCGAACCGATTACGCCAACCGGGGGGAACGCCTGATGACCGACATCCTGATGCCGGCCCTGTCTCCGACGATGGAGGAGGGCGTTCTGGCCAAGTGGCACGTCAAGGTCGGGGACGTCGTCTCCGCCGGAGACGTGATCGCTGAGATCGAAACCGACAAGGCCACGATGGAAGTCGAGGCCGTGGACGAGGGCGAAGTCACCGACATCCTGGTCGCTGAAGGCACGGAAGGCGTGAAGGTCAATACGCCCATCGCCCGCCTGAAGGACGAGGGCGGCGCGGCCGCAGCCAAGCCGGCTGAAAGGTCGGCTGCAAAAACGGAAGCCCCCAAGGCCGAGGCTGCTCCTGCTGCTGCCGAGGCGCCCAAGGCGGCTACGCCTGCCGCTCCGGCGCCCGCCGCGCCGAAGTCGGACAGCGGAGATCGCATCTTCTCGTCACCGCTCGCTCGACGAATCGCCGCCCAGAACGGCGTCGATCTGAAGTCAATCAAGGGCACCGGTCCGCATGGTCGCATCGTCAAGCGCGACGTCGAAGGGGTGGCGAAGGGCGCAACTCAACCGGCTGCCGCATCGGCAACGACCGCCGCCGCGACTTCGGGCATCGAGCCGCGCAAAGCGCAGTCGCTGGCGCAGATGGGCATTCCGGACGGCAGCTACGACCTGATCCCGCTGGACGGCATGAAGAAGGCCGTCGCGCGCCGCATGGTCGACAGCGTCCAGAATGTGCCGCACTTCCCGCTGTTCATCGACTGCGAGATCGACCAGCTGATGGCCGTGCGCGCCAAGGTCAACAAGATGCTGGAGCCGCAAGGGATCAAGGTCTCGGTCAACGACTTCGTCATCAAGGCCGCCGCCCTGGCGTTAAAGATGGTGCCGGAGGCGAACGCCTCCTACACGCCCGAAGGCATCGCCATGCACCACAACGCCGATGTCTCCATGGCGGTGGCGATCGATGGCGGCCTGATCACCCCGATCATCAAAAAGGCCGAAACCAAGGGTCTGGCGCAGATCGCGACCGAGTCCAAGGACCTGGCCAAGCGCGCCCGCGACCGCAAGCTGAAGCCGGACGAGTTCCAGGGCGGCACCTTCTCGGTGTCCAACCTGGGCATGTTCGGCATCAAGCAGTTCACCTCGATCATCAATGAGCCGCAGGGCTGCATCATGAGCGTGGGCGCAGGCGAGCAGCGCGCGGTCGTCAAGAACGGCCAGGTCGTGCCGGCCACGGTCATGACCGTGACCCTGACCTGCGATCACCGCGTGGTGGACGGCGCGACCGGCGCCCGCTTCCTGCAAGCGTTCAAGCCGCTGATCGAAGATCCCGTCGCGATGCTGGCGTAAGGGGAGGGTGAGGTCATGACCTCGGTCTATGACTTCTCCGCCCGCGCCATCGACGGCACGGACGTTTCGCTCGATCGCTTTCGCGGTCAGGCGTTGCTGATCGTGAACACAGCGTCCAAGTGCGGCTTCACCGGCCAATACGACGGTCTGGAAAAGCTGCACCGGGCGTTCGCTGATCAGCCGTTCGAGGTGTTGGGCTTTCCCTGCAACCAGTTCGGCGAGCAGGAACCGGGCAAGGCGGCGGAAATCGCCGCCTTCTGCGCCACCAGTTTCGACGTGACCTTTCCCCTCTTCGACAAGGTGGAGGTCAATGGACCGAACCGACACCCGCTTTACGCCTGGCTGACCGAACAGAAGCGCGGCTTCCTGGGCTCCAAAGCCATCAAGTGGAACTTCACCAAGTTCCTGACCGACCGCGAGGGCAGGGTGGTCGCCCGCTATGCCCCGCAGACTGAACCCGAGGCCATCAAGGCCGACATCGAGAAGTTGATCTAATGGCTGCTGAATTCGATCTCGTCGTCATCGGCTCGGGCCCCGGCGGTTATGTCGCGGCCATTCGCGCCAGCCAGTTGGGTTTGAAGGTCGCCATCGTCGAGCGCGAGAACCTGGGCGGCATTTGCCTGAACTGGGGCTGCATCCCGACCAAGGCCCTGCTGAAGTCGGGCGAAAAGTTCGAGAGCCTGAGCCATCTGAAGGAGTACGGCCTTTCGGCGTCCGGCGCGTCGTTCGACTTCGACGCCATCATCCAGCGCTCGCGTGGCGTGGCCAAACAACTGAATCAGGGCGTCGGCTTCCTGATGAAGAAGAACAAGATCGAGGTTATCGAGGGTTCGGCCAAGCTGGAGAAGGGCGCCGCCCCGCCAAAGGTCGTGGTCGCTATGAAAGCAGGCGGTTCGCGCGTTTTGGAAGCTAAGTCCGTCATGCTGGCTGTCGGCGCCCGCGCTCGCGCCCTGCCGCAGATCGGGCTGGAAGCCGACGGCGATCGCATTTGGGCCTATCGCGAGGCCATGGCGCCGAAATTCATGCCCAAGTCGATCGTCGTGATCGGTTCGGGCGCCATAGGCATCGAATTCGGCAGCTTCTACCGCGCTCTGGGCTGCGACGTGACTGTGGTCGAGGCGGTGGATCGCATCATGCCGGTCGAGGACGAAGAGGTCTCCAAAGCCGCTCAGAAGTCGTTCGAAAAGCGCGGCATGAAGTTCAAGCTGGGCGCCAAGGTCACCAAGGTGAGCAAGGACGCCAAGGGCGTGAAGGTCGCCGTGGAGATCGGCGGCAAGGCGGAGACCCTGGAGGCCGAGGTCTGCATCTCGGCCGTCGGCATCACCGCCAATACCGACGGCATCGGCCTGGAAGAACTGGGTCTGGAAATGGACCGCGGCCACGTCAAGATCGACGGCCACTGCCAGACCAACGTCAAGGGCCTGTACGCCATTGGCGACTGCGCTGGCGCGCCCTGGCTGGCGCACAAGGCGTCGCACGAAGGCATCCACGCCGCCGAACATATCGCCGGCTACAAGACGCCCAACGTCCATTCACCTATCGCCGGCTGTACCTATGCCCAGCCGCAGGTCGCCTCGGTCGGTGTCACCGAACAGGCTGCGCGCGCCGAGAAGCGCGACGTCAAGATCGGCCGCTTCCCGTTCCGCGTGAACGGAAAGGCGATCGCCTCGGGCGACACCGACGGCTTCGTCAAGGTGATCTTCGACGCCAAGACCGGCGCCCTGATCGGCGCCCACATGATCGGCCACGAGGTCACCGAAATGATCCAGGGCTATGTCACCGCCATCACCATGGAGGCCACGGAAGAAGACATCCACGGGATCGTCTATCCGCATCCGACCATGTCGGAGGCCATGCACGAAGCGGCGCTGGACGCCTATGGGCGTGTGATCCACATCTAAGCCAGAAACCGAAACGGCCCCGGAGTGCTCCGGGGCCGTTTCTCGTTTCAGGCAGGCGGCGTCAGCGCTTCTTGCCCAATTCCGCCGCGATATCCTTGGTCATGCGCCCAACCTTGCGGTGCGCGGCGGTGATCTGGTCCTTGGTCACGCCCCAGCGTTTCATCCAGTATTCGACCGACTGACGTTCCGACAGATCGATCCGATCCTTGTCGATGAAGCCGCGCTTATCCTTGAGGCCCGCCATCTTTGGCTCCGTTCATTGGGTCAGAGCGCCGGCTTAGGCCTTCTCGACAAAGCTGTCGATCACGCGCTTTTCCCCGGCCTTTTCGAACTCGACCAGCAGCTTGTTACCTTCGATGACACGCACGTTTCCGTAGCCGAACTTCTGGTGGAAGACGCGTTCGCCCTTTTTCCAACCTGAGCTGGATTTGGGGTCGGCGGTGGCGATCAGGCGGCCGTCGCCTTCGATGACGGCCTTGCGCGCCGGAAGCTTGGCTGGCGTCTGAGCGGCGGTGAAGGATTGGGCGCGTTTCCAGCCGGGGGAGGAATAGCCGCTGCCGAACGATGGCGCGTCGTCCCAGCGGCTCTTGGCCTCCTTCATGCCGGACGAAGCGCCGTAATAGCCGGTGTCGGACTGGGGATCGACGTGGGCGATGGGCAGTTCGTCGACGAAGCGACTGGGCAGTTGCGAGGTCCAGCGGCCATAGACCAACCGGTTGGCGGCGAAGGAGATGCGGGCGTCCTGCTTGGCGCGGGTGACGCCGACATAGGCCAGGCGGCGTTCCTCCTCGAGACCCTTCTCGCCCTTTTCGTCGATGCTGCGCTGGCTGGGGAAAACGCCTTCCTCCCAGCCGGGCAGGAAGACCAGCGGAAACTCCAGACCCTTGGCGCCGTGCAGGGTCATGATCTGCACCGCCCCATCGCCATTGGGATCATCGCTGGTCGCGCGCTCTAGATCCATAACCAGAGAGACGTGCTCCAGATAGGCTTGCAGCGTCTCAAACTGCTGCATCGACTGGGTCAGTTCCTTCAGGTTTTCCAGGCGGGTTTGGCCGCTGGTGCGGTCGGCCTTCTGCATGTCGGTATAGCCGCTCTCCTCCAGCACCGTCTCCATGACCTGCCAGTGGGGCGTGGTCTCGGACAGTTGGCGCCAGCGGTCGATATCGCGCACGAAGTTGGACAGGGCGGTGCGGGTGCGGGCCTGAAGCTCGTCGGTATTGATCAGGCCCCGCACGGCTGTGAGGGCCGACAGGTCGTGCTGGCGCGCCAGTTGCAGGATTTTCTGCACGCTGGTGTCGCCGATGCCGCGCTTGGGCACATTGACGATCCGCTCGAAGGCGAGGTCGTCATCTTCCGACAGGATCAGGCGCAGATAGGCGTGGGCGTCGCGGATTTCGGCGCGCTCGAAGAAGCGCGGCCCGCCGATGACGGTGTAGGGGATGGCCAGCATGACGAGCCGTTCTTCAAAGGCGCGCATCTGGAATGAGGCTCGGACCAGAATGGCCATGTCCTTGTATTTCAGGCCCGGTTCGCCGGCGTGGGGACGGCGGGCGGTCTCGATCTCGTCGGCGATCAGCCGGGCCTCGGCCTCGCCGTCCCAGACGCCGCGTACGCGTACCTTGTCGCCGCTGTCGTCCTCAGTCCAAAGGGTCTTGCCCAGCCGGTCGCGGTTGGCCGCGATCAGGCCGGACGCCGCGCCCAGGATATGACTGGTCGAGCGATAGTTCCGCTCCAGCTTGACGATCTTGGCGCCGGGAAAGTCCCGCTCGAACCGCAGGATGTTGTCCACCTCGGCCCCGCGCCAGCCATAGATCGACTGATCATCGTCGCCGACGCAGCAGACGTTGCCGGTGGAGGCGGTTAGGAGCCGAAGCCACAGATACTGGGCGACGTTGGTGTCCTGATATTCGTCCACCAGGATGTATCGGAACCGACGGCGATATTCCTCAGCCAGGTCCGCATGCTGCGACAGGATGGTGATGTTGTGCAGCAGCAGATCGCCGAAGTCGCAGGCGTTCAGGCTGCGCAAACGCGCCTGATAGGCGGCGTACAGACCCTGACCCTTGCCGTTGGCGAAGTCCTCGCCGGGCGGCAGCTTGTCCGGCGTCCAGCCGCGGTTCTTCCAGTGGTCGATCAGGCCAGACAGCGACTTGGGCGTCCAGCGTTTGGTGTCGATGTTGGCCGCTTCCAGCAGCTGTTTCAGCACCCGTTCTTGGTCGTCGGTGTCCAGGATGGTGAAGCTGGATTTCAGGCCGACAAGTTCGGCGTGGCGACGCAAGATCTGGGCGGCGATGGAGTGGAAGGTGCCCAGCCAGCGCAGCCCTTCGGCGGACGGGCCGATCAGATGGGTGATCCGTTCGCGCATTTCGCGCGCGGCCTTGTTGGTGAAGGTGACGGCCAGCATCTCCCACGGCTTGGCCCGGCCCGTCGCCAAGATGTGCGCCAGCCGTGTCGTCAGGACGCGAGTCTTGCCCGTGCCCGCGCCCGCCAAAACCAGAACCGGCCCCTCGGTCGTCTCGACCGCCTCGCGCTGCTCCGGGTTCAGCCCTCTCAGATAGTCATTCGACGCCTCGCCCTCGGGCGCGCGGGCTCGCGCCAGGTCGGAAATACGGGGGGCGGGAAGGTCGGTCACAGGCGCAGAAACATCCGTCAGTCAGATTCGAAATCGGAACATAAGGGGACCGCACGGCAATGTCAGGGCCGCCGCCACAATGATACCTCGGAACCCGGCGGATCGACGGCCGGTTCCTAGGTGCGATGCAGCAGAACACTGACAAAAGGGACGCGGCGTCACACCGCAAACCACGCGGCAAGAAGGCCGGGTGGTGGGCCTTCGTTCTGGGCATGGTCGGAATGTTCGTGATCCTGACCGTCTGGGTCGTGTTGGTCGAGATGGGTCAAGATCCGCACGCCGACGTCGATTTCATCGGGCAACCGCAATCCTCCGACGCCGGACCGCCCAAGACTACTTCAGACTATAGGTGATGGTCGTAACGACCCGGATCTTCTTGTCGATGGAGGCGGCTTCGTCGCCGGCTGCGCCATCGCGCGGCAGGATTTCGAACGAGCCCTGGGTGGCCTGACGGATCGAGCCCAAGGGCGTTCCGCTGTCCTTGGCGAACTGTTCCGCCCCGGTGCGCGCCGCCGCTGTGCCCTCGGCGATCATTTGCGGGCGCACGTCGTTCAAATTGGTGAAGATATAGGACGGACCCTGGAAGTCCTGCAGCACCACGTCCTGACGCACCAGATCGTTGAGCAGTCGCGTCGTTGCCTGAACTCGGGCGACATCGTTGGTCCGCACGATCACCGTCTGAGCCAGGATGAAGCGTGGACCGCCGTTCTGGGCGGCGTATTCTCGCGACCGGGTGTCGGCCACCTCCAACCGGCCCAATTCGATGGCCTGGGCAGGGTAGCCCTGGGCGGTGAGGAAGCGGCGGACCAGCGCCAGATCGCTGTCGATCTTGGTTTGAACTTCCGAAAGGACATCGCCCGAGGCCGTGAAGCGTAGCGGCAGGACGGCGAGGTCCGCTTTTACATTGCGTTCGGACAGGCCGCGCACCGTCACGGTGCGGTCGCCGGCGCGCGCGTGAATGACGCCCTGACCGATAAGGGCGCCGGCGCCGATGAAGCCGACAGCCAGAAGACCGCCGACCACGGCGGCTGGAAGCAGACGATTGTCGGACATGATCAGGTCTCCGTTGGATCGAAGCTACGCCGGTCTTCCATGATCCGCCACCCAGTCCAGCGCCAGCAGGCGACAGGCGGAGGCGAGGGGGCGTCGGCCGCGACCGGCGTCGATTTCAGCCAGAAGCTGCGCCTTGCTGAGGCTGCGGGCAGCCGCGATCCGGTCCAGCACGGCCCAGAATTCGGGCTCCAGCGCCACCGACGTTGCATGGCCGGCGAGCGCGACCGAACGTTTGCTGAGGCTGCTCAACGCGCCGACTTCAGCACGATCTCGGTCGAGGCCGGCGCGCCGTTCGTCAGGACCGCGTGGCGGGTGTCTGTGACGAAGACCAGAGCGCCGGCCGCGTCTCGGATTTCGGCGCGCGCAGCATAGCTGTGGCGCGGATCGATCTGAGACGTGGGAAAGCCAAGGGTGACGCGATAGGGCGGGGCGCCGCTCAGCGGCTCTCGCGTCTCGGCGAGAACCTTGGCGGGAGCGTCGGCCAGACTGACGTCCTCAACCCTAACGGTCAGGACATGGCCGGGCGGCAGCATGATCCGTTCGCGATAGGTGGCGGTCACGTTTACGACTGTCGTTCCGGTCGTCATGTCCGGCGTGGCGGCGCAGGCAGCCAAAACCAGAGTGGCGGGCAGGATGAGGGGGGCGTTTCGCATGGCGATCTCCTTCGAGGCGCCCAGTGTGTCACACTCAGGCGCAAGACGTGAGGGCGCGTGGCGTTAGGGCGTGTTATGCGGGCCGTCCACCGCCGGAGATCAACCCTTGAGCCGCCCCTCTGCGATCGTCGCGATCGCCATCTGCGCCCTGATCTGGGGCACGACCTGGTATGCGATCACCCTGCAGCTGGGGCCGGTTGATTCCATCGTCTCCATCGTCTGGCGGTTTGGTCTGGCGTCGGCGGTGCTGTTCGCCTTCTGCGCCGTGACGCGACGGCCGCTGCGTCTGACGCGCAGCCAGCATCTGGCCGCCATCGGACAGGGCGCCTTCGTCTTCGCGGTCAGCTATGGCTTCGTCTATGCCGCGGAAGGGCAGGTGGCGTCGGCTGTGGTCGCGGTGATCTTCGCCGCCCTGGCCTTTGTGAACCTGATCCTGTTTCGGCTGCTTGGCGGCCAGAAGGCGGCGCCAGCGGCGTGGATCGGCGCAATACTGGGCGTCATGGGCGTCGGGGTCTTGTCCTACGGCCAGATCACGGCGGCGGGCGCCGGCCTCAATCCGGGGCTGGGCGTCCTCTTCGCCCTGACCGCCGTATTGGCTTCGGCGCTCGGCAACTGGTTCGCCTGGAAGGGACAGCAGGCGGGCGCGCCGGTGATGGCCGCCACGTCCTGGGCGATGGCTTATGGCACAGCCATGTTGGCGCTGTACGGCATGGCGACCGGCGTGACGTGGCGGATTGAGCCGACGCCGGACTATGTCCTGTCGCTGCTTTATCTCTCGCTGTTCGGGTCGGTGATCGCGTTCGGCTTGTACTTCACCATCGCGCGCCAACGCGGCTATGCCCTGGCCAGCTACATCTCGGCTTTGACGCCGCCCATCGCCATGCTGGTGTCTGTGCTCTTCGAGGGGGCGCGTTTCGGCTGGAGCGCCCTGATCGGACTGGCGCTCGTGCTGGCGGGGCAGGTCATGCTCATCCGCGCGCCCAAGGCCTGAGCCGTCAGTCGTCGTTTTTCGGCTCCAGCTTCTGACCGTCCAACTGCTTATCGGCGCGATGACGCTCAAGAGCGGACAGGGTCTTCTCGGCCTTGGAGCGTCCATGGGCCAAGCGGTTGGCGGCGGCCAACGCTTTGTCGTCGGCCCTGGCGCGGGTCTTTCGCGCCCGGTTCAGATTGATGATCTCGCCCATGACTACCCCTTGGGCTTTTCGGCGGGGGGCGCATCGGCCGGAGGTTTGGCCGAGGGCTCGGGCGCCAGCACAGCCGGCACCTGAGACTCCGAGATCGTCGTCTGGGGGATGAAGGGCTGGTCCGCCGGGCGCTCGCCCAGCCGGGTCCAGGCATCGGCGCCGCGTCCGCGCTGGCGACCCAGTTCGAACATGGCCGTCATGGTCTCTTGATCGAACTTCAGGCTGGAGGCGGCGACATTGTCTGGAATGGCCGATAGCGCCATGTTCAGCCCATTGCGCCGCGCGAACGCCGCCGTCACCGCCAAATGGATGCGGAGCGACGCTTTGCTCATGCTGTCATAGGTCCGCGCCAGGATCCCCGACAGGCGGCCGGGCGTGACCCCGTCGTTGCGACCGACCTGACCGTTGACGATCACGTAGAGGGCGCCGACGCGGCCTTCGTCCTTTGGGCGGGTCCAGAGCATCAGGTCCTCAGGGATGGCCAGGAACGGCGTGTTGACGCCGCCGTCGACGTGCATTTCCAGTACCACCTTATCGTCGTCCTGAAGCCCGGCGATCAGAACCGGGGGAAAGACGCCGGGAATGCTGGCTGAGGCGACCAGCACCTCCTTGAACAGCTCGCGGGCATTGTCGTCGCCCTGGGTCGCCAGAAGGCCCATGTCCCAGATGACGGTTTCCTCGCTGTCCAGATCGGTCGTCGCCACCAGCAGGCGTCGGCCCTTGGCGTGTTCGCGCGCGACAGCCTGCATCAGTTCAGGGGTGACGTTCTCGTCCACCAGATTGCGTAGGACCTGCGACGAGAACAGGCTCGGGTTCAGGAAGGCGGCGAAACTGCGCCAGCTCAGCAGATTGCTGGCGGCGCCGCTGGTGTAGGCGTGCTGAAGTTCGTCGTCCCAATCCGATCCAAGAAAGGCGAACGGAGCGGCAAGCGCCCCCGTGCTGACGCCGGTGACCACGTCGAACGCAGGGCGATCGCCCTGTTCGGTCCAACCGACCAGCAGCCCGGCGCCGTAGGCTCCGTTTGCGCCGCCGCCGGACAGCGCCAGGATCGAGGTTGGTTTGTCGGGTCGAAGCCGCTGACCGATTTCCTGGGTGAAGGCCTGCAGGCGCGCGCCGTCGCTGGCGCGGATGCGAGGGTCTTCGGCCTTGACGAGCGTGCCGTCGGTGATCCGCAGGGGTCCAGTCGGGCGATCCAGGGTTCCACACGCCGACAGGGCCAAGGCCATGAGGACGCCGAACAGACCTGATCCAATCCGCCGCATATCTTGAGTTCCGGTTCCGTGTGAACGCCGGCTTCTACCGCGTCCTGGCCAATCCTGTCATCAAGGCCATGAACAAGCGTCGCCGTTTGAAACCGTCAGAAGCTGGGTGTGTTCTCATCGGCAAGACAAACCAAACGCGTGGAGATACACATGGTCGACGTTTCGCTCATCAAGGAACACCTCGAAGTCGTAGGCTCGGACGGCGGTCACGTGGGCCGGGTCGATCACGTCCTGGGCGACCAGATCGAACTGGCGAAGCTGGATTTCGCCGGCGGCTTCAAGCACCACATGATCCCGGTGAGCTGGGTCGAACGGGTTGACGACAAACACGTCCATCTGAGCCTGACGCAAGACGACGCCAAGGCGCGCTGGACCGAGAAGCCGCACTAAGGCCGATCTGACGCCGATTTAATAAAGGCCCCGCTGCACAAGCGGGGCCTTTTGCTTATCTGAGGTACGTCGCATTGGGCGACATCGGAGCCTGTCTTGATGCGCCTGATCCTGAATATCCTCTGGCTCATCTTCGGCGGCTGGATTTCCGGCCTTGTGTGGCTGCTGGGCGGCGCGATTCTGGCGCTGACCGTCGTCGGCCTGCCGTGGACGTTCGCGGCGTGGCGCATCGCCAGCTATTCGTTCTGGCCCTTCGGCCGCGAGATCGTGTGGCAGGACACGCATCCCGTCGCTGGCTGTGTCGGCGTCGTGTTGAACGTGATCTGGTTCGTCGTGGCCGGCTGGTACATCGCCCTGACGCATTTGATCATCGCCGTGGCGGAGTTCGTCTCCATCATCGGCATTCCGTTCGCGCTGAAGGACCTCGAATTGGCCAAGCTGGCGCTGGCGCCGGTCGGACGCACCATTCGCGAGAAGGCCTGACCTAATAGAAAACGCCGATGTCAGACGACGTCGGCGTTTCAAAATCTCGTTCTTGGATGGGATTAGCCCGGCGAGATCATCTTCTCCGGCCGAACGGCTTCATCGAACTCCGCGTCCGTGAGATAGCCGCCGCCGACAGCCTCTTCGCGCAACGTTGTGCCGTTCTTGTGCGCGGTCTTGGCGATCTTGGCGCACAGGTCATAGCCGAGTTTGCCGTTCAGAGCGGTGACTAGCATCAGCGAGTTGTTCAGGCCGCGCGCAATATTATCCTCGCGCGCCTCGATGCCGACGACGCAGTTGTCGGTGAAGCTGATGGCCGCGTCGGCGACCAGGCGCACCGACTGCAGGAAGTTGTAGGCCATCACGGGATTGTAGACGTTCAGCTCGAAATGGCCTTGCGACCCGGCGAAGGTCAGGGCGGCGTTGTTGCCAAACACCTGGACGCAGACTTGTGTCAGGGCCTCGCATTGGGTCGGATTGACCTTGCCCGGCATGATCGACGAGCCCGGCTCGTTTTCCGGCAGCGCCAGTTCGCCCAGACCCGAACGCGGACCGGACCCCAGGAACCGGATGTCGTTGGCGATCTTGAACAGGCTGGCGGCGACCGTATTGATGGCGCCGTGGCTGAAGACCATGGCGTCGTGGGCGGCCAGGGCCTCGAACTTGTTCGGGGCCGTGGTGAAGGGAAGACCGGTGATCTCAGCGATCTGGGCCGCAACCTTTTCGGCGAAGCCGATGGGCGCGTTCAGGCCGGTGCCGACGGCGGTGCCGCCCTGCGCCAATTCCATCAGGGCCGGCAGTGTCTGCTCGATGCGCTTGATGCCGTTCTCGACCTGTTGCGCATAGCCGCCGAACTCCTGGCCCAGCGTCAGAGGCGTGGCGTCTTGGGTATGGGTGCGGCCGATCTTGATGATGTGGCCCCAGGCCTTGGCCTTGGCGTCCAGCGCAGCGTGCAGATGTTTCAAGGCCGGGATCAGGTCGTTGACCACCTGTTCGGCGCAGGCGACGTGCATGGCCGTGGGATAGGTGTCGTTGGACGACTGGCTCATGTTGACGTGGTCGTTGGGGTGGACAGGCTTCTTGGAGCCCATCTCGCCGCCTAGAATCTCGATGGCGCGGTTCGAGATCACCTCATTGGCGTTCATGTTCGACTGGGTGCCGGAGCCCGTCTGCCAAACCACGAGCGGGAAGTGGTCGTTCAGCTTTCCGTCGATGACCTCGTTGGCGGCTTTGATGATGGCGTCGGCCAGGGCTGGGTCCAGCTTGCCGAGGTCACGATTGGTCTCGGCGGCCGCACGCTTGACGATGCCCAAGGCGCGCACGACAGGCAGGGGCTGCTTTTCCCAACCGATCTTGAAGTTGCCCAGCGACCGCTGCGCCTGAGCGCCCCAGTAGCGATCGGCGGCGACTTCGATCGGGCCGAAGGTGTCGGTCTCTGTGCGGACGTTGCTCATGCGCGTAAATCTCGTCTCTCAGGCGTGGCGATGGGTTGCGCGGCGGTGTAGCACGAGAGCCATGCAGGGCAAGAAGAGCGCGGATATCCTCACACCGGCAATCGTCGCATGACCGCCGGCTGGATCGGGACCGGCAAGGTCAGGGCGCGCGAGGATGGCGATGCGGTCGAGATCGTTATCGACGGCCTCACGACCCAGGCCAAATACTACAAGCCGCTGGTCTATGAGTTCATGCGCAAGGAATGGCGCGGAGCCAGGCCATCATGGGGCGACCATGTCGTCGAAATCCGCATGGAGCATGTCGGCGAGCCGCCGTGGATGGACCTCGACAACCTGGCCAAGGCCTTGCTCGACTCCATCAAGGGTTATCTGTTCCACGACGACGCCCAGGTCGCGCGGCTGCTGGTCGAAAGACGCGAAGGCGAAAGAGAGCGGATCCTGATCCGCTCCTATCCGCGCAAGGACTGACGGCGGCTATTTCTTGCGGAACTGGTCCAGCGAAACGACCTTGGGGCCGTCCGAAATCGGCGGCATGTCCTGGGGCGGGGTCGGCTCGTCTTCGACCTCGTCCAGAAGCTGCGGGTCTTCGAACTGCAGCAGGAATTGGACGCTGGGATCGTAGAAGCGCGTGATCGCGGAATAGGGGATGACCAGGCTCTTGGGCATGCCGCCGAAGCGCAACTTGACCGAGAAACGCTCAGGCTCGACGCGCAGATCGTCATACTGGTGCTGCAGAACGACCGTCATCTCTTCTGGATATTTCGCCAGAATGTCAGGGGCCACGCTGACGCCGACGGCCCGTGTCTTGAAGGTGATGTAGAAGTGGTGGGCGCCGGGCAGGCCCTCGGCCAGCACGCGTTCCAGCGCGGCGCGCATGACGCCGCGCAGGGCTTCCTGCGCCAGCTGTTCGTACCGCATCTCATCGACCGGAGGGGCCTGGTCGCTCATCGTCACCTCACATCAGAGCGCGACTGATAGCGGCGCAGGGCCGTAGGCGAAAGGTGTCATGAAGGTAAAGCGCCGGGATTCTGGCGCCAGGCTCCCGATCATCTTTTGGAAAGTGCCGGGGGTTCTGTTGCCAGGCCCCCCGACGGGCCCCGCCCAGGGATCTGAACCCCTAGGACTTAAGATTCGAAATCACTCGAACCGCATTACGCGGCGAGAGCGACTTCTCCAGCGAAGTTATCGTTCGCAGTTAGAAAATGGCCCGATACGGTGGGCCAGGACGAGCGAAAGCAATCCTCTTTACACGTCCGTCGATGCTAGTCGGCCCCATGCTGCCTCCGCCGATAACGCGGGGAGAAAGTTGGTGGAGCCGCCGGGAATCGCACCCGGGTCCGGTCCGCTTATTACAAGCGCGTTTATCGCTATAGTCCGGCCGAAGCCGGACCAGACGAATATAGGCGCAGCCGTGAGGCATTCCAAGCGCCGGATTGCACTCAGGCGCGGCGCCAGTCCGGCGTCTGGTTTCGAAACCACGTCAACTGACGTTTGGCGTAGTTGCGGGTAGCTTGTTTAAGGGCGGCGATCGCGTCGTCGCGGGCCAGATCGTCGGACAGGTAGGCGGCCAGTTCTCTGACCCCGACCGCCTTCATGGCGGGCAGGGCGGGGTTCAATCCGCGGTCCACTAGGGCTTGGACTTCGGCTATGGCGCCCTGATAGATCATCAGGTCCACGCGCTGGTCGCAGTTTGCATAGAGTTGCTGACGCTCGGGCTCCCTGACCCATCCGGTCCATGAACCCGGCGCCAACAAGGGTTGAGTGTCGGCCTTCCAGGCGCTCAACGCGCGGCCGCTGGCGATGAAGACGCTCATGGCCCGCACCAGTCGCTGGCGGTCTCCGTGTTCGATGGCCTGCGCCGCCTCGGCATCGATCTGGCTCAGGCGCTGGCGGAAACCCGGCTCGCCCAGCGCGGCATAGTCGGCTTCCACCTGATCGCGCACCGCGCTCGGCACCGCTGGAATGTCGGCCAAGCCTCGTGTCAGGCTAATGAAGTAAAGGCCTGTCCCGCCCACCAGAATGGCCGGGCGACCCTGTTCACGAAGGTCGTCGAGCGACGCCATCACCGCGCGGCTCCAGCGTCCGACCGACCAGGCGTCGGCCGCGTCCGCGACGCCATACAGTCGATGGTCGGCCTGGGCTTCATCCTCCGCCGAGGGGCGGGCCGTCAGGATACGCAGGTCGGCGTAGAGCTGTTGGCTGTCGGCATTGATGATCACCGCGCCCGTTTCGCGCGCCATCGTCAGCGCCAGCGCGGACTTGCCTGAGGCGGTGGGGCCAGCGATCAGGGTGATTGAGGGCGGTTGGGACAAATCGTGGCTCGCGGGACGGGTTCGAGGGCGATAGAACGCGCGCATCATCGCCTGCAAGTCTTCTGGAGACCGCCTTGGTCGAACGCACCGCCGTCATCGCTGCCCTCGACGCCGTCATCGATCCGGTTTCCGGCCAGGGGTTGGTCGCCGCTGGTCTGGTTCAGGGTCTGGTCGTGGCCGAGGATCGCGCGGGGTTTGCTCTGGAAGTCGATCGCACCCAAGCCGCCGCATATGCCCCGGTCCGTGATGCGGCGGAGGCTGCGCTAAAGGCCATTCCCGGCATGGCGCGCGTTTCGGTCATTCTAACCGCCGAGACCAAGCCGGTTGCTGCGCCGCGCACGGCGAGCCTATCAAAGGCGGCGGTCGATCAGGGCCGCGCCAAGGCGCCCCTCCCGACCGATCGTCCGGCCCATGTTCGCCGCGTCTTGGCCGTCGCCAGCGGCAAGGGCGGGGTCGGCAAGTCCACCGTCGCCGTAAATTTGGCCGCTGCACTTTCGGCGCGCGGGCTTTCGGTCGGCATTCTCGACGCCGATGTGTATGGGCCGTCGCTGCCGACCATGCTGGGCATCAGCGGTCAGCCCGCCTACGAGGACGGCGCCATCGTGCCGCACATCGCCCACGGGCTGAAAGCCATGTCGGTCGGCCTTCTGACCAAGATGGATGACGCCATGATCTGGCGTGGACCCATGGCGTCGCAGGCCATCACGCAGATGCTGACCCAGACGCGTTGGGGGACAGCTGATGCGCCCCTGGACGTGCTGGTGGTCGATCTGCCGCCAGGCACGGGCGACGTGCAGCTGACCCTGATCCAGAAGACGCCGCTGGATGGAGCGGTGATCGTTTCGACGCCGCAGGAAGTCGCTCTGGCCGATGCGCGACGCGCCCACACCTTGTTCCAACGCGTCAATGTCTCGACGTTGGGCCTGATCGAGAACATGAGCGGTCCGGTGTTTGGTGAAGGCGGGGGGAAGGCCGAGGCCGAGCGCCTATCCATCCCGTTCTTGGGCGCCTTGCCGCTCGACGCCGCCTTGCGGGAGGGCGGCGATGCCGGGCGACCGCCTGTCGCAACCGACCCGCAGGGCGATATCGCCCGCCGCTTCGCCGAAATAGCCGCGCGAGTCTCTGCGGCGCTCGGGATTTAGAAAAAGCCGAGGCAGGGGGTTTTCAAACGCAACCCTGTTCGCCACCTTCGGTGCTACAGATACCCAAGGAGATACGATGAGCCTCGACGCCCTGTTCAGCCCTTTCACGATCAAGGGGCTGACCCTGCCCAACCGCATCGTCATGGCGCCCATGACCCGGTCCTTCTCGCCGAACGGCGTCCCGACCTCCGACGTCGCCGCCTATTATCGCCGTCGCGCCGAGGGCGGGGTGGGACTGATCGTGACGGAGGGCACGGTCGTCGAGCGGCCGGCGGCGCGCAACGACGCCAATGTTCCGGTCTTCCACGGCGAAGCGCTGCCGGAGTGGAAGTCCGTGGTTGAAGAGGTTCATGCCGCCGGCGGTCTGATCGCGCCGCAGATCTGGCACGTAGGCTCGGCGCGGGGACGCGGCGATGACTGGGCGCCGCTGGGCAAGGTGGACAGCCCGTCGGGCATGACCATGCCGGGCAAGACCAAGCTGGAGCCGATGACGGAGGAAGATGTCGCCGACACCATCGCCGCTTTCGGCCGATCGGCCCGCGCGGCTCGCGATCTCGGCTTCGACGCCGTCGAAATCCACGGCGCCCACGGCTATCTGATCGATCAGTTCTTTTGGGGCGGCCTGAATGCGCGCGAGGACCGCTGGGGCGGACCGACCATCGCCGACCGCGCCCGATTCGGCGCCGAGGTCGTGAAGGCGGTGCGTGAAGGCGTCGGCGACGACATCCCCGTCATCCTGCGCCTGTCGCAGTGGAAGCTGCAGGATTACACGGCCCGCATCGCCGAGACGCCGGAACAGATGGTCGAGTGGCTGACCCCGCTGTCGGACGCCGGCGTCGATGTCTTCCATTGCTCGCAGCGCCGCTTCTGGGAGCCGGAGTTCGAAGGCTCGGACCTGAACTTCGCCGGCTGGACTAAGAAGCTGATGGGCAAGCCCACGATCACCGTCGGGTCCGTGGGCCTGGACGGCGAGTTCATCGCGGCCTTCGGCGGCGAAGGTTCAAAGCCCGCCTCGCTGGACGGTCTCCTGCGCCGTCTGGAGAACGAGGAGTTCGACCTAGTCGCCGTCGGCCGCGCGCTGCTGGCCGATCCTCAGTGGGTCGCCAAGATCCGCGACGGTCGTGAAGACGAGCTGCGCAACTTCGAGCGTTCCGACCTGATGACCCTGTCCTGATCGGGAAACGTCGAGCCGGTTATGCCGGCTCGACGATCACGCCCGTGCCGTAGCATAGCACCTCGGTCACGCCCGGCATGATCTCCGTCGCGTCATAGCGGACGGCCAGGATGGCGTTGGCGCCGTGGGCCTGGGCGTGTTTGACCAGTTCGTCATAGGCTTCCTGACGTCCCGCCTCAGCCAGTTTCACATAGGCGCCGACGCGGCCGCCCAGCATGGACTGGACCCCGCCGATGGCGTCGGAGATGGCGTTGCGAGAGCGGACCGTGACACCGCGCACCAGTCCGATGTGGCGGGTGACGCGAAAGCCGGGCAGGTCGTTGGTCGTGGTGACGTACATCTGTTTCTCCTAGCGGCGTTCCAGCACTCGGAAGGTGAAGGCGTGATCGTCCTTCTCACCCGCCGGGTGCGATTCTGACGATACCTCGACCCAAGCGGTTTCGTCGAATGCAGGAAAGACGGCGTCGCCTTCGGGAGAGGCGTCGACCTCGGTGATGTAGAGGCGCCTGGCGCGGGGAAGGGACGCCTCGAACAGGGCGGTGCCGCCGATGATGCAGATCTCATCGAAGCCATCGTCCTCGGCTGTTTCGCGCCCGATCTCGATGGCCTCGTCCAGAGTGGCGCAGACCAGCGCGCCCTTTGCCATCCCATCGGCCTCGTACGACTCGTCGCGCGTCAGCACCAGATTGAGGCGCCCCGGCAAGGGCTTCAGTGGCAGGCTCTCCCAGGTCTTACGGCCCATCAGGCAGGGCTTGCCCACGGTGACGGCCTTGAACCTCTGCAAGTCGCTGCGGAGCCGCCAGGGCAGGTCGCCGTCGCGGCCGATGACGCCGTTTTGGCCGCGGGCAAAAACCAAGGAAATGATGGGCTGGGGCAAGAACCTTGACCGTATCGATGCGTTGAAGTGACCCATCCAATGAACGCGAGCCCCGTTGTGAGCAAGTATCTCCCCGCCATCGTGGTCGGTTTCCTGGTCGCGTTCGTCATCAGCGGCGGGCTGGCCTTCTTGTTCTCATCCGCCGGAGCCGACGCCGGCTATCTGCCAATGATGGTGGGCGCATTCTTGGGCGTGTTCACCGCCTACATCATGGCCAATCTGGCGGGTACAAAACTGGGAAAGTCGGCGACGGCGGCGCAGAAGCAGGCCGCACTGGCCTTTCGCCCCCAGTTTCACGATCAGGCTCTGCTGATCGTCTATCGCGAAGGCTTCGTGGGCAAGGCCGCCGGCATGGACCTGTCGGTGGACGACAAGTTCGTGGCCCAGCTGAAGAGCCCCCGCTTCACCGCCATTTCCGTGGCGCCGGGCGGCCACCAGCTGTCGATGGCGTTCGGGGGTTTGGCGGGTAAGCAGAGCAAGCCGACGCTTGAAGGCTTCATCGCAGCGCCGGGCGACGTGATCGCGTTTCGAGCCACCATGCAGATGGGCATGATGAAGAACCGGATCGTTGTCGAGCGTATCGCAACGGACGACGCCTTGGTCGCGCGATTGAAGCCGATGATCATGATCGCGCCCGAAGCCTAGTCCTCGCTCTGAGGTTCCAGCGACTTCAGCCACTTGCGCTGCATGGCTTGATCAAGATCGACGCCCGCTCGGGCGCAATAGATCAGCAGCATGCCCAGCACATCCGCCGCCTCGTCGCCCAGCGCCTGGGCGTCAGGCGCGCCTCGCGCGCGGCCGGTCAGACGCAGGTGCTCGGCGGTCAGTTCGCCCAGCTCTTCCTGCAGCTTCAGCAGCGCCCAATCCCGATCCCGGTCGATGTCGTGTTCGGCGGCGTAGATGTCGGAGTTGCGCAGGACGTCGGCCTGCAGGTCCTTGAGGTTCATCAGACCGCGACGGCGGCCTTGATGTGCGGCCAGGCTTCGTAGCCCTCGAGGGTGAAGTCCGAGAGATCGAAGGCGAACAGGTCGGTTTTGGGCGCGATCTGCATGACGGGCAGGGGCAGGGGCTCGCGGGTCAGCTGAAGCTCGGCCTGTTCGAGGTGGTTCAGATAAAGGTGGGCGTCGCCGAAGGTGTGGACGAAGTCGCCCGGCTCCAGCCCCACGACCTGGGCCAGCATCATCGTCAGCAGGGCATAGGAGGCGATGTTGAAGGGCACGCCCAGGAACACGTCGGCGCTGCGCTGGTACAGTTGGCAGGACAGCTTTCCGTCAGCGACGAAGAACTGGAACAGGCAGTGGCAGGGCGGCAGGGCCATGTCGTCGACATCGGCCGGGTTCCAGGCGGTGACGATGTGGCGGCGGCTGTTGGGGTTGGTCTTCAGCCCATGAACCAGTTTCTCGATCTGGTCGATGACGCGCCCGTCCGGCGCGGTCCAGGACCGCCATTGCTTGCCATAGACCGGACCCAACTCGCCGTCGGCGTCGGCCCATTCGTCCCAGATGCGGACGCCATTGTCCTTCAGATAGGCGATGTTGGTCTCGCCACGTAGGAACCACAGCAGTTCGACGATGATCGACCGGAGATGCAGCTTCTTGGTCGTCAGGACCGGGAAACCCTTGCACAGATCGAACCGCATCTGGCGGCCGAAGACGCCCAGGGTGCCCGTGCCGGTGCGGTCGTCGCGACGGACGCCATTGTCGAGGATCTCGCGCAGGAGGTTCAGATACTGCCGCTCGGGATGATCGGCAGGCGCCGCGGCGATGCGAGCCTGAAGTTCAGCGATGGCGACCTGAGCGTTCATGGCGTCAGCTTCCACCCGAATCAGTCGATCGCCAATGAGCCGTCGGTGATCACGATCGGATCGTTGTGGATCGAATTAGCCCCCGAAGCCGCCTTGGTCGAGGAAGGCCTGTTCTTCAGGCGTCGTCTGGCGGCCCAGCGCGGCGTTGCGGTGCGGGAAGCGGCCAAAGCGGACGATGATGTCCCGGTGCAGCTTGCCCCATTTCTCCAGCTCTTCATCCCCGGCGACCAAGGCCATGTAGCGGTCCTGATCCTCGATGCTTTCGGAATGCTCGAACGGCAGCAGCAGGAAGTTCTTCAAAGCCGGCTCGACCGCCAGATGCAGATCGCGGGCCACGGCTTGGTTTGCAAACATCAGGGCGAGCGGGTCGGTGGCGAACTGATGCGCCGTGCCGCGAAAACTGTTTCGGGGATACTGGTCCAGCAGGATCAACAGCGCCAAGGCGCCCTCGGCCGTGTCTATCCAGTCGTCCCGTTCGCGGCGTGCGGCGGCCCAATGCAGGGCGTGGCCTCGGTCGCGGAAGTCGGCGTCGAACGCCTCGTCCTTGGCGAACCACTTTTCGGGTCCGGCCTCTTTCCAGAAGGCGACGACATCGGATGGGGTTATGAAGGCGGTCATGACCCAGACCCTATCCAATCCGCTGCCTGTCTTCCACGACCGCGACTGCGACCTTTCGATCATTCGCGGCAAGCGCGTGGCCATGATCGGTTACGGCAGCCAGGGGCGCACCCATGCGCTGAACCTGCGCGATTCGGGCGTGGCCGACATCGTGGTGGGTCTGAAGGCCGACTCCAAGACGCGAGACCTGGCGCGCGCCGACGGGTTCGAGGTGATGACGGCCGCGCAGGCCGCGTCGGGCGCCGACGTGGTCGCCGTCATGACGTCAGACGAGGCGCATCGCGATCTGTGGCGCGACGAGCTGGAGCCGAACGTGCGGCCGGGCGCGGCCCTGATCTTCGCCCACGGCCTGTCGGTGCGATTCGGCCTGGTCGAACCGCGCGCGGATCTGGACGTCATCCTGGCCTCGCCCAAGGGGATCGGGCCGCGCATCCGCGACCTGTACGAGGCCGGGCAGGGGGTTTTCTGCCTGTTCGGCGTGCAGCAGGACGCAACGGGCGGCGCGCATGCGCTAGGCCTGTCCTATGCGGCGGCGCTGGGATGCGGGCGCAAGGGCATTCTGGAAACGACGATGCGCGACGAGTGCGAGAGCGACCTGTTCGGAGAACAGGTGGTGCTGTGCGGCGGCATCGCCGAACTGATCGACACGGCCTTCATGAAACTGGTCCATGCCGGCTATCCGCCCGAGGTGGCGTGGTTCGAATGTTTTTACGAGACCAAGCTGGTGACCGACTTGATGTACGAACGCGGCATCGCGGGCGCCTTCGCCAAGATTTCGAACACGGCGGAATACGGCGCCTATCTGACCGGACCGCGCGTCATCGGAGCCGAATCTCGCCAGGCGATGGATCAGGTGCTGGCCGAGGTGCAGGGCGGGGCGTTCGTGCGGCGTTTGATGGCCGATTATGACGCGGGCTCGCCCGATCTGACCGCGCGCCGAAAGGCGCTGGGCTTAAGGCCAATCGAGTCGGTCGGAGCGCATCTGAATGCGGTGGCGCGCCAGGCGATGGAGAGCGCAGCGAACGACGACTGACGCGGCTCTGGCAGCGGGCGAAGACCCGCTGTCGCATCGTCGATTATTCTGAGGAGAAGATGGTCGGAGTGAGAGGATTCGAACCTCCGACCCCTGCGTCCCGAACGCAGTGCTCTACCAGGCTGAGCCACACTCCGACCGTGGGGGCTGGCCTGGCGGCGTCGCCCCGAAGTGAGGACGCGGCTTATAGCCATGGGTTCGATAGGCCGCAAGCGCCCATTTCGACCCATCTTCACAGCAAGCGAAAATAGTCCTGAAAGAGGGTGTTGCATCCCAAAACAGCTTGGCGTATCTGACCGCCTCCGCCGCACAGAGTGCTTCGGAAACGCCGGTCCTGCTGGGGAATGGTGTAATGGTAACACTACGGTTTTTGGTACCGTCATTCTAGGTTCGAGTCCTAGTTCCCCAGCCATCCGCCGACAAAGGTCGGCGCCGCCGAACCACTTCACAGCTTCAGCATTATCATCTGCGCCAGGGCTTCCGTCCGGATGCCCGGCTACCTAGCTTGACCGCAGACTGCTGCTGAGGAGAACGATGATGGCCACCGCCAAAGAAAAGCGCCTGGCGCCCCTGAAGACGCCGACGAGCCTGTCGGAGGAGGCGACCCAGAGCATTTCCGCCGCTCTGACCGGCCTTCTCGCCGATACGTTCGCTCTCTACATCAAGACGAAGAATTTCCACTGGCACGTCTCGGGTCCGCATTTCCGGGACTATCATCTGATGCTGGACGAGCAGTCGGCGGAAATCCTGGCCATGACCGATCCGATGGCCGAGCGGGCGCGCAAGATCGGCGGGACCACGCTGCGTTCCATCGGTCAGATCGCCAAGGAATCACGCATCGCCGATAACGACGCCGACTATGTCGATCCGCTCGATATGCTGGCGGAGCTTCGCGACGACAACGGTGAACTGATCGGGCGGATGCGCGAGGTGCATGACCTTTGCGACGAGCATAACGACGTCGCGACCGCCAGCCTGCTGGAGAACTGGATCGACGAGAGCGAGAAGCGCGTCTGGTTCCTGTTCGAATCGGGTCGTCGCGGCAACGGCTGAGGAACCGCAGCGCTTGCGCCGTCCTATGTATCGTCGATAGTCGATGACGGAAGGCGCGGGAGAGGCGTGTGAAGCAGGGTGCGGTGATCTGCGGCTTGGCTATTGTGGGTGTGCTGGCGGCCTCGCCCGCCTCAGCCGATATGTCCAAGGCGTTCGGCAATACGATCGTGTCCCATTATCCGAATGGACAGTGGGTCCGGCACTATTTCGAGCCGGATGGACGCTACACCTCACAGTTTTCGGACGGGCGACGTGTGGCGGCCCGCTGGTCGGCTGAGGGTGACAAGATTTGTTTGTCCGGCTTCAGCCCGCGTCAGATCCTGCCGCGCTTTTGCAGCCGGATGGTCGAAGCCGATGTCGGCGACACCTGGCGCGCCCGCGATCCCTTGGGACGCTCCATTCGCAACGAACTGGTCGCTGGGCGTCGCTGAGGCCTTGCCCTAAGCGGCGTCACCCTCTAGAGGCGACCGCCTACCCGATGCGGATGTGGCGGAACTGGTAGACGCACTGGATTTAGGTTCCAGCGCCGAGAGGCGTGGAGGTTCGAGTCCTCTCATCCGCACCAAGACAAAAAAGGCCCCGGAGCGATCCGGGGCCTTTCTTTATTCTTGGCCTATCGCCCTTGCCGGCTACTTGAGGCCGATAGATGGGCCTGCCGCGATTGGTGCGACAGGCCCGGTTTGGCCCTAGCTGATCGGCGGCACGGGTGGCGGCGGGACGTCGCGGTCCGTTTCGTGAACCTCGACCAGACCACGACCCAGGTGGCTCTTGCGGTAGCCATACAGGAAGTAGATCACCAGGCCGATGCCGCCCCAGATCGGCAGCACCATCTTGGCGTCGTGCGGCAGGTTCCAGAACAGGAAGGCGCAGCCGAACGCCGACAGGGGCGCGAACACCCAGATCAGCGGCGTACGGAACGGACGGCGACGGTTCGGATCCTTGACCCGCAGCACCAGCACCGCGATCGACACCATGAAGAAGGCGAACAGGGTGCCCGAGTTCGAGATGTCGGCGAGTTGGCCCACCGGGAACAGGGCGCCGGCGATGGCGACCGCGATGCCGGTGGCGGCGGTCACGATATAGGGCGTTTTCCACTTGGGGTGGATCTTGGTCAGGCCTTCCGGCAGCAGACCGTCGCGCGCCATCACGAAGAAGATGCGGGTCTGACCGAAGATCATCATCAAGATGACCGACGGCAGGGCCAGTAGGGCGGCGGTGCCCAGGGCGTTGCCGATCTGGGGGTGGCCGACGACGCGCAGAACGTGAGCCAGGGCTTCGTTAGAGCAGACCAGCATTTCGGCGTTGGCGGGCAGGGCGCAGGCGGCGACGAAGGCGGGCGAGCCCGGCTGTACCGCTTCACCGGCGGCGCCCAGAACCGGCTGAGCGCCGATAGCGCCGGCGGCGCCGAGCGCGACCAGTAGATAGAAGATCGTGCAGATGGCCAGCGAGCCGATCAGGCCGATGGGCACGTTACGTTGCGGGTTCTTGGTTTCCTCGGCCGCCGTCGAAACGGCGTCGAAGCCGACATAGGCGAAGAAGATCGAGGCCGCGGCGCCGACGATGCCCATCCCCGAATATTGGCCGAACAGGCCATTGGGGGCGAACGGCGACAGGTTGGCCGACTTGATGACAGGCAGGGTGATGACGATGAAGACCGTCAGGGCGACGACCTTGATAGCAACCAGGATTGCGTTGACCCGGGCCGATTCCGTGGTGCCGACCATCAGCAGAGCCGTCACCAGCAGGGCCACGACGATGGCGGGGATGTTGACGATCCCGGCCGAGAAGTCAGGCGTGGGGATGAAACCGTTCATCGACCAGGTCGGCCCGGCGGATAGGAGGTCGGGGAAATCGAATCCGAGCCCCTGTTCTATCAGCCCCAGCACATAACCCGACCAACCGACCGACACTGCCGAGGCCGCCACGGCGTATTCCAGGATCAGCGCCCAACCGACCGTCCAGGCCAGCAGTTCGCCCATAACGGCGTAGGTGTAGGTGTAGGCTGAGCCCGAAACCGGGGCCATCGACGCCAGTTCGGAGTAGCAGAGCGCTGCGACCGCGCAGACGGCGCCGGCGATGACGAAGCTGATCATCATGCCCGGTCCGGCCTTTTGGGCGGCCGAAGCGGTCAGGACGAAGATTCCGGTGCCGATGATGGCCCCGATCCCCAGAAGCGTTAGTTGAATAGGACCAAGCGACCGGTGAAGCGACTTCTTCTCGGCCGTGGCAAGGATCGCGTCGAGCGACTTAACGCGCCACATAAAATACCCCCACGTTTTGATGCAGCCCCTCGGCTGCTTGGGGCGGACGCTAGCGACGGATGCGGCGGCGCGCAACGCGCATGACGGGGTGGTTAAGGCGCGACGACGCTTTCGTGATCGCCTGTCGGCAGGCTAGAGGCGACGCATGCTGCCTATCCACGCCGTTCTTGAACCGCTGAAAGCCGCTCTGAGCGCGGGCAATAAGGCCGTGCTGGCGGCGCCGCCGGGGGCGGGCAAGACGACGGTCGTGCCGCTGGCCTTACTGGATCAGCCCTGGCTGGACGGCAAGGTGCTGGTGCTGGAGCCGCGACGCCTGGCCGCACGGGCGGCGGCCGACCGGATGGCTGCGACCCTGGGCGAACAGCCGGGCGGGACGGTTGGCTATCGCACCCGCCTCCAGAGCCGCATCGGGCCGAACACGCGGATCGAGGTGATCACCGAGGGCGTCTTCACGCGCATGATTCTGGACGATCCGGGTCTGGAGGGCGTGGGCGCGGTGTTGTTCGACGAGTTCCACGAACGCAGCCTGGACGCCGATCTCGGGCTGGCTTTGGCGAGAGACACGCAAGGGCTGCTGCGCGAGGATCTGCGGCTGCTGGTCATGTCCGCGACGCTGGATGTCGTCGGGGTCTCGCACCTGCTCGACGGCGCGCCGGTGATCGAGGCCGAGGGAAGGGTCTGGCCGATCAAGACCCGGTATCTGGGCCGCAATCCGTCCGAACGGTTCGAAGAGGCTGTTGCGCGCGCCTGCCTGACAGCGCTGGGCGAGGAGACGGGGTCGGTGCTGGTCTTCCTGCCAGGGCAGGGCGAAATCCATCGGGTCGCTCGGCTGGTGAACGAGCGGCTGCGGCTACCGAACATCGATGTCGTGCCCCTGTATGGCGGGCTGGACCGGGCCGAACAGGACCGAGCCATCGAACCGGCGGCTTTGGGGCGGCGCAAGCTGGTGCTGGCGACATCGGTCGCGGAAACTAGCCTGACCATCGAAGGCGTACGGGTGGTGATCGACGGGGGCCTGTCGCGCGTGCCACGGTTCGAACCGTCCAGCAGCCTGACCCGGCTGGCGACGGTCAAGGTCAGCCGATCCTCCGCGGAACAGAGGCGCGGCCGGGCCGGGCGCACCGAGCCGGGTGTCTGCTACCGCCTGTGGGATGAGGAACAGACGCGCGGGCTGATCCCGCATCAGCGGCCGGAAATCCAGGAGGCGGACCTGACCGGGCTGGCCCTGGACCTGGCCCGGTGGGGCGCACGCTCGGCGGAGGAGCTTGCCCTGCTCGACCCGCCGCCGGCTGGAGCCTTGGCCGAGGCGCGCAAGGTGCTGACACGGTTGGGGGCGCTGGATGCCGATGGCGGACTGTCGAAACACGGGCTGCGCCTGACGAAGATCCCGCTGTCGCCGCGGCTGGCCCACATGGTGGCTGTGGCGTCCGACGCCGGCAACGCGATGACGGGCGCACGGATCGCGGCGGTGCTGAGCGAGCCGGGTTTGGGCGGATCGAGCATTGACCTGGCGGATCGCCTGATCGGGCTGGAGCGCGATCGGACGCAGAGAGCGCGCGATTCGATCAAACTGGCGGAGCGCTGGGCGCGCGCCGCGGGCGGCGGATCGGGACGGACGATCGATCCTGGACTGCTGTTGGCCGAGGCCTTTCCCGAGCGGATCGCAAAGGCGCGGGGCAAGGCGGGTGAATTCCTTTTGGCTAGTGGGCGAGGGGCCGTGCTGGAGGCGACCGACCATCTGGCGCGTGAGCCTTGGTTGGCGATCGCCGAACTCGGCGGCGGCGACACGCGCGACCGGGTGAGACTGGCGGCGGCGCTGGAGGCGGACCAGATCGACAGCGATCTGGCGCGCCTGATCTCGACGGAGGACCGGCTGGCGCGCGAACCGTCGGGGCGGTCGGTGATCCGGCGCTCGCGGCGCATCGGGGCCATCGTGCTGGACGAAAAGATCGTCGGCGCGCCGGATGCGAAGACCTTGACCGCCGCCCTTCGGGCCGAGATCGAGGCGGATGGGCTGGGCGCGCTGAAATGGGGCGAGCAGGCGTCGGGACTGCGCGCACGTCTGGCCTTCCTGCAAGCGCGCGATCCAGCCTGGCCCGATGTGTCCGACGAGGCTCTGCTGGCGGCGCGTGAGGACTGGCTATGGCCCCTGCTGGATGGGGCGAAATCGCTGGAGGGGATAGTCGACGGCCATCTGGCTGAGGCCCTGCGCGGACTTATCCCTTGGGACCTACAGCGCCGTCTGGACGAGTTGGCGCCCGCGCGTCTGGTCACGCCCCTGGGATCGGCGGCCATCGACTATGCCGCCGAGGGCGGGCCGCGCGTGGATATTCGGGTGCAGGAACTGTTCGGCGTGACGACGCATCCGACCGTCGGCGGCGTGCCGTTGACTCTCGCCCTGTTGTCGCCGGCGCGACGTCCGGTGCAAGTCACCAAGGACTTGCCACGCTTCTGGTCGGGCTCGTGGGCGGCGGTGCGTGCGGAGATGCGCGGCCGCTATCCCCGTCATCCGTGGCCAGAAAACCCAGCCGAGGCGCAAGCGACGAACCGGGTCAAGCCGCGCGGCGCCTGATCGCCTTGACGCGGCGGGAGGGAAACGGGCATCGCTGGGACAACCGGGAGAAGAAGATGTCCGACGTCCTGCCGAAGAACTCCACCGGCCGCGTGCTGTTCGCCAGCCTGATCGGCACGACGATCGAGTTCTTCGACTTCTATATCTACGCCACGGCGGCCGTTTTGGTGTTCCCGACGCTGTTCTTCCCGGGCGAGGATCCGGGGACGGCGCTTCTGTCGTCGTTCGCGACCTTCTCCATCGCCTTCTTCGCGCGGCCCATCGGCGCCCTGGCCTTTGGGCATTTTGGGGACCGGGTGGGACGCAAGGCGACGCTGGTCGCGGCGCTGATGACGATGGGCCTGTCGACGGTGGCCATCGGTGTGTTGCCGACGCACCAGCAGGTCGGCCTGCTTGCGCCCCTGCTGCTGGCCCTGTGCCGGTTCGGTCAGGGGCTGGGTCTGGGCGGCGAGTGGGGCGGGGCGGTGTTGCTGGCGACCGAGAATGCGCCGCCTGGAAAGAAGGCCTGGTTCGGCATGTTTCCCCAACTGGGCGCGCCCATCGGCTTCATCCTGTCCACCACATCCTTCATCGTCCTGACGTCGACGATGAGCGAGACCGCGTTCGAGGGCTGGGGCTGGCGCATTCCGTTCCTGGCGAGCGCCGTGCTGGTGTTTGTCGGCCTGTGGGTGCGGCTGAAGATCACCGAGACGCCCGAGTTTCAGAAGGCGGTTGACCGCGACGAGCGGGTCAAGGCGCCCGCCGTGACCCTGTTCGCCCATCACAAGGCGGCGCTGGTTCTCGGGACGTTCAGCGGCGTGACGACCTTCACCCTGTTCTATCTGATGACCGTCTTCGCCCTCGGTTGGGCGACGACAGGGATGGGATTGGCGCGGGCCGATGTGCTGCCCATCCAGTTGATCGGCGTGCTGTTCTTCGCCGCCTTCATCCCGGTGACGGCGTTGCTGGCGGATCGATACGGGCAGGTCAGGGTGCTGATCGCCTCGTCGGTCGGGATCGGCCTGTTCGGCTTCATTTTCGCGCCGCTGTTCGGGGGCGGCCTCAGCGGCCTGCTGATCTTCTTTGCCCTGGGGTTCGCGCTGATGGGCTGCACGTATGGCCCCATCGGCGCAGCCATGGCGCGGCCATTCCCGACAGCGGTGCGCTATACCGGCGCGTCGATGGCCTTCAATCTGGCGGGCATCCTGGGCGCATCGCTTGCGCCCTATGTCGCGCTGAAGCTGGCCGAGCGATTCGGGCCGGGAGCCGTCGGCGGCTATCTGGCGATTTCGGCCTTGGTCACCATCGCCGCTCTTTGGGGTATGGGGCGGGTTGCGCCGGAGGAGAAGCGCTAGGCTTCATCCGTCGCGGCATAGACCATGATGCCGGTGGCGATGGCCAGATTCAGGCTGTCGGCGCGGCCACGCATCGGAATCTTGACGTTGACGTCGCAGGCGGAGGCCAGGTCATCGGTCAGGCCTGCCTGCTCATTGCCCATCAGGATCAGCGACGGCCGTTGCATGACGGCCGAGCGGTGACTGACCTTGGCGTCCAGTCGGGTGCCGACGACGCTGCCAGGCCAGCGCTTGCGCCAGGTCAGGAAAGTCTCGGGCGTCGTCTTGGTGATCGAGACGGCGAAGACCGAGCCCATGGTCGCGCGCACGGCCTCGACCGAATAGGGATCGACGCAATCGCCGATCAGGATGACCCCGCCGCAACCGGCCGCGTCCGCCGTGCGGATGATGGTGCCCAGATTGCCGGGATCACGCACCTGCTCCAGAGCGACCCAGCAGGGGGCCGAGGCTGGGTTCAGGCTGTCGAGAGCCGCATAGGCCTGTTCGAACACGCCCAAGACCGTCTGCGGATTGTCGCGGCGGCTGATCTTTTCGAGGATGGCGTGGGTGACGACGATGATGTCGCCGCCGGCCTTGAGGGTGGCAGCCTTGGCGCGGTCCAGCAGCGGGTGAGGGCGGGCGTCCTCGCCGACCAGCAGCATCCGGGGCGCACGACCCTGGTCCAGCGCCTCGCCGATGAATTTCAGGCCTTCGGCCAGGAAGGTGCCGGTCAGGTCGCGTTCCTTGCGCATATGCAGGGCGCGGACGCCCTTGACCGTGTCGTTGGTCAGCGACGTGATGACGCGTTCGCTCATCGGCTCCACCGCGCGAAGAAGGACAGGCCGATGGCGCGGGCGTCAGGGCCGTCTTCGGACAGGGCCAGTTCGCCCCAGTCGATCCGGCCGCCGCGATCCTGCGTTGCCTCCGCCATAAGATGCGCCAGAGACAGGCCGGACACACGGGCCGCATAGGCGTTCAGCAGCAGGAAGTCGGCATCATCGGACAATAGGGCGGCGCAGTCCTTGAGCAGGCCCGGCATGTCCTCGAACAGGCGCCAGACTTCACCCGTAGGGCCGCGCCCGTATTTGGGCGGATCCAGAATGACGCCATCGTATTTCGAGCCTCGACGAACTTCGCGCGCCACATACTTGCGGGCGTCCTCAACGATCCAGCGGATTGGATGTTGGGCCAGGCCCGATTGTTCGGCGTTCTCGCGCGCGTAGGCGACGGACTTCTTGGAGGCGTCGACGTGGGTGACCTCCGCACCCGCCGCGGCCGCAGCCAGACTGGCGACGCCGGTGTAGCCGAACAGGTTTAGGATCTTCGGCGCGCGGCCGTTCGAGCGCGTGAACGCGCGCACCCGCCCGTCCAGCCATTCCCAGTTGGCCGCCTGTTCAGGGAAGAAGGCGAGGTGGCGGAAGGGGGTGAAACGGCCGGTGAACTGCACGTCGCGCCATTTCAGGGGGAAGGCGTCGATGGATCCATGCTTGTCGAACCGCCAGCGACCGCTGTCTTCCTCTTCCTGCTGCGGATCGAAGGTCGCAGTGGCCTTTTCGAAGGCTTTCGGATCGCGGGGCGACCAGAAACACTGCGGTTCGGGCCGAACGACGGTGTAGCGGCCATACCGCTCCAGCTTTTTGCCGTCGCCGCTGTCCAGCAGGGCATAGTCGGACCAGCCGGAGGTCACGAGCGTTTCGGGAGTTTTGGAAAGGACGGGCGCCATCGTCGGGCTGATAGGCGCTCAGGCCGCCTCGCGTCCAGCGTCCAGCGCCACGACGGTCAATTCCGGCATCTGATCGTCGCGATCGTGCGGGGTCTTGTCCCAGACGTGCGGTTCGACCGCCAGCCGCCAGGCTGCATGGACGAAGGCCAGGCTGAGCAGCGCCCAGTACGCCGGCGCAGCCAGCACATCGCCCAGCCGATAATCGAGCCCTGCCCGCCGTGCTCCCACCGCACAGCTCATCCAGGCGGCGATGACGCCCAGCGCCAGCACGCCTAGCGAGCCTCCGGGCAGGGGCGGCAAGACGCCAGAAAGCGCCCAGACGGCGATAGCCAGAACCAGCCAGGCCAGCGTCGGGGCATGGGCGGCCGCCGAGAGGATCGCCGCGCCCAAGGTCATGACCAGCGACAAGCTTCCGCGCCGGCCTAAGGCGTTGGGACGCCGCGTGTGTACGCCCCAGGTCTGCATATAACCCTTCAGCCACCGGGTGCGCTGGGGCAGCCATCGGTCCATCGCGCCCGGCGGCGTCTCCCACGTCGGACTGTCGATGACGCCGAGCTTCCAGCCGAGCGACCACAGGCGAAAGCCCAGGTCGGCGTCCTCAGTGACATTGTGCGCGTCCCAGCCGCCGGCCCCGCGCAGGGCCGTCATGCGGATGTGATTGCTTGTGCCGCCAAGCGGAAAGGGCAGGCCCAGCCGCGCCATGCCCGGCAAAGTCACTTCGAACAGGGCCGCATACTCAAAGGCGAACTGCCGATCCAGAAACCAGGAGCCAGCCTTGCCGGATGCTCGGATGCGCAGCGGCGCCTGAAGACAACCCAACCGGGGCTGGGCCACGAAGCGCGCAGCCGCCTGACGGAGTTGTTGCGGATGCGGTCGGTCCTCTGCGTCATAGATGGTGACCAGATCGCCCCGCGCGTGACCCAGGGCGTAGTTCAAAGCGCGCGGCTTGGTTTGAGGACTGCCCGGAGGGGCGATCAGGATTTTCAGCCACGGCGGTTTGGGCGTCGCCTGGGCTGCGGCCAGGGTGGCCTCATCATGCGCCTCCAGCACGATGAACGCCTCCAGCCTGTGCGCCGGATAGTCGATCCGGCTGAGGTTGGCGATCAACTGCGGCGCCACGGCCGCCTCGTCATAAAGCGCCGCCAGAATGGTGTAGCGCGGCCATTCGATTGGACGAGCAGCGGGCGCAGGGCGTCGCAGGCTGGCGATACCGATGACGGCCTTCCACAAGGCGCACACGACGAACGCGGCTTGGAACAACACCAGGGCGACGGGGAGAGCGGTTTGGGGCCAGCGGATTAGCGCCACGGCGGATGTCAGCGTAAGCAGGATCAAGGTCGTGACCTGGAAACCGCTCGGCGTGCGTCGTGAGGCGCCGTTTCGGCGGGGCCTGATCCCCGGATGCGCCCAATCCTTCACCGCAACCGCCCCCGAAGCACCACAACCCGCAATCGCTATTTGAAACAACTGCGTTCGGCAAGTCGGTTGGCGTCCGGGACGGATTGTCGCTATTCAGGGCGCCTCACCCGGAGCAGCGGCTTGTCTGAACCCTCGAACGCCTCGCGCACGACCCGAAAGCCCAAGGGCGAAGGCCATTCGCGGAGGGGCGAAATCCTGGCGGCGGCCGAGCGCATCTTCGTCGAGCACGGCTATGAAGGCGCGACGATTCGCAAGATCGCGGACGAGGTCGGGCTGTCGTCGACGGCGCTCTACATGCATTTCCCGGACAAGGGCGCGATACTGCAGGAAATCTGCCGTGACGCATTCGCCCGGTTGATCGCATCAAACGCCGCCGTCGCCGATGAGGCCGCGCCGCCTGAGCAGCGGCTGCGGCGGATGATCGAGGGCTATATCGACTTCGGTTTCGCCCATCCCAACGCCTATCGCCTGATCTATCTGACGCGACCGGTGGAGGCGCGAGATGGCGCTCAGGACGCGGCGCGCGAACTGGGCTCCAGCCTGTTCACGACATTGGAGGCGACCGTCGGCGACGCCGTGACGGCTGGACGCATGAAAGGCGATCCCGCCACGATCGCCCAGGCGATCTGGGCTGCGGCGCATGGGATCGTGTCTCTCATGATCACAAAGCCCTACTTCCCGTGGTCCGATCGGCAGGCGCTGGTTCGCACGACTTTGGACGCCCTATTCGTCGGTCTGATCGAAGGATGAAGCGTATCTGCGTCGCCTTGGCGGCTCTGGCGTTCAGCAGCAGCGTGGCTGAGGCGCGGCCCTTGCGGATCATGGCGCTGGATCAGTGCGCCGACCAATATGTGCTGGCCTTGGCGCCGGACGCAGACATCGTGCTGTCGCCGCGCGCCGACGATCCGGACGCCTGGCTGCGTCAGCAGGCTGTCGGTCACAGGCGTTTGCGTCCGACACTCGAAGCCGCCGTGGGTTTTCAGCCTGACGTCGTGGTGCGCTACTGGGGCGGCGAACCGCGTCTGCTGACGGCGCTGGCGCAGCGCGGGGTCAAGGTGGCCACGATCGAGGACGCGGTGGACCTAAATGGGGTGCGCCGGAATATCCAAACCGTGGCGCGCGATCTGGATCAAATACAGCGCGGACGGGCGCTAGAGCGACAGATGGACGGGAAGTTGGCCAAAGCGGCGCCGGTGAAGCGCGCGGCTGAGGCGTCTGGGGCCGTCTATCTGACGTCGGGGGGCTTCACTGCGGGGCCTGGCACGCTGATAGATGCGATGATGCGGGCGGCCGGATTTCGCAATCTGACGGCCGCTCCCGGTTTTGGCGCACTCAGCGTCGAGCGGATCGCCATGAATCCGCCGGTGCGATTTGTGCTCGGCTTCTTCGATCAGTTGCGCGCCGACCTGCGCGGACCAGGGCGGCATCCGGTTGTCGCGCGAGCGGCCGAGGGCCGAACGGCGGCGCGCCTGCCCGCCGCGACCTTGACCTGCCCGGCATGGTTCGCCGCCGACGCGGTCGAGATGATGGCCAAGGGGCGGCCGTGAACAGAACGGTTCGGCTGTGCCTGGTTCTGATCGGCTTGATCGTCACGGCGCTGGCTCTGGCGGTGCTGGCGGGCGAGACGGCGTTCAGTGTCGATCAGTATGCGGCTGCCTTCAGCGATCCGACATCGGGTCCGGCCGAGGTGCTGTGGCAGGTGCGGGCGCCACGCGCGGTCTGCGCCCTGGTCGTCGGCGCGGCTCTGGGGCTGGCAGGCGCGGTGATGCAGGGGCTGTTGCGTAATCCGCTAGCCGATCCCGGCGTGCTGGGCGTGTCGGCGACGGCGGCCCTGGGCGCGGCGCTGGCGATCGTTCTTGGCGCTGCGGCCGTGCCGGGAATGGTCGAATTTTCGGCCTTGGCGGGCGCGGCGCTGGCGGGTGGACTGTTGATCGCGGCGTCCAGGGCCATGCGGGCGCCCGAGGCCCTGATCCTGTTTGGCGTGGCGCTGTCCAGTTTCGCAGGCGCAGCGACGGCCTTGATCTTCAACCTTTCGCCGTCGCCTATCGCCTCGGCCGAGGTCATGTCTTGGCTGCTGGGATCGGTGCAGAACCGCAGTTGGATCGATGTGGCCTGGGTGACCCCGGCCGTCATCGTCGCGGGCGTCTTCGCTGCCTTGTCGGGCTCAGGTCTGCGGATGCTGACCCTCGGCGACGAGGGGGCGGCGGCGTCGGGCTTGAATATGGGACGGTTGCGAGCCTTCGCCCTGATCGCGGCGGCCTTGGCCACCGGGGCGGCCGTGGCGGTGGCGGGCGTCATCGGGTTCGTGGGCCTGGCCGCGCCGCATCTGGTGCGCGCGGCGGTGCGCGGTGATGCGAAGCGTATCCTGGCGCCCTCGGCGCTGGCCGGCGGGCTGATGCTGATCGTGGCGGACCTGCTGGCGCGACTGACGCCGACGGACCAGGAGCTGAAGCTTGGCGTGTTCACCGCCCTGATCGGCGCGCCCCTGTTCGCCCTGATCGCTTGGCGGGCGGCGCGGGAGTGGCGGCTGTGAGCCTGTTGTCGCTGGAGGCGGTTCAGGCGCGGCTTGGCAGGGCCATCGTGCTGGATGGGGTAAGCCTGTCGGTCGAGGCGGGCGAGGTCGTGGCCCTGTGCGGTCCGAACGGCGCGGGCAAGAGCAGCGCCATCCGCGCCGCGGTGGGCCTGCTGGAGATGACCGGCGGCCAAATCAGACTGGGCGGTGCGGACATCACTGATCTGTCCCCTCGCCAGCGGGCGCAGTGCGTCGCCTATCTGCCGCAGGAACGGCGCATCGCCTGGAACCTGCCGGCGGTAGAGGTGGCGGCTCTTGGTGCGCCGTTTCTGTCAGGCGCGGATGCGCTCTCGCGCGCGCGAGCCGCTCTGGGTGAGGTCGGCGCCGGTCATCTGGCGGACCGCGGCGTTGCAGAGATGTCAGGCGGCGAGCGTGCCCGGGTTCTGCTGGCGCGAGCCCTTGTCATCGATGCGCCGCTGCTGCTGGCCGACGAGCCGATCGCGGGGCTGGATCCGGATGCGCAGCGTCTGGTGCTGGAGCGCCTGAGGGCCCGCGCCGACGACGGGGCAGGGGTGCTGGTCAGCCTTCACGACCTGACCTTGGCTGCAACCGTGGCGGATCGCATCGTTGTGCTGGACCGGGGCCGGGTGGTCGCCGACGCCCCACCGATCCAGGCGCTGTCGCCCGCCGTCCTGCGCGAGGTCTTTGGGCTGGACGGGGCGTGGATCGAGGGGCCGAACGGGCCGCTGCTGGCGGCCCGCCGGGCTCAGTAGGCGATATACGGCCGCGCGCCCGCCGCCGATCCGCGCGAAATGTCGGCCGACGGCGTCAGCGGCGCCGTGCCGCCGTTCAGGCGCGCCTTGTAGACCGCCATGTTTTCCATCACCCGCATCATATAGTTGCGCGTCTCGGTGAAGGGCGCGCACTCGATGAAGTCGATGGTCTTGATCGCATCGCCGCGCGGGTCGCCGCATCGGGCGATCCACTGGCTGGGGCGTGCCGGTCCAGCGTTGTAGCCAACCGTCGCCAGGAGCATGGAGCCGTTGTTCGCAGCCATCAGCTCGCCGAGGTGATAGCTGCCCAGGGTCATGTTGTAGTCGGGATCCCACAACTGCTCGGCGGAATAGCTCATGCCCAGACGGCGGGCGACGCCGGAGGCGGTGGACGGCAGGAACTGCATCATGCCGCGCGCGTCGGCGCCGGAGCGGGCGCGGGGATCGAAGCTGGATTCCTGGCGTGTGATCGCCTGGGTGAACTCCAGCGGTGCGGCGCCGGCGACCTGGGGCGGGACGCGGACGGGATACATCCGCTCGGGCATGACGAAGCCCCGCTGGCTGGCGGCGCGCCCCACCATCATGGCGGTGAAACCCTCGCCATAGCCGCGCGACAGGTCCATTAGCAGGGCCAGGTCGTTGATCGTCGGCAGGTCATTGTCCAGCTGATAGGCGAAGACGCGCAGCAAGCTCATCTCTCCCGTCTCGCCCAAGATTCGCGTGGCGCGGACGATCTCATTGCCTTCGAAGCGGGCGATGTCCGCCTGTGAAGGCACAGGTTCCCCCGGCAGCTGAAGGGTGGTCAAGCCCACCTTCTCGGCCGCTAGCTGACCGTAGAAGGTCTGCCAATGCTGGGCGCCGTTGCGATAGTAGGCGAGGGCGGCGTCGCGTTCGCCGCGCGCCTCGGCGGCGCGACCCAGCCAATAGTAGGCGCGGCCCTGAGTGATCGGCGTGGATGAGGCGGTGCGCAGAGCCTCGAAATGGCGGGCGGCGACCTCGGGCTGGTTCAGCTTGGTCAGGGCGACCCAGCCGGCGAAGAATTCGGCGTCCACCATCCGGTCGCCCGAGGTGAAGCCGTGGCCGTTCATGGCGTCATAGGCTGCGCGCCAGTTGCCCTGTTGCAGGGCGTCGAGGAAGTAGTTGCGGCGCTCGCTCCACAGGGTGTTGTCGCCGGTAGTATGGCCTGGCGCCGGCGGAAGATTGGCCAGCAGCGCAAAGCCTTCGGACTGGCGATTTTGCGAACGCAGCAGGCGCACGCGCTCCAGCACGACCGCCGGATCGGCCGCCTGGGCCGGCGTCAGATTGGCGATGACGGCGTCGGGGCTGTAGGCCGAGCGAAGGGTCATCACCGTGTTGGCGATGGCAGCGCGATCAGGCGAAACCAGATTGATCATGCTGCGCGTCGCCGGTCCGTGCGGACCTAGCAGCAGCATATTCAGCCGCGCCTCGTGATCGGCGGGGGTCAACCAGGAGCCCCATTGGCTGAGGATACGCGACTGCGGCGCGTCGTCGAACGAGCGGGTGCGCCACCAGTCGCGGACGAGGGCGCGGGCCTCATCCTGGCGGCCGCGTTGCTGCAGCGCGGAGGCGTAGGCGATGGCCCCCTCGACCGTCGTCGGCTTGCCGTCAGACATCAGGGCCAGGGCCGCGTCCGCGCCCATGCCGGAGCGGTCCAGCACCTTTTCGGCGGCGGCGCGTCGCGATTCGCCGCGCGGCCATCCCGCCAGATCCGCCTGACCGCGCGAGAGGTCCGAGTAGGACAGTTGCTCTCCCGAGGTGTCGATCAGCGCCCATTCGACCAGTTTGCGAGCCGAGGCGTCCCTGATCTGCGACATGGCGGACTGGGCGCCGAACACATCGCGCGCACGGGCCGCCGCCAGCCCCTGACGAAACAGCGCCGTGTCCTGATCATTCAGCACACGACCCTGATAAGTCGCCGAATAGCCGGGCACGGACGAAGACGCCGAGGCATAGGGCACGGGCTGGGTGGGCAGGGCGTCCTGCGGGTTCGGCGCAAGGACGGCGAGGGCCGCCGCCAGACTGGTCGCGATCATGATCTGTCCTGTTCCCATTCAATCCCGGTTGCGGCGGAGCCGCTGGCGACCTAACGTCCCGCGCTCATTGCAAAGGCGATGAACATCCGTCCATCGTCACTCCCCACGCAGGCCAGCTTAGTCTCATGAACGCCCCCTTGTTCAAGGGCGTGATCACCGCCCTGATCACACCACTTCGTGACGGAAACGTGGACGAAGCCGCATTCGCCAAACTGCTTGAGCGTCAGATCGCCGCAGGGGTTCACGGCGTCGTCCCGATGGGCACGACGGGCGAGGGCGCCAGCATGGATCTGGATGAGCACAAGCATGTCATCGAGCTGTGCGTGCGTCTGACGGCCGGGCGCGTCGCCGTCATCGCCGGCACCGGATCGCCCTATACCAAAGAAGCCATCGACCTGACCCGCCACGCCAAGACGGTGGGCGCCGATGGGGCTTTGATCGTGACGCCGTATTATATTCGCCCGTCCCAGGCGGGCATGGCGGCCCATTTCGAAGCGGTGGCCGACGCCGTGCAGCTTCCAATTCTGCTGTACAATGTGCCGGGCCGGACGGGGGCCGATCTGTCCAATGAGACAGTGGCGCAGCTGGCGGCCCACCCGAACATCGTCGGCATCAAAGACGCCACGGGCGACATGAGCCGCGTCAGCTGGATGCGAGCGAACATCGATGGCCAGTTCGACCTGATCTCGGGCGATGACCCCAGCTATCTCGGCTACCACGCCCATGGCGGCGTCGGCCTGATCTCGGTGGCGTCCAATGTCGCGCCCGAGGCCATGGTCGCCTTGCACAATGCGATGACCGCCGGAGATTATGCCACAGCACGGGACTGGCAGGACCGACTGATCAGTCTTTGCAAGGCGCTGTTCCTGGACAACTCGCCCGCGCCGACAAAATACGCCCTGGCCAAGCTTGGCTTGTGCAATGAGGAGGCGCGTCTGCCGCTGTCGCCGACCTCCGATGCGGTCAAACCTTTCATCGACCGCGCCATGGCGGCGGCGGGCGTCATCTGATGGCCCCCAAGCCGCAATCGAAATTCAAGGTCATCGCCGAGAATCGCCGCGCGCGGTTCGACTATTTCCTAGAAGACAATATCGAGGCCGGGATCCAACTGCTGGGCACCGAGATCAAGGCGCTGCGCGACGGCCGGGCCAATATCGCCGAAAGCTATGCGGCGGTGGAGGGACGCGAGATCGTGCTGATCAACGCCGATATCCCGCCGTACAAACAGGCGAACCGCTTCAATCACGAGCCGCGCCGACCGCGTAAGCTCCTGCTGCACAGAAAGCAGATCGACAAGCTGATGGGGGCGGTCCAGCGCGACGGCCAGACCATCATTCCGCTGAAGCTCTATCTGAACGACGCGGGCAAGGCGAAGCTGGAGATCGCGTTGGCCAAGGGCAAGAAGCTGCACGACAAGCGCGAGGCCTCGGCCGAACGCGACTGGCAGCGCGACAAGGCCCGTCTGATGCGCGACAAGGGCTGAGGCTCAGCCCTCGATCAGGGTTCGGGCGCGCGCGAAGATGTCCTCGAACATCTGCGGCGTCAGGCGACCGGTGTTCGTGTTCAATCGGGAGCAGTGATAGCTGTTCAGAATGACGTATCCGCCGGCTTGGCCCTGCGCCCCGTGACCCGCCGGCATCGCTGACGCAGGCCGCCCGAAGGCTTTCAGGATATTGCGGCGCGAAACGTCGCCCAAGGTCACGATCACCTTCAGATTCGGCAGCAGCTTGAGCCGGTCGATCAGGAAGGGACGGCAGGTCGTCTCCTCGATCGGCAGAGGCTTGTTCCCGGGCGGGGCGCACCGGACCGCGTTGGTGATCATGCAGTCCGTCAGCGTCAGGTCATCGTCGCCGTTGGGATCGTAATGGCCTTGCGCAAAGCCGGCCTTCTTGAGGGTGTCGTACAGCAGCCAGCCGGCGTGATCGCCGGTGAAGGGGCGCCCCGTCCGGTTGGCGCCGGTCCGGCCGGGCGCGAGACCGGCGATCAGCAGACGGGCGTTCGGATCGCCGAACGAGGCGGCCGGCCCGTTCCACCAGTCTGGATTCTGGCGCGCATTCTCCTGACGATAGGCGACCAGGCGAGGACATAGGGGGCAGTCGCGGGGCGGTTCGGGCTTCAGGGTCATTGGGCGGCCTTCGGGCGGCCGAAGTCGGCCATCAGATCGTTCAGGTCCAGGAAGGCGTCGGCCTGACGGCGCAGTTCGTCGGCAATATGCGGCGGCTGGGTCTTCTGGGTCGAGATGACCGTGACCCGTACGCCCCTGGCCTGGACCGCCTGAACCACCCGCCGGAAGTCGCCGTCGCCTGAGAACAGCACCGCATGATCGATGTGCGGCACCAGCTCCAGCATGTCCACCGCGATCTCGATGTCCATATTGCCTTTGATCCGGCTGTGGCCGCTATTGTCCGTGAACCGCTTCACCGGCTTGGTGACGACCGAAAAGCCGTTGTAGTCGAGCCAGTCGACCAGCGGCTTTACCGGCGAGAATTCTTCGCCCTCGACCACGGCCGTATAGTAGTATGCGCGGGTCAGGATGGACCTCTCGCGGAACCAGTCCAGCATCCGCCGGAAGTCCATGTCGTGCTGCAAGGCGCGGGCGGCGGAGTAGAGGTTCGAGCCGTCGATGAAGATCGCCAGCCGGTCGGTGGGATGAAACATGGTCGAAGCCGTCGAAAGAGATGAAAAATCGGATCGCGCGGTCGCCCTCGGAATCGATGACGGGTTCGACCTGAATGACGCAGTCATCGTGGCCCTGGGCTGCAATGACAAGGGGGCATGGTCGTCCTGCACCGAAGCGCTGGAGGCGGCGCTCGCGCGTTTTCGCAGCGAAGGGATTGATGTCGTCGCACGCTCGTCGTGGTGGTCGTCAATGGCCTGGCCCGATCCGCACGATCCGGCTTTCCTGAATGGCGTGGTCATCGTCCGCACTGAACACGATCCCCATGCCCTGATGGCGGCGCTCGGCCGGATCGAGGATGCCTTCGGCCGCGAGCGGTCGGTTCGCAATGCGCCGCGGACGCTGGATCTAGACTTAATCGCCTACGGACGATTGAGCGGTGATCTGGAAGGGCTGATCCTGCCCCATCCCCGCGCGGCCGAGCGGCGGTTTGTCATGGGCCCCATCGCCGAGATCGCGCCAAGTTGGGTGCATCCGCATGGCGGGGCAGCGAGCGACCTGGCCGCTTTGGCTACCGTCGGCGCCGACGCCCGCCCGACCTGACGCCTAACTTCCGCCCCTGTGGCGTTGCAAAAAGCCGTCCTCATCTGTATTTGACGCGGTTCTCCCCCGCGTTCGAGGAATTTCATGGCCCGCGTCACCGTCGAAGACTGCATCGAGAAGGTTCCGAACCGCTTTGGTCTGGTGCTGATGGCTGGCCACCGCGCCCGCAGCATCGCCAACGGCGCCGCCCTGACGATCGACCGCGACAACGACAAGAATCCTGTCGTCGCCTTGCGCGAAATCGCCGACGACACCGTCGTGCCGGACGAACTGCGCGAAACCATCATCACCACGCTGCAACGCGTCGATGAGCGGACGGAAGCCGAGGATGAGGCCGAAACGGTCGCCCTGCTGGCCTCGCCGCAGCACATGAACATGGCCGAGGCGGAACTGATCCGCGCCCTGCAAAGCGACCGCGACGGCGGTCAGGAGGAGCGGTACTGACGCCCGAGGGAGCCCCTGGCGTCACTATCCTGCCGGCGCGGACCGAGACGGTTCCGCCGGCGCCCCAAGCTGCAAACAAAAACGACCCTCAGACGGCGCTCGTCGATCCGGCGCCGAAGCCCAAGCGCGCGCCGATCCTGCGCCAGTTCGAGCTGATCGAGGCGGTCAAGGCCTACGACCCTACCGCCGACGAAGCGCTTCTCAACCGCGCCTACGTCTATGCGATGAAGATGCACGGTTCGCAGTTGCGAGCCTCGGGCGATCCCTATTTCGCCCACCCGATTCAGGTCGCGGGCATACTGACCGACTACAAGCTCGACACTGCCACCATCGTCACCGCCCTGTTGCATGACGTGGTCGAGGACACTTCGGCGACGCGCGACGACATCGCCGGCATGTTCGGTGAAGAGGTCGCGGTCCTGGTCGAGGGCGTGACCAAGCTGTCGCGGCTGGAGCTTCAGGCCGAACACACGCGCCAGGCCGAGAACCTGCGCAAGTTCATTCTGGCCATCAGCCGGGACGTGCGCGTGCTGCTGGTCAAGCTGGCCGACCGTCTGCACAATATGCGCACGCTCCAGTTCGTGAAGCCTGAGAAGCGCGAGCGGATCAGCCGCGAAACGTTGGAAGTCTATGCGCCCCTGGGCCGGTCGATTGGCATCCACTCGATCGCGTCCGAGCTGGAAGAACTGGCTTTCACCCATCTGAATCCAACGGCCAAGACCGCCATCGAGCGGCGGCTGGAGGCGTTGAAGCTGGAGCATGGCCGCGCCATCGACGGCGTGGCGAGCGAGGTCGAGCGGGTCCTGTCCGAGGCGGGTCTGAAGGCCAATGTCTATGGCCGACAGAAGACGCCCTATTCGATCTGGCGCAAACTTCAGCGCAAGTCGGTCGGCTTTTCGTCCCTGTCGGACATTTACGGCTTCCGCGTTATCGTCGAGGCGGAGGACGACTGCTATCGCGCGCTGGGTGTGATCCACCGCGAATGGCCGATGGTGCCCGAGCGGTTCAAGGATTTCATCTCGACGCCTAAGTCGAACAACTATCGCTCGTTGCACACGACCGTCGTCGGCCCCCGGGGCCTGCGGATCGAGATGCAAATCCGCACCGAGGACATGGACCGGATCGCCGAGGACGGGGTCGCCGCCCACTGGCGTTACAAGAACCATTCCTACGGCTTCGACCGCGAGGCGATGGAACAGGGCGGCGGGCGTGACCCGCTTCAGAACCTGCGACACTTGGTTCAGGTGATCGAGCACGGCGAGGGCGGCGAGGACTGGGTCGAGCACGCCAAGCTGGAAATGTATCTGGACCAGGTTTTCGTCTTCACGCCGAAGGGGCAACTGGTCACCCTGCCTCGCGGGGGAATGCCTCTGGACTTCGCCTATGCCGTCCACACCGAGGTCGGCGACACGGCCGTCGGCGTCAAGGTCAATGGGGAGTTGAAGCCCATGCGCACGCCGCTCCAGAACGGCGACGTGGTCGAGATCATCCGCGGCTCCAAGCGCGAAGTGCCTGCCGACTGGCGCAGTCTGACGGTCACGGGCCGCGCGCGTTCCGCCATTCGCCGTCATATCCGCACCTCCGAGCGCGAAGAGTTCATCAAGCTGGGTCGCGTCGCGCTGGATCAAACCCTGGGCCGGGTCGACAAGGCCCTGACCGACGTGTCGCTGAAGCCAGTTCTGGAACTGCTGGCGGTCGCGAGTGACGACGATCTGTTTGAAGGCCTGGGTCGCGGGCGGTTATCGCCGACGACGGCGGCCGAAATCCTGTTCCCCGCGCTGAAGGGGCGGCTGAAGGCCGGGCCCGAGAAGCAGCGCATCGAGGGCGAGAAGGCGCGGCTGTTCGTGCGCGGCGGGGGGCTGACTCCCGGCGTGTCGGTACACTTCGGTCAATGCTGCACGCCCGTTCCGGGCGACCGGATCGTCGGCATTCTGGAGCCCGAATCCGGCCTGACCGTCCACACCATCGATTGCCAGACCCTGGCCGCCTTCGCCGATGACGATTCGGTCTGGCATGACTTGCAATGGACGCCTCAGGCCGAGACGGACGCGGTCGCCGCCGCTCGTATTCGCGCGACGATCCGCAATGCGCCGGGCGTACTGGGTCAGGTCACGACCCTGATCGGCGAGGCCGGCGGCAACATCATCAACCTGTCGATGGCGCACCGTCAGCAGGACTTCTTCGACGTGGACGTGGATGTCGAGGTCGAAGACGCCAAGCATGCCACCATGATCATGGCGGCGCTGAGGGCCAATCCGTCGGTCGATTCCGTCGAGCGTGCGCGGGGGGAATGAGCGACCCTATAAAGCCAAACGCGGCGCAGATGGCCTCGCCGTCCTATCGCATGGCGGCGATGGATCAGGACTTCCTGCTGGGCGATTCGATGCGCGGCGTGCGGTTCTTGATGGAATACGCCAAGCCTGAGGAGGCGTTGAGGGCCTGGGGCGTGCGCTCGACCCTCGTGGTCTTCGGCAGCGCGCGCGTCCGTGAAGGCCACCGTTGGTATGACGAGGCGCGCGCCTTTGGTCGACTAGCGTCCGAGCGGGGCGGAGCCCTGCGAGGTCGCGTCGGCGAACCCCGCGACAATGTCATCGCCACCGGCGGCGGCCCCGGCATCATGGAAGCGGCCAACCGCGGGGCCATGGACGCGGGCGCGCCGTCCGTCGGTTTCAACATCACCCTGCCGCATGAGCAGGAGCCGAACGCCTATTCGACGCCGGAGCTGACGTTCCGCTTCCACTATTTCGCGATGCGGAAGATGCATCTGGCGATGCGCGCCAATGCGCTGGTGGTGTTTCCCGGCGGCTTCGGCACCTTCGACGAGATGTTCGAGATGCTGACCTTGCGCCAGACGAAGAAGGCGCCGCCGGTTCCGGTCGTTGTGGTGGACAAGGCCTACTGGACCTCGGTGATCGGTTTCGACGCTCTGGTCGAACATGGAATGATCGCGGCCTCCGACTTGGACCTGATCGGTTTTGCCGAGGACGCGGAGGGCGTCTGGGCGGAACTGCTCTCGCGCGGGCTGCGGCCGAACGAAAACATCGAATGAAGCGTCGCCGCAGGGTTCATCCGCGCGCGATCCGGGTCTAGAACCCTGTCATGAACACTGAAGACGTCCTCAACGAATTTCGCGACGCCGGCGCCCTGCGCGAAGGCCATTTCGTCCTGTCGTCGGGTCTGCACAGCTCGGTCTTCCTGCAGAAAAACCTGGTCTTCATGGACGGCGCGCGATGCGAGCGGCTGTGCAAGGCGCTGGCGGACAAGATCACGGCCACGGTTGGCCCGGTCGATGTCGCCATCTCGCCGGCTGTAGGCGGCATCATCCCCGGTTACGAGACGGCCAAACACCTGAAGGTCCGTTCGATGTATGTCGAGCGCGAGGGCGGGGATTTCAAACTGCGTCGCGGCTTCTCGGTCGAGCCGGGCGAAAAGGTCGTCATGGTCGAGGATATCGTCACGACCGGGCTGTCGTCGCGCGAATGCATCGCCGCCATCCAAGCCGCCGGGGGCGAGGTGATCGCCGCCGCCTGTATCGTCGATCGCTCGGGCGGCAAGGCGGATGTGGGCGTGCCGCTGGTCGCCTTGGCGTCGCTGGACGTGCCCGCTTACCCAGCCGACGCTCTTCCGCCTGAACTGGCCGCGCTTCCGGTGGAAGATCCGGGCAGCCGCAGATTGTCGAAGTAGAGCCATGCGCGAACAGGTCAGGCTGGGCGTCAACATTGACCATGTCGCCACGGTGCGAAATGCGCGGGGAGGGACGCATCCCGATCCTGCGCGCGCGGCCGAGGCGGCGCTGGCTGCCGGGGCTGACGGAATCACCGCTCACCTGCGCGAAGATCGCCGCCACATCACCGACGCCGATATCGACGTGCTTAGCGCTCTTTGCTCCCGCGCTGGCAAGCCGCTGAATCTGGAAATGGCGGTGACGGACGAGATGCTGGCCATCGCCCTGCGCCACCGGCCGCACGCCGCCTGTCTGGTGCCCGAGCGGCGCGAGGAGGTCACGACCGAAGGCGGTCTGGCGGTCGCCGGACAGGAGGCGCGCATCACGCCTGTGGTGAAGGCGCTGGCGGACGCCGGCATCCGGGTCTCGCTCTTCATCGAACCGACCGAAGCGCAGGTCGAGGCCGCCGCCGCCGTGGGCGCCCAAGTGGTCGAATTCCACACCGGCCGCTACTGCCATCTGACCGATCCGGCAGAGCGAGAGGTCGAGTTCGAACGCCTCGCCGCAGCCGCAGCCCAGGCCGACATCCTGGGGCTGGAGGTCCATGCAGGCCACGGGCTGGATTACGACACGGCTCCGCGCATGCTGGCGATCCCGGAAATCCGCGAGCTGAACATCGGCCATTTCCTGATCGGCGACTCGATCTTCATCGGCCTGGACGGGGCGATCCGCCGGATGCGAGCGGCGATGGATGCGGCGAAATGATCATCGGCGTCGGCGCAGATTTGTCTGACATCCGACGCATCCAGGCGTCGCTGGATCGGTTCGGCGATCGTTTCAAGACCCGCTGCTTCACCGAGTTGGAACGCACCCGCTCAGACCGGAAGCCCGACCCGGCCTGGAGCTACGCCAAACGGTTCGCCGCCAAGGAGGCCTGCGCCAAGGCCTTGGGCACAGGCATGCGGGCCGATGTCTATTGGCGCGACATGGGGGTGGTGAACCTGCGTACGGGTCAGCCGACGATGACGCTAACCGGCCACGCGGGTGAGCATCTGTCGCGTCTGACGCCGCCCGGACACGAGGCGAAAATCCACCTGACGCTGAGCGACGAACATCCCTATGCGCTCGCCTTCGTGGTGATCGAAGCCTTGCCGCAGTCGTAATCAGGTTATAGGCGTGCGCGATGACCGCGCGGACGCGGCGAGGATGCCTGATCGCATGAGCGAAGACCAAAAGCCCGACGACGCCAATCGCGACGCCACCCCCGAAGAACGATTTGCGGCCTCGGAGGCGGACGCTCCGGTCAAGTCGGTGCAGGAGCCGACGACGGCGACCCAGAAGGTCTATGCCAAGACGCCCAAGGGCGGTGACAAGGCGACCTCGGCGGCCAGCGAAACCGGCGAAATCTTCAAGACCATCGTCTTCGCCCTGCTGATCGCGATGGTGCTGCGCATCTTCCTGTTCCAGCCCTTCACCATCCCGTCGGCCTCGATGGAGCCGAACCTCTACGAAGGCGACTATATCGTCGTCTCCAAGTGGTCGTATGGCTTCTCCAAGCACTCGATCCCGTTCAGCCCGCCGCTGTTCGACGGCCGGATCATGGGTTCGGCGCCCAAGCGCGGCGACATCGTCGTGTTCAAGCTTCCGCGCGACAACAAGACCGACTTCATCAAGCGCGTGATCGGCCTGCCCGGCGACCGCATCCAGATGATCGCCAACAAACTGTATATCAACGACAAGCCCGTGCAGGACGTCGTGGTCAGCGAGCAGGAGATCAACGACATCTTCGGCCCACGCCCGGTGACCGAGGTCCGCGAGACCCTGCCGGAAGGCAAGAGCTTCATGACCCAGGACTTCGGTCCCGGAAACGACCTGGACGACACCCCGGTCTATGAAGTCCCGGCCGGCCACTACTTCATGATGGGCGACAACCGCGACAACTCGATCGACAGCCGCGTCGAACAGTCCAGCGGCGTGGGCATGGTCCCGGCCGAGAACCTGGTCGGCAAGGCGCAGATCATCCTGTTCTCGTGGAAGCCCGGTTCGTCGCTGTGGAACCCGGTCAGCTGGTTCAACGTGCGGCTCGACCGGTTCTTCAACGTTCTGCACTGATGGCCAATCTGAGAGCCGAAGCGGTCGTGGCGCTGGAAACGCGCCTGGGACACAGGTTCAACGACAAGGCCCTGCTGGAGCGCGCCCTGACACATGCCAGCGTGGGCGAGGGGGCGCCGGTCGGCATCCACGGTCCACGCGACAATGAGCGGCTGGAGTTTCTGGGCGACCGGGTGCTGGGTCTGCTGGTCGCCGAGCGCCTGTCGGCTCAGTTTCCGACGGCGGACGAGGGCCAGCTGTCGTCGAGGCTGCATGCCCTGGTTGACAAGGGGGCCTGCGCCCGCGTCGGTGAGGCGCTTGGCGTGGGTCCTGCGCTGCGGCTCTCGCCCGGCGAGACCAAGACTGGCGGGCGCCGCAAGGCCGGCGTCATCGCCGATGCGGTCGAGGCCATATTGGCGGCCGTCTATCTGGACGGCGGGCTGGATGCCGCCAAGGCCCTGTTCGAACGGGCCTGGTCCGACGAACTGTCGGCGCCGCCGTCCCGCACAGTGACCAATCCCAAATCGGCGCTTCAGGAATGGGCGCAGGGCCAGGGCAGGCCGCTGCCGACCTATCGCATCGCCGATCGAACGGGTTCGGATCATGCGCCGACATTCACCGTCGAAGTGTCAGTGCAGGACGTGCAGCCCTTGACCGCACAAGGGCGTTCGCGTCAGGAGGCGGAGAAGGCGGCCGCAACGGCTCTCCTCAAACGTGAAGGCGTCATTTGACCGATATCGAAAACCAGCGCGCAGGCTTTGCCGCCATCATCGGCGCACCCAACGCCGGCAAGTCCACGCTGGTGAACCGGCTGACCGGGTCCAAGGTCTCGATCGTTACGCAAAAGGTGCAGACGACGCGCTTCCCCGTGCGCGGCATCGCTATGGAAGGCGACGCCCAGATCGTGCTGGTCGACACGCCCGGCATCTTCACCCCGCGCCGTCGTCTGGACCGGGCCATGGTCGCCTCAGCCTGGGGCGGCGCGGAAGATGCGGACATCGTCGTTCACCTGATCGACGCCCAGTCCCACATCAACGCCGATGGCCGGGAGGGCACGGCGGCCGATCGTCGCTCGGCCGAGGACACCGAGACCATCATCGCCAACCTGCAGGCCACCGGGACCAAGGTTGTTCTGGCGCTGAACAAGATCGACGGCATGCGCCGCGATACCCTGCTGGCGCTGTCGCAGACGCTGTTCGAAAGCGGCGTCTATTCCGAGGTCTATATGATCTCGGCGGCCAATGGCGACGGCGTCGAGGACTTGAAGCAGCGTCTGGCCCTGTCCATGCCCAAGGGGCCGTGGCTGTATCCCGAGGACCAGGCGGCCGACGTGCCGGTCCGGGTTCTGGCCGCCGAAATCACGCGCGAGAAGGTCTATCTGCGCGTCCACGAGGAGTTGCCCTATTCGGCGGCGGTGGAGACCACCAGTTTCGAGGATCGCCCCGACGGCTCGGCCCGGATCGAACAGACCATCTATGTCGAGCGCGAGAGCCAGCGGCCCATCGTTCTCGGGAAGGGCGGCCAGACCCTGAAATGGATCGGCCAGAAGGCGCGCGAGGAGCTGAACGAAATCCTGGGCCGCCAGGTCCACCTCTTCCTGACCGTCAAGGTCGATCCGAAGTGGCAGGACAGCCGCGCCCTCTATGCCCAGTTCGGTCTGGATTTCGACGTCTGAGTTCCTGTGTTTGATGTGCCGCGTACCGCCGGGGGGCATCCCCGGCTCGTTCTGGGCGTCCTTGGGGCGCTGATCCTCGGCGGCGCGGTCTGGGGCGGGATCGCCACGGCCGTGGCGCCCAAGACCGATGTGGAACTGGCGACCGAGCGCGCAGATGCGCCGCCGCGACCACCCGTGGTCGTGGTTCAGGACCTGCCGCAACTGGCCGCGCGCCTGGATCGCGAAGCCGCGTCAGGACGTTTCATGGGCGCGGTTTTGGTGGCCAAGGGCGACAAGGTCCTGTTCCGCCAGGTCTATGGCAAGGCCAACTACGAGCAGAATCAGCCGCTGGCGCTGGGCTCGCGCTTTCGCCTGGCCTCGATCTCCAAACAGTTCACGGCGACGGCGATCCTGAAGCTTCAGGACGAGGGCAAGCTGAACGTCTCCGATCCGGTCTGCAAATGGATACAGCCCTGTCCGCAGGCCTGGGCGCCGATGCGCATCAGCCATCTGCTCTCGCACACCTCGGGCATTCCCGACCTGATGGCGCGGCCCGGCTGGGGCATGCGCCGCACGACCCCGGCGACGCTGGACGAACTGACCGAAGATTCAAAGCGCTTCGGTCTTCAGTTCGAGCCGGGCGCCAAAGTCCGGTACGACAACGCCGGTTTCAATCTGGCCGCCGCCATCGTCGAAAAGGCCAGCGGCAAGCCCTTCCAGACCTATATGCGCGAGACCTTCTTCAAGCCTCTCGGCATGAAGGATAGCGGTCTTGATCTCGATGGCGGCGATCACGGCGTCATCATGGGCTACGCCAACTTCCCCGGCGGTCTGGCGGCCCAGCCGAACGCCAACACCTCTATCGTGGCGGGCGCCGGCGCGGTCTATTCGACACTGGACGATCTGCTGGTCTGGCAAAGGGCGCTGCACCGCGGCGGCCTGCTGACCCCCGCCAGCTATCAGCAGATGCTGGCTGACCACGCGCCGGCCGACACCAAGCCGAACGAGCGCAGCCATCCGCGTCGGGATTGGGGTTTCGGCATCTTCGCCAATCGCCTGGGCGATCAGGTGCGACCCAGCTTCCAGGACCGCCAGATCTATCATACGGGCAGTTGGGGCGGGTTCCGCAATCTGATGCTCTATCAGCCGGACGCCGACGTGACGGTTATCGTCCTGTCCAACAACTATCACCTGCGTGATCAGGTCTTCCTGATCAGTCAGCAGGCGATGGCCGAGGCCTTGGGCCACGAGTTTCCGACGACGCTGGCGCGCTAGATCGGCTTCATCGAGCCCGTCTCGATGAAGCGTTGGTGCCAGGACAGGGCCTCGTCCAGCAGGTGCGGGGACTGCAAGCCGTACGATCCCTTCAGCGCCCGTGCATAGTAATCGACTAGGGCATCGCGATAGTCGGGATGGGCGCAGTTGGCGATGATGACCCTGGCGCGCTGCTTGGGCGAAAGGCCGCGCAGATCGGCCAGACCCTGTTCGGTGACCAGCACCTGCACGTCCTGTGTGATGTGATCGACATGGCTGGCCATGGGCACGATCGCGGAAATCTTGCCGCCCTTGGCCGTCGAGGGCGTAACGAAGCAGGAAATGAAGGCGTTGCGCGCGAAGTCGCCCGATCCTCCGATGCCGTTCTGGATGCGCGATCCCATGACCTGGGTCGAGTTGACGTTGCCATAGATGTCGGCCTCGATCAGTCCGTTCATGGCGATGCAGCCCAGGCGACGGATCAGCTCCGGGTGGTTCGAGATTTCCTGCGGGCGCAGGATGATCTTGCCCTGGAACTCGGCCATTCGCCCATTGAGATCCGCCGCCGCCTCGGGGCTGAGTGAAAAGGCGGTGGCCGAGGCGACCGTCAGTTTGCCCGCGTCCAGCAGGTCCAACATCCCGTCCTGGATGACTTCGGTGTAGGCGGCCATCCGTTCGAACGGACTGTCCATCAGGCCGGCCAGCACGGCATTGGCGACATTGCCGACACCGGATTGCAGCGGCAACAGGGCGGCGGGCAGGCGTTCGACCTTCACCTCGTGCTTCAGGAATTCGATCAGATGGGCGGCGATGGCGCGCGCGGTGGCGTCCGGCGCGGCGAAGGGCAGGTTGCGGTCCGGTGCATCCGTCTCGACGATGGCGACGATCTTGTCGGGGTCGCAACGCAGGCTGGGCTGGCCGATCAGCTGGTCGGGCCGGGTCAGAGGAATGGGCACGCGATCGGGCGGCAGGGCGGTGCCATAGTAGATGTCGTGCATGCCCTCCAGCGCAGCGTTCTGCCAGCGGTTGACCTCCAAGATCACGCGGTCGGCGCGGTCGAGCCAAGTCTTGTTGTTGCCGATGGACGATGATGGCACCAGCGAACCGTCGTCATTGACCGCCGACACTTCGATCACCGCCGTATCCAGCGGCCCCAGCACGCCCTGCCAGACAGCGGGCGCCAGCTGGCTGAGGTGCATGTCGAGGTAGTCCATCTGGCCCGAGTTGATCTTGTCGCGCGCGATGGGGTCGGAGTTGTAGGGCAGACGCAGTTCGATTCCGTCGGCCTTGGCCAAGGCGCCGTCCAGCTCCGGCCCTGTCGAGGCGCCGGTCCACAGATTTAGGCGAAAGGCGTCCCCGGCGGCGTGGGCGTCCTCGATCCGCTGGGCCAGCTGGGGCGGCACAGCCTTGGGATAGCCCGATCCAGTGAAGCCGCTCATGCCGACGGTCGAGCCGGGGGGGATCAAAGCGGCGGCGTCGTGGGCCGACATGACCTTGGATTTCAGGGCTTGGCTGCGAATGCGCGATGACATGGTGACTGTGGGCTGCGGCCGGGGAGGGCCTTCGGGCGACGCGACTTCCGGTCCGGGCTAGGCCGGGCGACGACGGTGATCCATTCGACCTTGGTCGAGGCCATGCACGCCGTCCATGATCTTGATCAAGGCGGGAACGCAGGATGCGAGCATCTGTCAGCGGGAAGCCTGCGAAAAGGTCCGCCGATGGAAGCCCTTATCATGCCGGCGCAAAGCTGGGTCTATTGGGAACTCGGGCCGGGACCGCTGAAGCCGGAAACCTATGCCGTTCTAAAAGGCGGAGACTAGGCGCCCGATTGCCGCTTGCGGCGGGACGGTGGGAGCTGCACCTTCCTGACTGATGAAGGGAGATCGCCATGTTCACCGCCTTGATAGCCGCCCTGGCACTGTCGCAAGCCGCGACGCCGGCCCCGACCGCTGAGGCGCAGGTGGCGTCGGTGTTGGATCGCCTCAATCAGGCCTCATCCACCGCCGACGAAGCGGCCTATTTCAGCCTGTTCGCCCCCGATGCGCGCTTCGTCGGTACGGACGCAAACGAGCACTGGACGATGGCCCAGTTCCGCGCCTTCGCCGAGCCGTGGTTCAAACACGACAGCGCCTGGTCGTTTCCCGCGACGTCCCGAACCATCACCATCGCCCCGATCGACTGCCGCTGCATCGCCTGGTTCGAAGAGAAGCTAGCCAGCCCGTCCTACGGCGAGACGCGCGGCTCGGGCGTCATGCGCCTGACCGATGACGGCTGGAAAATCGAGCAGTATGTGCTGAGCCTCGCGGTGCCGAACGAGAAGGCCGATGCGGTCGTCGCCCTGATCAAAGGTGAGGCGGTGCCCGCGCATTGAGGCGGAACGTATGGCCAACCTCGTGGGGCCGCGCTAAGCCGTGGCCATGGATTTCCACGAAGAGGCGTTCGTCCTGTCGGCGCGGAGCCACGGCGACACGGGCGCCGTGGTTGATCTGCTGACCGAGAACCACGGCAGGCGCTCTGCCTATGTGGCGGGCGGAGCGTCACGCAAGATGAAGCCGTTCCTGCAGGCGGGCGCGCGAGTCGTGGCCGATTACCGCGCCCGCACCTCGGATCACCTCGGCGCGGTGCGGCTGGAGCCGGTAGGCGAGGGGCCCAGCGCCCTGTTCGACGACGCACTGGCGCTGACAGGGCTGGCGGCGGCGGCAGGCGTGACCCAAGGCGCGTTGCCGGAGCGTGAACCGCATCCTGGCGTCTTTCTGGCGTTCGAGGCGCTGATGGCGGCATTCGAAATGCCTGCGGTCTGGCCTGCGATCTTCGTGCGGTTTGAGGCGGGCCTCTTGGAAGATCTGGGCTTTGGACTGGACCTGTCGAAATGCGCCGCCACTGGCACGGCCGACGACTTGATCTACGTCAGCCCGCGCACCGGCCGGGCGGTCAGTCGTGACGCCGGCGCTCCTTATGCAGACAAGATGCTGCCCCTTCCGCCCTTCATGCTGGGCGCCCAATCCGGTCTGATCGAGGGCGACGTCCGGGCCGGGTTCGACCTGACGGGGCATTTCCTGGAGCAGTTCGTCTTCCACCCGCAGAACAAGCCCCTGCCGCCTGCACGCGTGTGGATGCTGGACAAGCTGGGCGACGCCGGTCGGCTCTAGCCGAAAGTGAAGGCGAAGACCTGAATGCCGGGATCCAGGAACTCGATCTCGAACGTCCGTTCGCGCACCGCGCCCGTCTGACGCACCAATTGGTACAGTCGCTCGCCGTCGACCCGGCCGAGGCCCTGGGCGTTGATGTCGCTGCCGGCGTTCGCGCCCGGCGCCGCGCCATCGATCCGGACGCGGAAGCGAACCGAGACGCCCGGCTTACTGGGGCCTATGACCAGATGGAGATCGCGCGCCTTGAAGCGGAAGGCGATACGGCCGCCGGCCGTCTGCAGGTCGGCATGCTCACGCGTCACACGCCAGCGGCCCGACAGGCTCCAATCGTTCAGTTTCAGCGGCGCGGCGACATAGTCCTTGATTACGTCGTTGGCCAAGCCGCCGGGCGAGCGGAAGTTCTCGGCGCGGCCATAGCCGACGTAGGTCTCCGGCGATGCGACCTGGGCCATGTCGGCGGCGGCCTCTGCGCCCTGCGCCTGGACCGTAACGACGCTGCTGGCGACGTTCGCGGCGCCCGCTTCCTTCAGAAGTTGCTGGATCACGCGTTCGGAGCCCGCATAGTCCCCTTCGCCGAAGTGGTGGTGACGGATCTGGCCCTTGGCGTCGATGAAGTAATGGGCGGGCCAGTACTGGTTCTTGAACGCCCGCCAGATGGCGAACTCATTGTCCATGGCGACCGGATAGGTGATGCCAAGGCGCTGGACGTTCTGGCGGACGTTGGCCTCGGATTTCTCGAAGGCGAACTCGGGCGTATGCACGCCGATCACCACCAGACCCTGGTCCTTGTACTTCTCGGCCCAAGCGCGGACGTAGGGGATGGAGCGGATGCAGTTGATGCAGGAGTAGGTCCAGAAATCGACCACCACAACCTTGCCCTTCAGCTGCTCGGTCGTGAGCGGTGGGGTGTTGATCCAGGTCGTCGCGCCCATCAGCGGCGGCATCATCCCTTCGACCGGCAGATTGGCCAGATCGGCCGGGGCCTGGTTCGTCGGCATGCCGCGCCCGATCCCGCCCAGCAGCGCCTGTTCGATCCGGCCCGTGCTGGCGGCCGAAATCCGGGTCAGCAGTCCTGTATCCGCCCCCAGGCCGATGATGACCACGCCGATCAGCACCAGAACGCCCAGGCCGCGCCTTACCCATTCGCCGACGCCTAGCGCGCCCTTCATAGCCTTGAACACGCGACCGCCGACCAACAGGGCCAGACCCAGCGATGTCGCTGCGCCCGCTGCATAAGCCAGCAGCAAAACCGTCGTTCCGACGCCTGCGCCCTGAAGCGCTGCGCCCGTCAGGATCACGCCCAGAATGGGTCCGGCGCACGGGGCCCAAAGCAGCCCTGTCGCGACGCCGAGCAGCAGGGATGAGCGCACGTCGCCCTGATCTCCCCCTTGACGCTCGGCGCGATCGGTCAGCCAAGACCCCGCCGCCACGAAAGGCCGCATCAGGCGATCGCCCATGGCCGGAAACAGCAGGCTGACGCCCAGCACCGCCATCACAGCCAGGGCGATCCAGCGCCCGACCTCATTGGCTCGAACCGCCCAGCCGCCGCCCAGCGCCGCCAGCGTCGCCACGCCCGCGAAGGTCACGGCCATCCCGACCAACAACGGCAGACCGTTGCGGATGAAAGGCCGATCCGCCCGCGCGAAGACGAAGGGCAGAACCGGCAGGATGCAGGGACTGACGATAGTCAGAACGCCGGCGAGATAGGACAGCAGGAACAGGATCATGGCGCGGCCTGACGAGGATGTGTCTCTCACATACGCACGGCAGAGCGGTTTGGTGACTCCGCAACACGCTTATCCCCCAATCTGCGGCGGCACGGGCTAGACTTCCCGCTTCCGATCCCCGATTCGCAGAGCCATGACGATCCACGCCCCGCCGCCGGAAGGCGGCCGCATCATCGACGAGCCGATGGAGACGGCGCTCAGCCGCCGCTATCTGGCCTACGCCCTGTCGACCATCACCAACCGCGCGCTGCCGGACGTGCGTGACGGGTTCAAGCCCGTGCACCGGCGCATCCTCTACGCCATGCATCAGATGCGGCTGAACCCGCAGGCTGCGGCGCGCAAATGCGCCAAGGTTGTCGGCGAGGTGATGGGCGGATATCACCCTCACGGCGATGCCTCGATCTATGAGGCCCTGGTGCGCCTGGCCCAGGATTTCGCCCAGCGTTATCCGCTGGTCGATGGTCAGGGGAATTTCGGCAATATCGACGGCGATAGCGCGGCGGCCATGCGCTATACCGAGTGCAAGCTGACGCCGGCCGCGGTTCTGCTGCTGGACGGCATCGATCAGGACGCTGTTGATTTCCGGCCCACCTACGATGATCAGGACGAAGAGCCGATCGTCCTGCCCGCCGGCTTCCCGAATCTGCTGGCCAATGGTTCGTCCGGCATCGCAGTCGGCATGGCCACCTCGATCCCGCCGCACAATGTCGGCGAACTGATCGACGCCTGCCAGCTGCTGCTGGAACGGCCGGACACGACGACCGAAGACCTGGTCCAGCATGTGCCGGGTCCCGACTTCCCGACCGGGGGCGTTGCGGTTGAAGGCCATGCCTCCATCCTGGACGCATATGAAACGGGGCGGGGCGGGGTGCGCCTGCGCGCGCGCTGGGAAACCGAGGATCTGGGGCGCGGCGTGTGGCGGATCATCGTCACCGAAATGCCCTATCAGGTGCAGAAGTCGCGACTGATCGAGGCGCTGGCAGACCTGATCGAGCACAAGAAGGCGCCTCTGCTGGGCGATGTACGCGACGAGTCGGCCGAGGACATCCGCCTGATCCTGGAGCCCAAGAACCGCACCATCGAGCCTGAAATGCTGATGGAAAGCCTGTTTAAACTGTCCGACCTGGAGGTCCGCTTCCCGATCAACATGAATGTGCTGGACGCCAGCGGCACGCCGCGCGTCATGGGTCTGAAAGACTGCCTGCGCGCCTTCCTGGATCATCGGCGCGAGGTGCTGAACCGCCGTTCCCAATGGCGGATCGAGCGGGTCGAGAAGCGTCTGCATCTGCTGGAAGGCCTGCGCATCGTCTTCCTCAACCTGGACGAAGTGATCCGCATCGTCCGTGAAGAGGAGCAGCCCAAGGCTGTCCTGATCGCGCGCTTCGGCCTGACGGAGGTTCAGGCCGACTTCATCCTCGACACCCGACTGCGTCAGTTGGCGCGTCTGGAAGAGATGACGATCGAGAAGGAATTCAACGCCCTGTCCGAAGAACTTGCCAACCTGAAGGCGCTGACGTCGTCTGAAGGCAAGCAGTGGAAGGCGATCTCCAAAGAACTGGAGGCCGTGCGCAAGGCGCTGATCTCTCCGCGACGGACCACGATCGCCGAGGCGGTGGATACGTCCGCCTTCGTCGCACCCGAGGCCTTCATTCCGCGCGAGGCGATCACCGCCATACTGTCGGAACGCGGCTGGATCCGCGCCGCCAAGGGCAAGGTCGAGGATCCGTCGGAGCTGAAGTTCAAGGAAGGCGATCAACTCGCCTACCTCGTCCCGGCTTATACGACCGACAAGCTGCTGGTGGCGGCGTCGGACGGACGCATCTTCACCATCGGCGCGGACAAGCTGGCGTCCGGACGCGGCCATGGCGAGCCGCTGCGCCTGATGATCGATCTGGACGAGAAAGCAGAGATCATCAACGTCCTGGCGCATCAGCCGGGCGGCAAGCTGCTGATCGCATCCAAGGCCGGATACGGCTTCATCGCGCCAGAAGACGACACCCTGGCGCAAAAGCGCGGCGGCAAACAGGTGCTGAACGGCGAAATGCTGGCGGTGCTGCGAGTGACCGGTGATCACGTCGCGACGATCGGCGAGAACATCAAGACGCTGATCTTCCCTCTCGCCGAATTGCCAGAAATGGGACGTGGCAAGGGCGTAAAGCTGCAAAGCTTCAAACAGGGCGGCCTCGCCGACATCACCGTCTTCAACGCCGAGAACGGGCCGGAATGGGCCGATGGCGGCGGACGTCGTCGCAACTGGCCCGATTGGAAAGACTGGCTTGGCAAACGCGCCGGCGCCGGTCGCCAGGGACCAAGAGGCCTGCGGAAGTTCAGATAGGCGGCCCGCCCGTCGGTTCTAGAACAGGACCGACGGGTTCATGATCCGCTTGGGATCGATGGCTCTGCGGATGGCGGCCATGGTTTCGATCTCGAGCCGAGACTTGTAGCGCTTGACCTCTTCGGTTTTCAGCCGGCCCAGACCGTGTTCGGCGGAGATGGAGCCGTCGTAGGTTCCGACAACGTCGTGAACCACTTGCGAGCCTTCCTTCCAGCGGGCGATGAAGGCGGGGATGTCCTGACCGACGCCCGGCAGGATGTCGTAGTGCAGATTGCCGTCGCCGACATGGCCGAAGACCGAGATGCGGGCGCCGGGATGGAAGCGTTCCACGGCGGCCGAGGCCTCGTCGATGAAATCGGCGATGCGGCTGATCGGGACGGAGACGTCGTGTTTCCAGCCGCCGCCCTCGGGCTTGAGCGCCGCCGAATGTTCTTCGCGCAGACGCCAGAAGGCGGCGCGCTGGGCGTCGTTCTGAGCGATGGCGGCGTCAGTGATAAGGCCTTGCTCGAAAGCGACCTCCAGCAATGCCTCCATCTGGGCCTCGGCGCCGCCGGGCGTACCGGAGGCGATCTCGATCAGGACATACCACTCGGGCGTCGAGTCCAGCGGCTCGCGGGTGTCGGGGATGTTCTTGAGGACCAGTTCCATCCCGAGGCGCTTCATCAGTTCGAAGGCCTCCACCCCGCCGCCCGTCTCGGCCTTGGCGCGGGCGAGCAGTTTGACGGAGGCGGCGGCGGTTTCCAGCCCGACCACCGCGACGGCGCGCGAACGCATGATGGGGAACAGCTTCAGCGTGGCGGCGGTCACGACGCCCAGTGTCCCCTCGGCGCCGATCAGCAGCTGTTTCAGATCGTAGCCGGTGTTGTCCTTACGCAGCCGCTTCAGCCCCCGGTAGATTTCGCCGTTGGGCATGACCGCCTCAAGGCCCAGCACCAGGTCGCGCATCATGCCGTAACGCAGGACCTGGGTGCCGCCAGCGTTGGTGGAGATGACGCCGCCGATGGTGGCCGAGCCTTCAGCCGCCAGGCTGAGCGGAAAGTAGCGGCCGGCCGCCGTCGCCGCCTGCTGTGCTTCCAGCAGGGTCAGGCCGGTCTCGAGCGTCATGGCGTCGTCAAGCGGTGTCACATCGCGTACGGCGCGCAGCTTGCGGGTCGACAGCAGGACCTCGCCAAAGGGGATTTGGCCGCCGACCAGTCCCGTGCCGCCGCCTTGAGGCGTAATTGCGACGCCCTCGCGCGCGCAGATCGTCACGGCGCGCGCGACCTCTTCCGTCGAACGTGGGGTCAGCAGAATCGGCGTGTCGCCCGTCCAGCGATTGCGCCATTCGGTCAGCGACGGCGCGATGACCTCGGGATCCTGGGTCCAGCCGCCCGAACCGAGCGCGGCTTTCAGTTGGTCAAGCACGGCGGCGGAGGGGGCGGGCGTCTGCATGCCTCCCTTTTGTCAGGCGTCGCCGTGCGTTGGAAGGGCCGCTAGGCCCTTAGACGTCGAGTTCTTCTTTCACGAACTGGGCGTTTTCCTGAATGAACTGGAAGCGGGCGTCGGCGCGCTTGCCCATCAGGCGCTCGACCAGGTCTTCGATGCTGGCCTCGGCGTCGGGCACCGTAATGCGCGCCAGGGTGCGCTTCTTGGGATCCATGGTGGTCTCCTTGAGCTGGGAGGCCATCATTTCGCCCAGACCCTTGAACCGGCCGATCTCGGTCTTCTTGCCTTTGAAGACGGTCGCCAGCAACTCGTCGCGATGGGCGTCGTCACGGGCATATTCGCTCAAGGGTCCGGCGCTGATGCGATAGAGCGGCGGCAGGGCCATGAAGACCCGGCCTTGACGGATCGTCTCGGGCATGACGCGGTAGAAGAAGGTGATCAGCAGCGCCGCAATGTGGGCGCCGTCCACGTCGGCGTCGGTCATGATGACGATGCGCTCGTAGCGCAGGTCGTCGATGTTGAACCGGTTGCCGGGCTGGACGCCCAAGGCCAGGGCCAAGTCGGACAGCTCGACGTTGGCGCGCAGCTTATCGGCGGTGGCGGACGCGACGTTCAGAATCTTGCCGCGCAGGGGCAGGATGGCCTGGGTCGTGCGGTCGCGCGCCTGTTTGGCCGAGCCGCCCGCCGAATCGCCTTCGACGATGAAGAGTTCGGTGCCCTGGGCCGACTGACGGCTGCAGTCCGACAGCTTGCCCGGCAGACGCAGCTTGCGGGTGGCGGCGGCGCGCTGAACCTCTTTGTCTTTACGGCGGCGCAGACGGTCCTCGGCGCGATCGATGACGAAGCCCAACAGGGCGTTGGCCTGTTTGGGGCTCTCGGTCAGCCAGTGATCCAGCGGGTCGCGGAGCAGTTGCTCCACAATGCGCGCGCCCTCGGGCGAGGACAGACGGTCCTTGGTTTGGCCCTGGAATTCGGGATTGCGGATGAAGACGCTGATCAGGGCGCCGGCATTGGCGATGACGTCCTCGGCCGTGATGATCGCGGCGCGCTTCTCGTTGGTCAGTTCGCCGTAGGATTTCAGCCCCTTGACCAGGGCGGCGCGGAAGCCGGCCTCGTGGGTGCCGCCGTCGGGGGTGGAGACGGTGTTGCAGTAGGACTGGATGAAGCCGTCCGACTCGCCGAAGCCGATCGGCGACCAGGTGACGGCCCATTCGAAAGCGCCCGCTTCGCCTTGACGCTCGGCGCGGCCGGCGAAAGTCGGGGTGACGGTCTCGAGCTGACCGATACGGTCGATCAGAGCGTCGGCCAGGCCGCCGGGGAAATGCAGACTGGCTTGGGCGGGCGTGGCGTCGGTGATCCGCTCCGGCGCGCAGGTCCAGCGGATCTCAACGCCGCGGAACAGGTAGGCCTTTGACCGCGCCATGCGGAACAGGCGGGCGGGCTTGAAGGCCGCGCCCATGCCGAAGATCTCTTCATCCGGCTTGAAGCGGATCAGCGTGCCGCGCTTCTTGGACGGGCCGATCTGCTGGATCGGAGCGAGGACGTGACCGCGACTGAAGGCTTGTTTCCACTCAAATCCGTCGCGCCAGACCGTGACCTCCACGCTTTCGCTGAGGGCGTTGACGACCGAGACGCCGACGCCGTGCAAACCGCCTGAGGTTTCATAGGCTTTACCGGAAAACTTGCCGCCAGAGTGCAGCACGGTCATGACGACTTCCAGCGCCGACTTGCCGGGGTGTTTGGGGTGGGGGTCCACCGGAATGCCGCGTCCGTCGTCGCGCACCGAAAGATAGCCGTCGGCGTCCAGATCGACGGTGATCAGCTTGGCGTGTTTGGCCACCGCCTCGTCCATGGCGTTGTCCAGGACTTCGGCGAACAGGTGGTGCAGGGCGCGCTCGTCGGTGCCGCCGATATACATGCCGGGGCGTTTGCGAACGGGCTCCAGGCCTTCCAGCACCTCGATGGAGGAGGCCGAATAGCCGCTTGCGGCCGCCGTCGTGGCCGTAGCCTGAACAGGCGGCGGCGCAGGCGTTGAGATAGCAATGGGCGCAGCCGCAGCTGGGGTCACCACAACAGGCTTGGGCGGCTCGGGCTTGCGAGCTTCGGGTTCGTCGTCAAAAGCGAAGAGGTCGGCGGCCATTCACATAGTCTGAGGCGATTCGGGACCGGGTCTGGTAGGCCCGTGAGGCCGGTCGGGCAAGCGGCGCGCGAAACGGGGCCGGATCGAAGGTCACGGCGCGGGCCATAATCGCGAGCATCAGTATCCACGGCAGGTTCGCGTGGGTCAGCAGAACGCTCTCTGAAAGGCTCAAGGCGGTGAAGGCGGACAGATAGGCGATGCTCCAATAGCCTTCGCGCGCACCGAGCCCGTTCGTGCGCGCGATGACGAAGATCGCAGAGATCGCCATGATGGCGCCCACAGCCACCGCACCGGGCCAGCCCAGCTGCACGAGAAGGTCGATCCAGCCGTTGTGAGCGGAGGGGACGGGCCATTGGGTCTCGATGCGGATTTCGCGCGCGGGGATCGAGTCCACGCCCCAGAAGGCGCTGAAGCCGTATCCCGTCCAGGGGCGCTCGGCGACCTTTCGCATCAAGGCTTCCCAGATCAGAGTGCGGCCGGTCAGCGACGGGTCCTTGCCCAGCGCCTCGAGGATTGCGGCGGAGTCGGAGTTCCAGAGCCAGGTCGCGCCCGCCGCAAGGATGACGGCAAGCCAAATGCCGATGACGGTGATGACGGCGCCGCCCTGTTTCAACGCCCACCATCCGCCGATCATGCCCAAGCCCAGGCCCCAGCATAGCAGCGATGTCTTGGATTGGGTGGCGAGCACCAGGAGCGTGGTCAGGCCCAATGTCAGAAGGCAGATCCAGAACCGGTGGCTGCGGCCCGCGATATGATCGGCGGCCAGGGTCGCTGCGGCGGAGACGGCGCCCACCACCATGACCAGCCCCATCTGGTTTTTTTCGTACCAGAGGCCGCGCCAAAGGCCGGCGTTGTCGAACTGGTGCACCCCGACCTTCGGGTAGCCGAACACCATGATCAGGCTGCCGACCGCCATCACCAGACAGGTGTACATCAGGACGCGCGGCAGGGCGTCGTCACGGAAGCGGGTGCCCAGATAGATGGCGAAGGCGCTGTTGATCGCCATGGCGATGACGCGGCGCTCAGTGACCTCGGGGTCGATGGACCAGTATTTCGAGGCGAAACACAGGGCGACCAGGGCGAACATCATCAGCCATGCCGGCCAGGCGCGGATGACCTTGTCGAAGCGAAAGACGATCAGGCCGACGATGACGGCATAGACCGGCAACCAGATGAACCGCAGGATCGGCGTTTCGACCTGGGTCGGCGCGATCACGGGCGCGATCAGGGCGCCGGTCAGCATGAAGACGACGAAGCCGGCCGCCCACTGTTCCCACAGCGGCGGCGAATCATCCGGGGTCTGAACGGGCGGTTCGCGCACGGGCGCACAGTCCTTTGCGGCGCTTAAGGAACCGTGAGCGCGGCGGTGAAGGCGGCGAGGCCCTGCTCTAGATCGGCGACAAGGTCCGCAGGATCTTCAAGACCGACATGCAGTCGGATCAGTTCGCCCTCAAGCACAGGCGGATGATGGCGGTAGGCCATCTGATGCGTCTCGTGGGTGATCAGGCTTTCGAACCCGCCCCAAGAATAACCCAGGCCGAACAAGGTCAGGGCGTTCAGGAAGGCCTCGCCCGCCGCCTTGTCGCCGCCCTTCATGACTATGCCCATCAGAGACGCCGCGCCGGTGAAATCTCGCCGCCACAGATCATGACCGATCGAGCCGGGCAGGGGCGGGTAGAGGACGCGGGACACCTCGGGTCGAGCGTGCAGCCACTCCGCGACGATCAAGGCCGACCGCGCCTGTTCGGCATACCGCAGCGGCAAAGTCCGCAGGCCGCGCAGCGCCAGCCAGGCGTCGTCGGGCGACACATGCCAGCCGAGATCTTCGATGGCGTCGCCGATGGCGCGCAGGCAGGCGGGATTGTTCGAAGCGATACTGCCCATCAGCACGTCCGAATGACCGCCGACATATTTGGTGACGGCCTGAACACTGACATCCACGCCATGGGCCAGCGGACGATAGGCCAGGCCGGCGGCCCAGGTATTATCGACCACCGTCAGGACGCCTCGCGCGCGGCAGGCCCGTGCCACGGCGGCAACATCGACCATTTCGAATGTGAGAGAGACCGGCGACTCCATCAGCACCAACCGCGTGCGTTCGCCGATGGCGGCCAGAACAGCCTGCGCGTCTGCGTCTGCGGGCAAAAAGCGGGTCGTGACGCCGCGGGCCGATTGATACCGACTCAGGAACCGGCGCGTCGGACCATAGACGGCGTCCGTCGTGATCACCTCGTCGCCAGGCCTCAAAAGCGCCAGCAGCGGAACCGTGACGGCCGCAAGACCCGACGGAACGAGAAAGGCGTCCTTTGCCCCCTCCAGATCGGCCAGGGCGCGGCGAAGATCGCGTGCTGCGCTGGCGCCGCTGAGCCCATAGGTCGGCCCGTCGGTCTCGTCGCCCATGACGGCCGCGCTATCGCTCAACATCGTCGAGGCGCGTTCGATCGGGGGATTGACGCCGCGCCGACCCTGGCCGCGTCGCGTGGCGGCGGCGATCAGGCGGGTGCGGTCCGAAAGCGGCGACATGGCCCCTCCGATGGGTTGCGGATTGGTCCCTAAAGGCCTCTAAAGCCAGCGGGGCGCAAGCGGCGAGGGATAGGAACGCGATGCGGTGCTGGACGATCGGAGCGATGACCGTCGTGCTGATGACGACGGCTTGCGGGCGCAAGGACGCCAGCCCTGCGCCGGAAACCAGCCCTGCCACGCCCGCGCAAGCGTCCTCGACTGCGGTCGCAAAAAGTCCGACGCTGGCCGCCATCAAACGCCGCGGTCGCCTGAACTGCGGCGTGCATCAGGGATTGGTCGGCTTCGCCTACACCGACAATCGCGGCCAGTGGCGCGGCTTCGACGTGGACTTCTGTCGCGCGACGGCGGCGGCGGTGCTGGGCGATGCCGATGCGGTGCGGTTCGTGCCTCTGTCGGCGTCTGATCGATTCAGGGCGCTGAACGACGGCCGCATCGATGTGCTTTGGCGCAACTCGTCCTGGACCATGAGCCGCGACGCGGGCGAGGGGTTCGTTTTCGCCGGAATCAACTACTACGACGGCCAGGGCTTTCTGGTCCGGCGTTCGCTGAATCTGAACAGCGCTACAGAACTGACGGGCGCGCGGGTTTGCGTTCAGTCGGGTTCGACATCCCAGGCCAACGCCGCCGACTATTTCCGGTCTCGCGGCATCGACTATAGGCCCGTCGTGTTCGAAACGGAGGAAGCGGCGCGCGACGCCTATGGCCGTGAAGATTGCGACGCGTTCAGCGCCGACATCTCTGCGCTAGCCGCCGCGCGGACTGTGCTGACCAATCCCAACGAACATGTGATCCTGTCCGATGTCGCGTCCAAGGAGCCGCTGGGACCGGTGGTCAAGTCGGGCGACGAACGCTGGGCCTCGACCGTCCGCTGGACCCTGAACGCCCTGATGCTGGCCGAAGAACTCGGGGTCACCAAGGCCAATGCCGAAGATCAGTTCAAGACCACGACGGACCCACGCGTGCGACGTCTTTTGGGCGCCGAGGGCGAGTTCGGCCCCATGCTTGGGCTGTCCGACGATTGGGCCAAGGACGCGGTCGAAGCCGCAGGGAACTATGGCGAGATCTTCGAACGAAATCTGGGATCGCAATCGGCGCTCGACCTGGCGCGCGGTTTGAACGCACAATGGAACGCGCGCCCGGCCGGCTTGATCTATGGCCTGCCGATCCGATAAGCGCCGACGCTTGCATCGCTTCCTGGGGGACAGATGACCGAGACGAAACGCGGCGGCCTTGCGCTGCACTGGCTGATGTTGATCGGTTTCGCGGTCGGTCTGATCGGGGGATTGCTGGTCAATCTGACGCTGGGAGCGGATACGGCCTGGGTGGTCTGGCTGACGGACAACGTCACCGGCCCACTGGGCCAGATCTTCCTGCGCCTGCTGTTCATGATGGTGATCCCGCTGCTGTTCTCGGCCCTGGTGGTCGGGGTGGCCGAGATGGGCGATCTCAGCTCGCTGGGTCGCGCGGGTATCAAGACCCTGCTGCTGACGATCCTTGTGTCCAGCATCGCCGTGGTGATCGGCCTGGTGATGGTCAATGTGTTCCAGCCTGGGCGAGGCGTGGATCCGGTCCTCGCGCAGCAACTGCTGGACCAGGGACGTGACGGCGCCGCCGGCATCGTCAGCGGCGCGCCCGAAACCATCCAGTTGGGTGATTTCTTCCTGGATCTGATCCCATCGAACGTCTTCACCGCTGCATCAGAGAACCAGATCCTGCCGGTGATGGTGTTCGCTCTGTTCTTCGGCATCGGCCTGGTGATGGCCAAGTCGCCTGCGACCGACCGCTTGCAGCAGGTCATCGAGGGCATGTTCGAAGTCACGATGAAGCTGATCAACCTCTTCATCAAACTGGCCCCCATCGCCATCGCCTGCCTGATGTTCAATCTGGCCGCCCTGTTCGGCTGGGACCTTTTGGTGCGTCTGGCAGCCTATGTCGGCGTCGCGGTGGGCGCGATGGCGATCCACATGTTCGTCGTCTATCCGCTGGTGATCTGGCTTCTTGGCGGCCGGTCGCCGATCGCCTTCTTCAAAGGCGTGCGCGAGCCGATGGTCGTGGCCTTCTCGACCGCTTCATCCAACGCGTCTCTGCCGGTGTCGCTGAAGGCGGCCGAGCAGGAGCTGAAGCTGCCGCGCAAGATCGCCCGCTTCGTCCTTACGGTCGGCGCCACCGCCAATCAGAACGGCACGGCCCTGTTTGAAGGCGTGACGGTGCTGTTTCTGGCCCAGTTCTTCGGCATCGACCTGACGATCACGCAGCAGATCATCGTCATGCTGGTCTGCATCCTTGGGGGCATCGGTACGGCGGGCGTGCCGGCCGGTTCGCTGCCGGTCGTGGCGATGATCCTGGTGATGGTGAAGGTGCCGCCGGAGGGCATCGGCCTGATCCTGGGCGTCGACCGCTTCCTGGACATGTGCCGCACGACGCTGAACGTCACGGGCGACCTGGTTCTGGCGACTGTCGTTTCGCGCGGCGAGGAAGACGAACCGATCGACGCCGACGATGTCGTCCCCGTGGCGCCGCCGGCCTGATCTCAGCCGGTTTCCACGGGGGTGTCCGTTCGGGCGCCCCATTCAGCCCAGGAACCGTCATAAAGCCGCGACGGACGACCGAGTTCGGCTAAGCCCAGGGTCAGTATTGCTGCGGTCACTCCGGATCCGCAGGTCGTGATCACGGGTCGGCTGATATCCACACCGGCGTCCGCAAAGGCCTGCACCAAAGCTGAGCCACGCTTCATCGTGCCGTCGTCGTTTAGCAATCGGCCGTAGGGGAGGTTGAGCGCGCCGGGCATGTGGCCGCTCCGAACACCGGCGCGAGGTTCGGGCGCCGCGCCGTTGAATCGTGGTGCGCCTCGCGCATCCACGACCTGGGCGTCCTGGGCCAAGGCCGCGCGCACGTTATCCAACGAGGCGACAGCATCGGGCGCCATCTTGGCATGGAAGTCTTTGGCATCTGCGACTGAAGGCCCGGAGACGGTTGGCAGGCCGTCGTCACGCCAGCGCGGCAGGCCGCCGTCGAGCACCTGAACCCTCGTCGCGCCCATCGTCTTCAGCATCCACCAGACGCGCGCCGCCGAGAACAATCCGGCTGTATCATAGACGACGATCTGGTCATCGACGGAGAGGCCCAGGGTCCCGACCGCCGCCCCAAAGGCCTCTGGCGTCGGCATCATGTGGGGCAAAGCGCTGTCGCGATCCGATATCGCGTCCAGATCGAAGAAGACTGCGCCAGGGATATGGGTCTGTTCGAAGTCGGCGCGCGCGTCGCGGCCGTCCAGATGCCAACTGCCGTCAACGATTCGCAAATCAGGCGCGCCCAATCGCGCGGCAAGGTCTGTCGTCGAAATCAGCGGGCTCATGGGCGAGACAGGCTCAGTTGGATGACGTCGGTGCGGCGAGAGCGGAAACCAGCCTCGCAATAGGCCAGATAGAAGTGCCAGAGCCGGCGGAATCTTTCGTCAAAGCCGGAAAGCTTGCTGATCTCGCCCCAGGAGGCCTGGAAACGCTCATCCCAAAGCTTGAGCGTCGCAGCGTAGTCAAGGCCGAACCGTTCCACCGACTGCCAGGACAGACCAGCTTTCGACACGACCGGCGCCAGCCGTTCTTCGGAGGGCAGCATTCCGCCGGGGAAGACGTACTTCTGGATAAAATCCGTCCGGGCATTGTATTCGTCGAACAGGTCGTCCTGGATCGTGATGATCTGCAGTCCGGCCTTGCCGCCAGGTTGAAGGACGTCGTGGACCTTACCGAAGTAAGCGGGCCAATACTCCATGCCCACAGCCTCGAACATCTCGATGGACGCCACCCGATCAAATCGACCCTGCACATCGCGGTAGTCGATGAGCTGAATATCGGCGCGATCGCTCAGCCCCGCGTTGAACATGCGCTGGCGAGCGAAATCGTGCTGCTCTTTGGAAATCGTAATCCCAAGGACGTTGGCGCCGATCTCGCGCGCCGCAAACTCGGCGAAGCCGCCCCAGCCGCAGCCGATTTCCAGCACCGACATGCCCGGCCGAAGATCCATCATTCGGGCCAAGGCGGCGTATTTCTCACGTTGCGCCGCCTCCAGCGCTTCGCCATCGCGGCTGAAGCGGGCCGATGAATAGGTCATCGTGCCGTCCAGCCACTGGGAATAGAAGGCATTGCCCAGATCGTAATGGGCGTGGATGTTTTTCTTCGATCCGGTCTTGCTGTTACGATTGGTGCGGTGGCTCAGCCAGTTGACCACCCACATGATCAGGTTGCCGTCGAACAGGCGCCGGATGTGATCGTAGTTGTCCACCAGGGTTTCGAGCAGACCGGCCAGGTGCGGACTGTCCCACTCGCCCGCGATATAGCCTTCGGCGAACCCGATATCGCCGGCCGCAAGGACGCGGCGTGCGAACCGATAGTCGCGCACGGTCATTATGCCGCTGGGGCCCGGCTGCTTGCCTTGAAGCACATGGGTCTCGCCATTGGGCAGTTTCACCGTCAAGCGGCCGAAGGTCCAGTTTGCGGCTAGAAGCCGCAGCATCATAGCGAACACGCGCGGTGTTCGGCTGGCGACAGCTTCGATATCGGCGTGTGCGACGCTCATTTTTTGACTTTCAACGCGGAATACAAGGGGGGTCAATCACGGTCGCTGTGGTCGTCGCCGCGACCGGAAACGGTCTTCAGGGCAGCAAGCGCCCGGGCGCGGCCCTTCTCGTGTTCGACGATCGGCTTGGGGTAATCGCGCCCTAAAACGATCCCGGCGTCACGCAGCACTTCAGCGGGTGCGGTCCAGGGCGACTGTAGCCAGCGGTCCGGCAGGTGGCGAAGTTCCGGCACCCACCGACGGACATAGCCGCCGTCGGGATCAAACTTTTCGCCCTGCGTGATGGGATTGAAAATGCGGAAGAAGGGGGAGGCGTCTGCGCCCGACCCTGCGACCCACTGCCAGTTCTGCACATTGCTGGCCCGGTCGGCGTCCACCAGCGTGTCCCAGAACCAGGCTTCGCCTTCGCGCCAGTCGATCAGCAGATGTTTGATCAGGAAGGAGGCGACGACCATTCGCACCCGATTGTGCATCCACCCCGTCGTCCAGAGCTGACGCATCCCGGCGTCCACCAACGGGTATCCGGTCCGCCCCTGTCGCCACGCCTTAAGGCTCGCGTCGTCCTTACGCCAGGGCATGGCGTCATATTCGGGACGGAACGCGCGCTCGGCGATGTAGGGAAAATGGTGCAGCAGGTGCGCGGAGAACTCGCGCCAGCCGATCTCAGCAATAAATTTGTCGGACTCCGCCGACGACACCTTGCCATCTTTGGCTGCCTGTCGGGCTCGGTCTATCGCACGCCAAGGGCTGATCTCGCCCCAGTGAAGATGCGGCGACAGGCGGCTGTTGGCGCCTTGCCGGTCGGGAAAGTCGCGATCCTTGGCATAGGTCTTCAGGCCGGAAGGTATGAACCTGGATAAGGCCTGCGAGGCCCCATCCTCCCCCGGCGTCCAGTCGAAGCCCTTGGACCAATCCGGTCGGCGGGGGTGCAGCTTCCAACTGTCGAGGTCGTGGGATTGAACCGTTTTGGGCGTCTGTATCTGGCGGGGTCCGGTTGTGTGAGCCGGCGCCTCGGCCGTGGCCAGCAGGGCCCTCAAGAACGGAGTGAAGACCTTGTACGGTTGGCCCGAACCGTTCAGCACCTCGCCAGGGCGGCAGAGGAGGGCGCCATTGAAGCCCCGGCATTCGACGCCGTCCGCCTTGAGCGTATGGGCGATCTCAGCGTCGTACTCAAACGTCTCGGGTTCGAACAGGCGGTTCATGAAGACGACGTCGGCGCCGGTTTCGGCGATCAGCGCCTGGAGCTGGGTCGGAGCATTGCCCTTGCGCAGGATCAGGCGCGAACCGCGCTCTTGAAGCGCCGCATCCAGCGCCCTTAAAGACTTGTCGAGCCACCAGCGCGACGCGGCGCCCATCGGCCGTTCGCCATGCTCGTCCAGAATATAGACGGGCAGGATTGGTCGCCCGGTCTCCGCCGCGTGGTTCAGGGCGGGATTGTCATGCAGTCGCAGATCGCGGCGGAACCACAGGATGACAGGTTTGGTGGCCACGCGGGCGAACTCCGTGATAACTTGCGCTCATCCCTTCAGAGCGCCACCTGATGGCCCAATAGCTGCGGCAACAGCCGCCTCCACAACACCGAACGTCGAAAGAGCCGCCTCGTGAGCCGACCCAACGCTGTCATTACGTTGTCCGAAGGTCTTCGGACGCCTGTCGTCATCGGCGGCGGCGCAAGAATCGCTTTCATCGCCGGTCCTTGCCAGATGGAGAGCCGCCAGCACGCGCTGGAGACGGCCCATGCCCTGAAGGAAATCGGCGAGCGGTTGAACGTCGGCATCATCTACAAGACCAGTTTCGACAAGGCGAACCGGACCAGCGCCAGCGCCGCGCGGGGAATCGGTCTGAACGACGCCATGCCGATCTTCGCCGAGATTCGCGAGGCGACCGGCCTGCCGACCCTGACAGACGTTCACTCCGAGGTTCAGTGTGGTCCGGTCGGCGAGGTCGTCGATGTGCTGCAGATTCCGGCCTTCCTCAGCCGTCAGACCGACCTGCTGCTGGCGGCCGCCGCCACCGGCAAGGCGATAAACATCAAGAAGGGTCAGTTCCTGGCCCCCTGGGACATGAAGAACGTCATCGCCAAGGTGGTCGGCGCCGGCAATCCCAACGTCATGGCCTGTGAACGCGGCGCCAGCTTTGGCTACAATACTCTGGTCAGCGATATGCGGGCGCTTCCGGTGCTGCGCGAGATCGGCTGCCCTGTCGTGTTCGATGCGACACACAGCGTTCAGCAGCCGGGCGGGCAGGGCGCGTCGTCGGGCGGCCAGCGCGAGTTCGTGCCGGTGCTAGGGCGGGCGGCGGTGGCCGTCGGCGTTGATGCGGTCTTCATGGAAACGCACCAGGACCCGGATAATGCACCTTCGGACGGGCCCAACATGGTGCCGCTGAGCCAGTTCGAGGCTCTGGCCGCCGAACTGATCGCCTTCGACGACCTGGCCATCAAGATCGGGGCCAAGGCGCCGGTGGCGCAGGCCGCCTGAATCCTCTAGGTCGGGCCCATGTCTGACACCTTTGACCTGGGCGCCCTGCAAAGCCTGTTGGAGCGCGTGCGCGGCCTGAAGGTCGCCTGCGTCGGCGACCTGATGCTGGATCGCTACGTCTATGGCGAGGTCAGCCGAATCTCGCCCGAGGCGCCGATCCCTGTGCTCCGCACCAGCCGCACCGTCGCCATGCCGGGCGGCGTCGGCAACGTCGCGCGCAATATCGCGGCCCTGGGTGGGGTGGCGCGGCTGGGCGCCGTGATCGGCGGCGACGCGGCTGGGGTGGAACTGACCGCTCTGATCGCCGCCGAGCCGCACATCGAGGACGTCGTGGCGAGGCCGGCAGGCGCGTCCACAATCGTAAAGACACGCTTCGTTTCGGGCGGCCAACAGCTCTTGCGGTTGGATGACGAGGCTGCGCCGACCGGGATTCAGGATTCGGACGCGTTTACAGATGCCTCGGTCTATTTGCTCTCAGATTACGCCAAGGGTGTCGTCAGCGACGCGCTTGTGGCTTCCGCGCTGAACGCGGCGCAGACATCCGGGGCGCCAGTTGTCGTCGATCCAAAGGGGAGGGATTTCGCTCGCTACGGCGCCGTCGATGTCATAAAGCCCAATGCTTCGGAACTGGCCGGCGCTACCGGCCTGCCAGTCGGGACGGACGCCGAGGTCGAAACGGCGCTGGCCGCCTTGCTGGCCGCCACGACCGCCAAGGCGATCATCGTCACCCGTGCGGGCAAGGGCATGACCCTGGCGCAGCGCGGCGAACCCGTGAAGCACTTCCCCGGCCGGGCGCGCGAGGTCTTCGACGTGTCTGGCGCGGGCGATACAGGCTTGGCCGCGATCGGGTTGGCGCTGGGCGCCGGCGCGTCGCTGGAGATGGCGGTCGAGTTCGCTATCCTGGCCTCGGGCGTGGTCGTCGGGAAGGCCGGCACAGCCGTGGTTACACCCGCTGAGCTGATCGAAGCCGAACTGAGCCAGCACGCCACCGCTGCGGTATCCAAGGTGACGCCGTTCGACGAGCTGGCGGTTGAGGTCGAGGGCTGGCGACGTCAGGGCCTGAAGGTCGGTTTCACCAACGGCTGTTTTGACATTCTGCACCGCGGCCATGTGGCCTATCTGGCGCAGGCGCGCAGCTGGTGCGACCGTCTGGTCGTGGCGCTGAATACCGACGCATCGGTCAAGCGACTGAAGGGCGAGGGGCGACCAGTAAATGATCTGGACAGTCGCGCCGTCGTTATTGGCGGGCTGGCCAGCGTCGACCGCGTCACCAGCTTCGATGAGCCGACGCCGATCGCCCTGATCGAACGGTTGCGTCCTGATGTTTTGATCAAGGGCTCAGACTATACGCGCGAGGGCGTCGTGGGCGGCGATCTGGTCGAAAGCTGGGGCGGGGAGGTCAAGCTGGCGGATTTCAAGGATGGTTATTCGACCACGCGAACGATCGAGAAGATGACAGGGAGCGCGCTGTGACGCCGAGAATGATCGTCGTGACCGGCGGCGCCGGTTTCATCGGTTCAAACGTCGTTGCGCGGCTGACAGCCGAGACCGCCTATGATGTGGTCGTCTGCGATCGGTTGGAGACGGCCGACCTGGCCAAGTGGAAGAACCTGGCCAAGCACGCGATCGCTGACTTCTGGTCGCCCGAAGAACTGTTCGAGCAGTTGGAGCGCCACGCCGAGCGGATTGAGGCCGTGGTGCATATGGGCGCGATCTCTTCGACGACCGAGCCTGACGCCGACCTGATTCTGCGGACCAACTTCACCCTGTCGCGCGACCTATGGGACTGGTGCGCAATTCGAGGCTCGCGGATGATCTACGCGTCTTCCGCTGCGACCTATGGCGACGGCGAGACGGGCTTCAACGATGATGACGATGCAGATTCATTATCTCAGCTTCGTCCGCTAAACGCCTACGGCTACTCGAAAATGCTGTTCGATCAGCATGCAGTTCGGCAGGCGGATCGGGGTCAGGCGCCGCGCCAGTGGGCGGGACTGAAGTTCTTCAACGTCTATGGCCCGAACGAAGGTCACAAGGGCGGAATGAAATCGGTCGTGGCGCAAATCTGGCCCAAGGTCGCGGCGGGCGAGACCGTGACCCTGTTTCGGTCGCACAATCCGAACTATGCGGACGGCGGCCAGATGCGCGACTTCGTTTATGTCGACGATGTGGTTGATATCATCGAGTTTCTGCTCCAGTCGCCGCAGGTCTCGGGCATCTTCAATGCAGGATCGGGTCAGGCGCGGTCGTTCGCCGATCTTGCGCGCGCCACCTTCGAGGCCGCCGGCAAGACGCCGTCCATCGACTATGTCGATACGCCCCTGTCGATCCGCGACCGCTACCAATATTTCACCGAAGCCCGCATGGATCGCATACGCGCCGCAGGCTTCGAGGGGCAGTCCACGCCGTTGGAAGAGGGCGTGCGGCGCTACGTGCAGGACTTCCTCGCCACGGCCGATCCGTACCGCTGATGCGTCGGCTGACCTTCAGGCAATGGGTCGGATATGCAGGCTTCGTCGCCGTCTTCGTGCTGACGGCCGCCGTTGCGGTGTGGAGCGGCGACATTCTGAGGGCAGGGTTGGACCCTCAGGTGCCCTTCCAGACCTACAAGCCACCGCCCGCGCCCGACTATCGAAAGACATCCTCCTGGGCGCTGATCGACCAGGGCGCGCCCAACCAGGCGGCGATCTTCTTCGTCATGCCGACCACCTTCGATGGTGGCGCCGAGTGGAATGGGCCGATCGACGATGCGCGGGCCAACGCCTATATGCGGCGCGTCGTGCTGCCGAACTATGCGTCGCCCTTCGCCCGAGAAGGCAGGGTCAGCGTGCCCCTCTATCGCCAAGCCAGCCTTTATACCCGGCTGACCTTGCGTGATGACGCGCGCGAGGCGCGCGCCTTCGCCTATGGGGACGTGAAGGCCGCCTTCGAACTGTGGCTGCAACAGCATCCCGCCGGCCCCGTTGTTATCGCCGGCGTGGAACAGGGCGGAGAGCTGACGGCGCGTCTGGTTCGCGACCAACTCCGCGCCAATCCGGCGCTGAAGGACAGGCTTGTCGCCGCCTATCTGATTGAGACCTTGGTCGGGCGCGAGATGTTCCGGCAGGCGATCTCGCCCTGCGATGCCGCCGATCAAACGGGATGTATCGTGGCCTGGGCGTCGGTGCAGGACGGCGACGAAACGGGCGCGCGGCGCAAGCTGAGACGCGCTCTGGAATGGGATGATCGCGGCGATCTGGTGAACCTGTCCACTGACCCAATCTGCGTGAATCCGGTCACGGGCGCTGCGAGCCAGCCGCGCGCCGCGGCGCGTCAGCACAGCGGCGCGACCAATGCGACCGGCTTGGAATGGGGCGCCCGACCGGCTCTCACTGGTCGGTTGATCTCCACGGAATGCCGTGGCGGCCTATTGTGGCATAGCGCGCCGGACGCCGACTTTTTGACTGCTGGCGGAAGTTGGGCGGATCGGCGCAAGATCGTCCCCTACAACCTGTTTTACGGCGACATTGAACGTGACGTCAGCGTGCGTCTCGCAGCCTGGCGGGCCAAGCACGACCTTTAAGGCGGCCATCCTCTCGGTTTGTCTGGCGCCGCTCGCGCACAGCGGGTAGGCTTGCCGCGTCAGGGAGGGATCTGAATGGACGTGACCACCATCTTCGCCGGCGTCGTGCTGCTGCTGGCCATCGTGCTGTTGATCAGCGTGATCAAGATCGTGCCGCAAGGCCGTGAATTTACAGTCGAACGCTTCGGCAAATACACGAAGACGCTGAGCCCGGGCATCGGCTTTTTGACGCCGTTCGTGGAACGCGTCGGCCGCCGCATGAACATGATGGAACAGGTGTTGGACGTGCCGACCCAGGAAGTCATCACCAAGGACAACGCCATGGTGAAGGTGGACGGCATCGTCTTCATCCAGGTAATGGACTCCGCCCGCGCCGCCTATCGCGTTGATGATCTGCCTTATGCGATTTCGCAGCTGTGCATGACCAACCTGCGGACCGTGGTCGGTTCGATGGAACTGGATGAGGTGCTGAGCCAGCGCGACAGCATCAATACGCGCCTGCTGCATGTCATTGACGCAGCGACCGAACCGTGGGGCGTCAAGGTCAATCGGATCGAGATCAAGGATCTGACCCCGCCGACAGACATCACCAACGCCATGGCCCGTCAGATGAAGGCCGAGCGCGAACGTCGCGCCGTCATCACAGAGGCCGACGGCGAGAAATCCGCCGCCATCGCCCGCGCCGAGGGCGCCAAACAGGCCGCCATCCTTCAGGCCGAGGGTCGCAAGGAAGCCGCCTTCCGCGACGCCGAGGCGCGGGAACGTGAGGCCGAGGCCGAGGCTCGCGCCACGGCTATGGTGTCGGAAGCCATCGCCCGCGGGGACGTCAACGCCATCAACTATTTCGTGGCCCAGAAATACGTCGAGGCCTTCGCCGAACTGGCGCGCAGCCCGCAGCAGCGCACCGTCATCGTGCCCGCCGAAATGGGCGCCCTGGTCGGCACGATCGCCGGCATCGGCGAGATGGTCAGCCTGGCCAAGGATCAGAACTCGGCTGCGACGCCGCCCGTGCGGCCGGCGCCGCCCCGCCGCCCCGCCGGGGGCTCCGTTCCACCCTCGGCCTGATCGAAGGAGGCTGACCGATGATGTCGCTTGCTGATCTCTATGTCGCCCAGCCGTTCTGGATCTGGTTGGCGATCGGGGTTCTGCTGCTGGCGGTCGAGGCGATGTTCTCGACCGAATGGCTGCTTTGGCCCGCTGTTTCGGCCGGCGTTGTCGCGGTCATGACGGCGGCGGGCGTGCGGTTGGGGCTGCCGGGCGAGGTGGCCGTCTTCGCGGTTCTGACCGTCATCGCCACATTGCTGTCCCGCCGCCTGATCTCCAAAGCCAATCCCGACGGCCCCGACATCAATGACCGCGACAGCCGTCTGGTTGGCCAGCGGGCACGGGTGGTCGAGACGTTCGTCTCGGGCCGCGGTCGCGTCTTCATCTCCGGCGCCGAATGGCCGGCCGAGATCGTGGGCGAGGCGCCGCTTGAGGGCCAAGACGTGGTCGTGATGCGGGTGAACGGCTCTTTGTTGACGGTCCAGTCGCCGGTCTGAGCCGCAACGGTTGTCGCGGCGCCTTTAGCCAAATGTCGCGTCTCAGCGCCGAGGCAGTTCCGCGACGCCGCGATTCGCCAGCTGGTCGGCGCGCTCGTTCAGTTCATGCCCGGCATGCCCCTTCACCCATCGCCATTTCACGTCGTGACGCAGGCGCGCTGCATCCAGCCGCTGCCACAGGTCGGCGTTCTTGACCGGTTTTTTATCCGAGGTCAGCCAACCGCGCGCCTTCCAGCCGCGCATCCATTCGGTGATCCCCTGCATGACGTATTTGCTGTCGGTATGCAGTTCGACCTTGCAGGGCCGTTTCAGGGCTTCCAGCGCCATGATGGCGGCCATCAGCTCCATCCGGTTGTTGGTCGTGTTGGGCTCGCCGCCCCACAACTCCTTTTCGTGACCGCCGCCGGCTTGAAGCACGGCGCCCCAGCCTCCGGGGCCCGGATTGCCCTTGCAGGCGCCGTCGGTGTGGATGATGACGTGATCGGAGGGACTCATGGTCGCGCAGACCTACAGCCTCCCTTGGCGCGGGGCCATCACTGCGCCTATATGCGGGTCGAATAAGAGTGGATGGGATCGGATGACCGATCCCCGCGAGGAGATTAGCCATGGGCTCCATGAGCATCTGGCATTGGGCCATCGTCATCGTCGTCATCGCGCTGCTGTTTGGCGGCCGGGGCAAGCTGTCGGGCATCATGGGCGACGCCGCCAAAGGCATCCGCGCCTTCAAGGACGGCCTGAAAGACGAAGACAAGAAGGACGGCCCACACGAGGGCGTCAGCTCGCTGCCGCGCACCGAGGCGGAAAAGGAAGAGCTGAAGCGCTAGTCGTCGTCTGTAAGGGCTGACGCATGGGCGGGCTTGGCCCCGGTATCGGGGGTTTCGAATTAGTGGTGATCGGTCTGGTGGCCCTGCTTGTCGTGGGGCCAAAGGACCTGCCTGTCCTGATGCGTCGCGTCGGTCAGATGGTGGCCAAGGCGCGCGCCATGGCCAACGAGTTCCGATCCAGTTTCGACGAGATGGCGCGTCAGTCCGAACTGGACGACCTGCGCAAGGAGGTCGAGGCGCTGCGGACGGGGCAGGGGGCGATGTATCCCCTGGGCGCCGAGGCGGACGCCGCGTTCAAGGACATCAACGCCGGATTGACCGGGCCGACTGCGGCGGCTGTTCTGCCTGCGCCCGAGCCGGAGGCGCCGATCATGACGCCTGCGGTTGACGAATGGCCGGATACGCCGGCGGCTTTTGAGCCGGTCACGACGACGAAACCGAAGCGAACGCCCCCAAGGGCCAAGGCGGGGACGGGTGTTTCGGGATCGGCGACGGACAAACCTCGCACAGTCGCCAAACCGAAGACCGCCGCGCCTGCCGCCAAGACCAAGCCTGCAGCCACCAAGTCCAAGACCTCGCGCAAGAAAGCCGTTGACCTGTGACGCCTTCCGATCGTGACGAGGCCGAGATCGAGGCGTCGCGCGCGCCCCTGATGGATCACCTGATCGAGCTGCGCGGGCGGCTGCTCATCTGTGTGGTGGCTTTCTTCCTGGCTTTCGTCCTTTGCTTCGCCTTCGCCAATCAGATCCAGATTGCGCTGATCAAGCCGTATCAGGCCGCCGTGGCGATCCATGCCGCAGCTTTGGCGACGGGCGGGCACGCCAATCCCATCGAACTGATCGCGGTGATGACGGGAATCAGACCCTATCCGCCAGGGAGCGCCGCCGTTGTCCAACTGATCGCCACGGCGCCGCTGGAACAGCTCTTCACCAAGATGAAAATCGCAGCCTTTGGTGCGGCGGTCCTGACCTTCCCGGTCATGGCGTGGCAGATGTACCGGTTCGTGGCGCCGGGCCTCTATCGCAACGAGCGCGGGGCGTTTCTGCCGTTCCTGATCGCCGCGCCCGTGATGTTCTGCCTCGGCGGGGCGTTGGTCTATTACGTCATGCTGCCGTTCGTGATGCTGTTCTCGTTGAGCCAGCAGGTGGCGACCGACGGCATATCCGTGGCGCAAACCACAAAGATTTCCGACTACCTCAGCTTGGTCACCTCCCTGCTGCTCGCCTTCGGTCTTTGCTTCCAGCTTCCTGTGGTGACGACTCTGCTGGGCCTCGCCGGTCTGATTAGCTCCAAGGTCATGGCGGCCGGTCGTCGCTACGCCATCGTGGCGGTCGTCGTGGTCGCGGCGGTCGTCACGCCGCCCGATCCGATCAGCCAACTGATGCTGGCTGTGCCGCTGGTCATTCTCTACGAAATTTCAATCTGGTGCGTGCGGCTGATCGAGCTGCGCCGCAAGAAGGCGGACGATCTGGAAGCCGAGATGGCTTAGCGCCACGGCGGCGTGTCGATCGCTGCTCGAAGCAGTCAAGCCACGCAAAAAAAGGGCCGGGGAGCGATCCCCGGCCCTTTGTCTTGACTGCGATCAGGTGATCAGCAGCTGTAGTACATGTCGAACTCGACCGGATGCGGGTGCAGTTGCAGACGCATCACCTCTTCCATCTTCAGTTCGATGTAGCTGTCGATGAAGTCGTCATCCATGACGCCGCCCTTCTTGAGGAAGGCGCGGTCCTTGTCCAGGTTCTCCAGCGCTTCACGCAGCGAGCCGCAGACCTCGGGGATCGAGCCGCGCTCTTCCGGCGGCAGGTCGTAGAGGTTCTTGTCGGCGGGCGCGCCCGGATCAATACGGTTCTCGATCCCGTCCAGACCGGCCATCAGCAGGGCGACGAAGGTCAGATAGGGGTTGCCCATCGGATCGGGGAAGCGGGCTTCCAGACGCTTGGCCTTGGGCGAGGAGACGTGCGGGATACGGATCGAGGCCGAACGGTTACGGGCCGAATAAGCCAGCTTCACCGGGGCTTCATAGCCGGGGACCAGACGCTTGTAACTGTTGGTGGTCGAGTTAGCGAAGGCGTTGATGGCCTTGGCGTGTTTGATGATGCCGCCGATGTACCACAGACATTCCTGCGACAGACCAGCGTACTGGTCGCCGGCGAACTGGGGCTTGCCGTCCTTCCAGATCGACATGTGAACGTGCATGCCCGAACCGTTGTCCGCAAACATCGGCTTGGCCATGAAGGTCGCCGACTTGCCGTATGCGTGGGCCACATTGTGGATCACGTACTTATAGAGTTGCAGGCGGTCGGCCATGGTCAGCAGGTCCGAGAACTTCAGGCCCAGTTCGTGCTGAGCCGGAGCCACCTCGTGGTGGTGCTTCTCGGGCTGAAGGCCCAGATCGCGCATGACGCCCAGCATTTCGCCGCGCAGGTCCTGTCCGGAATCGACCGGATTGACGGGGAAATAGCCGCCCTTGGGCCCAGGGCGATGGCCCATGTTGCCTTCGGAATACTCAGCGCCGGTGTTGGCGGGCAACTCGGTCGAATCGTAGCTGTAGCCGGTGTCGTGCGGCTGGGTGGACCAGCGTACGTCGTCGAAGATGAAGAACTCGGCCTCCGGTCCGAAGAAGACCTGGTCGCCCACGCCCGACGACTGGACGTAGGACAGCGCCTTCTTGGCCATCGAGCGGCTGTCGCGGTTGTAGGGCTCGCCGGTGTCCGGGTTCAGCACGTCGCAGAACAGGAACATCGTCTTCTGTTGATAGAAGGGATCGATATAGGCCGTGGTCAGGTCCGGCTTCAGCAGCATGTCGGACTCGTTGATGGCCTTCCAGCCGGCGATCGACGAGCCGTCGAACATCGTGCCTTCGTTCAGGAAGTCCTCGTCGACCAGATCGACGTCGAAGGTGACGTGCTGCAGACGGCCGCGCGTGTCGGTGAAGCGGACGTCCACATATTGGACCTCCTCATCCTTGATCTCTTTAAGGATCTTGCTGGCGCTCATTCTCGAAAAGTCCTGTTCTTGTCGTTTGGGGAGGAGACCGGACAGCGACCCGAGGGCCGAGGGCCGGGGAGGGTAGTCAGGTCAGACGGCTTGGGCTCCGGTTTCGCCGGTGCGGATGCGGATCACCTCGGCGACGTCGGACACGAAGATCTTGCCGTCGCCGATCTTGCCTGTGCGAGCCGAGGTCTGAATGGCCTCGACAACTGCGGGCGCGAGGTCGTCGGCGACAACCACCTCGATCTTAATCTTGGGCAGGAAGTCGATGACGTATTCCGCGCCGCGATACAGTTCGGAATGACCCTTCTGGCGGCCATATCCCTTGGCCTCCAGCACGGTCATGCCTTGCACGCCCACGTCCTGGAGCGCCTCTTTGACGTCATCCAGCTTGAAGGGCTTGATGATGGCTTCGATTTTCTTCATGGCGACCCCGGAGCGGCGCACGGAATGCAGCGGCGCTCGGGCGCGAATGGGACACAGCAGGACCGCTCAAAGCAAGCGATTTTCGCAGACTGGCGAAGGATAATCGGAACGCGGATGATAGAAACCAACGACCCGGCGATCTGGCGCAATTTTCTGCCTTGGCCGAGCGCGGAAACGCACAAGCATGCGCGTGGACGTTTGGCCGTCGTTTCAGGAAAGGCGCATCAGACAGGCGCTGCGCGGCTTGCAGCCCATGCCGGTCTCAGGATGGGCGCTGGGGTCGTGCGAATCCTTTGTCCGCCAGATGCGGCGTCAGTGATCGCACCGGCTGTGCGGGCGGTGATGTTGACGCCCTTTTCTTCACCCGAGAACTTAGGCCGAGAAGCCGCCGGCAGCGACGCCGTGGTGATCGGGCCGGCCGCAGGCCTGGACGATGCGACGATCGCGAACATTCAGGCGCTGGGCTCGACCGGCGCCGTTCTGGTGATCGACGCCGATGGCCTGTCGGTCTTCAAGGGGCGAACAGCCGAACTGTTCGCGGTTTTAGATCGCGACGATATCCTGACGCCACATGAAGGCGAGTTCGAGAGGCTTTTCCCAGGTTTGCTCACTCAGGGCCGCGAAGTCGCCGTTCAGGAGGCCGCGCGATTGGCTCAGGCGACGATCGTTCTGAAAGGCGCGCAGACCCTGATCGCGTCCCCGGACGGGCGAGTACGCCGAAACGAAAACGGCTCGCCGTGGCTGGCGACAGCGGGAACCGGGGATGTGCTCGCCGGCATGATCGGCGGATTGGCGGCCCAGCGGATGGAGAGCTTCGACGCGGCCTGCGCCGCCGTGTGGCTTCATTCGGATGCGGCGCACACGTTCGGTCCCGGACTGACTTCGGATGACCTGCCGGACTGTTTGCCCAGGGTTTTATCAGAGATGCGGAGTTCGGCGCTGGACTAACACGACCATCTGCGAAGCGGCTGCCCAGCAAAGCCAAGACAGAGTTGAAGGTAGCCAGCCCCTGACGGGTGGGCTGAGCGGAGGGCATGCCGACGATGGAACATCGGTACTCTGCACACGTTTTGGCTGCCGACAAGGAGTTCACGATGAAGCGATCCATCCCACTTGCCGCGGCCTTAGCTCTCGTTCTTGGTTCCTCCAGCATCGCCCTAGCTCAGCCCGGACAGGGCGGCGGGCACGGCAACGGGAAGGGCAGGGGCGACCATCGCGAAGGCGGACCTGGCCGGGATGGTCCTGGGCGCGGCGATCAGGAGGCGCGTGAAGGTCGTGATGATGGGCCAGGTGGAAGGGGCGGGCCGGCAGCCCACGTCGATGTTCGTCAGCCAGCATTTGTTGGTGAGCGCACGAACGGAAAGAACCGGATGTCCGAGCGCGACCTCCGTCGCGAGATCGAGCGTCGTGCGGATGTCATGGCAGGCAGCCCAAGGGATGCTCGGCGAGAGTTGGATCGCCGCATCGACCGTGAGCGTGATCGCCTAGTCTATGGACGGGGTTTTGATCGCGCCGTGATCGACGGTTGCCCTCCCGGGCTTGCCCGAAAGAACAACGGCTGTCTCCCGCCCGGCCAAGCGCGCAAGATTGTCGACGCGAGAGAGGATTATGCCCGCTACAACTATTTGTGGCGCACTCGCGCAGATGAAGCGAACTACATGTACCGCGACGGATACATGTATCGATACAACACCCAAGGCGGCCTGCTCGGTTACCTGCCAGTTCTCGGCGGCGTTCTTTCACAGGGCAATGTCTGGCCGACGCGATACGAATATCAGCCGGCCCCTCAGTACTTCTCTGACTATTACGGGCTGAATGACCGGTACCAGTACCGCTATGCTGATGGCGTGCTCTACGGTGTGGATCCACAGACCCAAGGGATCGGCCAGATCGCGGCGCTCCTGACCGGGCAACAGTTCAACGTCGGCCAGCGCATGCCGGCGGGTTACGACGTCTACAATGTGCCCTACGCCTATCGCGACCGGTACGTCGACAGCCCACAGAGCCTGTATCGCTACAATGACGGCTATGTGTATCAGGTCGACCCCACCACTCAGGTGGTGCAGGCCATCATTCAGCTGCTGACGTGAGCGAGGGCCTAATGCGTAACACCAATGTGTGGGCGTTGGCGCCGATGATGGCGCTCGCCCTGGCTGCTTGCGGTGACAACGAAGGTTCGGCGACCTCGAAGTCCGGGGCCGTGCTTGCGGCTGCGCCCTCAACGAAGACGCTGGACGCGGAAATCCGTGATAACGCCGACTTGGACACGCTGGATGGCGTGATCAAGGCTGCGGGTCTGCCAGAGGTGCTCGCGAGCAAAGGCCCATACACCGTCTTCGCGCCCTCGAACGCGTCACTCAGTGGATTGAGCGGGTCCCTGACTGGTGACGCGCAAAAGGCGCAAAGCGCGGCGCTTCTGCGCGCCCACATTGTGCCTGGGGCACTGACGCGCGCAGATATCCTTGCAGCGATTCAGCGCGGCGGCGACGATGGCATCCAGATGCGCACGATGGCGGACACTCTGCTGACCTTCAGCCGCGATGGAGACAAAATCCTGGTCACCGCGCCAGATGGAGCCGTTGCCCACTTGACCGGACGTGAAACACAAGCCGCCAACGGCGTGCTTCAGCCCACGGACGGCGTCCTCGTGAAATCAAGCTGAGGACTAATCTGAGCTAAGATTCAGCGACCTGACTTCGAAGATGGACGACTTGGGCGGCCGTTGTATAATCAAAGTGGTGTAGCCAATAGATTGCTTGCTTATCAGCGCCTTATCAGAAGACGATCGGGATTGGTCTTACGCCGGGGGATTGGACGACGTCGATCCTGATGCCTCACTGCGGCGGATCAGCGCCGCCGGCTTGGGAAAACCGTCGCTCGCTGGAGTTCAGTGACACCCGGCGCCTGAGGTGTTGCCGTAGTTGCTGGATGACAGTTACGTCAGCCTGAGGGTGCGTTGATGGATCCAATCCCTACGGGCGCAAATGGTCCATGTGCGCCCCAGCGTGATCATCGCCTTGTACAAGACAAGCCAAGGCCCACGCTCTTTATCTCCCGTCCCAACGTCCGTCATGCTTGTGCACGACCAGACCAAGGACACCGATGGCGACAGGGCCCTATACATGGCGCGCTGCCGCCAACACGACTAATGACAGTGCCATGCACCATGCGCGAAAATGTACGACGTTGGCGAGCTTAGATGTCGGCCTTCCCGGCGCCCGAGTATCGTTTCGACCTCAGCCTGACGGCAGGCGAGGGGAAGATTACGGCTCGCTATGGTCCATCGTTCGCCATTACGAAGAGCTGGCTGCCTATCAACATTGAGCCTACGCTCTCTGCTCATAATGCAAGGGCGCTAGGCGAGTGACGCTTCAACAGGGACTGGCCTTCGGCCTTGTCGGGCTGACAATCGGCGCCTTCATCTGGGGTCGGTTTCGGTATGACCTGGTCGCGGTCGTGGCGCTGGTTGCGGGATTGGTGATCGGCATCATCCCCGCCGAGGCTGCGTTTGACGGTTTCAAGAACGACGTCACAGTCATCATCGCTTGCGCGCTGATCGTGTCGGCGGCGTTCGCCCGATCGGGGGTCATTGAACTCGCGATGCGGCGGGTGATACCGCTGCTAAAGACTGAGCGCTCTCAGGTCCCGGTTCTGACCGGCGCTGTGACGTTGCTTTCCATGGCGACGAAGAATGTCGGCGCACTGGCGATCATGATGCCGGTGGCGCTTCAGGTGGCGCGCCAGACGAAGTCGTCTCCCTCACGGCTCCTGATGCCGATGGCTTTCGGCGCCATGGCGGGCGGCATGGTCACCCTGGTCGGGACCGCTCCGAACATCATCGTCGCCGAAGTGCGCCAAGGCATCGTTGGCGAACCCTTCGCCATGTTTGACTACGCACCAGTGGGCTTAGCGCTCACACTGATCGCCTTGGCGTTTTTGGCGTTCGGCTATCGCCTGTTGCCCCGCGATCGACAGGGCGCAACGTCGATGAGCGCGGCCTTGGCCGCCAATGCCTATGCCACGGAAGTCAGGGCGCCTGAAGGCTGGGCTCCGGGATCTATGACCGTGTCCGCTCTCGGCGCCCTCGGCGACGGCGAGGTCAAGATCATGGCGCTGATCCGTTCAGGGAAACGGCGGCTGAGTCCCAGAGGCAATGTCGTCGTCAAAGCGGGTGACGCGCTGCTGATCGAGGGCGAGCAGCAGGCGCTGGAGGGCTTCGTCAGTCGGGCTCAGATGAATCTCATCCGCGATGACCGCCCGGTTCCCATAGCGACCGCATCGGAGGAGATTGCGATCGTAGAGGCGGTCATAGGCCGAAACTCCCCGCTACAAGGGCAGTCTGTTCGAAGCTCGGATCTATACGGCCAGCACGGGATCAATCTGCTGGGCGTGTCGCGAAGCGGCTTTCAACTCACCCAGCATCTGCGGACGGCAAAACTGGCGCCCGGCGATATCATCCTGCTCCAAGGCGCCGAACAGGCGCTGCCGGTCGCGCTGAGGGCGCTGGATTTACTGCCACTGGCGGAGCGTCAGGTTCAACTCGGAAGCGTGCGCAGGCGGTTCATGCCGGCTGTTGTTCTTGCGTGCGCCATGACCCTCGTTGGCCTTGGCTTGGTTCCAGTCGCCGTCGCCTTCTTCGGCGCCGCCGTCGTCATCGTCGCATTGGGCGGCCTGAAGATGCGTGAGGCCTATGCCGCCCTCGATGGACCCCTGCTTGTTCTGATCGCAGCCCTCATTCCCGTCTCGGACGCGATCCAATCCACGGGAGGGTCCGACCTGATCGCGGGACTGCTTCGCCACGTGTTCACAGGCTTGCCGGGCGTTGTCGCGATCACCGGAGTGATGCTCGCCTCAATGGCGGTTACGCCCTTCCTGAACAATGCGGCGACCGTTCTGATCGTCGCCCCGATCGGTGCGACGCTGGCCAAGCAGCTTGGCTACAATCCAGACCCGTTCCTGATGGCGGTCGCGGTGGGCGCCGCGTGCGACTTCCTGACGCCCATCGGTCACCAGTGCAACACGCTGGTTATGGGACCTGGCGGCTATAAGTTTTCTGATTATCCCAGACTGGGCGCGCCTTTGAGCGCGCTCGTTCTGGTCACGGGGCCCTCGCTCATCTTGCTGTTTTGGCCTCTTTGATTGGCTCGAGGCCATGAGATAGCGTTGAACAGATAGGTCAGGATTATAGCTTCCGGCTGTTCGCCGGCTCGATATCCCGAGCCGCTCATGAGGGCCTGCCAGCCTCATAGCGCGGCTTCGAAGAGGCCGAAGTGTCGCGAGGCTGCATCAAAACTGCGAGGCGTTCGACAGCTTCAGCCATCGCCAGTCGTTCGCTGTGTGGAAGTTCAGCCAAGGCGGCGAGAAAGCCGTCGCCAAGCAGGCCCGGGGACGTCTGCAATGCCTGCCGCCCCGCGTCGGTCAAACGCACATGGACGACGCGGCGATCCACGGTGGAGCGATAGCGGGCGGCCATGCCCTTGGCTTCGAGCTTGTCCAGCACGGCGACGACGGTCGGCGCCGACATGGAAACGTCCCGCGATATCGCGCTGGTGCTGACTTCACCCAATGCGCGGATGGATTGCAGCACAAGGAGCTGCGGCAGCGTCAGACCGGTCAGTCGTGAAACCTCTCGAGACCGAACATCGATCGCCTGGGCGATGCGACGGACCGATCGGACAAGGGATGCGGTGGCGTCAACCGCCGCTTCAGGGCTTGGCTCAAGGGAAATATCGGCCATTCGGGTTGAACTCTTTCGTGCCCTAACCATTTGTACCCGCTGCTTCCACAATTCAAGGAGGACCCATGTGCGGTCTTAGCGGCGAGATCAATTTCGACGGACGACCGGCCGATGCCGGCGCCGTTCAACGCATGACCGATGCGCTCTCGCCCCGTGGACCGGATGGCTCCGGCATTGTTATGCGCGGCTCGGTGGGGCTGGGTCACCGCCGATTAAAGATCATCGACCTGAGTGAGAAAGCTCAGCAGCCGATGGTGGACCCCGACCTGGGCGTGACCCTGGCGTTCAACGGCTGCATCTACAACTATCCCGAACTGCGCGAAGAGCTGCAGGGGATGGGGTTCCGCTTCTTCTCGCACGGCGACACCGAGGTCATCATCAAGGCCTGGAAGGCGTGGGGGGAAGCCTGCGTCGAGCGGTTCAAGGGCATGTTCGCCTTCGTGCTGCATGAGCGCGACACCGGCCGCACCGTGATCGCCCGCGACCGCTTCGGCATCAAGCCGCTGTATTTGGCCGAACAGAGCAAGCGTCTGCGCTTCGCCTCGACCCTGCCGGCCCTGCTGGCGGCGGGCGACGTGGACAAGACCATCGATCCCGTCGGCCTGCACCACTACATGACCTTCCATGCGGTGGTGCCGCCGCCGCACACCATCCTGACGGGCGTCAAGAAGTTCCCGCCGGCCACCATCCGCGTGATCGAGGCGGATGGGCGGGCCAAGGACCGGCTCTACTGGCAGCCCGACATGACCCGCCATGCTGAGGACGCGGTCCTGACGGCCGAGGATTGGCGCGACCGGGTCCTGGACAGTCTGCGCGAAGCCGTGAAGCGCCGCATGGTCGCCGACGTGCCGGTGGGCGTACTGCTGTCGGGCGGAGTGGACTCCAGTCTGATCGTCGGTCTGCTGGCCGAACTGGGTCAAAAGGACCTGATGACCTTCTCGGTCGGTTTCGAAGAGGCCAATGGCGAGAAGGGTGACGAGTTCGTCTATTCCGACCTGATCGCCAAACATTACGGGACCAAGCATCACCAGATCTTCGTGCCTCACCAGCGGCTGATGGAGGCCCTGCCGGGCACCATCGGCGCCATGTCGGAACCGATGGTCTCTTACGACAACGTCGGCTTCTACCTGCTGAGCCAAGAAGTCTCGAAAGATATCAAGGTGGTGCAGTCCGGCCAGGGCGCCGACGAGGTGTTCGCCGGATATCACTGGTATCCGCCGATGCTGGGCGCGACCGATCCGGTCGAAACCTACGCCAAGGCCTTCTTCGACCGCAGCCATGCCACGCTGAAGACCCAGCTGAACGGCGCCTATATGGCCGACACCGACGTCAGCCGCGCCCTGGTCGAGGCCCATTTCGCGCAAGGCCGCGCGGCGACGCCGGTCGACCAAGCCCTGCGTCTGGACAGCCAGGTGATGCTGGTCGACGACCCGGTGAAGCGGGTCGACAACATGACCATGGCCTGGGGTCTGGAGGCGCGCGTGCCCTTCCTCGACCACGAACTGGTCGAACTGGCAGGCCGCATCCCGCCCGAGCACAAGCTGGCGCAAGGCGGCAAGGGCGTGCTGAAAGAGGCGGCGCGTCTGGTGATCCCCTCCAAGGTCATCGATCGCAAGAAGGGCTATTTCCCCGTGCCCGCGCTGAAATACATCCAGGGTCCATATCTGGAGATGGTGCGCGAGGCCCTGACCAACCAGGCGGCGCGCGACCGCGGGCTGTTCGACCGTGGCTATCTGGACACCCTGTTCGCCAATCCCACCGAGCACATCACGCCCCTTCGCGGCTCCGAGCTCTGGCAGGTCGCAGTCCTGGAAATGTGGATGCAGCAGCATGGCGTCTGATATCCGCCCCGAGCGATCAAAGGCGCATCGGCTGAAACGTCTGCGGCACGAGGGCCTGAAGCCCCCGGTGCAGTCGGGCGACGGACCGACCCCAGATGCCGTGCTGGATTGCGGCTGGGGCCGACTGCTGTTCGCCCAGACCTTCGAGACGGCCGAGCCGTTGGTCGAGGCCCTGCGCGCCGAGGGGCCGGACCGGCGCGACATCGCCTTCTATGTTCGCAATCCGCACGTCCTGCTCGCCTCGGCGCCGCAGGAGTTGTTCCTGGATCCGTCGCACACCTATCGGCTGGAACTGGCGACCTATCGCACCAGCCGACGTCAGCCCCGAGGCTTCACCGTGCGCCGTCTGACGTCGGAAACGGATGCGCAGGCGGTCAACGACATCTACGCCAAGCGCAAGATGGTGCCGGTCCCGCCTGACTTCTTCTGGTCGCATCGGGACGACCGGACCCTGACCTATTTCGTGGCCGAGGACACTGTGACGGGGGCTGTGATCGGCACCGTGACGGGCGTCAACCACGCCCGCGCCTTTCAGGATCCGGAATGCGGCTCTTCGCTGTGGTGCCTGGCGGTCGATCCCCAGGCGACCCAGCCGGGCGTCGGCGAGGCCCTGGTTCGGCGTCTGGCCGAACATTTCAAGACCCAAGGCCTGGCGCACATGGACCTGTCGGTCATGCACGACAACGACCAGGCCATCGCCCTGTACGAAAAGCTGGGTTTCCGTCGCGTCTCCTTCTTCGGGGTCAAGCGCAAGAACCCAATCAACGAGGCCCTGTTCGTTGGCCCGACCGACGACCACGACCTGAACCCCTATGCCCGGATCATCGTCGACGAGGCGCGTCGTCGCGGCATCCACACCGAGATCATCGACGGTGAGGGCGGGCTGTTTCGCCTGAACTGGGGCGGCCGGTCGGTCAGATGTCGCGAAAGTCTGTCGGAATTGGCCTCGGCCGTCGCGCTCAGCATCTGCGACGACAAGCGGATGACGCGACGCATCGTCGAGGCGGCCGGCGTGCGCGTTCCCGAGAGGATCGATCCCGAAAGCCCGTCGGCCATCGATGCGGCGCTGAGCAAGTTTGGCGCCCTGGTCGTCAAACCGGCGCGGGGCGAGCAGGGGCAAGGCGTCGCGGTCGGCCTGACGACGATGAGCGAGGTCCAGACGGCTCTGGTCCGGGCGCGCCGCATCTGTTCCGAGGTTTTGGTCGAGGAACAGATTCAGGGCGAAGACCTCCGGCTGGTGGTGATCGACTACAAAGTCGTCGCCTGCGCCCTGCGTCGTCCGCCGCGCGTCGTCGGCGACGGGCGCTCGACCTTGCGCGCCCTTATCGAACACCAAAGCCGTCGTCGCGCCGCCGCCACCGGTGGGGAATCGACCATCCCCATCGACGCCGAGACCGAGCGCACCCTGGCCGAGGCCGGTTATCGCCTGGACGACGTGGCGCCGGACGGTGAGGAGATCCTGGTTCGCAAGGCCGCCAACCTGCATCTGGGCGGCACCATCCATGACGTGACGGAAGAGGTGCATCCCGCGCTGATCCGCGCCGCCATCGCCGCCGCGCGCGCCATCGACATTCCGGTCACCGGCATCGACCTGATGGTGAAGTCGCCGCGCGAACCCGACTACGCCTTCATCGAGGCGAACGAGCGCCCCGGCCTGGCCAACCACGAACCCCAACCGACTGCCGAGCGTTTCGTGGACCTGCTCTTTCCACTGTCCGCGCCGGCCGCTGCACGGACATTTCCGCGATCCGAAGCCTGAAGGAGGCCCCTTGGCCCGCCCCGCGATAGACCTCGACTACCTGAAGGCCCGTTTGGCCGACCTGCTGAACACGCCCAGCCCGACCGGCTACACGGACGAGGCGGTCTGGCTCTTGTGCCGAGAACTCGAGCGGCTGGGCCTCGACTATGAGATGACCCGCCGCGGCGCCCTTCGCGCACGCTTGCCGGGCCGGACGCCAAAACCGGCGCGCGCCATCGTCGCCCACGTCGACACCCTGGGCGCGCAGGTCAAACAGGTGAAGGCGAACGGCCGGCTGGAGTTGGTCGCGATCGGTCACTGGTCGTCGCGTTTTGCCGAGGGCGCGCGGGCGACGATCTTCTCCGAGGGCGGCGCCTATCGCGGCACCATCCTGCCGTTGAAGGCGTCGGGCCATACTTTCAACGAAGAGGTCGACACCCAGCCGGTGAACTGGGCCCAGGTCGAACTGCGCATCGACGCCGTGACCCACGGCCGCGAAGACACCCTGGCCCTGGGCGTGGATGTCGGCGACATCGTCGCCATCGATCCGCAGCCCGAGTTCATCGATACCGGCTTCGTCGTCTCGCGCCATCTGGACGACAAGGCGGGCGTCGCCACCCTTTTGGCCGCGCTGGAATGCATGATCCGCGAAGATCGCACGCCGACGGTCGATACCTGGTGGCTGTTCACGATCGCCGAGGAGGTCGGGCTGGGAGCCTCGTCGGTGCTGATTCCGGATGTCGCCGCCATGGTGACGGTCGACAATGGCACGACCGCACCGGGTCAGAACTCTTCGGAGTTCGGCGTCACCATCGCCATGGCCGACCAGACAGGACCCTTCGACTGGCACCTGTCACGCAAACTGGTTCAACTGGCCCGCGACCACGACATCCCGCACCAGAAGGACGTCTTCCGATACTATCGCTCGGACTCGGCCTCGGCCCTGGAAGCCGGCGCCGACATCCGGACGGCCTTGGTCACCTTCGGCATCGACGCCAGCCACGGCTATGAACGCATTCACGAAAGCGCGCTGGAAAACCTGTCTCGCCTGCTGATCGCCTATGCCGAAAGCGACGTCGAAATCAGCCGAGATGCCAAATCGCTGAGCGGGGCAAAGGGCTTCACGCACCAGCCTGTCGGCGAAGAGGTGGATTAGCGCGTCAAGCGGTCGCACATTCGCGCAGCCTACCGAAACTCACGTAAGGAATGTCGGCTTGAGGCAGCGTTCGAAATGTCCGCTCCTGGCGCATCGTAGCCCAGCGCTTGGACCGCCGGCGGATCCCTTACTTGTCCACCGGCTGATCAGGATCCGGGATGTACCGAATGATCCGATCACCCACGTATACCAGCACGGCACCCACCATGAAACCGATCACGACCTGATGATCCATAAAGCGGGCTCCCATCAGGGCCAAGACCCCGATCATTACGAAGGCCACGCCCGTATAGCTGAAGTTTCGCGCCCACATGGTGATCCATATCGCTTGTTGATGAGGGGCCAAACGCATGCGCAACCTTTCAATTTCGGGGGGACGATTGGGGGATGATGGGAGCGCGAAGAGAGATTTTCGCGGCCATGGCCAGCGCTAGCCAAAGCAAGACTACAATCGCTAACGATTGGAATCCGGCTCTTCAATGGGTGCAATCCGGACGATCTCGGCTTCTGGAAGCGCGCCTAGTTCCTTCAAGTCTTGAAGGGCCCCGCTGTATTCAGCGAAGTACTCTCCAAGCCTTCATCCCGCCAATCCTAGGAAGGGGCGGCAGCTGCGGAGGAGGGGGCGCGCTCTCTAAAAGGGCCAGTTGCTCAGTCATTAACTAAATCCAGCCCGAAGAGCGGTCAGGCTCCGCTCAAAGGTCTCATCCCAGACCTTGCTATGACGAGGGGCGAAGTATGCGCCAGCATAGTGGAACGGCATGTCATGACCGGAGTTCGAGTCCAGGGATTCAGGCACCTGAGTCCAGACATTGGAGAACGAAAGCCGCGTCAGCGGGAGAATCCGGCGATTAGGGAAAACTGACAGCAACACTTTCGAACTTGGGCGGCCTTCGCATAATATATCTTAGGCGATAACGCGATGTCGTTGTTCAGCGCCGCAGACGGCTCTCTTGAGCTTGGCTTTGAATGGTCACTGCCGCTTCAGCCGGTTCGGGCTGTCGTGTCAGACCCACGCCTTTCAGCCAAAGCTTCAGGGCTTCCCAATGGATCGCCGCCACCACCTTGAACGTCATCAAGGGAATCGCAGCCGTCGCGGCGGCGATGTTGCGATCTTCCAACCGTTCCCGCTTCGCCGCCATGGCGGCCGTGATCAGCAAGCCTTCGGCATCTAGCCCATCGATGGTCATGTCCAGGCGATCGCCCGGCGTATGGCCACGGAAACGGTAATCCATCTCCATGCCCATGAATGGCGACACATAGAGCGCCTTAGCCGCGCCCTGACGAATGACGCCTGCGGCCTGATCTTCGATCGGGATCGGAATGACATAGGCGTGGCGGATGCCGAAGGTGCTGGTCACCTCGTACACCATGGCGGCCAACCGTCCGTCCGGCGAATGGCAGTAGTAGATGCTGATGGGGTTGAATACGAAGCCAAGAACGCGCGGCATGGTTAATAGTCGGACAGCTCCGCCCTCAAGATCGATGCCGGCTTGAGCCATCCACGCGTCCACCTGAGGACGCAGCGGACGTGAACCGTCTCCGTAATCCTTGTCGTGGAAGGACAACAGATTGAAATGATTGCGCGAAAACAGTCGCAGGCGCGCAGTCACGTCATCGATTTCCGAAAGGTTGAGCAGGAGCCAGAAGACGCGATAGTTCAGCTTATGGATCTTAGGGCGAAGGCGTCGGTGCATGACCCGGCCGCGATAAAGGGCCGAGCTGAGTGTCACGCGGCACGTTCCAGCTGCGCGCCCATAGGTGTCGTCAAATGAATGCGCCCGCTTTCGTTTGCGACGGACCAAGGGCGACGCACGCTGCCAAGCTGCTCCGCGACCGCAAGCCCCGATTGCAAGCCGTCCTCGTGGAATCCCGCGCCGAAGTGGGCCCCGCAGAACCAGACGCCACCCTGCCCTTGCAGGCTCCACAAATGCTTTTGAGCCTGTATGGCGGCGGGATCGAAGATGGGGTGCTCGTACAGTTCGCTACGCAAAATCGTGTCGGCGCGCGGCGGACGCGGCGGATTAAGCGTGACGAACAGGTCGTCGCCCGGCAGACCTTGCAGTCGGTTCATCCAATAGGTGACGCAGAGGCCGTCATCCGCGCCGATATAGTTCCAGCTGGCCCAGGCGCGACGGCGATGCGGCATCAGCCCGGCGTCGGTATGCAGGACGGTCAGATTTCGGCTGTACCGGAAAGCGCCGAGCAGCGCCTTCTCGCGCGCCGTCGGTTCGGCCAGCATCGCCAGAGCCTGGTCGGCATGGGCCCCGATCACAACCTGGTCGTAGCGCTCGACGCCGCCTTGGCTGTCGTGAACGAAGACGCCCTGGTCGCTACGCCGCACGGAAGTGACGCCCTGGTCCAAACGAATGTCCTGGATCGCGCGGGCGAGATGTTCGACATAGACGCGGCTGCCACCCTCGACGGTGCGCCACAGCGGGCGCCCCACAAGTTTCAGCAAGCCGTGATTGCCGCAGAAACGGATGAAGGACTCGGCCGGATAGTCCATCAGCGTGTGCGCCGGCGATGACCAGATCGCGGCGGCCATCGGCAACAGGTGATCGTCGCGGAACGCCTCGCTGAACCCCTCCCGCTTCAGATAGTCGCCAAGCGTCAGCGAGGAATCGGACATCGCAGCCAAATCCTTTGGCGCGTCGCGATAAAAGCGCAGGATTTCGCTCAGCATCGACCAGAAGCGAGGACGCAAGGCATTGCGACGCTGAGCAAACAAGCCTGGCGCGGCATATTCGAACTGTCCGTCATCCAGCGAGACAGCAAACGACATATCTGTCGCACGTGTCGCGATCCCCAAATGCTCGAACAGGGCGATCAGATTGGGGTAGGTCGCGTCATTGAAGCAGATGAAGCCGGTGTCGACCGCGATGTCGCCGGAAGGCACGCTGGCCATCACCGTATTGGAATGCCCGCCCAAGCGGTCGCCCTTTTCGTAAAGCGTCACGTCATGACGTTTCGACAGAAGCCAGGCCGAAGACAGGGCGGCGACGCCAGATCCGACCACAGCGATCTTTTGACGTTCGGCAGAGGGCGTCGCGGACGACAGGGGCATGAAAACTCCGAAAGATACGCCGCCGCGCAATCGCTAGGGCATGAACGGATTACGGGTCGCCGTCATGTTCGGATCGCGATTGATCCAGACATTTCCGCTGAGCGTACTAGTGTTCATGCATGCCGAGCCGTTATCCTTCGCATCAACGTCATGTCGGTCCAACCGCGTGAAGGCGCTCGGCAGCTTGCCTGATCCGCTGCTGCACGATCGGCTGATCGAACAGATCGCCCTGAGGCGCGATCGTGACGCCTTCGCTGCGCTCTTCGCCTATTTCGCACCGCGGCTGAAGGCCTGGCTGATCAAGTCGGGCGCGACGCCCGGAGCGGCGGAGGACTTCGCGCAGGACGCCATGCTGACCGTGTGGCGCAAGGCCGACCTGTTTGATTCGTCCAAGGCGCGCGCCGCCACGTGGATTTTCACCATCGCTCGCAACCGTCGGCTTGACATGCTGCGCCGTGATGCGCGGCCCTTGCCAACGCCCGAAATCGAGCTGGCGGGGGACGACGTCCGCCGGCCTGATGAACTGCTGTCAATGTCGCAAGACGCGGACCGCGTGCGCGACGCTCTGGCGCGGCTCAGCGCCGATCATGTCGAGGTCCTGCGTTTGGCCTTCTTCATGGACAACTCTCATTCCGAGATCGCCAAACATCTCGGCCTGCCGCTCGGCACCGTCAAATCCCGTATTCGTAACGCCATGACCAAGCTTCGTCTGATCCTCGCGCCGTCTGAGGAGGCTGCGCGATGAAACCTCAGCGCAATCCCTCCGAGGAACGTTTGCTGGCCTATGCGGCCGGCACGCTCAGCCCGCCGGAGGCGGTGGTGATGGCGGCGCATCTGGCGATGCGGCCGGCCAATGACGCCTGGGTGCGCGACCTGCAGTCCGTCGGCGGCGAGTTCCTGAACGAGACGCCCCCCTCCCCCTTGTCGAATGATGCGCTCGCCTTGGCGATGGCGCGGATCGAGACGGATGCCGGCAAAGCCAGACATAGCGCGCCGTTGAACGACATGCCCGAGCTCCCCGAGCCGCTGCGACGCTATGCGTTGGGTCCATGGCGCTGGGTCGGGCCCGGCATGCGTGTGCGCGACGTCCATGCGCCGCGGGATGGCGATTGCCGCGTCATTCTTCTGAAGATCGAATCGGGTCGTGAGACGCCAAAACACACGCATGGCGGCCTCGAGCTGACCTGCGTCATCTCCGGCGCCTACGCGACCGAAACCGAGCGTTTCGACGTGGGCGATTTCGAAGAGGCGGACCCGGATGTGCTGCACCAACCCCGTGTCGTGTCGGACGAGCCGTGCCTGTGCGTCGTCGCGCTTGACGGTCAGATTCAGCTGGATGGGTGGGTGGGCAAGCTGATCCAGCCCTTTGTTCGCCTGTGATTGCTCTCGCGACCGTTTGGGGTGCCGCCGCCCTGTTTCTCGTCGTCGTCATGTCTACAGCATGGCTGGTCCAGAAACGAACGGGCCAGGGCGGTTGGGCGGACGCCTTCTGGTCGCTCGGACTGGGAGCGGCCGGTGTCGGCGTCGCGCTGTTTCCGATCGACGGCGCCGCTCCGCCATTGCGCCAGTATCTCGCAGCCCTGCTGATTGGCCTTTGGGGATTGCGGCTAGGATCCCACATCGCTGTTCGCGCCGCCCACGAGGAGCGCGAAGATGCTCGCTACGCACGTCTGCGAGAGGACTGGGGCGCCGGCTTTCAGGTCAAGATGTTCGGCTTCCTGATGCTGCAAGCTGGAGCCGCCGCCTTCCTGGCGCTCAGCGTGACGGCGGCGGCGCGCAACCCGGCGCCGGGCCTGACGCTTCAGGATGCCGTGGCGACACTGATCTTTGTCGGGGCCTTGGTTGGAGAAGCCGTTTCCGATCGCCAGCTGGCGGCCTTCAAACGCGATCCGGGCAACAAGGGTGGCGTCTGCGATGTCGGTATGTGGGCCTGGTCACGCCACCCCAACTATTTCTTCGAATGGGTGAGTTGGTGCGCCTGGCCGGTGTTCGCCATCAATCTGAGCGGTGAATGGCCCTGGGGTTGGCTGGCGCTGACCGGGCCGGCCTATATGTACTGGCTTCTGACCCAGGTGTCCGGCGTGCCCTTGCTGGAAGAGCATATGCGACAATCAAGACCCAAGGCGTTCGAGGCCTATGCCGCCCGCACCAACGCCTTCTTCCCTCGCCCGCCCCGGCGATGAGGCGACCTCAGTCTTTCTGAGCTGATCCCAGATGCGTTTCGCCGCGCTCTCGGGCCATCTCCATCTGCCTGTGACGCTCGGCATATCGCTGCCGCTGAATCTCGTCGCGGGCGTTGTGACAGCGCTCGCAGCTTACGCCTTCGACATAGTGCGGCGAATCACGCCCGGCCTCATCCACCGGCAGACGACATCCCCGGCACAAGGTATGAGGACCTTGGCTCAGGCCGTGCCCGACCGACACGCGTTCGTCAAAGACAAAGCACGCTCCACGCCATAGGCTCTGATCCTCATCCACCGTCTCAAGATAACGAAGGATGCCGCCTTCAAGATGGTGGACGTTCTCCACACCCTCAGCCTTCAGGAAGGCCGTCGATTTCTCACAGCGAATGCCCCCGGTGCAGTACATGGCCACGCGCTTGGCGCCGGTCTGGGCAATCAGGGCGCGACCTTCGTTTCGGAACCAGTCGGGAAAATCGCGAAAGCTGCGGGTATTGGGTTGGACGGCCCGTTCGAACGCGCCGATCTCGCCCTCATAGTCGTTGCGCGTATCGATCACCAAGGTCTCGGGATCGGCGATCAGGGCGTTCCAGTCCGTAGGCGCAACGTAGACGCCCGCCTGATTCGCAGGGTCCAGATCCGGCTGCCCCATGGTGACGATCTCGCGTTTGACGCGCACCTTCATCCGGTTGAAAGGCAGGGCGTCTGTCCAGGCGTATTTGAGCTCCAGCGTCTCGAAGCCTGGCATGGCATGGATTATGGCGAGCACCGCTGCGATTGCCGTCTCCGATCCTGCGATGGTGCCATTCAGACCTTCCGGCGCGACGAGCAGGGTTCCCCTCACCTGCCCAGCGTCGCAGACCGTTTGAAGCGTCTTGCGTACGGCTTCGGGGTCGGCCACCGGCGCGAACCGGTAGAGTGCAGCGACACGGACGGCTTGACTGGACGAGGTCTGATGGTCGGTCATGGATCAGCCCCTTGAAGGCGCCAAAGATGGCGCGCCCAGCAGGACTCGAACCTGCAACATCCCGCTTAGAAGGCGGGTGCTCTATCCGGTTGAGCTATGGGCGCCCTGGCAAGAAGTCAGGCGTCAGTGCGTCCAGGACTGCTTGCGGTTTGTGGCGAAATTGTCGGCATAGGCCTTGATGATCACCGGCGGATCGTTCGGCTCGTGCAGACGGAAGGCGATGCCGTGACGCTCGGCGTATTCGATCGCCTCTTCCTTCGATTCGAAGCTCAGCCGTACCTGGCCGTTCATGTCGGTAGAGCTGGTCCAGCCCATCAGCGGATCGATGGTGCGCGCCGACGCGGGTTCGAATTCCAGCCGCCAGTCGCGGCTCTTGGCCTTGCCCGACTGCATCGCAGTTTTGGCCGGGCGGTAGATGCGAGCCAACATGGCGAAATCCTCAGTGACGGCGGGGTCTGTGACCCTGCCATAACGCGCGCTGGACATATGATCCAGCGGCCTTCCGTTGGTCGGGGCGAGAGGATTCGAACCTCCGACCCTCTGGTCCCAAACCAGATGCGCTACCAGGCTGCGCTACACCCCGGACCGAACGGAGCGCTCTATTGGCACTTCGTGACGCGATCCGCAATCAAGGCTTGAAATAAGGATGTAAAACTTTGTCGCCAGGCTTGGCGTTGATTTCGGCCGCCCGCCCTGCCCGCAGTTCCAAGACGCCGTTGGCGCCGCCATTGGAAGGGATCGGCGCCTCGGAGAACGGCGTGGCGTGCGAGGCAATGGAGACGATCCGGCCCTGCGGATCGATATAAAGGATGTCCAGCGAACTGGGCGTGTTGCGCATCCAGAAGCTTTGCTCGCGCGGCGCTTCGCCCGGCCATTGGAACAGCATGCCGCGGTCGGCTTCGAGCGGCGGACGGAACATCAGTCCGCGTTGACGTTCGGGCTCTTCGTCGGCGATTTCGACCCAGAACTGATGCTCGCCCGACGTGGTCACGACGGCCAGCTTCTGCAGCGGCTCGCCATTGGGGCCGACTGGCGCCTTGGCCGCGCATCCGGCGAGAGCGAGCATAACCAAGCCCGCCATTGCAAAACGTCTCGTCGCCTTGATCATACGCCTCTCCTGGGCGCTCGATCAGTCGCCCGTTCTAATGTCGGCAACCACCAGACCTTTGGGCCCGTTGGCGAATCGCACCCGCACCGCATCGCCAGGAATCAGATCATCCAGGCCGCAACGACGCAGGGTTTCGATGTGGACGAAGATATCGCCCGGCTCACGATCACGCACGACGAATCCGTAGCCCTTGGTGCGATTGAACCATTTGACCAGGGCGGTCTCCAGCTGTTCGTCACTTTCGGCGACCGGGCGCGGCGGCGGCGAAGTCACGGGTCGACGCACGGCAGGCGTCGCTTCGCCCTCGCCCAGATCATGGATCTCAATCGTCTGCCAACCCTTGGCGCGCTTGACGCAGTCGCAGGTGATGGTCGCGCCTTCTTCGGCCGCGTCACGGCCGATGTCACGCAGGCTGCTGATGTGCAGCAAAACGTCTCTCGTTTCGGTCAAGGTCGGATCGTCAGGGACGATGAAACCGTAGCCCTTGACGGCGTCGAACCACTTCACGCGCCCAGTGACGCGAACGGTCTGCGCCGTTTCCGTCTCTCTAAAGTCAGACACTTAAACACCCCCGCCCGCGCCTCCAGCGGACTCGTTTTATATTTAACACCGTTCCGCGAAATTTTGAAAAGCGGAAAATGCGCGTTAATGCGGAAGCTTGCGTTTGGGGGAGTGGAGACGCGCATCGTAAGCGCTGGCGAATGCCCGCCAGTCTTGTGTGCAATATGGGTAAGGCTGCTTGCCGGGAGCCGCAAAGGCTCAACCATGTCCTGCCCGCGTGGCAGTCCCTAGGGGAGTCGAACCCCTCTTTTCAGGTTGAAAACCTGACGTCCTAACCGATAGACGAAGGGACCGCTGCGCGGGAGAGCCGGCGATATAGCCGCGCCCTCGGGGCCGTGCAAGCGTGGATTTTCAGTTTTTTGGAAGCCGTCGTCAGATCATTCGAGGATCGGCGACATCCTCGATCTCGAACTGCACGCCCTTGCGGCCATTCCAGTCGTCAGCCTTCAACCGGCCCACGACGCTCAGCCCGCCCTGCCCGGACAGCAAGGCCTGGCCCGTCGGCAGATCGGCGCAGCGCCAGGCGATGGCCTTGACCGAAGCGCCATCCGGACCGACCAGCCGGCATCGCACATGACCGCCGTTCATGGCGACGGGTTCGCGGGCCTGAACGCCGCTCAGGGCGAAGCTGGGTTCAGGGTTGGCGGGGCCGAATGGGGCCAGACGCTCGAACGATTCGAAAAGATCGCGCGTCGCCGCCGACGGGTCGATCAGCGCGTCGATCTCCAGCACATCTTGGGCGACAGCTTCGACCCTTTCGGTAGCGAGTCTCTCGTTCAAGAAGGCGGTCAGTTCGGGCACGCGCGCACCTTCCATCGTCAGGCCCGCCGCCATGGCATGACCGCCGCCAGCGAGCAGGATCCCGCTCTCCCAGGCCGCCTGGATCGCGCGTCCCAAGTTCATGCCTGGCTGGGACCGGCCTGAGCCCTTTCCGAGACCGGTGACGGGATCGACGCCGATGACGATCACCGGCTTGCGCCAGCGTTCGCGAAGCCGGCCGGCGACGATCCCGACGACACCTGGATGCCAGTCCTCGCCTGCGACCACGACGACCGCGCTTTCGTCGGCATGGGCGCCGGTCGCCTCGACCCGACGAACGGCCGCGTCGGTCACGGCCCGCTCCACATCGCGCCGCGAGAGATTCAGTGCATCGAGTTCGATCGCCAGGGCCTCGGCCTCGGCCGGGTCGTCCGTAGACAGCAGCCGCGCGCCCAGATCGGAGCGACCGATGCGTCCTCCCGCATTGATGCGCGGTCCCAGGATGAAACCGGCATGATTGCTCTTGGCCGGTCCCGGTTCGGCGCCGGCCGCCGCCAGAAGCGCACGCAGACCCGGATTACGCCAGTCGCTCATGACCTTGAGACCAAGGCTAATGAGCGCGCGATTGAAGCCGGTCAGACCGGTCACGTCGCAGATCGCGCCCAGGGCCGCCAGATCCAGCCATTGACGAATGTCCGGCTCGGGCCTCTCGGCGAACAGGCCCTGACGCCGCCCCTCCCGGTTCAGCGCCGCCAGAAGGACGAACACGACGCCTGCCGCCGCCAGATTTCCCTGACCCGAGGTGCAGCCCGGCCGGTTTGGGTTGACGACCGCCAACGCCCTCGGCGGCTCGCTGCGCATCAGGTGGTGATCGATAACGACGACGTTAAGGGCGATGGCGGCCGCATGGGCCAGGGCTTCGTTCGCCGCAGCCCCGCAATCCACCGTGATGACCAGATCGGCGCCCGACGCCTTCAACGTATCGAAGGCCTTGGCGCTGGGGCCGTAACCTTCGGTCATCCGGTCCGGAACATAGATCGACAGTTCGTGGCCCATCGCCCTAAACCAACGCACCAGCAGCGCCGCGCTTGAGGCGCCGTCCACGTCGTAATCGGCGAACACATGAATGTTCGCCTTGGCCTGAAGCGTGTTCAGGATCGCTTCGGCGGCTGCGTCCATATCCATAAAGCTGGACGGGTCGGGAAACAGGGAACGCAGGGTCGGGGTAAGGAAATCTTGGCCCTGGTCTGAGCGCACACCCCGCGAGGCCAGGGCCCGGGCCAGCGGTTCTTCCAGGTTCAGGGTTTGCATGTGCGCGCGCGTCGTGGCGGCGTCGGCCGGACGTTGACGCCAGGCGCGCCCGGACAGGGACCGAGACACGCCGAGAAATGCGTTCAGTGTCTTTGCGCCGCCGTCGTCTGCCATCAGCGCGTTATCGCGGGATTCTGCATCCCGCGCGACCGCTCATCGCGTCGGTCGACGGTCGAGCGGCGGCGGAGCCTTGGCCCTGTCACGCAGGCTTTGAGCAAAGGCCTCGATATCCGCCTGGGTTCTGACGGGGTCGGGCGACACCGGAACGGCGTTCACGGCCGCGCGTGTTTCGGCGGCGAGCGCCTCGGCGTCGCCGAGCGTCCAGTCGATGCGTGCGATCTCGCTGGTCAGCGTCGCGCTGTCGCCTTGGAGACGCTGCACATTCGACGCGACCTGCGTGACCGGCGGCAGATCGGTCGGCGCTGTCGGAAAGTCCTCCCAGCGCGGATAGCGCCGATTGGCGTCGACCAGTTCCTGGATACGCGGCGCCAGCGGAGAGACAGCCTCCGTCTTGGAGGCGGATGCACCGACACAGCCGCTTAATGGCGTCGCGATCGCGGCTGCGGCGATCAGGATAATCTTTTTCGAGTGCGACGCGTTCATTTCCTTGATGGTCTTATGCCATCATCGCGGTGCGCGGAAGGGTGGATGAACCACCCTCTGGCGCAGGATGCGCGAAGGACGATCATGGCCAAGACTCCCACAACGCCGACAGAAGCCTTAGATCGCCCCGCACGCAAGGCCGGACGTCCGACGTCGGCCAAGCCCCGCCCGCCTCGCCAGCCCAAATCGAAACCTGCCGAAACGCAGGAAGCCGCCTCCGAAGCCCATTCCGAACCGACTCCTGAGGCGACAGCAGCGACGCCCAACCAAGCCGAATTGATCGAAACCCTGTCGATGAATCTGGCCAAGGCGGCCATGATGGCCCAGAGCGCGATCGCCGAGGCGGCGCTGACCCAGGCCGATCGGCCGGCCGCCCTTTCCGCCGATCCCTTCAACGTCGCGCCGGCCATGACGTCGGTCATGACCAGCCTGGCCGCCCAGCCCGACAAGATGATTCAGGCCCAGGCCGACCTGTTTGGGCGCTATATGCGGCTCTGGTCATCGACGGCGCGTCAGGCGGCCGGCGAGGCGCCCGATCCCGCACCGGTCGACAAGCGGTTCAAGGACCCGGCATGGTCCGAAAACCCGATGTTCGACATGATGCGGCGATCCTATCTGCTGACGTCAGACTGGATGAACGGCTTGATCGCTGGGGTCGAGGACGTCGACCCGACGCTGAAACGTCGTGCCCAATTCTTCATCCGCCTGCTGACCGACGCCTTCTCGCCGTCCAACTTTTTGGCCTCCAACCCCGTCGCGCTGAAGGCCTTGGCGGAGACCAGCGGCGAATCGCTGGTGAAGGGCATGCACAACTTCGCCGCAGATCTGGAACGTGGCGGCGGATCGCTGCGCATCAGCCAGGCCGACTACGGCAAGTTCGTCGTCGGCGAGAACGTCGCCACGACGCCGGGCCAGGTTGTCTGGCGCGACGAGCTGTTCGAGCTGATCCAGTACGCGCCGACGACCGAAACCCAGCACGAAATCCCGCTGCTGATCTTCCCGCCCTGGATCAACAAATTCTACATCATGGACCTGCAGCCAGCGAACTCGCTGATCCGCTGGCTGTCGGCTCAAGGTTTCACGGTCTTCGTCTGTTCCTGGGTCAATCCGGACAAGGACAAGGCCGGCTTCGGCTTCGACGACTATCTGGAAAAGGGCATCTATCGCGCGGTCGAAAAGACGCTGGAGCAGGCGGGAACGAAGCAACTGAACGCCGTGGGCTATTGCATCGGCGGCACCCTGCTTGGCGCTGGTCTGGCGCATATGGCGGCCAAGGGCGACAAGCGCATCGCCGCCGCCACCTTCTTCGCCGCTCAACATGACTTCGCCGAGGCCGGCGACCTGCTTCTGTTCACCGACGAACACTGGATCGCCGAGATCGAGCGTCAGATGGATGCGGCGGGCGGCGTCCTGCCGGGCGCGGCCATGGCGGAAACATTCAACGCCCTGCGGTCCAACGATCTGATCTGGTCCTTCTTCATCAGCAACTATCTGCTGGGCAAGGATCCGCCCGCCTTCGACCTGCTGTTCTGGAACGCAGATCAGACGCGGATGCCCAAGACGCTTCACCTGGAGTATCTGCGCCAGATGTATGGGGCCAACGTCCTGGCCAAGGGGCAGTTCGAGATCGGCGGCCTGACGGCGGATCTGTCGAAAGTTGAGATCCCGCTCTATTTTCAGGCCAGCCGAGAGGATCACATCGCGCCGATGAACTCGGTCTATCGGTCCGCCAAACTGTTCGGCGGCAAGGATGTGACCTTCACCCTGGCCGGGTCAGGTCACATCGCCGGCGTCATCAACGCCCCCGCCGCAAAGAAGTATCAGCACTGGACCAACCCTGCCCTGCCCGCGACCTTGGCCGAATGGCAGGCTGACGCCGTCGAACATCCCGGCAGTTGGTGGGAGCATTGGTCCGCCTGGCTCGGCGCGCGATCCGGTAAGCAAATCCCCGCCCGCGACCCCGCCAAGGGCCCGCTCAAGCCCATCGAGCCGGCGCCGGGCAGCTATGTGAAAGTGAAGTCTTGAACCGTCTCGAACCCAACGCCTTGCTCGCCCTCAGCACAGGCGTCGCCTTGATCCTGCTGATCATGACGGCCAGCCTGTTCGGAGAACCGGGCAATACGGTCAAATACGTGATCTCGGCCGTCATCTGCGCGGCCGCCTTTGTCCTGCTCAACGAACGGATGGCGCGCGCGATGAAACGACCGGTCGCTCAGCCGCTGATCCACGTCAGCACGCCTGGCACGGCGGTGTGGGCCGGACTGTTTCCATTGATCGTCATCGCCATGGCCTGCGCGCCCGTTTTCTTCGCCGGTCACGACTATGGGCTGCTGGTGATCATCGCCTCGGTCATCTTCGGCCTGACCGTCGATTCAGCCGTGCGCGCGCGTCGCGCCTAGGCCGACACGAACTTCAGCGCCACGCCGTTATTGCAGTAGCGCAGCCCCGTCGGACGCGGACCATCGTCGAAGACATGCCCCTGGTGTCCCAGGCAGCGGACGCAATGGTATTCGGTGCGTGGAATGCCGATGGCCAGGTCACGCTTCTTGCCGATATTGGCGGCGATGATATCATAGAAGCTGGGCCAGCCGGTGTGGGAATCGAACTTCCACTGCGATCGAAACAGCGGCAGATCGCAGCCCTTGCAGACGAAGATCCCGCGAGCGTGCTGATCGTTCAGCGGGCTGGAATAGGGACACTCCGTCCCCTCGTGCCGCATCACGCGCCAGGAGGCGTCACCCAAGCGTCGTCGCCAATCCGCATCGGACACCCGACGATAGGGCGAGGCTGCGTATTGCCCCTCCCCGGCTTCGGACGTTTCAGGCGAACAGGCGGACAGGGCGAACGCGCCGGCGCCCATTAGAAGGCCCCGGCGATGCAGGATCAGGGACTGGGTCATGTCCCTGATACGACGAAGGTCGCGGAATGGTTTCAGACCTCAGATCAGACCGGTCGCCTCATCCAGGCCCAGCATGATGTTCAGGTTCTGCACCGCCGCGCCCGACGCGCCCTTGCCCAGGTTGTCGAGCAAAGCGACCAGCCGCGCCTGTTCGCCGTTGCGGTCGCCGAAGACGTGCAGGCGCAAGCGATTGGTGCCGTTCAGGCCCTCGGGCTCCAGCCCCGACAGGGCCTCGGTCTCTTCCAGGTCTGCGACCTCGACGAACTGCCGCCCCTCATAGGCCTCGACCAGCGCGCCGTGGATGCGCTCGACCGAAGGCGTCTCCGGCAAGGCGGCCAGATGCAGCGGAACCTCCACCAGCATGCCCTGACGATAGTTTCCGACCGCAGGGGCGAACAGCACGTCGCGGCTGAGCCCCGTGTGTTTTGTCATTTCCGGCACATGCTTGTGCTTCAGCGACAAACCATAGGCGCGATAGGCGGTTGCCGCCCCCGGCGCCTCGAACTCGGCGATCATCGCCTTGCCGCCGCCGGAGTAGCCCGAGACCGCATTGACCGTGACCGGATAGGTCGTCGGAACCAGCCCCGTCTTCACCAGCGGTCGCATCAGGCCGATGAAGCCGGTGGGATAGCAGCCGGGATTCGACACGAACGACGACCGTGCGATCAGATCGCGCTGTCCCGCATCCATTTCGGGGAATCCATAGGCCCAGCCAGGCGCGACCCGATAGGCGGTCGAGGCGTCGATCACCTTGACTGTGCGATTCTCGATCATGGCCACAGCTTCACGCGCCGCATCGTCGGGCAGGCACAGGATCACGGCGTCGGCGCCGTTCAGGGCTTCGCGCCGCGCATCCACATCGCGCCGACGATCGCCCAGCAGGATGAGCTCCAGATCCGGGCGCGCCTCCAGCCGCTCACGGATCTCCAGCCCTGTGGTGCCGGCCTCGCCGTCGATGAAGATAGTGTGGGTCAACTACTCAATCCTTCACTCCGGCCACTGCCGGGGCGTTTTCAGTAATGGCGTTGGACTGTGTGGACAATCTGGCAAGCCATGCGGCGCCATTCCCCAAAGTCACGCCTGCCAAGCAGATGATCAGAAGGACAACAGGTACGGCTATCACGCCTGCCAGACCTTTGCCGTCGATGCTCAGGCCAAGCACCTTCAGCGAAACCGAATGCATAGGTCGGTCTTGCAGTTTGCGATTTCTGGACACCGGGCACATCTCCGCATTAGCGAAACTGATGTGCAATCCCTTCGGGTATGGGGTCGCAAATGTGCAAAGCGGTCAAGCGCAGAACCATAGAACCGAGGTGCTTTCAGGGTTTGATGCTTAGGGCGGAACCTCAACCTCTCTCTCAAAGCCAATGACCGGACATGGGTTCGAATTCCATTCGATCTGTCACGTTTGCGTGACTTCCCAGATATGCACTCAAGAAAAAGGGCGCTCCGAGTCTCCCCGAAGCGCCCCAAATCCAAACCGCGTAAACGTGATCAGCGCTTCGAGAACTGGAAGCTGCGGCGAGCCTTGGCGCGGCCGTATTTCTTGCGCTCGACGACGCGGCTGTCGCGGGTCAGGAAGCCATGCGGCTTCAGGACCTTGCGCAGTTCCGGTTCGAAGTGCGTCAGGGCGTGCGACAGGCCGTGGCGGATGGCGCCGGCCTGGCCCGACAGACCCGAACCTTCGACGGTGCAGATCACGTCATATTGCGTGGCGCGGTCCGAGACGGTCAGCGGCTGAGCGATCATCATGCGCAGCACGGGACGAGCGAAATACTGCTCCTGGTCCTTGCCGTTAATGGTGATCTTGCCGGTGCCGGGCTTCACCCAGACGCGAGCGATGGCGTTCTTGCGCTTGCCGGTCGAATAGGCGCGGCCCTGAGCGTCCAGCTTCTGGACATAGACGGGGGCGTCGTTCTCGACCGAAGAGCTCAGGCCCTTCAGGGCATCGAAGCCGGTTGCGGTTTCGGTGTTGGTCACGTCGGTCATGCTCAGACGCTCCGGGTGTTCTTGGGCGACGCCGACTTGAAGTCGATCGTTTCCGGTTGCTGGGCTTCGTGGTCGTGCTGGTTGCCAGAGAACAGGCGCAGGTGCGTCATCTGCTTGCGGGCCAAGGGGCTTTCCTTGGGCAGCATGCGCTCGACGGCCTTTTCAAGCACGCGCTCGGGGAAGCGGCCGCCCAGAACCTTCTCAGGCGTGGTCGACTTGACGCCGCCCGGGTGACCGGTGTGGCGATAGTAGATCTTGTCGGTGTTCTTCTTGCCGGTGAACACCACCTTGTCGACGTTGGTGACGACGACATAGTCGCCGCAATCGACGTGCGGGGTGTAGTCGCCGCGGTGCTTGCCGCGCAGACGGTTGGCGATGAAGGTCGCGAGGCGGCCCACCACGACGCCTTCGGCGTCGATGTGGATCCACTTCTTCTCGACCTCGGCCGGCTTCAACGAAGCCGTAGTGCTCTTCAGCATGAGGGGGTTCCTGGAGACGAAAATCGGGTCCGGCCCCCGAGGGAACCGAATGAAGGCGCGCTGATACAGGAGACGATTGGTCGCGTCAACGCGCGCCACAACACTGCATTTGCCACAACGTATTGTTCAAACACAGTTTTTCAAATACGGTATTAAAATACCCAGCGTAAATGACGTGAGAAGCGTTACGGCGTAACACAAAATGTCATCAAGCCATGATTATTGGCGGGCATCGCAACGGCGACAGCTTTGGAGCCCCTTCATGATCCTTCATCGTCGTGGTCTGATCGCCACGGGCGCAGCCGCCGCCTTCTCAGGACTGGCGCGTCATGCCGCCGCTCAGACGGCGGGTGAAGAGACCTACGTCAACGAGGTCCATGGCTACGGACCTCTGCTGCGCGATCCCAATCGTCTGCTCGATCTGCCCGAAGGCTTTTCCTATCAGGTCGTGGCCCAGAGCGGCGACACGATGGACGACGGCCTGTTCGCTCCGGGGCAACCTGACGGCATGGCCTGTTTCCCGCTGGAAGGGTCTCGCGTGGCCCTGGTCGTCAATCACGAGCTGAAGGGCTCCAGCGGCCTGCATCGCAACCTCGGCCCCGGCGGCCTGCGGGAGGAACGGCTTGACCTGTTGGACGCCAGCCGGGGCTACGACACCTACAAGAATGGCCGCCCCTTGCCCGGCGGCTGCTCCACCATCACCTATGATCTGGCGACCCGCCAGATGGTCAGCCGGCATCTGACGCTGGCCGGCACCTCGACCAATTGCTGCGGCGGCCCGACGCCTTGGGGCAGTTGGCTGACCTGCGAGGAGACGCTGGAGACGCCGGCCGACGCCGATGTGACCAAGAGCCACGGGTGGGTCTTCGAAGTGCCGGCGACCGCGACCGGCCTGGTCGATCCCGTGCCTCTCAAGGCGATGGGCCGGTTCGATCACGAGGCCGTCTGCGTCGATCCCCGCACTGGCGTCGTCTATCTGACCGAAGACGACAACGCCGGCCTCTTCTATCGCTTCATTCCCAATGCGCCCGGCAAGCTGATCGAGGGCGGCCGGCTTCAGGCCATGGCCTGGAAAGGCGCGCCCTCGGCCGACACCCGCAATCAGGACGGTCGCACCTGGGCTGTCGGCGACTGGAGGGAGATCGAATGGATCGATCTGGACGACGTCGAATCTCCCAATGGCGACCTGGCCAAGCGCGGCCACGCGGCCGGCGCCGCCTGGGTTGCGCGGGGCGAAGGCGTCTGGTGGGGCGATGACGAGCTGTATTTCACAGCGACCTCGGGCGGACCAATCCGACGCGGTCAGGTGCTGCGTCTGGCGCCCGGTCTGAACGGCGCGGCAGATCGCCTTCAGCTGTTCGTCGAGAGCACGGATCCAAAGACAATGAACATGGCCGACAACATCACCGTCGCGCCCTGGGGGCACCTGATCCTGTGCGAGGACAACTATTCCTCGGACGTCCGCAACCACCTGAAAGGCGTCACGCCAGAGGGCAAGGTCTATACGATCGGCCGCAATGTCTTCACCGGCAACTCCGAGTTCGCCGGCGCCTGCTTCTCGCCGGATGGCGAGGTGCTGTTCGTCAACATCATGTACCCCGGCATGACTCTGGCGATCAGAGGCCCATGGTCCTCGGTCCGGACATGAAGATGCGCGGCTGAGCCCGCAGCACCAACCATAGGTTCACGGTGGCCGTCGCCAGCACAATCGCGGCGCCTGCCTGGTGCAGCACGCCCAGCCACACCGGAACGGCGTGCACCAGGGTCACGATCCCCAGCAGCGCCTGGAACCAGATCACACCCGCAAGCGCGAAGGCGCCGAAGCCCATTCCCTCCGCTACGCGCCAGCGCCAGGCCTGGAAGGCATAGATGCTGACCGCGATCAGCAGACCATAGGCGACCAGTCGGTGATTGAACTGCGTCAGCGCCTGATCGTGCAGGAAGGCGACCGCGCCCAGGCTCCAGTCGGCCGGCGGCAGAACGGCGCCGTTCATCAGCGGCCAGTCGGTATAGACCAGCCCCGCATGACCGCCGGCCACGAGGGCGCCCAGCAGACATTGCAGGAAGACCGCGCCCAGCAGCAGGCCGGCGCCCCTCGCCCAACCCGACGGCGGCCGGCCGTGATCCTCACCGTTCCAGGCCTCTAGCCCCGTCCAGATCAGGGCGGCGAACAGCACGAACGCCAGGCCCAGGTGCGTCGCCAGACGCTCGGGCGCCACGCTGACACGCTCGGACAGGCCGCTGGACACCATCCACCATCCAATCAGGCCTTGAAGGCCACCCAGGGCCAGGAGCAGGACACAACGCCAGATCAGGCGATTGGGCATGGCCCACTGGTGGAATACCGACCGGGCCGGCACCAGACGGCAAAGCAGGAAGACGATCAGCGGCAGGGCGAACACCATACCCACCAGACGCCCGATCAACCGGTGCAGCCATTCCCACCAGAAGATGCCCTGAAACTCGCCCAGGCTCATGCCGGCGTTGACCTGCGCATACTGCGGGATCTGCTTGTATTTTTCGAAGGCCTCGGCCCACTGCGCGTCGTTTAGAGGCGGAATGGCGCCCATAATGGGCTTCCACTCCGTGATCGACAGGCCAGAGCCCGTCAGCCGCGTGATGCCGCCGATCACCACCATCAGGAAGACGACGGCGGCCGTGGCGAAAAGCCATACGGCGACGGCGCGGTTACGATCTGGATTTCCGAAACGGTTCATTCGACGCCTGACACTGACCCGGATATGGTGTCGCGTCGAACGAAGACCAGACGCGACCGGTGCGGTATGCCCGCCCCAAGCGACAAGATCGAGTCGGATTGAGTTAACGGCGCTGTCGCCGCAGGAGATCAGGGTTGCAATACGCCGATATCGCCGCCGCCGTCGCAGGCGGCCTGCTGCTGGCCTGGATCGCGGACCTTCTGACGGGCCGGCGCGGCTTCGGCGGCACAAGCCTGGTGTCCGGGATCGGCTTGGCCTGCGGATGGTTTCTGGCGGTGCGGGTCTTCGCGGTCAGCACGATGGACAGCTGGGTCTGGGTGCCGTGGGCGCTCGTTGGATCTGGCATCTGTCTGGTCGCCTTCTTCCTGTTCCGGAACAAGCGCTGATGCCGCCGCGTCTGCGTCGCTTCGTCGCCGCGATCGGCGTGCTGCTCTTTCTCGTTTTCTGGGTGTGGGGCCTGATCGCCCTGCGCGGAATGCTGCCGCCGTCGCAGTGGATCGACTTCCTGTTCTTCGGTATCGGCGGGACCGCCTGGGGCCTGCCGCTCATCCCGTTGCTGCGATGGGCCGAGCGGGGCTGAGCGCCGAACCTGCCCCCAGATACGGCGATGGGGCCGCCCGCAAGGACGACCCCACCATCATCATTCTTTTTCAAGAATGGTCGGAGCGACAGGATTCGAACCTGCGACCCCTTGACCCCCAGTCAAGTGCGCTACCAGGCTGCGCCACGCTCCGAAGGCGCTCCCTATAGACGGGGGGACCGCTGTCCGCAAACGCTAAAACGACTTTTCCACCTACCGTGAAAGAACGGCGTCCAGACGGGCTTTGGCCTGCTCCAAATCGGCCAGAACCTGATGCAAGTTCGAGGTTTCGGCCCGCGTGACATCGGAAGTCGCCGCAGAGATCGTGACATCGCCGTCGTCGATCAGTGCGGCGGCCTCCGCGCCGATCAGCTTTTTCAGCCCCTGTTCCTTGTGCAGGCGCTGGACGCCGCGAATCGTCAGTCCATCGTCGTGCAGCAGGCGTTTGACCGCCTTCAGCACCGCGATGTCCTGAGGCCGATAAAAGCGCCGACCGCCGGCCCGTTTCACAGGTGTGACGAAATCGAACTTCGTTTCCCAGAACCGCAGGACATGCTGGGGCGCGCCGACCTCTTCGGCCGCTTCGGAAATGGTTCGGAAGGCGTCGGCGCTCTTGGCCACCGCGATCAGGCCTCGACGACGGCGTCGTGAACCCGGCTTTTCATGATCTGTGAGGCGCGGAAGCTGATGACCCGGCGCGGATTGATCGCCGCCGGTTCGCCGGTCTTGGGATTGCGGCCCATCCGTGCGCGCTTCTCACGCACCTGGAAGACGCCGAAGCCGGACAGTTTCACCGTCTCGCCGCGCTCGAGCGATTCGACGATCAGTTCCAGGGTGCGCTCGACCAAGCTGGAGCATTCCTGACGCGAGAGGCCGACCTCTTCATGCACGGCTTCGCACAAGTCGGCGCGCGTCACAGTCTGTTGGCCTGCCATCATATCCCCGCTGTCCTGCGATCCGCTCGCATCCATAGGGGCGCAAAGCCCCCGAAAAATCAATGCCTCGATGTCGATTAGAGCCGAAGCGCGCAGGCGCCCCAGGTCAAGCCGCCGCCCATGGCCTCAAGCAGCACCATATCGCCCTTCTTGATCCGCCCATCCTGGATCGCAGCATCCAGCGCCAGCGGGATCGAGGCCGCCGAGGTGTTGGCGTGCATCGCCACGGTCGAGATCACCTTGTTCTCGTCCAGACCCAACCGGTCGCCGACGCCCTTGATGATTCGCTGATTGGCCTGATGCGGCACGAACCAGTCGACATCCGCGATCTGGATGTTGGCGGCGGCGCAGGCAGCGGTGATGCCCTCTGCGATGTTCACGACGGCATGACGGAAGACCTGGTTTCCGGCCATGCGCAGATGGCCAACGGTCCCCGTCGTCGCCGGGCCGCCATCAACGTAGAGCAAGTCGGTCTTGGATCCGTCGGCGCGCAAGGCGAAGCCGAGCATGCCCTGGTCGTCCGATGTCCCCTGCCCTTCGCGCGGTTCCAGCACCACGGCGCCGGCTCCGTCACCGAACAGGACGCAGGTGGTCCGGTCGGTCCAGTCCATCAGCCGCGTCATCTCCTCAGCCCCGATCACCAGGGCGCATTTCGACAGGCCGCGCGCCACAAAGCCGTCGGCGACGCTCAGCGCATAGACGAAGCCGGAGCAGACGGCTTGAACATCGAAAGCGATGCCGACGCCTGCGCCCAGCTTGGCCTGGACGATCGACGCGACGGCCGGGAAGGTCATGTCGGGCGTGGTGGTGGCCACGATAATCAGATCGACGTCGGACGCCGCCTTGCCCGCGTCGGCGAGCGCCTTCTTGGCGGCCTCGACCGCCAGATCGCTGGTCGGCTGGTCGTCGCGCGCCTTGTGACGCTGCTTGATGCCGGTGCGCTCCTGGATCCATTCGTCGGACGTATCGACGACCTTGGCGAGGTCGGCGTTGGTGACGATCTCATCCGGCAGATATGAGCCGACGCCGGTCACGGCGCTGCGGGTGACGGTCACTGGAGGGGTTCTCCCACGGCTGCGGCGGGCTTGGCGGCATGGTCGAACACCGCGTCCAGCTTGCCCAGGTTGTCCCCCACCTTGCTCATATAGTCGCTGCGGGCCAGATCGACAGCGATGCGGATGGCGTTGCCGAAGCCCTTGGCGTCGGCGCCGCCATGGCTCTTCACCACAATACCGTTCAGGCCCAACAGGGGGCCGCCGTTGATGGCGCTGGGATCGATCTTCTGGCGCATCTTCTTCAACGCCGGCATGGCGATGACGGCGCCCAGCTTGGATTGCAGATTGGAGGTCAAAGCCTCTTTCAACAGGGCCGAAATATAGCGCGCTGTGCCTTCGGCGGTCTTCAGCGCGATGTTCCCGGTGAAGCCGTCGGTCACCACCACGTCCACTGTGCCCTTGGCGATATCGTCGCCCTCGACGAAGCCGTGATAGTTCAGGTCGAACGGCCCGTCGCGCAGGATGGCGTGCGCCTCCTTGACCTTTTCGTTGCCCTTCATGTCTTCCGAACCGACGTTCAACAGGCCGATGGTCGGGCGGGCGATGCCGCGCACTGCGGACTGGAAGGCTTCGCCCATGATGGCGAACTCGATCAGCTGCTCCGCGTCGCTGCCGATGTTGGCGCCGACGTCCAGAACCGCCGTGTGGCCCTTGAAGGTGGGCCAGCTGGCGACGATGGCCGGACGCTCAAGCCCGACCGCAGACATCCGCAGAATCAGTTTCGAGATCGCCATCAGGGCGCCGGTGTTGCCGGCCGAGACGACGCCGCCGGCCTGACCCGTCTTCACCGCCTCGATGGCATTCCACAGACTAGAGCCCTTACCGCGGCGCATAGCCTGGGCCGGCTTTTCGTCCATGGCCACTACCTTGTCGGTGTGGCGGATCTCGCAGACGTCCGCCGCCACGCCGCAACGCGCCAGTTCCGGCGCGATCTTGACTTCGTCGCCATGCAGCAGGAAGCGAACCCCCTCGCCGTCATGGGTGCGGGTGTAGCTGCGGATGCCGGGAACGACGACGGATGGCCCGTGATCGCCGCCCATGGCGTCAAGCGAGATCGTAACTGGGGCTGGCAAATGGACCTCTTGTGGCCGCGTCGTCTTGTCGCGCGACGCTTGGCAGGATGCGCTGGACGATAGCGCCGACGCCGGGGGATGCAACCACCCGGCCCCTACGTCAACCTCAGCCTTGGTCGTCTTTGGATTTGAGCGCCCTCAGGGCCGCGAACGGAGAAATCTCCGTTGGTTCCTCAGGTTGCACGAACTCCGCGCCCGGCTTGCGTGGGAACGGATCAAGCGACAGCACCAATTGCTCGACCGCATACTGGCCCAGGTCGATCTTGCCGTCCTCGATCACGTCGGCGTCTTCTTCATCCAGCGTGACCTCGATCTCGTCGGTCTCCTCGGGCTTGGCTTCGACAAGTTGAATGGAGAACCGGCGATCCACATCGACCGGCAGGGGTTCCAGCGTCAGGCCGCAGGTCTGCACCGCATGTGCCGTCACCCTGCCCTTCATCGTCCATTCGCTGGTTGACGGCGTCGGCTTGATCTCCAGATCGACGACGAAATCGTCCAGCCCCTGTAGATCCAGGCTACGGGCGATTCGCTTGCGAGTGTCCGCATCCGGTTCCAGCCGACGGCTCAGACCCGCTCCAATCTGATTGACCCGCACTGTTTCGCTGTAGGGGAGCGTCGCGCTCATCTCTTTCAAACTTCCGCCCAGGCCGGCGTCGCCAGCACCTTGTTGAAATCCTGCGCCGCCAAGGCTGCGCGTGTCGTCAGCGCATAGCGCGCCAATGTGTCCGCATGGGGCGCTTGCGGGTCCGCATAGACATTCTTCGCCATCGCCTCCGCCAGAGCCGCCGCATCGCCGGCGCGCAGCGGCTGTTCATAGGCGTTCATCCGGCCATACAGGGCCTCTCCCAGTTTGCGCATCTTCTTGCCGACGGCGACGTCGCCCACGCCTTCCTCCCGCAAGACGTGATCCAGCGCCGAGACATAGATGTCGAACACCGCCTGAGCCGCATCCTGGCCCTGAGCCGTGTTCTCATCGCGCAGCCGCAGCACCAGCAACAGCACATGCAGCGTGTAGAGTTCGAATCGCGCGTCGATGCGGTCATCGACCGCCAGACGCGTGTAGAAGGCCGGATTGCGGGCCTGGCTGACGGCCTTGGCGTAGAGATCGTCGCCGAGACGGAAGCCGGATCGGGGTTTGAACAGGTTTTTCAGCATGGGTTCCAACGGCCCCTTTTCCGCCGCGCCGTTGAACTAGGACGCAGGTCCGTCTAGGTCAAAGACCTTGTTCTCTCGCAGGCGCCCGATCATGTCCCGTTTCGTCCCGCTTTTCGTCGCTGCTTCGCTGGCCGGCCTGTCCGCCGCCTGCGCCCCGACCATCGGCTCCAACGGCTTCCAGGTCATCGACGCCAAGCCCCAAGACGTGGTCGCCGGCACGGACACCAAGGAAACCGTCCTCGCCAAGCTGGGTTCGCCTTCGACCACCTCGACCTTCGAGCCGGATCAGGTCTGGTATTACATCAGCCAGACGACCGAGAAATACACATACAACCTGCCCAAGGTTTCGACGCGCACCGTGACCGAGATCACCTTCGTTCCGCAGGGCGATCAGGTGGCGTCGGTGCGGACTCTTGGCCTTACGGACGGCGAGCAGATTGCCATGAACCGCAACGAGACGCCGACGCGCGGTCGTGAGCTGACGGTTCTGGAACAGCTTCTGGGCAACGTCGGTCGTGGCCAACTGCCGCGCACCGAGGACGACACGCCCGGCCAGCGGCGCCCGGACTAAGGCGGCTCATCTCCCGAAACAAAGGCGCCCCGGAGATCGCTCTCCGGGGCGTTTTCGTAAGGGCTAAGTGTTTCAGCCTAGCCGATGGTCCCGCTCGCCAGCACCGCCAGCAGCAGCAGGGCGACGATGTTGGTGATCTTGATCATCGGATTCACCGCCGGACCGGACGTGTCCTTGTAGGGATCGCCGACCGTGTCGCCGGTCACGGCCGCCTTGTGGGCTTCTGAGCCCTTGCCGTGGACGACGCCGTTCTTGTCGGTGAAACCTTCCTCGATCACCTTCTTGGCGTTGTCCCAGGCGCCGCCGCCTGATGTCATCGAAATGGCGACGAACAGGCCGGTGACGATTACGCCCATCAGCATGGCGCCGAGGGCGGCGAAGGCGTTCGCCTTGTCCGAAATGCCCAGTACCGCGACGAACAGGACGATGGGCGACAGCACCGGCAACAGCGACGGCACGATCATCTCGCGGATCGCCGCCTTGGTCAGGATGTCAACCGCCCGGCCGTATTCCGGCTTCACCTCATAGGTCATGATGCCGGGGTTCTCGCGGAACTGGCGCCGCACTTCCGCCACGACCGATTCGGCCGCCCGTCCCACCGCCATCATCGACATGCCGCCGAACAGGAAGGGCAGCAGCCCTCCGAACAGCAGGCCGACGACGACGTAGGGATTGGTCAGATCGAAGGCGATCTCTCCCATCCCAGCGAAGAAGGGATAGTCCGCCGGATTGGCCGAGAAATACTGCAGGTCCGACGTGTAGGCGGCGAACAGCACCAGCGCGCCGAGGCCCGCCGAACCGATGGCGTAGCCCTTGGTCACGGCCTTGGTCGTGTTGCCCACGGCGTCCAGCGCATCCGTCGAATGCCGCACGTCGCTGGGCAGACCCGCCATCTCGGCGATGCCGCCGGCGTTGTCGGTCACGGGTCCAAAGGCATCGAGCGCCACGATCATTCCCGCCACGCCCAGCATGGTCGTGGTGGCGATGGCGATGCCGAACAGGCCGGCCAACTGGAAGCTGGCTACGATGCCGACGATGATCGTCAGCGCCGGAAGCGCCGTCGCCTCAAGCGACACGGCCAAGCCCTGAATGACGTTGGTGCCGTGCCCCGACACCGAGGCATTGGCGACCGATCGCACCGGACGGAAGCCCGATCCGGTATAGTATTCGGTCACGACCACGATCGCCGCCGTCACCGCCAGACCAACCATGCCGGACCAGAACAGCGCCATCGGCTGGATTTCCAGACCGCTAGCCGTCACGATCGGCCCCGTCACCATCTGGTCGATCACCCACCAGACCGCGCCGATGGACAGGACGCCGGTGACGATAAGCCCCTGATAGAGGGCGCCCATGATGTTCTTGGACTTGCCCAGCCGCACGAAGAAGCTGCCGACGATGGAGGTCACGATGCACACCGCGCAGATCGCCAGCGGCAGCACCATCATCAGATCCACATAGGGCTGGTCCCTGAAGAAGATCGCGGCCAGCACCATGGTCGCGACAGTCGTCACGGCATAGGTCTCGAACAGGTCGGCGGCCATGCCGGCGCAGTCGCCGACGTTGTCGCCCACATTGTCGGCGATGGTCGCGGCGTTGCGAGGATCGTCCTCGGGAATACCCGCCTCGACCTTGCCCACCATGTCGCCGCCAACGTCGGCGCCCTTGGTGAAGATGCCGCCGCCCAGGCGCGCGAAGATCGAAATCAGCGAGGCGCCGAAGCCCAGCGCCACCAGCCCGTCGATCACTTCGCGGCCCGTTGAGACCAATCCCAGATGCTGGGTCAGCACAATGTAGTAGCCTGACACACCGATCAGGGCGCCGCCCGCCACGAACATGCCGGTGATGGCGCCCGAGCGGAACGCCAGGTTCAACCCTTTGGACAGGCTTTCGGACGCCGCCTGAGCCGTGCGCACATTGGCCCGCACCGAGATCAGCATCCCGGCATAACCGGCCGCGCCAGACAGCACGGCGCCGATCAGGAAGCCGACGGCGGCATAGATTCCGATCAGGAAGTAGGCGGCGATCAGGATCACGATCCCGACGATGCCGATGGTCAGATATTGCCGCTTCAAATAGGCCGAGGCGCCTTCCTGGATCGCGGCGGCGATCTCTCGCATCTTGTCGTTGCCAGTGCTCGCCTTCATCAGCACGGCGGTCTGTGCGGCGCCATACAGCACCGCCAGCACACCGGCCGCAAAGACCAGCGTAAGTGAGTTCGTCATTGGCGTTTCCATGCCCTTGCAAACAGGCGCGCAGGCCTTGGCGCGGTCGGGCGTTATCGCCTCTGTCCGCCTTCCGGTCCCCCCGCACGCGGCGAACGCGTCAGTGCGTTCTTTGGGATTTGCCAAGGGAGCCTGTCATGGCAGGCGAAGTGACGCAACAGCGGTCGCTCAGCCCGTTCAGCGGGCGGTCTGCATGCCCGTTCGGCGACGCGGCGACTGGCTGACGACGACGACACGCCGGACGGAGCCGCGACCCGAGACCGCCGCAGACGCCGCCACCAGCGACGCGGACAGGGCCCGCTCGTCCAGCCGTGTCCAGTCGCCAGGCACGGTGAATGGCGTCTTGTGGGCCGCGCGGACGACGGCGTCGCGGAAGAAGGCCTCCTTGGGCTTCATCTGCTCGACGGTCTTGCCGGCGCCGAGTTCGAGCCTGAGGGCGACGAACACGTAGTTCCGCAAACGCCCCCCCTCGATGACGGGCAGGCCGAGGCCTGCGATGCTCAGGGCCGCAGGCGCCGACTCCGTTTCGCTGCCGGAGGCGGCGGCGCGACTGGCGGTGGCGCCGGTCAGGGCGGCGGTTCCGGAGGCGATCAGGGTTCTACGGTCCATAGTGACACCCTGCCGGACGGGCGTTAGGATTCCCTTGCCGCGTCAGCCGTGAGTCCAGCCGTTCCTGGCCATGGGCACGGGCTGACCGTCGTAAAGGACCGTCAGGCCGCGACCTGCAGTGACCTCGCCGACGCGGGTCAGACGAATTAGTCGGCGCTCGGCCTCGCGACGCAGGGCGTCTTCGTGGCGCGGATGGGCGGTGAAGGCGATCTCATAGTCGTCCCCGCCGCTGGCCAGATCCTCCAGCGACAACTGCGGATCGACGCGGTCGTCGAACCAGGCTTGGGCCGCCGCGGACAGGGGCAGGACGTTCAGATTGAGCGACACGCCAACCCTGCTGGCCTGCGCGATGTGGGCCAGGTCGGCGGCCAGGCCGTCCGACACATCGACGGATGCGGTGGCGTACTCACGCACGATGTCGGCGAAGTCGGTCCGGGGCGTCGGCATCCGGTAGTGGCTGACCAAGGCTTCCATCCGCTCAGGCGCCAGAGCCAGTTGTCTTTGCGCCGCCTTCAGCCCCAGAAGCCCGTCCCCGATGACGCCGGTGACGAAGACGAGGTCGCCGACCTGCGCGCCTGCGCGAGAAACCGCTTTGCCCGTCGGCGCCCACCCCAGGGCCGTCAGCGAGAAGGACAGCGGACCGGGCGTCCTGACCGTGTCCCCGCCGAGCAGATGAACGCCGAACCACGCCTGATCCTCGGCTAGCCCGGCCGCAAACGCCTCGCGCTCGGGCCAGCCGCAGCGTTCAGACCAGAAGCAGGCCAGCAGATAGCCGAACGGCTCAGCGCCCTTGGCGGCGAGGTCCGACAGGTTCACCCGCAGCAGCTTCCTGCTGACCGTGTCCAGCGGATCGTCCGGCAGGAAATGCACGCCCTCGACGATGGCGTCCTTGGTCAGGACGAGGTCATAGCCGGGGCGTGACGGCAGCGCCGCCACATCGTCGGCCAGCCCCCTTCCCCACTCGGGATGGGACAGGGGCTTGAACAGCCGCTCGATCGTCTCGAACTCACCCGCGACGTCGAGCGCCGGCATTATTTGCGGGTGTCTTTGGCCACGCCGTCCAGCGCCGCGTTAACGAAGCGCGCCTCGGCGTCATCGAAGAAGGCCTTGGCCAGTTCGACATATTCGTCGATCACGACCTCGCGCGGGGTCTCGGGATGCTTGATCAGCTCCCAGGCGCCCGAGCGCAGCAGGGCGCGCAGGGTGGCATCGATCCGCTCCAGCTTCCAGTTGGAGGCCAGGCGGGCCTTGATGGCCGCGTCGATGTCGCGCTGGCTTTCGATCACGCCGCGCACGATGTCGGCGAAATAGGCCTCGTCGGCCTCGGCCAAGGCTTGGCCTTCAATGTCGGCGTCGAAGCGGAAGTTGGAGAATTCGGTGATCACCGTCTCCACGCCCTCGCCCGCCAGTTCCATCTGATACAGTGCCTGGACGGCGGCGAGACGCGACACTGTGCGGGCGCGACGCTGTTTGGAGCTCAGATTGGGCTCGGCGCGCTGCTTTTCGGCTTCGGCGAGTTGTTCGAGGACGGCTTTGACACTGTTCGGTTCAGTCATGCGCCGACGCCATGACGCAACCGCTTCTTCAATGCAATGAGGTCCAGGCACGCCTTGGCCGCGCCGCCGCCCTTATCCCCTTCCGAAAGACGAGCCCGATACCAGGCCTGGTCTTCGTCCTCGGTCGTCAGGATGCCGTTGCCGATGATGACGCCCTTGACGCCCAGCGCCATGATGCCGGCCGCCGACTGATCGGAGACGATCTCGAAATGATAGGTTTCGCCACGGATGACCGTGCCCAGAGCGACATAGCCGTCATAGCGGGGCGCGGTCGGGAAGCGGCCGGCCTCCTCGGCCAAGGCGATGGCCGGCGGCACCTCCAGCGCGCCGGGCACGGTGATGACGTCGAAGTCGGCGCCACGCGCCTTCAGCGTCTCCTTGGCCCCTTCCAGCAGGGCGTCGGCCAGGTCGTCGTAGAAGCGCGCCTCAACGATCAGAATACGGGGGGCCTCGGTCACGCCTTTGTTTCTCCATCCATGTCGCGCCAGCCTACGATGCGCAGGCCATAGCCCTCCAGCGCGGTCGGTTCGGGTCGCGTCGAACTCATAACGATCATGTCCTTGACGCCAAGGTCCAACAGGATTTGCGCGCCCACGCCATAGGCACGCAAAGACCGATCGACCGCCGCCGGGCGATCCACGCCCGAAAGGCGCTCGGCCAGGGAATTCAGGGCCGGATCCCGCAGGAAGACGACCACGCCGGCGCCGTCATGCTCGGTGATCTGTTTCAGGGCCTTGGGCACATAGTCCTGGCGCGCCTCGACGTGGCCCAGCAGGTCGCACGCAAAGTCCACCTGGTGCATCCGCACGAGCGTCGGTTTGGACGGGTCGATCCGGCCGTGAACCAGGGCGACGTGTTCCGCCCCCTCGATGGTGTTCTTGTACAGCATCAGGCGGAACGGGCCGCCGTGAACGCTCTCGAACGGCGTATCCATGATCCGCTCGACGAAGCGTTCGGTGCGGCGGCGATAGGCGATCAGGTCGGCGATTGTGCCGATCTTCAGCCCGTGCAGCTGAGCGAAGGCGACCAGATCGGGCATCCGCGCCATCTCGCCGTCGTCCTTGATGATTTCACAGATCACCCCGGCGGGCGTCAGACCGGCCATGCGGCTGATGTCCACCGCCGCCTCGGTGTGGCCGGCGCGGACCAGAACGCCGCCGTCGCGCGCGACCAGCGGGAAGATGTGTCCCGGCGAGACGATGTCGTCCATGCCCTTTGACGCGTCCGTCGCCACATGAATGGTGCGCGAGCGGTCGGCGGCCGAGATGCCGGTCGTAACGCCGTCCTTGGCCTCGATCGAGACTGTGAAGGCGGTCTTCATGCTCTCGCGATTGTCGGCAGCCATGGGCGGCAGGCGCAGTTGCTGGGCGCGCTCGGCGGTCAGGGCCAGGCACACCAGACCGCGCGCCTGTCGGATCATGAAGTTGATCTGATCCGGCGTCGCAAACTGGGCGGGGATGATGATGTCCCCTTCGTTCTCGCGATCCTCGGCGTCCACCAGGATGTAGGGACGGCCGTTGCGGGCGTCTTCCAGAATGTCCTCGATGGGACTGATGGGGCTGTCGTTCATATTGGCGGCCTGCGCTTGCATCACGCGGTCTCCTGCCACCGCGCGAGGTATCGCGCCAGCATGTCGATCTCCAGATTGACCGGATCACCCACTTTCAAGCGGCCCAGGGTCGTCACGTCCCAGGTGTGCGGGATGATGTTCAGCGAGAAGACCTGACCCCCGACGGCGTTGACGGTCAGAGACACGCCGTCGACCGTGATCGACCCCTTGGCGGCGATATAGCGGTGTAGGGGCGCCGGGGCCTCGACCTCGATCCGATGCGATCCGCCTTCGGGCGTTATCGAAATCACCCGCCCAAGACCGTCCACGTGGCCGGACACGACGTGGCCGCCCATCTCGTCGCCCAGCCTGGCGGCCCGCTCCAGATTGACGCCGTCGCCGGTCTTCCAGGCGCCCAGGGTGGTCTTGGACAGGGTCTCGTTCGACACCTCGACGGCGAACCAGCCCCCCCGAGCATCGTGGCCCTTTTCGGTCACCGTCAGGCAGCAGCCCGCGTGGCTGATGGAGGCGCCCAGGTCGATGCCGTCGGTGTTCCAGGCGGTCTCGATCTCGTAACGACGATCGCGGTCGGTCTCGCGGACCTCGCGGACGCGGCCGATGTCGGTGACGATGCCGGTGAACATTTGGACTCTGGACCCCTTGGGAGAAAAATACCGTCTAATTCGTCTAATCGTCTAATTGGACGGCGTCAGAGACGGGCGTAGCGTTCCCACAGATCGTCCCCGACGGGCTCGACGCCCAGGCGACGGAACTTGGGGGCGTCGGCCAGCTTTGCAAGAGCCAGGGCGGCGACGCAGGGCCGCCCCTCCCCGCCCAGCAGGATCGGGGCGCGAAACCACTCCAGCGCATCGACGGCATCGGCGCGCAGGAAAGACGCCGCGACCTGGCCCCCGCCTTCGATGAGCAGCGATGTTGCGCCGGCGATTTCCAAGGCTTTCAGCACGGCCGGGATGGACGGACGACCGTTCTCGGCGGCGACCTGCACCACCTTGGCGGCGCCGATCGCGCGCGGCTCCGCAGCGGTCAGGATCAGGGTGTTTTCGCCGGCGACCTTCGCCGCCTGCGGCGTGCGCAGCCGGCTGTCCAGCACGACACGCAAGGGCTGATCCACGCTGCGTCCCGGCAGGCGGGCGGTCAGTTCGGGATCGTCGTGCAGAACCGTCTCGACACCGACCAGGATCGCGTCGTGGGCGGCGCGCAGGCGGTGACCCTCAAGCCGCGCCGCTTCGCCGGTAATCCACTGGCTTTCGCCCGAGGCCGTGGCGATCCGCCCGTCCAGGGAGGTCGCCAGTTTCAGCGTGACCCGCATCAAACTTTGCCGGACGGTTCGTCGAACCCTTCGTCGCCCAGGAACTTGGCGAAGTCGCCGGTGTGGCGGAAATCCTTGTACACCGAGGCGTAGCGGACATAGGCCACCTCATCCACGCCCTTCAGCGCCTTCATGATGAAGTCGCCGACCGTGCTGGACGGGATTTCGGTCTCGCCCAGGCTTTCAAGCTGGCGGACGATCCGATTGACCATCTGCTCGACCTGATCAGCCTGAACCGGGCGTTTGCGCAGGGCCACGCCCAGCGAGCGTTCCAGCTTGTCGCGGTCAAAGGGCGTGCGCCGTCCGTTACGCTTCAGGATGACCAGTTCACGTAGTTGCACGCGCTCGAACGTCGTGAAGCGCCCGTTGCAGTTCGGGCAGGACCGGCGGCGTCGGATGGCCGATCCGTCGTCCGACGGCCGGCTGTCCTTCACCTGGGTGTCCTGATGACCGCAAAAAGGGCACTTCATCAGGCGGTTATCCGTAGATCGGGAAGCGGTGCGTCATCTCTCGCACCTGGGCCGCGACGCCTGCGACCACGGCCGGATCGGCTTCGTCGCCGCCGTTCATCGACGAGACGACGTCTGCGATCCAGTGACCGATCTGCTTGAACTCTTCCTCGCCGAAGCCGCGCGTGGTGCCGGCCGGGGTGCCCAGGCGGACGCCCGAGGTGACGGTGAACGGAGCGGTGTCGAACGGCACGCCGTTCTTGTTGCAGGTCATCAGCGCCTTTTCGAGCTCGTGCTCGGTCGCCTTGCCGGTTACGCCCTTGGGCCGCAGGTCGACCAGGGCCAGGTGGCTGTCGGTGCCGCCCGAGACGATGGCCAGGCCGCGCTCGATCAGGACGCCGGACAGGGCCTGGGCGTTCTTGACCACCTGTTGGGCATAGCCCTTGAACTCGGGCTTCAGCGCCTCGCCGAAGGCCACGGCCTTGGCCGCGATGACGTGTTCCAGCGGGCCGCCTTGCAAGCCGGGGAAGACGGCGGAGTTGATCTTCTTGCCCAGATCAACGTCGTTGGACAGGATCATGCCGCCGCGCGGGCCGCGCAAGGTCTTGTGCGTGGTCGTGGTGACGACGTGGGCGTGCGGGATCGGGTCCGGATAGGCGCCGCCGGCGATCAGGCCGGCGTAGTGGGCCATGTCCACCATCAGATAGGCGCCGACGCTGTCGGCGATCTCGCGGAAGCGCTTGAAGTCGATGTGGCGGCTGTAAGCCGAGGCGCCCGCCAGGATCAGCTTGGGCTTCTCACGCTCGGCCATTTCGGCGACGTGGTCGTAGTCGATCAGATGGGTGTCTTCGTGCACCTTGTACGTCACAGGGCGGAACCACTTGCCCGACTGGTTCGCGGGTGAACCGTGCGTCAGGTGTCCGCCGCACGCCAGATCCATGCCCAGGAAGGTGTCGCCAGGCTGCAGCAGGGTGAAGAAGACCGCCTGGTTCGCCTGGGCGCCCGAGTGGGGCTGGACGTTGGCGAAGGCCGCGCCGAACAGTTGCTTGGCACGCTCGCGCGCCAGATCCTCGGTCACATCGACGAACTCACAGCCGCCATAATAGCGACGACCGGGATAGCCTTCCGCGTACTTGTTGGTCAGGACAGAACCCTGCGCGTCCAGCACGGCCTGGGAGACGATATTCTCTGAAGCGATCAGCTCGATCTGTTCGCGCTGACGGCCCAGCTCGCCCTGAATGCCCTTGAAGACATCCGGGTCGGCGTCAGCGAGCGTCTTGGTGAAATAGGCGTCGTGGGTGAAGGCCGTCACGCTGGAATCCCCGGAAATCAGAAGCTGGCCTATCTATCCCCAGCCGCGCGCGACCACAACATCTTGTGGTCAGCCTTTGCCCAGAGCCCGCCTCAGCTTGGCGATCGCGACCCGTTCGACGGACTTGGGTTCGTTGACCGGCCCCATGGCGCTGACCTCTCGGCCCGTCGCAACGTGGATGGCCGAGCATTTGAGGTAGGGGCCGTTGCGGGTGAATTCGACGATGACCTCTCCGAGGTCGTCGCCCGTCGTCATGCGGCGACGGGTCGGCGCGCCACGTTGCAGTGGGCGAACAGCTTGTCCATCGCCTGGACCAGATGATCCATCATGGCGTCGGTGTGGTTCGGCGACGGCGTGAAGCGCAGGCGCTCGGTCCCCTTGGGCACGGTCGGATAGTTGATCGGCTGAACATAGACGCCGTACTCGTCCAGCAGCATGTCCGAGATCATCTTGCAGTGGACCGGATCACCGACGTGCACCGGCACGATATGGCTCTCGCTTTCCATCACGGGGATGCCGGCCGCGGCGAAGCGGGCCTTGAGCGTCGCGGCGCGTTCCTGATGCTGGACGCGCAGTTCGGGGTGGGCCTTCAGGTGACGAACGGAAGCCAAGGCGCCGGCGGTCAGGGCCGGCGGCAGCGAGGTGGTGAAGATGAAGCCCGAGGCCCAGCTGCGCACCGCATCGATAATCATGGCGTCGGCGGCAATATAGCCGCCCATCACGCCGATCGCCTTGCCCAAGGTGCACTCGATGATGTCGATCTGGTCCAGCACGCCGTCGCGCTCGGCGACGCCAGCGCCGGTTTCGCCATACAGGCCGACGGCATGGACCTCGTCCAGATAGGTCAGGGCGCCGTATTTTTTCGCCAGGGCGATAGTGCCGGCCAGATCGGCGATGTCGCCGTCCATCGAATAGACGCTCTCAAACGCGATCAGCTTGGGCGCATCGGTCGGCGTCGCCGCCAACAGGGCCTCCAGATGCGCCAGATCGTTGTGCATGAAGACGTGACGCTCGCCGCCACCGTGGCGGATGCCGGCGATCATCGAGGCATGGTTCAGCGAATCGGAGAAGGTGATCAGGCCCGGCAGGATCTTCTGCAGGGTCGACAGCGTCGCCTCGTTGCCGACATAGCCCGAGGTGAACAGCAGAGCTGCTTCCTTCTGGTGCCAGTGGGCCAGCTCGGCTTCGAGATCGACGGCGGAGCGGGTCGTGCCGGAGATGTTACGCGTGCCGCCGGCGCCGGCGCCTACCGCATCAATCTCACTATGCATGGCGTCCAGCACGACGGGGTGCTGGCCCATACCGAGATAGTCGTTGGAGCACCAGATGACGACGTCCTGCTCGGAGCCATCCTCGCGGCGACGTACGGCCTGCGGAAACTGACCGCGCACGCGCTTGAGATCGGCGAAGACGCGATAGCGTCCTTCGCTGCGAACCTGCTCCACCGAGCTATTAAAGGCGGCCTTATAGTCGAACAAACTACGCGTTCTTTCGCTTATGGCTATGTCTTCGCGTTGTTTGCTCTCCCGAAGCGGGCTTGTCCATGTCCGCCGCATGGACAAAACGCCCCAAACCCTTAATTGATAACGGTTCTCAGTATCGAGATCGATCAGCCCGGCTTGCGGAAGCGATAGACGAACTGGTCCGTCTTGCCGCGGATCTTCTCTTCGAAGACGTTCAGGTTGTGGTCGTCTGCAGGATTGGCGACGGCCTGGCTCTCACCCTCGAAGACGAAGCCCGCCGCCTCGACCTCGCGCTTCAGATAGTCGCCTTCGATGCGGTGCAGGGTCTGGACCGCCGAGATGCCCGTGCCGGGCGCGGCTTCATGGTCGATCAGGATGTAGCGGCCGCCGGGCCTCAGCGCCGCGAACACCGCCGCGTTCATCTTGGCCACGTCGGTGTTGAAACCGGGGATGTGGAAGTCGTGGTATTCCTGGCTCATGAAGATCATGTCCAGCGGCTCGGCGAAGGTCATGGAGTCCAGCAGGCCGTTGACGCGCGTCACGTTCGAATAGGCCGTAACAAGCGCATCGGCCCCGGCGTTCTCGCGCGCCATCGTCCGGTTCGGAACGAAGGCATAGACCCGACCAGTGGGCCCGACCACGTCCGAGAACAGACGGGTGAAATAGCCGGCGCCCGGTCGGATGTCGGCCACCTTGTCGCCCGGTGCAAGCTGGGCGAAGGCCAGGATATCGGCCGGGTGACGCAGCGGATCACGCGCGACCTCTTCGGCCGGACGCTTGGGATCGGATAACGCTACGGTGTAAATCGCGTGCAAGCTGGCAGCTTCCGAAACCTCATCCGCAGTCATGGCGCCAGAAGGCGTGACCACGGTCCGCTCGCCGCCGTCCGAGTCGATGATGATGCAGCCGGACAGACCTGCCGCCAGAACCAGGGCCGTTGCACCCACCGCCAATTTGCCGATCATCACCGTCTCCATCGATTTGTCGCGATAGGCTCGCATTTCGCCGATCCGCGCAAGCCGTCATCACGCACGAAACGATCCGACGCATCACGCGATTTGCGCACCAGTCGTTGCGGCGCTAGTCCGACGCTGGATTTTCCAAGGTCTCGCCATGCTTCCCTATCAGCCCGCCCCCTTCCCGCTCGCCCGTCCGCGCCGCCTGCGGTCCAGCCCGTGGGTGCGGCGGTTGGTGGCGGAAACGATCCTGACGCCGGCCGATCTGATCTGGCCGTTGATCGTCCATGACGGCGCTGAGGATCGCGTCCCGGTCGCCTCCATGCCCGGCGTGTTTCGGCTTTCTCCTAAGGCGGCGGCGGCGGCGGCGGTCGAGGCGCGCGACCTCGGCATTCCGATGGTGGCCCTGTTCCCCAATGTCGACGGCGCGATCAAGGATGCGGTCGGCACCGGCGCGACCGACCCCGACGGCCTGATCCCCGACTCCATCAAGGCGATCAAGGACGCCGCGCCCGAGATCGGCGTCATGACCGACGTCGCCCTGGACTGCTACACCGACCACGGCCACGACGGGGTGATGGAGGGCGAGCGGATCGCCAACGACGCCTCGCTGGACCGTCTGGCCGAACAGGCCTTCATCCACGCCCACGCCGGCGCCGATGTCGTGGCCCCGTCGGACATGATGGATGGCCGCATCCAGGCGGTGCGGGAGGCGCTGGAGGCCAACGGGTTTCAGGACACGCTGATCCTGTCCTACGCCGCCAAGTTCGCCTCGGCCTTCTACGGCCCCTATCGCGACGCCGTAGGCTCTTCGGCGATGCTGAAGGGCGACAAGAAGACCTATCAGATGGATTACGCCAACTCCGACGAGGCGCTGAAGGAGGTGGCGATGGACCTGTCGGAAGGCGCCGATGCGGTGATGGTCAAGCCGGGCATGCCGTATCTGGATATCGTGCGGCGGGTGTCCGAGACCTTCCGCGTGCCGACCTTTGCCTATCAGGTGTCGGGCGAATATTCGATGATGCAGGCGTCCATCGCCAATGGCTGGCTGGACCGGGACCGTGCGATCCTTGAAACCCTGCACGGGTTCAAGCGCGCGGGGTGCGCGGGCGTATTGACCTATTTCGCACCGCAGGCCGCACGGCTGCTGGGCTGATGGGCGTGGAGATTCGGCCGATCACGGAGGGCGACTGGCCGGGCCTGTGGCCGATCATCGAGACCGTCACCCGCGCGGGCGAGACCTATACCTATCCGCTGGACATGACGGAGGCGCAGGCGCGCGTCCTGTGGACGCCGCCGGCGCCCGGCGGAACCCTGGTCGCGGTCGAGGACGGTCAGGTGCTGGGCGCCGCCAAGATCATTCCGAACCAACAGGGAAACGGCGCCCACGTCGCCAATGGCAGCTTCATGGTCGCGCCCGAAGCGCGCGGGCGCGGTGTGGCCCGGGCGCTGGGCGAGGCCGCGCTGGCTTTCGCGCGGGATGCGGGCTTCCGATCCATGCAGTTCAACGCCGTGGTCGAGACCAATACCGTGGCCGTCGCCCTTTGGAAGAAGCTGGGCTTCGAGATCGTGGGCACGGTTCCCGAAGCGTTCGATCACCCGACGCACGGCCCGGTCGGCCTGCACATCATGCATCGCCGGCTCTAGGCGTCAGTCGCGGGGTTGCAGTCGCGCGGCCAGGCTGGAGGTGTCCCAGCGGTTTCCGCCCATGGCCTGAACCTCGGCGTAGAACTGATCGACCAGGGCCGTCAGAGACAGGCGCGCGCCGTTCGTGCGCGCCTCGTCCAGCACCAGACCCAGGTCCTTGCGCATCCAGTCTACGGCGAAGCCGAAGTCGAACTCGCCCTTGGCCGCCGTCTTCCAGCGATTGTCCATCTGCCAGCTTTGCGCCGCGCCCTTCGACACGGCCTCATAGGCGGCGTCGGTGTCCAGTCCCGCGACCTGAGCGAAGTGGACGGCCTCGGCCAGGCCCTGGACAACGCCGGCGATGGCGATCTGGTTGACCATCTTGGTCAGCTGGCCCGAGCCGGCCGGTCCCATATGTTTGATCGCCTTGGAATAGGCCTTCACCACGGGCTCGACCTTCGCCAGGGCGGCGGCGTCCCCGCCGGCCATGACGCTGAGCTGTCCGTTCTCGGCGCCCGCCTGACCGCCCGACACCGGCGCGTCGATGAACGACCGTCCCTGCCCGTTCGTCAGTTCAGCCATTTCGCGCGCAACCTTGGCCGAGGTCGTGGTGTGATCGACGATCACAGCGGCCTCCGACAGATGCGGCAAGGCCTCGGTCACGACGGCCCGCACGTCGTCGTCATTACCGACGCACAGGATGAACAGGTCGACGCCCCGCGCCGCTTCAGCCACCGTTGCCGCCGCCTTGCCGCCTGTCGCCGCCGCCCAGGCCTCGGCTTTTGAGACAGTGCGATTGAAGCCGGTCACGTCATGGCCCGCCTCGATCAGATGACGGGCCATCGGGGCGCCCATGACGCCCAGGCCGGCGAATGCGATCTTCATGACAGGCTCCTTGATCCTGCCGTCGGACTAGGCCCCGCCGCGCCGGGGTTCAAGGTCAACGCCCGGTTAACCTTGGCCAGCCCACAATGGGACACCATTCGTCGGGGTGCGCGTCCATGTCCGTGAGCGATCGTCCGATCCTCATCAAGAAGGTCAAGAAGGTCTCCGGCGGAGGCCACCACGGCGGTGCGTGGAAGGTGGCCTATGCGGACTTCGTGACCGCCATGATGGCCTTCTTCCTGCTGATGTGGCTGATCAACACCACCGACCCAGAGCAGAAGCGCGGCATCGCTGAGTATTTCGCGCCCGCCAGCGTGTCCGAGACGACCTCGGGCTCCGGCGGCATTCTGGGCGGCACCTCGCTGGGCGACGATGGCGTCAAGAGCGCCGGCTCGCAGTCCGTGCTGGAAGAACTGGCGCCCGAGGCGCCCGCGACCGATCAGACAGGCTCCAGCCTGTCGTCCGCCAGCGACTCGGCTCTCCAGGCCGAAATCCAGAAGCGCGAGGCCGCCGAGTTCGCCAGCGCCGCCGAATCGCTGCGTCAGGCCATGCAGTCGATGCCGGAACTGGCCGAACTGTCGAAACAGCTGATCGTTGACCAAACACCCGAGGGACTGCGCATTCAGCTGGTCGATCAGGAAGGCCGGTCGATGTTCGACAACAACTCGGCCCGCCCCAACGCCCGCGCCCAAGTGTTGCTGCGCGCCGTGGCCAAGGTGATCAACCAGTTGCCGAACCGCATCTCCATCACCGGACACACCAGCGCCGCGCCCGGCTCCAGCCGCGCCAGCGCCCCTGCGGACTGGACCCTGTCGTCCGAGCGCGCCAACGGCTCGCGTCTGGTGCTGCAAGGTTCGGGCGTCGATCCCGATCGGGTCTATTCGGTGGCGGGCAAGGCGGGGTCCGACCCGCTCTATCCGGACGATCCGACCCTGGCCGGCAATCGCCGCATCGCCATCGTGCTGTTGCGCGAGGCGCCGGTCCTGCCGTCTGACACCTCGCTGTGACCCGGCTCGGCTGCAACGCGAACAGGCTTGCAGCCGGAGCACGGATGACGCCAAATCGCGCGATGAGCGTTGTGTCGTCGCAATATTGGCAAGATCGGATGCGGACCTGAGGCCGTGACCCAGCACGTACCGACCCGACAGCTTCGCTTCTTCATGACCTCGGTCGCGCCCTGCCCCTATCTGCCGGGCAAGACGGAGCGGAAGGTTTTCGCCAACCTGCCCTTCTCGGACGGCGCGCACGTCAATGACGAACTGACTCTGGCCGGTTTTCGCCGCAGCCAGAACATCGCCTATCGCCCGGCCTGCGAGGCGTGTGACGCCTGCGTTTCGGTGCGACTGCCGGTGCCGGAGTTCACGTTCAGCCGTTCGCAGCGCAAGGTGCTGGCCCGCAACGCCGACCTGTCGCGCGACCTGGTCGAAGCGGAGGCGACGACCGAGCAGTTCCAGCTTCTGCGCCGCTACCTGACCACGCGCCATCCGACCGGCGGCATGAGCGACATGGGCTGGCTGGATTACGTCGCCATGGTCGAGGACACGGCCGTGCGCACCCATCTGATCGAATACCGTCTGCCCTCCACCGACGGCGGACCGGGCGATCTGGTCGCCGTAACCCTGACGGACCTGCTGAAAGACGGTCTGTCGATGGTTTACAGCTTCTATGATCCGACGATGGAGCGGCGCAGCCTGGGCCGGTTCGCCATCCTGGATCATGTGCGCCAGGCCTCCCTCGTAGGCCTGCCGTTCGTCTATCTCGGCTATTGGGTCCAGGGCTCGGCCAAGATGGATTACAAGGCCGACTTCCGCCCGATGGAAACCCTCGGCAAGCTGGGCTGGTCACGCCGCGACGCCTGAGGCGCCCCTTCGCCGCAGCCGGTTCAAATCGTCATCGAAGCATCCTATGTGGGCGGCGACATTACGGAGCCGCGTCTTGCTGATTGTTCTTTCCCCGGCCAAGCGCCTCGATTTCACCGAAGCCGATGGGGCTATTCCCGGCAGCGACCGCCGGTTCGTCGAAGATACAGCCAGCCTGTCCAAGACCGCCAAGCGCCAGACCAAGGCGGACCTGCGTCGGCTGATGGGGATTTCCGACGATTTGGCGACCCTGAACGCCGCGCGCTTCAAGGCATTCGATCCAGAATCCACAGAGGGCGTTCAGGCAGCCTTCGCCTTTGCCGGCGATGTGTATGAGGGTTTGAAAGCGCGCGAACTGGACGCCGACGCCTTGGCTTTTGCCCAGAATCATTTGCGCATTCTGTCCGGCTTTTATGGCCTGCTGCGTCCATTGGACCGGATCCAGCCCTATCGGCTGGAGATGGGCACGCGGCTGAAGACGCGTCGTGGGGCCAGCCTGTACGACTTCTGGGGCGACCGGATTTCCAAACAACTGAACGAAGACGCCGAAGGCCAGCCGGATCCGACGCTGGTGAACCTGGCTAGCCAGGAATATTTCGGGGCCGTCGATGCAAAGGCTCTGAAACTGCCTGTCGTCACGCCCCAGTTCCGGGAAGAGAAGAATGGCGAGAGCCGTATCATCTCCTTCTTCGCCAAGAAGGCGCGCGGGGCCATGGCGCGGTTCGCGATCGACGAGCGCGTGGAACGGGTCGCGGACCTGAAGGCTTTCGACCGGGACGGTTATGCGTTCGACAAGGCCGCCTCAACCGACGCCGAGTGGATATTCATCAGATCGGGAAATTCTTGATCCCGACATCGACCTCCCGCTAATCTCGCCAAAACAAACGAAGGGGCGGATTCATGTCGCAAGAGCCTAGGGACTCCACGGGCGCCGACATTCGGGCGGCACGCGGTATCGGCGATCTGAAAGGGCAGGTCGCGGTCATCACGGGCTCGACCTCTGGCATCGGGCTGGCTCTCGCGCGCGCCGTGGCGGCAGGCGGCGGTGAAGTCGTTCTGAACGGCCTGGGCGACCCCGCGGATATCGAGCGCACCCGCGCCGATCTGGAGGCCTCATCCGGCGTTCGCGTCCTCTATCATCCGGCGGACATGACGCGCGGTGACGAAATCACCGACATGATCGCCTTCGCTGAACGCGAACTGGGACGCCTGGACATTCTGGTCAACAACGCCGGCATCCAGCACGTCGAATCCGTCGAGAACTTCCCTGTCGACCAGTGGGAGAAGATCATCGCCATCAACCTGTCCTCGGCCTTCTACGCCACGCGCGCGGCGATCCCGATCATGAAGGCGCAGGGACGCGGCCGGATCATCAACATGGCCTCGGCGCACGGTCTGGTGGCCAGTCCGTTCAAGTCCGCCTATGTCGCGGCAAAGCATGGCGTCATCGGCTTCACCAAGACCGCAGCGCTGGAATTGGCGCGCGACAACATCACCTGTAACGCCATCTGCCCCGGCTTCGTCGAGACGCCGATCGTGACCAAGCAGATCGCGGATCAGGCGCGCACGAGAAATATGACCGAGGAGCAGGTGCTGACGGACGTGATCCTGGCGGCTCAGCCGACAAAGCGGTTCGTCACGACGGAGGAACTGACCGGCATATTCCTCTACCTGGTCAGCGACCTCGGCGCCTCGGCCAACGGGGCCAGCTTCTCCATCGACGGCGGCTGGACCGCGCAATAGCAAAGGAAGGCGGCGGTCATGGCGATTTTCAAGCGCAAGACCGCCGAGGCGGCGGACACCGTTCCCGCCGCTCCCGATCGACGGCCCATCTGCCTTGCCCTCCAGGGCGGCGGCGCACACGGCGCCTTCCAATGGGGCGTGCTGGATCGTCTGTTGGAAGACGATCGTCTGGATATTCGCGCGGTGTCAGGCGTCTCAGCGGGAGCCATGAACGGCACGGCCTTGGTGTCGGGCCTCGCATCAGGCGATGGCCGCGCCGCATTGGACAAGCTCTGGCGAGAGGTGAACCAGTCCGGCGGTCGCAACGTCTTTGGAGACAGCGCGATCTGGAATGCGGCGCGGACGCCGAACTGGATCAAGGAGAGCCCATTCTGGCGTGCGGGCGAGACGCTGGCGATGTCGATGAGCCCGTATGAATTCAATCCTTTGAACCATAATCCTCTGAAACGAGTTTTACAGGCGTCGGTCGATTTCGGCGCCGTCCAGGCCTCGGACATCCGGCTGTTCGTCGCCGCCACCGCCGTGCGCCAGGCGAAAGCGCGCATCTTCCAGACGCACGAAATCAACGCGGATGTCCTGATGGCGTCGGCGTGCCTGCCCCATCTGTTTCAAGCCGTGGAGATCGACGGGGAGCCCTATTGGGACGGCGGCTATCTGACTAATCCGCCGCTGTGGCCGTTGACCGGAGACGACACGCCGGACGACGTGCTGCTGATTACACTCAATCCGATGGTGCGCGACGAGACGCCTAAAAGCGCAGGCGACATCGTCGATCGGCTGAACGAGATCGTCTTCAACGCGCCGCTGGTCGCCGAACTGCGCGCCGTCGCCCTGGCGGGTGAACTGATCGAACATGGGCAGTTGAAAGGCGGCGGCGCAGGGCCTTACCGGCACGTCCGACTGCACGCGATCGAGGCGGACGGCTGGCTCTCGGACCTGTCGCTGCGGTCCAAATTCAACACCGAATGGGGTTTCCTCAACGACCTGAAGGCGCGGGGACGTGCGGCCGCCGACGATTGGTTGAATGCGTGCCTGGGCAGCGTCGGACGCCAGTCCAGCGTCGATCTTCAGGCCCGCTTCGGCTAGCCGACGAAGCCTGCCGCGCGGCGCAGACGGTCGTTGATGGCTTCACCCAGTCCCGTCGTCGGGATCGGCGACACGGCGATACCCGTCGGCCGTGTGCGGTCGGCTTCGCGCAGCAGTCGGAACAGGTTGGCGGCGGCTTCGCGCAGGTCGCCCGACGGGCTCAGACTCCAGCGCGGCTCACCGGCGTCAGGGCCAAAGCCAAGCAGGATCTCGCCGTCGCGCGCTGTGCCGGCCTCGATCCGAACCGGAGCATCCGGCGCATAGTGCAGAGTCAGTCGCCCGGGCGAACGATGCCCCTCTGCGCCCTCTTCGATGGGACCGACGACCGCCTCGACCTCGGACCGAGTAATGGCGCCGGGACGAAGCAAGGCGACCCGCCCTCCCAGCACCGACACGACCGTGCTTTCCAGACCGACCTGGCAAGGCCCGCCATCGACAGCCGCTGAGACTGCAAAGCCCGTCTCCTCGACAGCATCCGTGAAGGTCGTCGGGCTCGGTCGGCCGGAACGATTGGCCGAGGGGGCCACGACAGGACCGCCGAACGCCGCCAACACCGCCCTCGCCATGGGATGCGCCGGAACGCGGATCGCGACGCTGTCCAATCCGGCGCGCGCCAAGTCGCAGACGCTGCGCGTGTCCAGGATCGGCGTGATCAGGGTGAAAGGTCCGGGCCAGAAGGCGTCTGCCAAGGCACGTCCGAGCGGGCCCAACTCGCCGATCTTGGCCGCCGCATCGACATCCACGACATGCGAAATCAGCGGATTGAACTTCGGCCGCCCTTTCGCGGCGAAGATGGCGGCGACCGCCTCAGCATTGCTTGCGTCGGCGCCCAGTCCGTAAACGGTCTCGGTCGGCAGCAGGATCAGATCGCCGTTCGCCAGCGCTTGGGCGGCGTGCAGCGGCGTTTGGCTCACGGTCGGCGCGGGATGATCGGGATCATCCGGTGCAGCACATTGTCCCGATCGATAAACTGATGCTTGAGCGCCGCGATCACATGCAGGCCGATCAAGACGTAGAGGCCCTTCACCGCCAGTTCGTGCAGGCCCATCAGGCTGCGCGCCGCTTCACGCCCGCCGCCGACGGGCAACAGGGGCCAAGAGAAGAGGCCGAACCACTCGATCGCGCGCCCGCCCGCCGATGATGCGAGCCAACCGGTCATCGGAATGACGATCAGGGCCAGATAGAACAGGATGTGCGTCGCGCGCGCCGCCACCTTCTGCCAGCGCGGCAAGGCCGAGGGCAACGGAATCGCCGGGTTCGCCAGGCGCCATCCGATCCGCGCAAGGGTCAGCACCAGGATCGTCAGACCCAGCGACTTGTGCAGCATGACGAACTGGCCCGAAACCGGCCCGTCCGTATTCTCATGCGCGGTGATCAGCAGAACCTGCGCCAGAACGGCGGCGGCGATGCCCCAGTGCATCAGCAGGGAAACCGTCGAATATCGATTGCGGGGCTCGCCCATGTCTTCCCTTCCGCGACGGCACGGCGTCACCATGCGTTCAGCCACTTTGCACTGAGACGGGGCGCGTCGCCAAGACGCTTGCAGCGACAGGCCCCGACGCGGCACTTAGGCCGCAAAGACGATTGAGGAAACCCATGACCTATCGCGCGCCCGTTCGAGACCTGGCCTTCACTCTGGAATCCGTCGCCGGCATGGCTGACGTGGCCGCAACCGGCGCCTTTCCCGACTACGACGCCGACGTCGCCGGCGCCGTTCTGGAGGCGGCGGGGCAATTCTCCGAAGAGGTTTTGGCGCCGCTGAACCGGATTGGAGATCAGAAGGGCTCGACCTACGCCAACGGCGCCGTCACCGCCGCGCCCGGCTTCGCCGACGCCTATCGCCAGTTTGCGGCTGGCGGCTGGACCGGGCTGTCGGCCTCGATCGAAGCGGGCGGGCAGGCCCTGCCCAAGGCGCTGGAACTGGCGGCCTACGAGACCGTCCATGCCGCCAACATGGCGTTCGGCCTCTGTCCCATGCTGTCGCTGGCCTCGATCGAGGCGCTGGAGCAGGTCGGGACGGAAGAGCAGAAGGCCAAATATCTGACCAAGCTGGTCAGCGGCGAATGGACCGGCGCCATGGTGCTGACCGAGCCGGGCGCCGGATCGGACCTGGGTTCGCTGATCACCACGGCGACGCCGAACGGCGACGGAACGTATGCGCTGAACGGGCAGAAGATCTACATCACCTGGGGCGACCACGACGCGACCGACAACATCGTCCATCTGGTGCTGGCCCGCCTGCCGGACGCGCCCAAGGGCCCCAAGGGCATCAGCCTGTTCCTGGCCTCGAAGTTCGCGGTGAAGGAAGACGGCACGCTCGGCGACCGCAACGCCTTCCGCCCGGTCGGCGTCGAGCACAAGCTGGGCATCCACGCCTCGCCGACCTGCGTCATGAGCTATGAAGGGGCGACCGCCGAACTGGTCGGTCAGCCGAACCAGGGCCTGGCCCATATGTTCGTGATGATGAACGCGGCGCGCCTCGCCGTCGGCGTCGAGGGCGTCGGCATCGCCGAACGCGCTTACCAGCACGCACTCGCCTATGCCTTGGACCGTCGTCAAGGTCGCTCGGTCTGGACCGCCGAGGCCAACGCTCCGATCTTTGACCATCCCGACGTGCGCCGGATGCTCAGCGTCATGAAGGCCAAGATTTCAGCGGCGCGCGCCGTATGTCTGTCAACCGGCGTCGCCGCCGATCTGGCCCGCCACGCCGGGACCGAAGAGGAACGCCGCCGCTGGAAGGGGCGCGAGGACCTGTTCACGCCAATCGCCAAGGCCTGGTCCACCGATATCGGCTGCGAGGTCGCCTCGATGGGCGTGCAGATCCACGGCGGCATGGGCTTCATCGAGGAGACCGGCGCGGCGCAATACTATCGCGACGCCCGCATCGCCCCGATCTACGAAGGCACCAACGGCATTCAGGCCATGGATCTGGTCGGTCGCAAACTGTCGATGGACGGCGGCGATGCAGCCAAGGCGCTGATCGCGGACATGAAGGCGACTCTGGTCGATCTCGGAAAGCTCTACAGCGGCAAGCCGATCGAACGGTTCGCCACCGCCATCGAGGCGGTCGAGGACGCGACCCTGTGGCTGCTGGATCAGAAGGCCGATCCGAACGCGGCGGCCGATGTGCTGGCGGCGGCCGACGCCTATCTGAAACTGCTGGGCGATGTGGCCGGCGGTTGGATGCTGGCCAAGGGCGCGCTGGCGGCCAAGGCGAAGCTGGACGCCAACGACGGCGATCCGGTCTGGCTGCAGGGCAAGCTGGACCTCTACGAAGTCTATGCCGCCAATGTGCTGGGCCACGTCTCCAGCCGTCTGGCGGCCGTGGGTCAGGGCGGCGACCTGCTGCGGCGCATGACGGTGGACGCGCTGGCCGGATGATCGGCTTGGCGTTTCTTCGTTTGACGTAGATGGGGCCGGACCTTCAAGGTCCGGCCTTCAAACAAGCACGGAGCGTCCGATGAATCGTCGGCAACTGATCATGTCCACGGCGGCGACCGCCCTCGCCGTCTCGGCCTCCCCTGCGCTCGCCCGTCAGTCCACCGGATCCCCCATGCCTCAGCCGCCCGTCGCCAAGAAAATCCCTGTCGTCATCGAACAGCTGGGCCGCACCCGTACCGACGACTACCAGTGGATGAAGGACGACAACTGGCAGGCGGTCCTGCGCGATCCGACCCTGATCAAGGCCGAAGTCAAGGAACACCTGACCGCCGAGAACGCCTACCGCGAGGCCATGATGGCCTCCACCCTGCCCTTGCAGGAGACGATGTTCGCGGAGATGCGCGGCCGCATCAAGGAAGACGACAGCTCGGTTCCGGCGCCAGATGGCGGCTGGAACTACTATGTCGAATACCAGACGGGCGATCAGCACCCCCGCTACATGCGCGCCGAGCGTCAGGGCACGTGGATGGTCGATGGTCAGCCGGTGACGAAAAATTTCGTCATGGCCCCCACGCCTCAGCTGCTGCTGGACGCTAACGAACTGGCCAAGGGCAAGGCCTATTCGGAAGTATCGGCCGCGAGCCACAGCCCGGATCACTCCCTCTTCGCCTATGCCGAGGACGCCCAGGGTTCCGAGGTTCACAAGATCTACGTCAAGGACTTGGCGACCGGCGAGGTGCTGCCCGATGTGATCGACAGCGCCACCGGCGACTTCGTCTTCTCGCTGGACAGCCAGTGGATTTTCTGGACCAACCGCGACGACAACGGCCGTCCGGACAAGATCTTCCGTCGCCCGGCGCGCGGCGGCGAGACCGCCTTGGTCTATGAGGAAGCCGACGACGGCATGTTCATCGGCGTGGGCCGCACGGCCGACGACCAGTTCATCCTCATCGGCATCCAGAACCAGGAAACGTCCGAGGCGCGCTATATCCCCGCTGCGACTCCGACGGCCGAACCCGTTGTGCTCGAGCCGCGCGTGGTGGCGACCCGCTACGACGTCGATCACTGGGGCGACCGCTGGGTGATCCGCACCAATGCGGACGACGCCATTGATTTCAAGATCGTCCAGGCCCCGACCGCAACGCCGGCCAAGGCGAACTGGACCGATCTGGTGCCGCACATGCCGGGCCGCTTCATCGAAGGCCTGGACCTGACGAACGATCACCTGGCGCGTCAGGAACGCGCAGACGCCAATACCCGCATCATCATCCGCGACCGGGCCGGCGCCGAGCATGAGATCGCGGTGGACGAACCGGCCTTCGCCCTGTCGCTGGCCGGCGCCTCCGAATACGAGACGACGACCACCCGCTACACCTACAACTCGCCGTCCACGCCGACGCAGACGTTCGACTACGACATGGCGTCGCACGAACGGACGCTGCGCAAGACGCAGCAGATTCCGTCCGGTCACAATATCGAGGACTATGTGGTCGAGCGGCTGAACGCCCCGGCTTCGGACGGCCAGTTGGTGCCGGTGACGGTGCTGCGTCGCAAATCGACGCCCGTCGATGGTTCGGCGCCCCTGCTGCTCTACGGATACGGCTCCTACGGCATCCCCATGCCGGCCAGCTTCTCGACCAACCGGCTGTCTCTGGTGGATCGCGGCTGGATCTACGCCATCGCCCACATTCGCGGCGGTTCGGACAAGGGCTGGGGCTGGTTCTTGGACGCCCGGAAGATGACGAAGAAGAACACCTTCACCGACTTCATCGCCTCCGCCGAACACCTGATCGACAAGAAATACGCCACGGCCGGCAACATCGTGGCCCAGGGCGGATCGGCGGGCGGCCTGTTGATGGGCGCGGTCAACAATATGCGGCCCGACCTTTGGGCCGGGATCATCGGTCAGGTGCCGTTCGTGGACGTGATCAACACCATGTCGGACACCTCCCTGCCGCTGACGCCGCCCGAATGGCCCGAGTGGGGCAATCCGATCGAGGACCCGGCCGCCTACGACTATATGATGAGCTACAGCCCCTACGATCAGGTCGAGCCGAAAGCCTATCCGGCGGTCCTGGCGACAGGCGGTCTGTCCGATCCGCGCGTCACCTACTGGGAGCCGGAGAAGTGGGTCGCCAAGCTGCGACCCGCGACCACCTCGGGCAAGCCTGTGCTGCTGAAGATCAATATGGAGGCCGGTCACGGGGGCGCGGCCGGGCGGTTCGACTATCTGAAGGAGGTCGCCCACGACTACGCCTTCGCCGTCTGGGCTATCGACAAGGGGTGGGAGACGGCGTGAGCGCATTGACGGTTCGCGACGCCCGTCCCGACGACATCGCCGCGATCACGGCCATCTATGCCGAGAGCGTCGCCAACGGGCGCGGCACTTTCGAGCTGGAGGCGCCCGACGAGGTCGAAATGGCCTCGCGGTTCGCCGCCGTCGAAGCGCTCGGCCTGCCGCGTCTCGTGGTCGAGATGGGCGGCGCGGTCGCCGGATATGCCTATGCCGGGCCGTTTCGCACCCGTCAGGCCTATCGCTACATGGTCGAGGATTCGATCTATGTCGCGCCATGGGCCCGCGGACGCGGCGTCGCCGGCGCCCTGCTCGATGCGCTGATTGCCCGCTGCGAAGCGATGGGTCTTCGTCAGATGGTCGCGGTCATCGGCGATTCGGAGAACGTCGGCTCCATCGCCCTGCACCGTACGCGCGGCTTCACCGACGCCGGCGTGTTCAAGGCGGCGGGCTGGAAGCACGACGACTGGCGCGACGTGGTGTTCATGCAGCGCGCGCTGAGCGACGGCGGCGCCACAGCGCCCGACGCGCCGGGTCTGCCGCTTGTCAACAAGAAGCCGCTGCGCTGACGCATTGCGGCGTCATCACCCGACGCCTATCCTGATGCTGTGAAGATGGTTCAATCCCTTTTGCTGCTGATCGGCGCCCTATCGGTGCTGGCGCTCGGCACGGTCGGCGCCTCGGCGTCGCCGGCAAACGCTGCGCCGTGCCATGAGACTGGCCAATCTTCGCCAGAGCAGACTCCGAGCCATGCGCCCAAAGCCATGAAGGCGATGGTCTGCTGCGTCGCCTGTGTGGCGGCGCCCACGCTAAACCCTGCGCCGATCTCCGCCTTGACCCTGTCGCCGGCGCGCGTCGCCGCTGTTCGCGCCGCTCTGCCGGCCGGTCGGCTGTTGTCGCCGGAGCCCGGTCCACCCCGCCTCCTGATCGTCTGACACCGCTTGCGCCTTGTGAAGGCGCAAATCGTTCCGATCATCAGAGGAGGCCTTGAATGGCTATCCGTACTCTCGTCGGCGCCTGCGCCGGCGCTTCCCTGCTCGCCCTGGCTCAGGCCGCGGCGGCGCAGGATCACTCTCACCATGCGTCGAGCAAGCCCACTGCCGATCCGCACGCGGGTCACGACATGCCGATGTCATCCCCCGAACCGATGACCGATCACGCCAGCATGGGTCACACGATGACCAGCCCGTATGGCCCCTGGCCCATCAACCGCGACGCCTCAGGCACCGGTTGGCAACCCGACGCCGGCGAACACGGTGGCATCCACACCGTCCGTGGCGACTGGATGGTGATGAGCCACGCCATGCTGAACCTGGTCTATGACAGCCAGTCCGGGCCGCGCGGCGGCGACAAGACCTTCGTCGCTGGCATGCTGATGACCTCGGCGCGGCGTGACTTCGACGACGGTTCAAAGCTGAACCTGCGCGCCATGCTCAGCCCGGATCCTTTGATGGGCAAGTCCGGCTATCCGCTGTTGCTGGCGGCGGGCGAGACGGCGGACGGGGTCAATCCTCTGGTCGATCGCCAGCACCCGCACGACTTCTTCATGGAGCTGTCGGCCAGCTATTCGAAGCGTCTGTCCGATAAAGACAGCGTTTACGGCTATATCGGCTTGCCTGGGGAGCCCGCCTTCGGGCCGCCCGCCTTCATGCACCGCATGAGCGCGATGGACAGTCCCGAGGCGCCCATCACCCACCACTGGCTGGATTCGACCCATATCGTCTTCGGCGTGACCACCCTGGGCTGGGCGCACGACCGCTTCAAGATCGAGGCTTCGGCCTTCAAGGGACGCGAGCCGGACGAAGAACGCTGGGGCATCGACTCGCCACGGCTCGACAGTTGGTCAGTCCGGACCGCCTGGAATCCGAGCGACGAATGGTCGCTGCAAGCCTCCTACGCCGACGTCTCCGCGCCCGAACAGCTGGAGCCCGACGAGGACGAGACGAAATGGTCGGCCAGCGCCATCCACACCCGCCGTCTTGGCGATGACGGCTGGTGGTCCTCGACCCTGGCCTGGGGCCGAAAGACCAACGACCACGGTGAATCGAAGGACGGCTGGTTGCTGGAATCGGCGGTCCATCCGAACGACCGCTGGACGGTCTTCGCCCGCGCCGAGCGGATTGAGACCGATGAACTGGTTCCCGGCGTCGGCGGCGGCCACGGCCCGCTCTACACGGTGGGCAAGGCGTCGATCGGCGTCGTGCGGGATTGGCGCATCGCCGAAAACGTTAGGTTCGGCCTCGGCGGTCTCTATGCCACGAATCGCGTGCCGACGGCGTTGGAGCCGCTTTACGGCGGCGATCCCGATGGGGCGATGGTCTTTGTGCGGCTGAAGATCGACTGATCTAGCTCAAGGCCTGTCCGGCTTCGGCCGGGCGGGCCGGCGGCTCCGCGAAATGTCGCACGGCCTCGTAGCCCAGCAGCGCCACCCCAAGCGCGAGCATCAGGCCTCCGGCGATCAGGATCAGCCGAACGTGCCGATGCAGATGATAAAGCAACTCGCCGATCATCGACGGTCCCGCCGTATTCGGATCGTGCCAATTCGATCCGTTCCGGACAGTGTACTGCAAAACGCGGACCCGATGGAGTCTGCAAGAACGGCGTTCCGTCAGACGAGCCGGCTCTGCACCACAGCCGCGCCGATGAAGCTGGCGAACAGCGGGTGCGGCGCGAACGGACGGCTCTTCAACTCGGGGTGATATTGAACGCCGATGAACCAGGGGTGGTCCGGGCGTTCAACCGTCTCGGGCAGGACGCCGTCAGGCGAGAGACCGGCGAAGACCAGCCCGCCCTTCTGCTCGATCGCCTCGCGATAGTTGATGTTGACCTCGTAGCGGTGGCGGTGACGCTCGCTGATCGCGGTTGTACCGTAGATCTCGGCGATCCTGGACCCGGCTGTCAGGGTCGAATCGTAGGCGCCCAGCCGCATGGTGCCGCCCAAGTCGCCGCCCTGCTGACGCAGGACGCGTTGGTTGCCTTGGGTCCATTCGGTCATCAGGCCGACGACCGGCTCGGCGGTCGGTCCGAACTCGGTGGACGAGGCCTTGGGATAGCCGGCCAGGTTCCGCGCCGCCTCGATCACCGCCATCTGCATGCCGAAGCAGATGCCGAAGTAAGGGATGTTGCGTTCGCGAGCGAAGCGGGCCGCCTCGATCTTGCCTTCCGAGCCGCGCTCGCCGAAGCCGCCCGGCACCAGAACGGCGTGGGCGCCCTGAAGGCGCTCCTCGCAGGCCTCGGGATCGCCTTCGAAGGTGTCGGCCTCGACCCAGTCGATGTTGACCTTGACGTTGTTGGCCACGCCGCCGTGATGCAGGGCCTCGATCAGGGACTTATAGGCATCCTTGAGGACGGTGTATTTGCCGACCACGGCGATGGTGACCTCGCCATCGGGCTGCAGGCGGCGACGCGCGATCTCTTGCCAGCCGGTCAGATCCGGCTCGGGCGCATCGTTTATGCCGAAGTGCGCCAAGACTTCGCGGTCCAGACCCTCGCGGTGATAGTCCAGCGGCACGGCATAGATGTCGGCGGAGTCCATAGCCTGGATGACGCCGCTTTCGCGGACGTTGCAGAACTGGCCGATCTTGCGTTTTTCCTCGGCCGGGATCGGCTGCTCGCAGCGGCACAGCAGGATGTCCGGCTGGATGCCGATAGAACGCAGTTCCTTGACCGAGTGCTGAGTCGGCTTGGTCTTCATCTCGCCGGCCGTCTTGATGAACGGCAGCAGAGTCAAATGGACGAAGCAGCTCTGGCCGCGCGGCAGGTCTTGGCCCAGCTGGCGGATCGCCTCGAAGAACGGCAGTCCCTCGATGTCGCCGACCGTGCCGCCGATCTCGACCAGAACGAAGTCGACGTCTTCGCCCGCGTCGGTCAGGGCGGGCGTCAGGCAGAAGGATTTGATCTGGTCAGTGACGTGCGGAATGACCTGCACCGTCGCGCCCAGATAGTCGCCGCGACGCTCCTTCTCCAGAATGGTCGAATAGATACGTCCGGTCGTGATGTTGTCGGACTTGGCCGCCGATACGCCGGTGAACCGCTCGTAGTGGCCCAGGTCCAGGTCGGTCTCGGCGCCGTCGTCGGTCACGAAGACCTCGCCGTGCTGATACGGGCTCATCGTGCCCGGATCGACGTTCAGATAGGGGTCGAGCTTGCGCAGGCGGACCTTGTAGCCGCGCGCCTGCAAAAGAGCGCCGAGAGCGGCGGAGGCGAGGCCTTTTCCTAGCGAGGAAACCACGCCGCCGGTGATGAACACATAGCGAGCCATGGGGGGACACCTTACTCCATGATTCGCGGCTCGGTCATGCCGCCGTCGAATCGAACTGTTGATCAAAAGAAGAAAGCGCGCCCTGCGGCGCGCTTTCTGAAACTCGGGTCTCTGTCTCAGCCTTACTGGGCGGGCTGTTGGCCCGGCGCCGGAGCGGTGGAGGCCGACGGCAGGCTTGCTTCCAGATCATCCAGCGACGGCGTCGCCGGTTTGGCCGGCGCAGCGGGCTGTTGCTGGGCGGGCTGTTGCGTCTGGGTCTGCGGCGTCGTGGCCAGCGAACCCACAGCGTCGGCGTCGATGCCGGACACCGAGGCGCGATCCATATTGCCGACGACGGTCAGAATGATCGTCAGGGCGAACAGCGCCGCCGCCAGCCACCAGGTTGTGACGGTCAGCAGATTGCCAGCGCCGCGCGCGGTCATGAAGCCCGACGGACCGCCGCCCATGCCCAGGGCGCCGCCCTCGGACTTCTGAAGCAGGACGATGCCCGTCAGCGCGATGGCGACGATGATAATGGCGACGAGCAGGATGGTCTGGAGCATGGCGTCATTCATGTGGGCGCGGATCTGCGCCGATCAAGCGGCGGCCTCTATCATCGAAGCGCGCCAGGGGCAAACGTCACGCGGCGGCGTTGACGATCGGCATGAAGTCCTCGGCCTTCAAGGATGCGCCGCCGACCAGGGCGCCGCCGACTTCCGGCGTAGCCAGAATGTCGCGCGCATTCTCTGGTTTGACCGAACCGCCATACAGAATGGGCGCGGTGCGAGCGCCTTCTCCCAGCTTTGCGACAATGGCGGCGCGCACGGCGGCATGGACCTCAGCGATCTGATCCAGAGTGGGGGTCAGGCCCGTCCCGATGGCCCAAACGGGTTCATAGGCCACCGCGAAGTCGCGCTCGGCCAGGCTGGACGGCAGCGAGCCCGCGACCTGGCCCGAGACCACGGCGATGGCGTCGCCCGCTTCCCGCTGCTGCAAGGTTTCACCGACGCACACGATGGGCTCCAGCCCGGCGGCGACGGCGGCCTCGACCTTGGCGGAGACGTCTGCATCGGTCTCGCCGAAAGCCGCGCGGCGTTCCGAATGTCCCAGAATCACCACGGTCGCACCGGCGTCGACCAGCATTTCGGCCGACACCGAGCCGGTAAAGGCGCCGGCGGGTTTCTCATGGCAGTTCTGACCGCCCACGGCCACGCCGCTGCCCGCCAGGGCGGACTGCATACGCTCGATCAGCGTCGCCGGCGGGCACAGCACCACACGGCATCCTTGCCCCGTCGTTCCGACGGCGTCCCTGATCGCCTCAGCCTGCGCCAAGGCGGCCGAAACGCCATTCATCTTCCAATTGCCGACGATCATCTTCACGGATTGTTTCATGGCCGCCTGTCTAGAAGGCGAAAACCGCCAAGCCAAGAGGCGCCGCCGCAATCCGGACACGAAGCCATCCTTGCAGCGGCGGCCCCGCCCCGACTATACGCGACGATTGACGCCAATATCGGCCAGTCCCGGGTTTTCGAATGCTCACCGCCTTCCGCGCCTTCTCTCGATCCAAATGGGCGGCCGCCCTGCTTGTCCTGATCGCGATCAGCTTCGTGATCGTCGGCGCGCGGATGGATGTCTTCTCCAACCTGGGACCGAAACACGTCATCGACGCGGGCGACCGCTCGATGAACGAAGTCGAGTTCCGCACCGCCTTCGATCAGGTGCGTGAACGGTTGCAGCAGCAGGTCGGCCGTCCCCTGACGAACCAGGAGCTGGTTGCGGAAAACATTCACGTCCGCTTCCTGACCGAGCAGACGCAGCAGCTGGGCTTCCTGAACTGGGCCTACAAGGCGGGCATCCGCCCGGGCAAGGAACTGATCGTCAAGCAAATCCGCCAGATCCCGGCCTTCTTCAACTCGGTCACCGGACAGTTCGACCAGCAGGCCTATGAGGCGGCCCTTGCGCAGCAGAACCTGACGCCCGCCATGCTGGAGCAGGACCTGCGCGACCAATACGCCACGGAGCATTTCGGCGCCGCCGTCTTCGCCGGCGCCCGCGTGCCGCGCATCTATGGCGCGCTGCTGGCCGGTTCCGCCTTCGAGAGCCGCGATGGTCGTTGGTTCGAGGTGACTCCCGCGATGGCCGGTCAAATCCCGGCCCCGACCGACGCCCAGTTGAACGCCTTCATCCAGGAGAACGCCGACCGCCTGCGTGCGCCCGAGTTCCGCATGGTGTCGGTGGTTCTGTTCACGCCTGAGGCTTCGGCCAATGCGCCGATTTCGGAAGACCGCATCCGCGAGCGCTTCGAGTTCAAGAGGGACACGCTGAGCAAGCCCGAGACGCGCTCCTTCGTCACCCTGACCGCGCCAAACCGCGAGACGGCTCAGAAGATCGCCGCCGCCCTTCGCGCTGGCCAATCGCCCGCTGACGTCGGTCGCGCCAACAACATCACGCCGGCCGCCTTCAACGAAACCCCCCGCTCGGCCATCGGCGACGCCGCGACCGCAGCCGCCGTCTTCGGTCTGCAAGCCAATCAGGTGTCCAATCCGGTCCAGGCAGGTGTCGGCTTCGCCGTCGCCAAGGTCACGGCCGTCCAACCCGCCGCGCCAGCCACGCTCGACAGCGCTCGCGAGGAACTGATCCAGGAACTGCGCGCCGAGGACGTGAAGACCCAGACCTACGCCAAGGTAGAGAAGTACGAAGCCGCCCGCACGGCCGGCAAGAATCTGGCGGACGCCGCACGTGAGGCCGGGGGTCGCATCGTCGATCTGCCCCCCTTCACCAAGGACGGCAAACTGCCGAACGGTCAGGCGCTGAACGCCCCCCCGCAAATCTTCGAGACGGCCTGGAGCCTGACCAAGGGCGGCGAGAGCGATGTCATCGACGCCGGTCAGGGCCAGTATTTCGCCGTGCGCGTCAACGATATCCGCCCGTCGGCCCTGCCGACCCTGGCCGAGGTTCGAGAGCCCCTGGCCGCCCAATGGATTCAGCGTGAGACCATGCGTCGCCTGTCGGCCAAGGCTGAAGAACTGACGACCCGCGTGCGCAACGGCGAGGACATCGCCGCGGTCGCCCGCTCGGTCAATGCGCCGCTGACCGTGCGAACCGGCGTCATTCGCAATCAGCAAACCCAGGAAGCCCTGGGTCAGGGCGTGCTTCAAGGGCTGTTCGGCCAATCCAAGGGCCAGGCCTTCTCGCAGCCGGCGTCGCAGACCGCCTATGTGGTCGGCCGCGTCGACAACGTCCGCGCCGCCAATCCGGCCGTAGCCGGTCCGCTGGCCGAGCAGGTCCGCCCGCGTCTGACCCAGGAGTTGGTGCAGGCCATGGTCGAATCGTCGGTCTCGGCGGGCGCCCAGCGCTCCAAGGCCAAGAACGACCCGGCCCAAGCGCTGTCGGCCCTGGGTCTGTCGGGTGGCGCAACGCCCGCCGCACCGGCGCAATGACCGACGACGCTTCGCGCGACATCACGCTCGACGCCTTCGCGGCCGGCCTTTCGGCTGGTCGGCCGCAGGTCCTGGTTCGCCGGATTATCGACGACCTGGAAACCCCGGTCTCGGCTTATCTGAAGCTGGGACGCGACCGGCCGTACGCCTGTCTGTTGGAATCGGTCGAGGGCGGCGCGGTCAAGGGACGCTACTCCATCCTGACGCTGGATCCGGATGTGGTCTGGCGTTGTCGCTCCAACGCGGCGGAACTGTCGCGCGGCTCAGCCATAGCGGAAGGTCGCTTTACGGCCGAACCGCTGGCGGCGCTGCAATCCCTGCGCGCGCTGATCGCGGCGTCGAAGTTCGATCTGCCGGAGGGATTGCCGCCGATGGCCGCCGGCCTGTTCGGCGTCTTCGGCTATGACATGGTGCGACTGCTGGAGCCGCTGGGCGCGCCAAACCCTGATCCGCTCGATCTGCCCGACGCCGTGCTGACACGGCCGTCGCTGGTGGCCATCTTCGATTCGGTTCGCCACGAGATCGTTCTGGTGTCGGCCGCCTATCCCGACGCGGGCATCGCCTCCGAAGAGGCGTTCGACGCCGCGACGGCGCGGCTGGACGCGTTCGAGACGGCCTTGCGCGAGCCTCTGCCCATCCGCGCCGCCCCGCAGCAAACGCCGGCTCCCGTCTTCACCTCGCCGGTGGACGAGCCGGCCTTCGGCGAGATGGTCGCCAGCGCCAAGGACTACATCGGCGCCGGCGACATTTTCCAGGTCGTGCTCAGCCATCGGTTCTCGGCCCCGTGGACGGACGATCCGTTCGCCTTCTATCGCTCGCTGCGTCGCCAGAACCCGTCGCCCTATCTGTTCTATCTGAACTTCGAAGGCTTCCAGCTCGCCGGCTCCAGCCCCGAGATCCTGGTTCGGCTGAAGGACGGCGAGGTCACGATCCGGCCGCTGGCCGGCACCCGCATGCGCGGCGCGACGCCAGAAGCGGACAAGGCGCTGGAAGTCGAACTGTTGGCTGATCCGAAAGAACTGGCCGAGCATCTGATGCTGCTGGACCTGGGCCGCAACGATGTGGGGCGCGTCGCGGCGCCCGGCACGGTCGAGGTCACCGAGAGCTTCGTCGTCGAACGCTACAGCCAGGTCATGCACATCGTCTCCAACGTGCGCGGCAAGGCTGACCCCAGGCTGGATGCGGTCGATACGCTGCTGGCCGCTCTGCCCGCCGGGACCCTGTCGGGTGCGCCCAAGGTGCGCGCCATGGAGATCATCGACGAACTGGAAAGCGAAAAGCGCGGCGTCGGATACGGCGGCGGCGTCGGCTATATTTCGGCCGGCGGCGAGGCGGACATCTGCATCACCCTGCGCACCGCCCTGTTCGCCGACAACCGGATCTTCGTTCAGGCCGGGGCCGGCGTCGTCGCCGACAGCGATCCTGCGGCCGAATATGCCGAGACCCAGCACAAGGCGCGGGCGCCGATGCGGGCGGCGGAAGACGCCTGGCGCTTTCGGACCGGCAATCGCTAGCGCGAAACCATCATTGCCGGGTCGTTGAACTGCACGCCCGGCCCGATGATGACGACGCCCGCCATCAAAACCGCTGCGGTGGCCGCGAGCGCGGCTGCGCCAAGCGCGGCGACGGGGTTGGGCTTGGTTTCGACCACGACCAGCTTCGCCTTGGCGGCGGCGATCTTGGCGGCGATGTCTTTTTCAGCGGCGAGCTTCACCTGCCCAGTCCTAGCCCCGTCGAGTTAAAATGCGCTTTAAAGCCGCGCCCGCTTGGCGCGGACGCGCGTCACGCCTAGAAGCCAAACCATGATCCTCGTCGTCGATAACTACGACAGCTTCACCTACAATCTCGTCCACTACCTCGCGGAGTTGGGCGCGCCGACGCATGTGGTGCGCAACGACGACCTGTCGGTGGACGAGGCGTGGGCGCTGAACCCCGCCGCCGTTCTGCTGTCGCCCGGCCCTTGCGCGCCGGATCAGGCGGGCATCTGTTTGCCGTTGATCACGACAGCGCCAGCGTCGATGCCTATCCTGGGCGTATGTCTGGGTCATCAGGCCGTCGGCCAGGCGTTCGGCGGCGACGTCGTCCGCGCCAAGACCCTGATGCACGGCAAGACCTCGCCGATCCTGCATGAGGGCCAGAGCGTCTTCACCGGCCTGCCCTCGCCCTTCACCGCCACACGCTATCATTCGCTGGCGGTCAAGCGCGAAACCCTGCCCGACGACCTGGAGGTCACCGCCTGGACCGCCGACGGGGAGATCATGGGTCTGCAGCACCGTACGCGCCCGATCCACGGCGTGCAGTTCCACCCGGAATCCATCGCCACCGAACACGGTCACGACATGCTGGCCAACTTCCTTGAGATCGCCGGCGTAAAGCGCCTCGCGGCCGCCTGATTATGGGCGACGGGTTCAAGCCGATCCTCGCTCGATTGGTCGAGGGCCATCCCCTGACGTCCCAGCAGGCGCACGACTTCTTCGCCGCCTGCCTGCGGGGCGAGCCGACCCCGTCGCAGGTCGCCGCCGCCATCACCGCCATGCGGATGCGCGGCGAGACCGTGGACGAGATCGCCGCCTTCGCGGGCGCCATGCGTGAAGCCGCCCTGACGCTGGATCATCCCTATGAGGTGATCGATACCTGCGGCACCGGGGGCGACGGTCAGCACACCTACAATATCTCGACCGCCGCCGCCTTGGTTCTGGCTGGCGCCGGTCTGAAGGTCGCCAAGCATGGCAATCGGGCGATGTCATCGAAATCAGGATCTTCCGACGTCTTGTCGATCCTGGGCGTGAACCTGATGGCGTCGCAGGCGCAGCAGAAAAAGGCGCTGGACGAGGCCGGTATCTGCTTCCTGTTCGCGCCTGCATATCACGGGGCGATGCGTCATGTGGGGCCGGTGCGGGCCGAGATCGGTTTTCGCACCGTCTTCAACCTGTTGGGACCGCTTTCGAACCCGGCGTCTGCAAGGCGACAGGTCATGGGCGTCTATGATCCACGCCTGCTGGAGCCGCTCGCCGAGGTGCTGGGCCGGCTTGGCGCCAACCGGGCGTGGACCGTTCACGGCCAAGGCCTGGACGAACTGGCGACTTCCGGCCCCACGGACGTCGCCGAATGGAAGGATGGCGCGGTTCGTCGCTTCCAGGTCACACCCGACGACGCCGGCCTGCCGCGGGCCTCTATCGCAGACATTCGCGGCGGCGACGCCGAGGAGAATGCCGTCGCCCTGCGCGCGCTTCTGGCCGGCGCGGCCGGACCCTACCGCGACATCGTGCTGCTGAACGCCGCCGCCGCCCTCGTGGTGTCCGATCGCGCGGCCGATCTGGCCGAGGGCGCCGCGCTCGCCGCTGCCGCCATTGACGACGGTCGAGCCGCCGAGGCGCTGGATCGCCTGGCCCGCATCACCTCCACGCCGCTGGAAAGCGAAGAGCCCGCATGACCGACGTTCTGGACCGTATCGCCGCCTACAAGCGCGAGGACGTCGCCGCCCGCAAGGCGGCGACGTCACAGGACGCGATCGAAGCCCTGGCCCGCGCCGCATCGACTCCGCGCGGCTTTCGCGCCGCATTGGAACGCGTCGGAGAGGAAACCGGCCGGCCCGCCCTGATCGCCGAGATCAAGAAGGCCAGCCCGTCCAAGGGCCTGATCCGGCCCGATTTCGATCCGCCGGCCCTGGCCCGCGCCTATGAGGCCGGCGGTGCGGCCTGTCTGTCGGTGCTGACCGATGCCCCCAGCTTCCAGGGCGACGACACCTATCTGGGCCAGGCCAAGGAGGCCGTCGCCCTGCCCTGCCTGCGCAAGGATTTCCTGGTCGATCCCTGGCAGGTCGCCGAAAGCCGCGCCCTGGGCGCCGATTGCATCCTGATCATCCTCGCCATGATCGACGACCGTCTGGCGGCCGAACTTCTGTCCGAGGCCGAGCGGTTTGGCATGGACGCGCTGATCGAAACGCACGACGAGGAAGAAATGGCGCGCGCCTGTGCGCTCGGCGGCGATCTGGTGGGGGTGAATAATCGCTCGCTGCGCACGTTCGAGGTCGATCTTGAAACCACGGAGCGGCTGTCCATGCTCAGCCCCGTGAGCGCTCTGCTGGTCGCAGAGAGCGGCATCTTCACGCCCGACGACGTGGCGCGCGTCTCGGCTGCCCATGCTCAGGCGATCCTGGTCGGCGAGAGTCTGATGCGCCAGGACGACGTCGAAGCCGCAACACGCCGACTGCTCGCGGCCTGAATGTTCCGGCGGCGTCCAGCGCCGCCGTTAAGTTGACATTAGCAAGGAACACTTACAGAACATCGACAAATGTTCACGGCCCGTTCCGATTCGTCGGCGGGCGCATGAGGGCCTGGCGATGCTCACGCGCAAACAGCACGAACTGCTGATGTTCATCCACGAACGCATCCAGGAGACCGGCGTCTCCCCTTCGTTCGACGAGATGAAGGAGGCGCTCGAGCTGGCCTCCAAGTCCGGCATTCACCGGCTGATCACGGCGCTGGAGGAGCGCGGCTTCATTCGTCGTCTCGCTCACCGCGCCCGCGCGTTGGAAGTCACGAAACTGCCCGAACAGGCGACGGCCGGCGCGCCGCGCGGTCGCGCCGGGTTCAAGCCCGACGTCATCGAGGGCGGCGGGGGTGTCCGACCTGCGGCCCAGATGGCGGCCAACGACACCCGCGAGCTGCCGCTGATGGGCAAGATCGCCGCCGGCACGCCGATCGATGCGATCGAGCATGAAACCGCCCGCTATCCGGTTCCCGAGTCCATGCTGGGTTCGGGCGAGCACTACCTGCTGGAGATCGAAGGCGACTCCATGATCGAGGCCGGTATCCTGAACGGCGACATGGTGGTGATCAAATCGACCGATAACGCCGCCTCCGGCGAAATCGTGGTGGCTCTGGTGGAGGGCGAGCAGGCGACGCTGAAGCGCCTTCGCAAGAAAGGCGCCTCGATCGCGCTGGAACCTGCCAACCGCAACTATGAAACCAAGATCTACGGCTCGGATCAGGTCGCGGTTCAGGGCAAGCTGGTCGGCCTCATGCGCCGGTATCACTGACGTCCGGATCAGACTGACGCGTCCAGGGGCGGTCGCCGCGAACGTCGGCCGTCCACACCGCGCGCCATCGATTCGGCTCGTCAGAGCTGGCCTGCCACAACTCCACGGCTCCGCCCCGCGCAAAGTCCACGCCGTCCAGGACAAGACGATCCTGACAGGCGCTTGGGATTGACGAGACGACGGCGCGTACGCTGACAACGGGCGCTGCGCGGCATAACGCCTCCATCTGATCGGAGCTCGGCGACTTTCGCCCCCACCAGATCGCCACGGGACCCGCCTCATTGGTGTCCGGTCGACAGGAGAAACGGTCGCAGACCCAGCCTGTCTCCGAGCGATCCGTCATGGCCAGCCCCCGTCTTCGCGACCAGAGATCCACCGCAAATTCACGCACGCCAGGCCGTACGACGACGGCCGCCCGGTCACGGTGAAAGGCGGCGTTTGTTCCGCCATCGCCGATCCACAGATCTGGCGTCGGTTCACGCGGCCAGATCAGGACGGCCGCTGCAAAGGGCAGTCCCAACCGGCGCAGGCGTCCCTGCCACAGACAGACGAACAGCACGCCCAGGAAGGCGACGGGCAGGACATAGTTCGGCGCGCTGGCGACCGTTCTGACCGCGCCGGGCAATCCCGCCGTCCAGGCGCCGATGGCCAGCATCAGATCCACGCCCCATCCCGCAATCGCCAGAAACGGTCCCCCCAGCCCCAAGGGTTCCAGCGCTGCTCCCAAGGCCAGCGCGGGCATCAGGATGAAGTCCGCCACGGGCGACGTGCCGAGATTGGCGAGCAGTCCATACATGGCCGTGCGGTTGAAATGCTGCATGGCGAACGGTCCCGTCGCCAATCCGGCGACGACACTGGCCGCCACAGCCGCCGTCAACCAACCGCCCAGCCGTTGGACTGCCAGGATCGGCCAGGGCGCGGATATTTCGCGCGGGCGCTTCGGCCAGGCCTCGACCAAGGCGACCAAGGCCGCCGTCGCCGCGAACGACATCTGGAAACCCGGCGTGACGATGGCTTCAGGCTGTATCGCCAAAACGATAAAGGCCGCCACAGCCAGGCCGTGCATCGTGACCGCCTGTCGATCCAGCAGGATGGCGAGAAAGGCGATGGAGGCGGTGATCGCCGCCCGCTCGGCCGGCGGCGGCGCGCCCGACACCACCAGATAGACCCCGACCGCCGTGAGGCCCGCCAAGGCCGCGACCTTCTTGCCGTGAACCCGCACGGCCAACCAGGGCCAGGCCGCCACGCCCAGACGCACCGCGAAGAAGACGAACCCGCCGACGATGGCCATATGCAGCCCTGACACCGACAGGATGTGCGCCAGGCCGGAATCGCGCATCACATCCATGTCCTCCTGACTGATCCAGGTCTCATGACTGGTGGTCATGGCGGCGGCGATCCCGCCGGTCCGTTCGCCGAGCCTTGCCACGATCCGCTCGGCCAATGCGAAGCGGGCGCCGTTGACCGCCATTTCAAGTCGAAGTCGCCACGGCGGCGCGGCAAGCTCGGCCCCACGCGTTTCGCCCAAGGCTAACACCACGCCGCCCATGCCCTGAAAGAAGGCGTTGCGGCCGAAGTCGTAGGCGCCGGGGCTGGCCGGCGCAGGCGGCGGATTCAGAATGGCGAACAGGCGGATCGCTTCGCCGGGCCGCGGCGGCTCGCCCCGCACCGTCGCTCGCAAACGCACCGGCGTCTGCTCTGGCGTCAGTCCGCGGATCCAGACCGGCGCAATCACGACCCGCGCGCCTCGCTGACCCGGGCTGTCGACATCGACAACCCAGGCTTCGATCACGGTCGGTTCGCTGAGGGCGGGCGCGATCGGCGCGGCGACGGCTTGGGTGCGCACCTTGGCCGCCGCCAGCCCGCCTGAAACGCAGGCCAGCATCAACAGCAGCCAGGTCAGGCGCCGCGACCCGCCGCGCCGGCGCGCCACGACCCACAGCCCAAAGGACAAGGCGGCGCCCAGCAACAGTGGCCACAAGACCGGCTCGGCTCGCAGGGCGAAATAGATGCCTCCGCCCGCGCCGAATGCGACCGGCGCCCATAGCCGCCATCTCAGGGTCTGTGCGGCGACCTCGGCGTGCAGCCAGGCGCGCAATCGCGCAGCGGGGGTAGGTTTTGCCGCATCGGGGCGTATAAGGGCCTCGCTTACGGACCCCTCCCCCATGACCTCACCTTCCTCGACTGTCGTCACCCGCTTCGCCCCCTCGCCGACAGGCTATCTGCATATCGGCGGGGCGAGAACCGCTTTGTTCAACTGGCTGTACGCCAAGAGACACGCTGGACGTTTCCTGATTCGCGTCGAGGATACCGACCGCGAACGCTCGACCGATGAGGCGGTGAAGGCCATTTTCGACGGCCTGAGCTGGCTGGAGCTGTTCGCCGACGACGAGCCGGTGTTCCAATTCAGCCGGGCCGATCGTCACCGCGAGGTGGTCGATCAACTGCTCGAAACCGGCCACGCCTACCGCGACTTCACCTCGGCCGAGGAGACCGGTCGTCTGCGCGATGAGGCCAAGGCGGAAAAGCGCACTTTCGAATCGCCCTGGCGCGACCGTCAGCCGACCGTGGACGATCTGGCCTTGCCGCACGTCGTGCGCTTCCGCCGGCCAAAGGCGACGACCGTCACGGTAGCCGATGAGGTCCAGGGCGACGTGAACTGGTCGACCGACGACCTGGACGATCTGGTTCTGCTGCGTTCAGATGGCGCGCCGACCTATAATCTCGCCGTCGTCGTGGACGACCACGACATGGGGGTGACCCACGTCATTCGCGGCGACGACCATCTGAATAACGCCGCGCGCCAGAGCCTGATCTACGATGCGCTGGGCTGGTCGCGCCCGACCTTCGCTCACATCCCCCTGATCCACGGCCCGGATGGCGCCAAGCTGTCGAAGCGTCACGGCGCCCAGGCGGTGCATGAATACGCCGAGATGGGCTACTTGCCCGAGGCCATGCGCAACTATCTGGCTCGCCTCGGCTGGGCCCACGGCGACGACGAACTGTTCAGCGACGCCCAGGCCATCGAATGGTTCGATCTCGCCGGCATCGGCAAGGCGCCGGCGCGCCTGGACTTCGACAAGCTGGCGCACGTCAATTCGCACTGGCTGCGTCTCGCCGACGATGAACGGCTCGCCAAGCTGACGCTGGATGCGCATCTGCAAAAGTGTCACACCCTGGCAGAGGCGGACGAAGCCCGGCTTCAACGCGCCATGCCTTTCGTCAAGGATCGCGCCAAGACGATCCTCGATCTGGCCGACCAAACCGCCTTCGTTCTGAAATCTCGCCCGCTGACCCTGGACGATAAGGCGAAGGCGCTGCTGTCCGGTGAGACGCTGGATCGCCTCGCCCGTCTGCGCGAGCGGCTGTCCCTGTTCCAATCTTGGGATGTCTTCGCGCTGGAAGCCGAGCTCAAGGCCTTTGCGGAATCCGGGGGCGTCGGGTTCGGAAAAATCGGCCCGCCGATGCGCGCAGCGCTTACCGCAGGGTCAACATCACCTGATATTGCACGAACTTTGTCGGCTCTTGGGCGCGACGAAAGTCTCGGGCGCTTGGATGATGCGCTGCAACAGACTAAGTGATCACCCACAAACCAAAAAGCGGCCGACGCCTCCCCGCGCCTGGACGTATGATGCAAAGGGGCATTCATGACTGAACAAGCCAAACCCGCCGGCTCGGCGACCCTGTCCTTCGAGGACAAGACGATCGAGTTGCCGGTCCTTTCGGGCTCCACCGGCCCGGACGTCATCGACATCCGCAAACTCTATGCGGGAACGGGCGCCTTCACCTTCGATCCCGGCTTCACCTCGACGGCGGCCTGTGAATCGGCTCTGACCTATATCGACGGCGACGCCGGCGTGCTGCTGCACCGTGGCTACCCGATCGACCAGCTGGCGTCGAAGTCGAACTTCCTGGAAGTCTGCCACCTGCTGCTGCACGGCGAACTGCCGACCGCCGCTCAGTTCGAGAAGTTCGAAAACAGCATCACCACGCATACGATGCTGCACGCCCAGTTCGACCGCTTCTTCGAGGGCTTCCGCCGTGACGCCCACCCGATGTCGATCATGGTCGGCACTGTCGGCGCCTTGTCGGCCTTCTATCACGACAGCCTGGACATCCATGATCCGGTGCAACGCGACATTTCGGCCATCCGCCTGATCGCCAAGATGCCGACGATCGCGGCCCGCGCTTACAAATACCACGTCGGCCAGCCCTTCATCTCGCCGCGCAACGACCTCTCGTACGCTGAAAACTTCCTGCGCATGTGCTTCGCCGTGCCGGCCGAGGACTATCACGTCGATCCAGCCCTGGTTCGCGCCATGGACCGCATTTTCACCCTGCACGCCGACCATGAACAGAACGCCTCGACCTCGACCGTGCGTCTGGCCGGTTCGTCGGGCGCCAATCCGTTCGCCTGTATCGCCGCCGGCATCGCCTGCCTGTGGGGCCCGTCGCACGGCGGCGCCAACGAAGAGGCGCTGAACATGCTCAAGGAAATCGGCACCCCGGACAAGATTCCTGAGTTCATTCAGGGCGTGAAGGATCGCAAGTACAAGCTGATGGGCTTCGGTCACCGCGTGTACAAGAACTACGATCCGCGCGCCAAGGTCATGCAGCAGTCGGCCTATGAAGTGCTGGCCGCCACCGGCCGCGAGAACGATCCGCTGTTCCTGGTCGCCAAGGAGCTGGAGAAGGTCGCCCTGTCGGACGAATACTTCACCTCGCGCAAGCTGTTCCCGAACGTCGACTTCTATTCGGGCATCACCCTGTCGGCGATGGGCTTCCCGACCACCATGTTCACCGTTCTGTTCGCTCTGGCCCGCACCGTGGGCTGGATCGCTCAGTGGCAGGAAATGATGGCCGATCCGTCGCAGAAGATCGGTCGTCCGCGTCAGCTCTACACGGGTCCGACCCAGCGCGATTACGTGCCGATCGAACAACGCGGCTGATACGTCGGCTAAAATGCAAAACGCCGGGGAGACATCCCCGGCGTTTTTCTTTGTCGTCAGACCAGCTTCAGATCCGCGAACCGGGCAGCCAGGTCATCCAGATCGCGGTGCATATGCGCCACGCCGATCGCGGCAGCGCCCAGAGCCACATCGTCGCCCTCGACAGCCATTGACAGAGCCAGGCTTTGGTCGATCGCGCCCATGGGCTGGGCGGCCCTGCCCTCAGACAGAGCCTTGAGTTGCTCCACCGCCCGCTCCGCGTCCTGCGACCAGGGATTCAGCCGTGCGCCCGCACCCTCGGCTTGGAAACCGCGGCCCAGGATGACGATGTCGCTGCGCACGCGCCAGAAGGCGCGCACGAGCGCAGCCCGATCCGCCGTCTCACGTTGCGGGCCGGGCAGATCGATGACGTTCTTGGCCGCCTGACCCAGCGCATCCAGCCGCCGCTTCAGATCAGCATGACGGCGCGAGATCTCGGACGCATCGTCCGGGGCGGCCTTTGCGACCAAAGCCAACAGCACCGCCGCTTCGCCCGCCGCCTCGCGCGCTTGAAGTTTGAACGACTGCCCGGCATGACGCGGAAACAGCGCCAGGATCGCCAGCACGCCGACGCCGCTGCCGACCAGGATTTCCATCACCCGATCCAGCGCCAGCGACGCCGGCCCCTCTGCTCCGGTCCCGCCGGCGATGACGATGGTGGCGGTGACGGGCGCGACCTTCAGCCAAGGCCGCCCGGTTGCAAAAAAGGCCAGCAGCCCCGCCGAGACGGCGATGCTCAGCGCCATGCTTTCCAGGCCGGGCGGACGAAGGAAGGCGAAAGTCGCCCCCGCCAGCGCTCCGGTCGCCGTACCGATGGCTCGGTCGCGCGCAACGGTCAGGACGCCGCCGCCGACGCTCGCTTGAATGACGACGATGGCGGAAATCACGCTCCAGTATGGGTGGGGCAGGTTCAGCCAGGTCGCGAGATAGAGCGCAGCCATCGCGCCCACCGCCATCTGAACCGCGGCGCGGACCTCGGCCGCACGTCGCGGACTGAGCGCCCGCGCCATCGTCAGCTCGCCGACTTTTCGGCGATGACCTTCAGCACCGCGTCGGCAGCCAACTCCGACGGGTCCGGTCCTCCGCGTCCCATCAAGTCCAATGCCGCCGTCTGGCGAAGCGCCTGCTCGGCCGCCAGCGCAGGGTCGGCCAGCAGCCGCCCGACCGCCGCCGTCAGGATGGCCGGGGTCGCCTCGTGCTGGATGAACTCGGGTGCGATCCGGTCGTCAGCCGCGACATTAAACAGGGTGATATGTTTGGCGGTCACGAACCGCTTCATCAGCTGATAGCTGAGCCCGTCGATCTTGTAGGCGATGACCATCGGCGCGCCCGCCAGCGCCAGTTCGGTCGACACGGTGCCGCTGGTGGCCAGGGCGACGGTCGCGGCGCGCATGGCGTCATACTTTTCGGCTTCGTCGACCAGGTGAACGCGGAAGGGCCAAGCGGCGACGCGGGCCGCAACATCGTGAGCGACCGTCCCTGCGGCGACCACGGCGACTTCAAGGCCGGGGTTAGTGGTCTTCAGTTTTCTGACCGTCGCCTCATAGACGGGGGCCATTCGGGTGATCTCACTGGGCCGGCTGCCGGGCAGCACCAAGAGAAGCTGCGCATCGGCCGCGATCCCACGACTCGCGCGGAACGCTGCACCGTCCGCGGCATCCACGTTCATATGAAGCGCTGACGAACCGACCACGGTCGTCGGCAGGCCCTCGCGCTCGAACCAGGGCGCATCAAAGCCATAGAGGGCAAGAAGATGATCGACTGCGCCCGCCAAGGTTTTGGCCCGGCCCGGCCGCGAGGCCCAGACCTGAGGCCCGACGTATTTGATCAGCGGCAGGTCCGGCCGCGCGGCCCGGATCGCCTTGGCCACACGGATGGTGAAGCCCCAACTGTCGATCAGAACCACGGCGTCGGGCTTTTCCCGCTCGGCCAGCGCCGCCGTCTGCTCGACGCGCCGCTTGACCTTGCCATAGGCGCGCAAACCCTCGATCCAGCCCAGGATCGACAGTTCGGCGATATCAAACGGGCTGACCACGCCCTCGGCCGCCATCTTGGGCCCGCCGACGCCGACAAAGGCCACATCGTCCCCCAACCGCGCCTTCAACGCCTTGGCCAGACCGGCGCCCAGCGCATCGCCCGAAGCCTCAGCCGCCACCAGCATGATCTTCAGCGGGCGGCTCACCGATCCTCGCCCCAGACGAACAGGCCCAGACGGTTCGCCGTCTCGACGATGGCTGCGCGATCGATCAGGATCAAACGTCTCGCAACGCCCCCGATGCCCGCCAGACCCGCCGCCGACGCCATTTCGACGGTGCGCGGCCCAATCACGGGCATATCGACGCGCAGATCCTGAATCGGCTTGGGCGCCTTGCCGAGCGCGCCCTTGGGGTTGTCGGTGGTCCCGCGCAGATCGCTCGGCAGGTTGGCGACGCGGGTCAGCATCGCGTCCGTGCCTTCCTGCGCCTCAACCGCAAGGACCAGGCCGTCACAGACCACGGCGCCCTGACCGATATCGAGTTCGCCTGACTTTTCTGCGACATGTAGCGCCTTCTTCAGATCAACTAGCTGCTGCTCGGTCGGCGAGACGGCGCCCAGCGCGCCTGCGCCAAGCGTGTCGCCGCCCAGAATGTCGTCAGCGCCCTCGACGGCGAAGCCTTCGGCCTCGAACACCGACAGGATTTTACGCAGGAGGGAATCATCGCCCTTGGAAGCGGCGGCGACGATGCCCGGCAACAGCGTCGCCCCCTTGAAGTCGGGCTTTAGCGTCTTGAAATCCGGCCGATTGACGATGCCCGCCAGACACACGGTCGTGCAGCGCTCAGACTTCAACGCCTTCAGGATCGCACCGATCTGCGCCATGCCGAACTCGGCGCCGGGCCAGCGCGCCAGATGCTCGTCCGCGAACCCCGCCAGACGGATCACGAAAAGCGGCCGCCCGAGCGCATCGCAACGTGCCGCGACGGCCGCCGGCAGATCACCGCCGCCCGCGATCAGACCCAGCTTTTCAGCCGCGCTCATTCCGCGTTCGGCAGGCACAGCGGACGCCGCCCGCCGTCGCAGATGAAGGCGATGATTTCCATGATCTCGGGCAGATCGGCATAACGTTCCGCCACGCCGTCGATCCGACCGGCGAACTCGCCCTCGCCCTCGAACAGATCACGATAGGCCGCGAGCAGACGCCGCACCTGATCCTTGCCGTAGCCCTTGCGCTTCAACCCGATCAGATTCAGCCCACGCAGCCGCGCATGATTGCCCCAGGCCGAGCCGTAGGGAATTACGTCGCGCGTCACCGCCGCCAGACCGCCGATGATCGCGCCCTGCCCCACGCGGCCGTTCTGGTGCACCGCGCACAGTCCGCCCAGGAACACCTTGTCCCCGACCTGAGCATGACCGCCCAGGGTCGCGTTGTTGGCCATGACGACATTGTCGCCGACGACGCAGTCGTGACCGACATGGGCGCCGGTCATGAACAGGTTGTTCGACCCCACGATCGTCACGCCCGTCCCCTGCGGGGTGCCCCGATTGAAGGTGCAGTGCTCGCGGATCAGGTTGTTCTGGCCGATCTCCAACCGAACCGTCTCGCCCTTGTAACCATTGTGCTGCGGGTCGCCGCCAATGACGGCGAAGGGGTGGATGACCGTCCCGGCCCCGACTGTCGTGTCCTGCTGAACCACGACATGGCTGATCAGACGCACATTGTCGCCTAACACAACATTCGGCCCGACCGTGCACCAGGGGCCGACCTCGACCCCTTCGCCCAGGGTCGCCGTCGCGTCGATCAGAGCCGTATGATGAACGGTCATCAAGCCGCCGGCCCAGGCGCGGGAGTGGGCACAGTCACGACCATGGCCATGAACTCGGCTTCGGCCGCCAGCTTGCCGTCGATGAAGGTCTCGCCCCGGAACTTGTAGGCGTCGCCCCGCGCGCGGATCACCTTGACCTCCATACGGAGCTGGTCGCCAGGCCGCGCGGGCTTTCTGAAACGAACCCCGTCGATCGACATGAACATGATGACCTTGTCGGCCACGGCGACGTCCAGCGTCTTGGACATCAGCAGGGCGCCGGTCTGAGCCATTGCCTCTACGATCAGCACGCCGGGCATGACTGGGTCGATCGGGAAGTGCCCCGGGAAGAAGGGCTCGTTGTGGGTGACGTTCTTGATGCCGACGATCGACGTAGCGGGCACGAAGTCTTCGGCCTTGTCCACCAGCAGAAAGGGATAACGGTGCGGCAGCCGACGCATCACCTCGGCGTAATCGATCTCGCCCTCGACGGCAGTCGTGTCGCTCATCCCTACGATTCCTTTGGAGCCTTCTTCGAAGAGGCCTGTTTGGCGAGCCAGACCGTCTCGCGCAAGAACTGTCGGATCGGACGCGCCGGATAACCCGACCAGGTCTCGCCAGCGGGAACATCGGCCAGAACGCCGGCGCCAGCCGCGACGCGCGCACCCTCGCCGATGGTGATGTGATCGCCGATACCGGCCTTTCCACCGAAGATGACGTTGTCGCCGCTGGTGACCGAGCCCGAGATGCCGGTGTTGGCGGCCATCAGATTATTGCGCCCGATGACGCAGTTGTGGCCCACCATGACCAGATTATCGATCTTGGTGTTCTCGCCAATGACCGTGTCGTCATAGGCGCCCCGGTCGATGCAGCTGTTTGCGCCAACTGTCACGCCGTCCTGCAGGATCACTCGCCCAAGCTGAGGAATGTCCATGGCGCCTGCGGCAGTGCCCGTGGCGCCGAACCCAGCTTCGCCGATCCGGGCGCCAGCATACAGCTTCACCCGGTCGCCGATCAGCGCGAAGGCCACGCTGACGTTGGCGCCGATCACGCAATCACGTCCGATCTGCACGCCGGGTGCGATGACGCTGTTGGCGCCGATGCGGGACCCACGACCGATGCGGACGCCCTGCCCCAGGATTGCGCCGGGTTCGACCACGACACTGTCGTCCTCAGCCGCCTCGTCGCGGGTGATGGCCGCGTCAAGCAGCATCGGTCGATGCAGCAGAAGCGATGCCTTGGCCCATGAGGCCTGAGGCGTGCGGGAGATGATGACGGCGGCGGACGACGGCGCGGCGTCCTTGGCCTCAGCCGGCACGATGACGCAGCCGGCCTGTGTCGTCGCCAGCGCGGCGGCGAACTTGCGGTCACCCAAAAACGCGATCGCGCCCCCGTCCGCAGAGGACAGGGGCGCGACGGAGGCGACCATGCGATCCCCGCCCCGCTCCACCTCTCCGCCAATCCTAGCCGCCAGATCGGCGACGCTAAGCGGCGACAAGGTCTCGAAGAAGCGGGGATCGGGCATCGAGACTTAGCGGGCGGCGGCCGGCTGGGCCTGGGTCTGAGCCGGAACGGCCATGCGGTTGAAGCTCAGGGTCGGCAGGGCGGCGTTCAGGCGCTGGATCGCCAGGTCGGTGACGTCCATCGCCGGGTTCATCATGAAGACGCTCTCGCGGTCCAGCAGCAGGCCGCAGCCCTTCTCCTGATACAGGGCGGTCAGGATCGGCGAGACGGCCTCGGTGATGGCCTGACGCTGCATACCCAGGGTGTAGCGCAGCTCGTTTTCACGGGTGGCTTCCAGCTGTTGCGCCTCTTGCGCGCGCTGCTGCAGGGCCTGACGGCGCTGTTGCAGTTGGTCGGCCGGTAGGCTGGAACCCGAGGCTTGCAGTTGCTGCGCGTCCGACTGGATGGACGTGGCGTAAGGTTGTAGTTCGCCCTGAACCTCCTGGGCCAGCTGTTGCATGCGGGCTTCGACGGCCTGACCGGCCGACGACTGGGCCAAGAGACGCGCGTTGTAATACACGCACACGCCGGGGATGACCGGGCCGGGGTTGGCAGGCGCGCTGGCCTGCTGCGCGGACGCAGCGGTGGCGATGAGCGAAGCAGCGGCGGTCGCCGCGATGATCAGAGCTTTCATGGTGTTTCCTCGTGCGGTCGAAAAAGCCGCGATTAGAACTGAGTGGAGGTCGAGAAGCGGAAGGATTCCGTCTTGTCGTAGTCTTCCTTGGACAGAACCTTGGAGATGTCGAAGCGGATCGGACCCATCGGCGACTTCCAGTGGATGCTGACGCCCGCCGACGCGCGCAGCGACAGCTCATCGGCGATATTTGTGTTCACCGTTCCGGTGGACGTCAGCTTGTAGCGGTCATCCAGCACGCCCAGCGTACCGACATCGGCGAACAGCGAGGTCTTGATGCCGTACTGCTCAGGCAGATAGTTCGGCAGGGTCAGTTCGACCGTGCCGATGGCGTAGAAGTTGCCGCCCAGAGCGTCGGTCGTGGTCAGATCGCGCGGCCCCATACCGGCTGTCTCGAAGCCGCGGAAGCTGTTGCCGCCCTTGAAGAAGCGGTCGTTGATGCGGATCGGGTCGCCGTTCCAGCCGCTGACGTAGCCGGTCGAACCCTGAACGCTGACGATCCAGTTCGGCGTGAAGCCGTAGTACCAGCTCGCGTCGGCCTCGGTCTTCACATAGTTCACATCGCCGCCCAGACCCGCGAGGTCCTGACGCAGCGACCCGGCCCAGCCGCGCGTCGGACGGATCGGATCGTTGGTGTAGTTGACCTGCAGCGTATAGCCAGCCGACGAGTTGATGAAGCTGCCGACCTGATCGCACAGGGCAGACGAGCCTCGCCCCACGCCGTTGCAATAGCCGGTCGGGACGATGATCTCGTCCGACTTCAGGAAATAGCGCGTGCTGAGCAGCATGTTGCCGTTCAGCGGATAGGAAAGACGCACCCCGCCGCCGGTTGAGCGGTAATCGTAGGACGAGTATTTGCTCAAGTCATAGCGCGAGTGGAACAGGTCGAAGCCCGCGCGCAGATCGCGTCCCAGGAACTTCGGCTCCGTGAAGCGGAAGTCGACCTGCTGGCGCAGCGAACCCCACTCCAGACGGGCCACCACATTCTGGCCGCGCCCACGGAAGTTCCGCTCCGAGATGCCCAGATTGACGGTGAAGGAGTCGACGGAGCTAAAGCCCGCTCCGACGGACAGTTCGCCGGTCGGCTGTTCCTGGACGTTGACGTTGATGACCGAGCGGTCCGGCGCGCTGCCGCGCGTTTCCTCGACCGTCACGTCCTTGAAAAAGCCCAGGGCGCGCAAGTTGTTGCGCGAGCGCTCCATCAGGGCGCGGTTGAAGGCGTCGCCCTCGGTCAGCAGCAGTTCGCGGCGGATCACCGGGTCGATCGTGCGGGTGTTGCCGACCACATTGATGCGATCGATATAGACGCGCTGGCCCTCGGACACATTGAAGGTTACATCGACCGTGTCCGTCTCGGGATTGGCCTTGTAGGTCGGATTGATCTCGACGAAGGCATAGCCGGCCGATCCCGCCGCGAACGTCAGGGCGTCGACCGCCTGTTCGATCTTGTCGCTTTCGTACAGTTGGCCTTCCCGGATCGGCACCAGGGCCTTCAGGAAGTCGGCGTTCAGCCGGTCGTTCTGGGTGACGACCTTGATCTCACCGAAGTTGTACTTGTCGCCTTCATTCAGCGTCAGCGTCAGCTGGAACGCCTGATCGTCAGGCTGCAGTTCGGCAACCGAGGACACCACGCGGAAGTCGTAATAGCCGCGGTTGGTGTAAAACTTCCGCAACTGCTCCTGGTCGTATTCCAGGCGGTTGGGATCGTAATTGTCGTTATTGGAGAAGAACTTCCACCAGGTCGACTTCTCGGTGACCATCACGCCGCGCACGTCGCGATCCGAAAACGCTTCGTTGCCCAAGACGTTGATGGCGCTGATGCCGGTCTGCGGGCCTTCGTTGATCTCGAAGATCACATCGACGCGGTTCTGTTCCAACTGGACCAGCTTCGGCGTCACGGTCGCAGAGATACGGCCCTGCAGGCGATAAAGCTCGACAATGGCGCCGACGTCTTCCTGAACCTTGGCGCGGGTATAGATGCCGCGCGGCGCCAGGGTCACTTCCTTGGTCAGCTTGTCCTTTGACAGCGCCTTATTTCCCTCGAACACCACCTGGTTGATGATCGGGTTCTCGACGATCTGGACGATCAGGTCGCCGTTCTGGATGCCCAGTTGCACATCGGCGAACAGGCCCGTGCGCGACAGGGTGCGCACCGCGACGTCCAGCACCGAGGCGTCGACAGCATCACCGGGACGGATCGGCAAATAGGACAGGACCGTCGTCTGGTCGATCCGCTGCGCGCCCTGCACAATGATGCGGTTGATCGTGATCGTCTGCGGCGCAGCGATCTCGACGCGCGGTTCGGCGGCGCTCGCCGGGGCCGTCTGGGCCGGCGTTTGAGCCGGCGTCGTCGGCGAAGTTTGGGCCGGCGCAGTCTGGGCCAGCGCGGGTGCGCCCAGACCGGCGGCGACCGCCAAAGCCAGCAGGCTGGAGCGGGCGCTCAGTCGAACGGCGGCGCGAGAGGTCATGTCATTCATTCGGGAAACCGTCGGGGGCTGGCGTCGGCTCACGAGACGAGCCCGCCGAGGAATTGGAAGATATTGAGCTTCTGTAGGTCGTTCCACGTTGCGAACAACATAAATCCCGCCAAAAGCGCAAGGCCTGCACGATAGCCCATCTCCTGGAACCGCGCCGACACAGGCTGTTTCGCCACAGCCTCATAGCCGTAGAAAAGCAGATGCCCGCCGTCGAGGACCGGAATGGGAAGCAGATTTAGAAAGCCGATTCCGATCGAAAGTATGGCGGCCAAGGTTGTCAGCGTCAGGATCAGGTTGATCGCCATGGCGCCAGGCGCTGGATTGGCTTCGACCGCAGCCGTGGTCAGCGAGCCCGTCGCCTTGGCCATGCCCAACGGGCCGCTGAACTGATCGCCCGACTCGCGCCCCGTCGCCAGACGTCCGAGGTAGGTCAGGGTCGAGCCGATCACGTCGGCCGTCTGGCGCGCGCCCTCCACGACGGCGTCGACAGGGCCGTAACGCACGTGGCGGACATCGCCGGCCGACGGGCCTAGCCCCAGGCCGATGCGGCCGACCTTGACGCGTCCGGCGATGGGGTCGTTTTCCTCGCGACGTTCCGGCGTCGCGACCAGTTCGACGGGACGCCCGGCGCGCTCGACCGTGAAACGTACGGGATCGCCGGTCGATAGCATGACGGTGCGGGTGACCGCGCTTCCGTCCTTGATGGCCTTGCCGTTCACCTCGGTGATCAGGTCGCCGACCTGGAAACCGCCGGCGGCGGCCGGCGATCCCGCCTGGACCTGAGCAACACGCGCGGGGCGCAGAGACACGCCGACGGCCATGAAGACGACGGCGAAGATGGTGATGGCCAGGATGAAGTTCGCGATGGGCCCGGCCGCGACGATCAGGGCGCGCTGCCACACCGGCTTGAAGTGGAAATAATCGCGCTCGGCGCCCGGTCCACGCTCGGCGACCACGCGGCGGCGCAGTTCGTCCAGTCCAGCCCGATCAGGCACGCTGGACGCATCCAGATCGCCCGAGAACTTCACATAGCCGCCCAGCGGCAGCCAACCGAGACGCCATTCGATGCCGTGACGATCGGTGCGGCTGGCCACGGCCTTGCCGAAGCCGACCGCGAACCGGTCCACCTTCACGCCAAAGGCGCGCGCGACGAGGAAGTGACCCAGTTCGTGGATGGTGACGATGAAGGTCAGCACCAGCAGGAACGAGGCGATGGAGATCAGGACCTGACCCAGGACGCCCAGCATTCGAAAATCGTCTCCCCTGGCCTGCTGTCAGGCCGCATTCGCAAGGCCGGCGATGACGGTCTCGGCCATTCGACGCGTCTCGGCGTCGACCGAAAGGGCCGCACTGCAGGCGTCTCCAGAACCGAAAGCCATCCCCGCTTTCGTCGCACGCTCAAGGGTTTCGGCGACGACTGCGGCAATATTGAGAAACGCCAGCTTGCGGTCAAGGAAGGCGAAGGCGGCGACCTCATTGGCGGCGTTGAACACGGCCGGCGTCGCGCCGCCCGCCTTCAGGGCCTGACGCGCCAGATCGAGGGCGGGAAAGCGCGTCAGATCGGGCGCTTCGAACGTCAGCTGACCTAGCTGAGCCAGATCCAGCTTGGGCGCCGGCCACGCGATCCGATCCGGCCAGGCCAGGGCGCATGCGATCGGCGTGCGCATATCCGGCGGTCCCATCTGGGCCAGGGTCGAACCATCCACATATTCCACAAGGCTGTGGATGATCGATTCGGGGTGCACCACGACGTCGATCCGATCCTGCGGCATATCGAACAGATAAGCCGCCTCGATCATCTCCAGGCCCTTGTTGGCCATCGTCGCGCTATCGACCGAAATCTTGGCGCCCATGCTCCAGTTGGGGTGGGCGACGGCCTGTTCTGGCGTGATGGCGACCATCTGTTCGCGCGGAGTCTTGCGAAACGGCCCGCCCGATGCGGTCAGGATCAGCTTGGCCACCCGCTCAGGCGCTTCGGCCGGAAACACCTGGAAGATGGCGGAGTGCTCAGAATCGACGGGGATCAAACGCCCCCCTGCCCGCTTGACCCGTTCGATCAGGGCGGAGCCGCAGCAGACCAGACTTTCCTTGTTGGCCAGCGCCAGGGTCGCGCCCGTTCCCGCCGCCGCCCAGGCGGACTTCAAACCCGCCGCTCCGACGATGGACGCCATGATCCAGTCGGCAGGTCGCGTCGCCGCCTCGACGATCGCGGCGTCGCCGGCGGCGACAGAGACATCCGTGCCGGACAAGGCGTCACGCAGTTCGTCCAACCGCGCCGCATCGGCAGTCACGGCCAGCTTGGGCCGCCAGCGTTTAGCCTGCTCGGCCAGTTTGGCGATATTGGCGCCGCCCGTCAGGGCCTCGACCTCGAACGCGCCTGTGCCCGTCGCCTCGGCTTGAGCCATCAGGTCCAGTGTAGAGGCGCCGACCGATCCGGTCGCGCCAAGCACAGTGACGCGGCGCCGGATCACGCCCCACGCTCCAGCATCAGCACGATAAGTCGGCCCGCCGCGACGACCACGACCGCGAACATCAGGCCATCGACGCGGTCCAGCAGGCCGCCGTGGCCGGGAATGGTGTTCCCCGCATCCTTGACCCCGAACCGTCGCTTCAGCGCCGATTCCCACAGGTCGCCCGCCATGGTCGCCAAGGCCCCCGCAAAGCCTAGCACTGCTCCCCAGACGACGCTCAAGGCGCCCATATTGACCCAGGCCGTCATGACGGCGCCCGCAACCGCGCCGGCCGCAACGCCGCCGATGAACCCGGACCAGGTCTTGTTCGGCGAGAAGCGCGGCCACAGCTTGGGGCCGCCAAAGGTGGATCCCGCCAGATAGGCCACGATGTCGGCCGACCAAGCGACGGCGAAGACCAGCACGGTCCAGTGCAGCCCGATCAAACTGTCGACGTCGCGCAGCCAAATCAGCAGGACCGAAGGCCAGCCGAGATAGAGCACGCCATAGGCGGCATCCAGCGCCTCCTGCCCTCGGCTGCGGGCATAGACCCCGGCCGCGACCGCGCCGAACACCAGCATGATGAAGGCGACGGACATAGCGCCGAAATGCGCGCTTATCACCGCCGCCACGACGCCGAAGCTGACCGCGCCGCCCATGACGCGGCGTGCATGGGGCGCACTCATCGCCGCCCATTCGAACGCCAGGACGACGCTGGCGACGATCATCAGCGCCAGGAACCACACGCCGCCGCCCCACGTCGCAGCGACGGCGGCGGGCGCGAGCACGACGGCGGACGCAGCCCTGAGGGCGATATCCCGACCCTTGACCGCCATCAGGCTGTCGCGCGCTCAGGCGCGATCACGCGTCCGCCGAAACGGCGATCGCGCTGACCAAAGGCTGAGATCGCTTCAGCCAGCGCCTTGGGGCCATAGTCGGGCCACAGAATGTCCTGGAACACGAGCTCGGCGTAGGCGGCCTCCCACAACAGGAAGTTCGACAGTCGCTGCTCGCCCGACGTGCGCACGATCAAATCCAGCGGCGGCGAGCCCGCCGTGGCCAGGCCTGAGGTCAGGATCGCCTCGTTGAAAGGCTCGACCGTCTCACCCGCCAGCACCCGCTCCATATGCCGACGCGCCGCGTCCACCAGATCCGCACGACCGCCATAGTTAAAGGCGACCTGCAACAGGAACCGGTCGTTATGGGCGGTCTGGGCCTCGGCCCGTTCGATGATGGCGGCGATGTCGGCCGGCAGTCCTTCGCGTCGTCCCAGGATCTTCAGCCGTACGCCGGCCTTGGTCAGCCTGGCCAAATCGCTGGCGACGTAGGAGCGCACCAGCCCCATCAGGTCCGACACCTCGTCCTCGGGCCGGCTCCAGTTCTCGGTTGAGAAGCCGAACACGGTCAGGCAATCGATGCCGAGATCCGGCGCCGCCTGGATCGTGCGCTTCAGCGCCTGAACGCCTTCGCGGTGGCCAAGAGCGCGCGGCAGACCGCGCGCCTTCGCCCAGCGTCCATTGCCGTCCATGATGATGGCGACGTGGCGCGGGCCGTCCTGACCCTGCTTGTCTGGGCTTTGGCCTGAAGGCGCGGCGCGGTCTGCCGTCATCTGTCGTGCGATCCCTTCCGGACCCAGCCGTTTCGCCTCAGACCTGCATGATCTCTTGTTCCTTTGTCTTCAAGGTCTCGTCGATGCGCTTGATGGCCGCGTCGGTGTCCTTCTGGACCTCCGTTTCCATCTTCTTTTGCTCGTCCTGGCTGATCTCGCCGGCCTTCTCGGCCTTCTTCAGGTCGTCGTTGGCGTCGCGGCGGACGTTGCGAACCGAAATCTTCTGCTGCTCGGCGTATTTGCCGGCCAGCTTGACCAGGTCCTTGCGGCGTTCCTCGGTCAGAGGCGGCACCGGAATGCGCAGGGTCTGGCCGTCCACGATCGGATTCAGGCCCAGATTGGCGTTGCGGATCGCCTTTTCGACGGCGACCACCATGCCCTTGTCCCAGACGCTGACGCTGATCATGCGCGGCTCGGGCACGCTGATCGCGGCGACGGCGGTCAGCGGCGAGGCCGAGCCGTAGGCTTCGACCCGCACGGGCTCCAGCAGGCCGGCGTTGGCGCGACCGGTGCGCAAACCGCTGAACTCTTCCTTGAGTGCGGCGACGGAGCGATCCATGCGGTCGCGATAGGTCTTCAGTTCAGGCTTTGCCATGGTCTTGGTCTCTCTTGTCTTTCCTAGTCAGGCGAACGCTCAGGCGACGTCCTGAATGACCGTGAACGTGCCTTCGCCGGTCAGGGTCCGGCGCAGCGAGTTGTCTTCCCGAATGGAGAAGACCACGATCGGTATGCCCGTGTCGCGCATCATGGCGATGGCCGAGGCGTCCATGACGCGCAGATCCTTGGCCAGCACATCCTGATAGGACAGCGTCTCATACCGCGTCGCGTCGGGATCCTTCTTCGGGTCGGCGGTATAGACCCCGTCCACACTGGTGCCCTTCAGCAGCGCGTCGCAGCCCATTTCGGCCGCACGTAGCGCCGCGCCCGAGTCCGTGGTGAAGAACGGTGCGCCCACGCCGGCGGCGAAGATCACGACCCGGCCCTTTTCCAGGTGCCGCAGGGCGCGACGGCGGATGTAGGGTTCGGCGATGGCGGCCATCGGGATGGCGCTCTGCACGCGGGTCGAGACGCCGATCTTCTCCAGCGCCGACTGCATGGCCAGGGCGTTCATGATCGTCGCAAGCATGCCCATATAGTCGGCCTGGGCGCGCTCCATACCGGCCGCCGCCTTGGACAGACCGCGGAAGATGTTGCCGCCGCCGATGACCAGGCAGATTTCGACGCCCTCGGCCGCGACGTCCGCGACGGCCTTGGCCACAGCATCGACGGTCTTCATATCGACGCCGAACGACTGGTCGCCCATCAGCACCTCGCCCGACACCTTCAGCAGGACGCGTTTGTAGCGGAAGGTCGAGGGGGCGTCGGGCATGCGGGAAGGTCCGTTTGACTGCGGCGCCATTGAATCAGGCGGCTTCTTATAGACGAAAGGCGCGCCGGCCATCAAAGCCGAACGCGCCCTTCTGATACAAAACCCTCACGAATGAGGGGAATGTTTTTTAGTTGCCGCCCATCATCGAGGCGACTTCCGACGCGAAGTCGGGGCCTTCGACCTTCTCGACGCCTTCACCCAGCGCCAGGCGGACAAAGCCGGCCAGGTGCAGGTTAGAGGAGCCCAGTTCCTTGGCCGAGTTGGCGACCAGTTGTTCGATGGTCACGTCCGGATCCATGACGAACGGCTGCTTGGACAGCACCACGTCCTTCTGGAACTTGTTGATCTGACCTTCCACGATCTTGGCGATCATGGCTTCCGGGCGACCTTCTTCCTTGGCCTTTTCGGTCAGAACGGTGCGTTCCTTCTCGATGGCGGCGGGGTCCAGGTCGTCGGTGTTCAGCGACAGCGGCGCGGTGGCGGCGACGTGCATGGCGATCTTGCGGCCCAGTTCGCGAAGCGCGGTCTTGTCGCCCTCACCTTCCAGCGCGACCAGCACGCCGATACGGCCGACGCCCGGCGAAACCGCGTTGTGGACGTAGGTCGAGACGACGCCTTCCGACACCGACAGGCGGGCGGCGCGGCGCAGTTGCATGTTCTCGCCGATGGTGGCGATCATGTTGGTCACTTCGTCCTGGACCGTCTTGCCGGCTTCCAGTTCGGCGCCGTGCAGGGCCTCGACCGAGTGGTGCTCAAGACCCAGTTGGGCGAACGACTTGGCGGCGTTCTGGAACAGCTCGTTACGGGCGACGAAGTCGGTTTCGGCATTGAACTCGATGGCGGCGGCGACTTCGCCCTTGCCGTCTTCCTTCGAGGCGACGGCGACCAGACCTTCAGCGGCGACGCGGTCGGCCTTCTTGGCGGCCTTGGACAGGCCCTTGGCGCGCAGCCAGTCAATCGCTGCTTCGATGTTGCCGTCGTTTTCGACCAGCGCCTTCTTGCAGTCCATCATGCCGACGCCCGAACGCTCGCGAAGCTCCTTCACGAGGGCGGCAGTGATCTCGGCCATGTTCTTCTCCTTGGGGGATTTCGTATGTGGGAACGGCCGGACTGATTTAGCCCGGCCGTGTGTCAGTTCGTCAGGCGGCGCTCAAGAACGCGAACGCCGCCCGGCGGGCGATCAGCCCTCGGCCTTCTCGGTTTCGGCAGCCGGCTCAGCAGCGGCTTCCAGTTCGGCGGCGGCGCCTTCCGTGCCGGCCGGCGCGGCTTCGGCTTCAGCCTTGGGGGCCGAGGCTTCACGCAGCATCGGCTCGACCGGAGCTTCCGAAGCGCCCAGGTCGATGCCCGAGGCCGAGGCGCCGGCGGCCAGACCGTCCAGGACGGCGTCGGCGATCAGGTCGCAGTAGGTTTGGATGGCGCGGGCGGCGTCGTCGTTGCCGGGGACCGGATAAGTGATGCCGTCCGGGTCCGAGTTGGTGTCCAGGATGGCGATGATCGGGATGTTCAGCTTGCGGGCTTCCTGGATCGCGATCGCTTCCTTGTTGGTGTCGATCACGAACATGATGTCCGGGATCGAACCCATGTCCTTGATGCCGCCCAGCGACAGCTCAAGCTTGTCCTTCTCGCGCTGCAGGTTCAGCAGCTCTTTCTTGACGCGGCCTTCGCCGCCGTTTTCCAGAATGCCTTCCAGCTCACGCAGACGAGCGATCGAGCCCGACACGGTGCGCCAGTTGGTCAGCGTGCCGCCGAGCCAACGGTTGTTCATGTAGTACTGGGCGCAGCGCTTGGCGGCTTCGGCGACCGGCTCTGCCGCCTGGCGCTTGGTGCCGACGAACAGAACGCGACCGCCCTTGGCGGCGACTTCGCGCACGGCCACCAGAGCCTGGTGGAACAGCGGCATCGTCTGCGACAGGTCGATGATGTGGATGTTCGAGCGCGAGCCGAAGATGTAGCGGTCCATCTTCGGGTTCCAGCGGTGCGTCTGGTGGCCGAAGTGGGCGCCGGCTTCAAGCAGGGTGCGCATCGAGAATTCAGGCAGAGCCATGATCGTTCAGTCCTTTTTCCGATCAAACGTGGCGCGGGGGATTAAAGGTCTGAAGACCCTCGGAATGGTGCGGATCGGGATGTCTCCCCGAAGCGCGCCTCTCCCGCGTTGCGAAATGCGGGGGCCATGTAGGCCGGATAGGCCGCAATAGCAAGCGCAGCCCTGCAAATGCGAAAAGGCGGCCCCTTTCGGGACCGCCTTTGGTCAGCAACGCGACGACTGCTTTTACTTCATCGCGTCCAGCAGGGTCCGGGCGCGGTCGCGGTGCGCGGTGACAGGCGTCACCAGTTCGCGCGCAAGGGTGGCCAGGGCGGGCGCTTCGGTGTTGTCGGCAAAGCCGTTCAGCAGCGTCAACGTCTCGTTGTGGGCGGCCACCTGCTGGTCCAAATAGACTTTGTCGAAGTCGTCCGGCGTCGCGGCGTTCAGATTGTCGATCAAGCCCTTGCGGCGTTCGTCCAGCGTCGTGGGGATGGCGACGTTCGGCGCAGCGGTCGCCTGAGCGGCGGCGAGCTTCTCACCGGCGGCGGTGTGATCCTTGGTGATCATCGCGGCCAGGGCCTTCACGTCCGCATTCTTGGACTTGGCGGCGGCGATCTTGGCGGCTTCCAGCTCGTACATGTTGCCGGTGCCCAGACCGGTGACGAAACCGTCGACGGTGTTGGCGCCCATGGTCATGGCCGAGGTCTGGCCGACGACGCCGGACGTGGCGTCCTGGGTGGCGTTGACCGCTTCGCCGGTGTTCTGGGCGGCGCTGTCGCCACCTTGGTTGCAGGCGGCGAGAAGGGCCAGCGACGCGACGCTGGCGATGGCGAGATATTTCATTGGAACAGTCTCCCTATGGACTGACCAAACCCATCACGCGCCCGTGAGGTTCCAAAAAATCAAAAGCTTGACCATTGATCCGGGGTTCACGATCGACCGTCAGGGAAGCTTGTATTCCAGATCGTAGCGATGAACGCCGCCCTCGATCTTCAGATGAAAGACGCCCGCAATCCCCGCCAAATCGCCTTCGCCGGAACCGGGAACAATGGTGATCAGCAAATCCTGGCTGCCCGCCTCCATGACCCCTCGATGGACCAAGGCGAAGGCGCCGCGTCGTCCGTTGAGTATCCCTGACACGCGTTCCATCGCGACATAGGCGCCAAAACCACTGGTCAGAAGGCCCAGCATCTCGCCGGCGCCCTCACCTTCCAGATCTCCGTGAAAGGTCTTGGACAGCCGCATCCGGCCCGGCGCTCCGGCGGGTGAGTCGGCCTCGGCCGCGACAGGCGTCATCTGAACCTCGAAGGTTCCGACAGCGTGGGACATGGTCTGGCTTTCCATTGGAGCAAGGGGCTGTGGGACTAAAGCGACCGAGGGACCACCCCCAGCAAGAGCCAAGCCGAAATCAACGCGGCGACGCACATCAGGCGTCCTCCAGCATGACGACGCCCGCCGCCGACTTCAGCGCGCCGCGCAAGGCGCCGTCCAGGCGGTAGCGGCCGGGAATCTTGACCTCGACCTCGCGCCCCTGATCGAGGCCCGCGATCATCAGCGACACCTCGCCCCCCTTGCCGATCGCGCCCGATCGCGCGCGTTCCAGCCGCGCCTTCAGCGCCTCAGCGTCCGCGCTGCGGGCCGAGACATGGATACGAAGGCCGATGTTGGCGTCGTCCAGCAGATTGTCCATTTGCGAGGCGTCGTCGCCGAAGAAGCGCACCTCCCCTTCCGACGACTTGGCGCGCACCCGCACCATGACCGAGGCGCCGGGCTCCAGCACCTCGCGGCATTTGCGCAGTTGTTCGGGCGGGAACAGGCATTCGAACTCGCCCGTCGGATCCGAGAAGGTCACGAAGGCGAACTTCTCGCCCGTCCGCGCGCTGGCCCGCTCCTGTTTGCGACGCACGACGCCGGCCATCTGGAACGCCTCGTGGCCCGACTCAGCCAGCGGAATCGCTTCGGCGACGAAGGTGACGCGCTTGCGCTTCAGGGCTGAGGTCATCTCGTCCAGCGGGTGGCCCGACAGATAGAAGCCGACCGCCGACAGTTCGTGATCCAGCCGCTCCGGCCCGACCCAGGGCTCGACGCTCTTCAGACGCGGGCGCGCGGCATGGGCCTGGTCGCCGCCGAACAATGACACCTGCGACGACGCGCGTTCGGCCGCCACACTCTGGCAATAGGCCATCAGAACGTCGGCCTGTTCCAGCAACTGCCGCCGGTTGGGGTGGATGCTGTCGAAGGCGCCGGCCTTGGCCAGACCTTCCAACGCGCGCTTGTTCACGCTGCGCGGATCGACGCGCTCGAGGAAGTCGAAGATGTCGGCGAAGCGCCCGCCCGTCTCGCGGACCTCGATGACGTGTTTCATCGCCTCGAGACCCACGTTTCGGATCGCGCCCAAGGCGTAGAGCACCGCGCCCTTGTCGTCGTCCCAGGCCACGTCGAAGTCGGCCGACGAGCGATTGATGTCGGGCGCCAGGACCGGCACGTCGAACCGTTTGGCGTCCTGATAGAAGACCGCCAGCTTGTCGGTGTTCGACAAGTCCAGGCTCATGGACGCCGCGAAGAACTCGACCGGCTGATTGGCCTTCAACCACCCCGTCTGGAACGAAATCAGGGCATAGGCGGCGGCGTGGGACTTGTTGAAGCCGTATCCGGCGAACTTGGCGACCAGATCGAAGATGGAGCCGGACTGCGATTCCGGCACGGCCTTTTCGGCGGCGCCCTTGACGAAGCGAAGGCGCTGGAAATCCATCTCCTCCTTCTTCTTCTTGCCCATCGCCCGGCGCAGCAGGTCGGCCTCGCCCAGGCTGTAGCCCGCCAGGATCTGGGCGATCTTCATCACCTGTTCCTGGTAGATGATGACGCCGTAGGTCTCGGTCAGCACCTCTTTCAGGCTGGGGTGCAGGTAATCGACCTCGGCGCGCCCGAACTTACGGTCGATATAGGTGTCGATCATCTCCATCGGCCCGGGCCGATAGAGCGAAATCAGGGCGGTGATCTCTTCGATGGAGCCGCAGCGCATCTTGCGCAGGGTGTCTCGCATGCCCTGGGATTCCAGCTGGAACACCCCGACCGTCTGGCCAGAGGCCATCAGTTCATAGGTGCGCGCATCGTCCAGCGGCAGGCTGTTCCAGTCCTCGGCTGCGCCGCGCCGTTCGAGATAGCCGCGCGCCCGATCCAGCACCGTCAGCGTCTTCAGGCCCAGGAAGTCGAACTTCACCAGGCCAGCCGGCTCGACCCATTTCATGTTGAACTGGGACGCCGGAATGGTGGAGCGCGGATCCTGATACAGCGGCACCAGTTCCGTCAGCGGCCGGTCGCCGATGACGATCCCCGCGGCGTGGGTCGAGGCGTTGCGGTATAGCCCCTCCAGCTCCAGCGCGGTTTCCAGCAGGGTCTTCACCGCCGGCTCCGCGTCGCGCGCCTCCTTCAGGCGCGGCTCGATGTCGATGGCCTGGGCCAGGGTGACGGGCGCGGCCGGGTTGTTCGGCACCATCTTGCAGAGCCGGTCGACCTGACCCAACGGCATCTGCAGCACCCGGCCCACGTCGCGCAGCACGGCCCGCGCCTGCAAGGTGCCGAAGGTGATGATCTGGGCCACCCGGTCCTTGCCGTAGCGGTCCTGCACATAGTCGATCACCTCTTCGCGCCGCTCCTGGCAGAAGTCGATGTCGAAGTCGGGCATGGAGACCCGTTCGGGGTTCAGGAACCGTTCGAACAGCAGGCCAAACCGCAGCGGGTCCAGATCGGTAATGGTCAATGACCAGGCGACCAGCGAACCGGCGCCGGAGCCCCGCCCCGGCCCCACGGGAATGCCGTGGGTCTTGGCCCATTTGATGAAGTCCGACACGATGAGGAAGTAGCCGGGGAAGCCCATCTGCTGGATGATCCCGACCTCCCATTCCAGGCGGGTCCAGTATTCCTCTTCGGGCACGGCCGGCGTGACCTCGGTCAGGCGGACCTTCAGCCCCTCGCGCGCCTGGTGGGCCAGTTCATCGGCCTCGGAGCGCCCGGCGCCGGTATCGAAGCGCGGCAGGATGGGCGCGTGCGTATTGACCAGGAAGGCGCAGCGCCGCGCGATGTCGATGGTGTTGTCGCACGCCTCGGGCAGGTCGGCGAACAGCTCGCGCATGACGGCGGCGGGCTTGAACCAGTGTTCGCCGGTGATGCGGCGGCGATCCTCCTGCCCGGTGAAGGCGCCGTCGGCGATGCACAGCAGGGCGTCGTGGGATTTGGCCTGCGCCGCCTTGGCGTAATAGACGTCGTTGGTGGCGACCAGCGGCACGTCGTTGGCATAGGCCCATTCGACCAGCCCCGGCTCGGCGCGCTTTTCGTCCTCCAGCCCGTGGCGTTGCAGTTCGACGTAGAAGCGGTCGCCGAACGCCGCCTTCATCGCCGCCAGAGCGGCGGCGCCTTCGGCCTTCTTGCCTTGGGCGAACAGCGGATCGACCGGGCCGTCCGGGCCACCGGACAGCAGGATCAACCCTTCGGAGCGGGCGACCACCTGCTCCCAGGCCACGCCCGGCTCGGCCATTTCTCCGGCGTCCAGATAGGCGGATGACGACAGGGCGCACAGATTCAGCCATCCGGCTGTATCCTGGGCCAGCAGAACCACGGTCGGCACCTTGGCCCAGCGCGCGTTGATCTGGCCGCCGATGCCGAAAACCGGAAGAGCACAGGCGACGAGCGGCTGAACGCCTGCATCCTTCGCCGTCTGGCTGAACTCCAGCGCGCCGAACAGATTGGCCCGGTCCGCCACCCCGACCGCCGGCATTCCGGCGTCGGCCGCAAGCTTGCCGACCTTGGCCGCCTTGATCGCGCCTTCCAGCAGCGAATAGGCCGAGCGGACCCGCAGATGGACAAAACCCTGACTGTTCACCGGCTCGTTCACACCTTCTTCGACCCTGGCCCGCTGAAGAGCCCTACTTTATCCTGAGTCTCATATCGGGCGGCGTGCGGCCATCGCAAACCGGTCGCCCCACGGATCGGCTGTGGATCGCTGGCTTCGGACGGTCGTCGAAAAAACACCGTCTAAAGGGTCCAATTCGTCTGATCTCAGGCGGTGACGCTGATCGCCACGGTCCAGACCATCCAAACAAAACCGCCGCACGACGCCAGCGACAGCATATCCCTCATCAAACGCGGCATGACCTTGGCTCCGAGACATCCGATATGTTCTGCTAATGTTCTATGTTGGCGTTTTGTTCCGGTCAAGTCGTTCTCGGTGAAACCGTTTGCGCGTCGCCTTCGTAGTCAATGCAACAGGAGATGAGACCATGTCCCTTCGCACGAATGCGCTCGCCGCCGTTGCATCCTTGACCGTCGCCGCGCTGGCGATCGGCGCGCCCCTGGCCCGTCAGGCCGAAGCGCAGACGGCGTTTCAGACCGCGATCTTCGCAGGCGGCTGCTTCTGGTCCGAGGAGAAGGCCTTCGACGACGTGCAGGGGGTGCGCTCGGCCGTGTCCGGCTTCGTCGGCGGCCATACCGCCAACCCGACCTATGAGCAGGTGGTGCGCGGCGGCACCGGCCATATGGAGGCGGTGCAGGTCACCTTCGATCCGCGCGTGGTCAGCTATCGCACCCTGGTCGATCGTTATTGGCGCACCATCGACCCGACGGATCCTAACGGTCAGTTCTGCGACCAGGGGCCGTCCTATCGATCCGCCGTCTTTGCGACAGCGGGCCAACGCGCGGACGCCATCGCCTCGCGCGATGCGGCCATGCGGGTGCTGAGAAAGAGCTTCACGACACCAGTCGTCGGCGCCCAGCGGTTCTGGCCGGCCGGCGCGGAGCACCAGAACTACGCCAAACGCCACGCCGCCAGCTATCAGGCCTACCGGATCGGATGCCGCCGCCCCGAACGCCTCCGAGCGATCTGGGGCGACGCCGCCGTCAGTTGATCAGTAAGCGTGGCTTTGAGCTTCGCGCTGTTCCAGATGACCATCCTTCAGGGCGAAGACGCGGTCCATATGGCCGGCCAATTCCATATTGTGGGTGGCGATCAGGGCGGCGACGCCCGTGGTCTTGGCCAGGTCGCGCAGGGATTCGAACACGGATTGGCTGGTGGTCGGATCCAGATTGCCGGTCGGCTCGTCGGCCAGCAGCAGGCGCGGGCCGTTGGCCAGCGCGCGGCCGATGGCGACGCGCTGCTGTTCACCGCCGGACAGCTGGGCCGGCTGGTGCGTCAGGCGTTCGCCTAGCCCCAGGGCCGTCAGGGTGACCGCGGCGCGTTTGCGCGCCTCGTCCTGGGACACCCCGGCGATCCGCATTGGCAGGGCGACATTGTCGCGCGCATCGAACTCGGGCAGCAGGTGGTGAAACTGATAGACGAAGCCGATCCGGCCCAGGCGCAGGCGTGTGCGGGCGCGCTCGTCCAGATCGCCGACCTGTTCGCCGTCGATGGCGACCGTGCCGCTGGTGGGTTTCTCCAACAGGCCGGCGGCGTGCAGCAGCGACGACTTGCCCGAGCCCGACGGTCCGATCAGTCCGACCAGTTCGCCTGGATAGACGTCCAGATCCACGCCCTTCAGCACGGTCAGGCCGCCTTGGGCGGTGTCATAGGTGCGGGTCAGGCCGCGCACCGAAAGGATGGGAGCCTTACTCATAGCGAAGCGCCTCCACGGGATCGATGCGAGACGCGTTCCAGGACGGCGGCAGGCTGGCGATACAGCTCATCAACAGGGACCAGAAGGCCACCCAGGTCACGTCCACCGGATCGACCAGGGCCGGGATGGCGTCCAGCATATAGACGTCGGAATCGAACAGCTTGGTCTGCAGCACGAACTCCAGGAAATGCTGGATCGAACCGATGTTCCAGCAGAACAGCAGCCCCAGAATCAGGCCCGCGATGGTGCCCGCGACCCCGATCATGGCGCCGGCCATGAAGAAGACGCGCAGGATCGCGGAGGGGCTGGCGCCGATGGTGCGAAGGATGGCGATGTCGCGGCCCTTGTTCTTCACCAGCATGACGATGCCGGAGATGATGTTCATGGCGGCGATGGCGACGACGAGGCCCAGGATGATGCTCATGGCCACGCGTTCGACCTTCAGCGCGCCATAGAAGGCAGCGAGGCGCTCACGCCAGTCGCTGACGACCGAGCCAGGGCCGGCGGCGTCGCGGATGGCGGCGGTCAGGGCGCCGACCTGATCGGGATCGTCGACCTTGATCTCGATCGCGTCCCAAACCCCTTCCTTGCCGAAGAAGAGCTGCTGCTGCTCCAGCGGCATGAAGATGAAGGCGCGGTCGTAGTCGGCGGCGCCCGAACGGAATAGGCCGCCGACGAAATAGGTCTTCTCAAGTCCGCCGAGGTTGCCGAAAGCGCTGTCGGCCCCGGTCGGTGAATACAGGGTCACCGGATCGCCGACGCGCAGGCCCATGGAGTTGGCCAGGGCCGCGCCGACCAGAATGCGGTCGCCGCCATAGGGCCCCTTGCCGAAGCTGGCGCGTTCCTGCGGGCTTAAGCTGTCGAAGACATACTGGGTCTTGGCCAGATCCTCAGGGCGGATGCCCTTGGCGATGGCGCCGGTCGTATAGCTGCCGACGCGGATCAGGCTTTGCGCCTCGTTCAGCGGACTGGCGCTGGCGACGCCCGGCACGGCCTGAATGCGTTTCAGCGCGGCTTCGCGATCCGGCGAGGTCAGGACCTGCCCTTGCACATACATGTGCCCGTTGAAGGCCAGCATGCGTCCCAGCAGTTCGCTGCGGAAGCCGGACATGATGCTCATCACGCTGATCAGCACGGCGACGGCCAGCATGATGCCGATGAAGCTGATGACGGCGATGGTGGCGACGCCGCCTTCCTTGCGCTTGGCGCGCAGGTAGCGCAGGGCCAGGCCGATCTCCCACGAGGAGAAGGCGCCGGACGGACGAGACGGCAGGCTCAAGCGGTCAGCCTTTCGATAGCTTCGGCGAGCGGCACGGACACCTTCTCGCCAGTGGCGCGGCGTTTCAGTTCGACAACGCCGTCCGCCAGTCCCTTGGGACCGATGGTCAGCTGCCACGGCACGCCGATCAGGTCGGCGGTGGCGAACTTGCCGCCGGGACGTTCGTCGGTGTCGTCGTAGAGGACGTCCTTGCCGAGCTTTTCAAGCTGGGCCACCGCGTCCTCGCAGGCGGCCGAGACGGCCTCGTCATTGGCGCGCAGATTGATCACGACCACGTCGAACGGCGCGACCGCATCGGGCCAGATGATGCCGCCGGCGTCGTGGCTCGCTTCGATGATGGCCCCCAGCAGGCGCGACACGCCGACGCCATAGCTGCCCATGTGGACCTCGGCGTCCTGACCGTCGGGCCCGGCGACCTTGGCCTTCATCGGGGCGGAGTATTTGGTGCCGAAGTAGAAGATGTGGCCGACCTCGATGCCGCGCGCCGACAGGCGGTCGCCCTCGGCGGTCTTGGCCTCGAACTGCGCCGGATCGTGCATCTCTTCGGTAGCGGCGTAGAGGGCGGTGCGTTCGTCGAAGACGGCCTGGACGGCTTCCGGGCTGAAGTCGTCGCCGGGCGCGGGCATCTCGACCAGCTTGCGGTCGCAGAAGACCTCGCTCTCGCCGGTTTCAGCCAGGACGATGAACTCGTGGCTCAGATCGCCGCCGATGGGGCCGGTGTCGGCGCGCATCGGCACGGCCTTCAGGCCCATGCGGGCGAAGGTGTTCAGATAGGCGACGAACATGCGGTTGTAGGCGACGCGGGCCGCGGCCTCGTCCACGTCGAACGAATAGGCGTCCTTCATCAGGAACTCGCGCCCTCGCATCACGCCAAAGCGCGGACGGCGCTCGTCGCGGAACTTCCACTGGATGTGAAACAGGTTCAGCGGCAGCGACTTGTAGGACTTCACATAGGCCCGGAAGATGTCGGTGATCATCTCCTCGTTGGTCGGTCCGTATAGCAGCTCACGTTCGTGACGGTCGGTGATACGCAGCATCTCGGGGCCGTAGGCGTCGTAACGGCCGCTTTCGCGCCACAGGTCGGCCAGTTGCAGCGTCGGCATCAACAGTTCGACCGCCCCGGCCCGCATCTGCTCTTCGCGCACGATCTGCTCGATCTTGCGCAGAACTTTCAAACCCAGCGGCAGCCAGGCGTAGATGCCGGCGGCCTCCTGCTTGATCATGCCGGCGCGCAGCATCAGCTGGTGCGAGACGATCTGGGCGTCCGAAGGGGCTTCCTTCAGCGTGGGCAGGAAAAAGCGCGACAGGCGCATGGTCGGGAATCCTAGGCGTAGAGACGGAACAAGGCTTTAGCCGCTCGGACGGGGCGAAAGCTAGGCCGATGCGTCGTTTAGACAGCCGGGCCGCTGGCGAAGTTCGGCAGGGGCAGCCAGCCCGTGAAGATCAGCACCATCACGAACGCCCAGACCAGGGCCGAGACCCAGGTGGTCGTCAGGAACTTCTTCTTCAGATTGGGCGTCTTGGGCGCGCCCCATTGTGAGCCGTCGGTCGGCGGCTCGTGCGTCTCGCTCGCCGTGCCCAGCGGCAGCACGGCGAACAGCACCGTCCACCAGGCGATGATGTAGATGCCGACCATGGTGAAGACGCCGATAGGCATGACGGACCTCTAGGGATGGGGCCGGCCGACGCCGTAGCGGGCCGCCAGATAGGGAGCGATGGCGTGATCCTGAAGGAAGCGCCGGCCGGTCGTTTCGCTGACCTCGGCCTCGGGCCAATCCAGTTCGCCGTCCAGGATCAGAATGGGGCAGCTCTGATGGGCCTCGCCGACCTGGTCGATGACCGGCTGGCGCGGGCGCGGATGGTCCAGATAGACGACGTCCAGCGCATCGCGAAGCTGAGGATAGAAGGCCAGGACACCCTCGATATAGGCGCCGGGCGGGCAGAACCACGGACCGCCCTGATCGTCGTGCCAGTCGGGGTTCAGCAGGAAGAGTCGCTCGGTCATCGGCATGGATATATCCGAGTTGAGGTCGTCGGCGCGACCGCTATTCGCACGATGCGCCAAACCCCGGCGCCCGTAGCGCAAGAAGGATCGAAGAGCGCGCCTGCTGCGTGATCGCCCCGGCACCTTGCAGCACGCAACCGACCGCCGTGTTCGAGTTCGGCGCCAGAAGGCCGTAGGTCAGGCCTTCGTGAGCCAGGCGAGCCTGGGCGCCCTTCAGCGTTTCGACGGCCGTCGCGACGCGCGCCCGGTCATTGGTGATGCGGGTCATCTCGTGCAGCGCCTCGCCCGAACTGGGAAAGTCATAGGCGTTCGGATCGAACGACGCGATCTCGGCCGACAGTCGTTCGGGATGAATGTCGATGCCGAACTTGGCGTTCTGACTGGCGGAGAAGGCGATGGCCGGCCCGCTCTCAGGCACGACCAGAATGTAGGCATGGCGCGGAAACAGCAGATATTGCGCCATGAACTTGGTCACCGGCACCAGCGGCATCCCGTCCGGTCCCAGGGCATGGGCGCCGACATAGACGCCCGACGGCACGCTGCGCGCATCGATCCGACCGTTCAGCTTCAGGATGCGATCGACCATGACGTGGTCGAGCAGAAAGACGCCGTCCTCCGCCTCGCGCTCCAGAAAGGCATGGATGGCGATAGTGTCGGGCGCCGGACCCAAGTCGCGACCATAGACGGTCGGAAAGGCGGTCGGCGACATCGGCTGGCCGTCGGGCGGACTGAACCACAGCACGCGCAGTTCGTGAACCGTCCGCGCCAGGGGGTCTTCGCCCCGGAAGGTCGACAGGCTGAGCAACAGATTGACGACGGCGAACAGGGCGACGAAGCCTACCAGCCCCTGCCCCGCAATCACCGCCCACCGCCGCCAACCGCGCAGCGGATGACGGGCGTGCCGAATCCGCTCCAGCAGGCGGCGCGCACGGGCAGGCTTTTTCGACATGGGTTTCCCCGACCGTTCAGGCGCACGACAAATGCGCCCGAACGGTCAAGGTTGCATCAGACGCGCAGGACGACCGTCTCGACGATGGGACGACGATCCCATATCTGCTGGCTGGCCTTTTTCAGCACGCGGGCGACGGCCTGTTCGATGACCATTTCGTCGTCCAGCGCATCGCCCTTCAGGCCCTTGACCACCTGTTCGACGCGCTCGGCCAGCTTGTCCAGCGCATCGCCGAGCGGCGTGGCGGTGTCGCCGGGCAGGCCGACGCTGCGGATGTCGATGTCGCTGGCGATGCGACCGCGCTTGTCCAGGGCGAAGCTGACGATCAGCACGCCGTTGGTCGAGGCGTGACGACGCTCCTTCAGGGCCTCGCCCTGCTCGGTCACCAGCATGCCGCCGTCGACGTACAGGCGACCGTTGGGCACCTCGTCGATGATCTTGGCCGGGCCAGGGGCCAGGCGGACCATGTCGCCGTTGCGCGGCGTCACCGTTTCGGGAACGCCCATGTCCTTGGCCAGGTTGGCGTGTTCCAAGAGGAAGCGACGCACGCCGTGGGTCGGCACCGCAATCTGCGGCCGGGCCCATTCGTACATCTGCTTCAGTTCGTCACGGCAGGGGTGGCCCGAGACGTGGATGCCGGGGTGATCTTTCTCGGTGTAGAGGCGCACGCCGCGATCCGCGAGGCGGTCCTGCAGATTGCCGATCGCCAGTTCATTGCCGGGGATCTGGCGCGACGAGAAGATGCAGTGGTCGCCCAGACCCAATTTCACGACCGGATGGGTGCCGTCAGCGACGCGCGACAGGGCCGCCCTCGCCTCACCCTGACTGCCGGTGCACAGATACAGGATCTGATCGGCGGGCCAGACGCGGGCCTCCTCGTCCGACAGGAAGGGCTTCACGTCCTTCAGCATGCCGACGTGTTTCGCCGCCGCCGTGATCCGGTGCATCGACCGGCCGGCCAGGGCCACGCGACGCCCGCAGGCCTCGGCCGCACGGATCACGCTGTCCATACGGGCGACGTTGGAGGCGAAGCAGCCGACCGCGACACGCCCCTTCAGGCTGGCGATCAGCTTGGAGATGGCGACGGCGACATCGCCTTCGGACCCGGCGACGCCCGGCACGAAGACATTGGTCGAATCGCAGACCATGGCCAGCACGCCTTCGTCGCCCAGGGCGCGAATGACGGGGGCGTCGGTCTTGGTCCCGATCACCGGCTGGTCGTCGATCTTCCAGTCCCCGGTGTGGAACACCATGCCCAGCGGCGTATCGATGGCCAGGCCGCTGGGCTCGGCGATCGAGTGGGTCATGTTGACGAAGGTCACGCCGAATGTGCCGATATCGACGGTCCCGCCCAGCGGCACCTCGATCAGTTCGACCTCATCCAGAATGCCGCGCTCGCGCAGCTTGTCGCGGATCAGATAGGCGGTGAAGGGCGTGGCGTAGATCGGCGCCTTGATGCGCGGCCACAGCCAGCCCAGGGCCCCAATGTGATCTTCGTGCGCGTGGGTCAGCACGATGCCCTTGATGTTTTCACCCTCCAGGAAGGTGGGATCGGGCACGATCACGTCCACGCCGGGCGTGGACAGGTCGCCGAAGGTGACGCCGACATCGACGATCAGCCATTCACGGTTCGCCTCTGGGCCAAAGCCATAGGCGTTCAGGTTCATACCGACCTCGTCCGAGCCGCCCAGCGGCAGGAAAACGAGTTCGTCTTGGGTTTGCTTTTTCATTCAATCAGTCAAATGGGCGTTACGACGCCAGATTTCGAGGAGGCCGCGAATAGTCAGGTCGGGATCGAAGTGATCGATGCTGTCGGTCGCGCCTTCGAACAGGCTGGCGACCCCGCCGGTGCCGACGACGGTCATGGGCTTGCCCCACTCCGCCTTGATGCGCCCGACCAGGCCTTCGATCAACGAGATATAGCCCCAGAAGACGCCGGACTGCATGGCCTCGACCGTGCCCTTGCCGATGACGTTCTCGGGTTTCTGGATGGCGATGCGCGGCAACTTGGCGGCTGCTTCATGCAGCGCCTGAAGCGACAGATTGATGCCGGGCGCGATCAGACCGCCCTCGAAGGCGCCGTCGCCCGATACGATGTCAAAGGTCGTCGCCGTGCCGCTGTCGATCAGCAGAAGGTCGCCGGGATACATCAGCGAGGCGCCCACAGCATTCACCAGACGATCGGCGCCCGCCTCGCTAGGCTTGGCGATCCGAACCTCGATGCCCAATTCGGCGTTCTCGCCGATGACCAGCGGTTCGATGTTCAGATAGCGCCGCGCCAGATTGCGCAGGTTGAAGATCGATTGGGGCACGACGCTGGAGATGATGCAGCCGCCGAGCGCATCGAACTTCAGCCCCTTCATCACCATCAGCTGGTTCAGCCAGACGGCGTATTCGTCGGCCGTGCGACTGGCCTCGGTCGCGGCGCGCCACTGGGCGATCCAATCCGTGCCGTCGTGGACCGCGAACAGCGTATTGGTGTTGCCCTGCTCGATGGCGAGAAGCATCAGGCGGCTTTCCCAAAGAAGACATCGCCGGCGGAAATCAAACGTACCGATCCGTCGGGCAGACGCAGGCGCAGAGCGCCATCTGGCTCCACGCCCTCGGCCAGGCCCTCGATGGTCTCGTTATCTAGCCGCGCTACGCACGGTCCGTTGAGGCCCGTCAGGCGGCTGGTCCAGGCGTCTAGCACGGGCTCGAAGCCCATCGTCTGCCAACGCCCCCACCAGACGGCGAAGGTCTCGGCCAGGATTTCGGCGGCGGCCTCGATCGGCGGGACATAGGCCAGGTCGGCGCGCAGTCGTTCGGCAACCGAGGTCGCCCCCCGTTCGGTGCCCTCCGGCGCATGGGCCAGGTTCACGCCGATGCCGACCGCAAGCCAGAGGTCGCCGTTCGCATGTCGGCCGGATTCGACCAGGATGCCCGACACCTTGACCCCGTCCAGGAGGACGTCGTTGGGCCATTTTATCGAAACGAGCGCGGGCGAGACGAAGACGTCCAGCAGGTCTGCGACGGCCAGGGCCGCGATGAAGGTGGCCTGGGCCGCCTCGGCCGCCGACTTGGGCGTGGTGATCAGAAGGGTGGCGGCCAGATTGCCCTGATCGGTGTCCCACTTGCGACCCCGCCGACCGCGGCCAGCGGTCTGGCGGCGTGCCACGATCCAGCGCGGGCCCGCCTCTCCGGCCTCGGCGAGGCGGCGCGCCTCGGCGTTGGTCGAGTCGATCTCGTCGAGGATGACCAGTGGGACGGGCGCCAACGCCCTACCCGTTCCCGAAGCCGGCGCTCGCAGCCTTGGTCAGCGGCTCCAGCCAGGTCAGACCGACAATCACCAAGGGGAAGGCGAAGGCGGCGCAGGCCCACCCGATCCACTTCGCCTCGACCGGCGCGGCGTCGGTGGCGATGTCATCCACCGGCGCATCGAACCACATCAGCTTGATGATGCGCAGATAATAGAAGGCGGCGACTACCGAGGCGACCAGACCGGCGGCCGCGACGGGCCACAGCCCTGCATCGGCGGCGGCGCCAAACACATAGTATTTGCCCCAGAACCCCGAGAACGGCGGCATGCCCAGGACCGACAGCGAAAGGATGGTCAGGGCCACTGCGGTCAGCGGACGATCCTTCTTCAATCCGGCCAGATCGGCGATGCGGCGGATCGGACGGCCCGACTTGGACAGGCTGAGCAGGATGGCGAAGAAGCCCAACTGGTCGATGACATACAGCGTCATGAACATCAGCATGGCCTGCAGGCCCTCGGCCGTGCCCGCCGCAATGCCCAGCAGGGCGTAACCGATGTTGGCGATCGAGGAATAGGCCAGCAGGCGCTGGATGTCCTTTTGAGCCAGACCGCCAAAGGCGCCGACGATGAAGCTGATCAGCGAGATGGCGATCAGGACCTGCGACCACTGCGCGTGGGCGTCGCCGAAACCATTTTCCAGCGCGCGGGCGATCAGCACCATGGCCGCGACCTTGGGCGCCGTGGCGAACAGGGCCACGACCGGCGTCGGCGCGCCTTCATAGACGTCTGGCGTCCACATGTGGAACGGCGCGGCCGAAACCTTGAACGCCAGGCCGCAGATCAGGAAGACCAGGCCGAAGACCAGGCCCGGGCCGGGATTGTCGGCGGCGACGGCGGCGATGTCTTCGAACCGCATCGAGCCGGCGAAGCCGTAGATCAGGCTGGCGCCATACAGCAGCAGGCCCGACGACAGTGCGCCCAGGACAAAATACTTCAGACCAGCTTCCGACGCCTTGACGTCGTTGCGGTGGAAGGCGGCCAGAACATACAGGGCCAGCGAGTGCAGCTCGATCCCGACGTACATGGAGATCAGGTCGCCCGAGGACGCCATCATCCCCATGCCGGCCGAGGCCAGCACGATCAGGACCGGATATTCGAACTTGGCGATGCGCGTGCGCTTCATCCAGCCGTCGCCCAGCACGACCGCCACGGCGGCCGACAGATAGATCAGGCTCTTGGCGTAGATGGCCAGAGGATCGGCGACATAGGCGCCGTTGAAGGCGACGCCCCACGGCCCGACGATCGAGATGACCGATGCGGCGATCAGCAGCAGGACCGACAGGATCGAGACCAGACGGGCGCTTTTGTCGCCCATGAAGGCGCCGACCATCAGCAGGACCAGGGCGCCGACCGCGAGGGTGACTTCCGAGGCGGCGAGATGCAGGGCGGAGGATAGATCAGGCATCTGTAAGTCTCACCCGCCGATCGCGGCGCGATACGCGCTGGTCAGGGCCTCGACGGCAGGCCCGGTGTAATCGAGGACGGAGGCCGGATGGACCCCCAGCCAGATGGTGCCGACGATCAGGGGCACGAACAGCAGCAGTTCGCGCTTGTCGATGTCGGTGATGGTCTCAAGCTTCGGATTGGTGATCTCGCCGAACATGACCGCGCGGTACAGGGTCAGGGCATAGACCGCCGAGAAGATGACGCCCGAGGCCGCGACCAGCGCCGCCCAGGTCGAGGCGTTGTAGGCCCCGGTCATGGTCAGAACTTCGCCGATGAAGCCCGAGGTGCCCGGCAGACCGACGTTGGCCATGGTGAACATCAGGAAGATGGCGGCGTACCACGGCATCTTGGAGGTCAGGCCGCCGTAGAAGGCGATCTCGCGAGTGTGCATCCGGTCGTAGACGACGCCGACGCACAGGAACAGCGCGCCCGAGATCAGGCCGTGGCTGATCATCTGGAAGATGGCGCCCTGCATGCCGATGTCGTTGCCGGCGAAGATGCCCAGGGTCACAAAGCCCATGTGGGCCACGGACGAATAGGCGATCAGCTTCTTGATGTCCGTCTGACGCCAGGCGACCAGCGACGTATAGACGATGGCGATCACCGACAAGGTGAAGACCAGCGGCCTGAACATCTCCGACGCCATCGGGAACATCGGCACGTTGAACAGGATGAAGCCGTAGCCGCCCAGCTTCAGCAGAATACCCGCCAGGATGACCGAACCGGCCGTCGGCGCCTGAACGTGGGCGTCGGGCAGCCAGGTGTGGACCGGCCACATCGGCATCTTGACCGCGAACGAGGCGAAGAAGGCCAGCCAAAGGATCGGCTGGACGGCCGGATCGAAGGCGAAACGCTTCAGCTCGGGAATGCTGGTGGTGCCCGCCTCATGCGCCATCCACAGCATGGCCAGCAGCATCAGGACGGACCCCAGCAGGGTGTAGAGGAAGAACTTGTAGGCCGCATAGATACGGTTCTGACCGCCCCAGATGCCGATGATCAGGAACATCGGGACCAGGGTGCCTTCGAAGAAGATGTAGAAGAGGAACAGGTCCAGCGAGGTGAACACCCCGATAACCAGCGTCTCCAGCACCAGGAAGGCGATCATATATTCGACGACGCGCGTCTCGACCGACTTCCAGCTGGCCAGGATGCAGATCGGCATCAGGAAGGCCGTCAGGAGCACAAACAGGATCGAGATCCCGTCGACGCCCAAATGATAGCTGGCGCCCGCGAACCACGGGACCAGCTCCACGAACTGATAGCTGGTGTTGGCAGAATCGAAGCCGGCGACCAGCACAACCGACACCGCCAGGGTGACCAGGGTGGTGATCAACGCGATCCAACGGGCGGCCGGCGCGGTCGCATCGGCCGACTTTGACGTCAGCCGGGCGGCGAAGATCGCCATGGCCCCGACCAGGGGCAGGAATGTAACGAGGCTCAGGATGTAGGGCACGAGATCAGGCTCCCCACGCGAGGATGGCGAAGGTGAGCAGACCAGCCACCCCGAGCAGCATCACGAAGGCGTAGTGATAGACATAGCCGGACTGGATCTTGCCCAGTCGAGCGGCGGATTTCAGCGACACCCAGGCGGCGCCGTTCGGGCCCAGACCGTCGATGATCTTCACGTCGCAGATCTTCCAGAAGAAGTTCCCGATGGCGCGGAAGCCGCGCACGAAGACGAAGTCGTACAGCTCGTCGAAATACCACTTGTTGTAGAGGAAGCGGTAGATGACGCCGTTCCGCTCGGCCATGCGACGGCCCATGCCCTCGCGAGCGACGTAGATCCAATAGGCGACGGCGGTGCCGATCAGCGTCAGGATCAGCGGCGACCATTTCACCCAGGTCGGAACGTCGTGGCTTTCGTGCAGGACGTGGTTGTTCGTGCCGGTGAAGATCGCGCCGCGCCAGAACCCGCCCTCGTGGTGGCCGATGAAGTGCGGCGCGAAGACGAAGCCGGCGGCGACGGCGCCGACCGACAGCAGGATCAGCGGGATCAGCATGACCAGCGGGCTCTCATGCGGCTTCAGCGGGCCATGATGACCGTGGTCGTCATGCGAATGATCGTCGTGATGATCGCCCACCGGCTCGGAATGGGTTTCCAGCTGGGCGTGAGAGGCGTGATCGTCAGCATGATGGGCGTCGCCCTCTTCCTTCCACACCGGCTTGTTGTGGAAGGTCATGAAGACCAGGCGCCACGAATAGTAGGCCGTCAGACCGGCGGCGATGATGCCAACGAAGAAGGCGAACAGACCGATGGCCGAGTGACCCGAGGCTGCCGAAGCATAGGCGCTCTCGATGATCGAATCCTTGGAGTAGAATCCGGCGAAGCCGCCGACGCCGGGGATGCCAAGGCCGGTGATGGCGATGGTGCCGATGGTCATTACCGCATAGGTGACGGGCAGCAGCTTCCACAGGCCGCCCATCTTCCGCATGTCCTGCTCGTGGTGCATGCCGTGGATCACCGAACCCGCGCCCAGGAACAGCAGGGCCTTGAAGAAGGCGTGCGTGAACAGGTGAAACATGGCGGCCTGATAGGCGCCGACGCCCGCCGCGAAGAACATGTAGCCCAGCTGCGAACAGGTCGAATAGGCGATGACCCGCTTGATGTCGTTCTGGGTCAGGCCGACCGTGGCGGCGAACAGGGCCGTGATCGCGCCGATGATGGCGATGATCTGCGACGCGCCCGGCGCATATTCATAGATCGGGCTCAGCAGGCAGACCATATAGACGCCAGCCGTGACCATGGTCGCGGCGTGGATCAGGGCCGACACAGGCGTCGGGCCTTCCATCGCGTCCGGCAACCAGGTGTGCAGGAAGAACTGGGCCGATTTGCCCATGGCGCCGATGAACAGCAGGAACCCGGCCAGGTCCAGCGCGGACCACTGAACGCCCAAGAACTCCCATGTCGTGCCGGCCTTGGTGGCGATCAGCGGGAACAGTTCGGCGAAGTTGATGGTGCCGTACATCCAGAAGATCGTCATGATCCCCAGCACGAAACCGAAGTCGCCGACGCGGTTGACGACGAAGGCCTTGATCGCGGCGGCGCTGGCCGTCGGCTTCTTGAACCAGAAGCCGATCAGCAGATAGGACGCCAGGCCCACGCCTTCCCAGCCGAAGAAGATCTGCATGAAGTCGGCCGCTGTCACCAGCGCCAGCATCATGAAGGTAAACAACGACAGATAGGCGAAGAAGCGCGGCCGGCTGTCGTCCTCGGCCATGTAGCCCCAAGAATACAGGTGAACCAGCGACGACACGCTGGTGACCACGATCAGCATGGTGGCCGACAGGGCGTCGATGCGGATCGACCAGGCCGACTGGAAGTCGCCGACATTGATGAAGGGCGCCAGACGGATGGTGAAGGGCTCCATATGGCCCCAGGTCCATTGGCCGAACACCGTCCAGGCCACGGCGCACGAGAAGAACAGCAGGCCGGTCGTGACGGCCTGCGACGGGATATTGCCGATCCGGCGTCCGAAGAAGCCGGCGATGGCCGCGCCCAGCAGCGGGGCGAAGATCCCGAGAATGACGAGGGTATGGAAGGTCACGCTCAGCCCTTCATCACGGAGGCGTCGTCCACGGCGATGTCGCCGCGGTTACGGAAGAAGGTCACCAGGATCGCCAGGCCGACGGCGGCCTCGGCCGCGGCGACGGTCAGGACGAACATCGCCATGATCTGCCCGCTGATCTCGTTCAGATAGGCCGAGAAGGCGACGAAGTTGATGTTCACAGCCAGCAGGATCAGCTCGATCGACATCAGGATGATGATGACGTTCTTGCGGTTCACGAAGATGCCGAACACCCCGATGGTGAACAGGATCGCAGCGACCGTCAGATAGTGGGTCAGACCGATCATCAGAGAAGCTCCTCGGCGCTGACGCCTTCGCCCGTGGCGGCGGACTTGATCTCGACCGACTTGCGACGATCGCGGTTCACTTGGTCGCCGGGGTTCTGGCGTTTGATGTGCGGCTTGTGGCGCAGGGTCAGGGTAATGGCGCCGATCATCGCGATCAGCAGCACGATCCCAGCCGCCTGGAAGAAGTAAACATAGTCTGTGTAGAGAACGCGGCCGATGGCCTCGACATTCGTCACGCTGGCGTCCGGCGCGCCCGGCGCCGGCAGGCCCGCGGCGGCGCCGCCCTGAACCACGGCGACCGAGACGATGATCATCTCGACCAACAGCACGGCGGCGATGATGGCGCCCAGCGGCAGATAGCGCGCGTAGCCTTCGCGCAGCTTCAGGAAGTCCACGTCCAGCATCATGACGACGAACAGGAACAGCACCGCGACCGCGCCCACATAGACGACGACCAGCAGCATCGCCAGGAACTCGGCGCCCAGCAGGACGAACAGACCCGCTGACGAGAAGAAGGCCAGGATCAACCACAGCACGCTGTGCACCGGGTTGCGCGCGGTCACGACCAGAAGGCCAGAAACCGTGGCGACCGCCGCCAGCAGATAGAAGGCTATGCCTTGCAGCATGTCGGGACGAAGCCCCTTTCGTATCGGCCGCGACCCCGTTCAGGAATCGCCGACCCGTTTAGCGAGATGCGCCTTAGCGGTAAGGCGCGTCGAGTTCCAGATTCTTGGCGATCTGCCGTTCCCAGCGGTCGCCGTTATCGAGCAGGCGTTGCTTGTCGTAGAGCAACTCTTCGCGCGTCTCGACGGCGAACTCCGAATTTGGCCCTTCCACGATGGCGTCCACCGGGCAGGCCTCCTGGCACAGGCCGCAGTAGATGCATTTGACCATGTCGATGTCGTAGCGGGTCGTGCGGCGGCTGCCGTCCGCGCGCGGCTCGGCCTCGATGGTGATGGCCTGGGCGGGGCAGATGGCTTCGCAGAGCTTGCAGGCGATGCAGCGTTCCTCGCCGTTCGCATAGCGACGCAGCGCGTGCTCGCCACGGAAGCGCGGCGACTGCGGATTGCGCTCGAACGGATAGTTCACCGTCATCTTGGGACGGGCCATATACTTCAGCGACAGACCGATGGCGCCGATGACGTCCAGCATCATCGCGCCCTTGGTCGCCTGGACGATACGGGTGAACATCAGGGCTTATCCTTGGGGGCGGGCGTCGTCGGAGTTTGGGAGGCGGTCGGCTGTCTGCCGCGCCAGTCGCGCTCGATGCGCTCCTGACGACGTTCCCATTGATAGCTGGATTCCGGCATGCGCGTATCGGGCGCACAGGCCAAAAGGGCTGGCGTCGCGGCAAGCGTCGACAGGAAAAGACGGGTCATCGCGCCACCCGTATGCGGTTCTTGCAGTCGTTCGACTCAAAGTGGGGATCGTCCGGGCTCATCATCCGGCACAGGCGAAGGCGTTCGTCGTCATGGCGACGCTCGATAGCGCGTTCATCCGCCGAGGGCTGACGTTCAGCCGGCCAGATCTTGCCGGGCGCACAGGCGCCCAGTGTGGACAGGGCGACCAAGCCTGGCACGAGATGACGCTTGTTCATCACGACCCCACCACGAAGACGCGCCAGGCCGATACGATCACAACCGCGACCAACGACGTCGGCAGGAAGATCTTCCAGCCCAGGCGCATCAGCTGGTCATAGCGATAGCGCGGCACGAAGGCCTTCACCATCGAGATCATGATGAACCAGAAGACCGTCTTGGCCATGAAGGTCAGCAGGTAGATCGTATAGGCGATCCAGGCCGGCAGACTGTCCATCCAGGCCTGCGGCACGCCGGGGTTCCAGCCGCCGAAGAACAGCAGGCTGATCATCGCCGACATGAAGACGATGTTGACGTATTCGCCCATCATGAACAGCAGATACGGCGTCGAGCTGTATTCGACCTGATAACCGGCGACCAGTTCGGACTCGGCCTCGGGCAGGTCGAACGGCGGGCGGTTGGTCTCGGCCAGGGCCGAGATGAAGAAGATGATCGACATCGGGAACAGGATCACCACCAGCGGCCAGGTGTCGGCGCCGCCGCCGAAGCCATACCAGTTCCAGAACATGCCCTTCTGGCTGTCGACGATGGCCGACAGGTTCATGGTGCCGGCCAGCAGGATCACATTGATGATGATCAGGCCCAGCGAGACTTCATAGGACACCATCTGCGCCGCCGAACGCAGCGAGCCCAGGAACGGATACTTCGAGTTCGAAGCCCAACCGCCCATGATGATGCCGTAAACGCCCAGCGACGACACGGCGAAGATGTACAGGATGCCGACGTTCAGGTCCGACACCACCCAGCCGGGCGCGAACGGAATGACCGCCCAGGCCATGAAGGCCAGGATGACGGTGATGATCGGGGCGATGATGAAGACCGCCTTGTCCGCGCCGGCCGGGATCACGACCTCCTTCAGCACGAACTTGATCATGTCCGCGAAGGATTGAAGCAGGCCGAAGGGACCGACGACGTTCGGACCCTTGCGCATCTGCACCCCGGCCCAGACCTTGCGGTCGGCCAGCAGCAGGAAGGCGACGGCGATCAGCACGCCGACCGTGATCAGCAGGACCTGGCCGACCGTGATCAGCGTCCAGCCCAGAGGGGTGGCCCAGAAGGAAACGGGGTCCATGGCTTACTCCGCCGCCATTGCGACCGGCTGGGTCCGCAGGGCGGACAGCTCGGCCATCGTCGCGCTGGCGCGCGCTATCGGATTGGAAAGATACGGGTCGGTCACGGCCGAGACGAAGGCGCGGTCGCCCAGATCGCCCTTGGCGCCCAGGGCCGCCACGTCGAACGCCGCCGGCGCGGGCAGATAGTCGATCCGGCCAAAGGTCGGGTGATCGCCCATCAGCTTGGCGCGCAGTTGCTCCAGCGTGTCGTAGGGCAGCGTCTGATCGACGCGCGCCGACAGGGCGCGGATGATGGCCCAGTCTTCCTTGGCCTCGCCCTTGGGGAAGACAACGCGTTCGGCCATCTGCACCCGGCCCTCGGTGTTGACGTACAGGCCGGCCTTCTCGGTATAGGCCGCGCCCGGCAGGATCACGTCCGCGCCGTGCGCGCCGCGGTCGCCGTGGCTGCCCAGATAGACGCGGAAGGCGTTCGAACCGGTCGGATCGACCTCGTCGGCGCCCAGCAGGAACAGCACGTCCAGCGCATCCGGCTTCAGCATTTCGGCGACGGTCAGGCCGCCCTCAGCTGGCACGAAGCCCATGTCCAGACCGGCGACGCGCGACGCGGCGTGGTGCAGGACGTTGAAGCCGTTCCAGCCGTCAGCGACGACGCCGACGTTCTTGGCCAGGGCGCCGAGTGCGTTCAGCACGGCCGGACCGCCCTCCCCGCCCAGCGCGCCGGAGCCGACGATGATCGCCGGGCGCTCGGCCTTGGTCAGGAAGTCCAGCGCTGACTTCGGCAACTTGGCCAGGGTCTGCGTGCCTGCGCCCAGATAGGCATAGTCGAAGGTCAGGTCGGCCTGTTCGCCGATCAGACCGATCTCCATGTCGCCCTTCAGCCAGGCCTTGCGCAGGCGGGCGTTCAGCAGCGGCGCCTCGGTACGCGGATTGGCGCCGACGATCAGAACGGCGTCAGCCTTTTCAATGCCTTCCAGGCCGGAGTTGAACAGCCATCCCTCGCGCGGGCCGTAGCCCACGGCGGCGCCGTCCTGGCGGCAGTCGGTGTTGTTCGACCCCAGTGCGCGGAACAGGTCCAGCGTCGCCTTCATCGACTCGGCGTCCTGCAGGTCGCCGGCGATGACGCCGACGCGGTCAGCCGGCGCGGCCTTCAGCTTGGCGGCGACGGCGTCCAGCGCCTCGTTCCACGACGCGGCGCGCAGCTTGCCGTTCTCGCGGATCCACGGACGGTCCAGACGACGCGCGGTCAGGCCGTCGACGACGTAGCGGCTCTTGTCCGACAGCCACTCCTCGTTGATGCCCTCATTGACGCGCGGCAGCACGCGCATGACCTCGGACCCGCGATAGTCGGCGCGGATGTTCGAACCCAGGGCGTCCATGACGTCGATGGTCTCGGTCTTCTTCAGTTCCCACGGACGATAGTGGTACTGCCACGGACGGTGCGTCAGGGCGCCGACCGGGCACAGGTCATTGACGTTGCCCGACAGTTCCGAGGCGACCGACTTCTCCAGATAGGTCGTGATTTCGGCGTCCTCGCCGCGCGAGATCATGCCGATGTCCGGCACGCCGGCGACTTCGGTGATGAAGCGGACGCAACGCGTGCACTGAATGCAGCGCGTCATGAAGGTCTTGATGGTCGGCCCCATCGCCTTCTCTTCGACCGCGCGTTTGTTCTCCGAATAGCGCGAGCCGTCGCGGCCGTAGCCGACCGACTGGTCCTGCAGGTCGCATTCGCCGCCCTGGTCGCAGATCGGACAATCCAGCGGGTGGTTGATGAGCAGGAACTCCATCACCCCTTCGCGAGCCTTCTTGACCATCGGCGTGTCGGTGAAGATTTCCTGACCGTCGGCGGCCGGAAGCGCGCACGAGGCCTGCGGCTTCGGCGGTCCAGGCTTCACCTCGACCAGGCACATGCGGCAGTTGCCGGCGATGGACAGGCGCTCGTGATAGCAGAAGCGCGGAATTTCTTGTCCGGCGCGTTCGGCGACCTGGAGCACGGTCATGCCGGGCTCGAACTCGGTTTCGACGCCGTTGACCTTGGCGATAGGCATCAGCGGGCCTCTTGCTTGGCGGCGGGAGCCGCCATTTGTACATCCACGGACATCCGCTGACCGTCGCGGAACAGGCCCGCACCGTCGGCTTCCGCCCGGCATTCGAATTCCAGCCTGCCGCCATCGACCGGCGCGCGCCACGACACCTGGGCCGTGCGTTCGCCGGTGGCGGTGAAGACGACGGCGTCGCCTTCCTGGCCATACATGCGGTTCACCACGTCGCGGCAGGCCGCTTCGAGGTTCGCCGGAGCCGCCGCCGTCGCGACAGGCGCGACTTCAGCAGGAGCCGCCGTCGCGGGCGCGGTCGACGCTTCAGGCGCAGCCTTTTCCCCCTCGCCGCAAGCGGCGAGGATCGGAAGCGTCAGCAACAGGGCGACGGCGAGGCGCATTTCTACTCCGCCGCGATCGCGTGGCCGGCGAAGTTCGCGCGGCGGCTGCGATAGTTGGCGATCCGCTCTTCGATCTCGTGACGGAAGTGACGGATCAACCCCTGAACCGGCCAGGCGGCCGCGTCGCCCAGGGCGCAGATGGTGTGGCCCTCGACCTGGCCGGCGACGTCCAGCAGCAGGTCGATTTCCGACGGATCGGCCTCGCCCACGGCCATCCGCTCCAGCACGCGCCACATCCAGCCGGTGCCTTCGCGGCACGGCGTGCACTGGCCGCAGCTCTCATGCTTGAAGAAGTAGCTGATGCGGGCGATCGCCTTCACGATATCGGTCGACTCGTCCATCACCGTCACGCCGGCGGTGCCCAGCGAAGAGCGAACCTCGCGCATGGAATCGAAGTCCATCAGGACCGTCTCGGCCTGTTCGCGCGTGATGACCGGGCAGGACGCGCCGCCGGGGATGATGGCCTTCAGATTGCTCCAGCCGCCACGCACGCCGCCGCCGTGATCCTCGATCAGCTGACGCAGCGGGATCGACATGGCCTCCTCGACCACGCAGGGCGTGTTCACGTGGCCAGACAGCGACATCAGCTTGGTGCCGGTGTTGTTCGGACGGCCGAAACTGGCGAACCAGTCGGCGCCGCGACGCAGGATCGTTCCGACGACGGCGATCGACTCGACGTTGTTCACCGTGGTCGGGCAGCCATACAGGCCCGCACCGGCCGGGAACGGCGGCTTAAGACGCGGTTGACCCTTCTTGCCTTCCAGCGATTCCAGCAGGGCCGTCTCTTCACCGCAGATGTATGCGCCCGCGCCGTGGTGGATATAGACGTGGAAGTCCCAGCCGTGGACGTTGCCGTCACCGATCAGCTTGGCGTCATAGGCCTGCTTGACGGCGGCTTCCATCCGCTCGCGTTCCAGCACGTATTCGCCGCGCAGATAGATGTAGCAGGCGTGGGCCTGCATCGCGAAGCTGGCGATCAGCGCGCCTTCGATCAGCAGGTGCGGATCATGGCGCATGATCTCGCGGTCCTTGCAGGTCGCGGGCTCGGATTCGTCGGCGTTGATGACCAGGTAGTGAGGACGATCCTTCACTTCCTTGGGCATGAACGACCACTTCAGGCCGGTCGAGAAGCCCGCGCCGCCGCGGCCACGCAGACCCGAGGCCTTGACGTTGTTGATGATCCAGTCGCGGCCAAGGTCCAGCATGTCCTTGGTGGCGTTCCAGGCGCCGCGGTTCTTCGCCCCGTCCAGCGTCCAGTCGTGGAAGCCGTACAGGTTGGTGAAGATGCGATCCTTGTCTTCGAGAATGCCGACCATGGCCCTCAGAGTCCTTCCGCCAGACGGCGCTTGTGGTGGCGCGTGCGCATCCAGATGGCCGCGATGACCATCACCCAGCCCGCCGCCAGCATGAAGTAGGAGAGATTGACCGCCCACGGTCCGACTGCGCCCTGACGCGAGATCAGGATCAGAACGGCCGCGCCGACGACCATGGCCAGGCCGCCCGCGCGCAGCGGACGACCGACGTTGCGCAGTTCCTTGCGGTAGGCTGCGCGGCCCTCCTCGGTGTTCAGATCCGGCGGCGACATCAGGCCGGCGCCTTCTCGACCGGCGCGGGGTCGCTGTTCGGCAGCTTATTGATCGGCTTGGCGGCCGAGCCGTCATACAGCGTCGCGTCGAGCAGGGTCTTTGGCCCGCCTTCCGGCGCCGCATTGGTGCGACCGATGTAGGAGCCCGGCTCGGGCGTCTTGCCGGCGGCGAAGTCGTCGATGATCTGGCCGATCGTCTCGGGCGTCAGATCCTCGAAATAGTAGTCGTTGATCTGGGCCATCGGCGCGTTGGAGCAGGCGCCCAGGCACTCGACTTCCTGCCAGGTGAAGCGACCGTCGGCGGACAGATGATCCTTGGGACCAATCTTCTCCTTGCAGACGCGCATCAGCTCATTGGCGCCGCGCAGCATGCACGGCGTGGTGCCGCACACCTGGATCAGCGCCGTCTTGCCGACCGGCTCCAGCATGAACATGGTGTAGAAGGTCGCGACCTCCAGCACCCGGATGTAAGCCATGTCCAGCAGTTCGGCGATGGCGCGGATGGCGGGTTCGGACACCCAACCTTCCTGCTTCTGCACCAGCCACAGGATCGGGATCACCGCCGACTGGCGACGGCTTTCCGGGTATTTCTTGATCCACCACTCGGCCTTGGCCGTCGTGTCGACCGTAAAAGCGAACGAGGCGGGCTGTTCCTTGGCGAGACGACGAACGCTCATCGGTCCACTTCTCCGAAAACGATGTCGAGCGAGCCCAGGATGGCGGACACGTCGGCCAGCTGGTGGCCGCGGTTCATCCAGTCCATCGCCTGGAGCGAGCGGAAGCCCGGCGCCGAGATCTTCACGCGATAGGGTTTGTTGGTGCCGTCCGACACCAGATATATGCCGAACTCGCCCTTGGGCGCCTCGACCGAGGCGTAGACTTCGCCCTCAGGCGTCTTGAAGCCCTCGGTATAGAGCTTGAAGTGGTGGATCAGCGATTCCATCGAGCGCTTCATCTCGCCACGGCGCGGCGGGACGATCTTGTTGTCCTCGACCATCACCGGCTCGCCGGGGCAGTTGCGCAGCTTGTGGATGCACTGCTCCATGATCCGCACCGACTGCTTCATCTCCTCGATGCGCACCAGATAGCGGTCCCAGCAGTCGCCGTTCTTGCCGACGACCACGTCGAAGTCGAGCTCGGCATAGCACTCATAGGGCTGCGACTTGCGCAGGTCCCAGGCGATGTTGGAGCCGCGCAGCATCACGCCGGTAAAGCCCCATTCCAGGGCCTGCTGCTTGGACACCACGCCGATGTCGACGTTGCGTTGCTTGAAGATGCGATTCTCGGTGACCAGGCTTTCGATGTCCTTCAGCGCCGGCGGGAACTCGTGGCACCAGCGGCCGATGTCGTCGATCAGATCCATCGGCAGGTCCTGGTGGACGCCGCCGGGACGGAAGTAGTTGGCGTGCAGACGGGCGCCGCAGGCGCGCTCGTAGAACACCATCAGCTTTTCGCGTTCCTCAAAGCCCCAGAGCGGCGGCGTCAGGGCGCCGACGTCCATGGCCTGGGTCGTCACGTTCAGCATGTGCGACAGGATGCGGCCGATTTCCGAATACAGGACGCGGATCAGCTGCGCCCGATACGGAACCTCGATGCCAAGCAGCTTCTCGATGGCCAGGCAGAAGGCGTGCTCCTGGTTCATCGGCGAGACGTAGTCCAACCGGTCCAGATACGGCACGTTCTGAAGGTAGGTGCGCGCCTCCATCAGCTTTTCGGTGCCGCGGTGCAGCAGGCCGATGTGCGGATCAACGCGCTCGACGATCTCGCCGTCCAGCTCCAGCACCAGGCGCAGCACGCCGTGCGCGGCCGGGTGTTGCGGACCGAAGTTGATTGTGAACTTGCGGTCTTCCATTTCGCGCGCATGGGCGGTGCGGGTGTCGAGGTCGTCCTCGAACACATCGACGCCCAGCGGCGGCAGGGTGGGGTTTCCGTCAGCCATTAGGCCTGGCCTCCCGCCTTCTCGTCGCCAGGCAGGACCGGCGCGGGGTATTCGGCGCCCTCCCAGGGCGACAGGAAGTCGAACGTGCGGAACTCTTGGGTCAACTTGACCGGTTCATAGACCACGCGGCGCTGTTCTTCGTCGTAGCGGACCTCGACATAGCCCGTCATCGGGAAGTCCTTGCGCAGCGGATGGCCTTCGAAGCCATAGTCCGTCAGCAGGCGACGCATGTCCGGGTGGCCCGAGAACAGCATGCCGTACATGTCGTAGGCTTCACGCTCGAACCAGTTGGCGGCCGGATAGGCCGAGATGACTGACGGCACCGGCTGGGTCTCATCGGTCGAGACCTTGACGCGCAATCGCGCGTTCCGCGTCATCGACAGCAGGTGATAGACCACCTCGAACCGCTCCTTGCGATCCGGATAGTCCACGCCGCACAGGTCGAGCAGCTGCTGGAAACCGAACTGATCGCGCAGCGCCGTCAGCACCTCGACGATCCGCTCGCGCGGGGCGACCAGCGTCAGCTCGCCGAAGGCCACCTGGGCCTCGACGCCCAGGGCGCCGACCATCTCGGCGCCCAGCGGCGTCAGAGCGGATTCGTGTTGCGCTTGAACAGCCAGAGAGGTCATCGGTCGATGGTCCCCGTGCGACGGATCTTCTTCTGCAGTTGCAGCAGGCCGTAAAGCAGCGCCTCCGCCGTCGGCGGGCAGCCGGGCACATAGACGTCCACCGGCACGACGCGGTCGCAACCGCGCACGACGCTGTAACTATAGTGGTAGTAGCCGCCGCCGTTGGCGCAGCTGCCCATCGACACGACGTAGCGCGGGTCGGGCATCTGATCGTATACCTTACGGATGGCCGGAGCCATCTTGTTGGTCAGGGTGCCAGCGACGATCATCAGGTCCGACTGACGCGGGCTGGCGCGCGGCGCCATGCCGAAGCGTTCGACGTCGAAGCGCGGCATCGACATCTGGATCATCTCGACCGCACAGCAGGCCAGGCCGAAGGTCATCCACATCAGCGAGCCGGTGCGCGCCCAGTTGATGACGTCGTCGGCGGCGGCGACCAGATAGCCGCGCTCGCCCAGCTCCATGTTCACGGCCTCGAAGAACTTGTCGTGGACCTTGGGATCATAGCCCTCGACGGTCGAGCGCGCGGCGGCGCCGGCCGGAACCAGCGGCGCGCCGGATGCAGACAACAGGCCGGCGGGCTTGGAAGCGGCGACTACTCCCATTCCAGGGCTCCCTTCTTCCATTCGTAGATGAAGCCGATGGTCAGCACGCCCAGGAAGACCATCATCGACCAGAAGGCGAACACCATGCCGGCGTGCGACAGATCGAACATCGACACCGCCCACGGGAACAGGAAGGCCACTTCCAGATCGAAGATGATGAACAGGATCGACACCAGATAGAAGCGGATGTCGAACTTCATCCGCGCATCGTCGAAGGCGTTGAAGCCGCACTCATAGGCCGACAGCTTCTCGCTATCGGGGCTCTTCGGCGCCAGCAGCAGCGGCAGCGCGATGAACAGAATGCCGATGAAGGCCGCGACGCCGGCGAACACCAGCACGGGCAGATATTCTAGAAGAAATGCGTTCATTCGAAGAACCTCGTCCGCCGGGGAGAGGCGGGATTCGGCGCTTCTTAGACCCAACAACGTCGCCGTTCAAACCCCTGCGGACATTGGCTTTTCATTGAGAACGGCTCGCAACTTTGCGCGCCATATGTCGCAGGGCCGGCGCTTGCGCGTCGCCGGGCTGCAAAGGCCTATTGGCGAGCCGATCGCGTAACCGAAAGTCATCCGAATGAGCCTAGCCAGCCGCGCCCTGAACGCTGTCGAACGCATCGGCAATCGACTGCCAGATCCCGTCTTCCTGTTCCTGTGGCTGATCGGCGGCCTGATCGTGCTCAGCATGGTCGGCGCCGGCCTGGGCTGGTCGGCCGTCAATCCGGTCACCGGCGATCAACTGGTCGCCAAGAGCCTGTTGTCGGCCGAGAATCTGGAACAGTTGATCATCGGCATGCCGCGCACGCTGGCGGACTTTCCGCCCCTCGGCATCGTCATCACCATCATCTATGGCGCTTCGGTCGCCGAACGCACAGGGATGTTCGCCACCGCCATTCGCGGCGCCCTGCTGAACGCCCCGCGTTCCATACTGACGCCCGTCGTCGTGATCACCGGCATGGTGTCCCATCACGCGTCGGACGCCTCCTATGTCGTGGTCATCCCGCTGGCGGCGGTCATCTTCGCCGCAGCGGGCCGCCATCCGCTGGCGGGTCTGGCCGCAGGCTTCGCCGCCGTGTCGGGCGGATACGCCGGCAACCTGTTTCCCGGCGCCAGCGACGCCTTGATCCTGGGCATCACCGAGCCGGCCGCCCGCCTGATCGATCCGTCCTATTCCGTGAACATCGCCGGCAACTGGTTCTTCATCGTCGGCGTCGTCTTCGTCTTCACCCCCATCGTCTGGTTCCTGACCGACCGGGTGATCGAGCCGCGTCTCGGCGTCTGGAAGCCGTCAGAGGGCGTCGCCGCCCCGAACGCTTCGGAAAAACAGCCCCTGACCGCCGCCGAAAAGCGCGGCCTGAAGTTCGCCGGCCTGGCGCTTCTGGGCATGATCGCGCTCTGGGCCCTGCTGACCTTCATACCGGGCTCGCCGTTCGTCGATCCCGAGGTGGACCCGGAGCAGAAGTTCAATCCACTCTACAAGTCCCTGGTCGCCTTCTTCGCCATCACATTCTTCGTCACCGGCGGCGCCTATGGCGCGGGAGCCGGCACGATCCAGTCGCACCGCGACATGGTCACGATGATGCGCGACGGCATCGCCCAGTTGGCGCCCTATATCGTGCTGGCCTTCTTCGCCGCCCACTTCGTGGCCATGTTCAACTGGTCGGGCCTGGGGCCGATCCTGGCGGTCAATGCGGCGGCCGGACTGAAGACCCTGGCCCTGCCCGCCCCTCTGCTTCTGATCTGCGTGGTCTTCGTCTCGTGCTTCTTTGACCTGTTCATCGGCTCGGCCTCGGCCAAGTGGTCGGCCCTGGCGCCCATCGTGGTGCCGATGTTCATGTTGCTGGGCATTTCGCCGGAGATGACGACCGCCGCCTATCGCATGGGAGACTCCGTCACCAACATCGCCACGCCGTTGATGAGCTACTTCCCGCTGATCCTGACCTTCGCCCAGCGATGGGATCCGCGATTCGGCCTTGGCTCCCTGATGGCGACCATGCTGCCCTACGCCGGGGCCTTCCTGGTCGCCGGTCTGGCCATGGTCGCGGCCTGGGTCGCCTTCGACTTGCCGTTGGGGCCGGACGTCGGCGTCCATTATGAACCGCCACCTCCCGCTGTGGCGGCCCATGAGCCTGCCGACGGCGGCGTAGCGGGCCCGCACAGCCCGCCCCAGGCGGCGATGGTCGCACCGTCCACAGCCCCTTCGCGTTGAGGGGCGCGTTTCTCCGAAAAGGTCGCTTGACGCGATGTGTCAGCCCGCCTAAACGACGCCCCTCGCCGGGGCGCACAGCCGCTTCGGCCGGGAAACGCGGGTGTAGCTCAGTTGGTTAGAGTGCCGGCCTGTCACGCCGGAGGTCGCGGGTTCGAGCCCCGTCACTCGCGCCACTCTTTCTAGAAATAGAAGAGTGGCGCACACCGCCTTCCCAAAAAGCTTTCGAAACAGCTCAAAAGTTTCGACCTGATACGCGGGTGTAGCTCAGTTGGTTAGAGTGCCGGCCTGTCACGCCGGAGGTCGCGGGTTCGAGCCCCGTCACTCGCGCCACTTCTTTTCAAGACATCGATAAAAGAAGTGGCGCGCTCCCGTTTTCGGAAACGCGCCATTCGAACGCGTCGTGGCCTTGGCCGCTCAGTGCAGCGGCAATGCAATATCCGGGTTCATGAACGCCGCTTCACCCGTCAGCTCGCCGTAGACCACGCAGAGGTCTTCGAAGACGCGGTTCCAGGCGAACTGGCTGACCGCCTTTTCGCGCGCCGCCCGGCCGATCGCTTCGATGTCACGCGTGAACAAGGCCTCGACCGCCTGGGCGTAATCGTCGGCATCCGCGCTGGCGGCCAGCTGCCCCACGCTTTCGTCGACGGTTTCGGCGACGCCGCCCGCATTGACCCCGACCACGGGGCGACCGCAGGCCATGGCCTCCAGCACGATCAGCCCGAACGGTTCTTTATCATTGGCGTGAACGAAGGCGTCGCAGCTGGCGATAATCTTGGCGACCGCCTTGGGATCGCTTTCATAGGGCATGGAAATGACGCGATCTTCCTCGGGCATCCCCGCCCCAGCGCCGACCAGAACCAGATGATAGGGCGCGCCCAGCTTCTGGACCGCCTCGATCAGCACATCGACATTCTTTTCCTTGGCCGGACGACCGGCGAAGCACAGCAGACGCGCGTCGTCGCCCAAACCCAGCTGTTTCAGCAGCCACTGCCGGTCACGACGTTCCGGACGGAAGGTGTCGATCTCCACGCCCAGAGGCCGAATGACGATGTTGTTCACACCGGCCTCCTCCAGGCGCCGCGCGATAAAGCGGCTGGGCGACACCACCCGATCAAACTGTGAAAACAGCTTCGCCCAGCGCTTCTCCACCGGCTTCTTGGCCCATTCGCCGAAATGCAACGCGGCGAGCCCGGCCGGATCGGAGTGGCAGAAGCCGACAACCGGGCATCCGACCCGCTGCCCGGCCTCCAAAGCCCCCTGCCCCGGCGTATAAGGGTCACCGGCCTCGATGATCGACGGCTTCATGGCCGCGACCCAGGCGCTCCAGCGTTTGACTGAACTGGGCCAGCGATAGCCGTCGCCGAACGGCAGCTTGGTCGCCCGCAGTTGCACGATGCCGTCGGCCCTCGCCTTGTGACGGGCGCCGGGCACGATCAGCGAGTGACTGACCCCCGGCCGATTGGCCTCGATCCACGCCTTCTTGGATAGGATATAGCGCTTCACCCCGCCCGAGCGCGGCGCATAAAGCATTGTGGTGTCCACCAGCCGGGGCCGCTCATCCATCGCCGCCGCCTTCAAGGCCCGCAGCGTATCGGCGACTTCCACGTCCAGCCCCGGAATCAGTCGGAGTTCGCTTTCCTGAACGTCGAGGTCTGTCATGCTCATGGAGTGTTCTCGCCTGGTCTGGGCTGTCGAACGCCGAAGGGGTTCGATGGATGCGTCCACGGGACGCGGCCTTTGGACCGTTCGACGCCCGTAAACCCGGGCGCGGCAAAGCTCAAGTGCGCGCCTTCGCGATTCCATCCGCGTTCGGCCTATCGGGCATCGGCGAACGAACGTGGGTCGCCTTACAGGATCGCCTCAGGACCATCACGGCCTTGCATTCGCCTCAAATTCGATAAACTTGGAACGCTGGCGCGGACCCTGCTAAGGGGTCTCCCGTAACGTGACGCGTGACCACCAGGGGTTTCTACCGAATGCGTATTTTGCTCGCGACCGCAGTGGCGATCGCCCCCTTGATGGTCGCCACAGGATCCCAGGCCGAGATCGTCATCTCGAACGCCCGGACCACACCGATCCAGACGTCCAATGCGACGGGCACGGCCGCCGATAACATCCGCATCGCCAGCGGCGGCAGCGTCGCCGTCGCCTCGGGCGCGGCGGTTACCCTGAACAGCAACAACACGGTCGATCTGGACAGCGGCGGCTCCATCACGATGGACAAGTCGGCCGACGGCTCGACGGGTCTTCTGGTCAACGGCGGCAACACCGGCTCGGTGATCGTCGGTGGCTCCATCACCGTGAATGACACCCTGGAAACGGCCGACATCAAGGACACCGACGGCGACGGCGACCTGGACGGTCCGTTCGCCACCGGGACCGGCCGCTACGGCGTACGGGTCACCGGCGCCTCGCCCTTCACCGGCAACATTGTGGTCGAAGGCTCTGGCGCAATCGCGGTCGAGGGCAACAACTCCTACGGCCTGGCTGTCGAATCCGCGCTGAACGGCAAGCTTCAGAGCTTGGGCACGGTCCGTGTCACCGGCAACGACAGCGCCGCCATCCGCACCACGGGCCCGATTTCCGGCAACGTCGATCTTGCCGGCTCCATCTCGGCGCTCGGCGCCAATGCGTCCGGCGTCTCGATCGAGGGCGATGTCGGCGGTGCGCTCAAGATTCACTCCACGGTCGTGGCGACGGGGTATCGATACACCACCCCGCCGCCCGCGCGTCCGACGACCGGCACGTTCGACAATGCGAAGACTGTGTTCCTTGACGAACTCGACGCCGACGATCTGCTGCAGGGCGGCCCCGCCGTACGCGTCGGCGCCAACGTCGCCGGCGGCGTCTTGTTTGATAAGGCCCTTGCTTATTCCGAGGCCGGCATCGAGGGCGACGACGACAAGGACGGCGTCAAGAACGGCGATGAGGACGATGACGGCGACGGCGTCAAGAACCGCGACGATACCGATCGCGACGGCGACGGCATCCCAGACGCCAGCGAGACAGCCGCCTCCATTACGTCATTGGGCGGTGCACCTGCGCTGCTGATCGGTTCGACGACACAGGCGGTGACCCTCGGCGCGGTAGGCACTGGCGATGCGGCCTATGGCCTGATCAACCGCGGCACGATCATCGGATCCGGCCTTTACTCCGGCGTGGAGTCACGCGCCGTGCAACTCGGCGTGACGGGCGGCCAGGCCGTAAACGTCGTCGGCGGCGTGCGTAACGAGGGCGGCATCTCGTCCACGGCCGTTGACGCCAATGCAACCGGCATCTGGATCGGCTCGGGCGTGACTGCTCCGACGATCAACAACACGGGCGCCATTCAGGCCGTCGCCTCGGGCAAGCAGGCCCAGAGCGCGACCGGCATTCTGATCGGTGCGGGCGCCAACGTCGGCTCCCTGACCAACACCGGCAATCTCGTCGCCTCTTTCGGCGGCAATCAGGGTTCGGCCACCGTTATTCGTGACCAGTCCGGCAGCCTGACCCAGCTGAACAACGCCGGTTCGATCATCGGCTCGCTCACCCCTAACACCGACGATACAAATCCGGTGACTGGCAAGGTGACCGCCATCGACGTGTCAGCCAACACGACCGGCGTCACTCTGCGTCAGTACGGCATTCCCGCCGCCGCAGGCAGCACGGCGACGGACACGGACAAGGATGGCGTGCCGGACGCGAACGAACCGGCCATCGTCGGCGCGATCAAGCTGGGCTCGGGCGCCGACACGCTCAATATCGAGAACGGCGTGCTGAACGGCGACATCGATTTCGGCGCCGGCGCCGACCGGCTGAACATCAGCGGCGGCGCGGTCGTGACCGGCGCCATCGCCAACAGCGACGGTCTGCTGGACATCAATGTATCCAAGGGCACCCTGGCCGCCACCCAGACGGGCGCCACGGCGATCTCCAATCTGAACATCGGCGCTGAAGGGACGTTGCTGGTCAATCTTGACCCCGCCAACGACCGCGCCGGCGGCTTCAACGTCAGCGGCAATGCGACCTTGGCGACAGGCTCCACATTGGGCGTCCGCTTCTCGTCGCTGATCGATCAGCCCGAGCGGTTCAACGTCATTACCGCCGGCACGTTGAATGTGGGTCAGATCAACCAGACCCTGCTGTCGGATAACTCGCCCTATCTCTACGTCGTGCAGGGTGGCGTCGCCGGCAACACCGTCTATGTCGACGCCCGTCGCCGCACGGCTTCCGAGGCCGGGTTGATCCCGGTCGAGGCCTCGGCGTATGACGCCGTCTATGGCGCGCTGGGTTCCAATGAGGCCCTGCGCAATCTGTTCCTGTCGCAGACGTCGCGCGACGGCTTCATCGACGCCTACGAGCAGATGCTGCCCGACCACTCCGGCGGACCGCTGATGTCGCTGTCGGCCGGCGTCGATGCGGTCACCCGCGCGCTGACCGGCCGCAACGCCGCCGCTGCGCCGGGTGAAACCAGCGCCTGGGTGCAGGAGATCAACTTCTACGCCGACAAGGACAAGACCGACTCCTACGGCTTCCGGTCCGAAGGCTTCGGCGTCGCGGGCGGCGTCGAAAAGGGCACCAGCCTGGGCGCCGTCGGCATCTCGGCCGCCTTCACCTCGTCCGACATCAAGGATCCCGAGGCCGAGGCCGAAGAGGTCCTGTCGGCCAACCTGCTGGAGCTGGGCCTCTACTGGCGCGCTCAGGGTCAGTACTGGACGACCTGGGCCCGTGCGGCCGGCGGCTATGCCTCCTTCAGCGCGGACCGCTCGCTGGTCGCTACGGGCGTCTATCTGAACAACAAGTCCGACTGGCACGGCTGGACGGCTGCGGTCGCCGGCGGGGCTTCGTACGAGCGCAACTTCGGCCGGCTGAACATCCGCCCCGAAATCTACGGCGAATATTTCAGCCTGTCGGAGGGCTCGCGCAGCGAGAAGGGCGGCGGCGACGGCTTCGATCTCGACATCGATTCGCGCGACAGCCACATCTTCTCGGCGGTGGCGGCGATGAACGTCGGCTATGGCTTCGGCCGCAACGGCTGGATTCGTCCGGAACTGCGCGTCGGCTATCGCCAGAATATCTCGGTCGACGCCGGCGAAACCATCGCTCGCTTCGCCAGCGGCGGCCAGGACTTCATCCTGTCGCCGGACGCCATCGAAGGCGGCGGGCCGATCCTGGGCTTCCGCCTGAACTTCGGTAACGAACTGGGCATGCTGTCGCTGACCGGCGACGCCGAACTGCTGGAAGACTACGTTCGCTATTCGCTGCTGCTGCGGGCCAGCTTCCGCTTCTGATCGTAGCCTGATCCAGACAAACGAAAGGCCGCCGGAGCGATCCGGCGGCCTTTTTGTTTGGTAGGCGGCGACGGGTTCGAACCGCCGACCCTCTCGGTGTAAACGAGATGCTCTGACCAGCTGAGCTAGCCGCCCCCAAGGGCAGAGACGGGCTTATGCCCGTCGCGCCTCAACCGTTCAAGGCGCTTTTCAAACCTTCGCCCGGGCGAAAGCGCGCAGTGCGCGAGGCCGGGCGGGCGACGGCCGCGCCGGTCTGCGGATTGCGCGCGACGCCGGCCTTGCGGTCCACGGCGACGAAACTGCCGAAGCCGATTAGCTTCACGTCCGCACCCAGCGTCAGCGATTCGGTTACGCCGTCGGTAAAAGCCTCCAGCGCAGCTTTCGCCTGATCACGGCTGATGTTCGCCGCCGCAGCCATGCGGCCGATCAGTTCCGCCTTGGTCATCCGTCCCCCTCCAGAACGAATCACTTAAGGACAGATCGACGGTTGCGTCAAAAACGAAAACGCCGCCGGTGTGATCACCGGCGGCGCTCGCTGTTCAACTCGGCGTTAGTGGCTGACGGCCGCCACCGGTCCTTCCGGACCCGCGATCGGAGCCGGCAGCGGTTCCGCCGCCTCATCCCACTCGACCGGCGTCAGGGTGCCGACCAGGGCCCACTTTAGCGCCTCGTCCGCCGTGGAGATGGGCACGATTTCCAGCGCCGACTTCACATTGTCCGGCACGTCAGCGAGATCCTTCTCGTTCTCCTGCGGGATCAACACCGTCTTGACGCCGGAGCGCAGGGCCGCGAGCAGCTTCTCCTTCAGGCCGCCGATGGCGGTGACGCGGCCGCGCAGGGTGATCTCGCCGGTCATGGCGATATCCTTGCGGATCGGGATGCCGGTCAGGACCGAGACCATCGCCACCGTCATGGCGACGCCGGCGGACGGACCGTCTTTGGGCGTGGCGCCATCCGGCACGTGGACGTGGATGTCGGTCTTCTCGAACACCGGCGGCTTGACGCCGAAGGCCAGGGCCCGCGAGCGGACATAGGATGCCGCGGCTGAGATCGACTCCTTCATCACGTCTTTCAGGTTGCCCGTCACGGTCATGCGCCCGCGACCCGGCATCTTGATCGCCTCGATGGTCAGGATGTCACCGCCGAACTCGGTCCAGGCCAGACCCGTAACGATGCCGACCTGATCTTCCTCGTCCGTCTCGCCGTAGCGGAACTTCTTGACGCCCGCATAGTCGGCCAGCTTGGCCTCATCGACCGTGATCGACTTGGCGCCCGTCTTGGCCATCTCGCGCACGGCCTTGCGCGCCAGCCCGCCCAGCGCGCGCTCCAGCGACCGCACGCCGGCCTCGCGGGTATAATAGCGGATCAGGTCGCGGATCGTGTCTTCCGGCACGATCAGTTCGCCATCCTTCAGACCGTGATCCGCCAACTGCTTGGGCAGGACGTGGCGCTTGGCGATCTCGACCTTCTCGTCCTCGGTGTAGCCTGACACCCGGATGATCTCCATCCGGTCCATCAACGGCTGCGGCATGTTCAGGCTGTTCGCGGTCGTCACGAACATCACCTGCGACAGGTCGTAGTCCACCTCCAGATAGTGGTCGCCGAAGGTCGAGTTCTGGGCCGGGTCCAACACCTCCAGCAGGGCCGAAGACGGATCGCCGCGCCAGTCCGATCCCAGCTTGTCGATCTCGTCCAGCAGGACGAAGGCGTTGGTGGTCTTGGCCTTCTTCATCGACTGGATGATCTTGCCGGGCATGGAGCCGATATAGGTCCGGCGGTGGCCGCGGATCTCGCTTTCGTCGCGCACGCCGCCCAGCGACATGCGGACGTATTCACGCCCCGTCGCCTTGGCGATGGACTTGGCCAGCGAGGTCTTGCCGACGCCGGGAGGGCCGACGAGGCACAGGATCGGACCCTTCAGGCTGCCGGTGCGGGCCTGGACCGCCAGATACTCGATGATCCGTTCCTTGACCTTCTCCAGGCCGAAGTGATCCTCTTCCAGTATGTCCTCGGCCTTGGCCAGGTCGATCGGCTTCTGCTTGGCCTTGCCCCACGGCACGGACAGCAGCCAGTCGAGATAGTTGCGCACGACGGTCGATTCCGCCGACATCGGGCTCATGTTGCGCAGCTTCTTGACCTCGGCCTCGGCCTTGGTCCGCGCTTCCTTGGACAGGCGCGTCTTACGGATGCGCTTCTCCAGATCCATGATCTCGTCGCGCGCATCGTCGGTCTCGCCCAGCTCGCGCTGGATCGCCTTCATCTGCTCGTTCAGATAATATTCGCGCTGGGTCTTCTCCATCTGGCGCTTCACGCGCGAGCGGATCTTCTTCTCGACCTGAAGGACCGAGATCTCGCCCTCCATCAGCCCATAGACCTTCTCCAGCCGCTTGGGCACGTCGAAGGTTTCCAGCAGACCCTGCTTGTCGGCGATCTTCACCGACAGGTGGGCCGCGACCGAGTCCGCCAGCTTGGAGGCGTCGGTGATCTGGGGGATGGAGCTGAGGGCCTCGGGCGGAACCTTCTTGTTCAGCTTCACATAGTTTTCGAACTGCTCGACCACGGCGCGCAGCATGGCCTCGGCCTGCGAGGCGTCGCCGGCTTCGTCTTCGATCTCGACGGCCTCGGCCTCGAAATACTCCTCACGGTCGGTGAAGCGGGTCAGGCGCGCGCGGCCCTTGCCCTCAACCAGCACCTTGACCGTGCCGTCGGGCAGTTTCAGCAGCTGCAGCACCGAAGCCAGCACGCCGGTGGGATAGATGGCGTCCGGCGACGGATCGTCGTCGACGCTGTTCTTCTGGGTCGCCAGCAGGATCTGCTTTTCGCCCTTCATGATCTCGTCCAGCGCCTTCACCGACTTTTCGCGTCCGACGAAGAGCGGCACGACCATGTGCGGGAAGACGACGATGTCTCTCAGCGGCAGGACGGGCAGGATTTTTGGTTCAGTCATGATGCGTACTCCTGGGCCATTGATCATCTCCGGCCCGCCGCCAGGGTCCGCCGGGCAAGAGGCCCGACCGGCGCATGACGGCCCGTCGATTCCGACGGCGTTCGGATGAGTATGTGGTTTGAAAGACCCGCGGTTCAAGCGTGACCGCGGAACGGCCCACATCTGCGTGGCGATAAGGCCCCTGATCACTCCGCTTTAGGTCCGCATTACGCCCGGCGATGCTTTCGACATGGCCGCTTTACGGGGATCGGGCGTCTTCTGCGGCTCCAAGGAGATGACAATGAGCCGTTCCCACCTGCTGGCCGAGACCCTGAAACGTCCCGCCCCGGCGCCGACAAGCCTTCAAATGGCGATGACCTTCATCGGCGCCCTGTTCGGCGCCCCGATCCGCAAGGGCAGCGCGCGATGATGCAGGGCCATATCGAGGGCGGCGTGACACGCGCCGCCCTCCCAGACAATACAGGGTCGTGCCTCGCGCCAGCGGTTGGGCCGTGGCGGTCAACAACGCCTGCACCCGCCCCTGCCCAATCGCATCTCGGCTGAACGTCTCGCCGCCCGACTTCAGGCCGAGGCCGACCGCCTGAACCGCGACCAACACCGCCGCACCCAATGATTACGCCCCTGGCCTCGCCACCCTCCGTCGAAATCCTGACGATTCAGCCTGTCGGCGATCGCTGGCGCATCACCTCAAGCGACGGCCTGTTCGAAGGCGTTTTCACCGACGCCAAAAGCGCCGTCCGATGCGCCAGAGCGGAGGCCGAGGCGCACCCGGGGCACTCGGTTCGGGTGGTTCGACCTGATGCGGGCTAGCGCTTCTTCCCCGACGCCTTCTTCACCGCCACATCCAGCGACCGCCGGGCCCAGGCGACGGCTTCGTCGGGATCGTCCAAGGCCGCTTCGGGCAAGGTCCAGTAACCCATGCTCATCATGCGGCCGTCCTTGGTCGGATAGGTGAACTGACGCGAGCCGGCCTCGACGAAGGCCTCGCCCAGCGCCTCGTCGCCCTTCAACCAGACCATGCCGTCGTCCAGCAGGGCGAACATGACACCGGCGGCATAGACCCCGGCCCCGCCGAACATGCGCTTGATCTCCAGGCGGCCGAGCGCATGAAAATGCTCGCGGACCCATTCGCCGAAGTCCGCGTCGTAAGCCATCTCAGTCGGCGGCGACCGGCACGATGGTCACGCTCTCGCCGCAACCGCAGGCGTCGGTCTGGTTCGGATTGTTGAACACGAACTTGGACGCCAGCCGCGTCGTCTCATAGTCGATCTCGGTGCCGATCAGGAACAGCACGGCCCGAGGCTCGATCAGGATGGTGACGCCCTTGTCCTCGACCACCTCGTCCATCGGCCCGATCTCGTCGGCGTAGGCGAAGGTGTACTCCTGCCCGGCGCACCCACCGTTCTTGACGCCGATCCTCAGGCCGATGTGATCATTCTCGGCATTGTCCAGGATCTCACGCACTCGCTCGGCGGCCGCGTCCGTCAGGGTGACGGCCTTTGGGCGCGGGCGGCGCGGACGGGATGTGGCTTGAAGCTCGCTCATCAGAACATATCCATCAGAACATGTTCAGGGCCAGCTTGGCCTCGTCGCTCATCTTGGAGGCGTCCCACGGCGGATCGAACACCAGATTGGCCTTGGCGCTGCGCACGCCCTCGACCTTTTCCACCGCCGTCTCGACCCAGCCCGGCATTTCGCCGGCGACGGGACAGCCCGGCGCCGTCAGGGTCATGTCCACCACCACGTCGCGATCGTCGTTGACGTCCACGCGGTAGATCAGGCCCAGCTCATAGATGTCGACCGGGATTTCCGGGTCATAGACCGACTTCAGCGCCTCGATCAGTTGATCGGTCAGGGTGTCCAGCTCGGCCTGCGACAGGGCGCTTTTCTGGGGTTCGTCCCAGGCGTCCTTGAAGGCGTCGCTGTCTTGAATCGGTTGATCTGTCATCGGCTTACACGAAGAAGTTCCGCGCCTTGATCAGCGCATCCACGAAGGCGTCGGCATCCTCCACGGTGTTATATAGGGCGAAGGAGGCGCGGGTGCTCGACGTCACCCCCATTCTTTTCGCCAGCGGCTCGGCGCAATGCAGACCCGCGCGCACCGCGACCCCGTAACGGTCCATGATCTGGGCGACATCATGGGCATGCGCGCCCTCGACGGCAAAGGTCAGGATCGCGCCCTTGCCTTCGGCCTGCCCCAGAATCCGCAGCCAGGTCTCACCCTGAAGTCGATCGACGGCGTGCTGATAAAGGGCATGCTCATGCGCCTGCACGGCCGCCCGGTCGTATTGCGCCAGCCATTCCAGGGCCACGCCCAGGCCAATGGCCTCCAGGATCGGGGGCGTCCCCGCCTCGAACCGATGCGGCGGCCGGGCATAGGTCACGCGGTCCTGCTCGACCGTCTCGATCATCTCGCCCCCGCCCTGATAGGGCGGCAGCGCCTCCAGCGCCTCGGCCTTGCCGTACAGGGCGCCGATGCCGGTGGGCGCGAACAGCTTGTGCCCGGTCAGCACATAGAAGTCGCAGCCGATGGCTTGCACGTCCGGCGTCGCATGGACCGCCCCCTGGCACCCGTCGATCAGCACCTGAGCCCCCGCCGCATGGGCCAGGCGGCTGATTTCGGCGACCGGATTGATGGTCCCCAGCACGTTCGACATATGGGTGACGGCGACCATCCGCGTCTTCGGCCCCAGCAGGCCGGCATAGGCCGCCATGTCCAGCGACCCGTCGTCCTTGACCGGAATCCACTTGATCACCGCCCCGCGCCGTTCGCGCAGCAGATGCCACGGCACGATGTTGGAGTGATGCTCCATCTCCGAGACGACGATTTCGTCGCCCGGCTGGATCGACAGCCCCAGGCCATTGGCCACCAGATTGATCGCCTCGGTTCCGCCCTTCGTCCAGACCACCTGTTCGGCGCTCTCGGCGTTCAGGAAGCGGGCGACGATCTCGCGCGCCTTTTCGAAGGCTTCGGTCGCCTCGTTCGACAGAGTGTGCAGGCCCCGGTGGACGTTGGCGTAGCCGCCCTCCATCGTCGCCAACAGGGCGTCGATCACCGCGCGCGGCTTCTGCGCCGAGGCCGCGTTGTCAAGATAGACCAGCGGCCTGCCGTTCACCTGTCGCGACAGGATCGGGAACTGCGCCCGCACGGCATAGGGATCGAAGGTGTTCACAACCGCGCCGTCAGCCATTCCCGCGCCACCTCTCTCGCGCCCTCGTGCTCGATCCGGTCGATGACCTCGATCAGGAAGGCCTGGGTCAGCAGGGCGCGGGCCTCCTCGGCCGGGATGCCGCGCTGCTGCATGTAGAACAGGGCGCTCTCGTCCAGCGTCCCCACGGTGTTGCCATGCGCGCACTGCACGTCGTCGGCATAGATGATCAGTTCCGGCTTGGCGTCGATCTCGGCCCGCTCGCTGGCGATCAGGGCGTGGTGGCCCATGCGCGCATCGGTGCCGTCCGCCCCGCGCTCGACCACGATCTTGCCCTGGAAGACGCCGCGCGCCGTATCGCGAGCCACGCCCTTGATCAGTTGCGAGGTCGCGCCGTCGTGTTCCACATGACGCACCACGCTGGTTAGGTCTGCATGACGCGATCCGTTCAGCAGATACAGACCGTCGGCCTGAACCTGCGCGCCCTGGGCATAGTGAGTGATGCGCGTCTCGATCCGCTGCAGCTTGGCGCCGGTCGTGACGATGGTCTGGCGATAGATGCCGCCCGCCTCGACCTTCACATGGGCCTCGGCGATGGAGATGGCGTCTTCCGGCTCCTCGACCAGGACGACGCGCGTCACCTCGGCGCCGGCCGCCACGTCCAGTTCCAGCGTATTGTGCGCGACATAGGCCGAGCCCGCGCCCTCGTGCGTCTCCAGAAGCAGCAGCTTGGCGCCGGCGCGCGCCGACACCCGCGCGCTGGCCGTGTGACCCGTGCCGACGGCGTCCGACACATAGCGCAGTCGCAGGGTCCGCTCGCCCGAGGCGATGAAGTCGGTCACGCCCACGGCGCGCCCGTTCGCGAAGACGATCGCCTCACCGCCCAGATCATAAAACGGTCCCGGCGGCCCGACCTCGGCCGTACCCGACGGCTGCGGCGCGGCGCGAAGATACCGCTTCAGGTCGCTGTATTTCCACGCCTCCGTGCGTCGCGACGGATAGGTGTCGGCGTCGGTCAGGTCGATGGCGAAGGCCGCGCTCATGCAGCTTGCGGCAGATACTTATCGTACCCTTCCGCCTCCAGCTCCAGCGCCAGTTCCGGCCCGCCCGACGCCACGATCCGACCGCCGGCCAGCACATGCACCCGGTCCGGTTTGATGTAGTCGAGCAGGCGCTGATAGTGGGTGATGACCAACATGGCGCGGTCGGGCGAACGCAGCGCGTTCACGCCCTCCGACACGATGCGCAGGGCGTCGATGTCTAGGCCGGAATCCGTCTCGTCAAGGATCAGCAGCGACGGCTCCAGCAGCGCCATCTGCAGGATTTCCATCCGCTTCTTCTCACCGCCGGAGAAGCCGACGTTCAGCGGCCGCTTGAGCATGTCGAAGTCCATCTTCAGCGCCTTGGACGCTTCACGGACCAGCTTCAGAAAGGCCGGCGCCGCCACCTCCTCCTCGCCCCGTGCGCGCTTTTGCGCGTTCAGCGCCGTCCGCACGAAGGTCAGGGCCGGCACGCCGGGAATCTCGATCGGATACTGGAACGACAGGAAGACACCCTTGGCCGCCCGCTCGGCCGGGTCCAGCGCCAGCAAATCCTCGCCCGCCCATTCGACAGACCCTTCCGTCGCCTCATAGCCCGGCCGTCCCGACAGGGCGTAGCCGAGCGTCGATTTCCCGGCTCCGTTCGGCCCCATGATGGCGTGCACTTCGCCGGCGGAAACGTCGAGCGTCAGCCCCTTGAGGATCGGCTTTTCGCCGACTGAAACGTGGAGGTTGGAAACAGAGAGCATTGAACGCCTAAAATGGGATGAATTGCTTGGAGCGATTGCTTCGAACTCGGGCGATCCAACGTCCGCCCGTTTGGCTACTCGCGAGAAGAACACTTGAGTTAGGATGACGCATGAGCGAACTCAGGCATCGTTTCAAATCCTGAAATGTCAGCTCGCGTGAATCGTAGGCTATCGACAAAGTCGTTTTATGGTTCTGTGCTGTCACGTCGAAACCATAACCTTTGACATAACGAACCAAGTCGCTTGTGTAGTATGCAGGCCTATTTAACTCAGCCGTAAAAATCTTCCAAAAGCGAGCGGCTACGGGTTTAGTCTTCACCCCACACTCCCTTCCAACGAGATCGCCACCAGCTTCTGCGCCTCGACGGCGAACTCCATCGGCAGTTTCTGCATCACGTCGCGGACGAAGCCGTTGACCAGCAGGGCCACCGCCTCTTCCTGCGACAGCCCGCGCTGCTGGGCGTAGAATAGCTGATCGTCCGACAGGCGCGTCGTCGTCGCCTCGTGCTCCAGCTGGGCCGAGCCGTTGCGGGCCTCGATATAGGGGATGGTGTGCGAGCCGCACTCCTTACCGATCAGCAGGCTGTCGCACTGGGTGAAGTTGCGCACGCCCGTCGCCTTCGGATGCACCGAGACCAGGCCTCGATAGGTCGAGTCCGACTTGCCCGCCGACACCGCCTTGGCGATAATCCGCGACTTCGAATTCTTGCCCAGGTGGATCATCTTGGTGCCGGTGTCGGCCTGCTGATGTCCGTTGGTGATGGCGATGGAATAGAACTCGCCGGACGACTCCTCACCCTTCAGGATGCAGGACGGATATTTCCAGGTCACAGCCGAGCCGGTCTCGACCTGGGTCCACGACACCTTGGACCGATCGCCCCGGCAGTCGGCGCGCTTGGTCACGAAGTTGTAGATGCCGCCCTTGCCCTCGGCGTCGCCCGGATACCAGTTCTGGACCGTCGAATATTTCACCTCGGCGTCGTCCAGCGCCACGATCTCGACCACAGCCGCATGCAGTTGGTTCTCGTCGCGCATCGGCGCGGTGCAGCCCTCAAGGTAGGAGACGTAAGCCCCCTTGTCGGCGATGATCAGGGTCCGCTCGAACTGGCCCGTCTGTGACGCATTGATGCGGAAATAGGTCGACAGCTCCATCGGGCATTTGACGCCCGGCGGGATGTAGACAAACGAGCCGTCCGAAAAGACCGCGCTGTTCAACGCCGCGAAATAGTTGTCCGAGACCGGCACCACCGACCCCAGATATTGCCGCACCAGATCAGGATATTCGCGCAAGGCCTCTGAAATCGGCATGAAAATCACGCCGACCTTGGCCAACTCCTCCTTGAAGGTCGTCACCACCGACACGCTGTCGAACACGGCGTCCACGGCGACCTTGGGCGCGCCCTGCACCCCGGCCAGCACCTCCTGCTCCTTCAGCGGGATGCCCAGCTTCTTGTAGATTTCCAGGATCTCGGGATCGACCTCGTCCAGCGACTTGGGCCCCTCCTTCGCCTTGGGCGCCGCATAGTAGAACAGGTCCTGATAATCGACGGGCTCGTAACGAACCGCCGCCCAGGTCGGCTCCTCCATCGCCAGCCAGCGCTCATAGGCGGCCAGACGCCATTCCAGCATCCATTCCGGTTCGCCCTTCTTTTCGGAAATGAATCGCACGATCTCGGCGCTCAATCCCTTGGGCGCATATTCCGTCTCGATGTCGGACGTGAAGCCGTGCTCGTACTTCTCCAGCGCGGCGACGGCGTCGATGGTTTCCTTGACGGCGGCCATCAGGCGACCTCTCTCACGCGCTCGGCGGCGCGCGTCTTGTGCTTGTTGTAGGCGGCGACCCAGGCGTCGGCGAACCTTGCCCAGTCGCTCTCGACCGTGCCCCAGCCGCCAGAGACGCGCACGCCTCCGGTCGCCAGCGCATTCAGGCCCATGGCGCTGATGGTCTTGGACGGCTTCACCTTGCCCGACGAGCAGGCCGAGCCGGCGGACACCATGACGCCCGTCAGGTCCAGGGTGATCAGCTGCTGCGGACTGTCCCAGCCCTCGACGGCCATGAACAGGGTGTTGGGCAGCCGCGCCACGCCGCCGCCGATGATGGTCGCGCCCGCGGCCTTGACCTTCGCCTCGGCCGCATCGCGCCAGGCGACGTGCGAGGCCATCGTCTCCAGGTCCCGCGCGGCGCAATCGGCCGCGACGCCGAACCCGGCGATGCCCGGCACGTTTTCGGTTCCGGCGCGCAGGCCCCGCTCCTGCCCCGCGCCGTGCAGGATCCGCACGCCCGACAAGCCTTCCTTGAAGATCAGGGCGCCCACGCCCTGCGCCCCGCCCAGCTTGTGCGCAGACAAAGTCAGGGTGTCCGCGTCCAGCGCGCGCATATCGACCGCGATCTTGCCCGCCGACTGGATGGCGTCGACATGCAGCCAGCCGCCCGCCGCCCGCACCAGGGCCGCCGCCTCGGCGATCAGCTGGATGACGCCGCTTTCATTGTTCGCATGATGGATGGCGACCACGGCCCGGCCCGGACGGCTCAGCGCCTGCGCCAGCCAGTCCAGATCGACCACCCCGTTCGCATCGACCGGCAGCACCTCTACGGCTACGCCCGCATTCGCGGCCGCTTCGGCCACGCAAGGATGCTCGGTCGCCGACACGATCAACCGTTCGCACCCGGCCGCCAGGGCGCTGGCGATGCCCTGGGCATTGGCTTCGGTGCCGCCCGAATTGAACACCACCGCCGTCGGATCGGCCCCGACCAGGTCCGCGACCTGCGCCCGCGCGGTCTCGACCCGTGCCCGCGCCCGCCGGCCAGCCGCATGGACCGCCGACGGATTGCCGTTGTCGGCCAGGGCCCTGGCCATGATCTCCAGCACCTCCGGCCGCACCAGGCCCGAGGCGTTATAGTCCAGATAGACGCCGGTCATGCCGCGACCCCGACGGCAGAAGGCTCGACATTGCGCCGACGCTGTCCCGTGCGGTTCATCACCACATCCTCCAGCGAAACGCCCGCCAGATAGCGATGAATTTCGTCGCCCAGGTCTTCCCAGAGATTGTGGGTAATGCAGCGTTCGCCGGCCAGCATGCAGCCCTTGGGCGAGCCATGCGCCACGCACCGCGTCGCCCGGATCGGCTCATCCACCGCCAGCACGATCTCGGCGACCACCGTCTCGTGCGCCGCCTTGGCCAGCCGGTATCCGCCGCCCGGTCCGCGCACGCTCTTGACCAGCTCGCTCTTCCTCAGTCGGGCGAACAGTTGCTCCAGATAGCTCAGCGAAATCTCCTGGCGCGCGGCGATCTCGGCCAGTGAAACCGCCCGGATTTCACCGCTCTCGCCGCGTCCGTTCTTCGCCAGATCGGCCATCGCCATCACGGCGTATCGTCCTTTGGTCGACAGACGCATTTCGCACCTTCAAAAATTGCGCGCTTTTCGGGGCTCCTGTGCTAGAACCCGCGCCTTCGCAAAGGCGGCGCGCTTGCGGAGGGACTTAGAAAGTCCCACCTCCGCGGTCAAGTATTACGCACTCGCGAAATGACAGTTGAACGGATTCCAGAGCCCCTATGCCTGAAGTCATCCTGCCCGGCGCCTCCGGTCGCATCGAAGGCCGCTATTCCCCGGGCAAGCGCCCGAACGCCCCGATCGCGCTGATCCTGCATCCGCACCCCAAGGCGGGCGGACATATGAACAACCCGGTCGCGGTCACCCTGCACCAGCTGTTCCAGCAGCGCGGCTTCGCCACCCTGCGCTACAACTCGCGCGGCGTCGGCAAGTCGCAGGGCGAGTTCGATTCGGGCATCGGCGAGCTGGCCGACGCGGCCACCGCCCTCGATTGGCTCCAGGCCAACAACCCTGGCGCCAGCCAGACCTGGGTCGCCGGCTATCAGTTCGGCGCCTACATCGGCATGCAGCTTCTGATGCGTCGCCCCGAAACGGACGGCTTCATCTCGGTCTCGCCGCCGTCGAACATGTATGACTTCAGCTTCCTGGCGCCCTGCCCGGCGTCCGGCCTGTTCCTGCACGGCACGGCCGACACCATCGTCCCGCCGGTCGAGGTCGAGCGTGTGGTCAACAAGCTGCGCACCCAAAAGGGCATCATCATCGACTACGAACTGGAAGAGGGCGCCAGTCACTTCTGGCAGGACCACATGAGCGCGGTCGAAACCCGCGTCGGCGCCTATCTGGACAAGCGTCTGGAAGAAAAGCCGGCCTAGTATCCGGCTTGGCATCACGGCTGATTAAGGCGCGGGCGGCATGATCGGGCGAGACATCGCTGCGAGATCCGCCATGCGTCCGCCCCTTCTGATCGCCCTGATCGCCTCTCTGGCCTTGCCCACGGCCGTTGCGGCTCAGTCGACTCCCGCATCAGAGCGCGATTTCTGCGCCGATCGCCCCGGCAAGGGCACCCCGACCTGCATCCTCGACAGAGGCCGCTGGCAGGTCGAACTCGGCCTGTTCGACGGCGCGCGTCAGACGGACGGCACGACACGGACCGACACCTGGGACGCCGGCGACCTGTTCGTGCGCTATGGCCTGACCGGCCTGACTGAGCTTCAACTCGGACTCACGACCTGGAACCACGAACGGATTCTCGACCGCGCGACCGGCGATCGTGATGTGGCTGACGGCGTCGGCGATCTCAGTCTCGGCCTGCGGCACTCGCTGAAGAACCCTGACGGCTCGGGCCTGTCTGTGGCGATTTCCGGCTTCATCACCGCCCCCACCGGTGCGCGCGATATTCGCGCCGACGGGTTCGAGGGCGGGATCATCCTGCCGGTCTCCATCCCGCTGAACAACGACTGGAGCCTGAGCCTGTCGCCCGAGATCGACTGGGTCTCGGATGCGGACGGCGACGGCCGCCATGGCGCCTATACGATGGTCGCCGGCGTCGGACGCGGTTTCGGCCAATGGGACCTGGGCGCCGAGGTCTGGATCAGCCGCGACGATGATCCCGTCGCGCCGACCACGCCGTCCACCTTCGACCTGACCGCCGTCTGGTCGCCCCCGTCCCTGCCCGACGCCCAGTTGGACTTCGGCCTCAACCTCGGCCTGAACGACGACAGCCCGGACGTGGAGTTCGGCGTCGGTCTCGCACGGCGCTTCTAGGCGAGATGACGCGACGAAAAAGCAAGGCCAAGCCGGCGGAAGCGCCCCCCCCCCCGACAGTCTGGGCGTGGTTGCGGCCCAGGATCACCTTGGTCAACTATCTGCTGCTGTCGTTACCGATGTGGGCGCTCGCGCTGGTCGTGGGCAAGCTTACTCACTCATCCCTGCCCTACAATGTCTGGGCTGTGCTGTGGGCGGCGCCGATGGGCCTGTATCTCGCCGCCCGCTGGATCTACTTCCTCGTCACCCTGATCTGGGCGATTCTGATCGAGATCGTGAAGGCCGTGCGAAAGCGGATCGCACGGCCCGATTAGATCACGCCGGTTCGGCCACCGCCTCTTTCGCCGGTTCGGTACGGATCATGTAGTCGAATGCCGACAGCCCCGCCTTGGACCCCTCGCCCATGGCGATGACGATCTGCTTGTAGGGCACGGTCGTCGCGTCGCCCGCCGCAAAGATGCCCGGCTGCGAGGTCTCGCCGCGGTGATCCACCTCGATCTCACCGCGCGGGGTAAGGCCCACCGCGCCGTGCAGCCATTCGGTGTTCGGGACCAGACCGATCTGCACGAAGATGCCTTCCAGATCGACGTCGTGATGGGCGTCGGAGTTGCGGTCCTTGTAGGACAGGCCCGTCACCTTCTCGCCGTCGCCGTGCACCTGGGTCGTCAGGGCCGAGGTCACGATCCGCACGTTCGGCAGGGTCACCAGCTTGCGCTGCAGCACCGCATCGGCCCGCAACTCGCTATCGTACTCGATCAGGGTCACATGCGCCACGATGCCCGCCAGGTCGATCGCCGCCTCGACGCCCGAGTTGCCGCCGCCGATCACCGCCACCCGCTTGCCCTTGAACAGCGGCCCGTCGCAGTGCGGGCAATAGGCCACGCCCTTGTTCTTGTACTGGTCCTCGCCCGGCACGTTCATCTGGCGCCAGCGGGCGCCGGTCGACAGGATGACTGTGCGCGATTTCAGCGATGCGCCGTTCTCCAGCACCACCTCGTGCAGGCCGCCCGGAACCTTGGCCGGGATCAGCTTGGCCGCCTTCTGCAGATTCATCAGGTCCACTTCATACTCGCGGACGTGCTGCTCCAGATGGGCCGCCAGCTTGGGTCCTTCGGTGTAGGGGACCGAGACGAAGTTCTCGATCGCCATCGTGTCCAGCACCTGTCCGCCGAAGCGCTCGGCGACGACGCCCGTGCGAATGCCCTTGCGCGCCGTATAGATGGCGGCCGCCGCCCCGGCCGGCCCGCCGCCGACCACCAGAACCTCGAACGGATCCTTGGACTTCAGCCGCTCGGCCGCGCGGGCTTCGGCGCCGGAATCCAGCTTGGCGACGATCTGCTCCAGCTCCATCCGGCCCTGACCGAACAGTTCGCCGTTCAGGAAGACCGTCGGCACGGCCATGATCTTGCGTTCCTCGACCTCGTCCTTGAACAGGCCGCCCTCGATGGCGACGTGTTTGATGCGCGGATTGATCACGCTCATCAGGTTCAGCGCCTGCACCACGTCCGGGCAATTCTGACACGACAGCGAGAAATAGGTCTCGAACACATAGTCGCCGTCCAGGCCCCTGACCTGCTGGATCACCTCCTGCGCCGCCTTGGACGGATGGCCGCCAACGTGCAGCAGCGCCAGCACCAGCGAGGTGAACTCGTGGCCCAGCGGAATGCCCGCAAACCGCACGCCGATGTCCGTGCCCTTGCGACGGATCAGGAAGCTGGGCTGGCGCTCGTCGTCATAGTCGCGGCCCATCTCGACCTTGCCGTGCGAGACCGAGACGATCTCCTCCAGCAGGGTCTTCAACTCGATCGACTTGGGCCCCGCGCCCAGCGAGGCGACCAGTTCGACGGGATGGACGATGTTCTTGAGGTAGGCTTCGAGCTGGGATTTCAGATTGGCGTCTAGCATCGGATGCTCCTCGAATTTCAGGGTGACGCGCCGCCTTCGAGCCGATCCCGGCGAGGCCTGCGCGACAAGGTGCGCCTCCCGCATTTGGGAGGCGGCCGGGTGGGTCCGACCCGAAGGCCGGACCCGATAGGCGTGGTCAGTCTTAGATCTTGCCGACGAGGTCGAGCGACGGGGCCAGGGTGGCTTCGCCTTCTTCCCACTTGGCCGGGCAGACTTCACCCGGGTGCGAACGCACATACTGGGCGGCCTTGACCTTGCGCAGCAGTTCGGCGGCGTTGCGGCCGATGCCTTCCGACGTCGTCTCGGTGAACTGGATCACGCCGTCCGGATCGACCAGGAAGGTCGCGCGGTCGGCCAGGCCCACGCCCGGACGCATGGCGTCGAAGTTGTTGGTCACCAAGCCCGACGGATCGCCCAGCATCGTGTATTCGATCTTGCCGATCGCCGGCGACGAGTCGTGCCAGGCCTTGTGCGAGAAGTGGGTGTCGGTCGACACCGAATAGATCTCGACGCCCAGCTTCTGGAACTCGGCGTAGTGGTCGGCCAGGTCTTCCAGTTCGGTCGGGCACACGAAGGTGAAGTCGGCCGGATAGAAGAAGAAGATCGCCCACTTGCCCGCGACGTCGGCGTCCGTGACCGTCAGGAATTTGCCGCCCTTATAGGCTTCGGCCGTAAAGGGTTTGATGGTCGTGTTGATGAGGGCCATGCGCAAATCCAATGCAAGGTGGTTGGGAGGCCCCCTCCCTACCGCACCGCACCAAATAAGCCCAATCACTTATTTGCAGATGCGCAATAGATTTTGGTTATGCCTCCTATTGTTGGGTGCAAGGCGGATAGTCCCTGAAGCGCGCCTCATATTCCGCCAGCGTCCATGGAAACTTCATCTCACGGCGCCATTGCTCGACGCGCTCAGGATCCTCCAGCGTGTCGACCACCCAGCGCCCCTCCTTGCAGGTCATCTGCGTGCCGTAACGCTGCGGGCGGCCTTCGTTGATCGCCAGCCGGTCGTACATCAGGCCGTAGCGCTGACCATCGACCTCGCCCTGCGCAACCAGCGGCTCCAGCACAGGAACGAACCGTCGCCAGTTTTCCAGATCGGAATGCTGAATGATCAGGAAGGCGGCGCCGGCTGCACGCTCGCCATAGACTGACTTTTTGAACCATCCTTCCGCCGGAACCATGGTCAAAAGCTCGTCCAGCAAGACCTCGTCCACCGCATTGATGTCCGCCCACGCCAAGGTCTCAGCGGATTGTCGCTCGTCGGCTGGCAGGAAGCTGAAATCCAGCACCATAACCGCGCGCCTGCCGACCTGGTCCAGCGCGCCCATGCGTTCGAGCCGCTCGCGGTCAGAGGTCGTCGGCGGTAGGGCGGCCTGACGCGCCTTTTCGGCTGCGATCGCCTCGGCCACCGGCGCAACCAAGGCTCTGACTTCGGCGCTCGGTTCGAACGGCGCCTGAGACGTCAGCAGCGCAACAGCAAAAATCAATCCAATCAAAGCACCCCTCCGCAATCAGACCGAGAGATGATCGCGCCTTGATGGCGAACTTTAGGCGAAGGTCAGTAGAGCAGGAACGGCCTTCGCACCTCTTCCCACGCCGCTTCGTCAGGCTGCGTCGCCGCATCCAGATCGCCTGGCCTCGCCGCCGCGTCGTCCACCCATTCCCGCAGCCCCGGTCCGCCGTTGATCACGTCGATGGGCAGCTTCCCGAACGCATACTCATACGGGAAATCCCGCCACAGGTCGTAGTCGGGATACAGCCGTCGGATCGCCTTGAACCCCAGGGCCTGCACCCGCCACGGCTTGAAAGCGGCGTGATCGTAGCCGGGGTGATCGACATGAATCTGCACCCCGCTGCACAGCTTTCCGACGTGCTTGTGGAAGGTCGGCTCGAACCACATGTCGCGCAAGATGCAGCCGCCAAGCCATTCCGGGGCCAAGGCCTGCATTTCCACGATCACCGCCCGGGCATCGATGTCCGGCGCCCCGAACAGCTCCAGCGGTCGGGTGGTTCCTCGCCCTTCCGATAGGGTCGCCCCTTCCAACATCACCGTGCCCGCATAGGCGCGCGCCATCGACAGGTTCGGCGCATTCGGGCTGGGGTTGACCCACGACCGGTCCAGCAGCGGCCAGCCGAAGCCGGGCGCCGCCTCGGGCGCCCAGCCCTGCATCTCCACCACCCGGTAATCCACATCCAGCTTGAACTGGTCGATGAACCACAGGCCCAGTTCGCCCATCGTCATGCCGTGCCGCATTGGCATCGGCCCGGCCCCGACGAAGCTTTCCCAGCCGGGCTTCAGCGTCATCCCCTCGACCGGGCGCCCCGCCGGATTGGGCCGGTCCAGCACCCAGACCGACTTGCCGTGTTTTGCCGCCGCCTCCAGCACGTACAGAAGCGTCGTCACATAGGTGTAGATGCGGCAGCCCAGGTCCTGCAGATCGACCAGCAGCACGTCGAACTCGGCCATCCATTCGTCACGCGGGCGCCGCACCTCGCCGTACAGGCTGAAGACGGGGAAGCCGTGCACCGGATCGCGATAATCCGGGCTCTCCATCATATTGTCCTGCAGATCGCCTTTCATCCCGTGCTGCGGGCCAAAGGCGGCGGTCAGCCTGATTTCGGGACAGGCGGCCAGCGCGTCCACCGCATGGGTCAGATCCTTTGTCACCGACGCCGGATGCGCCAGCAAGGCCACGCGCCGCCCCTTCAGCTGCGCCCTCAGGGCGTCGTCGGACAAAAGGCGGTCGAGGCCGAAGTTCATGTCAGGTCCAGCGCGAACGAGTCGGGATGATGAAAGTCCGGCTTATCCGAAGGATGCACCATCGCCCAATAGCCGATCGCCCCGTCCACGCCCCGGATCACCGCCGCCAACCCCGCCGCCCCGGCCGCATCTTCCGGCAAGGTCACGTCTGCCGTCAGCACGAATTGTCCGGGCGCCGACCGCGTCACGATGAAGGGCGCAGGCATCTCCAGCTCCCGCATCCCCTCGCGATAGCCGTCGAACCGATAGGCCGCCCACGCCCCCGACGGCGACAGATTGTATTCGACATAGCCGCCCGCCGTCCGCACGAAGGCCTCGAAACAGGTCGCCCGCCACAGCCCGTCCGTCCGCACCCGCGCCGTCGCCTCCGGCCGCCACACCCCCTCCACTGGTCCGGCCAGCACATACTCCAGGCTCAGCACCCGCCCGGCTCGCCGCGCCTCGACCTCCAGCGTCAGTCCCGCAGAGTTGGATGTCGGGTGCGGGATCAGGGGCAGACGCATAGGGCCTTCGTATCGCAGGCCGGTCAACTCGTCGATTGCATCGACCGAGGCCGCGCATCTACAATCTGGAGATGAAGTTCCTCGTCCTTTTTGCGCTGACATTCGTCTACATCTTCGCGCTGTTGCTCTTGACCGAGGCAGCGCCCCCGCCTTTGCCGCACATGCTGACGTTGGCGCTTTCCGGCGCCATCGGGGCGTCTTTGGCGAACGCTACCTGGTGGCTGGTCGAGCGAAAGCTGCTTCGCAAGCCCACGCACTAGATCAAGAGCCGGCTTCCGACTTCCTCTCCAACGCCTCATCAACCCTTGCGGGCGTCGGACCCCGTGAAAACATCGCATTATGCCAAAGCGCTCCCCCACGGTCCGCAGATGACCTTCCCTGAAAAGCGTCAGATGCTGAAGGATCGCTTCCACCTCCTGATTGGACCGCTCGTTCTCGTTTTGGCCGTCAGCGGTTCTTCTTCCGAACCGTCCTCTGTGTTTCTGGCGTGGACAGTGGGCATCGCTCTGGTCGCGCTAGTCCTCAACCGGCTGGTTCCTTGAAGGTGAAATCGCCGAAGTAGCGGTCGCCAGCCATCGCATTTTCTCGGGATGTCGACTGGCTTTACAACTCCCTAGCGCCAAACAGCGCCCTTCCACTGATCGCGCCTCGAAACGGCGCTAAGATGGGCGCGCCATGCCCAAAGCCGCTCCGCCTGAAATTGCACCCTCTTGCATTTTGCATGTGTTTTCGCGTTGCAGTGCAATTTCGCGCCGACCGAGATTAGACGAATTAGACACTTTAGACGGTGTTTTTTATCCGCGCCGTCTGAACAGCCGACGCCGCCTCGACTAGGGGAAGACGACCCTCATCATCCCTGCTAACCCAGCCTCACCATGACCGAACACGCCTTCAAATCCGATTTCCTGCGCACGCTTCAGGCGCGCGGCTACATCCATCAGATCACCCACCCCGTCGAATTGGACGAGGCGGCCGCTGCGGGCGTGGTGCCGGGCTATATCGGCTTCGACGCCACTGCGCCGTCACTGCACGTCGGCAGCCTGATCCAGATCATGATGTTGCGCCGGCTTCAGCAAGCGGGCGGCAAGCCCATCGTCCTGATGGGTGGCGGCACGACCAAGGTCGGCGACCCCACCGGCAAGGATACGTCGCGTCCGCAACTGACCGAAGAGACGATCCAGTCCAACATCGACACCATCAAGACGGTCTTCGCCAAGTTCCTGACGTTCGGCGACGGACCGACCGATGCGGTCATGGTCAACAATGACGACTGGCTGTCCGGCTACGGTTACATCCAGTTCCTGAGGGATTTCGGCACACACTTTACCGTCAACCGGATGCTGGCCTTCGACTCGGTCAAGCTGCGTCTGGAGCGTGAGCAGCCCATGACCTTCCTTGAGTTCAACTACATGCTGATGCAGTCGGTGGACTTCCTGGAGCTCAACCGCAGCCACAAGGTCACCCTGCAAATGGGCGGCTCGGACCAGTGGGGCAACATCACTTCGGGCGTGGATCTGGTGCGCCGCGTGGATCAGAAGGCCGCCTTCGGCCTGACCACGCCACTGCTGACCACGGCATCCGGCGGCAAGATGGGCAAGACCGCTCAGGGCGCCATCTGGCTGAACGCCGAACAACTCCGCCCCTACGACTACTGGCAGTTCTGGCGTAACGCCGAGGACGCCGACGTCGGCCGCTTCATGCGCCTGTTCACGGACCTGAGCCTGGAACAGATCGCGGAATACGAAGCCCTGGAAGGCGCGGCCATCAACGACGCCAAGAAGGCCCTCGCCGACGCCGCGACCACGCTCCTGCATGGCGCGGACGAGGCCGCAAAGGCGCGCGCCGCCGCCGAAAGCAACTTCGAGAAGGGCCAGTTGTCCGCCGACCTGCCGACCGTCGAACTGCCGTCGGCCGAGGTTTACGGGGCCATGATCGCCGCCGTCGTGACGAAGGCCGGCCTGACGGCCTCCAACGGCGAGGCCCGTCGCCTGGCCCAGGGCGGCGGCCTGCGCCTCAACGACGCCGCAGTGTCCGACGGCGCTCAACTGCTGACCGAAGCCGACCTCAAGGACGGCGTCATCAAACTGGCAGCCGGCAAGAAAAAGATCGTTCTGGTGAGGCCCGTCTAACCTTCTCAATCCCGCCAGATTTCCTACTTCCGCTCATCCCCGCGAAAGCGGGGACCCAGACGATGTCAAAGCATGGCGTTCTTCACCTACATCGTCGCAAGCCGCCGGAACGGAACGCTCTACACAGGCTCTACCGATGACCTGATCCAGCGTGTGGCCCAACACAAGAACAAGACGTTCGCCGGCTTTACCGCCAAGTATGACGTTGATCTGCTGGTTTGGTTCGAGGTTCACGAAACGCGTGAGGCCGCATTCCGCCGGGAAAGGCAGATCAAGAAATGGAATCGAGACTGGAAGCTTCAAATGATCGAAAAGGAAAATCCGAACTGGCTCGATCTGTATGATGACTTTCGCCTTGGCGGCCTGAAGGACGCCAAGGACTGGGTCCCCGCCTTCGCGGGGATGAGCGGAATGAGTGAGACACCCAATGATCAATGAAGGTCAGCCCGCGCCCGCCCTCGACCTGCCCACGGACGGCGGCGGCCGCGTCACCCTCGCCGCCCTGACAGGCAAGCCCGCCGTCGTCTATTTCTACCCCAAGGACGACACGACCGGCTGCACGCGCGAGGCCCAGGACTTCACCGCCCTGGCTCCCGACTTCGCCGCTCTGGGCGTGCGTGTCATCGGTGTGTCGAAGGACACGGTGAAGAAGCACGACAGGTTCAAGGCCAAATACGACCTCGCCGTCACCCTGGCCTCCGACGAGGACGGCGCCGCCTGCGAGGCCTGGGGTGTCTGGGTGCAGAAAAAGCTCTATGGCCGCGAATATATGGGCATCGAGCGGGCCACCTTCCTGATCGACGCCGAGGGCCGCGTCGCCAAGGCCTGGCGCAATGTGAAGGTCGCCGACCACGCCGCCGCCGTGCTGGAGGCCGCCAGGGCCCTGTGATCAGCGAGCGCCGTTCGGAAGCGATGCTTGACCTTGGCCCCTCCTCCACGGCCTAGTGGGCGTCGGGGCAAATAGGGGCTTGGCCGGCCTTGGCTGGCAGATGCGGAGCGCACCATGTTCACCAAGAGCAAATCCTACGACAGCGGATCGAACGGCCTGGGCATCCCCCCGGCGCCCGAACCGACCACGCCCACGCCGACGGCTGCGAGCACGCCGTCCCTGCCGGTCACAACGCCTGCGCCGCGCGCGCCTGAACCGGCCCGTCCGGCAGCCCGGTCCAGCAATCTGTCGACCCTGTCGGCCGGCGTGAAATACGAAGGCAACATCTCCGGCGCCGGCGAGCTTCAGGTCGACGGCTCGCTGAAGGGCGACGTCCGCGTCTCGCGCGTCGTGATCGGCGAAGGCGGCTCGGTCGAGGGCACGGTCCATGCCGACGTCCTTGACGTGCGCGGTCGCGTCTCGGGCGCCATCGTCGCCAAACAGGTCAAGCTGCACGCCACCGCCCGCGTCGAGGGCGACATCACGCAAGAGCAACTCGCCATCGACCAGGGCGCCTGGTTCCAGGGCCGCTGCAACCAGGCCAAGCGCGACACCCCCGGCGCCGCCATGCTGGAAGCCCCCGCGCCGAAGGCTGATAGAGCTGATAAGGCGGACAAGAGCGCCGCCTGATCAGAGCGCATTCGTCATTCCGGGGCGTCCAAAGGACGAACCCGGAACCCAGGGGATCATCTCCATCGCCCGATGCGATTGACGTCGCGACGGCGCCCCTGGCTTCCGGGTTCTTCGCTGCGCTCAGCCCCGGAATGACGATGGAACTTGGCTCTAGTCCACGCTCGATCCGCGGGTCTCGCCGACCCGCTGGGCCAGGGCCGCGCCCATGAAGGCGTCCAGGTCGCCGTCCAGCACCCCCTGGGTGTCCGAGGTCTCAACCTCGGTCCGCAGGTCCTTCACCATCTGATAGGGCTGCAGGACATAGGAGCGGATCTGGTGGCCCCACCCGATGTCGGTCTTGGCGTCGGCCAGCGCCTGAGCCGCCGCCTCCCGCTTTTGCAGTTCCAGCTCGTACAGGCGCGCGCGCAGCATCTTCCACGCCATCTCGCGGTTCTGGTGCTGCGACCGGCCGGCCTGGCAGGCCACGACGGTGTTGGTTGGGGTGTGCGTCAGGCGCACGGCCGAGTCGGTCTTGTTGATGTGCTGACCGCCCGCGCCTGAGGCGCGGTAGGTGTCGGTGCGCACGTCCGAGGGGTTGATGTCGATCTCGATCGCGTCGTCCACGACCGGCGACACCCCGATGGAGGCGAAGCTGGTGTGGCGCTTGGCCGCCGCATCATAAGGGCTGATGCGGACCAGGCGGTGCACGCCCGATTCCGATTTCAGCCAGCCATAGGCGTTGGGCCCTTCGATCAGGATGGTGGCCGATTTGACCCCCGCCTGTTCTCCCTCTTCGTGCGCTTCGATCGTGACCTCGTAGCCGTGCGCCTTGGCCCAGCGCGAATACATGCGCAGCAGCATGCCGGCCCAGTCGTTCGATTCGGTGCCGCCGGCGCCGGAATTCACTTCCAGATAGGCGTCATTGCCGTCGGCCTCGCCGGACAGCAGGGCTTCCAGCTCGGCGCGGGCGGCGCGTTCCTTGATGCCGCGCAGCGACGCGCGAGCGTCTTCCAGCGCGCCCTCGTCGCCTTCCTCGTCCGCCATCTCGGCCAGCATCACCCCGTCTTCGAGGTCCTGCTCCATCGCCTTGACGGTGTTGATCTTGCCTTCCAGCTGCGAGCGTTCGCGGCTGACGGCCTGGGCCTCGTCGGGCTTGTCCCACAGCGTCGGATCCTCGACCCGCGCATTCAGCTCATCGAGCTTTCTTAGAGCGACATCCCAGTCAAAGACGCCTCCTGAGCAGAGCGACGCTCTGCTCGATGTCGGCCTTCATGGCCTCGACATCCGGTCTCATCGCAATCTCCGCGACACAACGCCCTCAAGTAGCAAGGCCGGCAGGCCGCGCTATAGGGCAGGATTAATGGAAAACGGCGCGCCACGAGGACGCGCCGTTCGAAAGGCCTACCTAGAGCGTCAGTACAATCCGCTCAAGTCCTCGGCCGGCGCCTTCTTCGGCGGCGGCGGCGCAGTGGGCGCGGGCGACGAGGCGGGCGCGCCGGTGGCGGCCTCCTGCTCGCGGCGGATCACGTCATAGTAGTTCTGCGGTCCGACGGGCCGCGCGGGGCCTGTCGGCCGCGGCGGCGGCGCCTGGCGCTCGGTGCCGGGGCGGAAGGCCTCCTCGATGCCGTTGACGGTCCGGAAAATGGCGTTCTTGGGCCGGACGAACGGGCGAGCCGGTCTTTCCTTCAACGCCGTCTGCATGAACTCCGTGAAGACCGGCACGGCGGCCGAGGCGCCGGCTTCTCCGGATCCCAGAGAGCGGTTGTCGTCAAAGCCGATGAAGACGCCGACGACGATGTCAGTGGTGAAGCCCACGAACCAGGCCGAGCGATATTCATTCGTCGTGCCGGTCTTGCCGGCGACCCAGGGGCCCAGGCCGCGCGCGCTGGCGGCTGTGCCGCGTTGAACGACACCTTCCAGCATGGAGCTCATCTGATAGGCGGTGATCGGGTCGATGACCTGCGTTCCGCGCTGCTGCAGGCGCGGCGACTCCTGGCCCGAGAAACCTCGTCCGCATTCGCGGCAACTGCGATTGTCGGCGCGGAAGATGGTCTCGCCGTCGCGGTCCTGAACATAGTCGATCAGATAGGGCGTCACCCGCCGCCCACCGTTGGCGAAGGCGGAATAGGCGGCCGTGATGTCCAGAGGCGTGACCTCGCCGGCGCCCAGCGAGACCGACAGGTTCGGCGTCATGCCGGGCAGCCCCATCCGATCCGCCTGCTCCACGATCTTCTTCATGCCGACCGACTGGGCCAGCCGCACCGTCATGACGTTGCGCGACAGCTCCAGCCCGCGCCGCAGCGTCTGCGGCCCATAGTATTGGCGGCTGTAGTTCTCCGGCGTCCAGCGCTGACCGTTCGGCCCTCCGGCGAAGCTGATCGGCGCATCCAGCACGATCGACGCCGGGGTGAAGTCGCCCTCAAGAGCCGTGGCGTAAACGAATGGTTTGAACGCCGAACCCGGCTGGCGCTTGGCCTGGGTCGCCCGGTTGAAGCTGGACAGCGCATAGGAATAGCCGCCGACCATCGCCAGCACGCGGCCCGACTGCGGCTCAATGGCGACCAGCGCCCCGTTGACGCGCGGCACCTGCTTCAGGCCGAACTGGCCGCCCTGCGGCTCCACGAAGATCAGTTCGCCGCGTTTCAGCTGACGATTGGCGTTGGCCCAGGCCGCGTCCGACGCCAGCAGCGTGCCGGACTTGTCGTCACGGGCGGTGCGGATGCGGACCGTGTTGCCGCTGACGCTTTCGATGGCGGCGGCCTGCCAGCTGCGGCGCTCGGGCGGCGCCTGTTCCTTCAGCGCGACCGCCTGCCAGCCGTCGGCGAAATCGGTCGTGCCCCACCCGCCGCGCCAGCCGTGACGACGGTCGTAGTTCTCAAGCCCCTGCATCAGGGCCCGGCGCGCCGCCGTCTGCAGCGTCGGGTCCAGGGTCGTGCGCATATAGAAGCCGCCGGCGCGCAGCTGCTCGCCGAACTGGGGATTGGCTGCGGCCTGGCGGCGCGCCTCCTCGACGAAGAAGTCGGCGTCCTTGTAATCCGACCGTTGCGGCGCATCGCGCGTGACCAGAGGCTTGGCGCGGGCCTCGACCAGTTGTTCAGGCGTCAGCCAGCCGCTCTGCTCCATCTCGCCCAGCACCCAGTCACGACGGCCCTTGGCCGCGCCGGGGTGACGCTTGGGGTGATAGTTGTTCGGCCCCTTGGGCAGGGACGCCAGGAAGGCGGCTTCGTCGGGCGTCAGCTGCGCCAGCGACTTGCCGAAATAGTTGTAGGCCGCCGAAGCGATGCCGAACGAGCGATAGCCCAGGAAAATCTCGTTCAGATACAGCTCGAGGATCTGTTCCTTGGACAGGGTCGCCTCCAAGCGATTGGCCAGGATGGCTTCCTTCAGCTTGCGGTTCAGGCTGGATTCGTTGGTCAGCAGGACGTTCTTGGCCACCTGCTGGGTGATGGTCGAGCCGCCTTCCAGCCGGCGTCCCGACGCCAGATTGAAGACGTTCTTCAGCGACGCGCGGCCGATGCCGCCCACATCGATGCCGCCATGCTGGAAGAAGTTGCGATCTTCGGCTGCCAGGAAGGCGTGGATCACCGGCTGGGGAATCTGGTCGTAGGAGACATAGATTCGGCGCTCGTCCGAAAACTCGCCGATCAGGGTGCCGTCGCCGGCATAGACGCGCGTCGCGGTCGGCGGGCGATAGTCCGCCAGCTCCGAGGCATCGGGCAGGTCGTGGAACAGCCACGCCGCATAGACGGCGACGACCAACCCCGCCAGGGCGATGCCGCCCAGCAGAACCATGCCCGCCCACACGAACCAGCGTTCGGCAATCTTCACTGCGTACTCCGACGACGCGCCCCGAAAGGGTGCTTTAGCCCGCGTCGCCCGTGGATGGCTAGAGCCGCGATGCAACGGCCCCTTCCCGTCCGCCGTTAAGCTCCCATCTCAAGCATCCCAACCCAAGGAGCCTGCCATGGAAGTTCTGTATCGCGCCCAATCGACGGCGTCGGGCGGAGGCCGTGAAGACGGTCGTTCGGCCACCGATGACGGCAAGATCGACGTCAAACTGTCGACGCCAACCGAGATGGGCGGCAAGGGCGGCGACGGCACCAACCCCGAGCAGCTCTTCGCCACCGGATACGCCGCCTGCTACCTCGGCGCCCTGCGTCTGGTCAGCGGCAAGGCCGGCACGCCCGTCAGCCCCGACACCAAGGTCACCGCTGGCGTCGGCTTCGGCAAGAACACCAAGGGTGAAGGCTTCAACCTGGATGTCGACCTGACCGTGACCGACCACGGCCTGGACCAGGCCGTCATCGACGACCTGATCGAGAAGGCGCACCAGGTCTGCCCCTACTCCAACGCCACGCGCAATAACGTCGATGTTCGGCTGGAAGCCAAGTAAAAGACCTCCGCTCATCCCCGCGAAAGCGGGGACCCAGTGCTTCGGGCGACGATCAATGCCGTCTTCAACAGGTCATCGTCCGACGCACTGCCGAGCAAAAGAACTGGATCCCCGCTTTCGCGGGGACGAGCGGGGTTTAAGTGATCCGAAACGTGCGCTAATCGCACAGGCATGACCTCCCCGCTCGACGCCTCCCCCGATCCCCTGCTGACGCTCGAACCGCATCGCCGCGTGACCCTGCGCGAAGCCTTCGGCGTGGACAGCGACATGACCGTGCCCGCCTTCGACGAGCGCGACAGCCATGTGCCCGAGATCGACGAGGCCTATCGCTTCGATCCCCAGACGACGATCGCCATCTGCGCCGGCTTCGCCTTCGACCGCCGCGTCATGGTCCAGGGCTATCACGGCACCGGCAAGTCGACCCACATCGAACAGGTCGCCGCCCGCCTGAACTGGCCGCTGGTGCGCGTGAACCTGGACAGCCACGTCAGCCGGATCGACCTGATCGGCAAGGACGCCATCGTCCTGAAGGACGGCAAGCAGATCACCGAGTTCCGCGAAGGCATCCTGCCCTGGTCGCTGCAACGCCCCATCGCCCTGGTCTTCGACGAATATGACGCCGGTCGGCCCGACGTGATGTTCGTGATCCAGCGCGTGCTGGAGGCCCAGGGTCGCCTGACCCTGCTGGACCAGAACCGCGTCATCCGCCCGAACCGCTATTTCCGCCTGTTCGCCACGACCAACACCATCGGCCTGGGCGACACCACGGGCCTGTATCACGGCGCGCAGCAGATCAATCAGGCCCAGCTGGACCGCTGGAACATCGTCACCACGCTCAACTATCTCGATCACGACGTAGAGGCCGAGATCGTCGCCGCCAAGGTGCCCGAGTGGAAGGACGCCGAGGGCCGCCGCCGGATCGCCGCCATGGTCCGCGTCGCCGACATGACCAGGAATGCCTTCATGAACGGCGATATCTCGACCGTCATGTCGCCCCGCACGGTCATCACCTGGGCCCAGAACGCCCAGATCTTCAACGACGACCTGGGCCTCAGCTTCCGCCTGACCTTCCTGAACAAGTGCGACGAGCTGGAACGCCCGACCATCGCCGAGTTCTACCAGCGCGCCTTCGGCGAGGACCTGCCCGAGGCCGCGACGCGAGTGAAGGTGGGCTGACGACAAGCTCCGATTGAGAGCTCATTAAGTTTCACCCGGTATGGCCACGCTTGACGCGGGGCTTGGTGGCATTGGCTGACAGTACGGATTACCTAACGGCCTACGCTGGTCGCTACCGGGACATGTTCCCTGTGCGGCTGGCGACGATCGCCGCTATCGTGGCCTTGACGTTCTGGGTCATGGGATGGGGATGGGCAGCGGCTTTCGGCCTGTTTCAGTTCGGCCTCTATGTTCCTTTGTGGCAGGCCGTTCAGACAGCGCTGGCACGGCCTGATGCACCCGCCGCAGCGCGTAGGTTCCGCCGGTCTGCCGAGATCGTCACCCTTTGTCTTGCCAGCCATAACGCCGTGTTCATTCTGGCCGCCTGGCAGGCTCAGCCTCAACACCTCGACTATCTCCGCCTGCTCCTGGCCGGCAATCTGATGGTCGGCGCCCATCAGGTGCACGTAAGCCGCGCAAGCTTTGTCGCTGCCGTTCTGCCGCCATCCATCGCCGCGATGGTGATCGCCTCGTACCAGGTCGGTTCGGATCCTCGCCTTCTAGGCGCAGTGGCGCTGTTCGTCGTCGGCGTCATTGCGGCGGCCTGGCGTCAATGGCGCAGCGACCGCGAGAGCATTGAGCTGATGAGCGCATTGTCGGAGCGTTCGCGCGAGCTGCGGGCCGCCCTGGCCGAGGCCGAGGTGAACCGCTCCGCCGCCGAACGCGCGAACAAGGCCAAATCCCGCTTCCTTGCGATGATCAGCCACGAGGTCCGCACCCCGCTGAACGTCATCCTGGGCCTGACCGAGGTGCTGCGTGGTCGTCCACGTCCAGCGGCGGAAACCACCATCGTCACAGATATGGCGGACGCAGGGGGCATGTTGCTGCGGCTGTTGAACGGGGCTTTGGACATCTCCAAGATTGAGTCCGGACAGGCCGAGCTCCAACTCGCCCCGGTCGATCTCGCCGGACGGCTCGACGCCATCGCCCGTATCTGGCGCTCCCGCGTGGAGGAACTGGGCCTGACGCTGGAGATCGAACGGCAGGGCTCGCCCGAGCATTTTGTCGTCATGACCGACGAGGCCCGGGTGGAACAGGTGCTGATCAACTATCTGTCCAACGCCCTGAAGCTGACGCCACATGGCGCCATCCGCATTTTGGCCCGCGCACTCCCCGCCTCAGATGGGCGCATCGACCTGGATTTCGAGGTCCACGACCAGGGACCAGGCGTGCCGGGGGATCAACGCGAACGCATTTTCGAGCCCTTCGAACAACTCGCCGCCGGACGTGCGGCAGGCGGAACAGGTCTGGGGTTGGCCCTGTGTCGCGCCAGCGTCGAAGCGCTGGGCGGGGCTCTTGGCGTTCGGTCCGCGCGGCCGGGGGGGGCTGTCTTCTGGTTCCGTTTCACCGCCGACTGCGCGACACCTGCAATCGATTCCTCGCACGCTGCACCCGCGCTGAACCTGCCTGATCGGCGGCCTCGGATCCTCGCCGCCGAGGATCATCCCGCCAATCGCAAGCTTCTGACGCTACTGCTGGAACAATTTGGCGTCCAATTGACGCTTGTCGAGAATGGAAGAGAGGCGGTCGCCGCCGTGCGGGATCAAACCTTTGACCTCGTGCTGATGGATGTGATGATGCCCGTGATGGACGGCGTGGAAGCCTTGGTCGCTATCCGCGCCGATGAAGCCGCATCCGGCGGCCGTCGCACCCCGATACACATGTTGACGGCCAATGTGTTCGACGATGACGTTGCACGCTACAGGGCGGCCGGCGCCGATGGGGTGTTGAGAAAGCCCATCGAGATCGCCGCACTTCAGAGCGTCATCATGGGCGCCCTTTTGGCGGACGCCTAGCGCCGCGCCTCTTCGCCGTCGATGAAGGCGCCGGCGATCCAGCTGACAACGCCGGTCACGATGGCGGCTCCGATGCCGGCCCAAAGGCCGTTGACCACGAAGCCGTCCAGGAAGACCGAGGTCAGCCCGATCATGGCGGCGTTCACCACCAGCAGGAACAGACCCAGCGTCACGACGGTGATCGGGAAGGTCAGCACCACCAAAATCGGCCGCACGAAGGCGTTGACCAGACCCAGAACGATGGCGGCCGCGATCAGCGATCCGGTGCTGTTGAAATCGACGCCCGGCACGATCTGGGCGGACAGCCACAGGCCCGCCATCGTGACCAGCGCCTGGATGATGAAACGGATCATGACGGCTCTCGTTACGTTCAAGCGTGACCATAATGCACGACGTTGAGGAAGGCTCCCCCTTCGCGAACGGCGCTGCTATCGAAGGTCCGAACCGCACGGAGACCGCCCATGAGCCTGCACGGCGCCTATGACACCAACAACATCTTCGCCAAGATCCTGCGCGGCGACATTCCGTCGGTGAAAGTGTGGGAGGACGACCACGTCCTGGCCTTCATGGACGTCTTTCCCCAGTCGGAAGGCCACGTCCTGATCATCGCCAAACAGTCCCAGGCGCGTAATCTGCTGGAGATCGAGCCCGAGGTGCTGGCCCGCGTGATCGCCGCCCTGCAACGCACGGCCAAGGCAGTCGAGAAAGCGCTGAAGCCCGAGGGCCTGTCGATCCTGCAGTTCAATGGCGAGGCGGGCGGACAGACGGTCTTCCATCTGCATTTCCACATCGTGCCGCGCTGGACCGATCGTGAGATGAAGGGTCACGGCCATGCGCCGATGGCGGATACGGCTACCTTACGGGCGCTGGCCGACCGGATCGCGGCCGAACTGGACTAGGTGACGCGACGCTTTTCCAGCTTTCGCGCCAGGGTGCGGCGGTGCATGCCCAACCGCCGCGCCGCCTCCGAGATGTTGAAGTCGGTCTCCACCAGCGTCTCGTGGATCCGCTCCCACTCCAACGTCTTGATCGAGGTGGGGCGCGTGCCCAGCGGCGTCTCGGCGTCGCCGTCGGCCCGGCCGAAGGCGGCTTCGATGTCATCGGTGCTGGCGGGCTTGGCCAGATAGTGCCGGGCGCCCAGCTTGATCGCCTCGACCGCAGTAGCGATGCTGGCGAAGCCGGTCAGGACAACGATGTTCATCTCGGGGTCGAAGGCGTGCAAAGCCTCGACGCAGGTCAGGCCGGAATGCCCGCCCAGCTTCAGATCGACGACCGCATAGCCGGGGCGATGCGTCTTCAGCACCTCGGCCATCTGGTCGGGATTGGCGGCGGTGACGACCGTGTAGCCGCGTCGTTCGAACGAGCGTCGCAGGGTGGTCGAAAACGATTCGTCGTCCTCGACGATCAGCAGCAATCTGGCGTCATCGGTCATGCGCGGTCTCATCCGTCGGCGCCAACGCCGAAAGCGGCAGGGTCAGACGCACTTCTGCGCCGCCCGCCGCCGGATTGGAAGCCTCGACCCGACCGCCTAATGACCGGATCACATTCATCAGCAGGAACAGGCCAAGCCCGGCGCCGGGCCTGGGCTTGGTGGAGTTGTAGGGCTTGCCCCAGGCCTGAAGGATCGCCGGCGGGAATCCTGGTCCGTCGTCACGGACAGCAATGCCGAAATCCTCGTCCGTGCGCGTCGTGGTCACGGTGATGCGGCTCGCTCCGGCCTCGACCGCATTGTCGAACAGCACGCCCAGCACCTGACGCAGGGCGGGGTCGGCGATGATCGACGGGTTCTGAGCCAGTTCGTCGCGGATCTGCACTGCCACACCATCGCCGCTCCAACTGGCCACCACATCGGCGACGAAGGCCCGCAGAGTCGTGCGCTCAGGCGCCTGTCCCCTCGCCTCCCCGGCCGACATCAGGATGCCGGTGACGATGGCCTTGCAGCGTTCGACCTCGGCCCGCATCACCGTCATGTCCTGGGCCAGGTCGGCGTCCTGGGTCAGGGCCGGCATCCGCTTCCAGTCACTGAGAATCACCGACAGCGAAGCCAGTGGCGTTCCCAGCTCATGGGCCGCGCCCGACGCCAGCAGGCCCATGCGGACGATATGATCATGCTCGGCCGTCTGCTGGCGCAAGGCGGCCATGGAGGCGTCGCGCTCGCGCAGGTTCTGGCTGATCCGGGTGACGAACAGCACCAGCAGCACAGCCATCAGAACGAAACAGATCAGACTGCCCTGTAGATAGAGGCTGAGCAGCGAATCCCCGCGCGCCGGCGGCAGGTTCAGCGGGCGGGAATGCAGGCCCAGCCCGGCGAAACACAGGCTGGTGATGGCGATCAGCGCCCAGGCATAGACCGGCGCCAGCAGCACCGCCCCCAAGACGACTTGCAGCAGATATAGCGCCACAAACGGATTGGCCGCGCCCCCGGTCAGGAACAGCAGCCAGGTCAGGGCCGCCACGTCCGCCAAGAGGGCGATCATCAGCGCCTGATCCTCGACCTCCTGTCGGCGCACGGTCAACGGCGCGCTGACCAGATTGACCAGCACCAGACCCGCCGGCGCCGCCAGCAACCACAGAACCGGCAGCGGGATCCGCATCACATATTGGACCAGCAGGATCGTCGCCACCTGCCCCGCGACCGCCAGCCAGCGCAGTTGGATCAGCAGCAGCATATTGCGGCGGTTGGCCCCGCCGTGGGTCGCGACCCCGCCCCTGAGCCCCAGGCCCAGCAGCCTCTGTACCGTTGTCGTCGTCACGACCTGTTGCGCCTGCCGTCGCGCAGGAACAGCCACAGACCGACCAGGGTCAGCAGCGCCATGCCGAACCAGGTCAGCGCATAGACCAGATGGCTGTTGGCGAACCGGATCACCGTCAGTCCTCCGCGCGGCCATCCGCCCGGGTTCGGGCTGGCGTTCGCATCAATGAAATAGGGCGCGACGGTCGACAGGCCGCGCCGCGCCGCGATCGCCGCGACGTCGCGAGACCGCCAGCGATCACCGGCCGGATCATTGGCGCGCAGAAAGCCGCCCTTGGGCTCGGTGATCCGGAGCAGTCCCGTCACACGCTGTGGCCCCTCGACCTGACCATCGGCGCGAACGGCCGGATCGCGTCGGCCAGCGGGCACAAAGCCGCGATTGATCAGGACGGTGAAGCCCCGGTCGTCAACCAGCGGCGTCATGATCCAGAAGCCGCCGCCGGCGTCGGTCACCGCCTGAACCAGGGTTTCCTTGTCGTGCAGGAATCGACCGTGAACCGTGACGCGGCGGTACTGATCCTTGTCGCGCGTCACGCCGGCCCATTGGGTCGGGCCAGGCGCTGGAATGGCGGTCGCGTGAACGCGGGCATCGACCTGGGCGATCAGATTGGTCTTCCAGGCCAGGCGCTGAACCTGCCACCCGCCCAGCGCCAAAAGGCCGACGAACAGCGCCAGGCCCGCGACCACGACCGCCATGCGGAAGGATCGCGAACGTCTGGCCTTGCCGCCGGCCGGGGCTGAGGACGGGTCCTTGATCTCGACCTCAGCCGCCCATCTGCGCCATGTCGTGCGTCATGGGCATCATATTGGTGTTCAGGTGGTACATGACCCACAGCGAACCCGACAGGGCGATGACCACCACGATGATGGTGAAGATCAGAGCCAGCATGATCCAGCCGCCTTCGGACTTGGAGTTCATGTGCAGGAAGTAGATCATGTGCACCACGATCTGCACCACGGCGAAGCCCATGACGATCAGAGCCGTCGCCTGGGTCGGCAGAACGCCGGTCATGACCAGGGCGAACGGGATGGCCGTCAGGATCACCGACAGCACGAAGCCGATCATATAGCTCTTGAAGGAGCCGTGATTGTGCCCCTCGTGACCCAGGTGGTCGGTCTCGTGAGACTCCGGCGAATGGTCGTTCATGTCGGCGCTCATCGCAGCATGCCCAGCAGATAGACGAAGGTGAAGACGCCGATCCAGATGACGTCCAGGAAGTGCCAGAACATCGACAGGCACATCAGGCGGCGTTTGTTGGCGGGGATCAGGCCCTTCATGCTGACCTGAACCATCAGCGTCACCAGCCAGATGATGCCGAAGGTGACGTGCAGGCCGTGGGTTCCCACCAGGGTGAAGAAGGCCGACAGGAAGGCGCTGCGTTGGGGCGTCGCGCCCTCATGGATCAGGTGCGCGAACTCGTAGAGTTCGATCCCCAAGAACGCGAGGCCGAACAGGCCGGTGATCGCCAGCCAAACGAGCGTCTGACGCTGGTTGTTCCGATCCATCGCCAGCATGGCGAAGCCATAGGTGATCGACGAGAACAGCAGCATGGCGGTGTTGACCGCCACCAGCTCTAGATCGAACAGCTCCTTGGGCCCCGGCCCGGCGGCGTAGTTGCCGCCCAGCACGCCGAACACGGCGAACAGCATCGCAAAGATGAGGCAGTCGCTCATCAGATAGAGCCAGAAGCCCAGCATGGTGCTGGAGCCTTCCTCGTGATGCGGCTCCTCTTCCAGGTGGAAGACGGTCCGGTCGATCTCGGTCGCAGTCGCGCTCATGATCAGGCCTCCGTTCCGGCCAGGGCGCGGGTGCGCGCCTCTTCTGTCGCGCGGACCTCATCCTCGGGGATGTAGTAGTCACGCTTGTAGTTGAAGGTATGGCCGATCGAGACGGCCAACACCCCGATGAAACTGATGGCGGCCAGCCACCAGATGTACCAGATCAAGGCCAGCCCCATCACCAGGCACAGGCCCGAGATGATGATCCCCGCCCCGGTGTTCGAGGGCATGTGGATCGCCTTGTACCCGCTCAGCGGACGCTGATAGCCCTGCTTCTTCATGTCCCACCAGGCGTCGGCGTCATGGACGTAGGGCGTGGCGGCGAAGTTGTAGGCCGGCGGCGGCGACGAGGTCGCCCACTCCAGCGTGCGGCCGCCCCACGGGTCCCCCGTGGTGTCGCGCAGCTTGTCGCGGTTGATGATCGACACGGCGAACTGGATGAACATGGCCGCGATGCCTAGGGCGATGACGCCGGCGCCGATGGCCGCGATGACGAACCAGATTTGCAGCGAGGGATCGTCAAACACCCGCATCCGGCGCGTCACGCCCATCAGGCCCAGCACATACAGCGGCAGGAAGGCCAGCCAGAAGCCGGGCACCCAGCACCAGAAGCTGATCAGGCCCCACTTCTTGTCCAGCTTGAAGCCGAACGCCTTGGGCCACCAGAAGTTGATCGCCGCGAACAGGCCGAACAGCACGCCGCCGATGATGACGTTGTGGAAGTGGGCAATCAGGAACAGCGAGTTGTGCAGCACGAAGTCGGCCGGCGGCACCGCCAGCAGCACACCCGTCATCCCGCCGATCACGAAGGTCAGCATGAAGGCGACCAACCACATCATCGGCAGCTCGAACCGGATGCGCCCGCGGTACATCGTGAACAGCCAGTTGAAGATCTTCGCGCCCGTCGGGATCGAGATGATCATCGTCGTGATGCCGAAGAAGCTGTTCACCGAGGCGCCCGAGCCCATGGTGAAGAAGTGGTGCAGCCAGACCAGGTAGGACAGGATCGTGATGACGACCGTGGCGTAGACCATGGAGGTATAGCCGAACAGCTTCTTGCCCGAAAAGGTCGAGGCGATCTCCGAGAAGACGCCGAACAGCGGCAGGATCAGGATGTAGACTTCCGGGTGCCCCCAGATCCAGATCAGGTTCACGTACATCATCGGGTTGCCGCCGAAGTCGTTCGTGAAGAAGTTGGTGCCGACGTAACGGTCCAGCGTCAGTAGGGCCAGGACGGCGGTCAGGACCGGGAAGGACGCCACGATCAGCACGTTGGTGCACAGCGAGGTCCAGGTGAAGACCGGCATCTTCATCATGCCCATGCCGGGCGCGCGCATCTTCACGATCGTCGCGATCAGGTTGATGCCGGACAGCGTTGTCCCGACCCCCGCGATCTGCAACGCCCAAATGTAGTAGTCGACCCCGACGCCGGGGCTGTAGCCGATACCCGACAGCGGCGGATAGGCTAGCCAGCCTGTGCGTGCGAACTCGCCCACAAACAGCGAGGCCATGACGATGATGGCGCCGGCCGTGGTCATCCAGAAGCTGAAGTTGTTCAGGAAGGGGAAGGAGACATCGCGCGCGCCGATCTGCAGCGGCACGACATAGTTCATGATGCCCGTCACCAGCGGCATGGCCACGAAGAAGATCATGATCACGCCGTGGGCGGTGAAGATCTGATCATAGTGGTGCGCGTTCAGATAACCTTCGGACCCGCCGAAGGCCATCGCCTGTTGCAGGCGCATCATGATGGCGTCGGCGAAGCCGCGCACGAACATGATCAGACCCAGGATCATGTACATGATCCCGATCTTCTTGTGGTCCACCGTGGTGAACCATTCCTTCCAGAGATAGCCCCATAGCTTGAAATAGGTCAGGGCGCCGAACAGGGCGAGACCGCCCAGCAGCACGACCGACATGGTCACGACCAGTATCGGCTCGTGCAACGGCAGAGCCTCAAGCGTGAGGCGCCCGAAGATTAGCGGAATGAGTTGATCAGCGTTCATCGACTGTGTTCGCTCAGGCGTTGGGGGCGGAACGGACGTCGGTCGGAACCGGCCCCGTGGCGAAGGGATTGCGGGCCAGCGTCGTCAGCGAGGCCATCGGAGTTTGACCGGGCGACAACCCCTGCCCGGTCAGGCGCTCCAGGCTGGTCGGTCCGGCGACCGTATCCAGTTCGGCGCGGCGCATGCGGTCGGCGGCGGCCGCCTCGGCCTGCAGCGGGGTGCAGATCGTCATGACGTAGCTGTCGTTGGAGCCGAAGTAGGCGGGCGATTTTCCGCGACCGGCGTATTTGTCATAGACCAGCGGCATGGTGTTGCGCACCGACGCCATGGACAGGCCACCCTGTTTGTCGATGGCCATCATCTCGCCCATGCACATCTTGCCCGGCTCGACGCACATGTTGAGGATTGCGTCCCACAACATGCCGTCAACGTTGGAGAAGCGCATGACCGGCACCTTCTCGCTGGGCTTTTCCAGCTCCAGATAGCGGTCGCGGTCCAGCGTCTGGCCGCCCTGGCGCACGCCGGCGATCCATTGATCGAACCCGGACTGATCCAGACCGTGGAACGCGAAGCGCATGTGCGAGAAGCCGTCGCCGGAATAGTTGGCCGAGAAGCCTTCGTATTCGCCCGGACGGTTGATGACGGCGTGCAGCTTCGTCTCCATGCCAGGCATGGCGTAGATTTGACCGGCCAGGGCGGGAATGTAGAAGCTGTTCATCACCGAGGATGAGGTGATGTGGAAACGGATCGGGCGATCCACCGGCGCGGCCAGCTCATTGACCGTGGCGACGCCGTACTGTGGGTAGATGAACATCCACTTCCAGTCGAGCGCGACGACATTGACCTGCAACGGCTCCACGCTTTCCTCGACGGCCTGACCCGGCTTGATCCGGTCGATCGGACGATAGGGGTCCAGCAGGTGCGTGCCGGCCCAGGTCAGGGCGCCCAGGCAGATGATGATCATCAGCGGCGCGGCCCAGATGACTAGCTCCAACGACGTGGAGTGGTCCCAGTCGGGACGGTAGTCGGCCTCGGCCTCCTTGTTCGACGCCCGATACTTCCAGGCGAAGAACACGATCAGCGCCATGACCGGCACGATGATGATCAGCATCAACAGGGTTGAGATCATCAGCAGATCGCCCTGCTGGGCGGCGACGTCGCCGGCAGGGTTCAGCACGACCAGATTGCAGGCCGACAGCAGGGCCACGACGGGCGCGAGCAAAAGTAGACGCAAACGGCGCAAGGCGGGTCCAATCGGAAAGCGTCGGGCAAGCGGGAGGCGCCGCGACGGTTGGCGTTCGAACTGCGCCCGATAGTCAGCTTCAACCTGGAACGACATTGGACAATCTGTCCTATCCTCTTGAGGCCGCTTTCATCGCAAAGGCCGCGCGGTCATAATGCGGCGACCTGCCGTACGGCCGATAATTCAGTCTCACACGGAGCGACCAAGCCCATGTCCGCCTCGACGACCCCTTCGTCAGAGTCGCTGGAACGCGACGCCGCCGCCCTTCACACGGGTCATGGCAAGGTTGACGCCGGCGAGATCGCCATCGGCGTCATTATCGGCCGAACTTCCGAGTTTTTCGACTTCTTTGTTTACGCCATCGCCTCGGTGGTCGTTTTCCCGCAGTTGATCTTCCCCTATGCGGGCGCGGTGGGCGGCACCCTGCTCTCCTTCGCCGTCTTCGCCCTGGCCTTCCTGTTCCGTCCGCTGGGCACGGTCCTGTTCATCGCCATCGACCGCAAGTTCGGGCGCGGCGCGAAGCTGACGACCGCCCTGCTGCTGCTGGGCACCTCCACCGTGTCGGTCGCCTTCATCCCCGGATATGAAAGCATCGGCATGTGGGCTCCGGTGCTGCTGGCCCTGACCCGTATCGGCCAAGGCGTCGCCTTGGGCGGCACCTGGGACGGTCTGGCCTCGCTGCTCGCGCTGAACGCGCCCGAGAAGAAGCGCGGCTGGTACGCCATGATCCCGCAACTCGGCGCGCCCATCGGCCTGCTGGTGGCCTCGGCGCTGTTCGCCTTCTTCCTGAACACGCTCTCGGCGCCCGATTTCCTGGATTGGGGCTGGCGCTATCCGTTCTTCGTGGCCTTCGCGATCAACGTCGTGGCCCTGTTCGCCCGTCTGCGCATCGTGGTGACGCCGGCCTTCCAGAAGCTGTTCGAGACGCGCGAGCTTCAGCCCACGCCGATCAGTCAGGCCCTGCGCGACGAAGGCCCCAAGATCGCCATCGGCGCCTTCGCCCCGCTCGCCAGCTTCGCCATGTTCCACATGGTCACCGTCTTCCCGCTGTCGTGGGTGTTCCTGTTCACCAAGGAAACGCCGGTCCGCTTCCTGCTGATCGAAATGGTCGGCGCCGTCTTTGGCCTGCTGGCCATCCTGGCTTCGGGCATTCTGGCCGACCGCTACGGCCGCCGCACGTTGCTGGCCATCACGGCCGCCGGCATCGCCGCCTTCTCGGGCTTTGCGCCGCAGCTGCTGAACGGCGGCCCGGTCGGCGAGCTGACCTTCATGATCTCCGGCTTCATCCTGCTGGGCCTGTCGTTCGGCCAGGCCTCGGGCCCGGTGGCCTCCAGCTTCAGCCTGACCAACCGCTATACCTCCTCGGCCCTGACCTCAGACCTGGCCTGGTTGTTCGGCGCCGGATTTGCGCCCCTGGCGGCCCTGTGGATCTCCAGCCAGTTCGGTCTGATCGCCGCCGGCGCCTATCTGCTGTCGGGCGCCGTCTGCACCCTCTTGGCCCTGTGGCTTAACCGCGAACTGGCCCGCAGCTCCTCCGACAAGGACCGCGCCAAGACGGCCTGATCCTTCGGATCATTCACAAAAGGACACGGCCCGCAGTCGCCTGCGGGTCGTGTTGTGTTTGGGGCTATGGCTGGGTCAGGTTTGCGTCAGATCGCCCCGCGGCGAGGCGGTGAAGGTCGTCACCGTCTTCAAGTGAGAGGGTTTCGCGGCGATGGCCGATCTAGCTGTGAAATCTCGCTGCCTGCCCATCGGTCCCACATCTGGAAGTAGAGGCCATAGTTGCCGTTGAAACGTTTGTGGTGCGCGTCGTGGTGGGTGGCGGTGATCATCCAGCACAGGGGGGCGCGTTTCAGCCAGGACGCGGGCCAGACCTCCCGACCCGCGTGATTCAGCACGGCCGTGGCGGTCATCAGGGTCAGCAGCGCCAGAGCTACGCCCCAGTGAATAGGGATGAAGAGGGTCAGGGCCGGCAGGAACCAGGCCGTGGCGATCGCCTCGGCCGGATCAAAAGCGAAGGAGGCGAAGGCGCTGGGATCGCGCGACCGGTGGTGTTCGGCGTGGGCCCAGGGGAAGATGCGCGGGTGGTGCAGCCCGCGGTGGACCCAATAGTAGAAGGCGTCGTGCGCCAGCATATAGACGATGAAGCTGGCGGGCAGCCACCACACCGGCCAGGCATGGATATCGTCGTAGATCGCCGTCCCGCCGCGCTTCCAGAGTTCGATGACGAATGCGGCCGGCAAGGCGTAGATCGGGCACGCGATCAGGGACGCGATGATTTCGGCGCGGACGCGTTTCGCCACTGGCGGCCTGTGGTTCAGCTGACGTCCCCGTCCTGCACCGCCCCACAGCAAGCCATGGGTCACAACGCCGACCAGTAGGTAGCGGACGCCGATGATCAGGCTGAGCGCGAGGGTGGTGACGAACAGGTCCTTCAACATGGGCGCACAGACGGCGAAACGTCACGCCGGGTCAAGTCGTGACGCGCAGGGCTGAAAGCGCCTATGATGCGGTCATGTCCTGGCCGACGATGATCCTGCTGTTCCTCGCTACCTTCCTGGGGATGGAGGTCTTCGCCTGGGCGATGCATCGCTATGTCATGCACGGCCTGCTGTGGACCTGGCACCGCAGCCATCACGAGCCGCACGACGACGTGCTGGAGAAGAACGACCTGTTCGCCGTGGTGTTCGCCGCCCCGGCCATCGTCTTCGTCGCCTTGGGCCTGCACGTCTGGCCCTGGGCACTGCCGATCGGCCTGGGTGTCACAGCCTATGGACTGATCTATTTCTTCTTTCACGACGGGCTGGTGCATCGCCGTTTCCCGACGGGGATCGCGGGGCGCTCGGGGTTTTGGACGCGCCGCATTCAGGCGCATAGGCTGCATCATGCGGTGCGGACGCGCGAGGGCTGCGTGTCGTTCGGCTTCCTATGGGTGCGGTCGGCGCGCGCGCTGAAGGCCGAACTGTCTCAGAAACGCGGCTCATCCAGCAACGGAGCCTGAGCCAGGGCGGCGAGGTCCGCCGATCCGGTGCAGAAACAGGCCAGTCGCAGCTGGGCCGCCATCAGGTCCAGATGATCCACCACCGCCTCGGTCGAGGTCAGCGCCGCCTCGAGCACCCCGGCCGCCTGACCGACTAGGCAAGCGCCTAGCCGGATCGCGCGCGCTGCATCCAGCCCGTCGCGGATGCCGCCCGACCCCATCAGATCCAGTTCCGGCGCGGCCTCGGCGCAGTCTAGCAGGCTGCGCGCCGTCGGTACGCCCCAGCCGGCGAAGGGTGCGGCCAGCGCTTCCGCCCGACCGCCCGTGGCTCGCGCGCCCTCGATCAGGCCCCAGTTGGTGCCCCCCGCTCCGGCCACGTCCAGCGCGGCGACGCCCATGTCCGCCAAGCGGCGCGCCACCGCGCCCGACAGGCCGGCGCCGGTCTCCTTGACGATCAGACGACCCGGGAAAGCCGCCGCGACCTGTTCGATGCCTTGCGCCACGCCGCGCCAGTCTCGATCGCCCTCGGGCTGAATGCCTTCCTGCAATGGATTGAGATGAAGGATCAGGGCGTCGGCGCCGATCATCTCCATGGCCCGCCGCGCCTCGTCGACGCCATAGCCCAGGGCAAACTGCACGGCGCCCAGGTTGGCTAAAATCATCGCATCGGGGGCGCGGCGTCGCAGATCCAGTCCCAAACCCACACCACCTTCCGTCTCCAGCGCCACACGCTGTGAGCCGACAGCCAGAACGACGCCCAGGGCCTGGGCCGCCTCGGCCAACCGCGTATTGATCGCCTCGGCCCGCGACGGCCCGCCGGTCATCGAACTGATCAGGAACGGCAAGGCGACCCGTCGCCCCAGAAAGCGCGTCGCCAGATCGATGGCGTCATGATCGATATCCGGCAGGGCGTCGTGAACAAAACGGACGGCGTCCAGACCCGAGGTCGTCTGGCTGACGCCTCGCCCAGCCCGCACGTGGTCGATGTGTTCGTCCTTGCGCCGGATCAAGGCATCGGCGTCGGTGGACATCGCAAACGGCTCCTGGCGGGTTGCATCCGACGCAGTCGTGATGCCGTATGGCATCATAAAGGTTCGGCGCGTGGTCGCAACGCGACGCCGGCGAGTATGGGAGATCTGTATGGCGATCGTCGGCATCCGGCGCCAACCGCCCCTGGCGGACGCATCGTGCGACCCCGACGATCTGCGTCTGCAGGTTCAGGCGCACCTGGCCGAGGTCGCGCCCGCGCATGGCGGCCTGCTGTCCACAGCGGCCCGCGAGGCCTTGCTGGGACAGGGAAAGCGGGTCCGGCCGGTGCTGGCCATGCTGGCGGCGGCGCATGTCGGCGGCGATCCGGAAGACGCCCTGGACTATGCCTGCGCGCTGGAAATGGTTCATGCCGCATCACTGGTTCTGGACGATCTGCCGTGCATGGACGACGCCTCGCTGCGTCGGGGCCAGCCGACCCTGCATCGTCGCCACGGCGAGGATACGGCGGTTCTGGCGGCCGTAGCCCTGCTGAACCAGGCGACGCGTCTGGTGCTACAGACCCCGGCGCCGGCGGAAACGCGTCTGGCTGCCCTGGACCTTTTGACGCAGGCGATCGGATTCGACGGTTTGTCCGAGGGTCAGATGCGCGACCTGCGCGACAACGCGCGGGATCGCGACGAAACCGCCTTGCGCCAGATCAACGATTTGAAAACCGGCGCCCTGTTCGTCGCCACCGTGCACGGCGGCGGTCTGCTCGGCGGCGGCGATGCGCAGGATCTGGCGCGGCTGTCGATCTTCGGCGAGGCGATCGGCTTCGCCTTCCAGCTTTGCGACGATCTGCTGGATGTCTGTTCGACCGTGGACGCCGTCGGCAAGGACGTGGGTCAGGACGACGACACCACCACCTTCGTCGATTTGTGGGGCGAATGCCGGACCCGCGCGGCGGTGCGGCAATCCTTGGCCAAGGCGGTCGAGGCCGTCGGCCATGACAGCCCCCTGGCCCTCTACGTCTTGGACCTATTCCAGCAGGCCGAACTTGGGGTCTGACATCGCGCCGGCCTTGTCGCTGAGCGGGATCGATGCGGGCTACGACGGCCGACCTGTGCTGCGTGACTTCAGCCTGAGCATCGCTGCGGGCGAGGTCTATGCCCTGCTCGGGGCGAATGGCGCGGGCAAGTCCACGGTGGCGCGTGTCGCCTCAGGGCTGCTGCTTGCTCGGCGCGGGCGTGTCGTCCTGGGCGAAGGCGGCGGACCACGCGGGCGCATCGGGCTGGCGCCGCAGGACAGCGCCCTGTTCCCGGCCCTGTCGCCGCGCGAGAACGTCGATGTGACGGCCCGGCTATGCGGCGTGCCCAAGCGTGATCGCAGCGCGGCGGTGAACCGCGCGCTCGACCTGACCGGCTGCGGCCCGCGCGCGGATCAGCCGGTGCGCACCCTGTCGGGCGGCTGGAAGCGGCGCGCCAACCTCAGCGCCGCCCTGGTGGGGCAACCGCGGCTGCTGATCGCCGACGAACCGACGGAAGGGGTGGATGCGGCGACCCGCGGCGTCCTGTCAATCGCACTGCGCGAAACCGCAAAAGCCGGCGCCGGCTGCCTGCTGATCAGTCACGACGCCATCTTCGTCGCCGATACGGCCGACAGGATCGGCGTCCTGGCGCAGGGGCGACTTCTGGCGGAAGGCGCGCCGAACGCCCTGCTTCATCGCGCGTTCGGCTCAGCCCGACTGCTCAGCATTCGCCTGACCCGACCGGCGTCAGACCTTGCCGCCCAATGGTTCGCCCAGGCGGGGCTGAGCGCGTCCGAGGACGGGCTGGAGTGGCGGCGGCTCTGCGAGGACGCGTTAGCAATCGCCCAGATGCTGGCCGCCGTCGTCGATGGCGAGGATGGCGAGGTCGCCGTGCGCCGCCCCGGACTGGACGATCTGGTCGCGCAACTGTCGCAGGCTCCGTCATGATGGCGGTGACGGGTGCCTGGGCGAGAGGGTTTTGGCGCGACCGCGCAGGCGTGATCCTGACTCTGCTGTTGCCGCCCCTGGTCTATCTGCTGTTCGCGGCGATCTTCGGCGCGGGCGCGCGCGGCGACATCGACACGACCGTCGTGCTGCACGAGGCGTCGCGCACGCCCGCGACGGCGGCGATCCGCGAGGCGGTGTCGAAGGAAATGGGCGCGCGCCTTCGCATCGTCGACGATCGCGAGGCCTTCGACCGCGCCGTCATCGACGGTCGCGCCGACGCGGGCATACTGATCCGTCCCTCGACGCTGGGACCGCCGAAGCTGGTGATCGTTTCCGCCGCCGGCCGGGACGTGGCGGCGTCGGCGCTTCAGGCGCGGCTGGAGCCGATGGCCGCCGCCTTGTCGGGGCAGATCGCACGACCCACGCCGCGCGTTCAGACCCTGCAGATCGGGCCTCAGGGTGATGTGCAGGCGACCTATTATGCGGGCGCGGTCAGCGTCATGTTCGTCTTCTTCGCCGCCATGCACGGGGCCATGGGCGGGCTGGACGAGCGACGATCCGGCCTGCAGTCACGCCTGGCCCTGGCGCGCGGCGGCCTTTCGCCCATCCTTGGCGGGCGGGCCGTCTGGCTGACGGCGGTGGGCGTGATGCAGTCGGCGGCGGTCTTCGTCGCCGCCTGGGTCAAGCTGCCCGCCCTGGAGCCTTGGCAGATGGCGGCGGCTGTGATCACCGCGTTGACGGTCGGTTTCTGCGCCGCCGGCCTGGCCCTGGCGCTGACGGCGGCGTGTCGATCGCGCGAACAGGCCCAGCCGCTGACGACCTTCGTGGTGCTGTTGCTGGCGGCGTTGGGCGGGTCGATGGCGCCGCGCTTTTTGATGCCCGAGGCCTTTCGTGAGCTTGGCTGGATCACGCCCCACGCCTGGGCGATCGAGGCCTATCAGGCCGTGATCTGGCGCGGCCAATTCACCCCGACCGTCATCGCCGCCTGGGCGATCATGGCCGGTCTGGGCGCAGGGGGCCTCGCGGTCGCCCTGATGTTGGAGAGGCGGCGCGCCGCCCGTTGATCGTCAGACGTGGGTCCACAACGCCGGGCGCGGCGGCGGCTCGCGCCAAGCGTCCAGCGTCTTGCACCACAGGGCGATCAGACCACCCCGCCCCAGCAGTATCAACTTGCCCGCCTTGTCGACCGACGTCCGTCCGTCCCAGGCGCTCACGCCGGCGCGCGACACATGGCGGCCGATCGAACGATAGACGCCGCGCGCCGTGGCGATGGCCCAAGCCGAACGTGGGTTCAGATCGCGCAAACCCCAGCGCGCCGAGGCGTAGAAGGGCTCGGCCGCCGCCACCAGACGCTGCGCCGTTTTGGCCACGGCGGCGCGGTGCTGGGGCTGATCGACCTGATCGCGCGGGACGCCCGCCTCATCCAGCCAGGCGCCGGGCAGGTAGACGCGCCCCCCCTTCGCATCCTCGACGACGTCGCGGGCGATGTTCGTCAGCTGGAACGCCAGCCCCAGGTCCTGGGCGCGTCGCAGGGTCGGCGCATCTTCCACCCCCATTATCCGCGCCATCATCACCCCGACGACGCCGGCGACGTGATAGGCATAGTCCAGCGTGTCCTCCAGCGTGTCGTAGCGCCGGCCGACCACGTCCATCTCGAACCCGTGCAACAGGTCCATCGCCTCGTCAGCAGGAATGCCATGACGCATGGCCACGCGCTGGAAGGCGGTGAAGACCGGGTCCGTCTGCGGCTCTCCGGCCAGGGCGGCGGCGGTGCGCAGGCGCAGTTCGTCCAGCTTCTCGCCGGCCAGCACCGGATCAATGCCGACCGCGCCGTGGCCCAACACCTGTCCGTCGATCTCGTCGTCGCAGTGCCGGCACCAGGAATACAGCATCCAGGCGTCGTCGCGGATCGCCGCCGGGAACAGGCGCGCGGCGGCGGCGAAGCTCTTGGACCCCTGCTCCATCGACTGGCGGCTGTGATCCAGGACGGCGTCGGTCATGCCGGCTGCCTCGCGTCCTCGATCATCAGGGCGGCGGTGGCCTTGGCCGATCCGACCACGCCCGGCACGCCGGCGCCGGGGTGGGTGCCGGCGCCCACGAAATACAGGTTGGGGATCTGGTCGTCGCGGTTATGCACCCGGAACCAGGCGCTCTGGGTCAGGATAGGCTCCAGCGAGAAGGCCGAACCCTGGTGGGCGTTCAGCTGGTCGCGGAAATCGACCGGCGTGAAGATCCGGCAGGTGTCCAGGTCCGCCGTCAAACCGGGGATGTAGCGTTCTTCCAGATAGGCCAGAATCCGGTCGCGATAGCGCGGCCCCTCGACCTCCCAGTCGATGTCGGCCGAGGCTAGGTGCGGCACCGGCGCCAGCACATAGAAGGCGTCGCAGCCTTCCGGCGCCAGTGACGGATCGGTCCGCGTCGGCGCATGCAGATACAGCGAGAAGTCATCGGGCAGGTCCGGCCCCTTGAAGATTTCGGCGATCAGCTCGCGATAGCGCGGCCCGAACAGCACCGTGTGGTGGCGCACCTCCGGGTGGACGCGTTTCAGGCCGAAATAGATGACGAACAGCGACATGGAGTGACGCCGCGACGCCAGCTTGGCGCCCTCCTTTTGACCGCGCGGTTCCTGACCCAGCAGGCGCTGATAGGTGTGCACCACGTCGGCATTGGAGGCGACCATGTCGAAGGCCAGCGTCTCGCCGTTTACGACCACGCCGGTCGCGCGCCCGTTCGCCATGGTGATGCGCTCGACCGGACTGTTCAGCCGCACTTCCCCGCCCAGATCCTTGAGCAGACGCACCATGGCCTGGATCAGCGCACCAGTACCGCCGCGCGGGAACCACACGCCCCAGCGCCGCTCCAGCGCATGGATCAGGGCATAGATCGACGATGTCGCGAACGGATTGCCGCCGACCAGCAGGGAGTGGAAGCTGAACGCCTGACGCAGATGCTCGTCCTGAATATAGCTGGCGACCTTGTCATAGACCGACCGCCAGGCCTGAAGCCGCATCAGCTCTGGCGCCGCCTTGACCATGCTGGCGAAGTCCAGGAACGGCACGGCCCCCAGCTTCAGATAGCCTTCCTTCAGCAGGTCCTGCGAATAGGCCAGGAACTTGCGATAGCCTTCCTTGTCGGCCGGATTGCGCGCCACGATCTGGCGATCCAGCTCGTCCTGATCGTTGACGTAGTCGAAGACGTCGCCGTCTTCCCAGCACAGCCGATAGAAGGGCGCGACCGGCAGCAGTTCGACATAGTCCGACAGCTTGCGCCCACTGGCCTCGAACAGTTCCTCCAGCGCCGACGGGTCGGTGATGACGGTGGGACCGGCGTCGAAGGTATAGCCCTTGTCCTTGAACACATAGGCCCGGCCGCCCTCCAGATCGCGGGCCTCGAACACCGTGGTCTGAATGCCCGCCGACTGCAGCCGTATGGCCAGCGACAAGCCTCCGAAGCCCGATCCGATGACAGCAGCCCGCATCACGCACGTCCTCTTTCGACCATACAGGTCAGTGCGGCGCCGATCGGCACCGGGGGTTTTCCGCTCAGGATCCGCGCCTTGTCGGCGAGGGTCGATCCCGCAGAGTAGAAGCGTTCGACCAAAGGCTGGGGCAGACAATAAAACCGCTCCAGCACCTTGTATCGCTCATCGGGCCGTGCCGCACGGAATAGCATCCGGTTCAACAACCGATAAAAGCCTCGTCCGGCCCATACGTGATGCGCGTGGCGGCGGATGTCCTCGGCGACCGTCGCCGGCTCGAAATCCCGCGCCAACCGGTCGGCAAGGCGCACGGCGTCCGGCAGGGAATAGCCGGTGGTCGGGTGAAACAGCCCGGCGCGCAGACCGCTGAGCGCCGTCGGCCCCATCCGCGACAAATGCGCGCCGATGTTCCCATCAAGCGCCACGGGCAGGACGCCGTCCTCCTCGCGCAGCACCGTGTCGATCGTCCAGCCCTGCCCGCGCGCATAATCCAGCACGCCCTGACGGAACGCCTCGCGATCCAGCGCATCGCCGTCGGTATAGCGCGTATCCTCGATCAGCAGCGTACGATTATCGAACGGCAGGGTGTAGAGAAACCGATAGCCCCCGGCCTGATCGACGCAGGCGTCCATGACGATGGGGGTGGTCAGACCGTGCGGCGCCGCCAGCCGCACCTCCAGCCCGACGAACTTCTGAAAACCCAGCGCCAGATCCGGCGTCGCGGTCGGCCCGCGCCCATCGATCACCGCCTTGGCGCTCAGACGCCGTCCATCAGTCAGCACCGCTTCGGTCGGCGACACCGAAGCGACCGGCGCACCCAGTATGACCCTTCCGGGCAAAGCCGCCTCGACCACCGCCGCGAACCGTTCGGCCGTGACGCTGCAATAGGGGGTCGACAGCGCGCGCTCGAACTGGGGAAAACGGACGCTGTATCCTGGCCAGCGATGCACGACCAAGGGCGCGATCCAGTCGCGCTGCGCCTGCGTCAGGTCGCTGTCGAAGAAGGACCAGGTGTGGACCCCGCCCAGGGTCTGCGCCGCCTCGACGATTCGCAAGTCCAGATCGGGCCGCAGCTGCGACAGCCGCAGCGCCAGCAGGCCATTGGCCAGGCCGCCGCCGACCAGCAAAAGGTCCGGCGCGGAAGTGTCAGAGGCGTCGACCTGCATTCCAGACAGGTGGCACGCGACGACGCATGCGGCAAGCGAACAGGATGCTTAGCGGACCGCGATGCGCTAAGTGTCGCGCCATGTCCGCCGTCACGCCAATGTCACGGGTCGTCCCGAACCAGGCCCTGATCGGTCTGACGCTGGCTGGCCTGATCGCGGCGGCCTGGCTGAGCCTGCATGTCTACGGCGTCTATTTTCATCGCTGGACGATCTGGAGCGTCCTGACCGTTCCGCTGATCGTCGCCGTTCAGACCTGGCTGTCCGTGGGCCTGTTCATCGTCGCCCACGACGCCATGCACGGCTCGCTGGCGCCGGGACGCCCACGGCTGAACAAGGCGATCGGCAGCCTGGCGCTGGCCCTCTACGCCGGTTTTCGGTTCGCGCCGTTGAAGACAGCACACCACGCCCATCACGCGGGCCCCGGCACGGCGGACGACCCCGACTTTCACGCCGACGCCCCCCGCGCCTTCCTGCCGTGGTTCTACGGTTTTTTCCGCACCTATTTCGGCTGGCGAGAATTGGCCGTTCTGACGGTGCTCGTGGCCGTCGCTGTGCTGATCCTCGGCGCCCGCATGCCCAATCTTCTGGTCTTCTGGGCTGCGCCCGCCCTGCTCTCAGCGCTACAGCTGTTCACCTTCGGAACCTGGCTGCCTCACAGGCATACGGACGAAGCCTTCCCCGACCACCACAACGCCCGCACCAGCCCCTTCGGCCCGGTCCTGTCGTTGCTGACTTGCTTCCACTTCGGCCGTCACCACGAACATCATCTGACCCCTTGGAAGCCCTGGTGGAGCCTGTTCAGCTAGGCTCCGTACTCAATCAGCTTGCTTTGGAATGCGAAGGCTGATTCCAAGATTCCGGAGGTGCTCCGGATGTCGAAGTCGAAGTCGGTTTACTGGTTGTCGGATGTGGAGTGGGCGGCGATCGAGCCGCATCTGCCGAGAGGCCGTAGCGGCGCGCGGCGTGTAGATGATCGCCGGGTGATCAGCGGGATCGTCCACATGCTGCGGTCGGGCGCCCGATGGCGGGACTGTCCGACCGATTACGGGCCGTACACGACGGTATACAACCGCTTCAATCGCTGGAGCCGACAGGGCGTTTAGAGCGAGGTCTTCTACGCCTGACCGGCAAGAGCGACGTGTTCACTGGCGCGATAGACGCCACCTACGTGAAAGCCCACCGCTCGGCGGCGGGCGCAAAAGGGGGGCCTTCGAAAACGCCATCGGAGCCTCCCGGGGCGGTCGGACGACGAAGATTCACGCCCTGACCGACGACCTGGGCCGGCCCCGAGCCCTGGTTCTGACGGCTGGGAACACCCATGACCTCGTCGGAGCTGCGGCGTTGCTCAGGATTGTGCCGACGCCTCGCAAGCTCCTGGCCGACCGCGCCTACGACGCCCGCAAGTTGCGCGACTGGCTCGCCGAACGAGGCTGCGAACCCGTCATCCCGCCCAACCCGACGCGCAAACATCCCCACACCTAGGACCCCGTTGCCTATCGGAGCCGCAACGCCGTCGAACGGATGTTCTGCCGCATCAAGGACTTCCGGCGCATCGCAACCCGATACGACAAACGGGCCGACAACTTCCTGTCCGCCGTGCTTATCGCCGCCGCCGTCACTTGGTGGATGCCGATTGAGTCCGGAGCCTAGGGCGCTCGAGCGCGAAGCACAGCGTGGGTCACATTATCTTGGCGCAGCCCCCCTCAAATGCCGCCTGTCCCTTACGTCGATAGGCAGCCAAGCTATTCAGCTCTCCTTTCGCTTCAGCCTAGTCCTACGCGGCTCGACGAATAGACGGCGGTGCCACACATCGTAGCTGCCGAAACCTGCGCTGCTGGACGATCAACTTTGCGGGGCAAGTCGCCGATCAACCGAAGAGCTTTCACGCCTTTCTATCTCTTGCGCCCCAGAATGTCGTCAGTTGTTCAAGCGATAGACGCCAACCTTGCGCTTTCTCGTCATTCAAAGCGCCGTAGGAAGCGCCCATGAAAACTCAACGAGATCTAGTCAGTCCAAGCCGAGCCGACCTGGGTTGGCGACCCCACCTAAGTTCTTGCGCAAGTCTGCGACTTGCGTCTCGCACCTACCAAAACGGAAGGCCTCCACGTCCTCGCACTCCGGCAAACATTGCCTGAAGGCGCAGCTGCTTGGCATATTTGGGATAATATCCTACAAAATGGGCCATCGGCGCTGGGAGGCGGTTTTGGCTCGTTTTAGCATGGCGCCACCACGCGGATTTTTGGTCTGCTCGGGCGCGATTTTCGTCATGGCCTCTGGGTTCGCCAACGCCGAGTTGCCGCGTCCGGAGCGGCTGGATCGGTCCGTGGTGGCTACGCTGAATTCCGGCAGAGGCATGTTGGTGCAGTGGCGGCTTATGGAGACGGACTCTTCAGACGCCCGCTTCGACGTGTTCAAGAATGGCGTGAGAGTCGCCCGGACAGGCGCAGGGGAAGCGACGAACTGGCACGACGTGACCGGAGATCTGCGGGCGCGCTATGCCGTGCGCCGCGTGGGCGACCCAAATGCGTCGGACGCGCTGAACCTACCTTCCGGCTATCTCACAATCCCGCTGGATCGCCCCGATGGCGGCGTTACGCCCGACGGGGTGACCTATGAATATGAGGCCAACGACGGGACGGTCGGCGATCTGGATGGCGACGGGCGCTACGAAATCATCCTGAAATGGCAGCCGACCAACGCCAAGGACAACGCCTTCGCCGGCTTCACCGGCCCCACGCTGATCGACGCCTATACGCTGGATGGACGGCGGCTGTGGCGCATCGACTTGGGCCGCAACATTCGTTCGGGCGCCCACTACACCCAGATGGTCGTGCAGGACTTCGACGGCGATGGACGGGCCGAGGTCGCACTGAAAACCGCGGACGGCACGATCGACGGCGCCGGTCGGGTGATCGGCGACGCCAAAGCCGACTGGCGCGAAGACGGCGGCGAAATCCCCAGCCATGACCGCACGGGCGCCGAGCGCAAACCGGACGGAAGCCTGGCGGCCGGTCTGGTCGGCCGCATCCTGTCTGGGCCGGAGTTCATAACCGTCTTCGACGGCCGCACCGGCGCGGCCTTGGCCAGCGCGCCCTATGTCCCCTCGCGCGGTCGGACGGGGGATCAAGCGACATCGGAAGAGATGGCGGCCCTCTGGGGCGACGGCTATGGCAATCGGTCCGAGCGGTATCTGGGCGGCGCCGCCTATCTGGACGGGCGTCTGCCCAGCATCGTCATGGCGCGCGGCTATTACGGGCGCACTGTGGTCGCCGCCTGGGACTGGCGCGACGGACGGCTGGGCCAGCGTTGGGTGTTCGACAGCGACACAGCGCCCGAAGGCTACGCCGGTCAGGGCAATCACCAGTTCAGCGTCGCCGACGTGGACGGCGACGGCCGCCAGGAAATCATTTACGGCGCGATGGCGCTGAACGACGACGGAACGGCGCTGTGGACCACGCGGCTGGGTCACGGCGACGCCATGCACGTCGGCGACCTGGACCCGACCCGGCCGGGGCTCGAGAAGTTCGGGGTGCATGAAAACGTCGTCGGCAATGGCGGCATCGGGTCGGCTATGGTCGACGCCCGCACCGGCGAAGTCCTGTGGCTCACGCCCGGACAGCAGGATGTCGGGCGCGGCGTCGCCATCGACATCGATCCCCGCTATCCGGGGGCCGAGGTCTGGGCGTCGAACAGCAACGACCTGTATTCGGCGGACGGCCGGGTCATCTCTCCCACCCGCCCGCAGCAGATGAACTTCGGCATCTGGTGGGACGGCGACGCCTTGCGCGAACTGCTGGACGGCACGCGGATCTTCAAATGGGACTGGGAAAACCAGCGGTCCGTCCCCCTTCTGAGCGCCGAGGGCGCTGCCTCCAACAACGGCACCAAGGCCAATCCGGTTCTGGTCGCCGACATCCTGGGCGACTGGCGTGAAGAGGTGATCTGGCGCACGGCCGATAACTCGGCGCTGCGCATCTATGTGACCCCGCATCCGACCGCCATCCGCCACGTCACTCTGATGCACGATGCGCAATATCGGTCACAGGTGTCGGGGCAGAACTCGGCCTATAACCAGCCCTCGCACCCCAGTTTCGCGTTCGAGACAGCTCAGCCTGCGGAAAGCGGGCATTGAGCGCGAATAGACGCGGAGTTCTGCTCGGAGCCGCCGGTCTGGCCGGATGCGCTGCCCTGCCCCGGTCCGGCCCAATGTGTCTTTACGCCGACGATTTTCGTCACGGCCTGGACCAATGGCTGGTTGAGTTAGAACAGGTACAGGGAACGGTGAGCGCCGCCGACGGAGTAATGACCTTCGACGTGCCCAAGGGAGCCACCGCCTGGTTCCGGCGCGAACTAACCTCGCCGGTCGAAATCCGTTTCACGGCTGAAGCCGTATCGAGCGGCGGTGCATATGACCGGGTCAGCGACCTGAACTGCTTCTGGATGGCCGACGACCCACGCAGTCCCGGCGATCTGATCGCCCGGCCGCGTTCGGGCGCCTTCGCCGACTATGACACGCTGCGGACCTACTATGTCGGGCTTGGCGGCAATTCGAACACCTCCTCGCGTTTTCGTCGCTATGTCGGCAATGGAGAACGACCGCTGCTGCCCCAGCACGATCTGTCGGCGGCGGGCGATCTGATCGTGGCCAATCGCCCCTACCGCATCCGCCTGATCGCCGATGGAAGCCGCATCGAATACTGGCGCGATGACAGGCGCATGTTCGCCCTGGACGACCCGGCCCCCTATCGGCGCGGCTGGTTCGGGCTGCGCACCACCTGGAATCATATGACCGTCCGAGACTTCTCGGTCTGGACCGTCGCCTAGTCCGAGGAAGCCGATGAAGAAGCACGCCCTGATCCTGACGCTGGCCCTGGCCGCCTTGGCGCAGACGGGCTTGGCGCCCTGCGCCAATGCCGAAGCCCATTGGGCGAGAAGCTGGAACGCCTCGCCCTTGGGCGCCGCGCCCGACCGCGGCCCGCCGACGCTGAAGGACGTCACCGTGCGCCAGGTGGTCCGCGTCAGCGCGGGCGGCGAACGGTTCCGCCTGCGACTGACCAATGAATACGGCCCGACCGCCGCTCGGATCGGACGGGTGCGGATCGTGCAACTGGCCGCCGATGGAAAGCCCGTGCCCGGCACGGCGCGCGACCTGACCTTCGATGGATCGGCGGGCGCCGTGCTGGCGCCGGATGCGCCCCTGCTCAGCGATCCGGTCGATCTGGCCCTGCCCGCGCTCAGCCGCCTGTCGATCAGCCTTTATCTGCCGGACGAGATAGCCGAGCCGACCATCCACCTGCTGGGCCTCTCGTCAGCCTGGATCGCGCCGGGCGACCAGACGGCGGCGGCCGAACTGACGGACCCGGTGCTGGTCACTCAGCGCGTCCTGATCTCGGGCATAGACGTGGAGCGTGCCGAGCCGACGCGGGTCATCGTCACCCTGGGCGACTCCATCACAGACGGCGCTAACGGCACGCGCGACGCCGACCGACGCTGGCCCGACCTACTGGCGGCCCGGCTTCAGGCCGCCGGTTTGACCTCAGTCGCGGTGGCCAACGCAGGGATTTCCGGCAACCGCATCCTGAAGCCCAAGCCCGGTTTGGGTGCGGCGGCGTTGGCGCGTTTCGACCGCGACGTTCTGGCTGTGCCCGGTGTGACCGATGTGATCGTTCTGGAAGGCGTCAACGACTTCGGCATGGGCTGGCGCGATCATGATCCGCAGCCGCCGACCCCGGCCGATCTGATCGCGGGCTACCGCCAGATGATCGTTCGCGCCCATGCCGCCGGCCTGAAAATCAGGCTGGCGACCATCCTGCCCTACAAGGACGCGAACTACTGGTCCGACCAGGGCGAGGCGACCCGCCAAGCCGTCAACGCCTGGATCCGTTCAAACACAGAGGCGGACGGCGTCGTCGACTTCGACGCCGTGATGCGCGACCCGGCCGAGCCGCTGAAACTGGCCGCCGCCTATGACAGCGGCGACCATCTTCACCCCAATGATGCAGGCTTCCGCGCCATGGCCGACGCCATCGACCTGACGCCCTATCGCTGAGAAACGGCTGGCGGTCTGACGCGGGTCAGATCGCCAGCATCTCGCGGGTCATGCTCGCGACCGACTTGGCGCCGGTCAGGGTCATGGCGACGCGCATTTCCTTTTCAAACAGATCCAGCAGGTTTTCGACGCCCGCCTGACCGTTCGCCGCCAGCGCATAGATGAAGGCCCGGCCCAGCAGCACAGCGTCGGCGCCCAGGGCGATGGCGCGGACAACGTCCAGCCCGTTGCGGATGCCGGAATCCACCAGAATCTTCAGCTCGCCCTTCACCGCGTCGGCGATGGCGGGCAGGGCGCGGGCCGACGACAGCACCCCATCCAACTGACGCCCGCCGTGGTTCGACACCACGATGCCGTCTGCGCCGAAGCTGACGGCGTCACGAGCGTCATCAGCGTCAAGTATGCCCTTGATGATCATTGGGCCCTCCCAGAAGTCGCGGATCCATTGCAGGTCCTTCCACGAAATCGAGGGATCGAAATTATTGGCCAGCCAACCGATGTAGTCAGCGAGCCCCGTCGGCTTGCCCAGATAGGCCGAGACATTGCCGAGGTCGTGCGGCGTGCCGCGCACCCCGACGTCCCAGGCCCAGGCCGGATGGGTCATCGCCTGGACCATCCGGCGGATTTCGGCGTTGGGGCCGCTCATGCCCGAATGGGCGTCGCGATAGCGGGCGCCGGGCGTCGGCATATCGACGGTAAAGACCAGGGTCTTCACCCCTGCCGCCCTGGCCCGCTCCAGCGCATTCTTCATGAAGCCCCGGTCGCGCAGCACATACAGCTGGAACCACATGGGTCGGTCGATGGCCGGCGCGACCTCCTCGATCGGGCAGACAGATACAGTCGACATCGTGAACGGCACGCCGCGCGAGGCCGCCGCCTTGGCCGCCTGGACCTCGCCCCTGCGCGCATACATCCCCGTCAGGCCGACCGGCCCCAGGATGATGGGCAGGCGCAGGGTCTCGTCGAACAGCTTGGTCTCAAGGCAGAGGCTGGTCATGTCCTGCAGTACGCGCTGACGCAGGGCGATGGACTGCCAGTCCTCGACATTGCGACGCAGGGTCTGCTCGGCATAGGCGCCGCCATCGATGTAGTGGAACAGGAAGGGCGGCAGCTTGCGCCGCGCGGATTCCCGATAATCGCTCGGCGACGAAATGATCACGAGCCAGTCCTACTGGAAGTTTGCGAAAGCGCCGCCGTCGACCAAGAGGGCCGCACCGGACATATAGCCCGCCATATCCGAGGCCAGGAAGGCGACGACCGAGGCGATGTCCTCAGGCCGGCCCAGACGGCCCAGAGGAATGCGACCTTCCATATATTCGCGCTTCTGGGGATCGGCGAGATCGTCCTTGTTGATGTCGGTGGCGATCGTGCCGGGCAGGACCGAGTTGCAGCGGATGCCGTGGCGGCCTAGGGCGACGGCGCAGGACTGCATCAGGCTGTGCACCCCCGCCTTGGTCGGCGTGTAATGGGTCTGCATCTCACCGCCGACGAGCGCCGAGATCGAGCTGATGGCGACAACAGCGCCGCCGTCTCCCTGCTTCACCATCTGATTGGCCGCCGCCTGAACCATGAAATAGGCGCCGTGCAGGTTGACCTCCATCGTCCGGCGCAGGGTCTCGACCGGCATGTCGAGGAAGGCGTGAAAAGGACAGATGCCGGCGTTCGAGACGAAGACGTCTACCCGGCCCAGCGCCTGAACGGCGGCGGCGACGAAGGCTGCGGCGCTCTCGGACTGGGCCACGTCGCCGTCGACGGCGATGGCCCGGCGGCCCAGCGCCTCGATCTCGGCGATCACATCGGCGGCGGCGGCCCCGTCCCGGAACGTATTGAGGGCGACATCGGCCCCCTGGCGCGCGGCCTCGATCGCCGTCGCCCGCCCGATGCCCCGCGATGCGCCCGTGATTAGGACGACCTTGTTCTCAAGCAGCATGGGGGCTCCGGCGATGGTTCGGTTTCAGGATTTGGGCGACCAGCCCAGGTCGGCGCTGATCGCGTTGGCGGCCTCGGTCACGGTCTTGGTCAGTTCGGTCATCCGGGCGTCCGACATATATTGCGCGGCGGAAGACACGCTGAGCGCGGCGACGATCTGGCCGTTCACCGAACGGATCGGCGCGGCGACGCAACGGATCTGGTCTTCGTTCTCTTCCAGGTCGAAGGCGTAACCCTTCTGGGCGTAGCCATGCATCCGCTCCAGCCAGACGGCGCGGGCGGATGAGTCATAGGTGGCGCCCGGCTCGGCGTAGAAGTCGATCCAGTCCGCCTCGGTCTTGTCCAGGATCAACGCCTTGCCCAGGCCGGTCGAGGCGATCGGATGACGTTCGCCCAGGCGCGAGCCGATGTTGATCCGCCTGCGCCCCGCCACCTTGTCCAGATACAGCGCATGACGCCCGTCCAGCACGCCCAAGTGGACCGTATCGTCGGTCTGAGCCGACAGTTGTTCCAACCAGGGCCGCGCGACGCGCGGCAAATGCATCTGCTGGCTGGCCGCATGGCCTAGCTCCAGCAGTTTGGGGCCGAGCGAGTAGCCCTCGCGCGGGCGGAAGGACAGCAGCCGCCGCTCGACCAGGGCCGAGGCCAGACGATGGGTCGTGCTGCGCGTCAGTTCCAGCTTTTCAGACAATTCGGCCAGCGGCAGTGAGCCGTCGATCAGGGCCTCGATAACGTCCAGACCCCGCAACAGGGTCTGGCTGCCGGACGCCTTGGCGCCGACCTCTTCATCCCCATCGACCTGTGCGGTCTTGATTGACGGCGTTCGTCCCATTTCGTAATCCTCATTCTCAGAATGTAGCAAAACGCACAAGTCGCTCCGTTACACGGACCTGACTTTGACGCTCCGCACGGAGGAACGCCAGTGAAATCCCGCATTATGGGAGCAAATCACCAATCCTTGGTGATGACGCGATGAGCCGCCTTCCCCGCATCAAACACGTTCGCGCCTTCGTCGTGAAGAACGACGGCACGGGCGGCGGCGCCGACTACCACGATCAGGGCGATGGCCACTGGATCGACGACCACATCGCCACGCCCATGGCGAAATACCCCGAGTACCGCCAAAGCCGCCGCAGCTTCGGCATCAATGTGCTGGGCACCCTGGTCGTCGAGATCGAGGCCGAGAACGGCGTGGTCGGATTTGCGGTGACGACCGGCGGCGAACCCGCCGCCTATATCGTCGAGAAACACCTGGCCCGCTTCCTCGAAGGCCGCGATCCGTCCGAGGTCGAGAAGATCTGGGACCAGATGTATTTCTCAACCCAGTATTATGGCCGCAAGGGGTTGGTCGTGAACGCCATCTCCGGCGTCGATCTGGCGCTGTGGGACCTGCTGGGCCGCCTGCGTCAGGAGCCGGTTTTCGCCATGCTGGGCGGGGCGGTGCGCGACGAACTGATCTTCTACGCCACCGGCGCGCGGCCGGACAAAGCCAAGGAACTGGGCTTCATCGGCGGCAAGATGCCCCTGCACCACGGCCCGGCCGAGGGCGAAGAAGGCCTGCACAAGACCATCGCTGAACTCGAAGCCATGCGGAACGCCTGCGGCGACGACTTCTGGCTGATGTTCGACTGCTGGATGGCGCTGGATCTGAACTACGCCACGCGGCTGGCCCACGAGGCCCACAAACTGGGTCTGAAGTGGATAGAGGAGGCGCTCAGCCCCGACGACTACTGGGGCTATCAGGCGCTGAAGAAGAACGCCCCCAAGGGAATGCTGGTCACGACCGGCGAGCATGAGGCCACCCGTTGGGGCTTTCGCATGCTCTTGGAGATGGAATGCTGCGACATCATCCAGCCGGACGTGGGCTGGTGCGGCGGCGTCACCGAACTGCAGAAGATTTCAGCCCTGGCCGACGCCAAGGGCGTGCTGATGATCCCGCACGGCTCATCGGTCTACTCCTACCACTTCGTGGTGACCCGCCATAACAGCCCGTTCGCCGAGTTCCTGATGATGGCCCCCGGCGCCGACGAGGTCGTGCCGATGTTCCATCCGCAACTGATCGGCGAACCCGTCCCCGTAAACGGCCGCCTGAAGGTTCCAGATACCCCCGGCTTCGGCGTCGAGCTGAACCGCGACATCGCCCTGCATCGCCCGTACGCGCGCCCCTAACTTCGCCAAGACGAAAGCTCCTCCGACACTATGAAACTGCTGCGTTACGGCCCCAAGGGCCAGGAAAAGCCGGGCACGCTCGACGCCGAGGGGCGCATCCGCGACCTGTCTGGCTTTATCGCCGACATCACGCCAGACCAACTGCATGGCCCCGCGCTTGAGACACTGAAGGCCATCGACCCGACCACCCTGCCCCTGGTCGAGGGCCAGCCCCGCTATGGCGTGCCGATCAATGGCGTGCGCAAATTCCTGGCCATCGGCCTGAACTTCGCCGATCACGCGGCGGAATCGAACCTGCCGATCCCGGCCGAGCCGGTGCTGTTCACCAAGGCCATCACCTGTCTGAATGGGCCGAACGACGACGTGGTCATCCCACGCGGCTCGGAGAAGACCGACTGGGAGGTCGAGCTGGGCATCGTCATCGGCAAGCCCGCCTCCTACGTCACCCAGGCCGAGGCCCTGGATCACGTCGCCGGCTATGTCCTGATCAACGACGTGTCCGAGCGCGCCTATCAGACCGAGCGCGGCGGCACCTGGGACAAGGGCAAGGGCTGCGACACCTTCGGCCCCGTCGGCCCCTGGCTGGTCACCACTGACGAGGTCGGCGACGTGCAGAACCTGGACATGTGGCTGGATCTGAACGGCAAGCGGATGCAGACCGGCAATACCAAAACCATGATCTTCGGCGTCGCCGAGATCGTCTCCTATCTGTCGGAATTCATGACGCTGGAGCCCGGCGATCTGATCACCACCGGCACCCCGCCCGGCGTGGGTCTGGGCCAGAAGCCGCCGCTCTACCTGAAGGCTGGCGACACAGTGCGTCTGGGCATCCAGAAGCTGGGTGAACAGGGTCAGACCTTTGTGGAGTGGACCCGATGAGCGCCTATCAGGGCCGTTTCGCGGGCCGCACCGCCGTCGTCACCGGCGGCGCCTCGGGCCTAGGCAAGGCTGCCGCCGCCCGCATCGTCGCCGAGGGCGGCAAGGTCGTGCTGTGGGACCTCAACGCCGAGGCGCTGACGGCCGCCGCCGCCGAGGTCAGGGCCGCCCATGTGATCGCCCTGGACGTCGCCGACCCTGACGCCGTCGCCGCCGCCGCCCAGGCCTCGGCCCAGGCGCTGGAAGGCCGCATCGACATCCTGGTCGCCTCGGCCGGCATCACCGGCGCCACCGTGCCGGTGCAGGACTTTCCCGTCGACAGTTGGAAGCGCGTGGTCGACATCAATCTGAACGGCGTCTTCTACTGCTGCCGCGCCGTCGTGCCCTTCATGCTGGCCAACGGCTATGGCCGCATCGTCAATGTGGCTTCGGTCGCGGGCAAGGAGGGCAACCCCAACGCCTCCGCCTATTCCGCCTCCAAGGCCGGGGTGATCGGCTTCACCAAGTCGCTGGGCAAGGAACTGGCCGGCAAGGGCGTCGTCGCCAACAGCCTGACCCCCGCCACCTTCGAAAGCCCCATCCTGGAGCAACTGCCCCAGAGCCAAGTCGACTACATGCGTTCCAAGATCCCCATGGGCCGCCTCGGCGAGGTCGACGAAAGCGCCGCCATGGTCTGCTTCATGGCCTCCGAGGAATGCAGCTTCACCACCGCCTCGACGTTCGACACGTCGGGCGGACGCACCACCTACTAGGCAGGTGGCGACATGAGCGGCCGCGTTTCTAGACCTTCGGTCGCGCGCGGCCGTTCGATGCTTATGGCGGCGGTCTTTGGCGCAATCGCCGCCGGTTTTCTCGCGCAGGGAGCCTTGGCGCAAACCGCGCCGGCGGCCGTCGTCCCGCCCATCATATCTCAGGACGATTTCTTTCAGACCTGGCGCTACGCACTGCGGGCGGGCGACGACGAGACGTCTCTGACCCTGCTCGCGCCGCAGAACGGACGGCGCAGCGGCGCGGCGATCATCATCGCGCCCGGCGGCGGCTATGTCGGCTTGGCCGCCAATCTGGAAGGCCGTCAGGTCGCCGACTGGTTCGCTGCGCGGGGCGTGATCGCCTTCGTTCTGAAATACCGCTATGGCGCAGGCCATCCCCTGCCCCAGCCGATCGAGGACGGCGAGCGCGCGGTCCGCTACGTCCGCTCCAACGCGCTAGCTTTGGGCGTCGATCCCGACAGGATCGGTCTGATGGGTTTTTCGGCGGGCGGTCATCTGGCAGCCATGACGGTCAGTCTGTCGGACGCTGGCGATCCGGCCGCCGCCGATACGGTCGAGCGCGTCTCCAGCCGCCCCGACTATCTGGTCCTTGCCTATCCCTGGCTGGAAGCGACGGCCGTGAACACCGAAGGCGGTTCGGAATACTGCCGCTTCGCACCCATGGCCCGTTTGGAGTGCAATCCCCAGGACTACGTGGCCTATACGCCCCTGCCTGGCGTGGTCGCCAAGGCGCCGGCCACCTTCATCTATCATACGACCGACGATGGTCTCGTGCCGGTCGGCGGCTCGGTCGCGCTGTATTCGGCCTTAGCGGCGGCTGGTAAGGACGTGGAGATGCACCTTTTCGCCCATGGTTCTCACGGCTCGGGTCTGGGCGGCGGCGATGCGGCGCTTGGCCTGTGGCCTCAGGCGCTGGAAAACTGGCTGCGCACACGCGGATATTTCAACAAAGAGCCTTTGGCTAAGCCATGATGTCCGACTTTCGCATTGTCGACAGCCATGTCCACCTGTGGGACCTGTCACACGCCCGCTACGGCTGGCTTCAGGACGATCCCCTGCCAAACAATCCGGCGGGAGATATGAGCCCGATCGCCCACCGCAACTATCTGCTGGACGACTATCTGGCCGGTACGGGGGGCTGGCGCGTGGACAAGATCGTCCATGTCGAAGCCGGTCAGCCCATCGGCCAGCAGTTGGCCGAGACCGAATGGCTGCAAGCCCTCGCGGACCAGCGCGGCTATCCTCACGGCATCGTCGCCGGCGCCGATATGCTGGACCCCGAACTGGACGCCCTGCTGGAGGCACATGCGGCGCGTCCGAACGTGCGCGGCGTGCGCCAGATCGTCTGCTGGCACGAAGACCCGCTGAAGTCTTACACTGAGCGCGATCTGCTACGTGATCCCCAATGGGTCGAGGGCTTCGCCAAGCTGGCCAAGCATGGCCTGTCGTTCGACCTCCAGCTCTATCCGTCCCAGATGGCGACCGCCGCCATCATCGCCGCCCGCCATCCCGACATCCCGATGATCGTCAACCACGCCGGCCTGCCGACCGATCGAGACGAGGCCGGAATGGAGCGCTGGCGCACCGGATTGCGCCTGCTGGCTGCTCAGCCGCAGGTCTCTATCAAGATCTCAGGTCTGGGCATCACCGACCGCGCCTGGACGCCCGACAGCATCCGCCCCATCGTTCTGGAGTGCATCGACGCCTTCGGAACCGAGCGCGCCATGTTCGCCTCGGACTTTCCGGTCGAGAGCGTCCACGGAACCTTCGACGCCTTCTATTCCGCTTTCGACGCGATCACCGCCGACTTCTCGCCCGACGAGCGCGACCGCCTGTTCGCGGGCAACGCCGAGGCGATTTACCGCCTCTGACGTCGCTGCCTTACGGCGGTCAGGGCCTGTACCCCAGACGCGCCGCCGCCTCTTCCAGACTGTCGCCGATCAGAGCCAGGTTTTCGATGGCGGCCAAACTCCATTGCGCCGCGTCGTTGGTGGAGACCTGCGCGTCCTCCTGGATGGGACGCAGAACATCCACACCGCCCACAGTCGTCGAACGAGCCCCCAGGAGCGCCTGCAACTTGGTCGGATCTTTGCCCAGGAACTCGCTCCAGGCCCGTTGCGCCAGGGCGGCGTCGCCTTCCTTGTTGGCCGCATAGGCGGTCAGGCGTGAGTGCGCCTCGGTCAGCGATCGGCCCTTGGGCGCCTCGCCCAGCAGGCCGGCGATGTCGTTGTCAGGGGCGTTGTAATAGCGGCAATATTCCAGCCACGCCCGGCGATAGGACGGCACGTCCAGCAGATCGAGCAGCTCAGCGTTCATCTCCGCCACGCCGAAGACGGCGTTCAGATGCGACACGGCGACATAGTCGCCTTGGCCCTGATATCGGCCGGTGGCCAGGTCGAACGGAGCCTCCCCGGCGAACCAGCGGCGCTTCATGCCGCCGATGGTGGTCATGCCGTTGACGATCCGGTCGCGCCAGCGGCGGTCGCCCGTCCGCTCCCATTCCGTCAGCCAGGCCGAGATGAACGCGCCCCATGACGTGCCGAAGCCCGAGACCACCTGCCCCTCGGGCACGGCGCGGCCGGGTGCGGGTGGCAGCTTGCGCGAGATGTCGACGTTCTGAAGCGCGTAATCCGACTCGTTCAGTTCGCGCATCAGATCCCCGACCCGCTCGTCCGCCGTCAGGAAGTAGTAGATGCGGCGGTAGGCGACATTCGACACGCGCGGCTGCTTGGACGAATCCGACCAGTGCTGCACGCCGTGGCGCGTGCCGAACCCCTTGAACCGGCCCAGGTGATAGACATCCACCTCGCCCGTGTGGCGCGTCATGGCCTCGGCCAGCTTGAACACATCGGCGCGGCCCGTCCGCAGATAGCTGGTCCAAAGCCACAGGTCGGTCGAAAGCTCGGAGTTGTCCCAGGCGTATCCGCCCACGTCGTAGCGCCACATGTGACGATCCGGGTCATAGGTGTGCATGACGTCGCCATAGGACCAGAAGCCGTACCAGCGCCGCTGATCGACCTCCTGGAGATAGTGATCCAGCAGATGTCTCAGCCGCCCTTCCAGCGCCGCGCGGATAGGCGTGGACGCATTGGGCAGCGACCATTCGCCGAACACGCCCGCCATATGCAGTCGCGCCGGCTCGACCGTCAGACGCGCCGGATCGGCGATCTGTTCGGCCATGGCCGAGAAGTCCGCGTGCGACGGCGTCGCGTCCAGAGCCCAAAGGGTCAGCTCGGACGTGCGGGCGATGCCGTGGGCGTCGTCCCAGCCGGCTTCATAGTCCTCATAGGTGATGTCCAGCCCGACCAGTTCTTCAGCAGTGGTGTCCATGCCGTTGGCGCTGCGATAGGGGCGCAGGTCCATCGCCGGGGCTTCCGGAGACCACATCCAGGCCGTCAGTTGCGCGGTGTCGGTATGGGCGTTGCGGATGTCCAGGGCGACTGGCGCGCGTTGCCAGAAGTCTTTCAGCCCCAAGGCGACCCCGCCCGAGGCGCCGCCGACATAGGCCAGGCCCCGACTGCGCTTGCCCGCATTGGAATCGATCCAGGCATGACCTTCGCTGGTCCGCTTGCGCAGGGTGAAACCGTCCGGCGACAGCTGGCTGAAGGAAAAGTCGCCCCACTCCGGCACCCATTGCAGCCCGTCGTTCTTCAGGATGTCGGGCAGGTCGGCGAAGGCCACCGCACGACCCTCGATCTGGGCCTGGCGCACGGCGGCCGCCGGATTTGCACGCGTTCGCAGGCCCGTCAGGGTCCGCACCGCCTCGCCCCACACCCCCTCGTCCTCTCCGGCGAAACGGATGTGGCGGTTATAGCTTTCGTCGGCCATCGGCGTCTCGGCGACGGCGCCCAGCCCCCGGATGAAATCGGTCTTCGGGTCGCCGTCGAAGATGAAGCTGTGGACGATCCGCACGGCGTCCGATCCAGCATAGAAATACAGCCGCACCGAAACCGGCAGCCACTCGCGCGTCCCATCGGTGTGAACGCCGTCCAGCTTGATCACCCCGCGCACGGGGCCGGACTGTTCGACCACGGCCTGGCGGATGCGCACGCCGTAGCGCGATGATTTCACCGCGCCGCCCGCCTCCAGTTCAGGCTTGTCCTGCGACAGGGCGACCAGCGACAGCTTGCCCACGACGGGACGGCCGCCACGCGTGGCGCCGGAAACCAAGGCGTCGCCCGACTTCGGCACGCGCCATTCCAGATCGCCGACCGTAACGACGATCTGCTGGCCCTGATCGGCGACCTTCACAGCTTTGGCGGGTGCAGGCGAGGCGCCCGGCGCCAGCGTCAGGCCATCCAGCGCCGCGTCGCTCGTCACCGCATGGGCCGACCATTTCAGCGAGCCGTCCGGCCAATAGGCGATCGGCCAGGATTGGGCGGGCGTTGCGCGCCCTGATCCGTCGCGAATGCTGAACGCCTGATTAGGGCGAAGGGCGCCGCGGGGCCACGGCACGCCGAAGGTCGTTCCCTCCAGCCGGGCGGGCTTATGGCCATCCAGCCAGCGCAGCGGTGTGGCGGGCGCGCTGCGGCGGGGCGCGGCCAGGGCGGAGCCGGACACAGCCTGAGCCGCTGCGAGAGAGACGGCGCCCATAAGCAGGTGACGCCGAGAAGGTTGGAACGCCATGGTCAACTCCCGCCGCCCCAGCGGCGCCTTACGCTAAAAAAGAAGGGCCGCCGCTCGGAAGCGACGGCCCAGTCCTCAGAGAGATTTCAGTATTTGTAGGTCGCGCCCAGGAAGAAGCGGCGGCCCGAATAGCCCCTGTTGATCAGGCGGATGTCGCCCGCATAGGTGCTTTCATCCTCCTCGGTCAGGTTCTTGCCTTCCGCGAACAGGGTCAGCCCCTTCAGGCCCGGCTTCCACGAGATCTTGCCGTCTAGATAGCCGGTCGGCTCCTTGATGATCGGATTGCCCGACTGGTCGGCCGCCGTCACCAGATATTCCGACCGATAGTTGTAGGCCAGGCGCGCGTTGATCGGACCGCGCTCGTACCACAGGGTCGCGTTGTAGCTGTTGCTGGACAGGCCGGGATACGACAGTTCCGAACCATCGAGCTGGCTGAAGACGCCGACGTCCGAGGCTTCCTGATAGGTGTAGTTTACGTCGGCGCCCAGGCCGGATAGCAGGCCGGGCAGGAAGGTGAAGGCGGTTTTGGCCGTTAGCTCAACGCCCGAAATCTTGGCGCCTTCGCCGTTGATATAGCTGTTATAGAAGTACAGCACGCCGTCGCCGAACACATCCCGCTGGCCCAGGCTGGTGCGCGAGGGAAGATAGAAGGTCTGGATGTCCTTGTAGAAGAAGCCGGCCGAGAACTGGGTGTCGCGGTTCGGATACCACTCGAACGACAGGTCGTACTGCGCCGCCTCATACGGCTTCAGGTCGGGATTTCCGGCCGAGCAGCTGTCGGGACCATCTTCCGCCGTGCCGTCGTTGGCGAAGTTGAGGGTGCAGGTCATGTTAGGCAGCAGATAGTTATATAGCGGCCGCGCCATCAGTTTGGCGTAACCGACCCGCATGCTCAGCACGTTGTCGATCAACCAGGCATTGACGTTGAAGCTGGGCAGCCACTTCGTGTAGTCGCGCGTCTGCTCAACCAGGGTGTTCGACACCACTGCCGTCGTCGTCACGCCGTTGACCAGCCGGGTCTCGCTGCGCGTGAACTTGCCCGCCGTATTGGTCTGGGTATGAACGCGACGCAGACCCAAGTTCCCAACGAGATCCAGGCCGAAGATCGGGAGGGCCCAATCCAAGCGTACGTACTGGGCGTCGGTCTGCTCCTTCACGCGATACGGGATTTGATCGTAGGTCTTTCCGTCGTTGCCGACGCCGGAATACAGGTTGTCCAGATTGAAGTGGCTGGTATCCAAGTTTTGGGCGATGGCGTTGAAGTTCGGATACAGCCAGTTGGCCGGCAGAGCGCCGCCGCCGTAGTAAAAGTCCGACGGCAGCGCCGTCATGGCAGATCCGAACACCGAATTCGAGAAAGCGCGCGACCAAGTCTCGGTCGTGTTCCAGTAGTTGGTCTGATATGGATTGCCATATAGCGCCGCCGTCTGATCCACCGTCGCCGTGTCGCTGACGCGCGCCGTCGAGTTGATCGAGTTTGCGTAGATGACGATGTTGTCGAGTTCAGACGCCAGGTTGGCGCCGGGGCTGACGATGAAGCCGCCGTAGTCGTAGCCCTGGGTCTCGGCGTTCGAATACCGCCCGCCGAACTTGATGTTGGTCAGGAAGGTCGTGCGCGGATCGAAGTCGACGTCCAGCTTGTACTGATCTTCCTTGTTGGACGATTGCGACGGGCGATACTGGATCTGATACTGGCTGACCGCAGAGGCGTCCGACGGCGAGAAGCCCGGCGCGAAGGTGAAAATCGGCGCTGAGGTTCCGGGCTCCAGGCTGACAACCATGCCCGGCGTGTTGAAGCTGACGGAGACGTTGTTGGTCTGGCTCAGCGTCTCGCTCTTGGCGTTAGCGCCCAGGAAGTCGACTTTGAAGCGGTCGTTGTACCACTTCAGTCCATAGGTGATGTAATCGGAGCTGGTTTCGTAGCGGAAGTCGCGCGACGAGATGCTGAACGCGGTATCGCCGCCGCGCCCAGAGGTGCCAAGGCAGTTGCCGACTCTGTACTGGATGACGTTGTGGTTTGCATCCACGACCACGCCTGGCACAGCTTCGGCCGTGGTCGTCGTCACCCGCGGGCAGGTGTTTCCGACAGCGTAGTTGAGACGATCAAGGCTGGTGAAATCCGTCCCGTAGTTGATGTCGTTCAACTGCTGGGTCCGGCTGTTGGTCTGATAGGTGATAAAGCCGCGCAGGTTTTCAGCGAACTTGTATTCCGCCGTGAACTCCCCCGACGTCCGTTTGTCATCGCGCGTCCACACGCGATAGCGCGGAACGCGGGGGTTATAGTCGTACCACTGGCTTTGGCACGCAGTGCGCGCTTGTGCTGTCGTCAGGGTGTTGGCGTCCGGCGTCGTAAAGGTTGCGCACGCCGCCTCGCTGCCGACGGCGGCGATCGCATCGTTCACGGCTCGGCTGTAGGACTGGTTGTAGTAGTTGACTGTCTTTTCCGCCGAATTGTCGAAATCCGCCAGACGCGCCCAAGAGTGGTCGTCGTAGAAGTCGCCTCGCGTCTGAACGCTGTCATAGGTGACATTGGCCATCAGACCCAAGCGGCCGTCCAGCAGCTGGGTCGCGCCGAAAACGCTAGCGCGGGGCTTCCAGTCAGGCAGGGTGTCCAGCTTTTGGCCCGACAACGTCATGGAGAAGGTGGAGTTGCGGAAGTCCAAAGGCTTGCGCGTCTGGACCGACACTGTGCCGCCCACTGCGCCTTCGGTCATGTCGGCGGTGAAGCCCTTGAAGACGTCGATGGACTTGACGATCTCGGCAGGCAGTTCGCGGAAATCGTTGGAACGACCGCCGCCGCCATAGACGTTCAGATTGCCCGCCGTGGAAAGGACGCTGACGCCGTTGATCTCGACACGGTTCAGGTCCGGCTCGACGCCCCGGATCGAGACGGCGTTGCCTTCGCCGAAATCACGCGAAAGCTGAACCCCGGTGACGCGACCCAGCGCTTCACCTACGTTCTTGTCGGGAAACTGGCCGATGTCGTCGGCGACGATGGAGTCCGAAACGGTGCTGGCGGAACGCTTGCGGTTCATCGCAGACTGAAGGCTGGAGCGGGTGCCGACGACCACGACTTCATCGACGTTCGAAACCGGGGCGTCCGACGCCTGGATTTCCGTCGCCTGCTGCGCGTTCGCGGCGCTGGCGGAGGCCAGCATCAGGGCGGCGGCGCCGGCGGTATACATGAAGCGGCGAGCCCATCGCCCGTTCGACTGTTTCGTCACTGAAGTTCCTCCTCTGGCCCGGCGGCCTTATTGTTTGAGCTACGCCCTCGTGACCGCTCCCCATTGGCGATCCTGGTTTCGAAGGCTGAGGTTGCGAGCGTCATTCACGCCCGTCAGATCATCTGCAGTTGGCGTTAGCGGCGGCGTCGATGGACGTCTGCCCCGCTGACGCGGCCTTCACGTTTCCCTCCGGCAAGCGGTCCTTTGCGGACTCATCTTCTTGTTGTGACACACTTATAGCATCACAGAAGCTTTGTGCCAAATATGAAATTGTAGTTTCATATTATGGGAACCTCGCAAGCAGCGCCTATAAATACGTGCTATGTCAATCTGTTACGACCCCAAAGACGGTCGTATCTCCAGCCCGTCAGGCCTTCGACTATGGTCTTGGCTTCGGGACTCGAAGGCTCTGTCTCACCGGCTCTCAGCCGGTCGATCTCATTCATCAGAACCGCATGGCTAGGCTGATCCAATCGGAACGACCAGGAGAGGATCGCGCCAGCCGCCATGACCAGCATCGGCCCGAACACCAGCAGACCGGCGACCGTGGCCACCGCGCCCGGCGTCTGCACGACCACGGCCCCCGCCGCCCCGGCCTTGGGCGAGACATAGCCACCGGCCTCAATAATCCAGCCGGTCAGGATGATGGCCCCGGACTGGGCGACCTTACGCACCAGGGTCATTACGCCGGCGAAGATGCCCTCGCGACGCTGACCCGTGACCGCCTCATCGACGTCCGGCAGATAGTTATAGACCGACCAGGGCACGAAGTTCAGCGTGCCACGCCCCAGCCCCGCCAGAACGATCGGGCCAAGCAGCCAGAAGGCGGCGCTCAGGTTGAAGCCGCCCGAGACCGGATTGATCGGGGCGAACAGATCCTGCCCCCCGACCATCGGCCGCACGAAGTAGAAGATCAGCAACAGCATCAGGGCGGAGGTGAAGAAGCCTGCCGCGATGCGATAGGCGATCACAGGCCCAATGCGAATGACGAGATGGATCGCCACCATGACCGAGAGCAGCTGGGCGACATACATCACCGTCATCATCTGCGAGATCATCACCGTCGCGCCCAGCATCACCGTGGCCACGAATATCGGGAAGGCGGTGTTGAAGATGTCCTGCGAGATATAGCCGCCCAGATAGATCGACAGATGCTGGCGAAAAGCGCGAATGCGCAGCGTCGAGAACAGGTCGCGGAACATGTTCACCGGGATCAGCAGCGCCTTGCGCAGGCTGGGCGGCTCGGCCTTTACCGCCTTTTCCGCCTCCGTGAACGGCCGCTCCCAGGTGAAGATCACGACCAGGATCACCACGGCGCTGAACAACAGGCCGAAGATGGTCGCCATGATCAGGAAGGTCTGGGCCGAATCCTTGCCCCCGAAGTTGTTGATGATCAGGGTCGGCAGATAGGAGGCCAGGATGGCCGAGCTTTGCGCCACCAGCATACGCGCTCCGGCGAACTTGGCCTTTTCCTTATAGTCCTTGGTCATCTCGGCCGCGAGCGTTTCCCAGGGGATGAGAAACATCGTGTAGAGCAGCTCGAAGAAGATGAAGGTCGTCAGGTAATAGACGAAGGTCTGGCCGCTGATGAAGATCAGGGCGAAGCTGGGCAGCAGAGGAATAGTGATCAGGAGGAAGATCTTGCGCCGCCCCACCGTCCTGCCGATCCAGGTATGGCGCAGATTGTCCGACACATAGCCGATCAACGGACAGGTGATGGCCTCCAGCAGACGCGGCAGGCCCAGGATCAGGCCAGCCTCGACCGGCGCCAGGTCGCAGAAGGTCGTGAAGAAGTAGAACAGCCAGCCGGTGATGACGGCTTGGGCCCCCGCCCCCAGCATGTCGCCGGAGCCCCAGCCCCAGTAGTTGTACCAGCGCGGGCTGCGGACGGACGATAGCGTGGACGTCATCTGAGCTTCTCCAGGCCGCGTCGCGTCAGATGTACTGACGCAGGAATTCGCCCAGGCACAGGATTGCCAGCGACTGGCCGTAAGGCATGGAAGTCAGCGGAATGTCCTTGTAGCCCTGCAACTCATCGAAGACGGGCGTTCCGAAAGACACCTGCTGCAGTTCGCCGTCGTCCGAGATGTTGGCCAACACGCCCTTGACTGCCTTCAGCGCCATCGGGGCGTATTCGGCGCCGATGTAGCGTTTGCGGACAGCCTTCAGGATGCCGTAGGCGAAGCCGGCGGTGGCCGAAGCCTCCAGATAGCTGTCGTGATCGGGGATCAGGGTGCGCCACAGGCCGCTCTCGTCCTGATGCTCGGCCAAGGCCTTCACCTGGGCATCCAGCGTCTCGATCAGGAAGCGGCGCAGGCTGTCCTCGGGGGGCAGATCCAGCAGCTCGATGAACTCCGGGATGGCGATGGTGACCCAGCAGTTCCCGCGCGCCCACAGGGCGTCGGCGAAGTTGTGTCGCCCCAGGAAGGTCCAGCCGTGGAACCACAGGCCGGTCTTGCGGTCGAACAGGTATTTGATGTGGATGAGGAACTGCTTCTTGGCTTCCTCGACATAGTGCGGGCGATCCAGAACCAGGCCGATCTTGGCCAGTGGCAGGACACTCATCATCAAGGTGTCGTCCCACAGTTCCTGCGGGTTCTCGTCGTTGAAGACGATGTGCTGAAACCCGTCCTCCTCGGTGCGGGGCAGGCCGTCCATCAGCCATTCCGCCCACGCATCCAGATAGGGGATGAAGGTCTGGTCGCCTGTCTGCTCGTACAGATAGGCCAGGGTCAGGAAAGGCGAGACGGTGTTGATGTTCTTGGTCGGCGTCCCGGCGGCGAACCGGTCGCGGAACCAGTTCAGCATGATCTCCAGCGCCGCCGGATCATTGGTCTGCTCATACAGCTTGTAGATGCCGTAAAGGCCGATGCCGTGGGTCCACTCCCAGTCGTTCCACCCTTTGGTGTCGATGACGCGGCCGTCTTCCAGACGCAGCAGGAACTCGCCGGTGTCGTCCTTGATGTTCACCAGATTGTCCATCAGGCGAGCGATGGCGTCGCGGACGTCGGCGTAAGGCAGGTCGTGGATCAGGTTCGGCATGACGGATTCCCAAGGCGCCGAGGCGCCGTCACTCAGACAATATGGGGCGTCAGCAGGCAGGTCCGTCCGCTGGCGCGACAGCCCTAAGCCGTCCTGCGCGCCTTCGGCGTCCCCGACAGTTTCCACCCTATTCCTCGAAACGGCGGCTGGTATCGCCGTCCCATTTTTTATACAGCTCTCTCATTATGTGAGCTGAAATGCCTCGTCAAGGCGAGGAACCGGCTCTAAGATCGCGCTATGAGCGAGCGTCCACTCCAGCCGCCTCGCCCCATCAAACCTGTATGAGACCCCAGACCATGTCCGATCCGATGTACGACAAGATTTATCAGGCCACCCACCCGGACATGATGGAAGGCGCCACGAACCAGCAGCTGCGGGACCGCTATCTGGTCGGCGGGCTGTTCACGCCGGGCAAGGTCAGCCTGAACTATTCCCACAATGAGCGGATGGTCCTGGGCGGCGCGATGCCGGTCGAAGGCGCCTTGGGGCTGCCCAGCCATTCGGAGCCGCCGTCCCTGGCCGGCAAACCGTTCCTGCACGCGCGCGAACTGGGCGTAGTCAATATCGGCGGCGCCGGTTCGGTGACGGTCGATGGCGAGACCATAGAACTGGCCTTCCGCGACGGCCTCTATGTGCCTATGGGGTCGACCGAAGTGAGCTTCGCCTCCAAGGACGCCGCCGAACCGGCCAGATTCTACCTGATCGCCATGCCGGCCCACGCCCGCTACGACCTGACCAAGATCTCGATCGACGAAGCCGTGCCGCTGGAGATGGGGTCGCTGGAGACGTCCAACGAAAGGACCATCTATCAGTACATCGTCCCGGCCAAGGTGAAGTCCTGCCAACTGCTTCTGGGCGTGACGGTGCTGAAGCCCGGCTCGGTGTGGAACACCATGCCGCCGCACCTGCATGACCGTCGCTCGGAGGCGTATCTCTACTTCGGCCTAGGCGAGAACGACCGCGTCTTCCACTTCATGGGAGAGCCGGACAACGCGCGACACATCGTCATGGCCGACGGCGAAGCCGTCATCAGCCCGCCGTGGTCGATCCACATGGGCTCCGGCACCTCCAACTACACCTTCATCTGGGGCATGGGCGGCGAGAACCTCGACTACACCGACATGTGCAAGCTCGACATCTGCCAACTGCGCTGATCAGGGCTGGAGAGGAAACATCATGAGCAATCCGTTCGACCTGACCGGCAAGGTCGCCCTGGTCACCGGCGGCAATGTGGGTCTGGGTCAAGGCATCGCCTTGGCTCTGGCCGAAGCGGGCGCCGACATCGTCTCGGTCGCCCTGTCGGAGTCCGACGAAACGGTCGCCAAGGTCCAGGCGATGGGCCGCCGCGCCCACGCCATCAGCGCCGACCTGACCTCGATCGAGCCGGTCGGACGCGTGGTTCAGGAAGCCCTGGCCGCCATGGGCCGGATCGACATCCTGGTGAACAACGCCGGCCTGATCCGCCGCGCCGACGCGGTGGACTTCACCGAGGCCGACTGGGACCTCGTAATGAACATCAATCTGAAGACCGTCTTCTTCATGAGCCAGGCGGTGGCGCGCCTGTTCATCCAACAGGGCGACGGCGGCAAGATCATCAACATCGCCTCCATGCTGTCCTTCCAGGGCGGCATCCGCGTGCCTTCCTACACCGCGTCCAAGTCTGGCGTGGCCGGCTTGACCAAGCTGATGGCCAACGAGTGGGCGCCCCACGGCATCACCGCCAACGCCATCGCCCCCGGCTATTTCGCCACCGCCAACACCCAGGCCTTGCGCGAGGACCCGGTCCGTTCGGCCGAGATTCTGGGCCGCATCCCCGCCGGTCGCTGGGGCGAGCCGTCGGACCTGGGCGGCGCGGCCGTTTTCCTGGCCAGCCGGGCCTCGGACTATGTCCAGGGCGCCATCCTGCCGGTCGACGGCGGCTGGCAGGCGCGCTGATACCAGACTAGCGTTCCGACATGACCAACACCGCCTCGGGCTCTATGGCCGCCTCTCGCACCATCCTCTGCTTCGGCGAGATGTTGCTGCGGTTTTCGCCCAACCACAACGAACTGCTGATGCAGTCCCCTGCCCTGACCGTGCGTCCGGGCGGGGCCGAGGCCAATGTCGCCGTGTCCCTGGCCCGCTTCGGCGCGCCGACCGTTATGGCGACGGTCCTGGCCGACAATGCGCTGGGCCGCGGCGTGCGTGACGAAGTGCGCAAGCACGGGGTCGACACCGCTCAGGTCGTCTTCAAACCCGGCCGCATGGGTCTGTATTTCCTGACGCCGGGTGCTGTTCGTCGTCCGTCGAAAGTCCTCTACGATCGCGCCGGTTCGGCCTTTGTCGAACATGTGCACACCGCCTTCGACTGGGACCGGCTGCTAGAGGGCGTCGAATGGCTGCACGCCTCGGGCGTGACCCCGGCGACGGGTCCCAATGGTTCGGCCGCCGCTGTCGCCCTCATCGAGGCCGCCGTTAGGAAAGGCGTGAAGATCAGCTACGACGGCAACTTCCGCGGCAAGTTGTGGGAGCAGTGGGATGGCGATCCGCCGACCACGCTTGGCAAGATGCTGGCCGGCGCCACGGTCGCCTTCGCCGACGACCGGGACTTCGCCCTGGTGCTGAAGACCAAGTTCGACGATCCCGATCCGACCGTACGTCGTCGCCAGGCCGCCGCCGACGCCTTCGCCGCCTTCCCTCGCCTGCAACGCATCGCCTGTACGCTGCGGATTCAGGACAGCGTCGCCGACCAGGCCTTGTCGGCTGTCATGCTGACGCGGAACGGCGACGACGTGATCGAGACCAAAGCCGAGGCCATTCACATGGCCGGGGTCGTCGACCGGGTCGGCGGCGGCGACGCCTTCGCCTCCGGCGTCCTGTTCGGGCTGTGGAGCGGATGGTCGGATCAAGAAGCTCTGGATTTCGGCCTCGCTGCCGCCGGCCTGAAACACTCCGTGCCCGGCGACTTCAACCTGTTCACCGCCGACGACGTGCGCGCCGCCATGGGCGACGGCGGCTTCGATATCCGGCGATAGGCCGCCCCTCGCGAAGAGACACCCCGATGCTGACGGCGATCCTGATGGCGGCGACGATATCGACCTGGCGCTTCGACCTGGCGACCCAGCCGAGCTCGCCGGGCCGGATCGCGGTTCCGCCCAGCCAGACCTATCAGCCAGGCGGCTATGGCTTCGAGCCACAGGCGACGTCGGACGGATATGTCTTCTCGGCGGCTGTCCCCGAGGGTTTCTATCGCGTCACCATCCGTTTCGGCGGACCCGAGGCCGGACGCACCACGGTCAAGGCCGAGGCCCGGCGGCTGATGGCGCGAGACATCGTCACTGCGCCGGACGTCTATCAGACCCGCAGCTTCATCGTTTCAGTGCGCGGCCCCGCCCTGCCCGCGCCGCCCGCCAATGCGCCGGGCCGGTCGGCTGTCACCCTGTCGCCACAGGAAGTCGCTTCGCGCAACTGGGACGATCGGCTGACGCTGGAATTTCTGGGCCACCCGCAGGTCGCGGCCATCGACATCGCGCCGGTCGAGGGGCCCGTCATCTATCTGGCGGGGGATTCCACCGTCACTGACCAATCGTCCGAACCGGCGGCCAGCTGGGGGCAGATGCTGCCCGCCCTGATGACCCCCGACATCGCCGTGGCCAACTACGCCCAATCAGGCGAGACGTTGAAGTCCTTCATCAGCGAATTGCGGCTAGCCAAGATCCTGACCACGCTGAAGGCTGGAGACTGGCTGCTGATCCAGTTCGGCCACAACGACCAGAAGGTCCAGTGGCCCCAGACCTACGTCGATCCCGAGACCACCTATCCCGCCTATCTGAAGATCTTCATCGCAGAGGCGAAGCGGCGCGGCGCGCATCCGGTTCTGGTGACTTCGCCCGAGCGACGGAACTTCCGTGACGGACGCATCCAGGACACCCTGGGCGCCTATGCCGAGGCGGCGCGCAAGGTCGCTCGCGAAGAGGACGTGCCGATGATCGACCTGAACGACGCGTCGCGACGCATCTATGAGGCGCTGGGACCCGATCAGGCAGCGAGCCTGTTCAATGACGGCGGGGCGGACCGCACCCATCACGACAACGCCGGCGCCTGGCTGCTGGCCCGCGCCGTCGCCGCTCAGCTCGCCGAGAAGGCTCCCGGCTTGGCGACGCACATCGCGCCCGACCTCCGCACGTTCACGCCGGACGCCCCGCCGATGGCCGAGACCGACATCGCACCCAGCCTGGCGGCCAGCCAGGAGCGGCCGCGCGGCGATTGACCGCGCTGCATGCCGTTTGACGCGCCGCCTCCGACAATCTACCAAATGATGAAACAGAATACCGAATAATCGGAACTGGAGGAATCATGGGCGCGCTTCACGCTTTCCGCATGCAGCTCAAGCTGGGCGCGGTCGCCGAATACAAGGCGAGGCACGACGCCATCTGGCCCGAATTGGCCGAACTGCTGACAGCCAGCGGGGTCAGCGACTATTCGATCTTCCTGGATGAAGAGACCCTGTCCCTGTTCGCGGTTCTGCGCCGGGCGGAAAACCATACGTTGGACGACTTGCCGAGCCACCCGGTAATGCGGAAGTGGTGGACCTATATGGCGCCGCTGATGGAGGTCGAGCCGGGCGACCAGCCGCGCGAATGGCCCCTGCAACTGATGTTCCATCAAGCCTGATGCGCGCGCTTCTCCTCGCGGCCGCCATCGCCGCCGCCCCGCTGGTTCAAGCCTCGACCGCCGTCGCGCAGACGGCCCAGGCCACCGCCGATTTAACCGCCCCCGCCCAGACCTTCGGCCGCGTCTCCTATGACGCCCGGTCCCTGATGATCAACGGCAAGCGCCTAGTCATCTGGTCCAGCGAAATGCACCCCTTCCGCCTGCCCAGCCCCGAGCTGTGGCGTGACGTGCTGCAGAAGATGAAGGCCAGCGGGTTCAACACCGTCGCCTTCTATTTCGACTGGGGCTACCACAGCCCCAAGCAGGGGGTTTACGACTTCACCGGCATCCGCGACCTGGATCGGCTTCTGAAGATGTCCGAGGAAGAGGGCCTCTATGTCATCGTCCGGCCCGGCCCCTATGCCAACGCCGAACTGACACGCGGCGGCTTCCCCGGCTGGCTGGTCAATCAGCGCGCGCCGTCGCGCACGGATTCACCGGATTATCTGGCCGCCGCCGACGAGTGGATGACCCAGATCAACGCCATCATCGCCCGCCATCAGATCAATGGCGACGGCAAGGGCAACCAGGGCTCGGTCATCCTCTATCAAATCGAGAACGAGCTGGCGCTGACCACCCCGGCGCACCGCCGCTACATGGACCATCTGTACGCCAAGGCGCGGGCGGACGGCATCAATGTGCCGATCTTCCATAACGATCAGGGCCGCAACGGCTATTGGGCGCCCGAGACCTCGCCCGTCGACAAGGTGGTGCACGGCCCCGTCGATCTCTATGCCTTCGACGGCTATCCCGGCGGCACCTGCACCGTCGGCGGCCAGACCACGCGCGGCGCGGCGGCGCCCGACTGGGGCTTCTATGGTCCGGGCGGCGCCAAGGGCGGCGCCTCGGCCTCGCCTTCGACACCCGGCTTCATGGCCGAGATCGGCGGCGGCTGGTTCGACTATTGGGGCTCCAACGGCGGCTATGAATGCAACGCCCGCCAGCGGGGCGAGCGGTTCCAGCGCGTCTTCTACGGCGTGAACCTGGCCAACGGCATCACGCTGCAGAGCATCTATGTCGGCTTCGGCGGCACCAGCTGGGGCTGGCTGGCGGCGCCGGTGGTCTTCACTAGCTACGACTATGGCGCGGCCATCTCCGAGGCGCGCGAGTTGCGGGTCAAGGCCGAGGAAATGAAGCAACTGGCGGGCCTGCTGGAGTCGGTTCCCGATCTGGCCGGCATGATCCCCGCCGGGCCGGTCGAGATTTCGTCGCCGAACATCCAAGTCTATCATAACCGCAGCCTGGAGACGGACGCCCGCTTCCTGCTGGTCACGCACAAGCCGTCGAACGGCCAGACGAACGACGACTTCACCGTAACCGCAAACCTGCCCGACGGCCGCTACGTTGTACCGATGACGCTGAACGGCTTTGACGCCAAATGGCTGGTCGCCGGGGTCGATCTGGCCGGTCAGCGGCTGGTCTATTCGACGTCGGAGGTCCAAGCGGTCCTGCCGTCGGCGCGCCAGCCGGTCGCGTTGATGTATGGCCGCAAGGACGAGCCCGGCCAGACCGTGCTGCGCTTCGCCTCGGCCCCTAACGTGACGGTGCTGGACGGTCAGGTCCGCTCCGCCTTCGAGCCGGCGACCGGCGACCTGAAGCTGGACTACGCCCATCAGGGCCTGGCCCGCGTGAAGATCAGCGGCGGCGGTCGTCCCGACCTCCTGCTGCTGATCGGCGAAGAAAAGGAAGCCGCCCGCTTCTGGCGTCAGGGTGATGTCCTGGTCCGTGGCCCAGCTCTGCTGCGTCACGCCCGCATCGAGCGCGGCCAGCTGCTGCTGACCGGCGACACCCGCGAGGCGACGCCGCTGGAGTTGTGGTCGTCCCAGCCGGTCCGGTCCGTGCGCTGGAACGGCGCGACCGTCGCCACGCGCACCACGGCCTCTGGCGGACTGGAAGCCCGGTCCGCCCTGCCCGGCCCGGCCGATTTCGCCCTGCCTGCCCTGACGAACTGGCGCGCGGCCCCCGGATCGCCCGAGGCCAAGCCGGACTTCGACGACCGCGACTGGCAGACCATCGACAACCGCGCCTACGCCAGCAACACCCTGCGACCCGACGGCCAGCCGAACATGCTGATGGACGCCTATGGCTTCCACGAAGGCGACGTTTGGTATCGCGGCCGGTTCGAGGGCGGTCCGAACGCCGAGACGATCGAGTTGTTCTACGGCGCAGGCGGCGCCGGGATGCTGCAACTGTTCATGGACGGCGAACTGGTCGGTCAGGACGAACTGCCCACCGGCATGCCGCGTCCGATCACCACCGGCATGGCGCGCTTCACCCTGCCCGACGCCGCCCGTACGCCGGGGCCGCACGTCCTGTCGGTCATGGTGCGCAACAACGGCCATAACTGGAACCTCGACGCCAATGACTTTCACAAGGAGGCGCGCGGCCTGGTCTCGGCCTCGGTCGGACCACGCAGCGGGCCGGGCTTCTCGGTGCCTGTCGCCTGGAAGATCCAGGGCCGTCAGGGCGGCGAGGACTTCACCGACACCGTGCGCGGGGTCGCCAACAACGGCGGCCTGTTCGGCGAGCGCAACGGCTGGCACCTGCCGCAGTTCGACGATACGCGCTGGAGCGCCGCCACGGTCGGTCAGCCCCTTCAGCCGGGCGTGACCTGGTATCGCACCAACTTCGACCTGAACGTGCCCCAGGGCCAGGACGCCTCCATCGCCCTGGCGTTCGGCGACATCGACAAGCCGCGTTCGGACACGGCCTATCGCGTGCTGATCTTCGTCAATGGCTGGCACATGGGCCAGTTCATCGCCAACGTCGGGCCGCAACGGGTCTTCACCCTGCCGGAAGGCATACTGAACCCACGCGGCCACAACAGCATCGCCCTGGCCGTCTCGACCGACGGCGCGCCCGGCAATGTGCTGGAGGACGTGCGGCTGATCATCCAGCGCAATGTGCGCGGCGGCGTTCAGACCACGACGGAAGGATCGCATCGATGAACACGCCTCGCCTTCCGCGTCGGACCCTCCTGGCCTTCGGCGCGGGCGCATTCATTGCGCCCGCCGTCGCCCGCGCGCAAACGGCGTCTTCGACCACGCCTGCCGTCTCAGCGCCATTCGAGGTCCGCCCCCTGTGGCCCGGCGCCGCGCCAGGCGGTGAAGCGGTGACGGTTCAGGAACAGGTCGTCCTGCGCAATCCGAATGGCGATCCCAACGACACAGCTTTCGTCCACGTGCGCGATCCGTGGATCATGCTGCGTCGCCCGGCCCGGCCCAATGGCGCGGCCATCCTGATGATCCCTGGCGGCGGCTATCAGCGCGTCGCCGTCAGCAAGGCGGGCGGCGCCATCGACGCGCGTTTGGCCGAAATGGGCTACACCGTCTTCGTGATGGACTACCGCCTGCCCGGCGACGGCTGGGCCGCCGGTCCCGCCGTCGCGTTGCAGGACGCCCAGCGCGCCATCCGCATCGTGCGTTCACGCGCGGTGGAACTGGGTTTCGCCCCAAACCGTGTCGCGGTCGCCGGCTTCTCGGCCGGTGGTCATGTGGCGGGCCTGCTGGCGACCCGGTTCGTTCAGGACGCCTACGCTCCCGTCGACGCCATCGACCGCCTGCCGACCCGGCCCGACTTCGCCGGATTGATGTTCCCGGTCGTCACCCTGACGCAGCCCTACGCCCACGGCCCGTCAGCCCGCGCCCTGGTCGGCGCCGCCCCCACGGACGCCGCCCGCGACGCCTGGTCCATCGAACGCCATGTGCCCGCCGACATGCCGCCGACTTTCATCGCTTCGGCCGCCGACGACCGCGTGGTGCCGGTCGAGAACAGTGTGATGCTGTGGCAGGCCCTGCGCGCGCAGAACCTGCCCACCGAACTGCATGTGTTCGAAAAGGGGGGACACGGCCTGACCGATTCCGGCCAGCCAGGTCCGCCCGCTTGGGAAGCCCTCCTCGACACTTTTCTGAAACGCGCGCACTGACTGTCGTTCATCAATCTAGGCAACTCACGTCTGCGGCGATGCAAGAGCTCGGCCGATTTTCGGCGGCGCGAAGCCATGGTTTACGGCCTTGTGCGTCGTGACTCCAGCGAACCTCATTTCCGGGATTGGTTTGCTCTTCGCCGCAACCTTCCCAACAGCGCTCCGTTGTCACAGCCCCTCCCTGATCGCGGCGAGCGCCGTTCCATTCCAACGTCAGCAGGATCGCCATGTCCGTCATTGTTATTACAGGGGCGAGCGCCGGTGTCGGCCTGGCCGTAGCGGAGCGCTTCGCCAAGGCGGGCTGGCAAGTCGTGGTCGTCGCCAGAGAGGCCGAGCGTCTCGCTAGCGCTGTGGATCTGCTAAAAGGTGCCGGCGGTTGCGCCATGGGCTTGGCGGGCGACGTATCCGACCCTGAGTTCGTCGCGCGTGTGGGCCGCGAAGTCACCCAAGCGTTCGGCGGTATCGACGTCTGGGTGAACAACGCGATGTCCACTGTCATCGGCCGCGACGAGGATCTCACCGACGACGACTATCGTCGCGTCACCGAAACCACCTATCTGTCGCAGGTCTACGGCACGCGGGCCGCGCTCAACGCCATGCGCCCGGTAGACCGGGGCGCGATCATCCAGGTTTCTTCGGGTCTGGCGCTCCGCCCGGCGCCCCTGCAAGCCGCCTACTGCGGCGCCAAGGCGGCCGTCGACGGGTTTACCGAGGCCGTTAGGGCCGAACTGATCGCCGCATCCTCCAACGTCACCCTGACCACCGTCTATCTGCCGGCCGTAAACACGCCCCAGCCTTTGTGGTCACGCAACCGGACCGACCGAGCCCAGGTCATTCCAGATCCCCTGTTTGATCCCCGCCTGTGTGCAGCTGCCGTGTGGTCGGCCGTGCAGCGCCCCAGCCGCAAGGTCTTCGTGGGTCGCACGACATGGCTGATGGCGCTGGGGCAACAGTTCGCACCGGCGCTGGCGGATCGCCAGGCAGCCAAGATGATCACAGCGCAGCAAGGCGGCCCCCAACTTCCCCGCATGGGCAATCTCGACCGCCCGGAGGAAGGTCCGGCGGCGATCGACGGCCCGGACACCGAGCGGGTGATCAGACCGTTGATCGGTTTCGTGTCCAGCCGCCAGATTGCGGCGCTCAAGGTCGCGGCGGTCGGCGTCCTTGCCGGCCTTGCCGTAACGGCTGGCTTTGCGATCGGATCGTCCAAACGATGACAGAGACGACCTTCACGCCCCATCCGGCGCGCTCATCGCAAGCGCTCCGTCCCGACGGATACGTCGCTCTGGAAGACTATGGCGTTCTGGGCGAGGGCCGGACGGTGGCGCTTTCAGCGCTGGATGGCGGCATTGACTGGTGGTGCGTGCCGGCGATCGATGCGCCGCCGCTTTTTGACCGCCTGCTGGATCCGGAGGGCGGCCGGTTTTCGATCACGCCCACCGAGGCCTTCACGGCGACCCGCCGCTATCGTCCCGACAGCAATGTGCTGGAGACGGAGTTCGCCACCGCCACCGGCCGCGCGCGTCTGACCGAGAGCCTGAACAGCGGCACGGCCGGCCGCCTGCCATGGTGCGAGCTGGCCCGCCGTCTCGATGGGCTGGAGGGAGAGGTGAGGTTCGCCCTGGATATGCGTCTGGGGCGTCGGGGGGATACGGCCAATCCGTATCATTCGAAGATCGGCGAACACACGGTCTTCCACGTCGAGCGGGTGCTCGGCCTGTTCGTCCACGATCCCCGCATCTCATGCGAATGGTCCGATGAGGGCATTGTCGGAACCATCGTTGTCGGCGCAGGCGAGCGTCGCACGGTGGCCATCGTTGCCGGACGGGACGAGCCGCTGGTCGTGCCGTCCATCGAAGAGATCGACGCCCGCATCGACCTGTCGGATCAGGAATGGCGGGACTGGGCGGCGCGCCTGAACTGCCCCGGCCTGTATCGCGACGACTTCATCCGCAGCGCCTTGGCGTTGAAGTTGCTGCTGTACTCACCGTCGGGGGCCATCGCCGCGGCGGCTACGACCTCCCTGCCCGAGCGTCTGGGCGGCGACAAGAACTGGGACTACCGCTACGCCTGGCTGCGCGATGCCGGCTATACGATCGAGGCCTTCCTGGCGGCCGGAGCCCAGGCGGAGGCCAAAGCCGCCTTCAGCTGGCTGTTGATGCAGTTGAAGCGTCACGGCGCCAAGGTCTGCTACAGCCTGGACGGCGCACTCGTGCCGCCGGAAACGCACTGGGACATGCCGGGCTATAAAGGCTCGCGTCCGGTCGTCACGGGTAATCGCGCCGCCGACCAGGCCCAGCACGGCGTATTCGGCGACATCTTTGAAACCGCCTCGCGCTTCGTCGGCTGCGGCAACATCCTCGACAGCGCCAGCGCCCAGCAGTTATCCGAACTGGCGGATCAGTGCGCCGACGCCTGGCGACAGCCGGACGCGGGCATGTGGGAGCTGGAGGATCAACAGCACTACACCATGTCCAAGATCAGCTGCTGGCAGGCCCTGGCCCGCGCGGTCGAACTGGCCGACGCGGGACAACTGCCGACGACATGCCGGGACCGCTGGCGGCGCGAGCGCGACCGGATTTTCGACTGGGTCGAGACGCATTGCTGGTCCGAAAGCCTTCAGGCCTTCGTCATGTATCCGGGCAGCGACAAGCTGGATGCCGCCCTGGCCCTGGCCGTGCGGTTCCGGTTCGATGGCGAGGATCGACTGCGCGCAACCCTTGAGGCGCTGGATCGCCATCTCGGCGCTGGCGTTTTCCACTATCGCTATTCCGGCATGCAAGCCGAGGAAGGGTGCTTCATCGCCTGTTCCTTCTGGATCGCCGAAGCCTGGGCGACGCTAGGCGAATCGGACAAGGCGCGCGCCCGCATCGACGGCCTGCGCGAAGCCCTCAGCGGCCGCTGGGGCATGCTGACCGAGATGATCGACCCGGACACCGGCGCCTACCTCGGCAACATGCCGCAGGGGCTCAGCCACCTCGCGCATCTGACCGCCCTGACCGCCGTCGGCAAGGCGCAGACCACTTCCCCCCAGCCCGAAACGGAGACGTTCCATGACTGATCGACTGACCCTTCAGGATCCGCGCGAGCAATATCCAAAGCCGCCGTTCCCGCGCCAACCGCAGCCCGTGCCCGGCGAAGCGCGCGAGATGGACCCCAAGCCCGATCATGGCGAGGACAGCTATCAGGGTTCCGGCAAGCTGAAAGGACGCAAGGCCCTGATCACCGGCGCGGACAGCGGCATCGGCCGCGCGGCCGCCATCGCCTATGCTCGGGAAGGCGCCGATGTGGCCCTCTCCTATCTGCCGTCCGAGCGCAAGGACGCCGCCGAAGTCATCGCGCTGATCGAGGCTGAAGGGCGCAAGGCCATCGATCTGCCCGGCGACATCACCGATGAAAACTGGTGCCGGCAGATGGTCGAACAGGCCGTGTCTCAGCTGGGCGGACTGGACATCCTGGTCATCAACGCCGGCCGCCAACAGTATCGCGAGGACATCTCGCAGGTGACGTCGGAAGACTTCGACAAGACCTTGAAGACCAACCTCTACGCCATGCACTGGATCGCCCAGGCGGCCGTCCCGCATCTGCCGGCTGGCGCCTCGGTCATCACCACCGCCTCGATCCAGGCCTATGAGCCTTCGGCCATCCTGCTGGACTACGCCACCACCAAGGCCGGGATCGTCGCCTATACGAAGGCCCTGTCCAAGCAGCTGATCGAAAAGGGCATACGCGCCAATGTCGTGGCGCCCGGCCCCTTCTGGACGCCGCTGCAGTCGTCTGGCGGACAGCCGCAGGAAGCCGTGATGAAGTTCGGCGAGCAGGTGCCGCTGGGTCGTCCGGGCCAGCCTGTCGAGATCGCCCCGGTCTATGTGCTGCTGGCCTCGCAGGAAGGCAGCTACATCACGGGCGAAGTTTTCGGCGTCACCGGCGGCATGGGCGTCGCCTGACAAGACAAAACCGGCGGCGGGATCGTCCCGCCGCCGGTCTCTCTCGTTCTGCCGGGCGACTAGCCGGCGATGGTGGCGACGGAGCCGGAATCCACCCGGATGCCCGCGCCGTTGATGAAGCTGGCGCGCTCCGAACACAGGAAGGCGACGGCCGCAGCGACCTCCTCCGGCTTGCCCCTGCGATCCAGCGTCATGCCGGGGCGTTCTTCCTTCAGGAAGCTCTTGATCGCCTCCTCGAAGGTTTCGCCGCGTTCCTCGGCGCGCTTCTTCATCATGGCGTCGGTCATCGGGGTGGCGATGAAGGCGGGCGAGACCGTGTTCACCAGCACATTGTCGCAGCCGTAGGCCTTGGACAGACCCTTCGCCAGGCTGAGAATACCGGCCTTTGAGGCGCAATAGGCCAGCTCATCGACGTAGGGCTGCACCGCATCTTCCGAAGCGAACAGAACGATGCGGCCCCAACCCGAACGCCGCATGGCCGGAATGGCCTGGCGGCACATCCGCACCGCGCCCATTAGATTGATGTCGAGCGTCTCCAGCCAACCGGCGTCATCGACATCCAGGAAATCGCCGGTGGCGCCCGTAACGCCCGCTGCGTTCACATAGATGTCCGGATCGCCCATGCGGTCTCGGACCTCCGCCCACAGCCGTTCGACATCGCCGGCCTTGGTCACGTCGCCCGTCACGCCGATGCATTCCCCCAACGCGGAAAGCTCCTGGACAGCTTCATCCAGCGTGCCGTCCGGCTTGTCGGTCAGGGCGACCCGTACGCCGGCTTCCAGCAGCAGCCGCGCTGTCTCCTTGCCCATGCCGGAATCGGCGCCGGAAATTAGGGCGATACGCCCCTTGATCCCGAGGTCCATCACAAATCTCCTGTTCGTTGACGTTCGAGGAAGCGATCGGCCGTGCGTAGGGCGACGGCCATGAGGGTCAAGGCCGGGTTGGCCGAAAGCGCGCTGGGGAAAACCGAGTTGTCGCAAACGTACAGATTGTCGATCTCGACGCTGCACCCGTCGACGTCGACGACCGCCCCGTCCGATTTGTCCCCCATCCGGCAGCCGCCGATTGTGTGCGCCGACCGGGCCACCGCGAAGATGTCCTCGGCGCCGGCGGCGGTCCAAATCTCCGTCATGATGCGCCGGGCATGGGCGTCCAGACGCCGCTCGTTCTCGCCATAGCTGAAGTCGATCCGCGCCTTGCGCAGCCCGACGGCGTCGACCTCATCGGACAGGGTCAGGCGGTTGTCGTCGTTCGGCAGACACTCTCCATTGATGCCGATCCCGGCGAGCCGGCGATAGTTGCGCAGCGTATCGACCAGCGGCGCGCCCCACAGGCCGGCGCCGCGCGCGAACCCGCCCGCCAGGGTGACCGGCATGACGCCAAGGCTCTGGATCAGATAGCCGCCGGCGAAGTTCGCGTCCGAGGGACGCACCATTTCTTCGCTGATCAGGGAAGACGGATAGCCGCGGTTCATCGACATATCGGCGTCGAACCGGCCCCAAACCTGGGTCGCCACATGGGTCATGAAGTTGCGGCCGACCTCGCCGCCGGCGTTGCCTAATTCCCAGTTCAGCAGCAGGCGCGGCGTCTCGACACCGCCCGCACAAAGGAACAGCGCTCGACAGTTCAGCCGATGCTCCTGCCCGTCGCGACGATAGATCACGCACTTGATCCGTCCACCGGCGTCACGCTCGACGCCTATCGCCCGGGCGTTGGCGATGATCGTGGCGCCATTGGCTGCGGCCATCGGCAGAAAGCTGTTGTCCACTCCGCCCTTGGCGCCTGTTCTGCATCCCTGATGGCAGGCGCCGCAGTTGACGCAGGCCATGCGGTGGGGCGTCGCCCCCGCCTCGCGATCGCGGGACAGCACGGCCGCCGGCGCATCCGTAACGGTCAGCCCGACGGCCGTCGCGCCACGGGCCATCGCATCCGCCGGGGCGTTGCGCGGGACAGGCGGATAGGTGAACTGTCGCCCGCCCCAAGGATAGTCGGCCGGGCCTGAGACCCCGATCACCGTCTCTACGGTCTCGACATAGGATTTCAATTCGTCCCAGCCGAACGGCCAGTCCCGCCCGCGTCCCGTCTCCGAGGCCAGCGTCAGATCACGGGGATCGGGTCGTGGGCAGAAGGCGCCCCAGTGCAGGAGCGAGCCGCCGACGCCCTGGCCGGAGTTGTTGGCCCCAAAGGCGGTCGGGTCGCGCCCTCCGCTCAGGCGCTCCTCCATCCAATAGAGATCGGCCGTCGTTTCGTCGGGCGTATGCTCCGCCGGATCGAAAGCCCGCCCTGCCTCCAACACCGTGACCGACAGCCCGGCCTTCGCCAGCCTGGCCGCGATCGGAGCCCCGCCGGCCCCGCTGCCGATGATGACGACATCGGTTTCGCCGGCCGTCCTTGCAGGCGCGCTCAACCCACGCCCTCCATCGGCAGACGCCAAGGTTCGGTGTGGTCCGCCGCCGTCTGATCGTAGCCCTGAAACCGGCCTTCGCCGCCAGTGGCGAAACCGTCGTAACCGATCTGGGCCCAGGTGGCCGGCAGCGACATCCACAGGCGTGCAGCCTCAGACACGACGTCCTCGAACCACAGCCTCATGGCGTCCGCCGAAAGCCGGCCCGGCTCGGCCCATGCGCCCTGTGAAATGGCGCGCAGGATGTCGTCCTGGAGATCAGGGACCAGGGTTGCGAACTCCGGCGCCATGGCGGCGATCTCATCCAGCCCGCGTCGCCAGGCCTCGGCATCGGAGGGAAGATCGGCGAACCGCCACCCGTCGCCCGGTCCGCTGGCGAGCCCCACATCCAGACGCCGCGTCAGATCACCCGGATCGCCTGCATCAGGCAGAATGCGCGCGATCATCGCCGACAGGACGGCGCGCTGGGTCGGGTTCAGGACGCCGCCCTCGGCTTGGGCGGGACCGAAGTGACGATCCAGCATTGCGCGTCGCGTGCGATCCGACACGCGATCGGACGCCATCAGACCCACGAAGCGTGGAGGGAGCGCGACTGAACCGACTTTCGCGACAAACCCTAGAACCAGGCCCGCGAGACGATCCGGCTGTTCCTGAGGGATCAGATGCGCGGCATTCGGCACGACCACCACGTCAGCGGCGCTATAGTGGGGGGCGTTGACACGCCGCTGCGCCGCCTCGCCCAGATCGCCGTCCTCCGCGCCGGCGATGATCAGGGCGGGGAAAGGCAGGACGGCGACTTGATCGGACCAGTCCTCGCGCGATCCTTCGGCCAGCCATCCGCGCCAAGCGTCGGGGCTGGTTCGGGTGAAATCGGCCAGCGCCTGATCGAAGGCAGCTTGCGGCAGACCGGCGGCGGTATTGGCGTCGATGAACTGGCGCCCCCGATCCTCGATCCCGGTCGGATCGTCGAACCAGGTCAGCATATCCGCACGCCTGTTCTCGTCCATCGGCTCCGGCGAGGGTGGCGATCCGGCGACCAGCACCACGCCGAGCAACCCGCTCAGACCCGCCGTCCCGTCACGCGCCCGCGCAGCGATCAAGGTCGCAAACTTGCCGCCCATGCTGTGGCCGACAAGGATCCAGCGCGCGAGATCGAGATCGGTCAGGCGGCGGCTCAGGTCGTCGAGCACGACTTGGACATCGCCATAGCCTTCCCCCGCCCTGTCCCCGAACCCCGGAAGATCGATCGCGACCGTCACCACTCCATGGGAAAGCCGGTCGATCACCGCGTCCCAATCGTGGCGACTTGAGCCCAGGGAATGAAGGAAGACGACAGTGAGGCGAGTGTCTGTGGGCATGCAGGGATTTTTCGAAAGCGAAGGCGCGAGACCGCCCGCCGTGGGGGGCCGGCGGTCGTCGATCAGCGCGCCAGCGGCGGAATTGCTCCCATCAAAACAGATCCCGCACGCCGAAACCGGCTGAAATCCGCCCTGCTCTCAGGCCGCCGCCAATTCGGTCAGAAGCTTCTCGATGAAGGCCGTGTCGTGCGGTTGATCGTTGGCGGCGTCGACGATCATGCGATCCTCCGACCAGCGTCGATCATCGCTCAACGGGAAGGCGGCTTCCATGCCGGGCCGACGCGCCGCCGCGATTCGCAACGCCGTCGCCTTCGGTCCCGATACGATTTCCGTGACGCCGGCATCACGCGCGAGCGCCGCGAGGCGACGCGCGGTGAACAGATCCTCTGCCGGGTCGGGTAAAGGGCCGAACCGATCTTCGGCTTCGTCTCGCAAGGCGTCGACATCTTCCGCCGTCGTGGCGCGTGCCAATCGGGCATACAGATTGATGCGCACGGTTTCGTCGGGGATGTAGTCCGCCGGCAAATGCCCTGTCGCGCCGACGTTCAGACTGGGAGAGGCCTGGTCAGGATCGAAATCGCCTTTTGCAGCCGCGAGCGCTCGAGCCAGGACGGCCTGATAAAGGGCCGAGCCGATCAGCCTGACATGTCCGGCCTGTTCCTCGCCCACCAGATCGCCGCCGCCGCGCAGGTCCAGATCGCGCCCGCTGATCGCGAAGCCCGCCCCCAGTCGGTCCAAAGCCTCCAAGGTCTGCAGGCGGGCCTCCGTCGCCGCCGCCATCGGCGCTTCGGGATCGGAAAGCAGATAGGTGAAGCCCTGGCGCCGCCCCCGGCCGACACGCCCGCGCAGCTGATGCAACTGCGCCAGGCCGAAGCGGTCCGGCCGCCAGATCAACATCGTATTGGCGCGCGGTACATCCAGGCCGGTCTCGATGATGTTCGTGGCCAGAAGCACGTCCCCCTCGCCGTCGGAGAAGCGGCTCATGACCTCGTCGATCGCGGACGGGGACATGTCGCCGTGCGCCGAGACCACGGACAGCTCTGGCGTCAGGGTCTTCAAGCGTTCCGCCAAGGGTTCCATGTCCTCGATACGCGGCACGACCACGAAACTCTGCCCGCCCCGCGCCTTCTCGCGCATCAGCGACAGGCGAACCGCCCCGGCGTCAAACGGGGTCATGAAGGTTCGGATGGGTCGACGTCGCGCAGGGGGACTGGCGATCAGGCTGACGTCCTGAATGCCGACCATGGCGCTTTGAAGAGTCCGCGGGATCGGGGTGGCCGACATCGACAACAGATGCGGCGCCTTCGCTGCCAAGGCAGATTTCATCTGCGCGCCGAAGCGGTGTTCCTCATCGATGATGACAAGCCCAAGGTCGGAAAACGCCAACCCTTCGGACGCCAGGGCCTGCGTACCCACCACGACGCGCATGGAGCCGTCCGCGAGCCCTGCCTTGACCGCCCGCGCCTCCGCACTGTCTGCGGCGCGCGACAGGTGGCCAACCTGAATGTCCGTGTCCTTGAAACGTCTCTTGAACACCTCGAAATGCTGACGCGCCAGGACGGTGGTCGGGGCGACGACGATGACCTGTTTGCCGGCAAGTGCCACGGCTGCTGCGGCGCGCAGAGCGACCTCGGTCTTTCCGAAACCGACATCGCCGCAGACGAGCCGGTTCATGGGCTTGCCGGATCCCAGGTCCGACAGGACCGCCTCGATGGCGCGCGCCTGATCGGCCGTTTCGGGGAAGGCGAAGCCGGCGGCGAACCGGGCCAGCGCCTGACGCGGTGCGGCGATCGGCTCGGTCCTCAGCGCTGCGCGCGCCTCGGCCCGGGCGGACAGGGCCGCCGCGGCCTCATCGATCTGCGCGCTGACCTTGGCGCGACGCTTCACCCATCCCTGAGTATTCAGCCGATCCAGCGACACCGCGTCTGGCTCCGAGCCGTAGCGCCAGATTTTGCCGAACTCCTCGATCGGCGCGAGAATGGTCCCACCGCCATGATACTCGATGCGCAGAACGTCACGCTCAACACCATCGGCAGCGACCCGCTCCAACGCCTTCAGCACACCCAGACCGTGGTCTTCATGGATGACCACATCGTCCAACCGCAGTTCGGTCTCTCCGAACGCATCGTTCGTGTCGCCGGATCCTCGCGCGATCCGGCCGCCGAATATGTCCGAAGGCGTCAGGACGACAAGACCGGCGGCCGACTGTCGGAAGCCTGTGTCCAGATCGGCGATTACGATGGCGATCTGCCCGGGCTGCAGAGGCTCGATCGCGCTCCAGTTCTCGAGCACCGTGGGCGCATCGATATCGTGGCGACGCAGCAGGCGTAGGATGATCCTGTGCTCATGAGGCAATCCTGTCAGAACGATGCGATCGCCCGCCTCGCGCCGCTCCGCAATGAACTGTTTCAGGGCCCGCCCCGGCGACTTCTCCAGTGCGAAGGCCGGCGTCGGCGCCCAACCCTCGACGCTCAGGGGTTTGGCGCCTTTCAACGCCTGCCGAACGTCCTTTTCCGTCAAATAGAGGCTGTCGGGTTTCGGAGGACGCGCGCCCTCGCTGAACCGCAGGCGCGTGTCATAGGCTTCGGCCACATGCGCGCGAATGCGTTCGAACCGATCCTCGACGCCCACGTCGGTCAGGATCATAGGCTTGTCGAGGAAGTCAAACAGGGTCTTGGAGGTCTCAGCATCGATCGACGGCCCCGTATCCTGATGATCGGGATCGTCATCCTCGGCCGATCGGTCGCTCCACTCTGCGGCCGGGGTCAAACAGATCATCTCAATCGCGGCGCCCCGGCGTTGCGATACGGGATCGAAGGCGTGGATCTCAGTGATCCGGTCCGCCTCATCCAGGACGATGCGATAAGGCGTTGCAGCCGCGGGCGGGAAGACGTCGACTACCGCGCCGAGCAGAGCGTACTCGCCAGGTTCGTCGACCCGCTCATCCGCCGCATAGCCCGTATCTGTCAGAAACGACTCCAGGACTTCGCGATCCAGCGCCTCGCCCGCCGCGAGCGACAAGCGAGCCTTGATCCGTCCGCGCGACGGCGTCCGCTGCACGATCGCATCGGGCGAGGCGACCAGGAACACGGGCCTTGCGCTGGCTTCGTTCAGGGCGGCCAAGACGGCCATCCGCCGCCCCATGCTCTCGCGCGAAGGCGCGGCGCGGTCGTAAGGCAGGCAGTCCCAAGGCGGCAAGACCAGCACCTCGGCGTCCTTCACCATCGGCGAGAGGGCCGCCGCAATCTCATCGGCGCGACGTTCGCTGGTCGCGATGAACACTACGGCCTGCGAGCGCTTGGTCGTTATCTCAGCAAGTCCGGCCGCCACGGCCGCCGCCGGCATTTTCCAACGCTTGCCGTCGTCCGCCTGGGGGGCTGGACCATCGACCAGGACCTGCTGGCCTGTGGCGGAAAGATCTGTGTCGGCGGGAGACGATTTCATCCTGGCTCAACCCAAAGCCCGGCCGAGGGTTGCGCCCGCTTTCGTACCCCCGACGGCTCATTTGAGCTGCCAGCGTGACGGAACCGGCCTAGAAGGGATTTGCAGGATCTTTTCGTGCGGCGGCGATTTCGGCCGGCGTGGGATCGCGCCGGATGGTCAATCCGTCCGACGACCAGTCGACCAGTCCGAGATCCGCCATCGCCCTCAGCCAACCGTCCATCGGCCAGACCGACCAGGCGGCGTGAAAGCGCTTGGCGTTGGCGATCAGCGCGCGAAGATGCTGCAGGGGCGGATCATAGCCCTCATGGTGCTGGTGGAAGACCGGCGCGCCGCCGGCGAAGAGAAGCTGCGCCGCCTCGGCGCCTGATGAATCAAAGCCCCTACGCCCAGTGTCTCGTCGTCGGCATGCGGAGCAATAACCAACCACCGCGCGGATCGCCAGGGCGAACGCTCCAGCGCCAGGGTCGCCAGCCGGCCGGTCGTCTCGGTCACCATAGGGCGTCGCCCTCGCCCCAGAGATCGCGATCCAGCGAGGCCCTCGCCCTCGAAGGCGCTGCGCGTCCCGAGCGACCGCCCCGTCAGCTCCAGGGCATCAAGGGCGCTGCGTTCGACGACGCCGCGCGTGTTTCGTGCAAAATCCCCGGCGTCCGGCGCTTTGGACGCCGCGCGGATCGCGGCTTCGAGCACGCAGAGCCAAGCCGTTCCCCAACCGCGCCAAAAATTGAGTCAAGAGATTGTTTTTTATTACGAAAATCAGAGGCGGGGAAACCGTGCCATAGCGCATGATTCCCCCGTCCAGACCTTGCTAACCGTGCCAAACACGGGCCAAATGACCCGTTTGGCACGGCACGATTTGCCCCAGAAGACCCAACAATTTGAGTGTGGTGAGAAAATGTGGCGGAGACGGAGGGATTCGAACCCTCGGTACCCCTTACGGGGTACGACGATTTAGCAAACCGTTGCCTTCAGCCACTCGGCCACGTCTCCGGTGAGGGCGTCGATAGCGGAGGCTGATGCGTCGCGCAATCCGGTTCGAGAGAAAGCGTCCACGTTAACGCGACATAGAGGCCGAAGCGGCAGTATCGCGGCCATCATTCGCCCCCGGATCGCTCCTGGATCGCCTGTTGCTCGACCGTCCCGCCAGTCTCGCCGCCGACACGCCGCTGAAGAGCCGGCCGTCGCGCGGGCCGTTCCGCCCGGAAATATGGCTGAATGCGCGCGAGCGCTCGTCCGTGCGGCTGTCGGCGCATTATTTCCGGCTAATCGACGTGCTGATGGTTTGCGGGCTGGCGCTCGGCGCGATCGTCGTGATGCACCCGTCAGGCTTGGCTCACATGATCGTGGGCGACGCAGCACCCGTGGTCGTCGGCGCCGTTCTTGTGCTCGTTCTGATGCGCGCGCTTCAGCTCTATCGATTCGGGCGAGACACGCCCTGGCCCCTGCACATAGCGGGCGTGGCGGGCGTGGGTGTCGCCTCGGCCGCGATCGCGCTCGCCCTGGGTTGGCTGCTGGACCGCCCGGCGCTGGACGTCATCGCGCCCTGGGCGCTGACGACGACGGCCGCCTTGGCGCTGTTGCACGGCCTGTGGCTGGTCGTCATTGCGCGGTGGCGTCGACTGGGCGTGCTCTCGCCGAACATCGTCATCGTCGGCGCGACCCGAAACGCGCGACGTCTGATCGAACAGGCGCTGGAGCGGCGCGACATGAATGTGCTGGGCGTGTTCGACGACCGCTTGGCCAGATCGCCGGACAGCTTGGCCGGCGTGCCGGTGCTGGGGACTGCCAAGGCTCTGTTGACCCACCGGCTGACGCCCTATGTCGACCGGATCGTGCTGGCTATAGATCCCGAGGCCGGCCAGCGCGTGCGCGACCTGACGCAGACCTTGAACGCCCTGCCCAATCCGCTGACGGTCCTGGTTGATTCAGAACTGGGTCGCGATGGACTGCTGAACAGGCTGGCCAATGCGCCGCTCGCGCCTCTGGATGGTCCTGCCAACCCGGACCGCCGCGCCTTCAACAAGCGGATGCAGGACCTGGTGATTGGCGCCGCAGCCCTGGTCGTCGCTGCGCCCATCATGGCCCTGGTGGCTCTGGCCGTGCGGCTGGATAGTCCCGGCCCCGTCTTCTTCCGCCAGCGCCGTCATGGCTTCAATCACGAGACCATTGTCGTGTGGAAGTTCCGCTCCATGCGCCACGCCGCCGCCGATGCGACCGCAAGCCGCCAGGTCTGCGCCGACGACGACCGCGTGACCCGTGTCGGCCGCTTTATCCGCGCCACCAGCCTGGACGAACTGCCCCAGATCTTCAACGTCCTGTCGGGCGAGATGTCCTTGGTCGGCCCCCGCCCGCACGCCATCGGCATGAAGACCGGCGAGACCGAGTCCGCCCTGCTGGTCGCAGAATACGCCCATCGCCACCGGATCAAGCCCGGCATGACCGGCTGGGCCGCCATCAAGGGCTCGCGCGGACCGGTGGACACCGAGGCCCAGGTGCGCGAACGCGTCCAACTGGACATCGAGTATATCGAGCGCCAGTCCTTTTGGCTGGACCTGTGGGTCATCGCCGTCACCATTCCCGTCCTTCTGGGCGACCGGGCGGCCGTGCGTTGAGCGAGAAGCGGATGTTCTGGCGCGGCGTCTGGGGCTATCTGCCGGCCCAGATCGTCCAGGGGGTGGTCGGTTTCCTGACCATCTTCGTCTTTACGCGCCTGCTCAGCGCCGACGACTTCGGCCATTACGCCCTGGCGTTTTCGGTCACGACGCTGGCCCACACCGTGACCTTCACCTGGCTGGAGGCGTCGATGGCGCGCTTCTGGGCGGCCGAGCGCACGCCCGAGGGCATGGCGACCCATTTCGCCAGCCTGTACCGCACATCCTTCGCTATCATCGCCGTCTTCACCCCGATCGCGGCCCTGATCGTGTGGCTGGCGCCGCTGACGCCGGCGTTCAAGATCGCCGTCGCCTTCGGCCTGGCGGGCGCGCCGGTGCGCAACCTCGCGAAGCTGGCGCAGGAGCGGTATCGCGCGGCGGGCGAGGTGTCGAAATCCGCCGCCGTGGACATCGGGGTCGCCATCCTGGGTTTTCTGGTCGGGGCCGGGTTCGCGCTGGCCGGCGCCGGTGCGGCCTCGCCCCTGCTGGGCCTGGCCATCGCGCCCCTGTTCGCCCTGCCCTTCATCCTGCCGGGCGAGTTGCGACAGGCGGGTGGCGGAACCGTGGATCGCACGCGGCTGAAGGCCTATGCCCTCTATGGCTATCCCATTGCGGCGTCGCTGACCTTAGCCTTGGTGCTGGCTTCGACGGATCGGTTTCTGCTGGCGGCCTTCATGGATGCGGCGGCGGTCGGCGCCTATCACGCCAGCTACAGCCTGGCGAACCGGACGCTCGACGTCATCTTCATCTGGCTGGGGGCAGCGGGCGCGCCGGCCATGGTCATGGCGCTGGAGCGCGGAGGACGCGAGGCGCTGCGTCAGACGGCCATCGAGCAGGGTTCGACCCTGATCCTGATCGGCCTGCCCGCCGCCGTCGGCCTGTCGCTGGTCGCGCGACCGCTGGCGGAGTTGATGATCGGCCAGGATCTGCGCGCCGCCGCCGCTCTGGTGACGCCGTGGATCGCCGCCTCATCCTTCCTGTCAGGGATGATCGCCTACTATTTCGGCTTCGGCTTCACCCTTGGAAAGAAGACCGGCCTGCTGCTGGTGACCATGGCGATCCCGGCCTTGTGCAACGTGGCGCTGAACCTGGTGCTGATCCCCCGCATGGGCGTGACGGGCGCCGCCGTCTCGACCGCCGCCAGCTTCGCCATCGGCCTGATCGCCTGCATCCTGCTCAGCCGCCGCGCCATCGCCCTGCCAATGCCGTGGGAGGCGCTGATCCGTTGCGGGATCGCGTCCGCCGTCATGGCCGGGGTCGTATGGATGCTGCCGCACATCGGCGGTTTCGTGGAGCTGATGCTGGACGCCAGTGTGGGCGGTCTCGTCTATGCCGTCGTCGCCCTGACGCTGAACGCCGCCGGGGTGCGAAACGTCCTGCTGCGCCTGATCCGCGCGCGCCGGAGCGTGACGGCATGAGCGCCCATATCCACGACAACGCCGCCTCGTCTCAGGCGACGCCGACGATCTCGGTACTGATCCCCTTCCTGCGCGACGACCCGCAAGGCTTGTTGCACCAACTGGACACCGAGGCCCCGACCCTCGCAGGCGCCGTCGAGCTGATTCTGCTGGACGACGGCACCGCTGACTTCCACCTGACCCAGCAGTTACAAACGACGATCAATACGTTGCGGCTGCCCGCCCGCCTCATCACCCTGGCCGCCAACGAGGGCCGCGCCAGGGGTCGCAACCGCCTGACCACCGCCGCGCGCGGCGAGGCCTATCTGTTCCTCGACAGCGACATGCGGCCCGATACGCCCGTCTTCCTGCAAAACTGGCTGCGGCTGGTCAGCGACAATGCGCCCGCCGTGGCCTTCGGCGGCTTCTCGCTGGATCAGGCGCCGACCGACGCGCGGTTCGCCGTCCACCGCGCCCTGTCCGGCGCCTCGGAATGCCTGCCCGCGTCCCAGCGCGCCGTGACGCCCGAGAAATACGTCTACACCTCCAATCTGCTGGTGCGCCGCGACGTCTTCGCCGCCGAGTCCTTCGATCCCGGTTTCAGCGGCTGGGGCTGGGAGGACGTGGAGTGGGCCATGCGGGTCTCGCGCCGCTTTGCCGTCGTCCATATCGACAATCCCGCCACCCATATGGGCCTGGATACGGTCGAGGATCTGGCGCGCAAGTTCGATCAGGGCGCCGGCAACTTCGCCCGTGTCGTCGCCCTGCATCCCACCATCGTTCAGACCTATCCCAGCTACAAGGCCGCGCGCGCCCTGAAACGCCTGCCCGCCCTGCCCTTGGCGCGTCGCCTGATGAAGCGGGCCGCCCTGACCACGGCCCTGCCGGTCAAGGCCCGCGCATTCGCGCTCAGGCTCTACCGCGCTGCTGTCTATGCGGATGCCGTCTGACATGCGCGACGTCGCCGTCATCATCCCGACCCTGCGCCGCCTCGACAGCCTGGAGCGGGCCTTGCGCTCTGTCTTCGTCCAAGTCGGATCGCTGCATCGCGTCGCCGCCATCGTCGTCGCCGACAATGACCCGCAAGGCTCCGCCGCCGCCCTCATCGAACGGCTGCGCGCCGAGGCGCCCGTGCCCCTGACCTATGCCCACGCCCCCATCCCCGGCGTGGCGACGGCGCGGAATGTAGGCTTGGCCGCGACCGACGCGCCCCTGATCGCATTCCTCGACGACGACGAAACCGCCTCCCCCGGCTGGCTCGCCGCCCTGCTGAGCGCCCAAACCCAAACCGGCGCCGATGTCGTCTTCGGCCCCATTCGCGGGCGTGTGCCAGACAACACCGGCTGGACCACCACCTATCTGGAGCGGTTCTTCGGTCGCGACGGCCCGCGCGAAACCGGCCTGACCGACGATATCCACGGCTGCGGCAACAGTCTGATGGTGCGGGCGACGGCCCTGCCCGGCGAGGCCCCATTCGATGTCGCCATGAACGAGACGGGCGGCGAGGACGACCGGCTGTTCACCGCCCTGTCGGCGCGCGGCGGCCGTTTCGGCTGGGCCTCCGACGCCTGGGTGGATGAGTTCGCCCCGCCGCACCGCGCCACGCTGACCTACGCCCTGACCCGCGCCTTCGCCTATGGCCAGAGCCCGACCCAGATGGCCGCCGACCGCCGCGACTGGCCCGGCGTCGTCAAATGGATGCTGGTCGGCCTGGCCCAGACCGGCGTCTGGGGCGCCGCGTCCGTCCTGTCAGCGATCCTGCGCCGACCCGACCGCGCGATCATCTATGACCGCTGCGCGCGTGGTCTCGGCAAGGTCTTCTGGACCAAAGGCTTCGAGCCGAAACTCTATGGTTCGGCGATGCTGTCACGGTCAGACGCCTGACGCAGACACATGGCCGTAGCGATGAAATCGAAGTCGCGCCCTTCCCTGAAGCGTGACACCATTCGGATCACGTCATCAGACTAGCAGAGCCGCCTATTTGGAGTGCTCCAACACCGGGGTTGATCGAAACAGGCTCATGACCAGGACGGCGGCGGCGAAACACGCGGCCGCTGCGACATACAGGCCCCGAACATCGGCGCCGGAACGCTCGAGAATGAGGGCGGCGACCGGGGCCATCGCCTGAGGCAGGGCGACAGCTAGGTTGTTCAACCCCATGTCTCGCCCGCGATTGTTCTGCGTGGGAAGAGCATCCGCCATCAACCCCATCTCCACCGACCCATAGGCGCCCTGGCCCAAGCCATAGACCGCGAGGGCGAGAACCGCCGTTGTCCAGGAAGGTGCGATCGCCAGCACGGCGGTCGCCGCACACAGCAACAGCGCTCCCATCAGCGCGACAGGCTGTCGCCAGATTATCCGCCGTCCAAACAAGGCGATGGCCCCCGCGACGACCACGACACTCACAAAGGCGATGCCCGTGAGCAAGGCATGCGCGCGTTCCGGTGAGCGACCGGGCCATCCTACCGCGTCCGTGACGAAATACAGCAGATACATGCTGACCAGGGCGTAACCTGTCGCGATGAAGAGCCGCCCGGTCCAGACCACGGCGAAGTTTCGCGATCTGAATGGCGCGATGAACGAGCCTATGCCGCCGGAAGCGGAGGGTTGCGGCGTTTCTGGCCGCTCCAGACATGGCGGCTCGTCGTAAACGATCAGGAAGATGAGAGCGGCGCCGAGAAGAATGCCGGCCAGGAGCGCTAATCGTCCGGGCTCATACTGAGGCCCGAGCGCCATCAGGCTGGACCCCAGCGCAACCGCCAGCGGATACGACAGGCCCAGCATCGCAGAGACGGTGCTTCTCAGGGCGATCGGCACGCGATCTGCAAACACCGCAGAAAGCGGCGCCATCAGAACGTTGAAGGCGAGTTGAAACCCGATCAAGGCCCAGACGAACTCACCCGGCGTCGACGACCGCCATATGCCGACATAGCTCAAGACCGTCAGGAGGGCGCCCAACGCGATCCAAGGCCTCCGACGCCCGAACCGCGACGTAGTCCTATCGCTGATGGTCCCCATGAGAACATTGGCGGCGGCAGCCGTAATGGCGCCCCAGAACATCGCGCGGCTCAGGATTTCCGTTTTGGAGCCAGCATCCAGCCCGGCCGCATGAAGCGGCGCGATGATCTGGAAAAGGGGCGCCAGGCCAATGAAGGCGGCCAGAAACAGGACCAGGTACGCCGCAACGACCAGACGCGTGCGGCGGGGATGGGAATAAGTTGAAACTTCGCCCTCCTCCATCGAACGACCCTCGCCTCTATGCCATGAGCCCCGACGCGCTTGCTAGCACGATCACCGCGTCATCCGGCCTCACCGGCTGCAACACAAAGCGATCACGCCGCATCTTGTGACAACGCTGTCAGATGCTAGTGTTTTTGCAAAGATGGTGCGGCACGCCGACGCGTATTGGTGTCGTGCGTGAACGAAGACAGGCCTTGAGGGAGGTTGGTATGAGAAAGAGAGTGACGGCGAGCGTTGCGGCCATGGCCTTGGCGGCCGGCTTTGGCGCGGCGCACGCCGAACCTGACGCCAACGCCGTTCGCATGAGCCAGGTCGGCTTCGAAACCCAAGGGCCGAAGACGGCCACCGTCGAGGACCAGACGGCCCGTCCCCTGCCCTGGCGGATCGTCGATCGCTCCGGCGCGGTCGTCGCCCAGGGCGCGTCAAAAGTGTTCGGCCAGGACGCCGCCTCTGGACAGAGCGTCCACACGGTCGACTTTCAGTCGCTGCAGACCGACGGGAAAGCCTACCGCCTGATCGTGGGATCGCACGAGAGCCGCCCCTTCTCGATCCAGCAGCATCCGCACGCGCGACTGAAGTACGACGCCCTGGCCTATTTCTATCAGAACCGGGCCGGCGTGCCGATCCTGGGGGATCATGTCGCGCGGCCGGATCTGGCGCGCGCGGCCGGTCACCCGCACGAGGTCGCCGCCTGTTTCTCAGGCGCGGATACGGCCGGCGTGGTCTGGCCCGGGTGCGACTATACGCTGGACGTCACGGGCGGCTGGTATGACGCCGGCGACCACGGCAAATACGTCGTCAACGCCGGCATCTCGGTCTGGATGCTGCTGAATACCTACGAACGCGCCGTGGCCAAGGGCGGTCCCGGCGCAAGCGCCTTCGCGGACGGCAAGGTCGATATTCCCGAGGCCGGAAACGGCGTCAACGATCTGCTGGACGAGGCGCGTTACGAGATCGAGTTCCTGCTGAAGATGCAGATCGCCGACGGCGTGAAGCTGAAGTTCCCGGTCGGCGCCCAGGCGCCGGGTCAGCCGCTGACCCTGACCGAGATCGACGCCGGCGGCATGGTCCATCACAAGGTGCATGATGCACAGTGGACGGGCCTGCCGATGGCCCCGGCGGACGATCCCCAGCCGCGCCTGCTCTATCCGCCCAGCACGGCCGCGACGCTCAATCTGGCCGCAGTCGGCGCCCAATGCGCGCGGATCTGGCGTGACATCGATCCGGCCTTCGCGCGCCAATGTCTGACGGCCTCGCAGCGCGCCTTCCGCGCGGCGCTGCGCAATCGCGACGTTCGGGCTGGAGAGAATTTCGCCGGCGGCGGCGCCTATGGCGACAACGACTTCTCGGACGAGTTCTATTGGGCCACGGCCGAGCTTTTGGCCACGACCCGCAATCCGGCCTATCTGACCGCGCTGAAGACCTCGCCCTATTATCTGGGCGGACCGCTGTCGGGCAAAAGCGCGACTGGCGATCCAGGCTTCTCGTGGACGGCGTCGCTGGGATCGCTGACGCTGGCGACCGTGCCGGACGTTCTGCCGCCCGAGGATCTGGTCACCGTGCGCGCTAACATCGTGGCGGCGGCCCGCGCCTATGTCGACGCCGGCTATGGTCAGGGCTACGGCCTGCCGGTCGAGGGCGAGAAATACGAATGGGGCTCGAACGGCGCCTTGATGAGCCGGGCGGTGATCCTGGGCTCTGCCTTCGACTACACCGGCGACTGGAATTTCCGCAACGCAGTGATCTGGTCACTGGACTATGTTCTCGGCCGCAATCCCATGGATCGGTCCTATGTGACCGGCTACGGTGATCGTCCGGTCCAGAACCCACACCATCGATTTTGGGCGCATCAGGCCAACCCGGCCTATCCCCTGCCCCCGGTGGGCGCCCTGTCGGGCGGGCCGAACAATCAGGCCATGATCGACGACGTGGCCAAGACCCTGGTCGGCAAATGCGCGGCCCAGACCTGCTGGGCCGACCACATCAACGCCTATGCCCTGAACGAAGTGGCCATCAACTGGAATGCGCCCCTGGTCTGGGTCGCCGCCTTCATCGACGACCATTGAGGTTGTCGTGCCGCTCGATCAATTCAGGCCGAAGCCTGGGCTGGTCGAGCGTCATCGACTGCCCCCAGCTCGCCCCGTTCTCTCGCCTTCCTGCCGTAAACCCACTCGAACAGGGGCGAGGCCATCAGGGTGGTGATGATGGCCATCAGCACCAGGATGGAGAACAGGGCCGGGCCGATGACGCCCTTTTGCAGGCCGATGTTGATGATGATCAGCTCCATCAGACCGCGCGCGTTCATCAGGGCGCCGATGCCCATGGCCGTGGCGTTGTCCTGACCCGTCAGGCGGGCGGCGGCCCAGCAGGCGCCGCCCTTGGCCAGGATCGAGCCCAGCAGGATGATGACGGTCACGGCCAGCAGCCCCAGGCTGTTGACCATGGTCAGCTGGGTGTTCAGGCCGGAGAAGGTGAAGAACATCGGCAGCAGCACCAGCACGGCGAACGGCTCCAGTTGACGCTTGACCTCGTCGCTCAGCAAGCCGCGCGGCATGGCGACGCCCAGGATGAAGCCGCCGAAGACGGCGTGAATACCCACCGCGTCCATGGCCCAGGCGCTGAGCATGAACAGGATCAGCACGATCCCAAGCACTGTCGGGCTGAGCCGCCCTTCCCGTTCGGCGATCCGTCCCAGCGGGGCCAACATCTTCGGCCCCAGCGTCAGCATGAACAGGGCGAAGGCGCCGCCCCCCGCGATGGCTGTCACCGCCACCATCGGTCCCGCGCCGAAGCTGGCCAGGACGATGGCCAGAACGCACCAGGCGCCGGCGTCGTCGATGGCGCCCGCCGCCAGCGATAACGAACCCAACCGCGTGCCGCTGAGCCCCCGCTCATGGATGATGCGCGCCAGCATGGGAAAGGCGGTGATCGAGATGGCCGCGCCCATGAACAGCATGGCCTGCCAGGTCTGGATCCCCTGCCCGAACAGACCCTCGGCGACCAGCCAGGGCGCAAGGGCGACAGCGACCAGGAAGGGCGCCGCCATGCCCGCAAGCGACACCGCGGCGGCGCTTTTCGCATTGGCCCTGAAGTGGTCGCGACGGAAGCCCAGCCCAACTAGGAACATGTAGAGGCCGACGCCCAATTGGGCTCCGACGAACAGGATCGAGCGCGACTCCCTGGGGAACAGGGCCGCCTGAAGATCGGGCGCCAACAGGCCAAACAGCGATGGCCCGAGGATCACCCCGGCGATCATCTCGCCCACCACCTGCGGCTGGCCGAGGTAGCGTTTGGCCAGCCAGCCCACGATTCGGCAGGCGGCGATGATGATCGCCATCTGCAGGAAGAAGGCCACGCTCAGTTCAGCATTGGTCATGCGGCCGGTCCCCCCTTTGGCAAGCTCAGCCTACTGCGTTGGACAGACGGCGTCGCCCTCGTTTGAGGCCAGGCGGATATCTTCGACCGTGACGGCAAAGTCGGCGTTGGTGCGCAGGCCCCAGGGTTGGTCGACGGCGGCGATGTCTGCGCCACGGTCACGCAGGCACGACAGACGCACCTTCAGCGTGCGCCATTCGCCGACGGGGGCTGCAGCGATCAGGCTGGAGATATCGACAGACCCGGCGCCCAGGGTCAGGAACACCGGACCCTTGGCGCGGGCGTCCACGCGGTAGCGGAAGGCGATGGCCATCTCGCCGTTCGACTGGCGCGTCAGATCGACCGGCTGCGCCGCGATCAGGGCCTGCCCCCCGCCCTGCGAGAAGGTCAGGGCGCGCGCCGATTCCTGGCCGGCGCCGTCGGTGGACCGCACCGACACGCCGCCGCGCGGGCTGGCGCCGGTCTTTTCGGAGCCCAGGCGGAACTCGCCGCCCGCGTCGCGCAGCATCAGCGACCAGGGGGCGACGAAGCGGCCGTCGACGAAGTAGCGGTCCAGGCTCCCGACCGCCCCGACCACGCCGCTGTCTTCCGACAGGGCGCCGACGCGGGCGTTGCGCGCATAGGTCAGGCCGTAGCCATAGGCGAACTGCGGGTCATAGCCGGGCTGACCGACGTTCAGCGGCTCGCCCTTGGCGGTCTTGGGCCAGCTGAAGGACAGGGTTCCGGTAAAGTCGTTGCGCGGCTTGCCCGCCGCATCGCCGATCAGGACGTCTGCGACGCCGGCCCCTTCGGTGCCGGGCAGCCAGGCGGCGACGAAGGCGTCGGACTGGTTGATCTCAGGATTGGTCCACATCGGACGACCCGACAGGAAGACTGACACCGTCGGAATGCCCGCCGCCTTCAGACGTTTCAGCGTCTCCAGCGGGCCGGTGGGCAGGAAGTCCAGCGTGTCCACATCGCCCTGGAACTCGGCATAGGGGGTCTCGCCGAAGACGACGATGGCGACGTCTGGCTTCTGGGTGAAGCCCCCGTCGGCGCTGAGGGTCGCCTGGCCGCCGCCGGCGGCGACCGCCTCGCGGATGCCGCTCCAGATCGACTGGCCGTTGGGGAAGTCGGCGTTCGAGTTGCCCGTGCCCTGCCATGTCAGGGTCCAGCCGCCCGAGGCCTGGCCGATGTCGTCGGCGTGACCCGCGACCAGCACCCGCGCGCCCGAGCGGATCGGCAGGACCGAGCCCTCGTTCTTCAGCAGCACCAGCGACTTGCGCACCGCCTCGCGCGCCAGGGCGCGGTGAGCGGGCGAGCCCAGTTCGTTCAGATGCCCCTCGACCGGGCGGCTGTCGTTGAACAGGCCGGTCTTGATCTTGACGCGAAGGATGCGGCGCACCGCCTCGTCCAGGCGCGCCATCGGGATTTCGCCCGACTTCGCCTGGGCCAGGGTGTTTTCATACAGCGGCTTCCAGCTGTCGGGGGCCATGAACATGTCGATGCCGGCGTTGAAGGCCAGGGCGCAGCTTTCGTTCGAACAGCCCGGCAGCTGGCCATGGGCGTTCCAGTCCGACACCACGAAGCCGTCGAAGCCCAGCGGGCCGCGCAGCACGTCGGTCAGAATGGTCTCGTTGCCCGAATGTTTGACGCCGTTCCAGCTGGAGAAGCTGGCCATGATCGACAGCACCCCGGCGTCGATGGCCTGGGGATAGCCGGACAGATGGGTGCGGATCATTTCCTGTTCGGACCCGGCGAAGTCGCCCTGGTCCTTGCCGCCCGTGGTGCCGCCGTCGGCCAGGAAGTGTTTGGCCGAGCCAGCGATATGGCCGGGCGTCAGCGGATGATCGGCCGACAGCGCGCCCTGAAGGCCCAGGGTCATGGGACCGGCGTAGCTTTTGGCGACCTCCGGGTTCTCGGCATAGCCTTCATAGGCGCGGCCCCAGCGGTCGTCCTGGGGCACGGCCAGGGTCGGGCCGAAGGTCCAGTCGGCGCCCGTCACGGCGACTTCCAGCGCCGTCGCCTCGCCGATGCGGCGGATCAGGTCGGGATCACGCGCGGCGCCCAGGCCGATGTTGTGCGGAAAGATGGTCGCGCCGACGACGTTGTTGTGACCGTGCACGGCGTCGATGCCGTAGATCAGCGGCACCTTGGCGCCCGGCCGCTGGGCCGCCGCCGCACGGAAGGCCTGGGCCAGTTCGACCCACTTCCGGGCCGAGGCGCGTTCATCGCCGCCCGGCGAGGAGTTGCCGCCCGCCAGGATCGACCCCAGCGGATAGGTCAGCAGGTCTTCAGGCTTGATCGAGGCGATGTCGGCCTGGATCGTCTGGCCGACCTTCTCCTCCAGCGTCATCCGGCTCATCAGTTCGGTGACGAAGGCCTCCGTCGCCCGATCCGTCATCGCCGCCGGCGACGCCGCACGCGGCCACAGCGCAGGATGGGCGCGGGTCGCATCCGTCACGATCGACGCCTGCGGCGTCACCGCCTGAACCGGAACAGCGCGAACCATGCCAGGATCAATCGCGCACGCGCTCGACATGAGGGTGATCACTAGGGCGGTGGCGGCCTTGTGCATGAGAGAGACCTGATCGCTGGGGCCACCGCGCCGCCCGGGCCGATCCCGGAGACGCGCCTTCAGGCCGATACTGACGTCCAAAACAGCCTTGGACAAGCATACTGTGCCCGGCCCATGACAGCGCTGTCAACATTCGTCTTTGCACACGTTGTCAGCGCACGCTTTGGGCGGTGGACTGACGCTCGATGAGATCGTGCGGAACGATGACACGTGCATTGGCGTCACCCTTCAAAAGACGGCGCAGAGGCGGGATCAGGCGCTGGGCGGCGGCGGCGGCCATCTCCGCCACCGGCTGGCGGATCGTGGTCAGATCGGGCGTGCTGAAGCCGGCGCCGGGCGAATCGTCGAAACCCGCCACAGCCACGTCGCCGGGCGCCGACAGCCCCAGCCTCGCCGCGCACTGCAAGACGCCCAAGGCCGTATCGTCGTTGCTGGCGAAGATCGCCGTGATATCCGGCGCGGTCTGGTGAAGCTTCTCCATCGCCAGCGCTCCGGAGTTGAAGGTGAAGTCTCCCTCCACCACCCAGGCCGGCGCCACCTCGAGACCCGCCTCAGCCATGGCGTCCCTGTAGCCCGCCAGGCGCCGTCGACTGGCGCCATAGGCGACCGGTCCGGTGACAAAGGCGATCCGGGTGTGCCCGAGGTCGATCAAATGGCGCGTCATCTCCAACGCTGCGCGCCGTTCGTCCATCTCGATGCAGAAGCCGCGATCAAAGGCCGCTTCCGGTCCAATGCGGGCATAGGGCGTGCCGGCCGCGTCCAGCACGTCCATCACAGCGATGTTGTCCGAGTTCGGCGGCGTCAGAATGACGCCCTCAGGCCGGATGGAGTTCAGCAACGCCATCAGATCGCGTTCGAGATCAGGCGAGTTGTGGTCCACCAGCTCGATCATCAGATGATAGTCGACCTGGCGCGCCTCCATTAGGGCGCCGAACTCCAGACGCCCCAGATAGTCGCTGCCGCGCCCGCTCTTCCAGTGTTCGATGGTCAGGTCCGCGTCCACCAGGACCGCGATCAACGACGACGACGCGCCCGCCAGACTGCGCGCCGACAGACTACGCCGATAACCCAGAGACGCAGCCGCCTCCTCCACCTTGGTTCGCAGCGTGGGGCTGACGTTCGGCTCGTTATTGAGCACGCGCGACACGGACTTGATGGACACGCCCGCCTTCGCGGCCACGTCATAGATCGTCACCGTCGCCAAAATCCGTCCCCCTGAACGTCGCTCAGATCGCTTCTAACATCCCCGTTCGAAAAGGCGATGCCGACACAGCTTATGGTCACGCTTGTCCATCGCTGTCATGCCGAAAAATGGTCTGCTAGACAGTCGGCATGATGACCCAAAACGATGCCGGTCCGATCCGAAAAATCGTCATCCTGGGCGGAGGAACCGCTGGCTGGATGACGGCCGCCGCCCTGTCTCATCGTTTGGCGGGCAGCGCCGTCTCGATCGAACTGGTCGAGTCCGACGAGATCGGCATCATCGGCGTGGGCGAGGCCACCCTGCCCCACATCCGCGCCTTCAACACGGCCATGGGCATCGACGAACAGACGTTGATCGACCAGACGCAGGCGACCTTCAAACTGGGCATCCAGTTCGTGGACTGGGGACGGCCCGGCGACAGCTATATCCATCCGTTCGGCGCCTATGGCGAGCCGATCGAGGGGATCGATTTCCACCATGTCTGGGCTGCGCGCCGCGCCATGGGCGACGCCGCCTACATTAGCGACTACAGCTATCCGGTCAGGGCGGCCGAGGCGAACCGCTTCCAGCGGCCGGTTTCCGACCCCGGCTCCATCCTGTCCACCTTCAGTTACGCCTTTCAGTTCGACGCGAGTCTCTACGCCGCCTTCCTGCGCCAGGTGTCGTGCGGACGCGGCGTGGTCCGCACCGAAGGGAAGGTTGTCGATCATGTCCTGGATGGCGCGACGGGCGATGTCGACGCCGTCGTCCTGTCGGACGGGCGCCGCATCTCGGGCGATCTGTTCGTCGATTGCTCGGGCTTTCGCGGACGGCTGATCAATCAGGCGCTGGAGACGACGTTCGAGGACTGGAGCCATTGGCTGCCCTGCGACAGCGCCTTCGCCGTGCCGTGCCAGACGACGGCGCCGGTCGGCCCCTACACCCGCGCGACGGCCCGGGCGGCGGGATGGCAATGGCGCATTCCGCTGCAACATCGCACCGGAAATGGCCACGTCTTCTCATCGGCTCACATTTCGGACGAGGGCGCCGTGGCGACCCTGATGTCCAATCTGGAAGGTCCGGCGCTGGCCGAGCCGCGTCGGCTGAGCTTCAAGACGGGGCGTCGGCACAAACTGTGGAGCCGCAACGTGGTCGCGATCGGCCTGTCCGGCGGCTTCCTGGAGCCGCTGGAATCCACCAGCATCTATCTCATCCAGTTGGGGATCACGACCTTGCTGGACCTGTTCCCCGATAGGATCGGGATGGCGGCGGACGCCGAGGAATACAATCGGATCATGGCGCTGGAGTTCGACCGGATTCGTGACTTCCTCGTGCTGCACTATGTCGCCAACCAGCGTGACGAGCCGTTCTGGCGCGAGATGCGGACCATGGCCTGGCCCGACAGTCTGGCGGCCAAGGTCGAGGCCTTTAAGTCGCGCGGTCTGCTGCCCGACTATGACATCGGCGTCTTCCTGCCGCCGAGCTGGCTCGCCGTACTGGTGGGGCAGAACATCGTCCCGAACGGCTGGGATCCGCGCGTCGATCGGCTGGAACGACACGTCCTGTCCGCCAAGCTGGCAGCCCTGGGCGACGATGTCCGATCGACCGTCGATCGGACCCCCGACCACATGGCCTTCATCCGCGATGCGGCCGCGCGCGCAGGTAGCCTCCGATGAGCGTAACCGAAAAGATTTGGGTCATTCAGGGCGGCGGCCTGACGGCCTGGGCGGCGGCGGCGCTGCTGGCCCGCCACCTGCCGTCTGGCCATTCGGTCCGGATTGAAGACGCCGCTCCTCCCGCGCTTGGTGAAGAGCCCGAAGTCGTGATCGCCGATCCAGACGGCGTGCTCGTCCAGTTGTCGGACGGCGCCGACCTGTTGGCGCACGGCCACGGCGGCTTCTTCCTCGGCTCGCTGCTGCGAAACTGGCGCGACGGGCGAGACATCGCCGTCGTCGAGCAGGAGCCCCTGCCCGGGATCGATGGGGTCGCGCTGGCGGACGTCGTGCTGCGCGCCGCCCGTCAGTCGCCCGCCGCCCCCGACTATGCCGCGCTTCTGGCGCCGCTGCAGTTTCAGGCGCGTGTGATGGCCGCCGGTCGCTACGCTCATCCCAGCCCGGATCGGCAGTCGCCGCGCTCCCTTCTTCGTCCCAGACTGATGCTGGACGCGCGCGTTCTGACGGCGCGACTGCGGGACACCGCCCTGCGTGCCGGCGTGCGAGAAGGTGTGAACGACGCCCGCGAGATCGCGCCCTTCATGACCTTGGACACGCGAACGACCGCAGCCTTTGACGGCGACGGCGACTGGACCGCGCGCCTCGGCTACGACCGCTGTTTGACCGTGCGCTACGCGGGTGGCGATCACGCGCCGCGTCTGGATATGGCCAGCCTGGAAGAAGGGCTGGCCAGCCGCAGCCCCCTGCCCGGCGGCGGCTTCGCCAGCCTGGCCTACGCCGCAGATCGCACGACCGCTGACCTTGCGAAAGCGGCGCTGGCGGCCTGGCTGGGCGACGTTGATGTCGCCGCTCTGTCGGACGTCGCCCTCGCCCCCGGCCTGGATACGCATCCCTGGAACGGTCGTCGTCTTGCTCTTGGTCTGGCGGCAGCGCGCTTTGGCGACGCCTTGGGCCTGGATAGCGCCGCGCTGGAGCGACAGCTGACACAACTGGTCGCATCGCTGCCGGGCGCGTCCGAGCAGATTTCAGTCTGCGCCGAGGCCTATAATGAGGCCGTCGTTCGCGACATCGCGCACCGCGCGGATAGACTCCACCTGATCCTTCTGTGCGGCTCGCAAGGCCAGCGACTGGCCCCGGCTGGCGACGACCTGGCGCGTCGCATCGCCCAGTTTACGTCTCGCAACGCCGGTGTCGGCCTGGATGGCGATCCCTATGACGGGCAGCACTGGACCCTGTTGATGGCCGGCCTTGGCCTGACACCGCGCCGTTACGACATCCAGGCCGACCGTCTGGAAATCAACAGCGCAATGGCTTCGCTGGGGCGAATGGTCATGGCCTTCGACCAGACCTTGGCCGCCCTTCCCGCCCATTCGCAGTTCATCGAACGGCTGCGCGAATGCGGCTGATCCAGAACGAAAAAAGGGGCGTCGATCAATGATCGACGCCCCAAGTCTTCGCTCAGAGAAGAAGTCTCAGAAGGTGTAGCGCAGGCTCAGCGTCACGCGACGGTCGCTGCGGAAGTAGGAGCGCGGAGCAAGCGGGCCGGCCTGGTTCGCGCCGTTCAGGTTATAGGACGTCTGCTGCTGCGTGACGGTGACCTCGTCCAGCAGGTTCGCGCCATACAGGCCGATCTTCCAGTTGTCGTTCAGGGTGTAGAAGATCGAACCATCAAGCTGACCGGTCGAGTCGTTGAAGATCGGCGAGTACGGGTTCACGTCGTCGCGCGGCGTCAGCAGGAAGCCATTGCGCCAGTTGTAGGCCAGGCGAGCCGACAGCCGATCCCGCTCGTAGAAGACCGAGAAGTTGTAGGTGTGTTTAGACAGCTGCTGCAACGGCAGTTCCAGACCCACATAGCGCGGCTCGGTCACAGCATTGGGGAAGGTCGAAGGCTCGACGAAGGTGTAGTTCGCCTCGATCCCCAACCCGCTTAGCAGACCCGGCAGGAAGCTGTAGGTCTGCTGATAGCCAACCTCGAAGCCCTTGATCCAACCGGAGCCGATATTGACCTGCTGGTTGACCAGAACGTCGGTCGAGACGCCCTGAGCGTTGCTGAACGGCTGCACGAACGAGCCGCTCGCCAGGATGTCCGTCAGATCCTTGTAGAAGGCGTTGAAGGTCAGCGAGCTGCCCGGCTTGAAATACCACTCCACGCCGAGGTCATAGTTCCAGGCGCGCACACCCGTGAGCAACGAACCCCCGCCGTTAGTGGTGAGCAGGGGCGCCGTATTGACGTCGCCGCCGTTCGCCCGGATTTGATTCATGTCGGTGTAGAACAGGCCCGCCGAGAAGGCGGTCACGCCGAAGTCTGGACGGGTCATGGCCCGCGAGACGGCGCCGCGGAAGACCCATTCCTTGTACTTCAGGTTGACGTTCAGGCTGGGCAACCAGTCGTCATAGCTGTTGGTCCGCTCCACAGGCTGGGTGCTGCCGTCGCTGAAGGCGATCAGGTCGTTCAACCGGGCGTCGGAAAGCAGGCAATAGCCCGGCCCGGACTGGCCAGGCTGAATCAGCCCGCAGCGATAACGCGCAATGGCGGCTGCATTGGCTTGAGTGACGGGAATCCCCTGACCTGGGAATCTCGGGTCATTCCTTTCGGCGTCACCGAACTGCTCGCCCAATTTCGGGGTCGTAATGAAGCCCTGGGTCTGGAAATCCGTTTTGGCGTAGCGGAGGCCGATATTGCCCGAAAGCGCCGTGTCTGCGCCAAAGATGTCGTCGCGACCGAAGTCGAACCGAACATAGGCGGATGTCGTCTGTTCCGACGAAATGTTCGTCTCGCCGGGCAAGAATGGCGTGCCGGAAACCACACCGTCACGCTGATCCAACGGCTTCCACGTGGCGCCCGGGCTGCGAACGCCCGCCAAAGCCGCCTGTAGCGTTCCGTCACGATAGGCCGAGGCCAGACCGACGGTCGGATAATAGCTGTTCATCGGCGTCGGGTTGTGCCCGCGCTGGAAGTTGGGGAAGTCGTATTGAGCGACCGCCAGCGGTCCAGTGGTCTGGAAGGGCGAAACGCCGCCGGCCCAGCTTTCCGAAATCGCACCCCAGTTATAGGCGCTGTAGCGGCGCGTCTGCTCGCGATCCGAATAGCGGGCCCCCATGCGGATGGCGCGCAGGGAGGAGTTGTCGAAATCGTATTTCAGGTCGGCCTTGAACGCCTTCTGGTCGCCCTCGGATTGTTCGACGTGATCCATGGCGGCGCGGTAGTAGAAGTTAGCCGGATCGTTGGTCAGGGCCGAGGGCTGGCCCGAGGCGTCGACGAACTGAATGTCCGGCACGCCGTGACGGCCTTCTCCGATCAGGGTGTAGACCGGCGTGATCGCGCCGTAGATGCTCATGTCCACGTCGTCGGCCGAGGCCTTGCTGTACTGGGCGTCCAGCCAGATCGACAGACGGTCGGTGGGGTGGAACTCCGCCGCCAGCGAGAAGTCTTCCGTCAGGGTCTGGAGATCGCGCTCGCGCTTGGGCGCCACCTGCAGGTTCGGGGCGTTGTTGACCAGAAGCCCGCTGGTGAAAACGCCGTCGGAGCCATAGGTGAAGGGATTGCCGGCGGTGGGGGTCGGATCGCCGCCGCTGCCCAGGTCAACCTCGATCACACGCTCGGTCCAGCCGGAACGCGAATCCGCCCGGATGTACTCGCCAGTCAGTTTGGCGCGGCCGTCGTTCGATTCCCATTGCAGCGAACCGTCCAGGGTCGAGCGCGAGCGGTCGAACTGCTGGGTCCGCACGGCGCCGCCGCGCGGCACATAGCGACGATCATCGCCGTTCGACAGATCGGACCGATAGGTGAAGTCGGTGAGATGGCTGCCGTAAGCTTCGGAATAGAGGTCGGATTCGCCATAGCTCAACAGGGCGCCGAACGAACCGTACTGCGTGTCCCAGACGTTGCTGATCAAGGACGAGAAGCCCAGGCCCGGCTTTTCGCGTAGGTCACCATATGATCCTTCAGCCGTCGCGCCGAAGACGAATTTGCGGCTGTCGAACGCCTTGCGGGTACGCAGATCGACGACCCCGGCGATGCCGCCTTCGATCCGGTCGGCCGTCGCATTCTTGAACACCTGCACGCTCGACAGCAGTTCCGGCGAGACGTCGTTGAAGCCCAGGGCGCGGCCGGTGTTCACGCTGAAGGCGTCGCGGCCGTTGAACTCCGAGCGGACGTAGGACAGGCCGCGAATGATGACGTTGGAACCTTCGACCGAGAAGTGGTCGGGGTCGGTCGGGCCCTGGAAGCGGTTGATGTTCACGCCGGGGATGCGCTGCAGCACCTCGTTGACCGACTTGTCCGGCAGGGCGCCGATGTCGTCGGCGGTCACCGCATCGACGAAGGTGTCGGAGTCGCGCTTGATCGCCTGCGAGGACGCGATCCGCGCGCGGATGCCGGTGACGACGACGTCATCGACCTGCGCCGCATCATCCGCGGGCGCCGTCGTTTGCGGCTCGGCGTCCGACTGGGCGTGGGCAGCGGTCGCGCCGACCACGGCGACGGTCAAGGCCAGGGCGGACACGGAGCGGCGCAGCCCTCGCGCAAAGGGCGCACGTCCGGCGTGAAAGATCTCTGACTTCATCATGGTTTCCCCCGAGGTCCGACGGCGATGCCCGTCGCGAAGTTGTCGGCAGCCTTATCGACCGTCCGCGAGCGGGTAGGAACGCTCGATTGACAGCGATGTCAACGCCCCACGACAATCTTTCTGGGGTTTTCTCGCGCAGTCGGGATGGCGGTCACCCGTCAACAAAGACGTTGGAACCGCGACGGTCGCTCAGCTATCTACGGCCGACGCGCCATCGTCGCCGACAGCGCATCGGCGTGCGTCGGCAGGGCGTCAGCCGTGCGCCAGATGCTGTCACGGATCGCCGACAGCCGGCCCAGGTTGGCGTCATGACCGATGACGTCGGAAATCGGGTGACGTCCCTGCGGCGTCAGCCCCTGCCCCACCGCGACCGCCAGCCAACTCGATTCGGAAAAGATGTCATGGTCGCGCCTGACGATCCGACCCGTCTCCTCGAACAGGGCGATCTTGGCCGCCAGCCTGTCCGGGATCGGCATGTCGCGCACCTGGCTCCAGAACGGTCCCGCTCGCTGGTTGACCTTGTAGTGCAGGATCAAGAAATCGCGGACCGTGACGAATTCCTCCTCCATCAGCGCGTTGAACTCGCTGCGAAGCCCCTCGCTGTTCTTCTGCGACGGAAACAGGGTGATCAGCTTGGTGATGGCGCTCTGGATCAGGTGAATGCTGGTCGATTCAAGCGGCTCGAGGAATCCGCTCGACAGTCCGACCGCCACGCAGTTGCGCTTCCAGCAGTCCTTGCGCCGGCCTGTGGCGAACCGCAGGCGGCGCGGCTCGGCCAGAGCCGTGCCCTCCAACCGGCCCATCAGCGCGTCCTCGGCCTCTTGATGCGAGATGTGCGCCGAGGAATAGACGTAGCCGTTGCCCACACGGTGTTGCAGCGGGATGCGCCACTGCCATCCGGCTTCGCGCGCCGTCGACCGCGTGTATGGCGATAACGGCTCCTCGCGCTCGCACGGCACGGCGACAGCGCTGTCACACGGAAGCCAGGAACTCCAGTCCTCATAGCCTGACCTCAATGCCTGCTCGATCAGAAGGCCGATGAAGCCGGTGCAATCGATGAAGAAGTCGCCTTCTATGATCCGGCCGTCGGCCAGCCTGACGCCAGCGATATCGCCATCCGCCGCCTGCTGGACCTCGACCACCCGCCCTTCGCGCCTGACGACCCCCAGCCCCTCCGCAAAGCGGCGCAGGAAGGCCGCATAGAGCGCCGCATCGAAATGATAGGCGTAGCCCAGGCTGGACAGCGGCGACTGCGGCCCGCCCTGCGGATGAACGAAACGGCCACGGCGCGCGGCCTGCCAGGCCATGGAATAGGTTTCCAACGGCGCCGACCCGCCTTCGGCGCAGGCCTTCAGCCAGAAATGATGAAAGGCGATGCCTTCCATATCCAGCCCAAAGGCGCCGAACGGATGGAAATAGCGCTCGCCCTCGCGTCGCCAGCCGTCGAACTCGATCCCCAGCTTGAACGTGGCCTTGGTCTCACGCAGGAAGTCCGCCTCGTCGATCCCCAGGCGCGCGTTGAACTTCAAGATTTCAGGGATCGTCGCCTCGCCGACGCCGATGATGCCGATGGCTTCGGATTCGACCAGGATCACGGTCTTCCCCGCGCCCTCGAACGCATGCGCCAGCGCCGCCGCCGCCATCCACCCAGCAGTCCCACCGCCGACGATGACGATGCGATTTATGATTGAGCCGTCAGACAACGCCGATCTCCATAGAAAAATGGGCGCTCCGACCCAACGTCGCCGATAGCGTCATTCTCACGCGGCGGCGAGATATTAAGCGGATCGTCGTTAGCCCATCAGTCGCCGCAGGAACCCCGGCGCCTTGTAGGTCGAGCGGTTCATGACCACCCCGGCGATCTTGCCGCCGACGGCTTCAATCTCGTCGCGCAGGATGACCGGCGCGTGGGCGGCGGTGCTTTCTGCCGCGACCACCAGCACCGTCATGTCCACGAAGGGCGCCAGGATAATCGCCATGTCGTTGCGGTCTGCGGCGGGCGCGTCGATGACGATGGTGTCGGCGTGGGGTCGCAGCGCCTCCCAGTAGCGGGGCTCTCCGATCGCCTCGACCCGGTGTCCGGATCGCAACGCTTCCATGTGGAAATGCGTGACCCACAGCCGGCCGCCCAGGCAGGACCGCGCCGTCAACAGTCGCGAATCCGGCACAGGTTTGCCGTCGCGCCCGGTCACGCGCGGCGTCACGGCGTAAAAGCTTGAGCCGTCAGGCGAGCCTTGCGCCGCCTTACCGACCTGACCGAACCGATCCGGCTCGGCCGACACCGTCTCCAACTGCCCCTGTTGCGCCAGGTCGCCGTCGATCAGCCAGACGGGCTTGCGCGCCCGCACGGCCGCCAATCGGGCGAACTCACGCGCCACGGTCGAGACGCCCTCGCCGGTCGCGGCGGAGGCGAACTGGATCACCCGCGCACGGTGCGCCGGCGCCGGTCCCAGCGCCGCCCAAAGGCCCGCCATTTCTGAAGTCAGATCGACCATCGAATCGCCAAGGCGCTCCCTAAGCCCTCAGCCTAGCACGACTTTACCTACGCCGCCTTGGCGGGCGCGACGGCCAGGACCGGCATGTCCAGGGTGCGGCTGACCGAGGCCGGCGTCGTGAAGCCGCGCCGCGTGAACACGCGCAACAGGCCGACGCACAGGGCGGTGAAGCCCGCGAACAGGAAGACCGCCGCCAGCAGCGGGATCTTCAGGCTCTTGCCCGTCGCCGGAGGCTGGGCGCGTTCGATGACGGTGACGTTGTCGGCGCCAGCGGCGACCAGGGCGTTATCGGCGCGGCTCTGGGTCTCGCGCTGCTGGAACTCTCGGATCGAGGCGCTCAGCACTTCGCGATTGCCGGCCAGGGTCGTGTTCTCGGATTCCAGCGCCGTCAGCCGCGCCTGACGCGAACGGATGTCGGCCAGCTGCCGGTCCAGGACCGCCAGACGCGCCGCCAGCGAGTCGCGCTCGGCCCGAGTGTTGATCCGCGTCGTCTCCAGCTCGGTCCAGACGGGGTTCGGCCCGGTGCGGACCTCCTTGGCCCCGACGGCCGTGCCGGTCGCGACATAGGCTTGCAGTTGATTGATCCGCGCCTCGATGTCCTTCACCGGCTGGGCGTCGGGCTGATAACGTGACAACAGCTGCTCGCGCTCGGTGCGCAGTTGAAGCACCTGGTCCTGGGCCGAGATGTTCAGATCCTGTTGCAGCGCCACCTCAGCCGGTGTTCCCGCCTGCTGCGCCACCAGGGTGTTCAGCCGCTGGGCGGTCTGGTTCAGCTGGCTCTGTGTCGACATCCGATCGGTGAAGACCGTCTGATAGGTCGCCGCCAGCGTCGCCTTGGCCGCAGTGAAGTCGCCGATGTCGTTGGACGCCAGGAAGGCCTCATAGGCTCGGTCCGCATTGCCGAGTTCATCCTCGAAGGCGATGCGCTGGCTGGCGATGGCCGGCGTCTTGTCCTGGAAGACTTCGCGGCGATAGATCAGATATTGCTCGATGATCGTGTTCAGGACCCGGGCCGCCCGTTCGGGATCGTCGGCCTTGTAGGTCAGATGGATGACCGCGCTGCCCGGCGCCGTGGCGACGCCCAGGCCGCCGCCGACGGCCTTCAGCGCGGCGGACCGTGCGGCCTGCGGACTGCCCTTGGGCGGCTCGCCCAGGATGGCGGCGGGACCCAAGGCCTCGACCACCTTCTGACGCACGGCGCTGGAGCCCAGGATGGCGGCTTCGGAGTTGGCGACCTCGTCGCCCTGCGGCGCCTGGCCCCGCTCGGCCGTGCCGACGCGCGGCTGATAAACGTATTCCTGCCCCACGCCCGCAAACACCGAACCGGTTGCGGTGTAGCTCTTCTTCAGAGTCATCGCAGCGGCAAACCCCAGCCCGAGGATCACCACGAAGACGACGATCATCAGCAGCAGTTCGCGGAACAACAGGCCGATCACGTCCAGAACGCCGTAGCGCGGCCTTGTGGTGACGTGTGCGGTGGAGCGCATCGGGCGGGCCGAATCCCTTGAAAGGCGTGTAGTCCTCACCCTTCGCCCACCGGCGTTAACCGATGATTACCCATAACCGGCGAGGTTGCCTGATATCCCTCGTCGAGGCCGACCGATTCCCATGCTGACCGATCGCCGCCTGTTTCTGCTGACCCTGGGTTCAGCCTCCATCGCCGCCTCGTTGGCGGGCTGCGGAGGTGTGATCGGGAATCGTGACGCCGGGCGGCTTGACCAGTCGCCTTACGATGACCTCACCGGCCTGTCCTTCGCCCGATGGACGGATCAGGAGCCGGAATATCTGCTGTATCCGGGCGATGAGATCGAGGTGGCGACGCCGACGGCTTCGGAGCTGACACGGACGGTCAAGGTCGGTCCAGACGGTCGGATCGCCCTGCCCCTGATCGGATCGGTCATGGCGGCGGATCGCACCCTGCCCCAGCTTCAGCAGGTCGTCTCGGCAGCCTACGCGCCCCAGCTCGTGCGCCCTGTTGTCGAGGTCACCCTGCGCCAGGCCGGCCCGATCCGTGTCTGGGTCGACGGCGAGGTGCGCAGCCCGGGCGTCTTCGAAATGATCGGCGATCTGGACGCCTATCAGGCGGTAATTCAGGCCGGTGGTTTCGCTCCGACGTCGCGTCAGGACAGCGTGGCCCTGATCCGTCGCGGTCCGGGCGGATCGCGCATGATGCGGGTGGTGGACCTGCGTCCGCGTCGCGGCGAGGTCGTGCCGTTGCGGCGTGGCGACATCGTTTTCGTGCCGCGCTCGACGCTGGGCGAACTGGCGGCCTTCTTCACCCAGGTGCGCGCCGCCCTGCCTATAGGCTTCAGCTATTCGATCAACGGATCGAACGGCAACGGCTACGCACAGTTCTGAGCCAGTCGTTTAGGCGACCAGCTGAACCACGCCCTGGTCGATGTAGCGTCGCGCGGCCTTCTGGGCTTCGGCGATCTCCTCGCGTTCCATCTCCAGGCTCATTTCGCGGCGATAGACGCGCGCCTCGATCGAACCCTTCATGGCCGCCAGGTTGAAGATCATGTGGGCCGACACCCGGTCCATCGGGCAACCGCCCGATCCGGCCGAATACATCATGCCCAGTTTGAACAGGTCGTCGCCGGACATGTCCGGGGTCGGCAGCGGCAGACCGTCGTCGTGGGCCTGCAGGTCGTGCGCCATTTCTTGCGCGTTCATCACCGTATCTCCTGATCGGGCGCCATTCTGGACCCGCCTCTGAGACGCCATCAAATACCGGTGGTTTGAAGTTAAAGTTAACGGCGAACGGCCTCGCACGGACTTTTCAGTAAAGCAGAGATGAATACTTCCCGTGGGATTCAGCCTTCGGAAATCCTTGGGAAATCTCTCGTTTACGTTCCGCGCTAGGCCCTACGACTTCTGCTGACAAAGCCTGACGCCATCGTTCAGCGAGCGTTCAGGCGCACAGTCCGACCTTGGTCATCATTAACGGGTCGGATCGGCACATCCGTCGGCGGCCCAGAATGGAGCACGAAGATGAACCGCCTCACCAAGGCCGCCGTCGTCGCCCTCGCCCTGTCGACCACGGCCGTGCCGATGCTCGTTCAGGCCCAGGACCGCGACCGCCGCGAGTATCGTCAGGATCGCCGTGATGACCGCCGCGACTTCCGCCAGGAACGCCGTGAAGATCGCCGCGACTGGCGCGACGGTCGCTATGACAGCCGCCAGGACTATCGTCGTGATCGCCGCGACGACCGTCGCGACTACTGGGCGGAACGCCGGGACGACCGTCGCGATTGGCGCAACGACCGCTGGGACCGCAACAACAGCAACTGGTGGCGCGGCCGCTCGGACTTCCGCGGCTACAACGGCCCGCGCTCGGGCTACTGGTATGCCCCCAGCTACGGCTACTACCGGGTCGAGCCGCGCTACAGCAACTATCGGTGGCGCACGGGTGGGTACCTGCCCTACCAGTATCGCAACTACTACGTCCGCGACCCCTATGTTTACGGCCTTCGCGAAGCGCCGCGCGGTTATCGCTACGTCCACGCCGGCAACGACATCCTGTTGATCGCTGTGGCCAGCGGTCTGATCGCCAGCGTCCTCTCGGGCGTCTATTAAGCCCCGTCATAACCGGACGATCGAACCCCGCAGGTCTTGCCTGCGGGGTTCTGCTTTTTCCGGCAGCCCCTTGATTGCGAACAGTGTTCAGCCTGGGTTCATCGCCACGGATCAACGATCGCCTCAAGCCGCCGGAGACCCGGCGTGCAGGAACCAAAGACCATGAAACGCCTCCTGATGGCTTTCACCGCCATCGCCGCCGTCGCCGGCCCGCTTGCAGCTCCGATACAAGCCCTCGCCCAGGAACACGACCAGGCTCAGCAGGAACGGCCGCAGCGCGAAGGGCGCGCGCGCGGCATGAACCGGCCCGAGCGCCCGCAGATGAGTCGTGAGGACGGACCGCGCGAGCCTCGCCCCGAACGTCCCAGCCGACCCGCAAACGATACGCCCCGTCCCGAGCGCCCGTCGGCTGGCGAACGCCCCAATTCTGGCGGCCAACGTCCGGATCGTCCCGAAGGCGGATGGTCTCGGCCTGACCGCCCCAACACGGCCGGCCAGCGTCCCGACCGACCGGAAGGCGGCTGGAACCGCCCTGATCGCCCGAACACCGGCGGCCAGCGTCCGGATCGTCCCGAAGGCGGCTGGAACCGGCCCGATCGTTCGAACACAGGCGGCCAGCGTCCCGACCGCCCCGAAGGCGGTTGGAACCGTCCCGATCGCCCGGACACCGGCGGCCAGCCTCCCGACCGACCGGAAGGCGGCTGGAACCGACATGATCGGCCCGACCGCCCAAATGCGGGCAGTCAACGCCCCGACCGTCCCGGAAACGGCTGGAACCGTCCCGACCGTCCAGGCTCGGGCTGGAACAACGGTCGTGACCGCGACCGTCAGCACCGCGAATTCCGCCAGCGCTTCAACGGCGATCAGTGGCGGCGCGACTTCTATCGCAACCACCGCTCGGACTGGTGGCGCAACGATCGGCGCTTCAGGGGGTACAACGGCGTGCGCGTCGGCTTCTACTTCGCGCCGGGTTGGGGCTACTACAGCGTGCCGCGCTCCTACTGGGGCCGGTCGTGGTCGGTCGGCCAGTACCTGCCAGACGTCTTCTGGCGCTATCAGCTGAACGACTGGCGCACCTATGGCCTGGGCTATCCCCCCGAGGGCACGCGATGGGTCTCCGTCGACAACAGCCTGTATCTCATCGACGAATACGACGGCTATATTATCGACGTCATTCGCGACGCTTGGCGCTGGTAAGAGCAAAGGCCCGGAGAGCAATCTCCGGGCCTTCTTTCTAGCATGATGTCTCGCTCAAGCAGCGAGCGACCGCGTCGCGAGCGTTAGCGACCAGCCGGGGGTTTGGGGGCCGCAGCGCCCGAGCATCAAAGCCCCAGCTTGGCCTTCAGGATGTCGTTGACCGCCGCCGGATTGGCCTTGCCGCCCGTGGCCTTCATGACTTGACCGACGAACCAGCCGATGGCCTGGGGCTTGTCAGCCACAGCCGCCGCCTTGTCCGGGTTGGCGGCGATGATTTCGTCCACGGCCTTTTCGATGGCGCCGGTGTCCGTGACCTGTTTTAGGCCGTGCTTCTCGACCACCTCGGCCGGCGAACCTTCGCCGTTCCAGACGTGATCGAAGACCTCCTTGGCGATCTTGGACGAAATGACATTCGTCTCGATCAACTCCACCAGCTGCGCGACGTGCGCTGCCGGCAGCGTATTCTCGCTGAAGTCCTTGCCCTCGGCCGCCAAGCGCGCCGAAACCTCGTTGGTGACCCAGTTGGAGACCAGTTTGGCGTCCCGACCCTTGGCGGCGGCTTCGAAATAGTCGGCCTTGGCCTGTTCCGAGATCAGCACGATGGCGTCGTATTGCGACAGGCCATAGTCCGCCATCAGGCGCTTGCGCTTGTCGTCCGGCAGCTCGGGCAGCGACGCCTTGATCTCGGCGATCCAGGCCTCTTCCAGGTCCAGCGGCAGCAGGTCGGGATCGGGGAAGTAGCGATAGTCCTGCGCCTCTTCCTTGGACCGCATCGAGCGCGTCTCGCCAGCCGTCGGGTCGTACAGGCGCGTCTCCTGAGTGATCGAACCGCCGTCTTCCAGGATCTCGATCTGGCGGCGCGCCTCATACTGGATCGCCTGAGAAATGAAGCGGAAGCTGTTGACGTTCTTGATCTCGCAGCGCGTCCCCAGATAGCCGAAGTCGCCCGTCTCCTTAAACTTGTCGTAGTTGCCGGCCCGGCAGACCGACACGTTCACGTCAGCCCGCAGATTGCCCTTCTCCATGTCGCCGTCGCAGGTGCCCAGATAGATCAGGATGGTCCGGATCTTCTTCACATAGGCCACCGCCTCGTCCGGCGTGCGCAGGTCGGGCCGCGACACGATCTCCATCAGCGCCGTGCCGGCCCGGTTCAGATCGACGTAGCTTTCGGTCGGCGACAGGTCGTGGATCAGCTTGCCCGCATCCTGCTCCAGGTGCAGCCGCTCGATGCCGACGTTGAAGAAGCTGCCGTCCTCGGCCTCCACCTCGACCACGCCTTCACCCACGATAGGGTAATAGAGCTGGCTGATCTGATAGCCGGTCGGCAGGTCGGGATAGAAGTAGTTCTTGCGGTCGAACTGGCTGCGGCGGTTGATCTGGGCGCGCAGGCCCAGACCCGTCTTCACCGCCTGTTCGACGCAGTGTTTGTTCAGCGTCGGCAGCATGCCAGGGAAGCCCGCATCGACCAGCGACACCTGCTCGTTCGGCCCCGCGCCAAAGCCTACGGCGGCCCCGGAGAACAGCTTGGCCTTCGACGCCACCTGGGCGTGGATTTCCAGCCCCATGACGATTTCCCAATCGCCGGTGCGGCCCTTGATGGTTTTCGAGGTGGCGGATTTAGTGTCGGTCATGTGTGCCGTATTACGGTGCGGATATCTGTTGGGCGAGATAGTCTCTATGAACCGGAAGCCATATCCATCGCCATCTGAAATTGTCCGTATGGATGACGATTTAGCTAGCAAGGGCGTTCCGATCCATCAGCGCGCCACGCAAGCTCATCTGAAATGGATGAGCACTCCTCCATTCGTCGATGGAGTCGTGGACTTTGCTGCAGAAGGGCGGTGGTTCGATGATCAGTGGAAAGAGCTTCATCCGTCAGCAATCGTAGAAGCCGAGCCTTTCATGTTTCTAGCCGTATCGGCGCGAGGCGTGAGTTATCGCTACGACCCGCCGATGATTTTCGGCGCGCCAACTATTAATCCGATGGATTTCATCAAATTCACAGCTGCCGAAAGCGAGCGGCTGTTCAAGAAAGACCCCAAGGCCTGGTGGGAGTTGTATTACCAAGCCATCGACTGTCTCGACCTGTTTCTAAATCGGCTCGACCTTCCAACAAATTCAGCTTTAGCCATTCGATTGAAGATGGTCGCCTGCGGGCAGTTGGAAGCCACCGCAAGGCAAATGGTCGCTTCTGCCCATGACGCTTCTCTACCTCAAGCAACGTCACTGATCGCAGAGATGGCTATAAAAGCCGCTCTCGCATGCAAGGGCCTAGATGATCGTGCGATCGAGAAATTTGGTCATCATCTACGGAAGTCTGCCACCAAGTTGAACGAACTCTGCCCCTCGGTTCTTGATAATGAATTTTTAGAGGCAGCTTCGTCACTCGATGGATACGTTCAGTCTCGATATGACCCTCCAATGCTTAAACCAGAAGAAGCTCAAGCAAGGTATGGTCGAGCGCTATTCGTCGCTTCTGAAGCGCTGAGGCGTGTTGGGCACCACCGCCTTGGCCACCGTTTCGCAACAGATCCAGCAACTCCGAAAAGGTGGACTTAAACTACCACCACTTGCCCGGCTTGGCCGTGAAGCCCGCCGCCCGTTCCAGCGCAGCGCCGACCTGGAAGACCGTCGCCTCGTCCAGCGCCTTGCCGATGACCTGCAGACCCAGCGGAAGGCCGCCGGCGTCCACGCCCGCCGGCACCGAAATGCCCGGGAGGCCGGCCAGATTGGTCGTCACCGTGAAGACGTCGTTCAGATACATGGTCAGCGGGTCGATCTGCTTGTCGCCCAGCGCGAACGCAGCCGACGGCGTCGACGGCGTCAGGATGGCGTCCACCTGGCCCCAGACGTTGTCGAAGTCCTCAGCGATGCGGCGACGAACCTTCAGCGCCTTGACGTAGTAGGCGTCGTAGAAGCCGGCCGACAGCACATAGGCGCCGATGGTCAGGCGACGCTGGACCTCCTTGCCGAAGCCCTCGGCGCGCGAGGTCGCGTACAGATCGTCCAGCGACTTGAAGTCCTCCGCCCGATGCCCGAACCGCATCCCATCATAGCGGGCCAGGTTCGACGACGCCTCGGCCGGCGCCACGATATAATAGGTCGGCAGGGCGTATTTGGTGTGCGGCAAGCTGATCTCGACGATCTCGCACCCGGCGTCCTTCAGCCAGGCCACGCCCTGATCCCACAGCGCCTGAATCTCGGCCGGCATGCCATCCACGACATATTCGCGCGGCACGCCGATGCGCAGGCCCTTGACCGACTGGCCGACCGATTTCGTCCAGTCGGGCGTCGGGATGTCCAGGCTGGTCGAATCCTTGGCGTCGAACGAGCACATGGATTGCAGCAGCAGGGCCGCGTCCTCGACCGTCTTGGTGATCGGCCCGGCCTGATCCAGCGACGAGGCAAAGGCCACCATGCCGAAGCGGCTGGCGCGGCCATAGGTGGGCTTGATGCCGACCGTGCCGGTGAAGGCGGCGGGCTGGCGGATCGAGCCGCCGGTGTCCGATGCGGTGGCGGCCAGGCAGAGATCGGCCGCCACGGCCGAGGCCGAACCGCCCGACGATCCGCCCGGCGTCAGCTCGACGTTCGAGCCGGTCGACTTCCACGGGTTCTTCACCGGGCCAAAGGCCGAGGTCTCGTTGGACGAGCCCATGGCGAACTCGTCCATGTTCAGCTTGCCCAGCATGACCGCCCCGTCGCGCCAGAGATTGGCGGTAACGGTCGATTCATAGGGCGGCACGAAGCCGCGCAGCATGTTGGAGCCGGCCGTCGTCTGGACGCCCTCGGTGCAGAACAGGTCCTTGATCCCCAACGGCGCCCCTTCCAGCGCCCCGCCCTGGCCGGCGGCGATGCGGGCGTCCGACGCGCGGGCCATGTCCATGGCCTTGTCCGCCGTCACCTCGACATAGGCGTTCAGGGTCGGGTTCGCGGCTTCGATCGTAGTCAGGAAGGCCTGGGTGATTTCGGCCGAGGTGAAGTCCTTGGCCTTCAGCCCGTCGACGGCGCCCTTCAGCGTCAGTTTGGTCAGGTCGCTCATGACTATTCGACCACCTTGGGCACGACGAAGAAACCGTCCGCCGACTTGGGCGCATTCGACAGGACCGCATCGACCTTGGCGCCGTCGGTGACGACGTCTTCGCGCAGGCGCAGCGGCTGGGCGACGTTCGAGGTCATCGGCTCCACGCCTTCGACATCCACCTGATCCAACTGCTCGATCCAGGCCAGGATGCCGTTCAGCTCCTGCGCCAGCGGCTCCAGCCGGTCCTCGGGGGTCTTGATGCGGGCGAGATGCGCGACCTTGCGCACCGTCGCAGCGTCGATGGCCATGCGGCCCTCCAACACACAAAATGAAAACGAAGCGGTCGGATTAGCCGCCCGCACTGGGATTCACAAGGATCAGCCGCCCCTCGTCAGGCGTGATCTCACTGCGAGGTGCTGACGGACACCGCGTCGGGCGGCGCCTCGCCGCTTGAGGGGAAGTCGATCTGCACCGTGCGCTCCACCTTCAGGATGTCGCCGTTCGGCCCCGCCGTGTCCTGACGCACCGCCAGGACCACACGCCCGGCCTTCGCCTCGACGACCTTCCATTCGGCATAGTCGCCTAAAGAATAGGCGCGCCAGCCATCGGCCGGGCCGCCGAACAGGGCGAAATAGGTCACCAAACCATTCACCGCCGGATCACCGCTTGACAGGCTGAAGACCTTGGCGTTCTGGTCCGGCAGAGCCTGCAACTGCGACACGTCGGCGGCCGTGCCGATCTCCTCACGTGCAGCGGCCGTGCGCCGTTCAGCGGGCCCAACCGGCTTGGCGGTCTGTGGCGGGGCCGCACGCGTGATCGCGGCCGGCGTCGGCGCAGCGGCGGCGACATTAACATCTTGGGTGGTCTGGCTCTTCGCCGGCGCATCGGACTGGCCACATCCACTCAACACCAGCCCGAAAGCCGTCATCGCCGCTGTCGCCGTGCGCATGTCATCGTCCTTCCTGTCGATCGTCGTCACCATCGCCTTTGACTTCGGCCCGCGCCAGTCCTAACCGCAGGCCGTGCCCGTCCTCGACCTCCTCGATCTGCCCGCCGCCTGCCCACCCGACACGCCGTGGATGGGGTTGGATCTGGGTGAGAAGACCATCGGCGTCGCCGTGTCGGATTCCACGCGCCTGATCGCCTCGCCGCTGGAGCTGATCCGCAAGTCAAAGTTTACGCAGGAAGCCGAACACCTGTTCAAGCTGATGGCGCATCGCAAGGTTTCGGCCCTGGTCATCGGCCTGCCCGCCAACATGGACGGCACGGAAGGCCCGCGCGCCCAGTCGTGCCGCGCCTTCGCCCGCAACCTGGAGCGGCTGCGGCCCGTCAACATCGCCTTCTGGGACGAGCGGCTGTCCACCAGCGCCGTCGAGCGTTTCCTGATCGAGGATCTGGACCTGAACCGCAAACGCCGCGCCCAGGTCGTGGACCGCACCGCCGCCGCCTGGATTCTGCAAGGGGCGCTGGATCGGGTTCGGGACCAGGCGACCTGGGTTTGACGGCCCTGATCGCCGGCGTCCTGCCGGTCTTTCTAATGATCGCCCTGGGCTATGGCTTGCGAAAGTCCGGCTTCCTGCCCGACGAGGCCTGGCGGCCGATCGAGAAGCTGTCGATCAACATCTTCTATCCCAGCTTCCTGATCCCCGCGATCTGGCACGCCGACCTCGCCGGCGGCGGCGCGACGGTGGCGGGTGCTGCGGCGGTCGGGGCGACCCTGATCGTGGCGGCGGCGACCCTGGCGTCCAAGCCCCTGATTACCCTGGACGGCCCGGCCTACACCAGCGTCTTTCAGGGCGTGATCCGCTGGAACAGCTTCGTCTTCGTGCCGGTGATCCAGTCGGTCTATGGCTCGGAAGGCACGGCGCTGGCCGCGGTCGCCATCGCCTTCATCATTCCCGTCACCAACATCGCCTGCGTCGTCGTGCTGGCGAAATGGGGGTCGCTGCGGCGCGAGCCGTCGGTCGTCGGCCTGATCAAGTCGATGCTGGCCAATCCGATCCTGCTGGCCTGTTTGATCGGCCTGACGCTGAATCTACTGCATGTCCCGCTGATCCCTGGCCTGTCGGATGCAATGGACCTGCTGGGCGCCGCCGCCCTGCCCCTGGGCCTGATCGTCGCCGGGGCGGGTCTGTCCTTCGCCGAGGTCAAACGCCGCCGCACCACCATCGCCGCTGTCAGCCTGGTCAAGCTGGGCGTCATGCCGCCGCTGATGTGGTTCATCGCCTGGGCTTTGGGCGGCGACAGCCTGGCGCAGGGCATCGCCCTGATCTGCGGCGCCGCGCCCGGCTCGGCCGCCTCCTACATCCTGGCGCGTCAAATGGGCGGCGACGCCCCCCTGATCGCCGGCGTCATCGCCCTGACCACGGTAGGCAGCGCCATGGTCATTCCCATCCTGCTGGCCCTGTTCCACTTCACCTGACTGGCGTTCCGAGCGACTCCCGCCTATAGCCGCGTCTCGATGACCCAGCCCGCTCAAGTCACCGATCAGACCATCCGCGACCGGCTGGTTCCGTTCCCCAAACCGCACTTCCTGGCCGCATCGGACCTCGATCCATATGTGACGCCGCAGTTGCTGGACCTGGGCGACGCCTTCGTCGATTTCAATCGCCAGTCGTCCAAGGCCCTGGATCTACTGCACGGCCGCACGGTCGTGAACCTGTTCTTCGAGAACTCGACCCGCACCTCCTCCTCCTTCGAGATCGCCGCCAAGCGGCTGGGCGCCGACGTCGTCACCATGCCGGTAGCTTCCTCCTCGGTGAAGAAGGGCGAAACCCTGATCGACACGGCGGTCACCCTGAACGCCATGAAGCCCGACATTCTGGTCATCCGCCACTCGGCCTCGGGCGCGGCCGAACTGCTGAGCCAGAAGGTCGGCTGCGCCGTCGTCAACGCCGGTGACGGCCGGCATGAGCACCCGACACAGGCTCTGCTGGATCTGCTGTCCATGCGCCGCGCTTTCGGCGATGTGACCAGCCTGACCGTCGCCATCTGCGGGGACATCACCCACAGCCGCGTGGCGCGGTCCAATGTCGCCCTGTTGCAGATGATGGGGGCGCGCGTCCGCCTGATCGGCCCGCCGACCCTGGTGCCCGGCGACGCCGACCGCTGGGGCTGCGAGGTTTTCCATGACATGCGCGAGGGCCTGAAGGGCTGCGACGTGGTCATGATGCTGCGGCTTCAGCTGGAGCGGATGGCCGGCGCCCTGGTCCCCTCGACCCGCGAATATTTCCGCTTCTGGGGTTTGGATCGCGAGAAGCTGGCCTGGGCCAACCCCGGCGCCCGGGTCATGCACCCCGGGCCCATGAACCGCGGCGTCGAGATCGATTCAGACGTGGCCGACGACCTGGACGTCTCGCTGATCCAGGATCAGGTCGAAATGGGCGTCGCCGCCCGCATGGCCGTGTTGGCCTCCCTCTCCGCCCGTTGGGGAGACGCCCGATGACCACCGTCGCCATCATCAACGCCCGTCTGCTGGACCCCGCAACGGACTACGACGGCCCCGGCGGCCTGCTGATGCAGGACGGCCGCATCAGCCGCATCATCCACGGTCCGACGCCGGACCTGGCGGCGGATCAGATCATCGACGCCGACGGCCTGTGCGTCGCGCCCGGCCTGATCGACATCCGGGTCAAGACCGGCGAACCCGGCGCCGAGCCCAAGGAGACGCTGAAGTCCGCCAGCCTGGCCGCCGCCGCCGGGGGCGTGACCACCATCGTGGTTCAACCCGACACCGATCCCGCCGTCGACGACCCGGCCATGATCGACTTCATCCAGCGGCGCGGCGCGGCCCTGAACCTCGTCAACGTCCGCGCCGCCGGCGCCGCGACCAAGGCTCTGGACGGCCAGCGCATGGCCGAGATCGGCCTGATGGACGAGGCCGGCGCCCTTTATTTCACCGACGGCGACAAGGTCATCGTCAACAGCCGGACCCTGCAACGGGTGATGAGCTACGCCGCCGCCTTCAACGCCCTGATCGCGTGCCGCCCGGCCGACCCCTGGCTGACCGAAGGCGCCGTGGCCGCCTCCGGAGAACTGGCCACGCGCTTGGGCCTTTCCGGCAGCCCCGCCATCGCCGAGCGGATCGGGCTGGAACGCGACCTGGCCCTGGTCGAACAGACCGGCGCGCGGTTCCTCGTGGATCAGATTTCGACCGAGGGCGCGCTGGACACGCTGGCCCGCGCCCGCGCCAGGGGGCTGGATGTCGCCGTCAGCGTCTCGATCAACCACCTGTGCTTCAACGAGGTGGACATCGGCGATTACCGCACCTTCTACCGGCTGGATCCGCCGCTGCGCTCCGAAGCCGACCGCCAGGCTCTGATCGAAGCCGTGCGCGAGGGCCTGATCGACGTCATCACCTCCGCCCACGCCCCGGCCCCTGCCGAGGACAAGCGCCGGCCCTTCGCCGAGGCCGCGCCCGGCGCGATCGGCTTGGAGACCCTGCTTCCCGCCGCCCTGACCCTGCATCACGAAGACGGTCTGGATTTGCTCGACGTGTTGCGCCCGCTGACCCAGGGCCCCGCCGCCCTGCTCGGCCTCGACGCGGGCGTCCTGGCCGAGGGCGCCCCTGCCGACGTCATCCTGTTCGACGTCGGCGCCCCCGTCATCATCGACGCCGACGCCCTTCACTCCAAATCCAAGAACTCCCCGTTCGACGGCCGCCGACTTCAGGGCAAGGTCATCGGAACCTGGGTGGGCGGTCGCAAGGTTCACTGACGCCAGGCGTCACGCCGTCAGCATCCGTTTCACCACCGCCTTGAACGGCGCGGTCGCCTGACCGGCGCGCACCATGGCGCCGCGCGCCAGTCGGGCCGGCGGCGTCTCTTGCGTGAACAGGCGCACCAGAGCGTTCGTGCCCTGATAAAGCGGCCAGCTGGTCAGTCGATGTTCATGCTGGTATCGCGCCAGCAGACGGCCCGAACCGGTGTCTTCCCCTCGCGCCCCGCGCACCACCTTGGCCAGCGTCTCCTGCCCGCGCAGACCCAGGTTAAAGCCATGGGCGGTGACCGGGTGCATTCCGACCGCCGCATCACCGATCAGGGCGAAGCCCTCGCCTGCGAAACGATGACTCCAGGTCGTGGCCAGCGGATAGGCGTGGCGCGCACCCACCAGTTCCAACCCGGTCAGCCGCCCCTTCAATCGCCGCTCCATGGACGATGCAAAGGCCTCGGGCGATTGCGCCATCAAGTCCGCAATAGCCGGCGCCGCCAGAGTCATGACCACCGAAGACATCCGCTGCTCAGGGTCCGCGACCGGCAGCAGGGCGATGGTCTGGCCGTGGTCGAACCATTCTGTCGCCACATGACCGTGCGCCTGATCGTGCCGCATCCGGCAGACCATCATCGACCGCCCCAGCCGATTGATCTCGGCCCCCACGCCCAGTCGGTCCCGCATGAAGGAAAAACGCGAATCCGCCGCCACGATCAGATCGGCCCGGATCGTCGTCCCGTCGTCCAGCGTCAGCCGCCCGCGCGGCCTCCGAGGCCCGATCCGACAGTCGGCCACCCGCCGTCCGGCCATCAGCTCGACGCCCGCCTGACCCTCGCCGACTTCGAACAGCGCCCGCCGGATCAGATGATTGGGGATCAGCACGCCCAAGCGGTCCGCGTCCGCCGCGCCAAAGGTCAGGGCGAAAGACGAGCCGCCGTCCAGCACCCGCGCCTGGCGCAGGTCCGAGATGTCATCGGCCGGGATCCGGTCCCACACACCCATCGTCTTCAAAAGGCGCATCGAACGGTGCGTCAGCGCGATCTCGCGTCCGTCGAAGGCCGGATCGCGCAGGCTCGTCTCTGCCTGCCCCTCGATCAGGACCACGGACAGCCCGGCTCCCGCCAGCGATCGGACGAAGGCCAGGCCCGCCGGTCCGGCCCCGACCACGGCGATATCGAACGTCAGATCCTGGCTCATTGGTGCGCTTCTGCCCGATCGCAACGCCGCCGCCCTTGATGCAGCGCAAACCCGAGCAAGTCAGCGTGGGCGAGGACAGGTCGCGGCCTTGGCCACCTCGGCGCCCAGCACCGATTTGACGGCCAGTGGCGTATCGGTGGCGATCACGGTGACGCCCTGGCGCACCAGATCGCGATATTCCGAGACGTCCCCGTCGGCGGCGTAGCGGTCGTCGCGGCGCACGCCCTCGGCGCCCAGGGTGCCAAACTGAACCTCGACGCCGGCCTCGCGCAGGGCGCCCCACAGCGCCGGACGCTCCTCGCGCGTGCCGGTCCAGGCCAGAATCTGCGCCGGGTTCAGCCCGGTCAGATCATCCACACCGCCCAAGCCGGCCGAGATCATCATCTCCGGCGCCATGGCCGCCACCGCCCGCGCGTCGGCGTCATTATAGGTGATCAGGATCACCCGGTTGCCGGCCCGCGACTGGCGCACCTGATCGATCACCGCCCGCGCCAGATCGACCGTGGTCTCGCCGTCCGCGGGTTTCAGGTCGATGCTGGCGATAGCCCCCACGCGTCCGGCGGCGTCCAACGCCTCGCCCAGCGTCGGCGGGGCGGCGCGCGTCAGGGCGCCGTTCGACGCCTTCAGCCGGGCCTGTTTCACCTGGGCCAGCGTCAGGTCCGCGACCCGGCCGCGTCCCGTCGTCGTCCGGTCCATGGTGTCGTCGTGCATCAGAACCAACTGCCGGTCCTTGGTCAGGACGGCGTCCAGCTCCAGGATCGCATTGGGCATCGCCCGGCCTGTCGCTTCGATGGCGGCGATGGAGTTCTCGGGCTGGTCCAGCGCCGAGACCGCCCGGTGCGCCGAGATCGCCACGCCGCCGTCCCGCACGCAGTCGAAATAGGCCGCCATGGCCGGACCCGACGAAGGCGCTGGCGCCACCGGAGGCGCCCCGACGCAACCTGTCGTCGAAACCAACAGCAGGGTCGCGGCGGCGGCGGAAATACGGGTCATGGATCGGCTCCGGAAAGGCGCGCGGACCAAACGCTGCGCCGATCATCGGGTCAAGAGGTCGGATCGCCCTTGCTCCCGGCCGCCCCGCGACGCATTTTGCCGCAACGACACGCGGGGAGCGAATCAACGTGCAGGATCTAGTGGCCCCGGCTCTCGGGACCTTGGCGCTGGTGGCGCTGGGCGGCTATCTGCTCGGCTCGATTCCGTTCGGCGTGGTGATCACGCGTGCAGCCGGCGCCGGCGACGTGCGCAATATCGGCTCGGGCAATATCGGCGCGACCAATGTCCTGCGCACCGGCCGCAAGGATCTGGCCTTGGCGACGCTGTTGCTGGACGCCGGCAAGGGCGCGGTCGCCCTGCTGATCGCCCGTCATCTGTTCGGCAGCGAACTGGCCGGCGCCATCGCCGGCGGCGCGGCCTTCCTTGGCCACCTTTTCCCCGTCTGGCTGGGCTTCAAGGGCGGCAAGGGCGTCGCCACCTTCTATGGCCTGCTGCTGGCCGCCGCCTGGCCGCTGGGCCTGATGGCGGGGGCGGTCTGGCTGCTCTGCGCCTTCCTGTTCCGCTATTCGTCGCTGGCGGCGCTCATTTCTTCGGCGACCGCGCCGCTGCTGGCGCTTCTGCCGCTCGCCGTCGTCGGTCTGCCGGTCAGCCTGCCCATCCTCGCCCTGACCGTCTTCGCTGCTGTCCTGATCTGGGTGCGTCACCACCAGAACATCGCCCGGCTGTTGAAGGGCGAGGAACCGCGCATCGGGGCCAAGAGGGCGTGAGCCTGGACCCGGCCGAACGCTTCGCCCGGCTGCGGCTTGCCCGCACCGACCGCATCGGCCCCGTCGCCTTCACCCAACTGATCGGCCGCTATGGCTCGGCCCTCAGTGCGCTGGACGCCCTGCCCGATCTGGTGCGCAAGTCCGGCGCCGCCTCCGTTCCGCCGCCGGTCGAGACGGTCGAACGCGAGATCGCCGCCGGCGAGGCCATCGGCGCCCGCCTGCTGGTGCTGGGCGATCTCGACTATCCCGAAATGCTGGCCGCGCTCGATCCGCCGCCGCCGATCCTGTGGACGCGCGGCCGCGTCGATCTGCTGAACCAGCCCTCGGTCGCCATCGTCGGCGCCCGCATCGCCTCGGCGGGGGGGCAGCGGATCGCACGCGGCCTGGCGCAGCAACTCGGTCAGGCGGGTCATGTCGTCGTCTCGGGCATGGCGCGCGGCATCGACGCCGCCGCGCACGAAGGGGCCCTGGCAACCGGGACTGTCGCGGTCCTGGGCGGCGGGGTGAACGACATCTATCCGTCCGAACACGCCGACCTCTACGCCCGCCTGACGGAACAAGGCTGCGTCGTCTCGGAAAGCCCGGTCGGCGCCCGCGCCCAGGCGCGCGACTTTCCACGCCGCAACCGCATTATCTCGGGCCTGTCGCGCGGCGTCGTGGTGGTCGAGGCGGAGGTCCGGTCCGGCTCGCTGATCACCGCCCGTCTCGCCGCCGAACAGGGCCGCGATGTCTTCGCCGTGCCCGGATCGCCTCTGGATCCCCGCGCGCGCGGTCCGAACGAACTGCTGCGTCAGGGCGCCATCCTGTGCGAGGGGATCGAGGACATCGACCGCGCCTTCAACACCCTGCGCACCCTGCGCGAGCCGCCTGCCGATCCGATGCGATTCGACGGCGACATCGACGACGCCTTCCTCGACCGCGTCGCCGCCCTGTTGTCGCCAACCCCGACGCCGCGCGACGAGATCGCCCGCGCCCTGAACGCCCCGGTGTCCCAGGTCGCCGCCGCCCTGCTGGAGCTCAGCCTGACCGGCCGCGCCGATCTGCTGCCCGGCGGCCTGGCTTCGCTCTAGGCCGGCGGATGACCCGCCACGCCAGCCGCCTGTTCCAGCAAGCTGGCCAGCCGCACGTCGCCCTCGTCCCGCGCCAGCCGCGCCATTTCCAGCGCCATGGCGCCGATATATTCCCGAGTCGGAAAGGCCGCCGCTTCGAGATGCGCCTGGCGATCCGTTTCGCAGGCCGATTGAGGTTGCGCCGTCGCCATGATCGTCTCCGTTGCCAGACCCACAATCTAGCCGCGCCGCATTAAAACACAACTACCCTAGGGTGTAAGACGATTGGTGCGATTGACTCACGGCTCCGCTCCAACCACGTTCGCGCCCCTTCCCGAGACCGGACCGTTATGAACCTCGTCATCGTCGAGAGCCCCGCAAAGGCCAAGACCATCAATAAGTATCTGGGCTCGGACTATGAGGTCCTGGCCTCGTACGGCCACGTCCGCGATCTGCCGTCCAAGGATGGCTCGGTCCTGCCCGACGACGACTTCTCCATGCATTGGGAGGCCGACGCCAAGGGCGCCAAACGCCTGTCCGAAATCGCCGAGGCCGCCAAGCGCGCCGACCGCGTCATCCTGGCGACCGACCCCGACCGCGAAGGGGAAGCCATCAGCTGGCACGTGCTGGAAGTGCTGAACAAGAAGAAGGCGTTGAAGGGCACCCACGTCGAACGCGTCACCTTCAACGCCATCACCAAGTCCGCCGTGCTCGAGGCCATGGCCAATCCGCGTCAGATCGACATGGAGCTGGTCGAGGCCTATCTGGCCCGCCGCGCGCTGGACTACCTCGTCGGTTTCACCCTCTCGCCGGTCCTGTGGCGCAAGCTGCCGGGCGCGCGCTCTGCCGGACGCGTCCAGTCGGTGGCGCTGCGCATCGTCGTCGATCGCGAGATGGAGATCGAGAAGTTCAAGGCTCAGGAATATTGGTCCATCGAGGCCGACCTGAACGCCGACAGCCCGCCCTTCACCGCTCGCCTGGTCAAGCACGCCGGCAAGCGCATCCAGCGCCTGGACATCAAGGACGAGGCGACGGCTTCCGCCGCCCGCGCGGCCATCGCCGCCGGCGGCTTCACCATCAATGCGGTGGAGAAGAAGCCCGTCCGTCGCAATCCGGCCCCGCCCTTCACCACCTCGACCCTGCAACAGGAGGCGGCGCGCAAGCTAGGCTTCTCGGCCCAGCGCACCATGCAGGCGGCGCAGAAACTGTATGAGGGGATCGACGAGACCGGCGGCCTGATCACCTATATGCGGACCGACGGCGTCCAGACCACGCCCGAGGGCATCGCCCAGGCGCGCGAGGTCATCAGCCAGGCGTTCGGCCCGGCCTTCGTCCCGCAAGAACCGCGCTATTACAAGACTAAGGCCAAGAATGCTCAGGAAGCGCACGAAGCGATCCGGCCGACCAATATCGCGCGCCATCCGGACAGCCTGCGCCTCGAATCCGATCTCCAACGCCTCTATGAACTGATCTGGAAGCGGATGGTCGCCTCGCAGATGGAGGCGGCCCGCATGGACCGCACCACCGTCGACATCGAGACCGCCGACGGCCAGACGGGCCTGCGCGCCACCGGCCAGGTCGTCACCTTCGACGGCTTCCTCGCCGTCTATGAGGAAGGCCGCGACGAAAAGCAGAAGGGCGCCGAAGACGACGAGAGCGACGACACGAGCCGCCTGCCGTCTCTGAAGGAAGGCGCCAAGGCCAAGGTCGACGCCATCCGCACCGACCAGCATTTCACCGAACCGCCTCCGCGCTATTCGGAAGCCACCCTGGTCAAGAAGCTGGAAGAGCTGGGCATCGGCCGCCCCTCGACCTACGCCTCGACCCTGTCGACCCTGCGCGACCGCGAATACGTCCGCGTCGACAAGAACCGCTTCTATCCCGAGGACAAGGGACGGCTGGTCACGGCCTTCTTGGAGCAGTTCTTCAGGAAGTGGGTCGAATACGACTTCACCGCCGCGCTGGAGACCCAGCTCGATGAGGTCTCGGCGGGTCAGCTGGACTGGAAGGTGCTGCTGCGCAACTTCTGGCAGGACTTCCACGCCGCGACGCAAGCCGCCGGTGAACTGCGCACCACCGCCATTCTGGACGCCCTGAACGAAAGCCTGGGCGCCCACATCTTCCCGGACAAGGGAGACGGGACTGACCCGCGCGAGTGCCCCCTGTGCCACCAGGGCCAGCTCAGCCTGAAGACCAGCCGCTTCGGCGCCTTCATAGGCTGCGACCGCTATCCGGAGTGCAAATACACCCGCCCCGTCGCCAGCCCGTCGGCTGAGGACGGCTCGGTCGAGAGCGGCGACCGCGAACTGGGCGTCGATCCGGAGACGGGCCAGCCGGTCCAGCTGAAGATCGGCCGTTTCGGCCCCTATGTCGAAATCACGCCGCCCGAGGGCGACAAGCCCAAACGCTCGTCCTTGCCCAAGGGCTGGTCTCCGGCCTCCCTGTCGCTGGACCAGGCGCTGCGTCTGCTGGCCCTGCCGCGCGAGGTCGGGGTGCACCCCGAGGACGGCAAGATGATCACGGCGGGCCTGGGCCGTTACGGACCCTTCGTCCTGCACGCCGGCACCTACGCCAATGTCTCCGACATCGACGAGGTGTTCGAGGTCGGTCTGAACCGCGCCGTCGCCCTGCTGGCGGAAAAGCGCGCCGGTCGTCCCGGTCGCGGCGCAGCGACGGCTCCGCTCAAGGACCTGGGCGCCCACCCGGAAACGGGCGAGCCGATCCACGTCATGGCCGGTCGCTTCGGGCCCTACGTCAAGTCCGGCAAGATCAACGCCACCCTGCCGAAGGGCACGGCGCCCGAAGACCTGACCCTGGAAGACGCCCTGCCCCTTCTGGCCGCCAAGGCCGGCGCCGCGCCCAAGAAGAAGGCGCCCGCCAAGAAGGCCGCCGCCCCGAAAAAGGCCGCCGCCAAGAAACCGGCCGCCAAGAAGGCTCCGGCGAAGAAGAAGGCGGCAGATTGATCCCTCTCCCGTTGGGAGAGGGCTTGAGCGCCCGAGAGCGTTAGCGATCGGCCTTCGCGCGAAAGGGTGAGGGTCGCGGTGTTGCGAGCTGGCCCACCGCCCGACCCTCACCCGGCCCTTCGGGCCACCCTCTCCCAACGGGAGAGGGAAAGGATCGTGCATGGCGCAAATCCCCGCCGCGCCCTATCTTCGCCTGCTCATGCCCATCCGCCGCCTCTCCCCCGAAACCGTCAACCGCATCGCCGCTGGCGAGGTGGTCGAGCGGCCGGCCAGCGCCATCAAGGAACTGGTCGAGAACGCCCTGGACGCCGGCGGCCGCAACATCGAGATCCAGGCCGACGGCGGCGGCCTGTCGCGCATCCTGATCGCCGACGACGGCAAGGGCATTCCGCGCGAAGAATTGCCCCTGGCCATCGAACGCCACGCCACCTCCAAGCTGGAGCCCGACGACGCCGGCGACGTGGACCTGTTGCGCATCCACACCCTGGGTTTCCGGGGCGAGGCCCTGCCCTCCATCGGCTCGGTCGCCCGCCTGTCGATCACCACCCGGTCGCGTGACGAGACCGACGCCTGGGCCATCACGGTCGAGGGCGGCGAGACCCGTCCCCTGGCCCCCGCCCCTTTCCCAGGCCCCCACGGCGCGCGGGTCGAGGTGCGCGACCTCTTCTACGCCACCCCCGCCCGGCTCAAATTCATGAAGTCCGAGCGGTCCGAGGCCATGGCCATCTCCGAAGAGATCAAGCGCCAGGCCATGGCGCACGAGGCCGTCGCCTTCACCCTGTCGCTGGACGGCAAGGTCACCCTGCGCCTGCCCGCCGAACATCCGGGCGACGAAGGCCGTCTGAAGCGGCTGTCCGCCCTGCTGGGTCGTGACTTCGAGGCCAACGCCCTGCTGATCGATCAGGAGCGCGACGGGGTGCGCCTGAGCGGTTACGCGGGTCTGCCCACCTATTCGCGCGGCAATGCGGCGCATCAGCATCTGTTCGTCAACGGCCGCCCGGTGAAGGACCGGCTGCTGCAAGGGGCCCTGCGCGGGGCCTACGCCGACTTCCTGGCGCGCGATCGGCATCCGGCCGCCGTCCTCTTCCTCGACATCGACCCGCTCTATGTCGACGTCAACGTCCACCCGGCTAAGGCCGAGGTCCGGTTCCGCGATCCGGCCCTGGTGCGCGGGCTGATCGTCGGCGCCCTGCGCCACGCGCTCCACGCCGCCGGCCACCGCGCCAGCACAACCGTCGCCGCCGACGCGCTTTCCGGCTTCCAGCCCCACACCGGCGTCTCCACCGGCCCCGCCTACAGCCCCAGCGCACCGTCGGCCCAAGGCTTCAGCGGCTGGACCGGCTGGTCCCAGCCCGCCGCCGCGGCCCAGATCCTGCCCGGCCTCAACGAACGCAGCGCCCGCGTCGAACCGTCGTGGGACGGTCCCACATGGCCGTCGCAACCCGCGCAAGACAGCGACCTCGCCACTCACCACTCGCCACTCGCCACTCAGCCTCACGACCCCCTCGACTACCCGCTGGGCGCCGCGCGGGGTCAGCTCCACGCCAACTATATCGTCGCCCAGACCCGCGATGGTCTGGTCATCGTCGATCAGCACGCGGCGCACGAGCGGCTGGTCTATGAGCGGATGAAGGCCCAGATGGCCGAGGGGTCCGTGACCCGCCAGGCCCTGCTGACGCCCGAGGTGGTCGATCTGGACCCCGCCGAGGCCGAGCGCGTCGCCGGGCGGGCCGAGGAACTGGCCGAGATGGGCCTGATCGTCGAGGCCTTCGGCGCCGGCGCCGTCCTGGTGCGCGAGACCCCGGCCATGCTGGGCGATACGGACGTCCAGGGCCTGATCCGCGACATCGCCGACGATCTGTCCGAACACGGCCAGGCCCTGTCGCTCAAGGAACGCCTCGCCGCCATCTGCGGCACCATGGCCTGCCACGGCAGCGTCCGCTCAGGCCGCGTCCTCTCGGCGCCGGAGATGAACGCCCTTCTCCGCCAGATGGAAGCCACCCCCCACTCCGGCCAATGCAACCACGGCCGCCCCACCTATGTGGAGCTGAAGCTGCACGATCTGGAGAAGCTATTCGGGCGGCGGTGAGGGCAAAGAGTTGTTTAGTGCGCGCCTAGATGCGCGTTGAGCCGCTGAGAACGTGCATTCCACGATACGTAACGCCCTATCACATAGAACGCTTGAAGCTATGGTCTCCAACATGTTGGAAAAAGACGAAGATCGCGACGCCGCTGAAGATGCATCTTCAGGATGCACAATACCGTCTGTTATTCCGCCGGAGATAGCTGGTCGTTATAACCTCACACGTGATCCAGATGTAGAACGTGACGTTTCCAGGTATGTGGAAATCGAGTCAGGGAATACCGTTACAAATGTCGAGAAGATAAAGACAGAATATGTCTTGGGAGACTCTTATGACATATGGGATGTAACCACGGATGACGGCCAGTGGTGGGTCATTTCAAACCTATTAAACTTATACTCAAAAAATCTCTTTCCAAGTCTAGATTACACACTATCATTTCATATCGGCCTCATGATGAGGATGCGCAGTAAGCCCAACGGACCTGACGCAGAAAATCCCGACCCATTTGATGAAGTCGCACGGCGCAGGGAACAGGCTGAAGCCGCCTATGAAAGAGCCATTGAGGCTGTCCACTACCAAGCCGTAGGGATGCAGTTGCGAGAGTGCCTTATCTCGCTCAGTACAGCATTGCGTAGGCGGATGGAGGTAATAATCGAGGGCGAAGCACCTCAAGAAGCCAATTTTAAAGGCTGGATGGACCTGATGATAAATCAGCTCTGCCCAGGAGACGCAAACAAGGAACTCAGACAGTTTCTGAAGACGACATCTGACAAGACATGGTCCCTAGTCAATTGGCTGACTCATGATCGCAACGCTAATCAGACAGCAGCCTCAATCGCACTTCATGCGTGCGATATGGTTTTCGGCCATTCGATCCAAATCCTAGTTAGAGACCGTACCGATAACGTGGAAGAATGCGCACAATGTACATCCCGTAACATTCGTTCGCATTACGACGCTGGAATACTTCCGGACGGGGATTACTACACCACTTGCGGATCATGTGGATGGACTAGCCACCCTGACGGTGCAGAACGACACGACAAGTAATAACATCATGACCTCCATCCTCTTCGTCTGCCTCGGCAACATCTGTCGCTCGCCCCTCGCCGAGGCGGCCCTGCGCGCCGAGGCGGAACGGCTCCGGCTCGACCTGATCGTCGATTCCGCCGGGACAGGGGACTGGCATGCGGGCGAGCCGCCGGACCCAAGGGCGCAGGCGACGGCGCGGCGGCATGGGGTCGAGATCTCGGGTTTGCGGGCGCGGCAGGTGACGCCGGCGGACTTTCGCCGCTTCACCCATGTGATCGCCCTGGACCACGAGAACCTGAAAAACCTGCGCCGCCTGCGGCCCGACGACGCGACCGCCGAGCTCAGCCTGCTGCTCGACCACGTCCCCGGCCGGGAGGGTCAGGCCGTCGCCGACCCCTATTTCGGCGACGACGACGGTTTCGAAATCACCTGGGCCGAGGTGACGGCCGCGGCGAAGGGCTTGGTCGAAAATTTGTAACCCTCTCCCGTTGGGAGAGGGCTTGAGGCTCGCAGAGCGCAGCGATGCGCCAGCCGACCCGAAGGGCGGCGCGAAGCGTCAAAGGGTGAGGGTCGGATGCTGAACGTGCGCCCTTGCGACGGCTGACGCCGACGGATGGACCCGACCCTCATCCGGCGCTCCGCGCCACCTTCTCCCAACGGGAGAAGGACCGGAAGTCGCACGTCCGCATCTGACGTAGCGCCGATCTATGGCTGCGATCATGACCGAGCCCTATCGCATCCGTGAAGCCGCCATCTGGGCCCAGGCCCGCACCGACTACCTGTCGGGTCTCAGCGCCGAGGCCGTGTGTCGCCGCCACGACCTGGGCCTGTCCGCCTTTCGCCGCCGCGCCCGCAAATACGGCTGGCGGCGCAGCGATCAGGTCGAACCGCCGCCCGGCGAGCTGGATCTGAACCTCTATTCCGACCTGGACATGGACGACCTGGCCCGCACCGCGCGCCTGCGCTTCGCCGAAGCAGTCGAGGGCGGACGCGCGTCGGACGCCCGCCGCTGGCGCGCCCTGGCCGACGAGCTGACCCGCGAAGCCCGTGCCTTCGACCGGGACTTCTTCAGGGGCATGAGCCGCGAGGAGGTGGCCGCTTCGATGGAAAACATGCGGCGCGAGATCGAGGAAGAAGACGAGGCCCTGCTGGGACCGCCGCCCGAGGACTGAGGCGGTTGCGACCCGCTCGCAAAAATCTGCACGAAAGTGCACTGTAAAAACTCACAGTGCACATTTCCTGGTCAGGCGGCGGGGTCCGCCACCTTCAGGAACAGCACCCTGGCTGCGCCATAGTCGCGCGCGTCCAGCCGATGATAGCCGGGGGTGTCGATCTCCGGCTCGTCCGACCCGCGCTCGAACACCACCAGGGCGCCGGGCTTGAGCCAGTTTCCCTCGATCAGCCGCGCCAGCGTCTGCTCCCCCAACCCCTTGCCATAGGGCGGGTCCAGAAACGCCAAGTCGAACGCCTCAGCGATCGGGCCGGGCCGCACGCCCAGGTCTGTCGCGCTCCTGCGGTGCACCCGCGTGCGTCCCATCAGCCCATAGGCGTCGGCGTTCTCGCGGATCGCGCCGCGCGCCCCGTCGTCCGTCTCGACGAACAGGCAGAAGCCCGCCCCCCGGCTGACCGCCTCGAACCCCAGGGCGCCCGAACCGGCGTACAGGTCGATGACCCGCAAGCCTTGCAGGCTCTCGCCCCAGGCGGCGTGTTCCAGCACGTTGAACACCGCCTGGCGCGCGCGGTCCGAGGTCGGGCGCGTGCCCTGCCCCTCCGGCGCGACGATGGCCCGGCCCTTCAGGCTTCCGGCGACGATCCGCATGGATCAGCCGCGCGGCGTGCGGGGCTTGCCGCCCGGTCCGCGACCGCTGGTCCCCGACGGTCCCGCCGGCTTGCCGCCGGTGCGGGGCTTGAAGTCGCGGCCCGCCGGTCTGGCGTCGCTCTTGGCGCCAAAGCCGCCGCGTCCCGCCGGCTTGGCGCCGGGCTTGCCGCGCCGGTCGTCGATGAACTGGTCGTCGCGCGGCTTGAAGGCGCGTTTTGGCCGGTCGCCGTCCTCACGCGCCGGACGATCACCGGCGGGCGCGGTGCGTTCGCGCGGCTTGAAGCTCTTGGAATGCTCGAACTTGGGCGCGGCCTTGGCCCAGCCTTCCTTCTTGGGCGGTCGCTCGCGGCGCTCGACCGCATCGGCCTGGGCCGTCTCGGCGGCGCGGACGCGGCTGGGTTTGCGCGACGGATCCGACATGGCCGAACCCGACCGGCCCTTGACGATGGGCGTCGACACCCGACGGCCGGGGATGGGCGCGGGCGTCTCGACCGTATTGCCGGTCGGCAGGTTCTCGGGCCGGATATACTCGGCCAGCAGCTCGCGGATCACGCGCGGCCCCACCTCTTCCACCGATCCGACTGGCAGCACGTCGAGGCGGAACGGGCCGTAAGCCAGGCGGATCAGCCGGTTGACCGTCAGGCCGACAGACTCCAGCACCTTCCTGACTTCGCGGTTCTTGCCCTCGGTGATCGACACCGAGATCCACAGGTTCGCCGGCGCCTTGCCGTCCTCGGACTTGGACTCCTTGGCCTTGTCCAGCTTGGCCTCGATGGGACCATAAGAGACGCCGTCCACGACCACGCCGTCCTTGAGCGCGTCCAACTGCTCCTGGGTGATCTTGCCCCGCGCCCGCGCCCGGTACTGACGCACAAGCGAGGTCGATGGCAGCTCCAGCGCCCGGCTCAGCTCGCCGTCATTGGTCAGCAGCAGCAGGCCTTCGGTCGCCAGGTCGAGCCGTCCAACCGAAATCACGCGCGGCAGACCCGCCGGCAGGGCGTCGAACACCGTCGGGCGACCCGTCGGATCGCTGTGGCTGGTCAAAAGGCCCGCCGGCTTGTGATAGCGCCAGACCCGCGTCGCCTGGGTCGAGCCGATGGGCTTGCCGTCCACGGTGATCACGTCGTCGCGCGTCACCAGGGTCGCGGGCGTATCCAGGATGCGGCCGTTGACCGCCACCTTGCCCAGGCCGATCAGCCGCTCGACCTCGCGACGCGAGGCGATGCCGGCTCGGGCCATGGTCTTGGCGATTCGCTCGGCGCGCAGGGGCGTGTCCGGCGTCTTGGACTTGCCGTCCTTGCCGCCCTTGTCGGTTCGGGGCCGGTCATTGCGCGGCTTGTCGCTGCGGGGGCGGTCGGCCTTGTCGCCGATCCGCTTGGCGCCGTCTTCGCGAGGGCCGCGCGGCTTGTCGCCGAATGATCTCGTCCCGTCGCCGCTCTTGCGGGGACCGGAGGATTTAAAGGGCCGGGGCGACCGTTCGTCTTGACGGGCGCGGGGCTTCTTGTCGTTGTCGTCTGTATGGCGGACCATGATGAGCGGTTCATGCGCATGGCGCTGGACCAAGCGCAAGCGGCGGCGGACGCAGGAGAGGTGCCCGTGGGCGCAATTCTTGTCGATCCTGCCTCAGGTGAGGTAATTTCGACCGGCGCCAACGGTCCCATTGCGGCTCGCGACCCCACCGCCCATGCCGAGATCGTCGCCCTGCGGCGCGCGGCGACGGCGCTGGACAACTATCGCCTGACCGGGCTGACCCTCTATGTGACCCTGGAGCCCTGCGCCATGTGCGCCGGCGCCATCAGCCATGCCCGCATCGGCCGCGTCGTCTGGGCCGCCGACGATGCCAAGGGCGGCGCCGTCATCCACGGTCCGCGCCTGTTCGAACAACCCACCTGCCACTGGCGCCCCACCACGGACTCAGGCCTTCTGGCGAACGAGGCGTCCGCCCTGCTCAAGTCGTTCTTCCGTCAACGGCGGGGAACGGCGACAGGCGGCGCACGTTAGACCGCCGCGAAAGCGGCGCCGTTGGGCGACGCCGTGGAGGGAAAGACCTTGTTCAAGCCGGATCTGCCGCAGTCGATCGTGTTCAGCGGCTTGGCCGCCCTGGCCCTCCTCACCGCCTGCGGCGCCGATCCCGACAAGGCTCCGCGCACCGGCGACGAGGTCAAGGAACGCGCCATCCAGGCCCAGACCGCCCGCCAGCGCACCGGCGCCGAAATCCAGGACCGCACCCTGAACCGCGTCGTCCACACCGTTTATCTTTGCGACAATGGCGAGCGTCTGTCGGTCGACTTCGACAACCCGCGCCAGATGGCCACCATCCGCAACTCGTCCGGCGAGGCCATCGACCTGTATCAGGAACGCGCCGCCGACGGCATCTGGTACCGCGCCTCCAATGTCGAACTGCGCGGCAAGGGCGTCCTCGCCACCTGGTCCGTCGAAGGCCGCCAGCCGACGGAATGCCGCGCGGTCGACTAATCGAAGGCGGCTAACCGTCGATCCAACCCGTCGCGCACTGAGGGCCAGTCGTCGTCGATGACGGCGAACATGGCGGTGTCGCGCGCCCGGCCGGTCCAAGTGATCTTGTGCTTTCGCAGGACGCCCTCGGCCTTGGCGCCCAGCTTCAGGATGGCGGCCTGGCTCTGGGCGTTGACGTCGTCGGTGATGATCTCGACCCGCACCGCGCCCGCGTCGAAGGCATGCCCCAGCAACAGCCGCTTGCAGGCCGGGTTGATCGCCCCGCCCCGCGCCTCCGGCCGATAGAAGGTCGAGCCGATCTCGCAGCGGCGATAGGCGGGGTTGATCTCATACAGGCTGGTCGTCCCGACCACCGCCCCGTCCGAGCGCCGCCGCACCGCATAGGCGATCCGTGTCTGCGCCTTCATCGCCGCCATCGCGGCGTTCCACCACGTCTCGAAATGATCGCCATAGGCGGGCGCCACCATGATCTCCCAGGCGTCGGGATCGCAATCCAGAGCCGCGCGGACCTCGGCTTTCAACCCGTCCTCAAACGGCTCCAGCCGCACGAACCGATCCTCCAGCGGCCCCATGCCGATCCGCATCACGCGGTCGCGCCTTCCTCGATCAGGAAGGCCCGCACCTTGGCCGCATCCACGCCCTTGGCGACGAAGGCCTGGCCGATGCCGCGCGCCAGGATCAGGGTCAGCGCCCCGCCCTCGGCCTTCTTGTCTCCCGCCATCAAGGCCAGCAGACGATCGGCTGCAAATGATCCCGCCTGATCCAGCCGCGTCGGCAGCCCAGCCGCCGCGACCACCGCCTCGACCCGCGCCACGTCGTCCGCCGAACACAGGCCCTCACCCGCCGAATAGCGGAAGGCCATGCAGCAGCCGAGCGCCACCGCCTCGCCGTGCGCCAGCGCCCCTTCGTCGAAGCCGACCTCTGTCTCGATCGCATGGCCGAAGGTATGACCCAGGTTCAGCAGGGCGCGTCGCCCCGCCTCCTTCTCGTCCTCGCCGACCACCGCGCTCTTGATCTCGACCGAGCGGATCACCGCCCGTACCAGCGCCGCCGGATCGCCCTTGGCGCCCGCAGCCCCCCCGCCTGCCAGCCAATCGAAGAAGGGCGCGTCGCAGATCAGTCCGTGCTTCAGCACCTCGGCCCAGCCGGACCTCACCTGGCGTTCCGGCAGCGTGGCCAGCACGTCGATATCCGCCAGCACCAGACGCGGCTGATGGAAGGCGCCGACCAGGTTCTTTCCGCGCGGCGTATCGATGGCCGTCTTGCCGCCGACGGAAGAGTCGACCTGGGCCAGCAAAGTCGTCGGAATCTGCACGAAATCGATTCCGCGCATGAACAGGGCCGCCGCCAGTCCGGCCAGATCGCCCACGACGCCGCCCCCCAGGGCGATCACCACATCCTTGCGATCCAGACCGATCTCCAGCAGCCGGTCCAGCACCCGTTCCAGCTCGGTAAAGGACTTGGACCCCTCGCCTGCCGGCACGGCCACGATCTCGCTGGTCACGCCCGCCGCCGTCAGCGAGGCGGTCAGGGCCTGGGCATGGATGCCCGCAACCGTCTCGTCGGTGACGATGACCGTCCGCCCCTTGGCCAGCGGCGCGATGTGTGCGCCGGCCTGCGCCAGCAGCCCGCGTCCCACCACGACGTCATAAGCTGCAAAGGCCCCGCCGCTGACCGGAATGATCGTCATTGGGGGGTCTCCGTGCGTCGTCTCTGGCGCCAGTGTCGGCGCAGGTTCTTGTGAATGGCGTCCACCGCCTGGCCGTGCGAGCCCTGCCCGACGTCCACGGTCACATCGGCTTCGCCGTAAATGGGATAGCGGGCTTCGGCCAGGCCCGTCAGCACCTCCAGCGGATCCTTGCCGCGCAGCAGGGGCCGCGTGTCGCGCCGCGCCACCCGCTCCGCGATGACCGCCAGATCGGCCCTCAGCCAGACGGTGTCGGCCTTGGCCTTCAGCAGCGCCCGCGTCTCCGGGTTCATCATCGCCCCGCCGCCGGTCGCCAGCACGATGGGCGGCCCCTCCAGCAGGCGGCGGATCACCCGCGCCTCGCCCGCGCGGAACTCGGCCTCGCCTAGCGCGGCGAAGATTTCCGACACCGTCATCCCGGCCGCCGCCTCGATCTCCACATCCCCGTCCGCGAACGGCAGTCGCAGCCGATTGGCCAGCCGACGACCGACCGACGATTTGCCCACCCCCATCAGGCCGACCAGGGCTATGGTGCGGGTCGGACCCGGATTCGCGCGCCGCCTCATCCGGCGGCTCCGGCGGAACGGTCGGTCGAGAGGAAGGCGAAGGCGGCGGCGCGGGCAGGCATGATCCAGAAAACCTCTACACCAAGCCCGACCTTGCGCCAGTCGTTCAGGCTACGGATCGCCGCATGACGCCCCAGATCGAAGCCTTTCTGGAGATGATGGCGGTCGAACGCGACGCCTCGCCCCATACACTGTCCGCCTATGGCCGCGATCTGTCTGACGCGGAGACGGCGCTGTCGGACGCCGGCGGATTGATGAAGGCGGGTGCCGAGGCGGTCGAGGCCTGGTTCACGGACCTGTCGCGGCGAGGCTTGTCCGCCGCCACCGCCGCCCGTCGCCGCTCGTCCGCGCGTCAGTTCTATCGCTTCGCCCTGGCCGAGGGATGGCGCACCGACGATCCGTCGCGCCGCCTCGACGCCCCCAAACAGGGCCGGTCCCTGCCCAAGGTGTTGAGCCGCGCCGAGATCGACGCCCTGCTGGCCGCCTCGGCCGCCCGCGACGCGGCAGCGGGACTGCGCCTCGTCGCCCTGGTCGAGATGGCCTACGCCTCGGGCCTGCGTGTATCCGAACTGTTGGGGCTCAAAGTCGAGGCCGTTCGGCGCGCCCCCGCCTATCTGATCGTGCGCGGCAAGGGCGGCAAGGAACGGCTCGCACCCCTCAACGCCGCCGCCCGCGAAGCGATCAAGGCCTGGCTCGTCGCGCGCGACGCCAGATTCAAAGGTAAGGATGGGCGAAAGCCTGAGGCGCCCGACAGTCCCTGGCTGTTCCCCTCCTCCGGCCGCAGCGGCCACCTGACCCCACGCCGTTTCGCCCAACTGTTGGACGAGGCCGCGGTCACCGCCGGCATAGATCCCGCCCGCGTCAGCCCCCACGTCCTGCGCCACGCCTTCGCCACCCATCTGCTGGAAGGCGGCGCCGACCTGCGCGTCGTCCAGACCCTGCTAGGCCACGTCGATATCGCCACGACCCAGATCTACACCCACGTCGCCACCGATCGCCTGGCCCAGGTTGTCCAACAAAACCACCCCTTGGCGCGCGACGACTGAACCCGCGCTTGCCCGGCGGCGTTGACCTCTCTAGGTTCGCGCGCCTTCCCCAAGGGCGCTTTCGCCCGTTTGCAGTTCCCGGACGCCTTGATGGCCACGCACTATCTCGACTTCGAAAAGCCGATCGCCGATCTGGAAGCCAAGATCGAGGAGCTGTCGCTGCTGGCCGACACCTCGGGCGACATCGACCATGAGATCGAGGGCCTGCGCAAAAAGGCCGAGCAGCTGCGCAAGAAGACCTACGCTGGCCTCGACCCCTGGATGAAGACCCAGGTCGCGCGCCATCCGCAGCGTCCGCACTTCATCGACTACGTCCAGAGCCTGTTCACCGACTGGAACGAACTGCACGGCGACCGTCAGTTCGGGGACGACCAGGCGATCCTCGGCGGTCTGGCCCGGTTCCGCGGCCGGCCGGTCGTCATCATGGGCCACGAAAAGGGTCACGACACCGCGACCCGCATCACCCACAACTTCGGCATGGCGCGGCCCGAGGGCTATCGTAAAGCCGTGCGCCTGATGGACATGGCCGAGCAGTTCGGCCTGCCGGTGCTCAGTTTCATCGACACCGCCGGCGCCTATCCGGGGCTGGGCGCCGAGGAGCGCGGCCAGGCCGAGGCCATCGCGCGCTCGACCGAGCGCTGCCTGACCTTGGGCGTGCCCTCCATCGCCACCATCACGGGCGAAGGCGGTTCGGGCGGGGCCATCGCCATCGCGGCGGCCAGCCGTGTGCTGATGCTGGAGCACTCGATCTATTCGGTCATCTCGCCCGAGGGCGCAGCCGGCATTCTGTGGCGCGACGGCGCGCGGGCCAAGGATGCGGCCATGGCGATGAAGATCACCGGCCCGGACCTGATGCAGCTGAAGATCGTGGACCGCCTGATCCAAGAGCCTGTCGGCGGCTCCCACACCGATCGCGACGCGGCCATGGCCAATGTCGGCGACGTTCTGGCCGAAGAGCTGAAGGGCTTTGACGGCCTGACGCCGCAGCAGATCAAGAAGCGCCGCGCGGATCGCTTCTACGCCATCGGCGCCCTCTGACGCTTGATCGCCCGAGTCAGCGTTAACGCAGCATCCACCCTCGTCTGCCAAGCTCCGCCCTTCGTTAGGAGGCATCGGGGTTTGCGACCGGCCATGAGTTTATCGGCGGGCCAGACGGGGGCCTTTGCATCATGAGCAGCGGCGAGTCTCTGCGCGAAAGCGCCGTCTTCAACCTGGGCGGTGCGATCACGATGATCGTCGACGATTCGCCTTTTTCGTTGACGCTGACCTCCAACGCTTTGACAGGCTTCGGCATCCGCCCGACCTATGCCTGCGGCACGGGGACCGAGGCCCAGAAACTGCTGACCGACAAGCCCGTCGATCTGCTGGTCGTCGACACAGACATGCCCGACATCGACGGGTTCGAACTGGTGCGCTGGCTGCGTCGCTCGGGCGCCAATCCCAACACCTTCACCCCGGTGATCATGACCGCCAGCCATATTCGTCGCGGCCGCGTCGCCGAGGCGCGCGACTGCGGCGCCAACTTCGTCATCACCAAGCCGTTCAGCCCGGCCCTTCTGCTGGAGCGCATCCTGTGGGTCGCGCGCGACAGCCGGCCGTTCCTCGAGGTCGGCGACTATATGGGGCCCGATCGCCGGTTCCGGCATACCGGCTATGAAGGCGTCGAACGTCGCGCCGACATGATCCGCAAGGCGAACGGGATGGAGACCTTGGCCCTATGACCGTCATCACCCATACCCAGCGCAAATCCCGCCTGTCCGAGATGCTGGACCGCCCCGGCGGCGTCAGCGTCGGGGTCGCCCTGGCTCAGGCCCGCGCCAATCTCGACGGCCTTCAGGATCAGGCCCGCGCCATCATCGGCGACAATATCGCGGTCCTGCTGGCCAAGCCCGATCCGGCCCTGATCGAGCCGATGCGGCTGGATCTGGCCTATTCCGCCTCCAGCCAGATCATTGACGCCGCCAGCCCCTTTTCGATGGATGACCTGTGCACAGCGGCCAAGGGCCTGTGCGACCTGCTGGACGCCGCGCCGCGCCAAGGCGGTTTCGACTGGCGCATCGCCACGGTCCACGCCCAGGCGATGAAGCTGCTGCTGGCCCTGCCGCCCGAGGAGCAGGCCGCGCGGACCGCCATCCTGACGAACCTGCAAGAGGTGGTCAGAAAGAAGCTGCCGGCCGCCAGTCAGTCCGCCATCTGAGGCGTCTTGCCGCCGCGCGTCTGTTTGCGCCACAGCGCTGCATATTCCCCGCCCTGTCGGGCCACCAGTTCGTGGTGCCCGCCCCGCTCGACGATCCGCCCGGCCTTCAGCACCAGAATCTGGTCCGCGTCCGCCACGGTCGACAGCCGGTGGGCGACCACCAGGGTCGTGCGGCCGTTCCTGGCCTTGCGCAGCGTCTTCTGGATCGCGGCCTCGGTGCGGCTGTCCAGGGCGCTGGTGGCCTCGTCCAGGATCAGGATGCACGGATCGGCCAACAGGGCTCGGGCGATGCCCACCCGCTGACGTTCGCCGCCCGACAGCTTCAGCCCCCGTTCGCCGACCTTGGTCTGCATCCCATCCGGCAAGCCGCGGATAAAGTCGGCCAGTTCTGCCGCCTCCGCGGCCGCCCACACCTGCGCCTCATACGCCTCGGGCCGGGCGAAGGCGATGTTGGCGGCCAGGGTGTCGTTGAACAGGGCCACATCCTGAGGCACCAGCGCCACCGCCGATCGCAGCGAGGCCTGGGTCACATCACGCGCGTCATGGCCGTCGATCAGCACGCGCCCTTCCTGCGGATCGAGCAGACGCAGCGCCAGTTTGACAATGGTGGACTTGCCCGCGCCCGAGGGCCCGACCAGCGCCGTCGTGGTGCCAGGCGCAGCGTAGAAGCTGACGTCCTCCAGCCCATTGGCCCGCGCGTCGTGGCGGAAGCCGACCGCCTCGAATGCTACCGACGCCCCGCGAGCATCGACCGGCCGCGGCAGGGCGACGGCGTTCGGCGCATCGGCGACCTGCGGCGTCTGTCGCGTCACCTTCAGCATCTCCTCCATGTCGATGAAGGACTGACGGATTTCCCGATAGGCGAAGCCCAGGATGTTCAGCGGCGCATACAGTGAGATCATGATCAGCACCGCCGCCGTCACGTCACCCGGCCCCATCCGCCCGGCCGCCGCCTCGAACCCGGCCATCACCGCCATGACGCCCAGCCCCAGGTTCATCACCAGGGCCTGCATCCCGTTCAGCATGTTCAGCGAACTATTGGCCTTCAGCGACGCCTCGGCATAGTCGCCCAGCGCCCGGTCATAGGTCTGGGCCGCGCGCGTCTCGGCCCCGAACGACTTGACCGTCTCATAGTTCAGCAGGGCGTCGACCGAGACGCCGGCGGCCTCGGAATCGGCCGCATTCATGATCCGGCGATGCTCCAGCCGCCAGTTGGACATGGCGAAGGTGGCGGCGGTGTAGATGACGACCACCACCACCGCGACGGCGGCGAAACGCCAGTCGTATTTGGCGCCCAGCACCCCGGCCGCCAGCACCAACTCAACCCCGGTCGGAACCAGGTTGAAGGCGAGGATGCGCAGCAGGAAGTCCACGGCGCGCGATCCTCGGTCCATGGTCCGCGATAGGGCGCCCGAGCGTTTGGTCTGGTGGAAGTCCAGCGACAGGCTCAGCGCATGGGCGAAGGCCTCGGCCGCCGTCGCGCGCTGGGCGGCGGCGCGCACCGGCGCGAATACGACGTCGGAGATAAGAGGTGAGGCCGCCGACAGGAACCGCACGACGGTCCAGCCGATGGCGAAGGCCGCAAAGCCCAGGCCGACGGCGGTCGCCGCACCCTGCCCCGCCGCCAGGCGGTTGACCGCCGCGCCCAGCACCAGCGGCGCCATGACGCCCAGCCCCTTGCCCGCCAGCGTCAGCAGGATGGCCGAGATCAGCCGCAGTTTCAGGTGCGGCGCGCCCGATCGGGCCACCAGCCGCGCCAGATCCGCCAGCGCCGTCAGCGTCGGGGGTCCGTCCGTCTTGTCCTGTGGGCTCCCTGCCTGCTGCGCCTTGACCATCGGGTCACGCCTGCCGCCGGAGCGTTCGCCTCGCATCGCCATAATCCGCATATGGAAAGCCAATGCGACCGGGGAAAGGCCACGCTGGCGCGCGAGCGCGGATTCGTCGCTCAGCCCAGACCGGCGACCGCCTCGATCAACTCGTCCACGGCCGCTTCCTGCGTCGCCCACGAACAGACGAAGCGCACGGAACCGTCGTCGAAGGCGTAGCAGGCCCAGCCCATTTCGTTCAGGCGGGCATGCGCCTCTGGCGGCATCCGCACGAAGACGGCGTTCGCCTCCACCGGATGGGCCAGGACGAAGGGCGACCGCCCCGCGATGCCCGCCGCCAACCGCTGCCCCATCAGATTGGCGTGGGCGCCGCCCGACTCCCAATCGCCGCTTTCGAGCAAGCCCAGCATCGGACCCGACAGCAGCCGCGTCTTGGACGAAGTCTGGCCCGCCTGTTTCAGACGGTTGTCCAGTCGCCGCGCCAGGCTCTTGTCGAACAACACGATCGCCTCGGCGCAGTTGGCGCCCGCCTTCGCCCCGCCGAACACCAGCACGTCGACGCCCAGACGCGGAATGTCCTTCAGGTCGAAGCCGGCGGCGACCGCATTGGTCAGGCGCGCTCCGTCCATGTGAACGCCATAGCCCAGCGCCTTGGCCGGTTCGATCAGGTGGCGCAGTTCTTCCTCGGTGTAGACCGAGCCATATTCCGTGGCCTGGGTCAGCGACAGGGCGGCGGGCGGCTGACGATGCCCGACTTCGGGTTCGCCCAACTGCGCCTGCAGGGCCAATGGATCGATCTTGCCCGAGAACCCCGGCAAGCCGATCAGGCCGACGCCGTGACCGAAGAATCCCGGCGCGCCCGTCTCGTCGGTGCAGATGTGCGCCGCATGGTGCGCCAGCACCGCCTCATACGGCTGGGCCAGCATCGACAGGGCGATGGCGTTGGCCGCCGTCCCGCTGAAAACAAACCGCACCTCGGCGTCGGCATCCAGACGCTGGCGAATCTGGTCGGCGGCGCGGGCGGTGACCTCGTCTGCGCCATAGGCGCGCGCGAATCCCTTGTTGGCGCGCACCAGGCCTTCGATGGCGCTCAGCGCCATGCCGGCGGTGTTGTCGGAGCCGAAATCGTAGCGCATCAGCGGTTCGTCGCCTTCAGATCGGCCGTGCCGTCTTCGACCGTGCGGACGCGCACGACCGGCATCACATCCTCATCGCCATAGGGCACGGCGACCTGATGCGGGAACGGAATCTCGATCCCGGCGGCATCCAGCGCCTCCTTGCCGCCTTGCATCAGATCGGCCTGGGTCTGCCACCAGTCTGTCACCTTGACCCAGGCGTGCAGGGTAATTTGGACCGAACTATCCAGCAGACCCGTTACGCCGGACCACGGATGCGGATCGTGCAGCACCTTGTCGTGGGCGCCGGCCATGTCGATCAGCACCTTGCGCGCCTGCCCCAGGTCTTCGCCATAGCCGACCGTGAAGTTGATCTCGATACGGCGGGTCTGCTGACCGGTCAGATTGGTCAGCGGGTCGCTCAGGACCTTGGAGTTCGGAATGACGATCTTGTGGTTGCTGGCGTTGGACAGCTGGGTCGTGAACAGGTCCAGTCGCTGCACCGTTCCCGCCATGCCGCCGACATCGACCACGTCGCCGACACGGTAAGGCCGCAGCACCAGCAGCATGATCCCCGACGCCACGTTCGACAGCGTGCCCTGCAACGCCAAACCCACCGCCAAGGACGCCGCGCCCAGCACGGCGATGATCGAGGTCGTCTGAACGCCCAGCCGCTGCAGCACGGCGATCATGCCGATGATGATCACCACAACCCGCACGACCTGGACGGCGAAGCTCAGAACCGTCGGATCATGTCGGAACCCGCGCACCCGCGACAGCGTCTTGCGCGCTGCGCCGGCCGCCCACTTCGCCACAAACAGGGTGGCGACGAAGATCAGGATGGCGATGGTCAGATTGATCGCAAAATCGCCCGCCATGTCGGTCAGCTTGGCGATCATGGCGGCGTCGACCGATACGGCCTTGCGGCCCGCGGCCACCGCTTCGGCGACTTCGTTGGAAATAGGCAGAGACATGAGGTCGGGTCTAACGCCTGACGCGACGATTGGAACCCCCGAAAGCCCGATTTCAGGCCTTTGCGATCCGCCCGCCGCCGCTTTCGATAGCGTCCAGCAGGTCCATCACGTCGTCGATGGTGTCAGCCTCTCGCGCCGGCTTGTCCCAGCGAATCCGGCTGACGCGCGGGAACCGCATGGCCACGCCCGACTTGTGCCGGGTCGAGCGATTCAATCCCTCGAAGGCGATCTCCAGCACCAGGCCGAAGTCCCGCTCGGCCCGCACCGACCGCACCGGCCCGAAGCGGTCGATGGTGTGATCGCGCACGAACTTGTCGAGCTGCTTCAACTCCTCGTCGGTGAAGCCGAAATAGGCCTTGCCCACCGGCGTCAGCGCCCCCTCCGGCGTCCAGACGCCGAAGGTGTAGTCGGAATAGAAGCTGGAGCGTTTGCCGTGGCCGCGCTGGGCGTACATCAGGACCGCGTCGATGACGTGCGGGTCGCGCTTCCACTTGAACCACGGTCCCTTGGGGCGCCCCGCCAGATAGGGGCTGTCCCAGCGTTTCAGCATCAGGCCTTCCGCCGCCGCCCCGACCGGCGGATCGGCGCGCAGCCGCGCCAGTTCATCCCAATCGGCGTAATCGACCAACGGCGACAGGTGCAGCCGCTCGCCGGCATGACCCGCGACCAAGGCCTCCAGCCGCGCCCGCCGCTCGCGCAGCGGCAGGCCGCGCAGATCCTCGCCATCCTGGGCCAGCAGGTCATAGGCGACGACCGCCGCCGGAAAGGCCTGCATCGCCTTGGCGTCCACGGACTTACGGTTCAGCCGCTGCTGCAAATCCCCAAACGGCGCCACCGCCCCGTCGCGCCATACGATCAGCTCGCCGTCGATCGCGCCTTCGAAAGCCAGGGCTTCCATCACATCTGGAAAGGAGCCCGAAATCTCGTCGCCGGTGCGGGAATAGAGTTTGCGGACCTCGCCTTCCAGCACGGCCTGCACCCGAATGCCGTCCCACTTCCATTCGGCCGCATAGTCGGTCGGCGACAGTTTGGGCAGGTCCACGGCCTCATCGATGGCGACGGCCAGCATGACGGGTCGAAATCGGCCGGGCGCATCCGGGCTCGGCCGCTCCGCCCTGCCCTCCAGCCAGGCGAACAGGTCGGCGTAGGGCGGCTCGACCGCGTGCCAGACCTCCTCGATGGCCGAGGCGTCGAGCGCCTCCAGCGTCATCTGCGCCTCGTCGCCGTCCGGCGAGGGCGGCTCCATCACGGCGTCCGGGCGCATCATGGCCGCCGCCGTCTTGGCCAGCCGCGCCGACAGCCCCACGCGCAAGGCCCCGGTCATCAGCTTCAGCAGCGCCCACCGTCCTTTCGGCTCCAGCGCATCCAGCCAGCCTTCCAGAAGAACGCGCACCTCCGTCCGCGTGGCGGTCCTCAGCGCCTCGACAACCTCGGCCAGTTCGGGCTCGCGGTTCGGCCGATGGTCCGGCGTTACGGGCCAGATCAGGGCCACCGTCTCCGCCAGATCCCCCACATAGTCGTAGGACCAGCCGAACAGTACGCTGTCGACCCGGCCTTCAACCGCCTTTCGGATCATGGCCGGCTTGGCCGCGTCGAACGTCAGGTCCCCGGTCAGGGCCGCCAGCGCCCATCCCCGGTCCGGATCGGGCGTCGCTCTCAGATAGTCGCGCACCAGCACCAGCTTCGCATTGCGCGAAGCCGTCAGGGACAGGCGGTCCAGAAGCTCGGCGAAGGCGCGCATCGTCATCCATCTTGGGCGCCGGAAGCGTCGCCGTCCTCTTCAGAACGAAAAACGCCCCGGAGGTTTCCCTCCGGAGCGCATCTCGAATCCTCAGCAGATCAGTTGAACAGGCCGGCGATCACGGCGGTGATCAAACCACCGGCGACGGCGGAAAGAACCACGTCATTGCCACTGCGGACATATTGATAGCCACGGGGCGGCGCACGCAGGCCATAGCGGTCGTAGTCGTTAACCACATAGGCGTTGGTGCGATAGTAGGACGGCATCCGCTGACCATAGCTCCACGTCCGAACCGCATAGCCGCGCGGCGCGACATAGCGCGGGGCGTAGTAACGACGTTCCGCACGCTGCCAACGCTCATAGGCGCGCTGTTGCTGGCGGTACTCGCGACGATCCTCACGCAGCTCGCGGCGGTAGTCGCGGCGGTCGTGACGATAGTCGCGACGATCATCCCGGTGCTCGTAACGGTGCTCGTAACGATGGTCGTGGCGGGATTGTGCGGAAGCCGCGCCGGCGGCGCCCAGGGCGGTCGTGGCCATCAGGGCGGCCATGGTGGCGGTCAGGATCTTTCTCATGATCGTGTCTCCATCTGCGCCGAAGAACGTCGGCTTGGGTGCAGTTATGGAGCCCGGCGACTGAGGCGGACCTGAACCGGCGTTATCGGCTGAGGTTCATGTGCGGAACACAGGATCGCCGCAATCAGGCGGCGACCGAGGTTTCAGGCTGCGACGTAACCATCTGCGCCACCGCCTCGCGCCCGCCGCTGACGCGCCCCATCAGGGCGGCCAAGGCGCCGAAGTCGATCGGCTTGTTGAGATAGGCGTCGGCACCCGCCTCAAGACCGGCCTCGTGATCCTCGTGACGTGCCGACGCAGACAGGACGACGATGGGTGTGCCGGTGTTCAGACCGCCTTCGCGGATCATGCGGGTCGCCGTCAGTCCGTCCATCACCGGCATGTTCACATCCATGATGATGAGGTCGAACGGCTGCTCCTTGGCGATATCGACGGCGACCTGGCCGTTCTCCGCCGTTGAGGTGACGTGGCTGGCCGAGCTCATCCAGGCTTCCAGGATCATGCGGTTCACCGGGTGATCCTCGACCACGAGGACGCGCAGCGACTCGCCGCCCTCGATTTCGGCATGAACCTCGGCCGCCGCGACCGGCTTGGCCCATTCGACGACCTCGGCCTCGATTTCCAGGGTGAAGCACGAGCCCTCGGCGAGCTTGGACGTCACAGTGATGTCGCCGCCCATGATATTGGCCATGCGCCGCGCGATGGTCAGCCCCAGACCCGTGCCGCCAAACCGCCGGGTCGAGGAGGTGTCGACCTGGGTGAAGGGCATGAACAGCCGTTCCAGATCGGCTGCGGCAATACCCGCCCCGCTGTCCTGAACGACGAATTCGAAGCGCGCGCGCTGGTCCGACACACGGTGACCGCGCACGAGATAGTGGATCTGGCCGACCTCTGTGAACTTGACCGCGTTGGACAAAAGGTTCTGCACGACCTGACAGACCCGCAGCGGATCGCCGCGCACCACCGTCGGAATCTCGCCTTCCACGGTCGAGACGAACTGAAGCCCTTTGGCTTCAGCCTGGGCCTCGAACGGACCTGTGATGCGCTTGCTGAGGTCTTCGATGACAATGTCGACGACCTCGAAGTTCATCTTGCCCGCCTCGATCTTGGTCATGTCGAGGATGTCGTTCAGCAGCGACAGCAGGTTGTCGCCAGAGTTGCGGATGATCGACAGATACTCCCGCTGCGTCGCCTCCAGACGGGTCGCGCTAAGCAACTGGGCCGCGCCCAGCACGCCGTTCATCGGCGTGCGCAGCTCGTGCGAGATCACCCCCAGGAAGTTCGACTTGGCGTCGTTGGCGGCATTGGCCTTGTCGCGGGCGGCTTCCAGCTCTTCGATCAGATGGGCCTGGTGGGACTGGAACGCGCGGATACGGTCTTCACGCAGCAGGGTCATCGTCACCAGAACGAACAGACCGGCCGCCGTGAAGGGCAGAACCGCCAGCATAGACCAGAACTCGGACGTGCCCCACAGGCTGAACAGGATGATCGTCGCAGCCGCGCCATAGGGCGAGGAGATGATCACGGCCTGACGCGGTGAACTGCGCAGCTGTGCGAAAACCAGCACATAGCCGGAAATTATCAGGGCGAGCGCGAGAGGCCGTCCGAATTCGGAGGGCGAGAACCAGGCCAACAGAGGCGCGATCGCCCAGGCCCCGGTCGTCACGGTGGCCACGATCGGGAAGATCAGGCCCCAGTTCTTGTCGACCCGCTGACTGACCCGACGCTCGACCAGACCGCGCAGCGAACCGGCGGCAAGCGTGCCGCCAAACCACAGCAGCGCCGGCCAGAATCCGACCGTACCCAGCAGGCCCACGGCCCAGGACGCGATGATCAGGTAGCGGAGATACTGCGTCTGCAGGATGGCGGTCAGCGCCTGAGCCGCATCGCCGGCGCGTTCTTCGCCCGGGAGCGCCTTCGCGACGCCGTCTGATTCCACCATAAGCCCAGATCCCCACGTTCTGTTTGGTCGCGTGACGCTAAGACGAAGGTTCTAAGACGGTGTGAACGCGGTTCTTTCGGTCAAGACGCCTCCTCCGGCGTCAGCGCCTTGATGGACAAGGCGTGGACCGGTCCGGCCATCTCGTCCTTCAACAGGGCGTTGACCGCGCGCTGTCGCGCCAGCCGCGACTGCCCCTGGAAAGCGGCGGACACGATCACCAGATTGAAATGGCTTTCGCCGCCAGGCTTGGCGTCCATTCCGCCTTCATGATGATGTCCGGCGTGACGCCAGCTGTCGTCTTCGACCTCCAGACGCAAGGGCGACAGCCCCGCCGTCAGTTTTGCACGAATAATCGTCGCCACCGGGCCTTCAGACATGATCGATTCCTTGATGCTGTCCCAATCGGGCTTACACTTCGGCTGATGTCCGCTTCCTTTCAATACAAGCCGCGCTTCACCGACATTCGGGTGAAGCCGCCCAAGCCCGAGGAAGAGGCGGCGAAAGCCGACGTCCTTCACCTGAAGCCAGGCGAAAAGCCGTGCCAGTGGCCAGACTGCCGTCGGGCCGCCGCCGCCAAGGCGCCCAAGTCGCGCGAGCGGCTGAACGACTTCTACGAATTCTGCCAGCCGCACGCCGGCGAATACAACAAGGGCTGGAACTTCTACGCCGGCATGAGCGAAGGCCAGATCCGCGCCGCCCAGGAAAACGAGGCCATGACCGGCGGGCGCCCGACCTGGGAGATGCAGGCCGGCAAGTTCACACGTGAGGCCGCCGCCTTCGCCGCCAAGATGGGCACCTCGAACACCACCGGCGCAGGCTCATGGCGCGACAGCTTCGGCCTGTTCGGGCGCAAAGGCGATCAGGCGCCGCAGTCCGCGACCGAGGACCGCCGCATCGGCAAGCTGGAACGCGCCGCCCTGGCCGACCTGGATTTGGACCCCGGCGCGGACAAAACGAAGATCAAGGCTCAGTATCATGAGCTGCTGAAGCGGTTTCACCCCGACACCAACAGCGGCGACCGCAGCGCGGAGGCCAAGCTGCAACGCGTCATCAAGGCCTGGAAAACGCTGAAGAAGGCCGGTCTGGCCTGACGGCCTAGTCGGCGTAGATCATCTTGCGCGTCATGCCGCCGTCCACGGTCAGCACCTGCCCCGTGACGAAGCCCGCTTCGGCGAGATAGAGTACGGCCCCGGCGATATCCTCTGCGCGGCCGACGCGGCCGACCGGATGCTGTTCGTGATCGACACGACGCAGATCTTCGCCATCCGAAATCCAGCCGGGCGCAACGGCGTTCACGCGAATCCGAGGCCCTTCGCTGATCGCCAGGGCGTGTGTCAGGGCAAACAGCGCACCCTTGGACGCCGCATAGGCCTCGGTTTGCGGCTCGGACATGAAGGCGCGCGTCGAGATCATGTTCACGATGGCGCCGCCCTCGTTCAGCATCGGAATGGCGGCGCGGCTCATCAAAAAGGCGCCGGTCAGATGGCTGTCGATGGTCTTGCGCCAGTCCGCCAGCGACAGTTCAGCCAGCGGGCCGCTTACCGGGTCGGCGATGCCCCCGTTGTTGACCAGCAGGTCCAGCGACGACCAGCCCAACGTCTCGAACGCCTGTTTGACCGAATCCTCATCGCCCAAATCGCAGTCGATATGACGCGCCTCGCCCTCCCCCGGTTTCAGGTCGAAGGAGGCGACCTCCCATCCGTTGGCCAGCAAGGCCTTACAGACGCCCGTTCCGATCAGGCCCGATCCGCCAGTGACAATCGCTTTTTTCATGGTCCGGAAACCGGCGACGGCCGGCTTGGTTGCGCCGAATCAGGGCTGACCGGCGGCCTGGCTGTTCGCGGCTGCCATCATCGGGCTCGACGGCTCGCGAAAATAGCGATCGATCCCGTCTGCCACCGACTTCATCAGGCGACGGCGCGCGCGCTCGTCGGTCAGAAGCCGCTCGTCCTCGGGATTGGTGATGAAGCCCATTTCCAGCAGCACGGCCGGCACGTCGGGCGCCAGGAGGACAGCCAGACCAGCATCGCGATGGCTGCGGCGAAGCAGAGGATGGTCCGACCCCTCCAGATGGGTCAGCAGGACGCGCGCGAACTGGGCCGAGCGGTTCTGGGTCGCACGCTGGGTCATGTCGAGCAGGATGCGATCGACCGACGGATCGCGCCCCGGCAGATGCAGCTCGCGGTGCCAGTTGTCGCCCCGCGTGAACTCGCGCACCGCTCGGCCGGCGCCCTGCTCCGACAAGGTATAGACGCTGGCCCCGCGCAGCGCCGGGTCGGCGCCGGCGTCGGCGTGCAAGGAAATAAACAGATCGGCGTCGGCCTGACGCGCGATGGAAACGCGGCGATAGAGATCGACATAGCGGTCGTCGGTCCGGGTCAGCCTGACGCGATAGCGGCCGTTCTTCTCGAGCTCGGCCTTCAAAGCCAGGGCGGCGGCCAACGTAACCTGCTTTTCCTGGGCGCTCGCGCCACTGGCGCCGGGATCATTGCCGCCATGGCCGGCGTCGATGACGATCAGGGGGCGTTCGGCGCGACGTGGAGGCGCGCTGGCGCGCGGCGCCGGCGTGGTCGAGGCGCGCGCGGCGGTTCCCGTCGCCTTCAGATCGACGACATAACGATAATGGCTGACGCCGTCGCCGGGCGGCAGAAGGAAGCGCCGTTCGATCTCGCTGCCGCGCGCCAGTTCCAGCTGAACACGCGACGAACCGCCAGACGACGTAACCTGATAGGAGCGCACCAGACCCGAACCGCCACCGTTCAGACCACGCCCTGGCGCAACCCCGCTGAGGGCCAGCACCACCCGGCCTTCGCCGCCCGCGTCGATGACGCGTCCTTGCGCCGTCTTGTCCAGATCGATGACGACGCGGGTCCGATCGCCATCGGCGCCGAAGCGCACCGCCAGCACATCGCCCTGCGCGCCCCAGGCGAAACCGCGCGTTGCGGACAGACCGACCATGCAGATGACCACGAAGGCCAGGGCGGTCATCGCCCACTCCTTCGCGCCCCAGCGCATCAGACCTGTCAAAACGCGACCGCTCATCTGCGTCGGCGAACCCGGTTTAAGCCTACTTGAACCTCATCATGACAGAGGCTCGTATTCAGGGGGTTAAGGCGAGCGCCTTTTAATTCTCCCGTTGCATGACTATGCTGTGACCGCTCGCGAACCGATCGCGCCGATTTCGCCTTTGCGGATCTTGGCGCGCCCTCCTCGCGGCGTTGACTTTCACCAATCCTAGAACCACCCCGGCCTGGCCGATGGTTCGAAGAGCGGACCAGGGACGCGGCCTTCCCAAGGGATTGGCGCGCCCGGTTCAGGACCGACGACTTAATGGGCCTTTCCGCCTGCGTTCCCCAACGGCTTGATCAAGCCTTCTTCGCCGTTCTCGGCGAGGGGATGTCGCGCGCGCCGGCCCTCACCTTCATTCGGCGAGCCGCCATGACCCTGTCCGGAGATCCGGGACGGTCGGCCTGCGCGCGCCAGAGAGAGACTTTCCATGTCAAAGACAATGCTGATCGATGCGGCGCATCCCGAGGAGACCCGGGTCGCCATCGTGGACGGGCGCAAGATTGAGGAATTCGATTTCGAATCCCGTGCGAAGCGCCAGCTTCGCGGCAACATCTACCTCGCCAAGGTCACCCGCGTAGAGCCCAGCCTGCAGGCCGCCTTCATTGAGTACGGCGGCAATCGCCACGGCTTCCTCGCCTTCAACGAGATCCACCCCGACTACTACCAAATCCCCGTCGCCGACCGCGAAGCCATCATGGCCGAGGCGCACGACGACGAGGACGAGGACGATCTCGACCGCGAATCGACCGGCGACGATGTCGATCCGGAATCGGCGCTGGCCGACGAAGAGCGGCTGAAGCGCCGCCTGATGCGTCGCTACAAGATCCAAGACGTCATCAAGCGCCGCCAGATCCTGCTGGTCCAGGTCGTCAAGGACGAGCGCGGCGCCAAGGGCGCGGCCCTGACCACCTGGCTCTCGCTGGCCGGCCGCTATTGCGTGCTGATGCCCAACACCGGCAAGGGCGGCGGCATTTCGCGAAAGATCACCAACACCTCGGACCGTCGTCGCCTGAAGAGCGCGGTGTCGGCCCTGGAAGTGCCCAAGGGCATGGGCCTGATCATCCGCACGGCGGGCGCCAAGCGCACCAAGGCCGAGATCAAGCGCGACTATCAATATCTGCTGCGCCTGTGGGAAACGATCCGCGAAACCACCCTCGCCTCTCACGCCCCCTCGGTGATCTACGAGGAAGAGAACCTGGTCCGCCGCGCCGTGCGCGACATGTTCGACAAGGATTTCGACGGCATCCAGGTCGAGGGCGTCGAGGGCTTCAAGGAAGCGCGCGACTTCATGCGCGTGCTGATGCCGGCGCAGGCCAAGAAGGTTCACCTGTATCGCGGCTCGCGGCCCCTGTTCGCGGCCAACGGCATTGAAGAACTGCTGACGCAGATCCACCAACCGGTCGTGCCGCTGAAGTCCGGCGGCTATCTGGTCATCAACCAGACCGAGGCCCTGGTGGCCATCGACGTCAACTCGGGCCGCGCCACCAAGGAACGCAACGTCGAGCAGACAGCGTTCAAAACCAATATGGAAGCGGCCGAGGAAGCCGCCCGCCAGCTGCGCCTGCGCGACCTCGCCGGCCTGGTCGTCATCGACTTCATCGACATGGATGAGGGCAAGAACAACCGCGCCGTCGAGCGCGTGCTGAAGGAAGCCCTGTCCTCCGACCGCGCCCGCATCCAGATGGGCCGCATCTCGCCCTTCGGCCTGATGGAAATCAGCCGCCAGCGTCGCCGCCTGGGCGTGATCGAGGGCGCGACCGAGGCCTGCCCGCACTGCCAGGGCACGGGCCGCATCCGCTCGGCCGAATCCGCCGCCCTGATGACCCTGCGCGCAGTCGACATCGAGGCCGGCAAGAACGGGGCGGGCGTCGTGGTGCTGAAGGTTTGCACCGCCGTCGGCCTGTACATCCTGAACCACAAGCGCGCCTATCTGCAGTCGCTCTTGGAACGTCGCGGCCTGAACGTCATCGTCCAGATCGACGACAGCCTGGGTCAGGGCGAACACAATATCGAGCGCACCGAGACGAACGAGGACTTCGTCGCGCCTGAGATCGAGATGCCCAACCTCGACGACGACTTCGACGCCTCGCTGTACGAAGACGAGGATGAGGACGACGACGAGGAGATCATCGCCGACGACGATGACGACACCGTCGAATCCCTGGATCGCGAAGACAGCGACGACGACGAACCGCGCGAACGTTCGGAACGTCACGAAGGCGGTCGCGATCGCGGTCGTGGGCGCAACCGTCGCCGTCGCGGCGGTCGTCGCGACGAGGAAACCTCCGACGTCGAGGCCGTCGATACGGTCAGCGCCGACGACGCCTCGGACGATGAGGAAGACGAAAACGGCCGCCGCCGTCGCCGTGGCCGCCGTGGCGGTCGCCGCGTCCGTGAGGATGGCGAGCGCGACGTCTACACCTGGGTTCGCGGCCGCACGCCGTCGCTGGACGACCCCTATGTCTGGTTCGACCCGCTGAACCCCGGCCGCTCAGAAGGCCGTCCGGAACGCGGCGAGCGCCCCGAGCGGGCTGAACGCCCCGCTGTCGCTCAGTCCGAGGTCGAAGGCCTGGAAGTGGTCGCCGGCGAAGGCTCCGGCGAGGAAGGCGGCCGGTCGCGCCGTCGTCGCCGTCGCGGTCGCGGCCGTGGCGAAGGTTCCGTCAGCCACGAGATCAAGGTCGAGAACCGCGCCACCAACGAAGGCATGCCGCCCGACGGCTCGCCCGAGACGCCGATGGCCGTCATGGTCGAGCCGACCGAGGCCGTCGAAACGGCCGCCCCGACCATCGCGTCCGAGCCTCAGCGTCGTCGCGTGCGCCGCAAGTCGGCCAGCGCCAATGTCGAGATCGCGACCGAACCGCATCCCGACACCGCCATCGAGCCGAACGAGGCTACGGTCCAAGGCGCGCCGGTAGAGCTGGACGTGACCCCGCACGAGGCGCTGGCCGCCGAACCGGTCGAGGTCGCCCCGGTCGCCGCCCCGACGGCGGTTCCGGTGACCGAGGCCGTGCTGGCCGAGCCCTTCGTCGCCCCCACGCCGGAGATCGACGTTCAGGCCATCATCGCCGAAGACCCGAACCAGATCGTCGCACCGCCCGAAAAGCCCAAGCGCGGGTGGTGGCGCCGCTGATCGGTCACGATTAGACTGTCTGGATACAGGCGGGGGCCGGTCGTTGTTGGAGTAGAGCCATGAGGTGGCTTCCCCGATCTGCATCCCGCGTTCTGGCGGCGGCGGCGACGGCCTTGATGGCTGTTTCCGTCGCCGGCCAGGCCTCCGCACAAAGCCTGATCCGCGACACCGAGGTCGAGGGCATCGTGCGCGAATGGGCCGACCCGGTCTTCGTGGCCATGGGGCTGAACCCCAACGACATCGAAGTCCTGCTGGTCAACGACAACGACCTGAACGCCTTTGCGACACGCGGGCGGATCATGGGCGTCAACACCGGGCTGATCCTGCGCACCAAGACGCCCGGTGAACTGCTGGGCGTGATGGCGCACGAGGCGGGCCACATCAAGAACCGCCACACCCTGCGCGACGGGGCCGAGAACGCCGGCAAACAGCCGATGTTCATGACCATGGCGCTGGGCGCCCTGGCGATCGCCGCCGGCGCGCCGGACGCAGGCGTGGCCCTGCTCGGCTCCAGCCAGTATTTCGGCGCTCTCGGCGCGCTGCATTACATGCAGAGCCAAGAAGGCGAGGCCGACATCTCGGGCGCGCGGGCGCTGGAGGCGGCCGGTGAATCCGGCGCCGGGCTGGTGTCCTTCTTCGAGAACTTCCGCTCGCAGGAGGTCTTCTCCGACGCCCGCCGCTATCCCTATTTCCGCAGCCACCCCCTGTCGTCGAACCGGATAGAGAGCCTGCGCCGCTATGTGCAGGAACAGCCGCACTACGACCATCGCGACAGCCCTGAACGTATGGCGCAGCACGCCCTGATCCTGGCCAAGATTCACGCCTTCATGGATGCGCCGAACGCCACCCTGCGCGACTATCCGTCAACCGACACCTCCCTGCCCGGCCGCTATGCGCGGGCCATCGCCTGGTATCGCGACGGCCAGACGGACAAGGCGCTGACGGCGGTGGACGCGCTGATCGCGGGCGACGTGAACAACCCCTATTTCCAGGAACTCAAAGGCCAGATCCTGTTCGAGGAAGGTCGCCCGGCCGAGGCTGTCGCCGCCCACCGCGAGGCGGTCCGCCTGAAGCCCGACGCCCCCCTGCTGCGCGTCAACCTGGCCCACGCCCTGATCGAAACCAACGACAAGGCCAATCTGGACGAGGCCATCGACCAGCTGAAACACGCCGTCGTCGCCGAGAAGGACAACACCATGGCCTGGCGACTGCTGGCCCAGGCCTATGCCTCGCAGGGCAAGGAGGGCGAGGCGCGCCTGGCCTCGGCCGAATACTATTTCGCCGGCGGGGACGAGAAACAGGCTACTCAGTTCGCCCTGCGCGCCCGCTCCATGCTGGATCCCGGCTCGATCGAATGGCGCCGCGCCGTCGATATCGTCCTGGCCTCGGGCGCCACGCCCGACGATCTCAACGACCTGGACCGCCGTGACGCCGCGCGCCGGCCCGCCACCCTCAACTGACCCCTTACGCCGACTGCGAGCCTGAATGACCGATGACGCCCCCACGCCTGCGCCCGAACCCAAGACCGCCAAGCCTGCCTGGTTCAGCGGCGGCCGCGCCGGCTATCTGGCCCTGGGCCTGTCGGTCATCGCGCTGGGCTTTTCAGCCGCGCCCTATCTGACCGGCGGATCGAACGTGCGCGCCTATCTGCTGGAGCATCCCGAGGTGCTGCAGGAGGCGCAGATGGCGCTCCAGACCAAGGACGCCGAGGCCGCCGTCGAGGAGACGAACCAGGCCGCCGCCGCCAACGCCGGCCTCCTGGCGCCCGACGCCCGCGATCCGGCCTTCGGTCCGGCGAACGCCAAGGTCACGGTGATCGAGTTCTTCGACTTCCGCTGCCCCGGCTGCAAGGCCGTGGCCCACGACTATCGCGCCCTGATGGCCGCGCATCCGGAGGTCCGCTTCGTCTTCAAGGACTGGCCGATCCTGGACCGCGGCGACGACATCACCTCGCAATACGCCGCCCGCGCCGCCTTGGCCGCGCACCAGCAGGGCAAGTATCTGGAGGTCTATGACGCCCTGATGACCGAGCGGGCGCTGTCGATCGAAGCGATCGACGCCATCCTGGCGGCGCATGGCGTGGACATGGCCCGCGCCAAGGCCGCGATCGCCGCGCCCGACACCACCCGCCACATCGCCGACATCCACACCACGGCCGCCGCCCTGCGCCTGCGCGGCACGCCGACCTTCTTCGTCAACGGCAAGGCCAGCCCCGGCATCGACCCGGCCGAGATCGGCAGGCTGATCGAAGCGGCGAAGCGCTGATCGTTTAGATGCTGAACCGCCTGCCTTGGGTTCTGGTGATCTTCCGGCTGCTCTGCGCGCCTGCGCTGGTCGGCGTGTCGCTGATCGCGCCTCAGGCAGGTGGAGCCGCCGCGATCTTGCTGTCGCTGGCGGTGTTGTCCGACATCTTCGACGGCGTCATCGCGCGGCGGCTGAAGGTCGTCACGCCGACGCTTCGACGTTGGGATGGCCGGGCGGACGTGATCTTCTGGTTGGGCGCCGCCTTGGCCCTTTGGCTGATGCATCCCGGCTTGGCGGCAGTGGTCGGGCCATTGATCCTGGTGCTCGTGATTTTGGAGGCCGCCAACCACGCCGTCAGCTTCACCCGTTTTCGGCGCGAGGCGTCGCCTCATCATTGGCTGTCCAAGCTATTTTGCCTGTTTCTCTGGGCGCTCTTTGTTCAGCTGTTTGTCACAGGTCAGACGAGCTGGCTGTTGTGGTTCACCTTCGGACTAGGCTTGCTTTCACAGATAGAGGCTTTCGCCATCACGATGCGGCTGAAGACTTGGCGCTGCGACGTGCCGTCTGTTTTCATCCTTGGGCGCTAGGCCTCGGCCAAACTCATCTGTCCGCCGATCCATTCGACGCCGGCATGGCGCAGGGCGTCATTCGCCGCCGCCTCGTCGCCCAACGCCTGTTCGGCACGGTAGAGGACATAGTAGCTGTAGGGGTCGTTCGGCCAATCCTTCAGCAGTTCGCCGATCTTGGCCTTGGCCCCCGCCGCATCGCCGGACGCCAGCATGGCGGCGGCCAGGCTTCGGCGCGTCGGATACCAGATCATGGGCGGATCGCCGCCCTCGGGCGCCATGGCCTGGATCGCCGCCGCCCGCGCATAGGCGGCGATGGCGGCGGGATAGTCCTGATCGATCATGGCCGCGCGGCCTTCCAGCACATTCTGGAACAGTTCTGCGAAACCAGTCTGACGGTCCGCCATCGGGCCCTTGAACGCCTTGTCCGCCAGCAGGGCGGCGATGGCCTGGGCCTCGACCCGAACCGCCGCCGCATCGCCGCGCCGCGCCGCCGCCTCGCCCCGCGCATAGCGCCAACCGACCCGCATCAGCGGACGGCCTGCGTCCGGTTCGCCCAGGGCCGCGACCTGGGCGTCCGATCCGAACCGGCCATAAAGCGCATAGGCGTCAGCCGCCATAACCTGACGATAGACGACATAGCCGTCCTCGCCCGCCTCGGGCGGTCCCGCCAGCTGCGGATAGGTCGCCATATACCAGTCGGCCAGCTCCAGTCCCCGCTCGGCCCCGCCCGCCATCAGGGCGCCGCCCATCCCGAAATGGATGTTGTGGGCGTGCAGCCGCATGCCGCGAATGCCGCCGGGCGGGCCGACCAGTTGGTCGTAGCTCTTGTCCAGCGCCACGGCGTTGACGTTGGACATCATCGCGTCCTTGTAGCGCCCGACCCGATAGAAGGTGTGCGACGGCATATGCACCAGATGGCTGGCGCCCGGCGCCAGCAGGGCCAGCCGCTCGCCATAGGCCAGCGCCCTGTGCGGGTCGTCCGACCATTCGGTCAGGTGGATATACAGGTGAATGGCGCCCGAATCGTTCGGCTTGACCGTCAGGGCGTGCTCCAGGATCGCCATGGCGCGGGTGACGGCCGGATCGGTCGGTTTGCCGTCCTTGTCCCACCATTCGCCCTCGGGCTGGAGCATCCAGGCGTCGGCGGTGATCGAAGCGACCGACACGTCGTCGGCGTGACGCTTTGCGATCCGGTCCATGGCGCGGGCGTAACGCAGGGCGCGGGTCTTCTTCTTGCCGGAATAGCGCTGAATCAGGGCCTCGATCATCTGCCGCTGCATCGATGTGGCGTCTCGGGCCAGACGCCTTGCGTCACGTGCAACGCGAAGGCCTGTGGCGATCGATTCGGGATCGCCGCCGCCGCCATTCAGGTTCGGCCCGATCGCCCAGGCCTCGCCCCAGGCGCACATGCCGCACGACGGGTCCAACTGCCTCGCCTTCCTGAACGCCCGCACCGATTCCGAATGCTCGAACGCCCAGCGCAGTCGCACGCCATGGTCGAACCAGGCCTGGGCTTCGGGGTTCTTCGTATCGACCGCGAAACCCTCGTCGCCGAAGCCTGGGGCCATGACCATGTCGCGTGTCGGCTGGACATCGCCGACGGCCCCGACTCGGCCGCAGACCTGCGGATTGGTGATCAGGGCCAGGGTCGCCGCCGTTGCTGTGGCGTCGGCGACCGCCACGGGCGCAATCAGACAGGCGACCGAAACCGTCGCGACCCACAGACCTTTGCGCATCTTCGCCCCTCTCCCTCTGGCGACCAGTGTGCGCTCAAAAACGCCTAGCGCCAAATGCAGCTCGCGCAGGGGGCGGCGATCCCAACCATTGCCTAAACTTAATGGACGACGACCACGCGACGGCTTGTGCGACCGGCGTTCACTCGCCAAGCTTGGCGTATGGAAACCGTCATCGACATTCGCGGCCTGACCAAGACCTATGGGACGGTAAAGGCCTTGGACGGCCTGACGTTGTCGATCCCGCGCGGCGGGGTCTACGGCATTCTGGGTCCCAATGGTGCGGGCAAATCGACGCTGTTTCGCACCCTGTTGGGTCTGATTCGTCCGACCGAGGGCGAGGCCACGGTGATGGGCGGTCGGATCGGCGATCCGGCCTCGATGCGGCGCATGGGCTCGATGATCGAGACCCCGCGCTTCCCTCCTTTCATGACCGCCCGCCAGGTGCTGGAATGGCTGGCCCGCGCCCATGGCGGCGTGTCCTCGGCCGAGATCGCTGACTGGCTGCAACGCGTCGGCCTGACCGAGGCGGCCAATCGCCGGGTGAAGGGTTTTTCGGTCGGCATGCTGCAACGCCTGGGGGTCGCCGCCGCCCTGATGACCAAGCCGGATCTGGTCATTCTGGATGAACCGACCAGCGGCATGGATCCGCCCGGCATCCAAGAGATGCGCGCCCTGATCCGCAGCCTGGCCGACCACGACGGCGTGACCGTCATCCTGGCCAGCCACCAGCTTCAGGAGGTCCAGCGCGTCTGCGACCGCGTCGCCATCTTCAACAAGGGCAAGGTGATCACCGAGGGCCGCGTCTCCGACCTGACCGCCTCGGGCGAGCGTCTGCGCCTGTCGGTCACGCCGCTGGCGAAGGCCATGTCCGTGCTGGGCGAGCGCGCGACGCTGGAGGGCGATGCACTTGTGGCCGCCGTGTCGCGTAGCGAAGCCGCCGCCGCCATCAAGGCTCTGGTCGAGGGCGGAGTCGATATCGAAGAAGCCCGCTGGATCGGCGCGGACCTGGAAGACGTCTTCATGAGCGAAACCGGCTGGACCGGCGTGCAGGAGCAAAACCGTGCTGGCTGACGCGATCCGTTCCGAAACCTACCGCCTGTCCAAGAACCGCACCGCCCTGTTCTGGAGCGTGCTGTTCATCCCCATCATGGGCGTAATCCTCGCCACCCTGGGCTTCGTCGTCGCCAAAGCCAATGAGGCGAAACTGGCGGGCAAGCTGCCGCCGGACATGATGAAGGGCGGCCCGCTCGATCTGGGAATGGCCATGGTCAAGAGCGCGGGCGACTTCGCCAATCCGGCCATCCTGATGTTCGTCCTGATCGGCGCGGCGACCATCTACGCGGGCGACTATCGCTGGGAGACCTGGCGGCTGATCAGCGCGCGCAACGCCCGACCGAATCTGCTGACCGGCAAGGTCGCGGTCGTGGGTCTGGTGATCGTACTGGCGACCATCGCCGCCCTGATCTCCGACGTGATCGCCAGTGTGATGCAGGCGGCGGTATTCGGCCGCCCCCTCACCTTCTCGATGAACGGCGCAGCGGCGACGGACTTCGGCCTTCTGACCCTGACGTCCTGGGCGCGCATCCTGCAGTTCACCATGCTCGGCCTTCTGGCCGCCGTGGTGACGCGCTCGTTGCTGGCGGCCCTGTTTGCGCCGCTGGTGATCGGCGTGGCCCAGTTCTTCCTGCCCCAACTGCTGCTGCCGATGGGCGTGACGCCGGACGGCTGGCTTCTGCCGCTGCTGTCGCCGGGCATGGCCACCGACCTGCTGAAGGCCGCCATCGAGGGCGGCGCATCGGCGGCGCAACTGCCCGATCATGCCGTGCTGAAGGGGGTCCTCAGCCTGGCCCTCTGGATCGGCGTCCCCTTCGCCGCCGCCGTCGCCTGGTTCAACCGCCAGGATTTGTCGAAGGAATAGGCGGAGACGGACTGCGCGCGCCTTCCGCAACGAGCCAGTCGCGGAAGGCGTCCACCGCCGCGTCCTTGCGGCCTTCCGGCCGCAGAAAGACGAACCGGGATGGTCGCTCCACGAAACCGAACGGCGCGGCCAACCGGCCGGCCATCACGTCCGGCGCCACGAAAGCCCAGGGCGCAATTCCCACGCCCAATCCAGCAATCGCAGCCTCCACCAGCGAATGATTGTGCGCGAATTCTCGCTCCATCGCCGCCGCCGGCAGGGTCACGCCAGCCAGTTCAGCCCAGACCGACCAGGCCCTACGGAAGGTCGCCGAATGCAGCCGCGGCGCGCCAGTCAAGGCGTCTATCGTCGGCAGCTGGGCCATCATGGATGGCGATCCGACAGGTCCCTGATGTTGAGCCAGGAAGGGTGTCGCTTCGGTTCGCGCATGGACCTGATCCGGCTCCACGATACGGATTGCGCCGTCGAAACGATCGCGCCGATAATCGACCGGCGCATAGGATTCCGACAGCCTAACGCGCACATCAGGATGCGCCTCCAGAAAGGACGGCAAGCGTGGGATGAGCCATTTAAGGGCGAAGGTGCCCAGACAGGAAATCTCGATCTCCCGCACCGCGCCCTGCCTCGCGGCCTCGACCGCATCCGTGATCGCGCTAAACGCTGGCGTCAGGCCCTCGGCCAGCTTTGCCCCAGCCTCCGTCAACGTAAGCGCATGGCGTGGCCCGGTCACCAGAGCCACGCCCAGTGAAGCCTGCAGCGCCGCGATCTGACGGCTGACCGCCCCGTGGGTGACACACAACTCGGCTGCTGCGCGGGTCATGCTGCCGTGCCGAGCGAAGATTTCGAAGGTTCGCAGCGCATTCAGCGGCGGCGGCGCGCGACCCGACATGTGACCTCCCCTCACAGACCGTCACCCGCTTAATCGATTTCGCAGTCGTCGCCTATCGGCTTCAAGCTTGGCGATGCCGCATCCGAACCCACCGCCCAAACCGCCCCGCCGCTCGCTTCAGGATCAGATCGCCTACGGCCTGTGCATTTTCCTCATATGGGGCATGGCGATCGCTGCGTTCTGGGACGGCTAAAGCCACTTCTCCATGAAGACATCAGCGCGCGCATAGGGCGTGGGCCGTGGCGGCAGATGCAGGAAGCCGGCGCTGTCATACAAGGCGATCGCGGGCTTCAGGGCGCTGTTGGTTTCCAGATAGAGCCGGGCAGCGCCTGCTTCCCGCGCCGCCGCTTCGCAGGCGTCCAGCAGGCGTCGCGCCAGACCCAGGCCGCGCGCGGCGGGCGTGACGGTCATCTTGCATATCTCTACCGCGTCGCCGGTCGGGACCATGGCGCAGCAGCCCACGGCCTGCCCATTGCTCTGCGCGATAAAGATGCGCCCGCCCTTGTCAAGGAAGACGCCCTGCGGATCATTGATCGCGACCCGATCCTTGGCCTCGATGGCGAACTCGCCCTCGATCAGCCAAGCGGTGTTCATTTGCGCCCAGGCGGAGGCGTGATCGGGACGGAAATCGACGATGGCGACGGTCATTCACCCCTCATGTCCGGTTTCCACGCAAAGCAAAAGGGCGGTCGGATCGCTCCGACCGCCCTTCCGGCGTTTGGTCAAACGACCAAATCTTAGTCTTCGTCGTTGCCTTCGAAGGCCAGGACCGGACCGGAGTCCTTGCCCTTGGCTTCGACGTCGCGATCGACGAACTCGATGACGGCCATCGGGGCGTTGTCGCCGTGGCGGAAGCCGGCCTTCATGATGCGGATATAGCCGCCGTTACGCTCGCTGTAGCGCGGGCCAAGCGTTTCGAACAGCTTGCCGACTTGCGGCACGTCCCGAACCTGGCTGATGGCCTGACGACGCGCGTGCAGGTCGCCCTTCTTAGCGAGGGTGACCAGCTTCTCGACGAAGGGACGCAGTTCCTTCGCCTTGGGCAGGGTCGTGGTGATCTGCTCGTGCTTGATCAGCGAGGCGGCCATGTTGGCGAACATGGCGGTGCGGTGGCTGCTCGTGCGACCGAGTTTACGATGGGCGGCGCCGTGGCGCATCTGGGTCTCTCCTACTCCGGAACCGGTATCCTCAATCGGACCTGGAACCGTAATCTTCTAACCGCCCCGACATTCTCCCGAAGGAGACGGGCGGAGGGTTGAACTTAGATCTGGTCGTCGAACTTCTTGGCCAGATCTTCGATGTTTTCGGGCGGCCAGTTCGGCACGTCCATGCCGAGGCTGAGGCCCATCGTCGTGAGAACTTCCTTGATCTCGTTCAACGACTTGCGGCCAAAGTTCGGGGTGCGAAGCATTTCGCCCTCGGTCTTCTGGATCAGGTCGCCGATGTAGACGATGTTGTCGTTCTTCAGGCAGTTGGCCGAACGAACCGACAGTTCCAGCTCGTCCACCTTCTTCAGCAGCGCCGGGTTGAAGGGCAGGTCGGGCTTGCCGTCCGACTGCTCGACAGCCTTCTTGGGCTCTTCGAAGGTGATGAAGATCTGGAGCTGGTCCTGCAGGATGCGCGCGGCATAGGCCACGGCGTCAACCGGCGTGACCGCACCGTTGGTTTCGACTTCCAGCAGCAGCTTGTCATAGTCCAGCGACTGACCCTGACGGGTCGGCTCGACGCGGTAAGCCACCTTCTTGACCGGCGAATACAGGGCGTCGACGGCGATCAGGCCGATCGGCGCATCTTCCGGACGGTTCAGCTCGGCGGCGACGTAGCCCTTGCCGTTCTGGACGGTCAGTTCCATGCGCACCGATGCGCCATCGTCCAGCGTGCAGATGACGTGGTCGGGGTTCAGAACCTCGATGTCCGCCGGCACGTCGATCTGGCCGGCCGTCACCGGACCGGGGCCCGTGGCGCGCAGGGTCATGCGCTTGGGGCCTTCGGCATGCATACGCAGCGCCAGTTGCTTGATGTTCAGGACGATGTCGACCACGTCTTCGCGCACGCCTTCCAGCGACGAGAATTCATGAACGACGCCGTCGATCTGGATGGCCGTGACGGCTGCGCCTTGCAGCGAGGACAGCAGAACGCGACGGAGCGCGTTGCCGAGCGTCACGCCGAAGCCACGCTCGAGGGGTTCGGCCACCAGGCGCGCCTTGCGCTGGGCGTCGGAACCGATCTCGATCTGCGGCTTCTCGGGACGGATCAGCTCTTGCCAGTTTCTTTCGATCATTTTGTCCCTCGAACGGGTTTCGCCTGCTCCGGCCTTGTCGACGAGGCCATGATGGAGCGGACGGAGATTGGGGGTGCCTTGGAACGCTATCGCTTAGACGCGACGACGCTTGGGCGGACGGCAACCATTGTGCGGCATCGGCGTGACGTCGCGGATCGTCGTGATCGTCAGACCGACCGACTGCAGCGCGCGCAGGGCCGATTCACGGCCGGATCCCGGTCCCGAGACGTTCACTTCCAGCGTCTTCACGCCGTGTTCCTGGGCCTTCTTGCCAGCGTCTTCCGCAGCCATCTGAGCGGCGTAAGGGGTCGACTTACGCGAACCCTTGAAGCCCATGTGACCCGCCGAAGACCACGAGATCGCGTTGCCCTGGGCATCGGTGATCGTGATCATGGTGTTGTTGAACGAAGCATTCACGTGGGCGACGCCCGAGGTGATGTTCTTGCGCTCGCGCTTCTTTACGCGACCCGGTTCCTTGGCCATGTGTCTGTCTTACTTCTTCTTGCCGGCGATCGGCTTGGCGGGACCCTTGCGGGTGCGGGCGTTCGTGTGGGTGCGCTGACCGCGGACCGGCAGGCCCTTGCGGTGACGCAGGCCGCGATAGCAGGCCAGATCCATCAGACGCTTGATGTTCATCGACGTCTCGCGGCGCAGGTCGCCCTCGACGGTGTGATCCTTGTCGATCGTTTCACGGATCGACAGGACTTCGGCGTCCGTCAGCTGGTTCACCCGGCGAGCGGGCTCGATGCCCACCTTCTCGGTGATGTCCTTGGCAGCGGCGGGGCCGATGCCATGGATATACTGAAGCGCGATCTCTACGCGCTTGTTGGTCGGGATGTTGACGCCAGCAATACGGGCCACGAAATTCTCCAGATACGCGTTAGTCAGACGCAACAAACGCTCCGGTTAACAAACCAGGAGCGTGGCGCCCTTCGCGGGAAGGCGCCCTTATACAGATGATTCACCGGGCGTCAACATCCGCTCCCGCGCGGCGCCGCTTCAGCGTGGCGGGCGGCCGAAATCGACCCCGACCGTGACCCGCTGCCCCTCGACGGGGCGACCGTCTTCGGTCGGCGGTTGAAAGCGGAAATAGCCGGACACCTGCAAGCCGGCCGCGCCGAAACCCAAGCCGGGGGGCGTCTCTTGAACGACGCGGCAACCGTCCAGCCGGCTGTCCAAGCGAATGACGCAGGACAGTTCGACCCGGCCGTAACGGCTGCGGGCGCCCGGCGGGTGGTTGGCGCGGATCTGGCCGATGGTGGGACCGGTGACCAGACGCGGTCCGGTCGAGCCGCTGCCCGGGCCGGATCCAGAGCCGACGCCGGATCCGTTGCCTGTCCCCTGCCCGCCCTGGCCGAAGCCGGGTTGCGGCGATGGCGCCGGCGCGACCCCGACGACGGGCGCGGGCGCCGGCGCCTTGACGGGAGGCGCGGGAACTTCGCGGGGGCGTTCCTTGGGCGGAGGCGGCGGCGTGTGAATGACGGATGGCGCAGCGGGCGCGCCGCCGCCGGTTTCGGGCGCCGGGGGTTCGTTGGACATCGGCGGCGGCGGATCGTAGAGCACGACCTCGAACGGCGGCGGCTCGACTACAGGCGTCGGCGCCGGCCCCCTCACCTGTCCTAGCCACAGGAACAGGCCAATTTCCGCGACAGCGACGGCGACGAATATGCCCGCCATGCGCCAGCGACGCAGGCGGATCTTTTCAGGTTTGGGGTCGTCTAGGTCAGTCATCAGGCGATCAACGCCCAAAAACGCAAATCAGGCCAGGGCCTCGTCGATCGCCTTGGCGACGGACTCGATCGAGCCCATGCCGTCGGCTTCGGTCAGCTTGCCTTGGGCTTCGTAGTAGGGAAGCAGCGGCGCGGTGTTGCGGTTGTAGGCCTCGAGCCGGACCTTGAACGATTCCGGATTATCGTCCGGACGACCCTGTTCCGCGAAGCGCTTGGCGATCCGTTCGGTCAGGGCGGCGTCGTCAACTTTCAGCCGGACGACGGCGTCGATTTGAACACCGCGTTTGGCCAGCATCTCGTCCAGCGCCTCGGCCTGCGCCACGGTGCGGGGGAAGCCGTCGAAGATGGCGCCGCCGGCGGCCTCGGCCTCCGGCAGGCGATCCTCGATCAGGGCGATGACGATCTCGTCGGTGACCAGATCGCCGCGCGCCAGCACGTCCTTGACCTTTAGGCCCAGCTCCGAGCCCGAGGCGATGGCCGCGCGCAGCATGTCGCCGGTGGAGAGCTGGACCATGCCCTTCTCTTCCACCAGCCGCTTGGCCTGGGTGCCCTTGCCCGCCGCCGGCGGTCCGAACAGGATCAAGTTCATGCTTCGGCCCTCCCCTGGGCGTCTGACAACCTAAGACTTAGCGGCGAACGGGCGTGGGAGCGCCGCGACCGCCACGACCACGCAGCTTGGCCTTCTTGATCAAGCCTTCGTACTGGTGCGCCAGCAGTTGGGACTGGATCTGGGCCACAGTGTCCATGGTGACCGACACAACGATCAAGATAGACGTTCCGCCAAAATACAGGCTGTTGCCGAACTGGCTGACGATGAACTCGGGCAGCAGGCAGACCGCGGTGATGTAGGCGGCGCCGATCACAGTCAGGCGGGTCAGGACATAGTCCAGATATTCCGCCGTCCGCTTGCCCGGACGGATGCCCGGAAGGAAGCCGCCGTATTTGCGCAGGTTCTCGGCCGTGTCCTCGGGATTGAAGGTGATCGAGGTGTAGAAGAAGCAGAAGAAGACGATCAGAGCGGCATACAGCGCCATGAACAGCGGCTGGCCGTGCGTCAGCTGCGCCGTCACCAGCGGCAGCCAGCTCATCCAGCTGGGCAGGTCGGCGTTGGCCGTCATGGTCGCCACCGTCGTCGGCAGCATCAGCAGCGACGAGGCGAAGATCGGCGGGATCACGCCGGCGGTGTTGACCTTCAGCGGCAGGAACGAACGCTCGCCGCCGGCCATGCGGTTGCCTTCCTGGCGCTTCGGATACTGGATCAGAAGACGGCGCTGGGCGCGCTCCATGAAGACGATGAAGACCACGGTGGCCACAGCCAGAATGGCGATGAACAGGAGGGCGAAGGCCGACATCTGGCCTTGCTGGGCCAGCCCCAGCAGGCGGGCGATGGTGGACGGCAGGACCGCCACGATACCGGCGAAGATGATCAGCGAGATGCCGTTGCCGACGCCGCGCGCCGTCACCTGCTCACCCAGCCACATCAGGAACATGGTGCCGCCGGTCAGGGTCACGACCGTCGAAATTATGAAGAAGATGCCGGGGTTGTCGACCAGGCCGGCGGTGCTGTTCAGACCTGCCGCGATGCCGAAGGACTGCGCCAGCGCCAGGAACACCGTCAGATAACGGGTATACTGGTTCAGCTGCTTGCGGCCGCTTTCTCCGCCTTCCTTCTTCAGCTTCTCCCAGGGCGGATACACCGTGCCCATCAGCTGCACGATGATCGAGGCCGAGATGTAGGGCATCACGTTCAGCGCGAAGATGGCCATACGCTCGACCGCGCCGCCCGAGAACATGTTGAACATGTCCAGGATGCCGCGCTGACCGTCCGGGTTCTGGAAGAACTGCAGGAAGGCCTGCGAGTTGATGCCCGGGATCGGCACATAGGTGCCGATGCGATAGACCAGAAGCGCGCCCAGCGTGAACAGCAGGCGTTTATGCAGCTCGGTCGCTTTCGCGAACGAGCCCATATTCATATTGGCGGCGAGTTGTTCTGCGGCCGAAGCCATTATGCGTCCCCACGACTGATTGAGTCGTCAGATAGGCGGAAAGCGGCCCTCATGCGAGGGCCGCTTCCGTTCTTTCGTCGTCGCAGATGTAATCAGGTCACGACCTAATCGCCGCGACGACGCGTGACTTAGGCTTTGGCGGCGGTGCGCTTGGTGCGGGCCGAGATCTTGTTCTCGTCGCCGCGCGGCGCCTTGGCGGCCGGAGCCTTGCCCTTGGCGGCGTTGCGCTTCTCGACGCGCGCGGCGGCCTTGGCTTCGGCTTCGATGCGTTGCTCGACGACCGAGCCGCCAGCGGCCTCGATGGCCTTCTTGGCGCCGGCAGTGGCCGACCAGACGACCAGGTTCAGCGCTTGCTTCAGTTCGCCGGTGCCCAGCAGACGCACGCCGTCCTTAACGCGACGGATCACGCCGGCGGCGACCAGGGCGTCGCCCTTCAGTTCGGACTTGGCGTCCAGCTTGCCGGCGTCGACGGCGTCCTGCAGGCGCCACAGGTTCACTTCAGCCAACTTCAGAGCATTGGCGTTGTTGAAGCCGCGCTTGGGCATACGCATGTACAGCGGCATTTGGCCGCCTTCGAAGCCGCCGATGGCGACGCCCGAACGCGACTTCTGACCCTTGACGCCACGACCAGCGGTCTTGCCCTTGCCCGAACCGGGGCCACGGCCGACGCGCATGCGCTTCTTGTGGGCGCCTTCGTTGTCGCGGATTTCGTTCAGTTTCATGTGCCTGATCCTTTCGGGTGCTAACGCCCGGACATCGTCCAGACTCGGCTTGGAAAAAATGAAGGGCCGCTGATAGGCGACCCTCTGTGTATTCGCAAGTGCAGAAACGCCCTCTCCCGGGTTCGGGAGAGGGCGAAACGGCTTACTTTTCGACGATCTCGGTCAGGTGGGCGACCTTGGCGATCATCCCGCGAACCGAAGGCGTGTCTTCCAGAGTGGATTCACGACCCAGGCGGTTCAGACCCAGGCCCACCAGGGTGGCGCGCTGGTCGTTCTTGCGGCGGATCGGCGAACCGGTCTGCTTGACGGTGAGGGTTTTCTTTTCAGCCATGACTTAGGACTCCACGGCTTCGGGCGCCGAGGCGCCGTCGTTGCGGCGGCCCATCAGATCCGCGACCTTCTTGCCGCGCTTGGACGCGACCTGACGGGGCGAGGACTGGACCTTCAGCGCTTCGAACGTCGCGCGGATCATGTTGTAGGGGTTCGACGAACCGGTCGACTTGCCCACAACGTCCTGGACGCCGAGGGTTTCGAGCACGGCGCGCATCGGACCGCCCGCGATGACGCCGGTCCCGGGAGGGGCGGCGCGCATCATGATCTTGCCAGCGCCCCAACGGCCGTTGCCGTCGTGGTGCAGGGTGCGGTTCTCGCGCAGCGGAACGCGGATCATCGTCTTCTTGGCTTCTTCAGTCGCCTTGCGAATGGCTTCCGGCACTTCGCGCGCCTTGCCGTGACCGAAGCCGACGCGACCCTTGCCGTCGCCGACGACCATCAGCGCTGCGAAGCTGAAGCGACGGCCGCCTTTGACGGTGGCGGCGACGCGGTTGATGTGCACCAGCTTCTCGACGATGTCGGAATCCGGACCATCAGCAGCGGGACCGTTGCGGTTGTCACGACGGTTGCGATCGTTGCCGCCGCCGCCGCGTTGGGGTTGTTGCGCCATCTGTCGCGTCCCTTAGAAGTTCAGGCCGGCTTCACGCGCGGCTTCCGCCAGCGCCTTCACCCGTCCATGATAGATGTACTCGCCACGGTCGAAGACGACGTCCTTGACGCCCTTCTCGATGGCGCGTTCGGCGATCAGCTTGCCAATCGCGGCGGCCGCAGCCGTGTCCGAACCGCGCTTGCCCTTGCCGCCTTCCAGCGACGAGGCAGCCACGACGGTCACGCCCTGGGCGTCGTCGATGATCTGGGCCGAGATGTTCTTGTCCGAACGGTAGACCGACAGACGCAGACGACCGTTGGCGACAGCCTTCAGGCGGCGACGCGTGCGCTCCGAGCGACGCTTGGCTTGTTGTCGAAGAGAAAGAGCCATGACTTACTTCTTCTTGCCTTCCTTGCGACGGACCTTCTCGCCCGCGTAACGGACGCCCTTGCCCTTGTAGGGCTCCGGCGGACGCAGCTTGCGGATGACCGAGGCGATCTGACCGACGGCTTGCTTGTCAGCGCCCGAGATCTTGATCTCGGTCTGCTTCGGCACAGCGAAGCTGACGCCGGCCGGCGGAGCGATATCGACTTCGTGCGAGAAGCCGAGTTGCAGCGAAAGGGCGTCGCCCTTCATCGCGGCGCGGTAACCCACGCCGACCAGCTCCAGCGACTTTTCGAAGCCCGTGGTGACGCCGACGACCATGTTGTCGACCAGGGTGCGCGACAGACCCCACATCGCGCGAGCGCGAGGCGTGTCCGAACGCGGCGTCAGCGACAGTTCGTCGCCTTCCTGCTTGACTTCGATCTCGTCGGCGACGGTCCAGGCGCTCTCGCCCTTGGGTCCCTTGACGGTGACGTTCTGGCCGTCGAGCGTGACAGTCACGCCCTTCGGCACGGCGATGGTTTTCTTGCCAATACGGGACATATCAGTAGACCCTGCAGAGGACTTCGCCGCCGACGTTAGCGTCGCGGGCGGAAGCGTCGGACATGACGCCCTTCGAAGTCGAGAGGATCGAGATGCCGAGGCCGTTCTTGACGGGCTTCAGATCGCCGATCGCCGAATAGACGCGGCGGCCCGGCTTGGACACGCGCGCGATCTCGGCGATGACGGGCTGACCGTCGAAGTACTTCAGCTCGATCTCGAACTGCGGAAACTCACCCGGGTTCTGAACCAGGTTGTAGCCGCGGATATAGCCTTCGTCCTGCAGCACGTCGAGGACGCGCTGGCGCAGACGGGAAGCCGGGGTCAGCACCTTGGAACGCTTGCGGGTCGCCGCGTTCTTGATGCGAGCGATCATGTCGCTCAGGGGATCGTTGATCATCATGTCTGTTCGCTCCCCTTACCAGCTGGACTTCGTCAGGCCGGGAATCTGGCCCAGGTTGCCCAGTTCACGCAGCGCAATCCGGCTCATCTTGAGCTTGCGGTAGAACGCCCGCGGACGACCCGTCACTTCGCAGCGGTTGCGAATGCGGCTCGGCGCGGAGTTGCGCGGCAGTTCGGCCAGCTTCAGGCGCGCGTCGAAGCGCTCCTCCAGCGGCAGGTTTTCGTCGTTGGCGGTCGCCTTGAGGGCGGCCCGCTTCGCGGCATACTTCGCAACCAGGGCCTTGACGGCTTCATTGCGGTTTACGGCGCTTTTCTTAGCCATTGTGCTCTTCCCTTCCCGCTCAGTTCTTCACGAACGGGAACTTGAACTCGGTGAGGAGAGCCTTGGCTTCCTCATCGGTCTTGGCCGTGGTGCAGACGACAATGTCCATGCCCCACATCTGATCGATCTGGTCGTAGTTGATCTCCGGGAACACGATGTGCTCCTTCAGACCGGTGGCGTAGTTGCCGCGACCATCGAAGGACGTGCCCTTCAGACCACGGAAATCCTTCACGCGCGGCAGCGCGATCGTGATGAACCGGTCCAGGAACTCGTACATCTGGTCGCCACGCAGGGTGACCTTGCCGCCGATGACCATGCCTTCGCGCAGCTTGAAGCCGGCGATGGAGTTACGGGCCTTGGTGGCGACGGCCTTCTGACCGGCGATGGCGGTCAGATCCTTGAGGGCGGTGTTCGCCTTCTTGGAGTCTGCGACGGCTTCGCCGATACCCATGTTCAGGACGATCTTGTCCAGCTTGGGCACCTGCATTTCGTTCGTGTAGCCGAACTTTTCTTTCATCACCTGGCGGATGCGAGCGTGATACTCGTCCTTGAGGCGCGGGGTGTACTTTTCGGTAGCCATCAGATGACGTCTCCCGTCGTCTTGGCGATGCGGACCTTCTTGTCCCCATCGATCTTGAAGCCGACGCGGGTCGCCTTGCCGTTGGCGTCGGCGATCGCGACGTTCGACAGGTGAAGCGAGGCTTCCTTGTTCTTGATGCCGCCCTGCGGGTCAGCCTGGCTCGGGCGCGTGTGGCGCTGAACCATGTTGACGCCTTCGACAAGGACGCGGTTTTCGGTGGGCAGGACCTTCAGCACGTTGCCCGTGCGGCCCTTGTCCTTGCCGGTGAGGACGACGACGCGGTCGCCCTTCTTGATCTTGGCGGCCATGTTACAGGACCTCCGGAGCCAGCGAGATGATCTTCATGTGGTTCTTGGCGCGCAGTTCGCGAGGAACCGGGCCGAAGATCCGCGTGCCGACAGGCTCGTTCTGCTTGTTGACGATGACGGCGGCCGACTTGTCAAAGCGGATGACCGAGCCGTCCTTGCGTTGGATGTCCTTGGCGGTGCGCACGACGATGGCGCGAACGACGTCGCCCTTCTTCACACGGCCGCGCGGGATGGCTTCCTTCACGGAGGCGACGATTGTGTCGCCGATCGAGGCGTAGCGGCGCTTGGAGCCGCCCAACACCTTGATGCACATGACCCGGCGGGCGCCCGAATTATCGGCCACTTCCAGGTTAGTTTGCATCTGGATCATAAGATCAGATCCTTCTGATTACGAGGCGGAGGCGTTGGAAAGGACTTCCCAGCGCTTCAGTTTGGACTTGGGGGCGCACTCGACGATGCGAGCGATGTCGCCGACCTTGAGCGCGTTGGCTTCGTCGTGCGCGTGGTACTTCTTGGACGACCGGACGGTCTTCTTCAGAAGCGGGTGAAGCAGGGTGCGCTCCACCTTCACGACGACAGTCTTCTCGCCCTTGTCGGACACGACCACGCCTTCAAGAATTCGCTTGGGCATATTCGTTTCCTTACGAGGCCGCACGCTTCTCGCGCAGAAGCGTCGAGATGCGAGCGATGTCTTTGCGGACTTCACCAACGCGGTGAGTCTTTTCCATTTGGCCGGTGGCCGCCTGGAAGCGCAGGTTGAACTGTTCCTTCTTGAGCTTCAGCAGCTCGTCGGACAGTTGGTCGGTCGTTTGCGACCGCAGATCGGCGATCTTGGTCATTAGGCGGCAGCCTCCACATGCGCGACGCCGGCGTCGATACGGGTCACGACCTTGGTGCGGACCGGCAGCTTGGCGGCGCCGAGACGGAGTGCTTCGCGGGCGACATCGTCCGGCACGCCGTCGATTTCAAACAGGATACGGCCCGGGTGGCAACGCGCGGCCCAGTGGTCCACGGCGCCCTTGCCCTTACCCATCCGGACTTCAGCCGGCTTGCCCGTGACGGGCAGGTCGGGGAAGACGCGGATCCAGACGCGGCCCTGGCGCTTCATCTGGCGAGTGATCGCGCGGCGAGCCGCTTCGATCTGACGCGCGGTGATGCGTTCCGGCTCCAGCGTCTTCAGGCCATACGACCCGAAGTTCAGCGAGAAACCGCCCTTGGCCGAGCCATGGATCCGGCCCTTGAAGGCCTTGCGGTATTTGGTCTTCTTCGGTTGCAACATGACTTAGTTCTCACGTCCCCGGTCGCGACGCGGACCGCGGTCGCCACGGGGGCCGCCGCGTTCGCGGCCTTCGTTCGAGGACGGACCCGAAGCTTCCTGGGCCCAACGCTTGTCCTGCGCCATGGGATCGTGCTCCAGCACTTCACCCTTAAAGACCCAGACCTTCACGCCGATGATGCCGTAGGTCGTCTTGGCTTCGTAGAAGCCATAGTCGATGTCGGCGCGCAGCGTGTGAAGCGGCACGCGACCTTCGCGGTACCATTCCATACGTGCGATTTCCGCGCCGCCCAGACGACCCGAGACATTCATACGAATGCCCTTGGCGCCCAGACGCATGGCCGACTGCATCGAACGCTTCATGGCGCGGCGGAAGGCCACGCGGCGCTCCAGCTGCTGCGCGATGTTCTCGGCGATCAGCTGCGCATCGGTTTCCGGCTTGCGGACTTCGATGATGTTCAGGTGAACTTCACCCTCGGTGCGCGCCGAGATGTCCTTGCGGAGCTTCTCGATGTCAGCGCCCTTCTTGCCGATCACGACGCCCGGACGGGCGGCGTAGATGGTGATGCGGCACTTCTTGTGCGGGCGCTCGATGATGATGCGCGACACGCCGGCGGCGGCCAGGCGTTCCCGCAGCCACTCGCGCAGCTTCAGGTCCTGGTGCAGCAGGCGGGAATAGTCGGCGCCGGCGGCGAACCAGCGGCTGTCCCACGTGCGGTTCACGCCGAGGCGCAGACCGACCGGATTGATTTTCTGTCCCATCAGGCGGCCTCGCCGGCTTCACGGACCACGATGGTGATCTCGCTGAACGGTTTCAGGATGCGCGACGAACGACCGCGAGCACGGCTCGCGAAACGCTTCATCACCAGGTTCTTGCCCACGAAGGCCTCGGCGACGACCAGATTGTCGATATCGAGGTTGTGGTTGTTCTCGGCGTTCGAGATCGCCGAATACAGGACCTTGCGGACGTCGCCAGCGATGCGCTTACGGCTGAATTCCAGCTCGTTCAGCGCCTTCTGGACCGGCATGCCGCGGATCGAAGCGGCGACCAGGTTCAGCTTTTGCGGGCTGATACGCACGTTGACCAGCTTGGCGCGGGCCTCGGTCGGGGCGACCCGACGCTCGTTTTTTGTCTGGGCCATCGGTTACTTCCTTTTGGCCTTCTTGTCCGCCGCGTGACCCGGGAAGTTCCGGGTCGGGGCGAACTCGCCGAGCTTCATGCCGACCATCTCTTCCGAGACCGACACGGGCACGTGCTTCTGACCGTTATGGACGCCGAACGTCAGACCGACGAACTGCGGCAGGATGGTGGAGCGGCGCGACCAGGTCTTGATCACGTCCTTGCGGCCCGACGATTGAACGGCGTCGGCCTTCTTGAGCAGATACCCGTCGACAAACGGGCCTTTCCAGGAGGAGCGGGCCATTCTTAGCGAGCCTTCTTAACGTGGCGGGTACGGATGATGTACTTGTCCGTAGCCTTGTTCTTGCGGGTACGAGTGCCCTTGGTGTCCTTACCCCACGGCGTGACGGGGGTACGACCACCAGAGGTCCGGCCTTCACCACCACCATGCGGGTGGTCGATCGGGTTCATGGCGACGCCGCGAACGTGCGGACGCCAGCCCATGTGACGCTTGCGACCGGCCTTGCCCAGATTCTGGTTCATGTGGTCGGGGTTCGAAACCGCGCCCACCGTGGCGATGCAGCCGTCCAGGACCATACGCAGTTCGCCCGAGCCAAGACGGATCTGGGCATAGCCCTGATCGCGACCGACCAGCTGGGCGTAGGCGCCGGCCGAACGGGCCAGCTGGGCGCCCTTGCCCGGCTTCATTTCGATGTTGTGGATGATCGTACCCACCGGCATCGAACGAAGCGGCATGGCGTTGCCCGGCTTCACGTCGGTCTTTTCGCCCGCGACGATCGTGTCGCCCGCCTTAAGGCGTTGCGGCGCGATGATGTAGGTCTTCTCGCCGTCCTCGTAGGTCACGAGCGCGATGAAGGCCGTGCGGTTCGGATCGTATTCCAGACGCTCGACCGTGCCGACCATGTCCCACTTGCGACGCTTGAAGTCGATCTTGCGGTACAGGGTCTTGGCGCCGCCGCCGCGGAAGCGGACCGCGATGCGACCGCCCTGCCCCCGTCCGCCCGACTTGGTCAGACCTTCGGTCAGCGACTTTTCCGGACGGCCCTTGTGGAGTTCCGAACGGTCAACCAGCACGAGGGCGCGACGGCCCGGCGAGGTCGGATTGTAATGTTTCAAGGCCATCTGATCAGAGCCCCGTGGTGACGTCGATCGACTGGCCGTCAGCCAGCGTCACGATCGCTTTTTTGATGTCGACCCGGCGACCCAGGATACCCCGGAAGCGCTTGGTCTTGCCCTTTTGAACCAGGGTGTTGACCTTCAGGACGTTGACTTTGAACAGGCTTTCGACCGCAGCGGCGATCTCGTCCTTGGTCGCCGTGTCGGCGACGCGGAAGACGACCTTGTTCTGCTCGGACAGGATCGTGGCCTTTTCGGTGATCACCGGGGCCAGGATGGTGTCGTAGTGCTTGGCGGTAGGTTGAGCGGCCATTACGCGGCTTCCTTATCGCTGAAGCGGGCTTCGATGGCCTCGATAGCGGCCTTCGTCAGCACCAGCTTGTCAGCCCGCAGGATGTCATAGACGTTCAGACCGGCGTTCGGCAGCACGTCGATGTGCGGGATGTTGCGTGCGGCCAGGCCGAAGTTCGTATCGACTTCGGGACCCGCGATGATCAGAGCCTTGGTCCAGCCCAGCTTGCCGAGCGTTTCACGCAGCGAAGCGGTCTTGGCTTCCTTCACCGAGACGGTGTCGACCACGATCAGGTCGCCCGACTTGGCCTTGGAGGACAGGGCGTGACGCAGAGCCAGCGCGCGAATCTTCTTCGGCAGCGAGAAGCCGTGATCGCGAACGATCGGGCCGAAGGCGCGCGAACCGCCGACGAACTGCGGTGCACGGCGCGAACCGTGACGAGCGCCGCCGGTGCCCTTCTGCTTGTACATCTTCTTACCCGTACGAGAGTTCTCGTTGCGGGTTTGAACCTTGTGCGTACCGGCGCGGCGCTTGGCCAGTTGCCAGTTGACGGTGCGGGCCAGGATGTCGCCGCGGATGTCGGAGATGCCGAAGACGGCGTCCGACAGTTCCACGTCGCCAGCAGCCTTGCCGTCGAGTTGGATGACAGAGAGTTTCATTACGCTTCACCGCCTTCGGTCGCTTCGACGGGGGCTTCTTCAGCCGGGGTCGAGGCGGGTTGAGCAGCAGACTTGCTCGACTTCAGCGCGCCAGGGAACGGAGCGTCGGCCGGGCGAGCCTTCTTGATGGCGTCGCGAACCTTGACGTAGCTGCCGTCGTGACCGGGGACAGCGCCCTTGATCAGGATCAGGCCACGCTCGGCGTCCACGCGGACGACGGTCAGGTTCTGGGTGGTGACGGTTTCGGTGCCGTAGTGGCCGGCCATCTTCTTGCCGGGGAACGTGCGACCCGGGTCCTGACGGTTACCCGTCGAACCGTGCGAACGGTGCGAGACCGAAACGCCGTGGGTGGCGCGAAGGCCGCCGAAGTTCCAGCGCTTCATGGCGCCGGCGAAACCCTTACCGATGGTCTCGCCCTGGATGTCGACCTTCTGGCCCACCAGGAAGTGTTCGGCCGACAGTTCGGCGCCCACGTCCAGCAGACCGTCCGCATCGACGCGGAACTCGGTCACATAGGCCTTCGGTTCGACTTCCGCCTTGGCGAAGGTCTCGCGTTGAGCCTTGTTGGTGTTCTTAGCCTTCTTCGTGCCAGCGCCCAGCTGGAGAGCGACGTAGCCGTCACGCTCCTGGGTACGTTGGCCGACGACTTGGCAGCCGTCGAGCTGCAGCACAGTGACCGGTACGTGCGCGCCGTCATCGGCGAACACGCGGGTCATGCCCAGCTTCTTGGCGATCACGCCCGTGCGCATCGGATCCCGCCTCTTTCTACTTTAAATCTTGATCTCGACGTCCACGCCGGCGGACAGGTCGAGCTTCATGAGCGCGTCCACGGTCTGCGGGGTGGGGTCGACGATGTCGAGCACGCGTTTGTGCGTGCGGATTTCAAACTGCTCACGCGACTTCTTATCGACGTGCGGAGAGCGGTTCACGGTGAACTTCTCGATCAGGGTCGGCAGCGGAATCGGACCGCGAACGGTCGCGCCGGTGCGCTTGGCGGTATTAACGATCTCGCGCGTCGAAAAATCGAGGACGCGGTGATCAAAGGCCTTGAGCCTGATGCGGATGCTTTGATCCATATCGGTGCTTACTTCCAATGCGGTCGGAGGACCGCGTCCCTGTGAACCATTTCAAAGACCGAAGGCCTTCGGGCAAAAAGCCCTCAGGGAACGCAAATCCGCAAAAACGATCGGCCCACGCAGTTGCCCGCGAAGGCCGTTGATATCCCAAGAAGCTGCAAAGAACAGTGACTTAGGTCGTTCTTGCGAACCGCGTTTGCAGCGAACTGCACAGCCGGTCCAACAAGAGTGGTGGCTTATGCCTATCGATTCTGATTTCGTCAAGCGCGCAAACCCGGGCTGACACAGGATTTCGACGCGGTCTTCGCCGAGGGCTGCGCACGGCGCGAAGACACATTCGGCGGCGACATCGGCGGCGTCGGACGCCCTCTTTATAGTGCATGGGCGCGACTGCGGTGCGGGATTAACGACTTGCCCCACAGATCGCCAAGTCGTGACACAATCTGGCCGCAACGCGTGGCTGTTGCGCAACAACCTTGCCACCTCAGGTCAATCGAACGTCGGTTTATTGCTCCGCTTCGTTTTAGGCTGATAGCAGCGCCCCTCCCCGGACCCCCATCCGGGTGCAGACTGCTAAGGACAAAAGAAAAATGAAGACGATCCTCCTCGCCACGGCCGCCGCCGCCCTGTTCGCCGCCCCGGCCTTCGCCCAAGACGCCATCGGTTCGGTCGGCGTGACCTATTCCAACCCGTCGATCGAAGTCGCCGGCGACGACGTCGACGCCGACGTCTGGACCGTTGACGGCTCGGTCGCCTTGCCGGCCCAGGACTGGACTGTGACCCTGAACGGCGCGATCGACTACACCAAGGCCTTTGGCGAAGAAGACGTCACCGGCGCCGCCGCCGCTCACCTGACCAAGATGTGGTCCTCCGACGTCCGCGCCGGCGCCTTCGTCGCCGCCAACGGCATCGGCAGCGGCAACGAGCCGATCTGGACCGTGGGCGCTGAAGCGCAGAAGTATCTGTCGAACGCCACCCTGACTGGCCAAGTCGCCTACACGACCGCTGACAACGTGGACGCCGACATCTGGACCGTCGGCGCCGACGCCGCCTTCTACGTCATGCCGAACCTGCGCCTGAACGCGGGCGTCGCCTACAACAACGTCGACTTCTCGGGCGGCGACACCGACGCCTGGACCTATGGCGTGGGCGCCGAATACGAGTTCGAGAACACCCCGTTCTCGCTGGGCGCCGCCTATACCCGCGCCGACATCGATTCGCTGGACGTCGACACCTGGTCGGTCGGCCTGCGCTATTCGTTCGGCGGCGGTCTGCAAGCGCGTGACCGCGCCGGCGCCAACCTGGGCGTCTCGGCCATCTCCAGCGTCCTGAACGTCTTCTAAGCATCTCGGACCTGAGCCATGCGAAGAGCCCCGGCGGAGCGATCCGCCGGGGCTTTTTGTTTGGCCGGAAAAGACCCCCGGGGTTCCACGACCGGGGGCCTTTTCGTCGCTCGGGTCTTACTGCCCGATCTGCAGGGTTCCCGATCCGACGACGGAGCGAGAGACCGATCCCGTGGCCGAGGCGACGCGGACGCTGCCCGATCCGGCGATCGCCACGTCCAGGTCGCGCGTCGCGCCGCCGTAGCGAACATCGCCCGAGCCGCCGATGGCGACCGACAGCTTGTCCATTCGGCCCTGCCGCACGTTCACACCGCCCGAGCCGCCGATGGACAGTTCACTGCGTCCGCCGGCGCTGGCCACCTCGACATTGCCCGATCCGCCGACAGCCGCCTTCAGGGCTCCGGTTGCTCCGGCGGAAATGGAGCCCGATCCGCCGACGCTGGCCTTCAGCGATCGAGACGTGCCGGCGCGGATCGCGCCCGAGCCCCCGAGTCCCAGTTCCAGATCGCCATCCACATTGGCCACGTTCCAATTGCCGCAGCCGCCATTGTCCAACTCGACCGATCGCGCGCCGCGTCCGACCGAGCCGAAGACCGCGCCGCTGGCGCTGACATCCACCGCGCGCGGCGTGCGCACGACGATCAAGGGCGCGTCTTCCAGGCGGATGCGGCCCAGGTCGCGTACCTCGACGGTCGCGCCCTGCCCCGGCTGGCCTGCATCGCTGCGACCGGAGTTGCAGCCGCGAATGGCGCTGTTGCCGCCCCACATGCCGTTACGGCGCAGGCCGCCGCCGATCTTCACGTCATTGCCGTCGCGGCGAACCTGGATGGCCGGCAAGCGCGTCTGGCCTTGCGTGACCTCGACCCCGATATCCTGACGATCCTCGACGATGACCACCACACGGGCGACGGCGTTGCGTATCTCGACCTCGGCGGCCGAAGCGGGCGCAGCGACAAACCCGGTCAGGGTGGCGACGGCGGCGGCGGCGATCAGTGCGGTTTTCATGAGCGGTTTTCCCTTCCCGGATGTGAGGAGCCCGGTTCTGAAGAGAAGGTGCGCGCCGCCCGCGCCCAAGTCATTTTAACTCGAGGTCATGAACTCGAATTAACGCCCCGAGCTTATGACCTGGCGTTCAGCGCGCCCGCGCCGTCCGCCGCGCCGATCTCCGGCTCGAAGTCACGCTCGAAGTTGGCGATCTTGCTCTTCATCGCGCCCGCCTTCTTGAGCGCCAGCGACGCGGCCCAGCGTGCCGCCAGCTCCGGCGTTGTCATGCCGTCGGTGAAGCGCGGCCGCCCGCCCCGGCTGCGGATCACCGCATTGGTGAACAGCGCCCCGTTGCGGAACCGCGACGGCCAGGTCTGAAAATCCATCGACAGGCTGACGCAGAAGCGGTCCAGATTCTCCACCCGGTGCGGCGCATACAGCGGCCAGGTCAGGGCGCGGCCTGGCTCCAGATCCATGACCTGCGCGTCCTGTTCGAACGCCAGCGTGTAAGGCAGTTCCTCGGTCGTCTGGCGCGCAACCACCTGTTCCATGTTTCGCTCGGGCAGATGCCCCTCGTCGCCGGGATAGACGAACAGCCGCTTGCGCCCACGAAGATGGAACAGCACCACGCCCGCCGCGTCGAAATGATAGGGCACGCGCGCCTTGGGCGACGACAGGATCAGCTGCCCCGCGTTTCGCACCGCCCGCATCCCCGGATAGGTCGCCTGGATCGCGGCGAAATCCTTCATCGCCGCCGCCCACAGTTCGGGCCAGCCCGTCTCGACCCCACGCAGATTGACCCACAGCCGACCCTGTTTGATCGCCTCGAGCAGTTCCTCGCCCGACAGCCGCCCGCGCGCGCCGGTACGCAAGGACACCTGACCCTCGTCGTCGTAGTCATACAGGTTGATGTCGAACAGTTCGGCCGGATAGCGATCCAGCACGGCGGCCAGCGCCGCATCCTCGGCGAACCCTTGCTCGATCAGGGTGTGCGCGTGGGTCTTGGCCTCGGCGATCGGGCCGGGATAGCGTGTGCGGCGCTGGGTCATGCCGATGTCCTCAAACGTGGGCGACGCGCGCCGGCGTCTTCTTCTTTGCGGCCGCCTTCTGAACAGCCGACCGTGCGGCGACCGCCGCGCCCCTCAGCCGCCCGACGGGCGTCGCCTCGCAGGCTTCGATCGTGGCCCAGCGCCGACGCAGGGACGCCCGCACCGCCTCGCCGCGTCCGCCCGCCCTGTTCAGCGCCGCGACCGTGATGTCGCCCAGCGCCTGGGTCACGCCCGGCTGCATCACCACGGCTTCGCGCACCGTCTGCCGCGCGTTGACGAAATACTTCTTGTAGGTCTCGCCCTCGAAGCCAAAGTCGAACACCCGGAAACCCTCGGCCGCCGCCAGCCGCATTGTGTCCATGCTCAGCAGGATGCCCGGCGAGCACCGCGCAAGCGTTGGCTCATAGGCCGGGAACCAGAAATGGTAATGCCGCCCGGCGTGCAGCGAGAACTCGATCGCCACAAGCTTGTCGCCCGCATGCATGGCCGCCATCGAGGCGCCGAAGCCTTCTCGCGGCTCGCTCATCAGCGCGTGCAGCAGATCCCGCGTCCAGCCGCAGGCGAAGATGTCATGCAGCCCCGAGCGCCGATACTGCGCCGCCTTCAGCGCGATCAGATGATCCAGCAGCGCCGGATCTCTGAGACCCCGCTCCACCCGGATCGGCCCCAGTTCAGCCTCCAGGCTGCGGCGCGCCCGCTCCTTGTCCTTGAAGTATTTGCCGAAGGTCTTGCGACGCTCGGCGTACCAATCGTCATAGCCCGCCTCGGGCATGGCCACCTGCACCGTCTCGCGCGCCTGGCCCGTTTCGCCCGCGCCGATCCAGCCGGGCACGTTCAGCCGCTTGGCGTTCAACAGCCGCGCCACCTCTTCCAGCGTGATCGTCTCGCCCGCCGGGGCGATGACGCCGTGATAGTCGTTCATGGGCGCGCCCAGCGGCTGCACCGCCCCGCCGCGTCGCTGATGCGGGAAGAAGCCGACGATCTCACCGTCCCGTCGGAACACGGCGATCGCAGCGCCGGGGCAGACCCGTGAGGCGATCTCGGCATAGTCCCAGCGGAAATAGGGGCTGGCCAGATCAGGATTGTCAGCCGTCCACGCACGCCAAAGGGCTATGGCGGCGGCGTCCATCGCCGCCGCGTCCATGATCTCGACCTGCAGCATTCCGGCCATAAGTATCCTCTCGGGGCCTTGCGCAGCAAGGTCCATTCCACGCCGCACCCTGCCCTATGCGCGTTTCATCAGGGTTCACCGGCATGGTGAACGCACGTCGACGGAGCCGCGATCGCCCTGGCGCGTTTGAGTGACCCAAGGAGAAGACCATGACCGATCAACGCCCTGACAGCAAAGCCGTCGAGAACGAAAACCTGCGGCCGGACGCCGACGGCCAGCCGCCGCGCCCGGCGACCGAGCCCAAGGGTTCCAAGGATTCGTCCAACTCCGGCGAAACCGAAACCGACCCCGCGACCGGCGAACCCAACTGAACACCGACCGCCTGCACTCACCGTCTCGAAAGTCTCTTATGAATCGTCCCGCCTACCTCGCCGCACTCGCTGTTCTCGCTCTGGGCGCCTGCTCGCCGAAGGAGGAGAACACAGCCGCCCCAGCGGCGCAGACGGCCGAGACCGCGCAAGTGGGCCAAACCGGCCCGCTCTCTCGAGACGCCATCGAAAACACCGCCTACGCGCCGCCGCCGGCCGCACAAGAGGACCAGCCGGCCAGCCCGAATGCCGCCCAGCAGCAGCCGCAGCCCGCCCTGATCCGCGCCCAGGTTCTTCTGGAGCGCGCCCGCTTCTCGCCCGGCGCGATCGACGGCCTGGCGGGGTCGAACATGCGTCAGGCGATCTCCGCGTTTCAGGAAGCCAACGGCATGACGGTGAACGGGGAGCTGAACGCCGACGTGATGGGCCGACTGCGCGCCGCCGCCGGACCGGGCGCGGTGACCACCACCTACACCATCACCCAGGAGGACATCGCCGGACCCTACCTCGGCGTCGTCCCCACGCAGCTGGAGGCTCAAGGTCAGGCGGCCCACATGGGCTACGCCAATATCGTCGAGGCCTTGGCCGAGCGCTTCCACGTCACCGAGGCCTTGCTGCGCGCGATGAACCCCAGCGCCGACTTCAACCGCGTTGGCCAGGGCCTGCTTGTCCCCGCCGTCAACACCGCCCCCCTGCCCGCCGACGTGGACCACATCGACGTCGACAAGAGCGAAGGCTCGGTCAAGGCGTTTGATGCCGACGGCAAGCTGATCGCCTACTTCCCCGCCACCATCGGCAGCGGCGACAACCCGACCCCGACCGGCACGGTCAAGGTCAACGGCGTGGCGCGAAACCCGGACTACACCTACGACCCGTCGAAACTCAGCTATGGCGACGGCAAGAAGAAGGTCGTCGTCAAACCGGGCCCCAACAATCCGGTCGGCGTTGTCTGGATCGATCTGAACAAGCCGAGCTACGGCATCCACGGCACGCCGGACCCCCATCTGGTCGGCAAAACGGCCTCGCACGGCTGCGTGCGCCTGACCAACTGGGACGCCTGGATGCTGGCCGACAAGGTCAAACCGGGCGTCACTGTCCGCTTTATCTAGTGGACGGTGCCGAACGGCGTCCCGTCCCAGAAGTCGCAGTGGTGGCGTTCGAAAAAGCCGTCGTCCATCACATCGCCCTCCGGCTTGAACACCCGCACCGGCCCCGCACCTTCGACGCGGGGCCATTCGGCGGCGAAGGCCGAACTGCCGAACGTCGCCCACAGCCTTTGCATCCGCTCAGACAGAGCCTTTTGCTCCGGCGTGAACCGCTTGGGATCAGCAAACACCCAGCGCGTGCCGAACACATAGGCCAGTTCACTGGCGTGATAGGCGCCCAGATCCAGACCGACGATCCAGTCCGGCAAGACGAACGGCGCCTCTCGATCGGCGAACTCATAGCCCCACACCGGCACATGGTGGGCCAGAAGACGTCGCAAGGCCTGTGACGGACAGGCGAACCTCTGGTCCGTGAAGTTCGCAGCGATGGCATAGGCGGGCCCGTCCTCACCCACAGGATAGCGCGCCAGCACCCGCTCACCCTCGTCGCCGTACATCCAGATCGTCTCCTTCTGATAGCGATCCATGTCCTGCACCTCGTTCGCGAACAGCCGCCCCTCATCGAGGTTCGTCCCGACGAGGACGGGCACGCGCGTGAACCGCCCCTCTCGGATGGCGACCGCCGGGTTTTCCGGCACAGTGGCGTCCGTGTGCACCGGTCCCCATGATCCCGGCCCGTTGATCCCCGCCCTCAATGACGCCGCCCGCGACAGCCGCCAGGCCGGAAGCGCTCTCAGACAAGCGATCTGATCGTCGCCTGTGCAGCCCAGCCTTTCGGCGAACATCGGCCCCGACTGGGCCGCGTCCTGCGCCTTGACCAGGGATGACGGCTCCAGGCACCCGCCGCTCTGCATGATGACCCGTTGATACAGCCCCTCCGACTGCGGCGACGCCATGAGGTAACAGGCCGTCCACGCGCCCGCGCTCTCGGCGAACAGGGTGACGTCGCCTGAATCGCCGCCGAAGGCCGCAATGTTCCGATGCACCCATTTCAGCGCCGCCTGCTGATCCATAAGGCCGAAGTTGCCGCCGAAGCCTTCGCCGGTCGCCTGAAACCCGGGATGCGCCAGCCAGCCCAGCGCGCCGAGCCGATAGTTCATCGTCACGACCACCCGCCCCTGCTCGCGCGCCAGTTTCGAGGGATCGTAGTTGGCGCCCGCCCCCACGGTGAAGGCGCCGCCCGGGATATAGACCATCACGGGTCGCGCCTCGGCCGCCTCCCCGCCCGGCGCATAGATGTTCAGATACAGACAGTCCTCGGACCCGACGACGATCCCGCCGCCGCCGCCCAGGATCGAACGTCGCCCGATCGCCTGGGTGCAGTCCGAACCAATCCGCGTCGCATCCCGAACGCCCTGCCAAGCCTGGACCGGCTGCGGCGCGCGCCAGCGCAGATCGCCGACGGGCGGCGCCGCGAACGGCACGCCGAGAAACGCTCGCGTCCCCGCCCCCTCGACGCCGCGCACCGTCCCGGCTTCGGTCGTCGCCAACACCGGCTCGGCGTCCTTGGCGAACCGGACCTGATCGACCTTGCCGGGATGGGTGGCGCAGGCCGACAGGGCGACAAGGCACGCAAGCAACGAGATCAGACGCATCGTCAACCTTGGCTGTTGGGCAGACGACCCTAACGCCTGAACGGGAGCCCCGTTGCGGACGCCTGTGGTCGCCCGCACAGCAAAACGGCCCCCGGATTGCTCCGGGGGCCGCTCTGTTACGCTACTCTGTTGTTCGGCCGATGCGCGCCTCGCGGAGGCGCGCGGCTTGAGGCCGTTTCGCTTAGGCGATGATCTTGGCCACGACGCCGGCGCCGACGGTGCGGCCGCCTTCACGGATGGCGAAGCGCAGGCCCTGGTCCATCGCGATCGGGGTGATCAGCTCGACGTTCAGCTCGGCGTTGTCGCCCGGCATGATCATCTCGACGCCTTCCTTCAGCTGAACGATGCCGGTCACGTCCGTCGTGCGGAAGTAGAACTGCGGGCGATAGTTCGTGAAGAACGGGGTGTGACGACCGCCTTCTTCCTTGGTCAGGATGTAGGCTTCGGCCAGGAACTTGGTGTGCGGGGTGATGGAGCCCGGCTTGCACAGCACTTGGCCGCGCTCGACGTCTTCACGCTTCGTGCCGCGCAGCAGCACGCCGACGTTGTCGCCCGCTTGACCTTGGTCCAGCAGCTTGCGGAACATTTCCACGCCCGTGCAGGTCGTCTTCTGGACCGGACGGATGCCGACGATCTCGACTTCCTCACCAACCTTGATGATGCCCTTCTCGACGCGGCCCGTGACCACGGTGCCACGGCCCGAGATCGAGAACACGTCTTCGACCGGCATCAGGAACGGCAGGTCGACCGGACGCTCCGGCTGCGGGATGTAGGCGTCGACGGTTTCCATCAGGGCCAGAACGCGCTGTTCGCCGATTTCCGGGTTCACGCCGTCGGTCGCGGCCTTGGCCGAACCCTTGGTGATCGGAATGTCGTCGCCGGGGAACTGGTACGAGCTCAGCAGCTCGCGCACTTCCATCTCGACCAGCTCGAGCAGCTCTTCGTCGTCGACCAGGTCGACCTTGTTCATGAAGACCACCAGGGCCGGCACGCCGACCTGACGAGCCAGCAGGATGTGCTCGCGGGTCTGCGGCATCGGGCCGTCAGCAGCCGACACCACCAGGATCGCGCCGTCCATCTGCGCGGCGCCGGTGATCATGTTCTTCACATAGTCGGCGTGGCCGGGGCAGTCGACGTGGGCGTAGTGACGGTTGGCAGTCTCATATTCCACGTGCGCGGTGTTGATCGTGATGCCGCGAGCCTTCTCTTCCGGCGCAGCGTCGATGTCGGCGTAGTTCATCGCCTTCGCGCCGCCGGCCTTCGCCAGCGTCATCGTGATCGCAGCCGTCAACGTCGTCTTGCCGTGGTCAACGTGACCAATCGTGCCGATGTTGCAGTGCGGCTTCGTCCGTTCGAACTTTTCCTTGGCCATGGCCAAACTCCTGATGGCCCGGGTCCGTCAGCGGAGGGGCGCGATGCTGATCTTTTAAAAACCTGGAGCGGGTAGACGGGATCGAACCGACATCCTCAGCTTGGAAGGCTGCTGCACTACCATTGTGCTATACCCGCGCGGAGACTGCGGAAGTTCTTTCGGAACGCCGCAGCCGGTTCCTCTCCGTCGTCCTGATCCGTCGTATCCGTCAAGGCGCGTGGTGGGGGAAGAAGGACTCGAACCTTCGAAGCTTACGCAGGGGATTTACAGTCCCCCCCCTTTGCCACTCGGGACATTCCCCCAGCGCGCCTTATCGAACCGTCGGACCCCTCGTTTCCGCCCATAAAGAAGCGGGACGAAACAAAAGCCTTCGGCTTGTCGCCTCCTCTAGGATAGAGGGGGCGCCCAGACCCGAAAGCCCTTGGGGCTCCAAATCGGAGGGCGTCTTATAGTGTCGTCGAAATCAGAACGCAACGACCGTAAAAGCGGTAAAAAACCGGTCTTCGGAAACCGTCCCGACGGCCCTCGCGACAAAGGCCAAAAGCCCGCCGCGCAAGGGTTTGGCCGGCGCGAGGAAACTGCTCGTCAGCCCCGTTCGCCCGATCGGGGCAAGTCGGACGCCGATAATTTTCTGTGGGGCCGCCACCCGGTTCTGGCCGCTCTGGCGAATCCCGCCCGTCGCGGCATGGGGCGTCTGCTGGCCACAGCCGAGCGCGCCGCCGAGATCGAGAACAACGCTCTCGCAAACGGCCACAAGATCGAGGTGGTCGAAATCCAGGCCCTGACCCGGATGCTACCCCCCGGCGCCGTACATCAGGGACTGGCCTTCAAGGTCCGACCGCTGGAGGGCGTGTCGCTGGAAGAGCTGGCCGATCCGGCTGAGGGCGTCATCGTCATGCTTGATCAGCTGACCGACCCCCAGAACGTCGGCGCCATCTTCCGATCGGCCCTGGCCTTCGGCGCGCGGGGAATCATCGTTCAGGACCGTCATGCCCCGGCCCTGGCCGGCGCCCTGGCCAAGGCGGCCGTCGGCGCCACCGAACGCCTGCCCCATGCGCGCGTCACGAATCTGTCACGTGCGCTGGAGCGTCTGGCCGATCTGGGCTGGCGCGCGGTCGGATTGGATGGAACGGGCGAACAGACGCTGGAAGAAGCGCTGGATCATCAGCCGACCATTCTGGTCATGGGGTCCGAAGGCGACGGCATCCGTCGTCTGGTCGCTGAACACTGCGATGTTCTGGCCAAGATCCCCATGCCGGGCGGATTCGAGAGCCTGAACGTGTCCAATGCGGCGGCGGTCGCGCTTTATGAAGCGGCGCGCGCGCAACGCGGCTGACAGAACGCCGCACCGAGGCTAAGGAGCGGAAATGGAATTCCTCTCGTCTCCCGAACTCGCCAGCCAGGCCACGGCCCTGGGCCAGGTCCTGCTGATGGATCTGGTCCTGGCCGGCGACAACGCCGTCGCCGTGGGCCTGGCCGCCGCCGCCCTGCCCCAGGACCAGCGCAAGAAGGCCATTCTGATCGGCCTGGCCGCCGCCGTCGTCATGCGAATCGGCTTTGCGCTGATCACCGTGCAACTGCTGGCTCTGGTCGGCCTGTTGCTGGCCGGCGGCCTTCTGCTGCTGTGGGTGTGCTGGAAGATGTGGCGCGAACTGCGCGAGCAGGCGACGCACGACCAGGCCGAGGCCGAAAAGGAACTCGAACTGGCCATGAGCATCGAGCACGGCTCTGGTCCGTCGCCCGAGGAACTGGGCCTGAAGCGCAAGAGCTTCGGCGCCGCCCTGCTTCAGATTATGGTCGCCGACATCACCATGTCGCTGGACAATGTGTTGGCCGTCGCCGGCGCCGCGCACGAACATCCCTGGATCATGGTCTTCGGCCTGGTCCTGTCGATCGCCCTGATGGGCGTCGCCGCCACCTATATCGCCAAGCTTCTGCACCGCTTCAGCTGGATCGGCTACATCGGTCTGGTCGTCGTCCTTTATGTCGCCCTGCACATGATCTGGGACGGCGCCCGTCAAGTGGTGGTTCGCACCGGCCATATGGACGAATTCAACGCCTCGGCCCCCGCCTTCCTTGAGATCGGTCCCGAGGAAGCGGCCAAACACCTGGGCCAGAAGCGCACCGAGGACAGCCCGACGCCGGCCCCCGCCGAACCGACGGTCGCGCCATGACGGTCGCCACCGTCACAGTCGAAGAAGCCGCCGTCTGGCTGCAGGCCGGCGAAGCGGTGCTGATCGATGTGCGCGAGCCGGACGAGTTCGCCGCCGCCCGTATCGACGGCGCGATCCTGGCCCCGCTCAGCCAAATGCCCGCCGCCTGGGAGGCGCTGGACCTTCCGGCCGACAAGAAGATCATCGTCCAATGCCTGAAGGGCGGCCGTAGCCATCAAGTCTGCGCCTTCGTCGGCCCGACGGGCCCCGATGGCCAGCCGCTGTTCAACCTGACCGGCGGCATCCAGGCCTGGAACGCGGCGGGGCTTCCCGTCGTGTTCGCCGAACAGGACTGATCAAAGGCCGCGTAGATAAAAGCCGCGCTCGATCCCGAGCGCGGCTTTTTCTTTGCCACACACGTGGGGTGGATCAGGCGTCCGCGCCGCCGAAGCGTTCGGACCATTCCGCGACCTGGGCGTCCTCGATCTTGGCGAACAAGACGCCCTGAGCTTCGACCTTGCCGCCGACCGGCAGACGGTTCAGCAGATCCTCGTCGGCGCCAGGCCAACTCAGGTCGTCGACCCCAACCGACGCCGCGATCCTGGGCGCGGTGAAGGGCAGGATCGGCGCGGCCAGGCGCGCGAACAGAGCGACCAGATTCAGACCCGTCCGCACCCCGACCGCCGCGCGGTCGCGATCGGTCTTCAGCGCCGTCCAGGGCGCCGCGACCTGCAGATACTCGTTGCCTAACACCCAGGCGGCGCGGATGGCGACGGCGGCCTTTCTGAACTCCATGGCCTCCAGCTGTTCGGTCGCCTCGGCGACGGCGGCCTTGATGTCGGCTTCCAGCTGGATTTCGACCGGCCCGCCCTCGCCGCCCTCGGGCACCACGCCGTCGAATTTGGATTCGGCGAACTTGACGATGCGGTTGACGAAGTTCCCCAGCACATCGGCCAGGTCCTTGTTGGTCGAGGCCTGGAAATCCTCCCAGGTGAAGGCCGAATCCGCGTGCTCCGGCCCATAGGCCGTCAGGCGCCAGCGCCAGTAGTCGGCCGGGAGCAGTTCCAACGCCTGATCCATGAACACGCCGCGCTTCTGGCTGGTCGAGAACTTGCCGCCGTACCAATTCAGCCAGTTGAAGGCCTTCAGCTGGTCCACCGTCTTCCACGGCTCGCCCGAGCCGATGATGGTCGCGGGGAAGCTGACGGTGTGGAAGGCCACGTTGTCTTTGCCCATGAACTGGACATAGCGAACGTCCTCCGCCCCCTCGTCCAGACGCCACCAGTCACGCCACGATCCGCCCGTCGCCTCGGCCCATTCCTCGGTCGCGGCGATGTATTCGATGGGGGCGTCGAACCAGACGTAGAAGACCTTGTCCTCCATGCCCGGGCGCGGGAAGCCATCCTTTGTCACCGGCACGCCCCAGGCCAGGTCGCGGGTGATGCCCCGATCGATCAGTCCCTCGTCCAGATGTTTATAGGCGATGGACTTAGCCAGCTGTTGCCAGCCCGTCTTGCCGTCGACCCAGGCGCGGATCTCCGGCTCGATCTTGGTCTGAAGCAGATAGAGGTGACGCGTGTCGCGCACCTCCAGGTTCTTGGAGCCCGACACCGACGAATAGGGATCGATCAGGTCGGTCGGGTCCAGCAGGCGTCCGCAGTTGTCGCACTGATCACCGCGCGCGCCGACATGGCCGCAGTGGGGGCAGGTTCCCTCGACATAGCGGTCGGGCAGGAAGCGGGCGTCGTCGATCGAATAGATCATCCGATCCACCCGCTCCTCGATCAGGCCGTTCTTCTCCAGCGCCTCGGCGAAATGCTGGGTCAACCGATGGTTCTGCGGGTTCGACGACCGGCCGAACCAGTCGTAGCTGAGGCCGAACGCCTGGCCGGCGGCCTTCTGGATCTCGTGCTGCTCGTCGCAATAGGTCCGCACGTCCTGGCCGGCGGCGGCGGCGGCCAGCTCGGCCGGGGTGCCGTGCTCGTCGGTGGCGCAGATATAGAGGACCTCATGACCCTGCGCCCGCTTGAACCGCGCCCAGACGTCGGCCGGCAACATCGAGCCCGCCAGATTCCCCAGGTGCTTGATGCCATTGATGTAGGGCAGCGCCGAGGTGATGAGGATGCGGGCCATGATCGTCCAGGTGTTCGGGGAAGCGCAGGGATATAGAGCGGCGGCGCGGTTTCCTCAAACGCCTTGCGGAAGACGGCGCGCAATACGGATGAAACGCCCCGTCAGCAGGGTCGAGGACGCCAGGCTGGCGATCACCACCGCCCAGACCAGGCCGTTGACGCCCATCTGGTGCGCCAAAACCCAGCCCAGCGGCATCATCACCGCGCCGTAGGCGGCGAAATGCATGATCGTAGGCCACCAGACATCGCCCGCCGCGCGGTTGGCCTGGGCCGCCACGACCTGAATGCCGTCCGCGACGAAGAACAGCGTCGCCAGCACCAGCGCCGGCGCCGCGATGGCCAGCAGGGCCGGATCGCGATTATAGGCGCCGACAATCAGATGGGCGCTGGGCCAGACCAGCAGGGCGACCACCAATGTCAGGGCCGTCACGACGCCCAGCCCCACCAGCCCGGCGCGCATCACCCCTCGCCCGTCGCCGGCCCCATAGCTGCGGCCCACCAGCACCGCCGTCGCCGACGAAAGCCCCATCGGCAGCATGAAGACGATCGCCGAGACGTTCAGCACCACCGCCCAGGCCGCCGTCTCCGCCGTGCCGATCTGACCGGCGAAGAAGGTGAAGCCCGAAAAGGCCCCGACCTCGATGAAGTAGGAGGCCCCGGCGCCCAGGCCGACCTTGACCTGCTCGCGCGCGGCCTTGGGATCGCGCTCGGGCTTGTCGAAGATGCCCAACGCCCGCGCCTCGGGCAGACGCAGGATGTAGATCACCAGAAAGATCGCCAGCGCCGCCCGCGCCCCGAACGTCGCCCAGGCCGAGGCGAAGGCGCCGTCGAAGCCGAAGCCCAGAAGGTCCGGCACCAGCACGATGTTCAGCGCCAGATTGACCCCGTTCGCCACCCACATGGCGACCATGCCGGGCTTGGGCCGGCCCAGAGCCTCTAGGAAGAATTGGCCCGTCACCGAGATCAGATAGAAGGGCATGGACAGGGCGAACACCACCAGGGCAGGCCCCGCGCCCTCCGCCAGACCGTCCTCCAGCCCCAGCTTGCCCAGTCCCCACGGGCCAATGGCGATCAGGGCGATCATCGACACCACGCCGATCTGCAACGAATAGGTCAGGCCGCGACGCAGCACCGAGCCGACAGCGTGCCGACGCCCCTCGCCCAGCATCCGCGCCGTCATCACCTGAACGCCCAGCATCAAGCCCACTGCTGTCGTCACCACGATCGACGTCGGCGCCCAGGCCAACGAATGGAACGCCAGTTCCTGGCTGGAATAGTTGCCGACGACGATGGCGTCGGTCAGCCCCATGGTCATGATCCCGATGCGCGCTAGGATCACCGGCCATGCCAGGTTCAGCAGGTCGCGGAAGGCGGTACGGGTCTGGGGGCTGAGCGCGATCATCGGACGCGGCACAGGCCACGCCGACCCGCCGGGGTCAACTCCCAAAAACTTTGAGGGCTTGGCCTACCAGGCGCCCAGTTCGCGAAGCTGACGCACCAGTTCCTCCGGGGCCTCGCCGGCGTCAAGGTCGGTCAGGTCGACCGGCGCATCCTTGGGTTCGAAATAGCGCCAGCCCTGGAACGGTCGCCGGGCCATGGGCGCGGTGCGGATCACCTTGGGTTCGAGCGTGATCTCGCAGCGGCTCTGCTTGCCCTCGCCCAAGGTGGCGATGTCCAGCACCGGCTGACGACAGACGATCGTCCCCTTCACCACCCAGTAAAGCGAGCCGCCGTCCTCGATCTCGGTCGCCCGTTTCGGCGTCATGCGTGTGTGGACGACGAGCGCCCCGCCCCGGGCGGCGCGGGCCTCCAGCCATTCGACGTCCGGCACCCCGACGCCCAGCTTGATCATGTGAAGCGGCATGGCGCCCACGTAGTGCCCCTTAGGCACATTAGCCAGATTCTTAATGAACAGCCCGCTAGGGATGGTAGCGCGCTCTCCCCTCCCGGCGCAGCCAGAGACCAGTATGTACGGATTGATTACCCGGCTGTCGGCCCATCCTGGTCGTCGCGACGAACTTGGGCTGTGCCTGATGGACCCGAACATGAGGCGTCCAGGCTGTCACAGCTACGTGGTTGCGCACGATCCGAATGACGCCGACACCCTGTGGGTCACCGAGGTGTGGATGAGCAAGGCCACGCACGAGGCCTGGTCCGACAGCATCCGGGAAACAGGCGTCATGAGGCCGGCCCTGGCGCTGATCGCCACCTTCGGCGACACCGTCTTCACCCGCCCCATCGGTGGCGTGGGGCTTTAGTTCGCCTTCACCACCGCCAGCACGGCCGCCTCCACGACCTGATCGCCCAGGGCTGAGACGCTTTCCACCACCCCGTCGAACGGCGCGGTCAGGGCGTGTTCCATCTTCATGGCTTCCAGCACCACGACCGGCTGCCCCTTGGTGACGGCGTTGCCGGCCTTGACCGGCGTCGCGACGATCTTGCCAGGCATGGGCGCGCGCAGCGAACCATCCGACACCGCGCCCGCGCCCGACCCCACGGCGGCGCGATAGGGCGTGACGCGACGCGCCTCGCCATCGACGAACAGGACGAAACCGTCGTCGACGGCCTGATAGCCGAACAGGCGATCCCCGGCCTGGACCTGATCGAACCCGACGTGGGCCAGTTCGCCCTGCGAACCGCGCCAGCCCGTTTCGACCGGCGTCACCGCAGCGGACACGCCCTGACCGTCGACGTGGGCCCAGACGATTGTCTGCGCCGGCGCATTCAGGCGCACGCCGTAGGACAGGCCCGTCTGGCCGCCCCAAGGGCTGAACCGGTCCGAACGCGCCTCGATCGTATCCGCCGCCGCTTCCGCAATCAGGGTCAGGGCCGCCAGCGTTACTTCGTCGGACGGCTGCGGCTGCAACGCCGCCTCCTCCGCCGCGATGAATCCGGTGTCCACGTCACCCGCGACGAAACGCGGATGCTCCAGACAGCGTTTCAGGAAGCCGGCGTTGGCCTTGACTGGCCAGACCTCGACCTCGCCCGCCGCCTCGGCCAGCCGCGCCGCCGCAGCCTCGCGCGTGTTCTCATGCACGATCAGCTTGGCGATCATCGGATCATAGAACTGGCTGACCTCGCCGCCCTGCTCCACGCCGGTGTCGACGCGGATGCCGTCGGGCATGACGAAATGCTCCAGCCGGCCGATGGACGGCAGGAAGCCGTTCGCCGGATCCTCGGCATAGAGGCGCGCCTCCATGGCCCAGCCGTTCAGCCTGATCTGATCCTGCTTCAGCGGCAGCGGCTCGCCCGCCGCCACGCGGAACTGCCACTCGACCAGATCGACGCCCGTCACGCTCTCGGTCACGGGATGCTCGACCTGCAGCCGGGTGTTCATCTCCATGAACCAGACGCCGTCCGCCTTCAGCCCGTCCGAGGCGTCGGCGATGAACTCGATGGTCCCGGCCCCGACGTAGTTGACCGCCCGGGCCGCCTTGATCGCGGCCCCGGTCACGGCGGCGCGCACGGCCTCGCTCATGCCCGGCGCGGGCGCCTCTTCGATCACCTTCTGGTGGCGGCGTTGCAGCGAACAGTCGCGCTCATAAAGGTGGACGACCTCGCCGTGCTTGTCGCCGAACACCTGCACCTCGATGTGGCGTGGGCGGGTGATGTAGCGTTCGATCAGCACCCGATCGTCGCCGAAGGCCGCAGCCCCCTCGCGCTTGGCGCTGGCCAGACCGGCGGCGAAATCGGCCGGATCATCGACCCGTTTCATCCCCTTGCCGCCGCCACCCGCGACCGCCTTGATCAGCACCGGATAGCCGATCCGCGCCGCCTCGGCCGTCAGGGTTTCCTCCGACTGGTCGGCACCCTGATAGCCCGGCGTCACCGGCACCCCGGCCTGAATCATCAGTTCCTTGGCCGCGTCCTTGAGACCCATGGCGCGAATGGAAGACGGGTCCGGTCCGATCCAGATCAGGCCCGCCGCCGCGACGGCCTCGGCGAAGTCAGCGTTCTCGCTCAGGAAGCCATACCCGGGGTGGATCGCCTCTGCGCCGGTCGCCTTGGCCGCCGCCAGCACCTTGACGCCGTCCAGATAGGATTCGCGCGCCGGCGCCGGACCGATCAGCACCGCCTCGTCGGCCTCGCGCACATGCAGGGCGTTGGCGTCCGCCTCGGAATAGACGGCGATGGCGCGAATCCCCATCCGCTTGGCGGTGCGGAAGACACGGCAGGCGATTTCGCCGCGATTGGCGACAAGGACGGACTTGAACATGAAGCGGTCTTAGCCGGATCGTGCGCATCAGGCGAGAGGCAGAGCACGACCCTTCTCACGCGACGCGGCAGGCGTTAAGCCCCTCCCATGTCCCTGCGCCCCCTCTTCGTCACCCAGGTTTATGAAGCCTCCCTCGCCGAAGGGCGTGGCTGGCCCGACTTCAACGCACAGCTGATCGACGTCATCCGGATGATGGCCGAGGAGGACGAGGCCGGCCGCCGGTGGTGCAAGGCCAACGCCTATCGCGGCTACACCTCCTACGGATCGCTGAACGACCTGCCCCAGCGGTTCCCCGAGTTCGCGGAGCTGAAGCGCCATCTGGATCGCCATGCCGTCGCCTACGCCAAGGCGCTGAACTTCGACCTGGCGCGCAAACCCCGCCTCGACAATCTGTGGGTCAACATCCTGAAGCCCGGAGGCGGTCATACAGGTCACATCCACCCGCACGCCTTCCTGTCGGGCACCGTCTATATCGACGTGCCAGACGGCGCCTCATCGCTAAAGCTGGAAGACCCCCGCCTGCCCTTCATGATGGCCCGCCCGTCGGTGACCGATGACGCGACCGAGGCCGAGCGGCCGTTCGTCTATCTTCAGCCCCAGGCAGGCACGGTGCTGATGTGGGAAAGCTGGCTGCGGCACGAGGTGCCGACCAACCTGGCCAAGGCCGACCGGATTTCGATCAGCTTCAACTACGCCTGAAGTCGGCCGCCGTTTCCGGCGGCCGATCAGCGCAATCAGACCGTCCAGCTGGCCTTGCGCTTTTCCAGGAAGGCGGCGACGCCCTCGCGACCTTCATCCGACACGCGGGCGCGGGCGATGCGTTTGGCGGTTTCGTCCATCAGACCGTTGTCGATCTTGTGGTGGGCGATGTCGTTGACCAAACGCTTGGCCTCGCCCATCGCACCCGGCGCATTGTTGGTCAGGCTGTCGCTCAGCATCGAGATGAATTCGTCCACCGATCCTTCGGGCAGGACCAGGTCGATCAGGCCGGCATGGGCGGCGTAGTCGGCGTCGAAGGCGTTGGCGGTCAGGAACAGCTGGCGGGCGCGGCGCGCGCCGACGGCCTCGATCACATAGGGGGCGATGGTCGCCGGGATCAGACCCAGCTTGACTTCGGAGAAGGCGAAGCGCGCCCCCTCGACCGCCACGGCCATGTCGCAGGCGGCGACGATGCCCGCTCCGCCGCCCATGGCGTTGCCCTCGACCACCGCCACCGTCAGGGCGGGAATGTCGTGCAGGGCCTTCAGCATTTTCGCCAGGCCCATGGCGTCGTCGCGGTTGTCGCTCTCGGACCAGCCGGCGGCGTCGCGCATCCAGTTCAGATCGGCCCCGGCGCTGAAGGTGCCGCCCGCCCCCCGAATGAAGACGGCCCGCACCCGGTCCGCGCCATGCAGCGTTTCGAACGCCTCATGCAGGGCTGCGATGGTCGCGGCGTCGAAGGCGTTCTTCTTGGCCGGCCGGTTGATGGTGACGAAGACGACCCCGTCGGTGGTCGAATCGATCTGCACCAGATCGTCGTCGGCGTCCGGCGCGGCATCGGGCACCAGCGGCTGGGCGATGCTGTTGATCTCGGCCGCCTCGGCGTCGGTGACGTCCAGGGCGTTGAGGTCGGCTTCGGTCGGTTGATCGGCCATGGGGGTCTCCAAACTGCGTGTCCGCTCACAACGAGGCGCGGACCAATAGGTTACATCCGGAACAGGCCGAACGTCGTCTCCGGGATGGGGGCGTTCAGGCTGGCGCTGATGGCTAGGCCCAGCACATCGCGGGTCTGGGCCGGGTCGATGACGCCGTCGTCCCACAGGCGGGCGGTGGCGTAATAGGGATTGCCTTCGTCCTCGTACTTTTGACGGATCGGCGCCTTGAAGGCCTCGGCGTCGTCTGCGCTCCAGGTCTCGGCGTCGCGGTGCACGGTGGCCAGCACGCTGGCGGCCTGCTCGCCGCCCATCACCCCGATCCGGCTGTTGGGCCAAGTGAACAGGAAGCGCGGCGAATAGGCCCGGCCGCACATGCCATAGTTCCCCGCGCCGAAACTGCCGCCGATCAGGACAGTGAACTTGGGCACTTCGGCAGAGGCCACGGCTGTCACCAGCTTGGCGCCGTCCTTGGCGATGCCGCCCGCCTCATATTTGCCGCCGACCATGAAGCCCGAGATGTTCTGCAAGAACAGCAGCGGAATCTTGCGCTTGCAAGCCAGTTCGATGAAGTGCGCGCCCTTCTGGGCGCTCTCGGAAAAGATGACGCCGTTGTTGGCCAGGATGGCGACCGGATAGCCCCAGATGCGGGCGAAGCCGCACACCAGGGTCGAGCCGTACAGGCTCTTGAACTCGTCGAACTCCGACCCGTCCACCAGCCGAGAGATGACCTCGCGCACATCATAGGGGGCGCGCACGTCGTCTGGGATCAGGCCGTACAGCTCCTCCGCGTCGAAGGCGGGGGCGCGCGGTTCGCGCACATCCATCTCGACGGCCTTGGTCGTGTTCAGATTGGCGACGATCGAGCGCACGATCTCCAGCGCATGCTCATCATTCTCGGCGACATGGTCGACCACGCCGGAGCGACGGCCGTGGGTCTCGGCCCCGCCCAGCTCCTCCGCCGAGATGACCTCGCCCGTCGCCGCCTTCACCAGCGGCGGGCCGGCCAGGAAGATTGCCCCCTGGTTCCTGACGATGATCGTCTCGTCCGACATGGCCGGCACATAGGCCCCGCCGGCGGTGGACAGGCCCATGACGCAGGCGATCTGGGCGATGCCCTTGGCGCTCATCCGGGCCTGATTGAAGAAGATGCGGCCGAAATGGTCGCGGTCGGGAAACACCTCGGCCTGGTGCGGCAGATTGGCCCCGCCGCTATCGACCAGATAGACGCACGGCAGGCGGTTCTGCTCGGCGATTTCCTGGGCGCGCAGGTGCTTCTTCACCGTCATGGGGAAATAGGCGCCGCCCTTCACCGTCGGGTCGTTGCAGACGATCATGACCTCGCGGCCCGAAACGCGGCCGATGCCGGCGATGACGCCCGCCGCCGGGGCCTCGCCGTCATACATGTCGTGCGCAGCCAGTTGCCCGATCTCCAGGAAGGGCGAGCCGGGATCCAGCAGGCGCTCGACGCGGTCGCGCGGCAACAGTTTGCCGCGAGCGACGTGACGGTCGCGCGACTTGTCGGACCCGCCGCGCGCGGCCTTGGCCACATGGTTGCGCAACTCGGCGACCAGGGCGCTGTTGTGCGCGTGCAGGGACATGTATTTTTGGCTTTGCGGATCGACCGCGGACGTCAGCTTCGGCATGGGGCTGGTTTAGGCGGGGTCGAGGGGCGCCACAAGCGTCTGCCGCCATCCTTGCTTCCTCGTCCCTTTTCGCCTATAGGCCCCGCCTTTCCAGGGCTTCGGTCCTGTCGCGGAGCACCAAAGGGTTGGACGTTCGGTCCGACCGCCGCGCCAGGAGCCATCGTGGAGACCGACTTACCCGGTCGTTTCCGCGCCGACGCCCACAAGGGAGACTACCGCATGGCTCTTTACGAGCACACGGTCATGACGCGCCAGGATATCTCGGCGCAACAGGCCGAAGCGCTAAATGACACCATCAAGGATCTGATCGTCGCCGGTGGCGGCTCGGTCGCAAAGATCGAATACTGGGGTCTGCGCAACCTGACCTACCGCGTGAAGAAGAACCGCAAGGCTCACTATTCGCTGCTGGCCGTCGACGCCCCTCCGGCCGCCATGGCCGAAGTCGAGCGTCAGCTGTCGATCAACGAAGACGTGCTGCGCTGGCTGACCGTTCGCGTCGAGGAACTCGACCTGGAACTGTCGCCGCTGCTGGCCCGCCGCGAGCGTGAACGCGAGCGTGAGCGCGAGCGCACCCCGCGCGACGACGCCGCCGCCGACGCCGAATAAGGAACCCGGAACATGACCGATACCACCGCCCCGACCCCGGGCGCACCGGCGGGCTCCGGCGCCGCCGGCCGCCGCCCCTTCTATCGTCGCCGCAAGGTCTGCCCGTTCTCGGGCGCCAATGCGCCGAAGATCGACTACAAGGACGTCAAGCTGCTGCAGCGTTACGTCTCCGAACGCGGCAAGATCGTGCCTTCGCGCATCACCGCCGTCTCCCAGAAGAAGCAGCGTGAACTGGCCAAGGCCATCAAGCGCGCTCGCTATCTGGCCCTCCTGCCTTACGTGGTGAAGTGAGATGAAGGTCGTTCTGCTTGAACGCGTCGAGAATCTCGGCGCCATCGGCGACGTCGTGTCCGTCAAGGACGGCTTCGCCCGTAACTTCCTTCTGCCGCGCGACAAGGCCCGCCGGGCCACCGCCGCCAACCTGAAGGCGTTCGAACTCGACCGCGCCGCCATCGAGCAGCGCAACGAGAAGAACAAGGCCGATGCACAGAAGGTCGCCGACAAGATCGACGGCCAGACCTACGTCATGATCCGACAGGCCGGTGAAACCGGTCACCTGTACGGTTCGGTCGCCGGTCGCGACGTCGCCGAGGCCATCCAGGCCGAAGGCGGCAAGGTCGAGCGCTCGCAGGTCGTCCTGAACACGGCGATCAAGAGCCTGGGCGTCCACGAAGTGCCGGTTCGCCTGCACGCCGAGGTCCGCGCCACGGTCAAGATCAACATCGCCCGCTCGATGGACGAGGCCGAGCGCCAAGCCAAGGGCGAGGACGTGATCCGCAGCCAGTTCGACGATGAGCGCCAGGCCGCCGAGCAATCGGCCCAGGAACTGATCGAAGGCGGCGCCGGTCAACAAGAAGGCTTCGGCGACGAAGCCTGATCCGACCGGATCCCAAACGACATCAAGGGCGCGTCTCGCAAGGGACGCGCCCTTTTTGCTGCGCGTGAACGGCATCCACCGCACGGCCGATCGTCACCTTGACCTATGACAAGATTACAACAAACCCAGATCATTGATCTCTCAAATGGATGTCTAGACATTAAGCTTGCTTGACGTCGTCACATTGCGGTCACAGCCTGCAATTGAGGCCTGCGTTTCGATTATACGCGCAAGATTATTGCGCTTTTCGAGACGCCGACCGAGGGCGACGGCATGACGGCCTGCCGAGCGCCGACACAGAGGGCTGTCGTGCATCGTCGGGGACTATCAATGAAAATCGGATACGGTCGTCAGGCCCTGTTGGCCTTTGCCTCCACCAGCGCGCTCTTCATCGCCTCATCGGCGTTCGCCCAGACCACTCCTCCGCCAAGCGAAGCCACCGATGTCGATGAGATCGTCGTCACCGGCACGCGCACCGTCGGTCGCAGCCGGCTCGACAGCGTCGCGCCCGTCGATGTCATCACCGGCGAAACTCTGGCGAAACAGGGCACCGGCACAGAATTGGCCGCCGCCCTCGCCGCCACCGCCCCCTCCATCAACTTCCCTCGTCCCGCCATTTCCGACGGCTCGGATCACGTTCGTCCGGCAACCCTGCGCGGTCTTGCTCCTGACCAGACCCTTGTCCTGATCAACGGTCAGCGCGGCCATGTCGGCGCCCTGGTTAACGTCAACGGCGCGCTTGGCCGTGGCTCCACAGCCTTCGATCTGAATACGATTCCTTCGATCAGCCTTGGCTCGGTCGAAGTCCTGCGTGACGGCGCTTCGGCGCAGTACGGCGCCGACGCCATCGCCGGTGTCATCAATCTGCGTCTGCGCCAGGCGTCGACCGGCGGCGGCATCACCGCCAACTACGGTATCTACGACACCGATTTCACGACCGCGCGCGGCGAGCACAGCCGCCGCGACGGCGAACAGACCTCGCTCGCCGGCTGGATCGGCCTGCCCCTGTTTGGCGACGGCTTCCTGACCCTTTCGGGCGAAGTCCAGAAACGCCAGCCCACCAATCGCTCCGACTACGCGGCGACCACCGCCGTCAACGGAGGCAGTGCGACCACCGTCATCGGTCGCTTCGGCGATCCCTATACAGAAGCCTACACCGGCTATTTCAACGCCGGCAAACCGCTTGGCGGCGAATGGGAAGCCTACGCCTTCGGCGGCTATCAAAAGCGCAAGTCCGAGGCTGCGGCGACGGCCCGCGCTTTCAACAACTCCAACAACGTCACCGCCATCTATCCCAATGGCTTCTTGCCGATCATCGCCGCCGACATCGACGACTACAATATCTACGGCGGCCTGAAAGGCCCCGCCGCCGGCTTCGACTGGGACATCTCAATCGGGTACGGCCGAAACGAGTTGGACTATCGCGTCCTGAACTCCCTGAACGCCTCCTATGGCGCCGCCTCCCAGACCCAGTTCGACGCCGGCGGCCTCAGCTACGGTCAACTGACCATCGGCGTGGATGCGGTGAAACAGATCGAAGCGAACCTGTATGAACCGCTCAACGTCGCCTTGGGAGTCGAATACCGACGCGAGGACTTCAACGTCACCGCAGGCGAGCCGACATCCTACAACAAGGGCCCCGTCACGGCCGGCGGCGCCGGATCGCAGGGCTTCCCTGGCTTTGCGCCATCTAATGCGGTCGATGTCGATCGCAACAACATCAGCGCTTACATCGACCTGGAGGGCAAATTCTCCGAACAGTTCAGTGTCGGTCTGGCCGGGCGCTACGAGGACTATTCCGATTTCGGCGATCAGTTCACGGGCAAGATTTCGGGACGCTACGACTTCACCGAGGCCTTCGCCCTGCGTGGCGCCATTTCGACGGGCTTCAAATCGCCAGCCCTTCAGCAACAGTACTTCAGCTACATCGCCACCAACCTTGTCGCCACAGCGGGCGGCGTGGTGCTGCAGCAGAACGGCTCGTACCGGGTCGACGATCCTATCGCGATCGCCCTGGGCTCAAAGCCGCTGGAGCCCGAGACCTCGACCAACTACTCGCTCGGCGCGGTCTTCCGACATGAAGGCTTCGAACTGACGGTGGACACCTACCGCATCGATGTCGCTGACCGGATCATCTATTCCGAGACGCTCGGCGTGTCGCGGCCCAGCCAGACGGCGCAATCCACGGCTGCCATTCAGGCTCTGCTCGCTCCGTTCGGCGTGACCGGCGCGCGGTTCTTCCTGAACGGTGTGGACACCTCGACCAGCGGCGTCGATGTCGTGGCGCGCTATCGGACGCAGCAGGATTTCGGGCGGTTCGATTTCACACTGGCGGGCAACTTCAACTCCACCGAAGTGACCAAGACGCCAGCGGTTCCCAGCAACCTCGCCATTGCCCCGTCCGACGCCTTCCTCTTCGACCGCTCTTCCAAACTGTCGTTTGAGCAAGGCACGCCGGAACAGAAGATTGTCGCCAGCGTGGACTGGTCGCTGGGCGACTTCGGTGCGACCTTGAAGGGCACCAGCTACGACAGCGTTCTGGTCGCCAACAACAACGCCGCCCTGGACTACGAAACGGGCGACGCGCTGCTGGTGGATCTGGAGGGCCGCTACACCCTACCGTTCGGCGTCTCGCTCGCTGTCGGCGTGAACAACCTGATCGACGAATATCCAACAGCCACGCCGACAAACATTAACGGCGCGACCGGTTCGGTGGGCTACCCGAGCTACTCGCCTTACGGCTTCAACGGCCGCTTCTTCTACGGCCGTCTGAGCTACAACTTCTAAGCCAACTGATATCCCACTCGAATGGGGCGTTCTTCGGAGCGCCCCATTTTGCGTGGCAATAGATTTCCTACTGACTGCCGCAACAAAACATGGCCGCCTGCGTCGATTGACCCGCCGCACCTTCGCCCTGATATGGCCATGACCGCCGGGACCTCCCCGACCTTGCGGTTGGAGAGGCCATGAAGATCACCCCCCGTTTTACGGCTACGCCGCCCGCCATCGCGCGATGTTGCGGCTGAGACCGCACGCCATACCCAATCCCAAGCCGATCATGAAAAGCCCGTCGCGGTTAGCGGCGGCGATGCGCGCTCGCGCCAAAAACAGACTTTAGGAAATCTCTCAATGCGCTCTCTTTCTCAACGAGCCGCCGCACCGGCCCTGCTCGCCACCGTCTCGACCTTCGCCCTGCTGACCGCCGCCCCGGCCTTTGCTCAAAGCGCCGAACCCGTCGCCGATGAGGCGGCGCAGGTGGACGATATCGTCGTGACCGGCACGCGGGTCCAGAACCGGTCGCGCCTCGACACCCTTGCGCCCGTGGATGTCGTGACGTCCGAGGCGTTGCAGACGCGCGGCACCACCGAGTTCGCCACCGCCCTGGCCCAGGCCGTGCCGTCGCTGACCTTCCAGCGGCCGTCCGCCAACGATGGCTCGGACTCGATCCGCCCAATCACCCTGCGCGGCCTGTCGCCGGACCAGACGTTGGTGCTGGTCAACGGCACGCGTCGCCATGCGTCGGCCCTGGTCAACGTCAACGGCGTGGTGGGGCGCGGGTCGGCCGCCGTCGATCTGAACACCATTCCGACCGGCGCTCTGGACCGGGTTGAGGTGCTGCGCGATGGCGCCTCTGCGCAATACGGCTCGGACGCCATCGCAGGCGTGGTGAACCTGCGCCTGAAGCAGGCCTCCAGCGGCGGCGGCGCCAGCGTGACCTACGGCCAGTATTTCACCACGGTGAAAACCGCGCGCGGCGAACGTGACGAAAACGATGGCGGCACCGTCACGGCCTCGGCCTGGCAAGGGTTCTCGCTGGGCGACGACGGCTTTCTGACCTTGTCGGCCGAGTATCTGAACCGCGAGTCGACCAATCGTTCGGACTATGACCCCCGCGCGGCGGCGAACGGGGCGATCACTGCCCGCTTCGGCGACCCGGACGTTGAGCAATGGACCGTTTTCGCCAACGCCGGCAAGGGTTTGGGCAATGGTTGGGAGGCCTATGGCTGGGCCGGTTATCAGGACCGCGACAGCGAAGGCGCCGCCTTCCCTCGGCTGTCCGACAACGTCAATAATGTCGCCTCGATCTATCCGAACGGCTTCCTGCCGAAGGTCGCCATCAATTCGAAGGATGCCTCGCTGGCCGGCGGCCTGCGCGGCGAATTGGCGGGCTGGATTACGGACATCAGCCTGACCTATGGCCGCAACGCCCTGGACTTCCGCACCGAGGATTCGCTGAACTCCACCTACGGCGCGACTTCGCCGACCAGCTTCGATTCCGGCAGCCTGATCTATGACCAACTGGTGCTGGGCGCCGACTTCAGCCGTGAGTTCGAGGTCGGTCTGTCCGGCGGCCCGCTAAACTTCGCCTGGGGCCTGGAGCAGCGCTGGGAAAACTACAAGATCGAGGCCGGCCAGCCCGAGAGCTACAACCGCGGGCCGTTGGGCGCCAACACCGCCCTGACCGGCGGCGCCCAGGGCTTCGTCGGCTTCCAGCCCTCGAACGCCGTCGATGTCGATCGCGACAACTTCGCCGCCTATGCCGACATTGAAATCCCCCTGACCGACAAGCTGCGCGTCGAGGGCGCCGTGCGGTTCGAGGACTATTCCGACTTCGGCGACACCCAGACGGGCAAGCTGTCGGCCCGCTATGACTTCACCCCCAGCTTCGCCCTGCGCGGTTCGGTCTCGACCGCCTTCCGTGCGCCGTCGTTGCAGCAGTCGTATTTCACCTCCACCGCCTCGGTGATCCAGAACGGCGCCGTCGTCGAAACCGGCACATTCCCGGCCACCAGCGCGGTCGCGACGGCTCTTGGCGCGCGTCCGCTGAAGGCTGAGACCTCGACCAACTATTCGGTCGGCGCGGTGGTGCGACTGGGCCGGTTCGACCTGACCGTCGACGCCTACAAGATCGACATCGACGATCAGATCGTTCTGTCAGAGCTGATCAACCGGACGTTCTCGGGCCAGGTCGCCAGCCTGCTGGATCCGCAAGGCGTCCAGGCCGCGCGCTTCTTCCTGAACGGCGTCTCGACCTCGACCGAAGGCGTGGACATCGTTGGACGCTATCGCCTGCCGACCGATACGCTCGGCGATTTCGATTTCACCGTCGCGGCCAACTTCAACGATGTGTCGGTCAACCGCGTGCCGACGTCGTCCTCGGTGCTGAACCCGGTCCCGACCCTGTTCGCGCGCCAACGCATTCTGACCATCGAAGACGGCACGCCCGACACCAAGGTTTCGGCGTCGGCGGACTGGAGCCGGGACAAGTGGGGCGCCACGGTTCGCGCCACCTACTATGGCGACGTGCTGCAACCCGGATCGACGGCGGCGAACGACTATAGCACCGGGGCCAAGACGGTCGTGGATCTGGAAGGCCGGTTCCAGTTGAGCGAGCGCGTGGGCGTGGCGATCGGCGTGGACAATGTGTTCGACGAATATCCGGACTTCGTCCCGGCGTCGCTGAACTCCAATGGCGTTCTGGGCTTCCCCTACTATTCTCCCTTCGGTTTCAACGGTCGCTACGGCTATGCGCGCCTCAGCCTGAAGTGGTGAGGTCGGGCTGATCGCCGGCCAGGCAGGGGCGCTCTTCTGAGCGCCCTTTTCTTTGTTTGCATTACCAAATCTTCAGCTTGACCGTTCCGCTTCGCCCCAGTTGCGACACATATCGCCGTTCAATCTGGGCGCAGCCAAAGGCGGCTTTGGAGGGGACCAGATGAAGACCAGATCGATCGCAGCCGGCGTCCTGGCGATGTCGCTTTTCGCCGGCGCGGCCAACGCCATGACGGTTCAGGAATTCCTCACGACCGCCAACGGCATTCCTCAGAACCCCACAGCTCTCCTGCGCTCGGACACCCGCCGCCTAATGGCCGAGTTCCGGGGCGCCGTTCGCACCGTCCGCGCCGAACAGACCCAGGCCAAGGCGGCCGGCCGTCAGCCCGCGACCTGCATGCCCGACAAGGTCAGCGTCTCGCCCAACGCCATCCTGAGCCGTTTCAACGCCGTCCCGCAAAGCCGTCGCAATATCAGCGTGACCCAGGCTGTGCGCGAATGGATGGCGCACGACTATCCGTGCGCCTGACGCGCGCCGATTGAGGAATTCCGGTTCGTCCCCAAGGCGGGACGATCTGTCCACGGTCCAGGCGGCGTCCGCGTCTGACGCAGGGGCGTGAGAGGGCTAAAGCGTTAATCGATGAACGCCTTCGCCCCCATGCCCTTTTCGTCTTCGCCAATGGACGCCGGCGGCGTCACTTCGATGCCGCACAATCTGGAGGCCGAGCAGGCGCTGCTGGGCTCGCTGATGTTCGACAACGCCGTGTTCGAGCGGCTGAACGACCGGCTGCGCGGCTCGCACTTCTACGAACCCTTCCACCAGCGGCTGTTCGACGCGATCGAGGACCATATCCGCCAAGGCTTGCTAGCCGAGCCCACCATCCTGATGGAGCGGTTCAAGCAGGATCCGGCGTTCCAGGAGTTCGGCGGCCTCCGTTACCTCGCCGACCTGGTCGATCGGGCGCCGCCCGCCGCCAACGCTCCCGACTATGCGCGCGTCGTCTATGACCTGGCGCTGCGCCGCGACCTGATCCGCATCGGCGGCGACATGATCAAGGAGGCGCCCAATCCGGAGACGCCCGCCGACGAGCAGATCGAACAGGCCGAACAGACCTTGTACTCGCTGGCCGAGACCGGCAAGCCCTCATCCGGTTTCGTCAGCTTCTCCAACGCCTTGTCCGGCGCCGTTCAGATGGCGGCCGAAGCCTATCAGCGCGAAGGCAAGCTGGCCGGTCTGGCTACCGGCCTGAACGATCTAGACCGCAAACTGGGCGGCCTGCACCCGTCCGACCTGCTGATCCTCGCCGGCCGTCCGTCGATGGGCAAGACGGCGCTCGCGACCAACATGGCCTTCAACGTGGCGCGCGCCTATCAGTGGGAGCCGACACCGGAGGGCCGCAAGACGGTCAACGGCGGCGTCGTCGCCTTCTATTCGCTGGAAATGAGCGCCGAACAGCTGGCGATGCGTATTCTGGCCGACGCGTCAGGCGTGTCCTCGGACAAGCTGCGCAAGGGCGAGATCGACGCCACCGACTTCGGCAAGTTGCGCGACGCGGCGGTCGAGATCGGCGAAAGCCCCCTCTACATCGACGCCACCGGCGGCCTGTCCATCTCCAAGCTGGCGGCCCGCGCGCGCCGCCTGAAGCGCATGGAACATGGGCTGGACCTGATCATCGTCGACTATCTGCAACTGGTCACGACCGGCAACAGCGGCGGCCAGAAGAACCGCGTGCAGGAGGTGTCCGAAATCACCGGCGGGCTGAAGGCCCTAGCCAAGGAACTGTCGGTGCCGATCATCGCCCTGTCGCAGCTGTCGCGTCAGGTCGAGCAGCGCGACGACAAACGCCCGCAACTGTCCGATCTGCGCGAATCCGGCTCGATCGAGCAGGACGCCGACTGCGTGATGTTCGTCTATCGCGAAAGCTACTACCTGGGCCGGGCCGAGCCGCGCGAGGGGACCGAGGAACACCTGCAATGGCAGCAGGACATGGACCGCCTGCAAGGCCAGGCCGAGGTCGTCATCGGCAAGCAGCGCCACGGCCCCATCGGCATCGTCAAACTGGCCTTCGACGCCGACACCGTCCGCTTCGGCAACCTGGCGCACGGCTATGAGGAAGTCAGCTACGAGTAGCCTCTTCCATCGGCGCGGTGTTGGCGCATAAGGACGCCATGACCGCATCGACCCCCGCCGTCCTCTCCGTCGATCTGAACGCCCTGGCGCGCAACTATCACACGCTGGAGGCCGTCAGCGGCCAGCCGGTGCATCCGGTGGTCAAGGCGGACGGCTACGGACTGGGGGCGCAGGTCGTGGCGAGTCGGCTGATGGCCGAGGGGGCGAGGACCTTCTTCGTGGCGCGGGCGGCGGAGGGCGTGCGGCTGCGGGCGGCCTTGGGCGCCGACGGTCCGGTGATCTATGTGCTCGACGGCTGTCACGGCGACGATGCGGCGATGCTCAAGGCGTCGGACCTGCGGCCCGTGCTGAACCATCCGGCGCAGATCCAGGCCTGGAGGGCGGCGGGCGGCGGGACCTGCGGCCTGCAGATCGACACTGGCATGAACCGGTTGGGTATTCGGCCCGAGGACGCGCCCGAGGCGTTCGACGGCCTGGCTCTGGTCCTGACCCACCTCGCCTGCGCCGACGAACCGGCCAATCCGATGAACCGGCGCCAGCGTGACGCCTTTGCGGGCGTGCTGGACCGCTATCCGGGCGTGGTCCGGTCGTTCGCCAACTCCAGCGGCTGTTTCCTGGGCCCGGACTTCGCCTTCGACACGGTGCGGCCGGGCATCTGTCTTTACGGCGGCGGTCCAGAAGGGCGTCCCGATTCCCGGATCGCACCGGTGGCGACCCTGACCGCCGAGGTGCTTCAGGTCCGCGACGTCCCGGCGGGCGAGAGCGTCGGCTATTCGCGCGGCTACATCGCCGAACGCCCTATCAAGGTTGCGACCGTGGCCGCCGGCTATGCGGATGGATTGCTGCGATCATATTCGCCCGGGGGCGTCGTCTGGATCGCCAACGAGACCCGTCCGCTGCTGGGTCGGGTCTCGATGGATGTCTGCGCGGTCGACATCACCGGCCTGGATGTCGCAGTCGGCGATCCGGTCGAACTCTTCGGCCCTAATCGCCTGTTGGACGACGCCGCGGCCGCTGCGGGGACCATCAGCTACGAGCTGCTGACCTCGATCACCCCCCGCGTGCCGCGCGTCTATTCTCAGTAGCCGGCGCCCATTCCGGCGAGACCGGCCATGCCGACCGATGCGGCGACGAAGCTCATCGAAATGGCTCCGACGATCGCCGAGATGATGAAATACATCACGACGCCGGCGATCACCGTCACGATGAAATAGCCGACCTTCTTGTCTTCCGGCACCTTCATCAGGATCGGCAGGCCGACGAACAGCAGATAGAAGCTGTAGAGGCCCACGATGGCCAGAATGCCCAGCATCGGGATCAGGCCGAAGACGCCCGCCAGCCAGGCGGCGGTCCAGGAATAGACGGCCAGCTTCATGGCCTGAACCTTATTGGCCGTCCCGCCGAAGTTCGGCGCCAGCGCATTGATGATCAGTCCCAGCAAGAAGACCCCCAGCAAGGACATGCCGTAGCTGACGAGCGCCACGACGATCGCGCCGACGATCGACAGCTTCATGCCCATGATCGGCATCAACTGACCGCCGAGCAGCGAACAGACCGGGCCGATCGCCGCCAGGATCATCGCATAGCGGGTGAACAGGCTTTTGGTCGTGGCGAACTCGCCGTCGATCTTCAGCCATTCGGACTTGGGTTGCAGCAGTATGCCCTTGACCCGCGCGACCAGGGCCGGATCGACAGCGGGTTGGGAGTGGGTCGTCGGATCGGTCATGACAGGCCTCGGCGAGAGAAGATGGGCGGATGTTGCTGTTGCGTCGCTTCAAGAAGCAAGGGTGTGCGACACATTCTCAATCCTTCAGTATGGCAAAGGTTGCGCCTGCGACCGAAACTGTCGTGAGCCGACGCCATGTCCGACGCGACCGTTCGATCTGCTAAGGAAGCCCATGGCTCGCGATTCCGCCCTCTATGTCTGTCAGTCCTGCGGCTCGGTCCACAGCAAGTGGTCGGGCCAGTGCGGCTCCTGCGGTCAGTGGAATACCTTGAGCGAAGAAAGCCGCTCGGCTCCGCCGGGCGCGATCAAGCCGTCGGCGGCGGCTTCGGCCCGGACGCGCGGCATCCAGTTCGAAACGCTTCAGTCCGACACGCCAGAGCCGCCGCGCATCACGACGGGCGTGGCCGAGTTCGACCGCGTCTGCGGCGGCGGCGTCGTGCCCGGCTCGGCGATCCTGCTCAGCGGCGATCCGGGCGTTGGCAAGTCGACCCTGTTGCTGGAGGTCGCAGCCAAGGCGGCCCTGCGGGGATCGCGCGTAGCCTATATCTCGGGCGAAGAAGCCGTCGAGCAGATCCGCGCGCGCGCCAAGCGGATGGGCCTGGCCGACGCGCCGGTCAATCTGGCGGCCGCGACGGCGCTGCGCGACATCCTGGGCACGCTGAAGCGCGAGAAGTTCGACATCGTCATCATCGATTCGGTTCAGACCCTTTGGTCCGACGTGCATGACAGCGGCCCCGGATCCATCACCCAGGTCAGGGCTTGCGCGGGGGAACTGGTGCGTCTGGCCAAGAGCGACGGCCCCGCCATCGTCCTGGTCGGCCACGTCACCAAGGACGGCCAGGTCGCCGGCCCCCGCGTCGTCGAACATCTGGTCGACGCGGTCATGACCTTCGAGGGCGAGCGCGGTTATCCGTTCCGCATCCTGCGCGCCGGCAAGAACCGCTTCGGCGCCACAGATGAGATCGGCGTGTTCGAAATGGGTGACGCCGGCCTGCGCGAGGTCGCCAACCCCTCCGCCCTCTTCCTGGGCGAGGGCAAGGAGCGCGCGCCGGGCGCCGCCGTCTTCGCCGGGATCGAGGGCTCGCGCCCCGTCCTGGTCGAAATGCAGGCCCTGGTGTCCAAGTCCGCCTATGGCACCCCGCGCCGCGCCGTGATCGGCTGGGAGACGGGACGTCTTGCGATGGTGCTGGCCGTGCTGGAGGCCCGCTGCGGCTTCGGCTTCGGCGATCAGGACGTCTATCTGAACGTCGCCGGGGGCCTGCGCATCAACGAACCGGCGGCCGATCTCGCAGCGGCGGCGGCCCTGATCAGCTCGGCGACCGGCGTGTCCCTGCCGCAGGGCTGCGTCGTGTTCGGCGAAATCGGCCTGTCGGGCGAGGTCCGCAGCGTCGGCCGCGCCGAAGCCCGCCTGCGCGAGGCGCAAAAACTGGGCTTTGATCAGGTGCTCAGCCCGACTTTGACCGCCAAGACCAAGGGGGTGCAGGTGACATCCGTCACGCGCTTGACGGATGTGGTCGAACGAATCTCGCAGAACCGCTATTAGACCCTGGTAGCAACCGCAGGATCCCGCACGCGTGACCGGATACGACGTCTTCGCCATCGTGGTGATCCTGTTTTCCGTCGCCGCCGGCTGGGTGCGCGGCGGCGTGCGCGAGGTCATCACCCTGCTCAGCGCGACCCTGGCGGCCCTGGTCGCCCTGATCGCCCTGCCCTGGACCGCCGGCGTCACGCGCGCCTTCGTCGATCCCGAGTGGGCCGGGTCGATTTTAGCCGCCGTCCTAACCTTCTTCGTCGTCTATTTCGGCCTGCGCCTTGTCGGCTCGATGATGTCCAAGAGCGCCAAGGACCATCCGCACCTCGGCATCATCGACCGCATCTTCGGCCTGTTCATCGGCGGCGTGCGTGCGCTGGTCCTGATCGGGGCGGTGCATCTGGTCATCGTCGCAGCCCTGCCGGGCGAGCGCACGCCACTCTGGCTCGGAAAGGCGGCCCTCTATCCGGTCAGCGCCATGGGCGCGCGGATGATCCAGATCGTCCTGCCCAGCATCGGACGCGGCGCCGACGCCATCACACCCGTTGTCGATTCGTCCGTACGCCGGGGGTTTTCGGACGACGAAGCCTTGCCCCCGACGCAATCACGGCCTAACTCGCGCCGCGAAGCCGCCCCTTAAGTTTCCCCGGTCATCGGAGCCCCACGATGCGCCACCATATCGCCGATCCCGTCGTTCACCGCGAGCACTGGCGCGAGCCGGAGGATGACCAGCTCCGTCTGGAATGCGGCGTCTGCGGCGTCTGGGGCGCGGACGAGGACGAAGGCTCTTCCGTCGTCGCCCTGGGTCTTCACGCTCTTCAGCATCGCGGCCAGGAAGCCTGCGGCATCGCCAGCGTCAAGGACGAGCGCTTCTACACCGAACGCCACCAGGGCCTGGTGGGCGAGGCCTTCGGCGGCGCCGACTTGATGACGCGGATGCCCGGCCGCGCGGCCGTGGGCCACACCCGCTACTCCACCGCCGGCGGCAGCTTCCTGCGCAACATCCAGCCGATGTTCGCCGATCTGGACCAGGGCGGCATCGCCATCGCCCACAACGGCAACCTGACCAACTTCAAATTCCTGCACGCCCAGTTGGTCAGCGAAGGCGCCATCTTCCAGTCGACCTCGGATTCCGAAGTCATCCTCCACCTGATCGCGCGCAGCCGCAAAGCCAAGATCGTCGATCGCTTCACTGACGCCCTTGCCCGGATCGAGGGCGGTTACGCCCTGGTGGCCCAGACCCGCACCAAGATGATCGGCGCGCGCGACCCGCTGGGCATTCGCCCGCTGGTCCTGGGCCAGTTGGGCGACGGCTGGGTTCTGGCCTCCGAGACCTGCGCCCTGGACATGATGGGCGCCACCTTCGTGCGCGATGTCGAACACGGCGAGATCGTCGTCATCGACGACAGCGGCCTGCGCTCGCTGAAGCCCTTCCCCGCCCGCGCGGCGCGTCCCTGCCTGTTCGAATACGTCTATTTCTCACGCCCGGATTCGGTTGTGAACGGCCGCTCCGTCTATGAGGTGCGCAAGGAAATGGGTCGCGGCCTGGCTCGCGAACTGGGCGTCGAAGCCGACATCGTCGTGCCGGTGCCCGACTCCGGCGTACCCGCCGCTCTCGGCTACGCCCAGGAAAGCGGCATCCCCTACGAAATGGGCATCATCCGCAGCCACTATTTGGGCCGCACCTTCATCCAGCCCAGCCAGGGCGCCCGTCAAAAGGGCGTGCGCATGAAGCACAGCCCCAACAAGTCGGCCCTGGCCGGCAAGCGCGTCGTGCTGATCGACGATTCGATCGTGCGCGGCACCACCTCGCTGAAACTGGTCCGCGCCGTGCGCGCCGCCGGCGCCACCGAGGTCCACCTGCGTTCGGCCAGCCCGCAGATCCTGTTCCCCGACTTCTACGGCATCGACATGCCCGAGCGCGCGCAGCTGCTGGCCGCCAACAAGACCCTGGAAGAGATGCGCGACATGCTGGAAGTCGATTCGCTCGGCTTCCTGTCCATCGACGGCCTGTATCGCGCGATGGGAGAGACCGGCCGCAACGCCGCCGCCCCGCAGTTCACCGACCACTATTTCACCGGTGACTACCCCACCCGCCTGCTGGATCGCGAGATTGAGGAAGGCGGACGCGAGTTCGGCGCTAAACAGCTGTCCTTGCTGGTCAGCGCCTGACGACCGTCACTCGCGGTTCTGCGCCGTGTGGAACAGGCGTATGATCTGGACCTGCCCACCATCGGCATAGTCCGCCAAGGTATAAACGATCAGATACGGCGCGCCGGCCACGAGCTTTTCGTAGGTGTCAGGCTGTTTGCCCGGCCGACCGATCGGTCGTCGCGCCAGCTTTTCCGTCGTCTCGATGATGCGGGCTTCGATCTTCTGCGCGGCGGGCAGATTGCGCTGGGCCAGATAGTCGATGGCGTGGGTCAGTTCCAGCAGCGCACGCCGTGACCACACGACGGAGCGCATTAGGACTCGTATTTGGCGATGGTCTCGCGGATTTGCCGCATGGCCTCTTCGTGCGGGACCACATTGCCTGTTCGGAAATCTTCGAGACCTTCCTCGACGGCCGTCATCATTTCCAGTTCTCGTTCGACGTAGCCAGCGATGGCGCGTTCGGCGAGAAAGGATTGGGTGCGCTGGGTTTTCTCGGCAAGCAGCCCCAGCCGCTCTTTGAGTGTTTCACTCATGCGGACAGTGACGGTCGTGCTGGCAGCCATGACAGAGTGCTCCTGTACACACCTGCTTACAGCTTAACACATTGACCCGTCTCGTCGCCACTCCTACCACCCGAACATGACCGACGCCCTGCCCCTGAACGACCGTATCGCCCTCGTTGTCGGCGCCTCGCGCGGCATCGGTTATGAGAGCGCCCTGGCCCTGGCCAAGGCCGGTGCCCACGTCATCGCGACGGCGCGCACCCAAGGCGGTCTGGAAGAGCTGGACGACGCCATCTTCGCCGCCACCGGCCGCCATGCGACCCTGATTCCGTTCGATCTGGTGGACGGCGGGGCCATCGACCGGCTGGGCGGCGCCATTTTCGAACGGTTCAAGAAGTTGGACATCTGGGTCCATTGCGCCGCCACCATGGGCCCCTCGGGCCTGACGCCGGTGTCGCACGCCGACCCGCGCGAGTTCGCCAAGGTCGAAAAGACCAACTTTACCGCCGTCTATCGTCTGATCCGCTCGCTCGAGCCTCTGTTGCGCGCCTCCGACGCCGGCCGCGCCATCCACTTCACCACCAGCGTCGCCAGCGCGCCCAAGGCCTTCTGGGGTATGTACGCCGCGACCAAGGCCGGCGCCGAGACCTTGGTGAAGGCTTGGGCCGACGAGATCGAGAGCACGCCCGTACGCGTCAGCATCGTCGATCCCGGCCGGATGCGCACCGCCATGCGCGCCCAGGCCTATCCGGGCGAAGACCCGTCCGTCCTGCCCCACCCCTCCGAAATCGGCCCCTTGGTGGTCGATCTGGCCCGCCCCGGCGCCACGCCCCCGCTGACGATCCGCTTCCGCGACTGGGCGGCCGGACCGACGACGGAAGCGCTGGTCTAGGCTGGTATCAGCCCCAGGCGCCGCCTAGCCCTGGCTCTTCGCGGAAGGTGAAATCGCCGTCGGTCGAGGCTGAAAGATCGCGCCAGGCCTCCAGTTCGGCCCTCAGGCTGTCCGCCTTCATCTCCACCACGCCGATGGCGTCCGTGCCCGCTGACCATCGCACAGGCGGGTTTTTCGCATTCGCCAAGACGACCAGGGCCCGACCCAACTTCGCAGGATCGCCCGCCTGATTATGGCTGCGCGCGTCGTAGAAGGCGCGGATGGTGCGCGATGCTTCGGCGTAGTCGGCGATGGGATTATCGCCGTATCGGATCGACGAGGCGTCGAGGAAGTCGGTGCGGAAGAAACCCGGTTCGACGATGGTCAGATGGATGCCGAACGGACGCACCTCTTGCGCGACGGACTCGCTGAAGCCTTCGACCGCGAACTTGGATGCGCAATAGATCGCGCCGCTCTCACCGCCCATCAGCCCGCCGATGGACGAGATGTTGAAGACATGGCCCGACCTCTCCGCGCGCATGATCGGCAGCACCGCGCGCGTCATGTCGAACAGACCGAAGACATTGGTGTCGAACTGGGTGCGCGCATCCTGTGCGCTGGTCTCCTCGAAAATGCCGAGGTGGCCATAGCCGGCGTTATTCACCAGAACGTCGATGCGGCCGAAGCGCGCCATGACCGCCTCGACGGCGGCGGCGATGGCGGCCGTGTCGGTGACGTCCAACGTCAGGCTCAGGACCGTGTCGCTATCCGGTCCGAACGCCTCGATCAGGGCGTCGCGGTTTCGACCTGCGACGACGACGCGGTCGCCCGCGTCCAGCGCCGCGCGGGCGATGCCGGCGCCGAGCCCTCGCGCCGCACCGGTGATGAGCCAGGTCTTTTGGTTGGTTGTTGTCATGGGAAATCTCCTCTGCCTGACCGGACGGAGAAGACGCGGTTTCAGGCGCCCGGCGTTAGGGCGATCCGGGCGAAGCCTTGCACGATCCTGTCAAACCGCCCTCGCCCGCTTGCGAATAGCCGGTGACCGGCGCTGAATGCCGCCATGAGCCTCTTGCCCGAAATGACCGACATCGTTGTGCGTCACGCGCCGCCCGATCTGTCACGATCACCCGTGCCCGGTCTGCGCCTATATGGCAGCGACGCGCAGACGCGGGTGGTCCCCGTCGCCTATGATCCAATGCTGTGCCTGGTCGTGTGCGGCGCCAAACAGACGATCCTGGGCGAGACTGTCTATTCCTATCGCGCGGGCGATTGCCTGGTGGTGTCCGCCGAACTGCCGGTATGCGGCAGCATTATCGAGGCGCCGTATCGCGCCCTCAGCTTCGACCTCGATCCCGCCACCATCGCTGGCCTGATGCTGGAGATCGACGTCCCCTCCCCCTCGCATCAGCCGCCGCCGACCGGCATCCATGTAACACCGCTGGAGGATGAACTGCTGGAGCCCATGGCCCGCCTGCTGCGCCTTCTGGACCGCCCCGAGGAGATCGCCGTCATGACGCCGATGATCGAACGCGAGCTGATCTGGCGGCTGCTCCACAGCCGGCACGCCGCGACCGTGCGCCAGATCGGCTCAGCCGAAAGCCGCCTGTCAGGCGTCAGTCGCGCCATCAACTGGCTCCGCGCCCACTATGCCGAACCGGTCAGGCTTGAGACTCTGGCGGACATGGCGGGCATGAGCCTGTCGACGTTCCACCGGCATTTCCGCACCGTGACGACCATGAGCCCGTTGCAGTTCCACAAGCAGCTGCGGCTGCGCGAAGCCCGCGCCCGGCTGTTGACGGGCGTCGAGGGCGCAGCCGAGACCGGCTTCGCCGTCGGCTATGACAGCCCGTCCCAGTTCAGTCGCGAATATGCCCGTCAGTTCGGCCTTCCGCCCGGCCGCGACGCGGTCCGCATGCGTCAAAGCCTGATGATGGGCTAAAACGACTGCCGCTTAAGGCAGGCGCGCCAGAACCCGCAGCCAGCCCTCGGCCTGGGCCAGATCGATCGCTTCGAACAGCGGGATCGCCAGCAGGAAGACCAGGCCGTCGCGGATCGTGGTCAAGAAGAAGGACGGCCGCACCGACAGTTCCGCCTGGTCACGCCACAGGGCGAAGTTGGGCATAAAGCGCGGCGTGCGCGCACGATAGGCCGCATAATCAGAGCCGAAGGTTAAAGCCAGCCAGGCCTCTTCACGACGCACGGTCAGATAGAACACCGCCAGCGACGCCAAGGTGAACAGCACCGCCAGCGTCAGGCTTCCGCTCTGGGCGCCGACGCCGAAGGCGCCGAAGAAGCTGAAGATATAAAGCGGGTTGCGGCTGATCGAATACGGCCCGCGCGAGACGATCTCGGCCTTCTTGCGTCCGCCGATGTAGAGCGAACACCAGGCGCGGCCGACGATCGCAAAGACGATGGCGGCCAGACCGACGGCTTCGACGCCTTCATGCAGCGGACTGTCCAACCCGCTGGCCGATTGGGACACCATAGTCAGACCCACCAGGGCCAGCAGGGCGGCGGCGACGGCCCCCTTGCGAATCTTCTGCACCGCCTGAAGGTCGAACACCTGGATCGTGGTCATGGAGCGCTCCGGATTGATCCGAAACCCAAGCGCCGCTTTCCGCACATGATCAAGCAGTATGTTTGCGAGCGAAAATCGGTCTCGAAACGCCAGGGGTGACGATTCAAAGGGCCGACAGAATATCCGCCAGTTCTGCGGGCCAGATCGTCTCGTCCGAGCCGCAGATGTCGTCGAGGCTCCACCAGCGGTGTTCGACCAGAACAGTTTGCTCCTCATCCGTCCAGCCCTTGGACGACAGGACGAAGTCGTCGGTGCGCAGCAGATAAAACCTCTGATCCACATCCGCCATCCGGCCGTCGGGCAGGCGGAAACCGACGCGGACCTGGGCGACCTGATCGCCGGGGTCTTCGACGACCAGCCCCGTCTCCTCGAACAGTTCGCGGCGCGCGGCGTCTTCAAAAGTCTCGCCAGTCTCGCACCCGCCGCCGGGCGTCGCCCAGAAGGCTGTGCCGGCGAGCGGTCCTTCCGAAAACACGAAGTGAAACAGCAGCACCCGCCCCTGCCCGTCCAGGATCAGCCAACGCGAGGTGGGCCGGGCGGGAAGCGCGCTCTCGGCCTCGCTCACGCCGTCACTTCTTGGCGCCGCCCTTTTGACCCGTGCGGATCCGGCCAGAGCGCGACACCTGGCGGGCGCCGCCGCGTGCGCCCTTCTGAACCGCCACGGACGAACCGGCCTTCTTCGACGCGCTGGACTTCAACCCGCCCAGAACCTTGGGCTGGGCCTTGCGGGTCTTCTTCTGCTCCAGCGCCTTACCGGGCAGTTTGGACAGGGCCTCTTCCTTCTCGGCCTTCTTGACGCGGCGCGGCGCGGTCTTGGCGTCGCCCTTGTAGCGTTCGGGCCCCGACTTGGCGCCGCCCTCGGCATAGGGGTTCACACCGCTGGACTTGACGTTCAGGCGGATCGGCGTGCCCGGCAGGTCGAAACTCTCGCGGATCGAGTTGACCAGATAGCGCTTGTAATGCTCGGGCATCGACTCGGCGCGGTTGGCCATCAGCACAAAGGTCGGCGGGCGGGCCTTGGTCTGGGCGATGTATTTCGGCTTGATCCGCTTGCCGTCCACGGCGGGGGGCGGGTGTCGCTGGGTCGCCATGGACAGCCAGGTGTTCAGGTCCTTGGTCTTCACCTTGACCGACCAGGTGTCATAGGCCTGAAGCACCGCCGGCATCAGCCGTTCGACGCCGCGGCCGCTGTGCGACGACAGGGCCACGAAGGGCGACCCCTTCAGCTGCGGCAGCTTGTCCTCGGCCATGCCCTTCAGCTTGGCCATGCGGGACTGGGGCTCGTCCTCCAGGTCCCACTTCGACGCGACATAGACCAGGGCGCGGCCCTCGCGCTCGACCAGATCGGCCAGCTGCAGGTCCTGGGTGTCGAAGGCGTCGTCCTTGTCCATCATCAGGATGACGACTTCGGCGAAGGTGATCGCACGGATGGTGTCGGCGACCGACAGCTTCTCCAGCTTCTCCTGCACCCGCGCCTTGCGACGCATGCCGGCCGTGTCGACCAGGCGGATGTTCTTGCCCTCGAACTGCCAATCGACGGAGATGGAGTCGCGCGTGATGCCCGCTTCCGGCCCCGTCAGCAGCCGGTCGTCGCCGATCAGGCGGTTGATCAGGGTGGACTTGCCGGCGTTCGGACGGCCGATGACGGCGATGCGGATCGGCTTGTCCGGCTCGTCGATCTCCTCGACGAAGATGTCCTGCGAGGCTGCGACGATGGCGGCGTACAGATCGGCCATCCCCTCGCCGTGCTCGGCCGAGATGGCGACGGGTTCGCCGAAGCCCAAGGCGTGCGCCTCGCCGACGCCGCCGCCGCTTTCGCGGCTCTCGGATTTGTTGGCCAGCAGGATGATCGGCTTGTGCACCCGACGCAGGCGCTCGGCGAAGATCCGGTCCAACGACGTCACGCCCTCGCGGGCGTCCATCATGAACATGACCAGTTCGGCGTCGTCCAGCGCGGCCTCGGTCTGCTCGCGCATCCGGGCTTCCAGGCTGTCGTCGGTGACGTCCTCGTAGCCCGCCGTGTCGATCAGCGTCAGGTCCATGTCGCCGATGTTGCCGTCGGCGTATCGCCGGTCGCGGGTCACGCCGGGGCGATCGTCGACGAGCGCCAGGCGCTTTCCGACGAGGCGGTTGAACAGTGTCGATTTGCCCACATTGGGGCGGCCGACGATGGCGACCTTCAGAGCCATGTCGGCCTTCTAGCTTAGTTTGGGCTGAAAATCAGCGGATGCAGATCAGTTGGCCGTTGTCGGTCAGCACATAGAGCGCGCCGTTATAGGCGGCCGGCGCGATATAGGCGGGCGCGCCCAGCTTCAGCGTCGTCTGCGCCACGCCGGTCTTCGGATCGAAGGCGACGGCCTCGCCGAACGAGTTCACCATCACCAGACGGTTGGAGGCCAGCAGCGGTCCCGACCATTGCGGACGAATGGTGCGACGGCCGAAGGTCAGGAAACCGCCCTCGCGGCGCTCGCGGCCCTCGTTCAGTTCGCGCGTCCAGTAGATCTGGCCCGTGTCACGGTTGGCCGTAATCAGCTGACCCGACTTGGACACCACGAAGACGGCGTCGCCGACCGGCAGCGGCGCGTTCACGCCCGTCACCGGCAGTTGCCACTTGGGCTGGCCCGAACGCAGATCCAGCGCCGACATCACGCCCGAGTGGCTGACGCCATAGACCATGCCGCGGCTGATGACCGGACGGCCCGCCACGTCGCGAACTTCCGACAGGGCGCTGGTGCGGCTGGTGCGCGACAGGGTCTCTTCCCACACCGCTTGGCCGTTCAGGGCGCTCAGCGCGACCAGCTGGCCCGAGGCGAACGGGGCGACGACGGTCGTGCCGCTGACGGCGGGGCTGGAGGCGCGCATGACGCGCGCCGGCTCGGCGATGCCGCGATAGGTCCAGTCCTGGGCGCCGGTGTTGGCGTCAAAGGCGAACAGCTGGCTGTCCACGTCCACGACGAAGACCCGGTTGCCCGAGACGGTCGGGGCGCCGTGGATCGGGGCGTCCACCTGTTGGGTCCACACCACCGCGCCGGTGTTGGCGTCCAGCGCCGTCATCGAACGATAGCCGGACGAGACGAAGACCTTGCCGCCGCCCACGGCGACGCCGCCGCCAAAGCCGCCGTTGCGGTCACGATCAGCGTTCTTGACGTTGGCCTTCCACAGGATCGCGCCGGTGTCGGCCGAAACCGCCGAAACGGTCGATTCGCCGTCCAGCACGAAGATCTTGCCGTCGGCGGCCACGATCGGCGCCATGACGTTGCCGACGTGGGCCGATCCCGAGCCGACGCCCCGCTTCCAGGCGATCTGGAAGTTCGGCGCCGCAATGACGTGCTCGACCAGGTTCTCGGACGTGCCGCCCGGTTGCGTCCAGGCCGTCACGGCCTGCGGACCCGGCAGGAAGAAATCGCGGCCCGACAGGGCGGCCGACGGCGACAGGCTCTGTTCGAACTCCAGCACCGAGATGCGCTGGCCGGCCGAGGCGGTCGCGCCGGCGTCTTCCTTGCCGCCGCCCAGACCGAACGGCAGGTTGCGGCGCACGGTGCCGCAGGATGCCATCGTTGCGGCGACGCCGCAGATCAGCGCGACTTTCAGAACTCGGTTCATCGGGGGCGTCCTGTAAGGGGTCGTCACTATTGGGCGGCCGGCGCGGCGGCGGGAGCCGCCTGAGCGGGTGCGGCCTGAGCCGGGGCAGCTTGGGCCGGTGCAGCCTGGACCGGTGCAGCCTGGGCGGCCGAGGGCGTCATCGCGTTCGCAGCACCGGCGGCCGGCGGCGTCGCCTTGGCGGCGGCGTCGATGATGGGCTTGATGGCGGCTGCGGTGCCGGCGTCGATGGATTCCACGGCGATCTGGGCGCGCTGACGGATCGAGTCCGGCACGTCCTGACCCAGTTGCAGCAGCACGAAGGCCTCGCGCGCTTCCTTGGTCTTGCCGTGTTGCAGGCGCGCCAGGGCCAGGGCCTCCTGGGCGAAGGCGTGCAGCGGGCGCTTGTCTTCGGCCAGCGGCGTCAGGCGCTTTTCGATCTCGGCCAGCGGCGCGGTGTCCATGATCAGGAATGCGGCCTTCAGGGCGGGCGGGTCCGACAGGATCGGATCGCTGGACGCCTTGGCGGCTTCGTCGAACAGGCGAACCGCGTCCTGGAACTTGTTGGCGCTGACGGCCAGGCCGGCCTGCTGCTGCAGGGCCAGGACCTTATAGGCGCCATTGCCTTCCTTGATCGCTTCCTCGAAGGCGGCGCGGGCGTCCATCGGCTTGTCGGCGCGCAGGGCCTCCATGCCGCGATCATAGGCCTCGGCGGCCTTGGCGGCCTTGTTGGAGTTCAGGCTGTCCCAGCCCCACCAGCCCAGGGCGCCGATCAGCGCGACAACCAGCACCACGCCGAAAACGGGCAGCCAGGTCTTGGCCAGGCGCTTCAACTTGTCGGAGCGAAGCTCCTCCTCGACCTGCTCGAAGACATCAACCACTGAAACGTCGCCCCAAAATCGCGAAATGCAAACCGGCGCGGACCCTAGAAGGTCGGCTCCCCGCCCGCAACGTCGTCCGTTACTGCGAAGCCGGCTTTTTCGAGAAGTAGGTCTCGACTTCGGCAGGAAAACGGCGGGTTTTCACATCGCTGGCGAAAGCGGCGGCCGCCCGGTCGATCTCGGTGCGCAGATCGGCGTATTTGCGCACGAACTTCGGGGTCCAGTCGAACATGCCCAGCATGTCGTTGACCACCAGCACCTGGCCGTCGCAGGCGGCCGAGGCGCCGATGCCGATGGTGGGCGCGTCGATCGTCTCGGTGATCTCGCGCGCCAGCGATTCGGCGACGCCCTCAATGACGATGCAGAAGGCGCCGGCCTCGGCGACGGCCCTGGCCTCGGCCAGCACCCGATCACGCTCGCTCTCGGTCCGGCCCTTGGCCTTGAACCCGCCTTCGGCCAGGATCGCCTGGGGTCGCAGGCCGACATGGCCCATGACCGGAATGCCGCGCTTGACCAGGAAGGCGACGATCTCGGCCATTTCGATGCTGGTTTCCAGCTTCACCGCCTGGGCGCCCGTCTCCTTCATCACCCGCACGCAGTTGGCGTAGGCGACCTCCTTGCCGCCTTCGTAGGATCCGAACGGCATGTCCACCACCACCATCGCGCGTCTGGCGCCGCGCATGACGGCCTGCCCGTGCAGGATCATCATCTCCAGCGTCACGCCCACGGTATTGGGCAGGCCGTGAACCGCCATCCCCAGGCTGTCGCCGACCAGCAGCACATCGCAGTGCGGATCCAGCAGGGCCGCCATCGGCGCGTCATAGGCCGTCAGGCAGACGATCGGCTCGCCGCCCTTGCGCCCCGCGATATCGGGCACGGTGATGCGTTTGACGCTCTCTTGGGTGTGGATGGACATCGCCGGGCCTCCTGACGTGAACGGGTCAGATAGGCCCCTGCCCCGCCGGTGTCACCCTTGCACCCGCGCTCACACGTCCTGCGACAGCTTCGCCACGCCCGCCGCCATCAGGGCGACCAAGGCCCCGGCGACGATCCAGAAGGCCATCATGCCCGAGCCGTTCATCACATCCAGCGACCCGACGCCGAGACCTTGAAGGCCCAATCCGTCCAGGCCCGATTGCGCCGCGCCCTGCGCCGTGGCGGCCGCCGCCCTGAGGCCTTGCGCCAAGGTCGTATCGCCGTCGGCGGTGAAGTTGATGTTCACTCCCTCGCGCACCGCCAGCACGCCGCCGATCAGTCCGGCCGCCGTCAGGGTCAGGGCGCGCCAGCGCGACCGCGTCTCCATGCGCGCCTTGACCGTCGCCAGGAACAGGGCCTCGTCCGGCAGGCTCGGCGCCTGGGCGAACAGCCTTTCGATCATCGGATCGAACTCGTCAGCCGACATGGACCGACCTCCCGCCTGAGCCGTGCGCCGGTTGAAGCCGCGCACGGAGTTTATCCAGACCACGTTTGACATGCGATTTCACCGTGCCAAGCGGCAAATTCATGGCTGCCGCGATTTCCGGATGCGACATCCCCGCGCCGTGGCACAGGGAGACGCAGACACGCTCGGTTTCGCTGAGCGTCTTCAACGCCTCGTCCAGGTCCATCAGACCGCCGCGATCGACGACCACATCCGCCTGGTCGGCCTCAATCTCGGCGACGTAGCGCGCCTCCTTGGCCACCCGCTTCAGATAGAGCCGCGCGGCGATCTTCTTGATCCAGCCCGCAAACGTCCCCTGCCCGCGAAACTCCGCGCACCGCTGGAACCCTTGCAGAAAGGCGTCCTGCGCCACGTCGTCGGACAGCGACGGCGTCGCCCCCATCCGGCGCAGCAGCCCCCGCACCGCCGACCCGTGCCGACGCACCAGCTCGCCATACTCCCGCCGACCGCCGGCCGCCGCCTGGGCGGCCAGCTCCACATCGTGGAAGTCTCTCAATGATTTGACCATGACGTTTCCCCCTTCCGGCGGACGTCAGTCTTTGTTCGGGTTGAAGAAGCCCAGGATGATGAAGGCGACGCCGATGGCCATCGGGATGCAGGCGATGCCCAGCAAGGGATTGGCCATGCCGCCATTCCATTGATTGCCGCCCAGATCGCTCAGCAGCCCGAAGGCGCCGAGGCCGATCCCGCCCGCCAGGCTAAGGACGCCCTTTCGAATGTCCTTGGTCCGCGACGGCAAACCCTTCTGAACGTCCTTGGTCATGGCGTCGATCAGTTCGGGCGGCAGGGTCTGACCCTTGTCGACCGCATGCCGAACGGTCAGCTGCATCTCGCGACGCTCGCGGTTCTTGAGAAACGACGGGCCGATGATGACCGCGACGATGGATGCGAAAATGATGAAAACAACAACGACAGGGGTCATGGGATAATCTCTTCTGTGATCCTGCAGCGGCCTGATGCGGCGGCCTTCTGATCACAAGAGGCTGGCCGACGCCTCAACGGATGCGCGGCGTTAGGTGAAATCTTCGTAAGGTCGCCGTTTCGGCCGCCGCCGGTTCGGTCTAGGGTCCGGTCTCATCAATCTCAGGAGCGCGTCCCATGGCCCATGTCACCTATCGCATTGTCGAACATGACGGCGGCTGGGCCTACAAGTCCGGCGACACCTATTCCGAAACCTTCGCCAGCCACGACGACGCCAAGGCCGCCGCCGTGCGCGCCGCGCGCGAGCAGCGCGTGCCGGACCAGACCGCCGCGATCGAATACGAAACCGCCGCCGGCGAATGGGTCACCGAAAGCGCCGACGGCCACGACCGCCCCTCCACGGACGTCGAGGGCTGAGGCCAAGATGATCCACCGTCGCACCCTGCTGGCCGCCGTCGCGCTGGCGCCGCTGGCAGGCTGCGCCACGGCCCCAAAGGCTAAGACGCCCACAGAGCTGAAGCTCGTCACCTTCAACATCTGGCACAACATGGGCGACTGGGCCGCCCGTCGTCCGCTGCTGATCGCTGCGCTGAAGGCCCAGGACGCCGACGTCATCGCCCTTCAAGAGGTGCTGGAGGACGCCAATGTCGGGCTGGAGAACCAGGCCCGGATGCTGGCTCGTGAGCTGGGCGGCTATCACGTCGCCTTCGTCTCAACCGACGCCGAGGGCGCCCCGCGCCGCTATGGCAACGCCCTGCTGACCCGCCTGCCGGTTCTCGCCGAGGCCTCGACCAAGCTTGAGCCGCTTGACGATTTCCGCACCGCGCTTCGGCTTCGCGTGGCGGTCCAGGGTCGCCCGGTCGATGTCGTCGTCACCCATCTGGCGTGGCAACAGGACGCCGGCCCGGTCCGCGCCCGCCAGATCGCATCCCTGCTAGGCTGGCTGCCGCAGGACGGCACGCCCCTAATCGTCATGGGCGACTTCAATGCGACGCAAGAGGATTCGGGCCTGGCGACACTGACCGGCCCCCGCTTCTTCAGCGCCCTGCCCCGCGGCGCGGTCACAACCACCCTGAACCCGGCCAAGGGTCATCCCGAGCGCGTCATCGACCACATCTTCGTCGAACAGGCCGCCTTCACGCCCAGCGAGGCCCGCCGCTTCGGCGATACGCCGACCAACGGCGAATACCCGTCCGACCACTTCGGCGTCGTCGCGACCGTCCGGCTCAGGTAAGCGCGGCGGCGTAGACGTCTGGCTTGAACCCCACCAGCCGTCGATCCCCCAGATCCAGCACCGGCCGTTTGATCATCGACGGCTGGGCCGTCATCAGCGCGATCGCCTTCGACCTGTCGATGCCCGCCTTGTCGGCTTCGGGCAGCTTCTTGAACGTCGTCCCGGCCCGATTCAGTACCGTCTGCCACCCGTGCTCGTCGACCCATTCGCCCAGCCGCCCCGCATCGACCCCGGCCTTCTTGTAGTCGTGGAAGACGTAATCCACCCCCTGCTGCTCCAGCCAGACCCGCGCCTTCTTGACCGTGTCGCAGTTGGGAATGCCGTAGAGGGTGTAGGTCATGGGTCTCTCGAAGGTCAGTTTTGGGCGAATGCGCTATAGCCGCTTTCGACTCGCCTTCAGCGGCTGGACAGGAAAAACGTATTCCCGTCGGGGTCCTGAAAATAGACGTGGGGAAACGGCTTCAACTCAGGCGGCCCCAAAAACTTGACGCCCTTGGCCGACAGGCGTTCGTACTCATACTGGACGTTCTCGCACCCGAATGACCCGTTGAAGAAGGTTCCGACGCGGTCCTCATGGCCTTCCGGCGTGAACAGCAACAGCCCTGTCTGGGCGCCGGGAATCTTCAGCTCGACCCAGCGGCGCTCACCGACGGGCCGGTCGGTCGTGATTGTGAACCCCATCACATCGGTCCAGAAAGCCAGGGCTCGTGTCTGATCGCCCGTTGGAATTCCGACGTAGTTGAGTTTCTTGATCACGTGAGTTCGGGCTCGGAGCGTCGCGTGCTCCAGCCTAGGTCAATCGCGCGGGCGTAGGCAAATGACCAATAAGCGGTACACGATCGACGGCTACGTCCTGGACACGCTGATGCGAGACCTGGTCGGTCATGACCATCGTCCGTCGGCGTTTCTGGTTTATCTGTCCCTGGCGGCGCTGGGCGATGTCGCCCTCAGCCATGCCCAACTGGCGGAGCAGACAGGCCTGTCCAAGCGCAGCGTTCAGGACGCGGTGCGACACCTTGCCGATCGCAACCTGATCCGCGCGGCAAGGTCGGGCGCCAGGGAGGTCACTCGCTATTCCGTGCTGTCTCCCTGGCGCGGCGCCTAGGGCCGCCGTCTGTTCATGCTGGGCTCTATTTCGGCTGCCACAGCTCGATCTTCGTCCCGTCGGGATCCTGAATCCAGATGAAGCGGCCGAACGGATTGTCTTCACCGTGCGCCAGGATGGGCACGTCGTTCGCCCCCAGCCGCGCGATCATCGCGTCCATGTCGTCGACGGCGAAGTTGATCATGAACTCACGCGGCGACGGCGCCATGTGATCGCTGGTCTGCGGGAACGCCATCCACGACACCTTGGGCGGATGACCGGGCGCGTCATAGGCTAGGGCCGCCCCACCCCATGACGCCACGTCTAGGCCCAGCACCTCGCGATACCACCTGGCCAGGGCCTTGGGGTCGGCGCTTTTGACAAACACGCCGCCGATGCCGGTGATCCGGCCAGGCTGATCAGTCATCGCGCCCGCCATGGGCAGAAGCGCCACCGCAAGAAACGCGCGTTTCGAAACCCTCACCATTTCGCATCTCGATCCCCCTTGATCACAGGTCAGCCCCTGCACGCCCAGCTATACCGCCAGCAAAGCAACTCCACCCATTATGGCAATTATTGCTATAGCAGTGCCCTCCATACGAGGCATGGCCCCGTTATGACGGACCGGGCGATGTCGGAATTTTTCTATTCTTCCGACGAGCAAAATCGACCCATGGCGGACCTGAGCGTTTCCATTGAACCGCTGGGCCCCGTCGCATAGGCTTCGCAAATGAACGATCTCGCCTCACTAACCGTGAAGTTGGCGACTAACCCGAAGAAGGCTGCTGAGCTTGCAGCGTTTCACTGGTGTATGGTCGCTGCGGGAGTCCAGTGGGACGGACTTGAGGATACCGAGCAGCCCGATTTTATTATGTCCTATCACGGAAAAAATATCGGGGTCGAGGTCACCGAGGCGCATCGATCTGGCGTAAATGGCAAAAACACAAAGCAGATAGAGGCTGCTCAGGAATGGTTTGCTAATCGGTTGCTTAAACTGTCTAAATCTTCTCTCCCAATAGAAATCGGCCTTTGTTGCGAAGATAATACCGAGGTGAACAAGCTAGAGTGTGAGGAAGCGCTTGATCACATTGTGTCGCTAATCAATTCAGCGTCAGCGAAAATGGACCCTCACTCGGTAATTCTGCTGGTTCGCAGTCATGCGGACATTCCACATTCCAAGCAGCCGAAGATCGAATGTCCTGAGATTCCACGTTTTATTCAGCACATCCAGATCTTAAACGATGGAAACAAGACTACATCTCTCACGACGTGGCGAAGCGCATTCGTAGAAAATCTAACGCAAAATGACGTGGGAAAAGTCATCGCCGCCAAGGAGCAAAGGCTCAAGAACTACGCCTCTTGCGATGAGCATTGGCTTTTAATCATCTCTGGGCTGGTTCCTCCTATCTGCGGCACGGAAAATGTACCTGATGCTCGCTTTGTTTCACTTGCAAAATCGTTTGCGGGCGTTGATTTCAAGCTGCCTATCAAGAGCAAGTTTGATCGGGTGTATTTTTTTCCCAGCCCCACCGAGGATATCCTTTTAACTGAACAGCCGCCTAGCAACGGCGGTTAAGCACCCGTAGCTGACTTTCACAAAGACCGCAGCTTCGTCACAGCCTTGGCCTCGCTACGGACAGATCCAACCTCTTCCCATCCAACCTCGACAACAATCCAGCAACATTGTCAGCTACTTATCCGGCTTCTGCGTCATTCGACCTGACGCGCGTTGCGACGGGGTTATGATGTCGGCGGGTCTTTGAAAACATCACAGCACGGTCGCAAACCGCACGCGTCGGCGAGCCGCAGGGCGAACTCGCCTGCCGCCGAATTAGACAAAGTAGACGAATTAGACGGTGTTTTTGTCGGGCGACCGTCTAGGCCGCAAATCCGGCGAAGACGCCGATGACCATGACGATGAAGGTCGCGATGACGCTGGACAGGCCGATGGCGATCATCACGGCGAAGGCCTTGGCCAGGCCGGGGACCACGCCCCGATACCACCGTCCCCGCCCCATCCGCATGAAGGCCACGATGCCCAGCACCAGCATCAGAAGGCTGCACGCTGCGGCCAGCGGGCCGGGGCTGAACATGAACCAGGCCAGCGGCAGCAACGGCACGGTCCAGGCGTTCAGATAGGCAAAGGCGGCCCTGAACCCGCGTCTCAAGCCCAGGTCCTCGGCGTCCCACAGGCGAAACAGCGGCATGGCGGCCAGAGCATAGAAGGGCGCCATGATGGGCACGGCGACCAGGGACATCCATCCGTCGGCGTCCGACATGAAGGCGTCGCGCGACTTGCCCGCTTCCTGAAGCAGGGGGTTCAGGACATCGGCCGGCATGCTTTCCAGATAGAAGCTCAGGCCACCGCGCAGGAAGACCACCAGCATCAGGATCGCGTTCAGCGCCAGATACAGCCTCAGCGGCTTGGCGTAGCGCCCGCCGCCCGTCGGTCCCTCGATCATCCAGGCCTGAAGCACCAGCCGGGGCCGCACCAGCAGGTCACGCGCGGTCCGCACCTCGGCGCCGCCGAAGCCCAGCGTATCCTCGGACAGGTCCTTGAACGCCTGTTTGCGCGTCGTCTCGCCGTCGGTCATCGGATTCTCCCCTAGGGGATGCATACACCGCCCGGTTGACCGCGCAACCGCCGATCAGAACCGCTTGGTCAGAACCGCTTGCTCAGGCCAATGCTGACCACCCGCCCGCGCGGATCGGCCACGACCGGGTCATAGCCCAAGGCGAACTGCGCCAGGGGCGGCGCCTTGTCGGCCACATTGACCACCCCGAACGACAGATCCAGGTCAGCGCGGATCGTGCGGCTGTAGAGCAGATCGACCGTCGTCTGGCTGGCGATGCTGGCGTCGGTGATGCCGCTGCGGTCATTGGCGTATCCGTCGGTATAGTGGACCAGGGCCGTCACCGCGTTCGCCCCGCCGCTCCAGCCCAGGGCGAACTCCCCGCGATTGCGCGGCAGGGACCGGCCGATGTTGTTCAGGTTGGTCGAACCCACGCCCGACACCTTGGCGGCCGACGCGTCCAGCCGGATGTCATAGGCGTCCACATAGGTCCAGATCGCCGAGGCCGTCGCCTCCCCGCCCCACAGGCCGCGCCGATAGCGGCCCGACAGGTCGATGCCTTGCGTCTCGATGGACGAGGCGTTGACGAAATACAGCTGCACGGAGGTCAGGGCGCCGCTGGCCGAACGGGTGATGCGGCTCTGCGCCGCCGTGCCGGTCCGCCCCGCCGCCGTATCGGCCGCCGCCTGGTTGATGATGGCCTGGGCCGACTCCTTGACCACCTGATCGGCATAGTCGAACCGCCAGGCGTCGACGCCCAACTCCAGCCCTTCGATCGGCGTCCAGACCGCTCCCAGGTTCAGGCTCTCGGACTTCTCGGGCTTCAGGTCGGCCCGGCCCGAGGTCAGGGTGTTGACGAAGACGAACGCCCCCCGGTCGAACACCGACGGCTGCGACGCCTGCGCTCCCGACTGGGCATAGACCGACGGCGCCCGGAACCCCTGTCCCCACGACGCGCGCAGGGCCAGGGCGTCGGTGACATCCCACCGGATCGCGGCCTTGGGGCTGAACCGGCCCTCGTTGCCGTCGTAGGATTCGTAGCGCCCGGCCAGCTGCGCCTCGATCCGGTCGCCCAGATGGAGGCGGGCCTCGGCAAAGGCGGCCAAGGCTTCCTGATCGCCCTCGAAGTCCGGCGACACCCCCGCCGTCAGCAGATCCCCCCGGTTCACCAGATCGCTCCAGTCGTGACGGAAGCCGCTGCGGCGATACTGAGCGCCGACGGCGACATCGACCGATCCGCCGGCCCAGGCCAGGGCCTCGCCGCTGGTCGAGGCGTCCGCCGTCGTCAGGGTCGCCGCGCCCCGCAGGCCGGTCGAGCCGATCAGGCTGTCGATCAGGGCAGTGGTGTTCGCCGTCCCGGTCCCCAGGTAGGCGCTGCCGAACGGGTTGAAATACTGGCAGGCGCCGACGCCGGGCGTCCCCGTGGCGGGACTGCAGCCCGCCCCGCCCAGGCCGTTCAGCGCATTCTGCAAGGCGCTGCCGATGGTGTCGGGCTTGTCATAGGCGACGTGCTGACGGCTGCTGGTCGCCGACAGGTTCCAGGTCCAGCCATTGCCGAAACGTCCATCCAGCCCGGCGGCCAGGCGCCATGTGTGATAGTCGAACTCGGCCTGAGACGCGCCGGCCTCCGCCCCCAGCAGCCGCCCCCGGAACAGCACCGCCTCGCCGAACGGATTGTCGGGATGGCTCGCCGGCACCGTCAGCGACCGCGCCAGGATCGGCAGCGACGGCGACTGGCGCGCGATGGTGTTCGTCGCCGACCAAGCCCCTTGCAGCGACAGGGTCATGTCGCCCACGGGGCGCCGGTAATCCGCGAACAGCTGCGTGCGCGTCTCCTCCGGGACCAGATCGAAGAAGTCCGAATAGTCGAGCCGGCAGAAGGCGTCCGTGGGCGAGTTCAGATAGGCGCTGCCGAACGCCGGATTGCCGCACGCCGGATCGGGCGAAAAACCGTTGCGGCTGGGTCGGAAATAGGAACCCGGCTGGCCATAGCTGGTCACGGCCGTCCAGGCCGCGCGGCCATAGCGTTCAGCCTGGGTGAAGTCCCGCTCGTCCGACCCCAGGGCCGAACGATGGAAATGCGAGGCCGCCAGCGTCAGGTCACCGCCCAGCAGGCCGAACCCGCCGAGCGCCTCGATCACGCTCTCTTCCGATCCGTCGGCTACGGCGTATTTGGCGCTGACTTCTGGCCGGTCCACGCCCCGCCGGGTGATGAAGTTGACCACGCCCGCCACCGCGTCGGAGCCATAGACCGCCGAGGCGCCGTCCTTGACCACCTCGACCCGCTGAAGCGCGATCATCGGAACCAGCGAGTTGATGTCGACGAAGCCCGAGCCGTCCGTCGCCACCACGGCGCTGTTGGTCCACCGCTGGCCGTCCACCAGGACCAGGGTCGAGCCGAGGCCGAGATTGCGCAGGTTGAACTGGGCCGTGCCCGAACTCTGCGGCTGGTTCAGCTGATCCACCTGGGCCTCCGAGCCCGAGTTGGCCGTGACCAGCCGGACCAACTGAGACGCATCGGCGATCCCGGCGGCGGCGATTGTTTCGCGGGCCACAGTCTCTACCAGTGCGATCCGCTCGCCGCCCGCGATCCGCGAGCCGGTGACGACGATGTCGTCCACGCGCGACGCTTCCTGCGCCTGCACGGCTCCGGCGACCGCCAGCCAGGCGACCGAAACCGTCGCCATCAGGATTTTGCGCTGTGTCATGTCGTGGTCCCCGCGATCTGTGGCGGGCTTCTATCCAGCGCCGCCATTTTGCGAAAGCGTAATTTTGCAGATTTGCAAATTGACTCCCAGTCATGCCGGGTGAAAGTCGCATCGGACGACTGGTCTGGAGGACGCGATGAAACTCTACGCCCACCCCTTCTCCTCCTTTTGCCAGAAGGCGCTGATCGCCTTCTATGAGAACGACATCGCCTTCGAATACCGCACGCTGGAAGATCCGTCGGCCAATGCGGAACTGCGTGCCCTATGGCCGCTCAAGCGGTTCCCAGTCCTGCAGGACGGCGAGACGACGGTGCTTGAATCCGCCTCCATCATCGAACATCTACAAGCGCATTATCCCGGCCCCGTTCGCCTGATCCCCCACGATGCCGCAGCCGCCGTCGAAGTGCGGATGATGGATCGGGTGTTCGACAACTACGTCTCGACGCCCCAGGGCCGGATCGTCTTCAACTCGATGCGCGCCGAGACCGACCGCGACCCGCTGGGCGACGCCGAGGCGCGCAAGATGCTGGAGACGACCTACGCCTGGCTGGATCAGCGGCTGACGGGACGCGAATGGGCCACCGATCACGGGTTCAGCTTGGCCGACTGCGCCGCCGCGCCTGCCCTCTTCTACGCCGACTGGACACACCCGATCCCGGAACGGTTCGAGACGCTCAAGGCCTATCGCGCCCGGCTGCTGGCCCGTCCGTCCTTCGCCCGCTGCGTGGACGAAGCCCGACCCTATCGCGACTATTTCCCACTGGGAGCCCCTGACCGCGACTGAAACGTCTCGCGCCATTGATCCCGCCATGTAACCGGTTACGGTGCGGCAAAACAAAAACGGGTCAGGAAAGCAGGAAGCATGGCGAACGTCCGTCTGGTCGACGTCGAGAAGGCGTTCGGCGCCGTTGAGGTTTTGAAGGGGGTCGATCTGGAGATCGCCGACGGCGAGTTCGTGGTCTTCGTTGGCCCCTCGGGCTGCGGCAAGTCCACCCTGCTGCGCACCATCGCCGGCCTGGAAGAGGCGACCACGGGCCAGGTTCTGATCGGGGACCGGGTGGTCAACGACCTTTCGCCGTCGGATCGCGGCATCGCCATGGTGTTCCAGTCCTATGCGCTCTATCCGCACATGACCGCCTATGAGAACATGGCCTTCGGTCTGAAGCTGGCCAAGACGGACAAGGGCGAGATCGATCGCCGCGTGCGCGCCGCCGCAGAGGCGCTCAGCATCACCGACTATCTGGATCGCAAGCCCAAGGCGATGTCGGGCGGCCAGCGCCAGCGCGTCGCCATCGGCCGCGCCATCGTGCGCGAGCCCGAGGTCTTCCTGTTCGACGAGCCCCTGTCGAACCTGGATGCCGCCCTGCGCGTGCGGATGCGCTACGAGTTCGCGCGGCTGCACGCCGAACTGAAGACCACCATGATCTACGTCACCCACGACCAGGTCGAGGCCATGACCTTGGCCGACCGGATCGTGGTGCTGAACGCCGGTCGGATCGAACAGGTCGGCGCGCCCATGGACCTGTACGAACACCCCGCCAACCTGTTCGTCGCCGGCTTCATCGGCAGTCCCAAGATGAACCTGCTAAAAGCCGAAATCGTCGAGGCGTCTGCCGCCGGCGCGACGGTGAAGACGACGGCCGGCGAGACGATCCGCGTCGCCGTGGATACGGCCTCGACCAAGCCCGGCGACGCCGTCACTTTGGGCGTCCGTCCCGAACACCTGAGCCTCGACGACGACGGCGACGCCCTCAGCGCCGAGGTCATGTTCGTGGAGACCCTGGGCGCGACCACGATGGCGCACCTGAAGCATCCGGCGACACAGGACACGCTGACGGTTCAGTTGGCGGGCGAACTGCGGGCCAAGGCGGGCGAGCGACTGACGCTGCACGTGCCCGCAAAACAGGCGCACCTGTTCGACGCGGACGGGAAAGCCTTCAAGCGGCTCTGACCCCTCTCCCATTGGGAGAGGGCTTGAGCGCCCGAGAGCGTAGCGATCGGTCTTGCGCGAAAGGGTGAGGGTCGCTGCAGCCACCTGATCCACCGGTCGACCCTCATCCGGCCCTTCGGGCCACCTTCTCACAATGGGAGAAGGGACGCAGATCGTTAGCGCAACTGCACCCGCCGCGCCCCTGCCGGAACGACCAGTTCATCACCCGACCACGTCGCTGAGCGGCCATCGATCCGTGCCCGCTCCGGCCGTCCGTGCTCCGCCGGCCATTGCAGGACGAAGCCGCCCGGCGGCATCGCGCCGTCGCCCAGGGTGAGGACGTAGCCCTGGCCTTCCTTGCGATAGGCGTAGGTCAGCGGCCCATAGGCCGTGCGCAGGTCCCGCACCCCAACCCCCTCCTTCGTGTCCAGCCAGGCCTCAGGCACGCCGGCCGCCAGCACCAGGGCGTGATCGCTGTCCCGCTCATAGGCGAATAGATCGAGCGCCGAACGGATATAGTCCGAGCTGATCCAGGCGTGCGGCATGTCGCCGATGAAGCGCGGCTCGCGCTTTTCGCGGCCCACGACCTCGGCCCAGCCGTTCCAGGCCTCGGGCCGACGGTCGGCCATCAGGAAGTCCAGCACATCCAGCGCCCGGTCCTTCTGACCCAGCCGCACATAGGCGCCGACCAGCCGCCATTCGTAGGGGGTGTAGTCCCTCCACGCCGTGCGGTTGGTCAAACGATTCTGGAAGTTTTCCCAATACAGGTCGAAGGTTCGCGCCATAAGCTCGGGCGGAAGATTATCCTGTTCGCCCGCTGGAGACAGGGCGATGGTGGTCGAGGTGGCGTCGAAATCGCCCCGGTCCGCGGCGCCCGCGATCCAGTCGATGCCATGATGGGCCGCCGTCGCCGTGATCGACGCCCGGATGTCGGCGGCGAACTGATCCCGCGTCGCCGCATAGCGGGCGGCGGCGTCTGCATCGCCCAGCGTCTCGGCAATGAAGACCGCGTCCTTGTAGCCCAGCAGGCCCCAGAAATCGTCCCAGTAGGAATAGGCCGCCTTGTCCGAATAACCCTCGTGGCTGATCGTCGGCGGCAACAGGCCATACAGGTGACGCTGATCCGGCGCCTGGAAGGCCGTCGTCCGGGTCGAGGCGCGCAGCTCGTCCATATAGGCGATCGACTTTTGCACCTGCGGCCAGACCTGGCGCAGCAGGGCCTCGTCCTTCGTGTAGCGATAGGTCTCGGCGGCCAGGAAGACGAACTCGCCGTGGCTGTCATTCTCGGGCACCGGATCAGCGCCGCGCGCATCGACGCAGCACGGCGCCTTTCCGTTCTCGAACACATAGGGGGCGTACCAACGCAGATAGTTGGCCGAATGCTCGGCCATGCCCAACCGGTTGAGCCCCTCGGCCATCATGGCGCCGTCGCGGATCCAGGAGCGGTTGTAGCTGCGTGTGCCCGGCTGAAGGATCGGCCCCTGACGCGACATCAGCATATGGGCCAGCGAGGATTTCAGCGCGTCCTCGATCCGCTGGGCTGCGGGCGGCAGGGTCAGGTCGACCCGATCCAGTTTCGCGCGCCATTCGGCCGCCAGTCGGGCCTCGACCGTATCAAGCACAGCCGCCGCCTGCCCCACCGGCTCAGGCGCCAAGGGGTCGCCCGACAGTTGCGACACCCAGCCGACCGTGCGTGTCTCGCCCGGTTGCAGCGTCACCTCGTAGGTTAGGGCGCCGGCGGCCAAACCTGTGGCGTCGGTCGTCGCCATGACCTCGGCGGCCGGCCGCCGCGCAGACGGCAGGATCAGGGACTGCGGATCGCTGCCGGCATCGAAGGTCGCCAGCGCGACCTGATCAGGGGCCGCCAACGGCTGCACCCGCACCGTGTCGTTCAGCTTCAGTTCGGCGCCGTCCCAGGCGATCGTCTCCACCGGGCTGACGCCGCCGGGAATGGCCAGGAACTGACGCGGCGCATTCACCTGCATGGGGCGCGCGGCCAGGGTCAGGGTCAGGGTGCGCGGCCGGCTGGTGGTGTTGGTCAGGTCGTAACGGCCCCACAACTGTGCCTGATCCGCCGGTCCGTCGGCGAAGCTGGTGATCTTCAGCGTCCAGTCGTCGGCGGTCCAGGTCACCGACGGGATCGGCAGGTCGCCGTCCTTCAGGCCCTGTTCGATATTGACGTCGGCCCAGGTGATCAGCCGCCCGTTGTCGACCACGAAGGGTTCGATACTGGGGCCGGCGCGGCGCAGTTCGATGGCGCCGTCCTCACCAATCAGACCGCTCTCGCCACCCCCATCGACACCGACCAGGGTCCAGTAGGGCTGCTCGCCGGAGAAGCCGCGCGGATAAAGGCCGCGCCGGTTTTCCTTGGCCACGGCTTCCAGAAACACCGTGGGGTCCGCGCCGAACGTCAGCGGTTCGACCTCGATCTCGTTCAGCGCATAGGTCGTGGCTTGGGCCGCGCCAAGCCGCTGGCCCGCGCCGGACGAACCGACCACGTCCGGCGCCGGAGCGGGCTTCAGCGGTTCCAGTCTCAGCCAGCGCGCCGTCGCCTCGGGCGTCCTCAACCAGTCGACGCCGCCATTGCCACCCGTGACCGTCGTCAACGGCCGCCAGTCGCGCCCATCCACGGAGGAGGAAACGCGATAGTCGCTCGCCGCGCCCCGCTCGCCCCAGCGCAGGATCACGCCGCCGAACTCGCGCTCGTAGCCCAGGTCCAATGTCAGGGCCGACGCCTCGCCCACGGGCGGGGTCCAGGCGGTTTTCGGGTCGAGATCGACGGCATTGGCGGCCGTTGAGTCCGTCTGCCCATCGCTGGCGACCGGTTGAGGCGGGATCGGCGGATCGACCGGAAGGGCGCGCAGGGAAAGCTGATCGATCTCCACCGATCCCTTGCCGCCCTCGGCCGCGACCACGACGAACTCCACCCGCTCGGCGCGGCGCAACACCGTCTCGGGGCTGGGGCCCCAGGCCTTGGACACCTGACGGCGCTTGATGACGAACCTGGTCCAGCCGTCGGGAAAGTCGTAGCGCGCCGTTTGCTTCCACCAGACATTGTCGGCCGAGGCGTCGGTCAGTTTGACCTCGAAGGTATTGCTCGGTCCGGCGCCCCGCACCCAGAAGCTGATCTCGTAGTTGTCGGGCAGGTCGAACGGCAGCGGCCGGCTGAGCACCGCATAGCCCGCCTTGCCGTCGAAATCGTAGTCGAGCCGCACCGCCCGGCCTTCATGCCCCGCCACGGCGGAGACGGTGGCGTGGACGTCGGTGGAGGCGCTGGCCTCCCACCGCGCCGCATCGTCCATATTGTCGAGAACGCGCGTCTCCTGCGCGACGGCAGGCGCGGCGAAGGCGAGTGTCAGGACCGAGGCGGCGGCCAGCAGGAGGTTACGCATCGAAACTCGCAGTTCTGGTCACCCCTTCACGCTGCCCGCGAGCATGCCGCGGATGTAGTAGCGTTGCAGGGCGAGGAAGAGGATCAGCACGGGCGCGACCGTGACGACAGCGCCGGCCATCATCAGTTCAATGTCTTGCACATGCTCGCGCGACAGGGCCGCCAAGGCGACCGGCAGGGTATAGTTCGACTGATCCGTCAGGATGATCAGGGGCCACAGGAAGTCGTTCCAACTGCCCAGGAAGACGAACAGGCCCAAGGTCACGATGATCGGCTGCAACGTCGGCAGGACAATGCGGCGGAAGATCTGGCCCTCGCTGGCCCCGTCGATCCGCGCGGCCTCCAACATCTCGTCGGGAATGCTCAGCGCATACTGGCGCACAAGGAACAGGCCGAAGATCGAGGCCAGCCACGGCACCAGCGCCCCCGCGTAGGTGTTCACCAGCCCCATCGACTTCAGCATCAGGAACAGCGGCAGGGTGCCGATCTGTGCCGGCACCACCAGGGCGGCGACCAGGAACTGGAAAAGCCGCTCGCGCCCGGCGAACTTCAGCTTGGCGAAGGCGTAGCCAGCCGGAACAGTGAAGCCGAGCGCCAGAATCGTCGCCAGGGTCGCCAGGGCGAAGCTATTCCACAGATACCGCCCCATGCCCTGGTTCAGGAAGAGGTCACGATAATGCTCCAGCGTCCAGTGTGAGGGCAGGAGCGGCGGCGGGAAGACCGCCGCCTCGCCGGTCGCCATGAAACTGACCGACACCATCCAGACCAGCGGGAACAGCACGACCACGGCGATGAGGCCGACAGCCAGATTGAGCAGGATCGCGCGGATTTTCATTGATACGCCCCCACCCGCTTGGCGACCGCCAGCTGGACCAGGGTGATCGCCAGGATGCACAGGAACAGGACGAAGGCGACGGCGCTGGCGGAGCCCAGGTTCCACCATTTGAAGCCTTCCTCGTACATGAAGTAGAGCACCGTCACCGTGCTCTGGGCCGGTCCGCCCTGCGTCATGACATAGGGTTCGGCGAACAGCTGGAAGAAGCTGGCGACCGAGATGATCGAGACCAGCAGCATGGTCGGCGCGATGGCCGGGAGGGTCACATGGCGGAACTGCTTCCACGGCCCGGCGCCGTCGATGCGCGCGGCCTCGTACAGATCGTCCGGCACGGTCTGAAGCACCGCCAGGAAGATCAGCATATTGTAGCCGAAGATCTTCCAGACCACGAACATCAGGATCGCCGGAATGGAGGTCGAGGGATCGCCCAGCCAATCCACAGCCGGCAGGCCGATACTTTCCAGCCCCCAGTTGATGACGCCGTAGCGGGTGTGCAGCAGATAGCGCCAGACCACCGCCGTCGCGACCAGGGTCGTGACATAGGGGGCGAAGAACATCACCCGCCAGATCGGCCGCCACTTCACGACCCGCGCGTTCAGGATCACCGCCGCCGCCAGGGACGCGGCGATGGACAGGGGCACGCCGAGGACGGCGAAGGTCAGGGTGTTCTTCATCGCCCCCCAGAACAGGGGATTGGTCAGCAGCCGCTCATAGTTCTGCAAGCCCACGAAACGCAGATTGTCCAGGTTCGCCAGGGCGTAGATGTCGAAGTCGGTCAGGCTGAGCAGCAGGGCCGCAATCACCGGAATGGCGAAGAACAGGCCGATGGCGAGCATGGCCGGGGCGACGAAAGCCCAGGCCGCCCGCTCACGCGCGCCGCGTCCGCGCGATGGCTTTACTGTGGCCAGTGTCGGATCGGCGACGGTCATACGGCCCTGCCCTGTTCCATCATCCAGCGACGCTTCTCCAGCAGGCGGTCGGCCCGACGGTCGATCTCGGCGGCGGCGGTCTCAGGCGTATATTCGCCGCGCACCATCCGTTCGGCGACGATCTGCATCTCCGTGACGATCCGCTCCCATTCCGGCACCTTGGGCACGGCCTTGGCGCGAGCCAGCTGGCCACGAAACGGCGCCAGCATGGGGTCGCGCTCCACGCCCGCGATGTCCCAGGCGCTCTGGCGTGCGGGCAGATCGCCGACGATGGTGTTGAACCGGGCCTGCACCGCCGGTTCGGACAGATAGCGGACCAGGGCCCAGGCCGCCTCCTGGTGCGGGGAGGATTTGAATACCGCCAGGCTGGACCCGCCCGGCGCCGAGGCGCCCAGGCCATTCGGTCCCGGCACGCCCGCCGTGGCCCAGTTCGGCTGGAACGACGTGGGCAGCTTGCTGCGGAAATCGCCCACGCTCCACGGGCCGGAGAAGTAGAAGCTGAAATAGCCCCTGGCGAACTCGGTCCAGACGTTCGAAATCTGGGTCGACGAAGCCAGCGGCGCCAATCGCTCGTCGAACAGGCTCTTGTAGAAGGCCATGGCCGCGACGAAGCCGGGGTTGGAGAAGTTTCCGCGCGTATCCCGATCCCGCAGCAGCGGCTCGTCGATCTGAAGCCCGAAGGTCAGAAGCTGCTCGAACTCGTTCAACGGAAGCAGGATGGCGTAGTTGTCGCCGCCCGCCACACGCTTGATCGCATGCATGGCCCGCTTCCATTCGGTCCAGTCCTCGGGCGGGGCGTCGAAGCCGGCCCGCGCCAGCAGATCCTTGCGATAGAACAACAGCCGCGTATCGACATACCAGGGCGTGGTCATGGCGCGGCCGGCGATCTCGTTGGTCTCCAGCACCGCCGGAAACTGGTCGGTCAGCAGGTTCGCGGCCTCAGCCGGGGTCGGCGACAGGGCGCCGATGGCGGTCAGCTCAGCCACCCAAGTATTGCCGATCTGGCTGACGTCCGGGAACGAGGCCCCGGCATAGGCGGTCAGCAGCTTTTCGTGCGCGGCCGTCCACGGCAGGGGCTGGACCGAGACGCGGACGCCCGGATTGCGGCGCTCGAACTCGGGCATCAACTGGCCCACCGTCCCGCCCTCATTGCCCATGGCCCAGAAGCGCAGCACGGTCTCGCCATCACGGCGCGGGGTACAGGCCGCAGCCGCCCCTCCCGCCATCAGGGCCAGAGCGCCGCGCCTGTGGGCAGTCGCCATCATCCGTTCATCCAGCCGCCGGTGAAGCCCGCGATGTCGAGCGCGCGGCGGATATTGGGCTCGCCGCGCATGTAGCGCCAAACGAACTCGGACCTGTGGTTCTCGGTCATGATGACGATCGGCCCTTGGTCGATGCCCAGATAGTCGCCGTCCACCCAACCCACGCCGTCCACGATCTTGCCGTGCTGCAGTGGTCCGTCGCGCACCGTCAGTGTCGGATTGAAGCTGTCGAGGAAGCCCCACTCGGTATAGACGCCCGAGCCATAGCGCGCCTTCATCGCCTTGATGCAGGGCACGACGATCTCGGGCGCGAAGGCGATGGAGCTGGCCGCCGCCGTCGGCGCGATTGTGCCGTCGTCGCGCTCGCCCGGACCGCGCGCGGAATAGCTGAAGAACTCGCGCTCCTTGCCGTCGATGACTTGTTTGAAATCGCCCGGCCCGTCGCAGGCCGTCAGGCCCCAGACCTCGGACGAATATCCCGCCCAGCCGCCGGGGTTGTCGTGGGCGTATTTCTGCTGGGCGTAGACGGCGCGGCGGCTGTTTTCGAAATAGTCGAGGTATTCGCCCAACTGGGCAGACTGCCCGCGCATCCAGGCGTCCTGAATGCCACGGAAGTCGATGAACATATGGCTGTACTGATGCCCGAAGATGGGGGCGAAGTTGAGGTGCCAGCTGCCCCAGCGATCGGTCCAGCTCTCGTCATAGCTGGCCGCCCATTCGTGCCAGACGTTGACCGACACCGGATGGGTCGGGCTGCCGATGGCCAGCAGCAGCAACAGCATGCCCTCGTTATAGACGTGCCAGTCGGACGGTATAAAGCCGCTCTCGGGATGCCAGCCCATGGTGATGCGGTTGTCGCGGATCACGGCCCACGGCCATTCGATCCGTTCATAGATGGCCTGGGCCTTCTGACGGATTTCCGCCTCGTCGGCATGACGGCCGTCGAAGTAGCGGGCGGCGAACAACATGCCGCCGATCAACAGCGCCGTATCCACCGTCGACAGTTCATTGGTCCGGTAACGAAGCCCCGTCTCCATATCCAGGAAGTGGTAGAAGAAGCCCTTGTATCCCGCCGTACCGCTGGCCTCGGGCCCCTGCGGCAGGTCATGGAAGAAGCGCAGCGTCGTCAGGGTCCGCTCACGCGCCTCGGCTCGGCTCATCCAGCCGCGCTCGACGCCCACAGGCCAGCAGGTCAGGGCGAACCCGACCGCCGCCACCGAACAGAAGGACGGCGTCGGCCAGCGATCCGGCGTCAGGCCGGTCTTGCGATCCGTGACCCTTTCGAACCAGCGGAACGTCCGCTCCTGAAGCTCCTCGATCTCCTGATCCAACCGCATCGGCCGTCTCTGCGTCCCATTGACCGCCCCCGTCGCCGCCGCCTGCTGCGCCGCCGCCATCACCGGAAATCCAACGGCTAGAGCCGCCGCGCCTGTGGTGGTCCGCATCAGGAAGTTTCGACGATTCATGGGCACGCTCACTGGGTCTCAATCGAAAAAGAAAGGCCGCCTCGCAACAAGCACGAGGCGGCCCAGGCTCAGGATTTAGAAGGCGTAACGCAGGCCGACCTGGAAGCTGCGGGTCGGCGTAAAGACCCCGGTTCCAGCGCCGAAACGTGGGTTTGTGTAGCTGCCTTCGAAGGAGCTGTAGTTTGTGAAGTTAAACAGATTGATCGCGTCTGCGATGAACTCCACACGCTGTCCGCCGAACACTTCGAACGTCTTCGTCAAGCGAAGATCGATCTGACGGTAGGCGAAATTCAGTCCCGGCAGGAAGGCGCGCTTCTCCGGATTGCCAGCATTCCAACAGATGTTGGGACCGCCAGCCGGCGCATCCGGGCAGTTGAAGACATTGTACGGCAAGCCCGAACCCAAGGTGACTATGCCGGACAGCAGGAAGTCGGCCGGCAAGCCCAGTGTGCCCGAAGCGACGATACGATGCCGCTCATCCGTCGCCGAACGGAACTCCGGTGACTGGCTGGGGACATTGTAGTCGAAATCGAAGGCCGCATAACCACTATCGCGGCTCCCGTTCTGGGTCGCATCCATATAGGTGTATGCGAGGTTGAAGCCCCAGTTATCTTGGGCGTTGTATGGCTTGTCCGCCGTCAGATAGATCGCTTTGTAGTCACGTTCTTTATCAGTGTTTTGGAAGAAGATCGCATTCCGGAATTGCGGGAAACCGACTGAGGTAGGCGACGGTCCGTTGAAGCGCCCACCAGTTTCGGTAAGGGCGTTGGCGATATACCAAGCCGATTCACCCTCGGTATGACCCGCAGCAAAGGTCAGCGCCGTCTGCCATTTTCCGAACTTCTGTCTCACACCGATGTTGAACTGATCGGTGCGCGGCGGCTCAAAGTTGTTCTTTACAAGAAAGACTTCGCCGGCCCCCGGTGAGGCCGCCAGAAGCGGATCAAGGCCTGCAGGCGTGAGGTAAGCAGGGTTCCAAGCAACGGTCTGCTGGCCGCCGACTAGACCGCCATTATTGGAGAAGTAGATCGTCTTGTTGAACTGGAACGGCTTGAACCTCTCATCGAAGGCGAAGTTGAAGCCGATACGGTCGTAGTAGCGACCAGCGCCGCCGAACAGGACCGTCCGCTCGTCGCCGAACACGTCGTAGGAGAAGCCGAAACGCGGCTGGAAGGCGTCCTTGAAAGCCGGCCGATCACCGTCGGATATATAGTCACACACGCCAGCACCAACCATCTGATACTTAAACACAATCTACCACAAGCCCGCCGAGTGTGTAAGCATTTGTGTAAGGCCACAGCCTCCGCACGCAGGCGCTGGTATCGCACGATGCTCCCAGATTTGGGACGTCCTAGTGCAGTTCCTAAGCGGAGAGGCGTGCGCGCAGGTCGATTTCGGGTTCCTGAGAGCCAACCCGGAATCGATATCCCACCTGTCGCCCCATCAATGCGTCGAGAACGTTGACAGCCAAGCCAGCTGACGCCTCGAAACGCACGGGTTTGTCGACGATGCGCGGCACCGCTTCAGCGAACTCCCGCACATGGCTGATGTAGCTGTTGCGATGATTGACCTTGAGATCGTTGATCGCTCCCCGATACGCTTTGACCTGGGTCTTCAGCTCGTCGGCCTTCTTGGCCTCCAACCCCTCCCGGTTCATGGCCGCCAACGCGTTCGGGAAAGACCGCGATCCCGAGCCGTCATCGTCCAGAGCTGTAAGGCGCGCGACGATGTCACGCGTCCCGCTTTCCAGCAGTGCCAGCTCAAGCACGAGGTCTTCCCGCGACATCTTCGCTATATTGGGAAGACGTTGCTTCTCGCGGTGCGCTAGAACCGTGAGGAGCAGGTAGAGGATGTCGTCCTTGAGACCTTCGAGCAGGTCCTGCGCTGACGTGAAGCTCTTCTTAGCCATTCAGGGTGAACTCGGTCAGAGCCTTGCCATCGGACTCCAGTGTCAGCACCCAGTTTGCGTAGATCCGCAACATGCCCGCTGGACCGTCCGGCGTCGCCTCACCGGACTCAAGCGAGACATACAGACGCGGAAAAGGATCCACCTGCTCGATGACAAGGAATGGCTTATTCGCGCCGTCGAAGACGAGCGCGCCATGCGACACCGCCTCCCGTCGCTCGGTTTTTGCAGTTCGGCCGATCACGACCTCGGCGTCGACAGCGTAGCACTCACGGGGGAGGTTCTCATTCTGCAGATACCCCGGCGATGCCGCCTGCCCCTTGACCTGCCCCAGAACGATGGCCGTCACCCTATCTCCCGCCTTCACCGTGAGCCCGTAGAGCGGTGGGTTGAAATCACCGACTAGGAACGCGGAGCCGGGCGCCAGGCCCGAAACATCAACAGGGGCAGGAAACCCAACAACCTTCACCATGACCTTTTGCTCCATTGTTTGCGGAGTGCTGAGATGGGAAGCCCCATCGCCGCGCACCAGCACCACCCGGCGCTATCTTAAGCTTTACCAGAAACAGCCACGCTTCAATCGGGCATTGCGCTAATGGCGTCAGATCGGTCAGATCAGTTCCGATTCGGGAGGAGCGCTTGATCAGGTGGGGAGACAGTCAGCGGGATCATGCCGCAATCCTCGCGATATGGCCGAGCTATCGGCCGCTGCACGATCGCTGGTTCATGGTGGAACTTGTCGAGACCGGGGATGGCGGCGTGCGCTGGCGTGATCGCCGCATACCCTCCGAGGAGGGCTGGGTGAAGATGGACATCCACCCTGATCGGGACACCGCGGTTTCCACCGCTGAAGCTCTGAACCCGTCCCTGGCGTCGGCGCTCGCGGCGAGGGAGATGGACGCAGCAGACAAGACCTCTCTCACCCTCAAGGTGCGCAAAGCGCTTAAGTCGCGGCAGCGCCTAGCAGATGAGGAAGCCTTGATGCTCTCCGAGGCGATCCGGCGCCATGCCGACACTCCTAGGATCCCCGTCGATCAGATCAAGCTTCACATTGAGGCAGAGCCCTATCGGGTGTCACTGGCGCAACAGCTGCAAACCTACCCGTATCTGTGGACGGCGCTTCTCGGGAGCCGCGGGCAGCAAGTCGTTCTGTATCGCAATGCCGACGACGTCTGGAGCAAACCCTATCCCGCCGGCGAGAAGTCAGCGGAGAAGGCCACGCGCGCCAGGATCGCCAACGGCTTCAAATTTCACCACGATCAGCACTGGGGTCAGGTGAAGGCCAAGATCCGCGCCGAACTTCTGCCGCGCGCCAATCAGCTCCTTCAGCTCGCTAGCGTTCAACGCCTGCTCGCCGAGGCTCTGGCGCGTGGCGAGCGGGTCCTGGTTAGCAACGGGATCGTGTTCTGGTACGAGCCGGACGGCCAGCTCGGCTGGACCGTCAAGGCGACCACCAGCGACAAGGGGGAGGACGGCTCGACGCTGTGGCGAGAGGGCACGATCCTCTCGACCAACCATGGTCGCCTGGTGGTCCTTCCCTACATCAAGGAGAGCGGCGAACAGGTCCGGGGCCACACTAAGAACGGTCCCGGGGATGGTCGGGCCAAACCCAGACATCCCGACCATTTCGTCGAGATCCCGTTCCGCGAACTGAAGGGTGATCTGATGATCGGCCTGTTCGGCGAGCTGCCCTACGAATAGACCACGGTTATTCGGGTAGCTCGGCACGACGGCTATCGGACCTCAACCTAAGCGCCATCAATATTTCCTGTAGGACCAATGGACTCCAGCTTCGTAGACCTCGACATCCTTCTTACCAAGGTCCGCAACCCGCAGTCCCGCGTCTACTTTCTGGACGCGGTTCGAGCGTACAAGGCTGGAGCCCTGCGAGCGTCGCTCACGGCGGCCTGGGTCGCCATAGCCTACGACCTGATCGCCAAGTACCGCGAGCTTAGCGCCATCGGCGACGCCGCTGCGACCGCCTGGCTGCAGTCATGGGACAATGCGACCGCCATCAGCGACATCCGGCAGTTGCTCCAGCTCGAAGGGAAGATCCTCGAGGACGCCGCAAATAATACCCAAGCGATCAGCCAGATCGCGGGGCGACAACTCGACCGCCTCCGCGAAGATCGCCACCTTTGCGCCCATCCGGCCTTCTCCGCCGAAGCCCAGCTCTTCGAGCCGACGCCGGAATTGGTGCGAATGCATCTCGTCAATGCCGTCGACCTCGTCCTTGGCCAAGAAGCATTGCAGGGCCGCGCCATCTTCGAGATCTTCGACGTCGACGTTCAGTCGGCCGGGTTCCCCCGGGATCACGTGCGTATCCTCGACTACGTCGAGCAGCGCTACCTTGCCCGGGTCCGCCCCCAGAACATTCGCAATTTCGGAACCGTGCTGGCCAAGTCGCTGCTTAAGGGCGTACCGGCCCATCTCGTCGGGGTACGCTCCAAGGTCGAATCCGCCCTGGTGGCGGTTCGCGACCGGGCTCCAGGCGCTTGGCCTGAGGTCGTTCCTGCTATCGTTCGTCTGCTCGACACCCTCGACCCGGCGGACAGACCCCGCGCCATCGCCTTCATCGCGGCCTTCCCCGACTTCTGGCCCCGGCTGCAAGAGCCGAGCAGGACGTCTCTTCAGGAGACCGTCAACAACGCCAACGACGCCAATCTGGCGGACCCGCTGATCCTGAAGGGCGTCGCCTTTGCGCCGTTCCAGGCGCCGATCGTCGCGCTCATCGCCGGGCTCGACCGGGACGCGTTGGCTCAGGCGATTGCCGCCGCTCCTCTCCCGGAGCTTTGGCCCCAAGCGGTGGAGCTATATGCCCACTCCGGAAGCTTCCGCGGATCGGAGGCCAATTTCAATGAATACATCACCCCCTACACCGGAGCTCTGGACGCGCCGGGCCTCGACCAAGTGCTTGATGGCATCGCTGGAAACGGCCAAAATTATGCGGCGGCCGGCACCAGCGCCCTCCTGCTGAGCCTTATCCGGAACGCTGGAAACGGTCGGCTGCCGTCAGTAAACGCCCGCGACCGCTTTTATCAGATGCTGCTGCGGACGCGACGGCACGAGGTCTTCGGCGAGGTCACCGCACTGTTCGAAGCCGACGGCTGGACGCCGCCTGCGCCCGAGCCAGACGAGGACTGACGCAGTCAGCGTTCCGAGCAAATAGCGACGGGGGTGTTCTTGCTGGACAGCCCATGAACAGAGTCCCCAGCGGTCACATCACCATTGTGCCCACCCGACCATACTCCATGACCAGCATCCAGACGGCCATGGCGATCATCATCAGGTTCTCGGTCAGTGACAGGAACCCCAACGGGACATTGCTGTCGCCGCCGACGCAAGCGCATTTCAGCTCGCGTTTATCGATGTAGACGGCCTTGATCACTGAGACCGCCCCGATCCCGCCGATGAACAGGGCGACCGGCGCGGACAACCAGGTCAGAACGCCAGCCACCATCAGGGCGCCCGCCCCGAATTCGGCGAAGGGATAGACCTTGCCGTAGGGCACCCACCGCTTGGCCAGCAGGTCGTAATTCAGGAACATCGCCGAGAAGCTCTCGACATTCTGAAGCTTGAGCATGGCTAGCGTCATCATCGACAGGGCGATGAACCACTCGCCAGCGCGCAGCGTGAACGGCGTCCCATCGACGGCCAGGCTGAGCATGGCGGCCATGACGGCGGTGGTCAGGAACACCACGAGCACAGGCGTGTAGGTCGTCGCTTTCGGATCGCGGACCTTGAGGCCGAAGAAGCGGCGTAGGTCGTCGTGTCCACCGATCCGTTTTCTGTCGATGAACACCTGGGGCGTCGTCTTGACCCCATGCTCGGCCTTGAAAGCGTCGGTCTGCTCACGCGTCGTCAGCCAAAGATCCTCGACCTTGTAACCGCGGCTCTTCAGCAGGTGACGGGCTTTCAGTCCCCACGGACAGGTGTGCTCCGGCATCACCATGCGATAAATTGTGGCGGTCTTGGTCATCTGGGTCTCCTCGATCTTCTCAATCCAAGGCGCACACCCTAGGTTCCGTACCATGATACGGAGTCAAGCATGAATGTTCGGACGATCGCCGGACTGGCGCGCGAGGGCGGCGTCGGGGTCGAGACGGTGCGCTTTTATCAGCGGCGGGGTTTGATCCCGACGCCGGATCGCTGGTCAAGCGATGGCGCCGGCGGCGTCCGCCGCTACGGCGAAGACGACGTGCGCCGCCTCCAGTTTATACGGTCGGCTCAGGTCGCCGGGTTCACGCTCGAACAGATCAAGGAGTTGCTATCCCTGGACGCGGGCGAGGACCGTATTCGGGCGCGGGAGCTGGCCGCCGAGCGGTTGGCGGCCCTGGATCGCACCATTTCCGATCTGGAGCAGGCGCGCACCGCCCTGAGACGTCTGGCACAAGCCTGTCAGTCCAAGGACACAGGCCCTTGTCCGATCATTGCGGCGTTTCAGGGCGAACAAACCTGACTGAAGGCCGACGTCCTCGGAGGTCAGACTCAGCGTCACCCGATCGACCTAACCCGGCTCATTCGGCCAACGGCGGTGCCGATCATCGATCACATAGGGATGCGCATGCCTCCGTCCCGCCCCCTGTTGTCCTTCGGAGAGATGAGGATCGTCGGCGGTTAGATCGTCATGAGCGTGGGGCAACGCGTCCGGATCCCGGGCGGGCCAGACCAGAAAGCCGAGCACGGCGCCGACAGCGCAGAGGGCGGCAAGCACCAGAAAGGCCGCCCCCGGCTGAGCCTCGGCGCTGAACAGACCGGCGACCGGATAGGCGATCAGCCAGCAGGCGTGGGACAGGGCGAACTGGGCGGCGAACAAGGCCGGCCGATCGCCGGCCGTCGAAGAACGACGAAGCGCGCGTCCGGCCGGGGTGATCGTCAGCGAATAGCCAAAGCCCATGACGATCCAGAGGATGAGCAGCGCCGGATAAGAGACCGCCACCCAGGGACCGGCCAACAATGCCACGGTCATGAGACCCGCGCCCGTCGTCATCGCCAAACGGTCGGTCATTCGGCCAAGGAGTCGCGGCAAGAAGACGGCCGCGGTGATCGATCCACCCCCGAAGGCCGCCAAGGCCCAGGCGGTCGCCTGGTCAGAAAGTCCGAAGCGGGACTGTACGAGAACGACTGTGTTGACAAACACCATCGCCCCGCCGGCCGCCGTGGCCAAGCTGATGGCCAGAAGACCTCGCAGCCGGGGCGTGAACAGGAAGAGACGCAAGCCGCCGGTGAGCCGTTGAACGAAGGGCTTCGGCGCGACCCAGGCCAGAGCCGGCAAGGCCGCCGTGATCACGAACAGCGCCGAGACCCCAAAGCCGATCGCGGTGCCTGCAAACAGATTGTTGTAGCTGATGAAGGCGAGCAGCACGGCGGCGAGCACCGGGCTGGCCACGCTTTCCATATCCACCGCCAAGCGCGTAAGCGACAGAGCCTTGGTATACTCGGCCTCGTCCGGCAACAGATCGGGGATCATGGCCTGAAAGGCCGGGGTGAAGGCCGCCGAAGCCACATAGAGGACGGTCATCAGAGCGTAGACCTGCCAGGCCGCTCCAATGAACGGCAAGGACGCCGCCACGCCGGCCCGGATCAGGTCCAGGGAGACCAGCAAGGTCTTCCTGGGCAAGCGTGCCGCCAGGGCGCTGGCGAAGGGAGCCACGCCGATATAGGCGACCATCTTGATGGCCAGGGCAGCGCCGAGGATCTCGCCCGCCCGCGCGCCCGCGAGGTCGTGCGCGAGGAGGCTGAGAGCGACAGTGGCCATGCCAGTCCCCAGCAGCGCCGAGACCTGTGCGATGAAGAGATGACGATAACCGGCGTGGCGAAGTGGCGAGAACATAACAACGTCTCCTTGAAAGCAACGGCGCGGCGACCCGTGAAGACAGGTCGCCGCCCAGTGATCAGACCACCCGCTTCACCTCGGAGTAGGCGCCCGAGGTCTCCAGGGTGATGGTCACGGGTTCGCCGGTGCGGTTGCGCCAGAACCAGCCGTGACTGCCGTCGAAGGCGGCGACCAGCTCGCCCTCGACCCTCTGCTCGGATCCCTTGCCGTAGCCATGATACGGCGTTCCGGGACGGTCTGCATGGGTGTCGTAGTTGATGCGGCCGCCGCTACTGGTCCAGGTAAAGCGGACCCGAGCGCCCTCAGCCATCACCAGCTTGATTTCCGCGCCCTGATCCGGCGCAAGCGTCAGCACAGTCTCATCGGTTCGCTGCCCCGGTTGGGAAACCGGCGCCACATCGGCGGCGGGCGATGCTGTCGCGGGCGTTGCTGGCGTCGCAGCCATAGGTGCTGCTTCATCCGTTCCGGCAGCCTCAGCTTCCGCCTCGGCGGCGAGCTGCTGCTTGATGCGTCCCATCTCCGTCAGGCCGAGCAAAGAGCCGATCCGGGTCGGATCGACGCCGTACTCTGCGGGAAGGACGGCGGTGACGAGCACCGCCGAGGCCACGACGACGGCGATGCCGGTCGACTTGAGCAGCCTGCTGGTGGACGGGAGTTCCGACGCATCAGGCTTGTTGACGTTGTACATGGTCAGGTCTCCGGTCAGACGACGAAGAAGCCGACGAGCTGATAGCCCGCCAGGATGAAGCCGAGGGTCATAAGGACGACGTTGGCGGCATAGGCATGCCGCCAGAAGCCGGATGTCTTTCTCCAGAAACCCATGACGATGAGGATGGCGCCCAAGGCTAAGAGCTGGCCCGCCTCGACGCCGATGTTGAAGGCCACCAGATTGCCGATCAGGCCGTCGGGCGACATGTTGAAGTCCTGCAGCTTGGTGGCCAGGCCGAAGCCGTGGAACAGGCCGAAGATCAGGGTGGCCGCCTTGGTCGAGGGCTGGAACCCGAACCACCGCTGATAGGCCCCCATATTGTCGAGCGCCTTGTAGACGACCGACAGACCGATGATCGCATCGACCAGATAGCTGGAGACGCTGACATTCGTCAGCACCCCGAGCAGCAGGGTCGAGGAATGGCCGACGGCAAACAGCGTCACATAGAGGCTGATGTCCTTCATCCGGTAGAGGAAGAAGATGACGCCAAACAGGAACAGCAGATGGTCGTAGCCGGTGACCATATGCTTGGCCCCCAGATAGACAAACGGCCAGAACAGGAAGCCCGAGGTCTCCTGAATGTAGCCTTTGTCGCCCTCGGCGACGCCGTGGGCCAGGACCTGGCTCACCGCGCCGTCGATCAGGAAGAACAGCAGGATGGCGACCAAGGCCGTCGCCGGTGACTTAAGCCACGACACGGGGTCGGGGCGATTTGCGACAGCCATGATGACCATTCTTAAGGGAGCTGGATGCGCGGCGGGTGTCATGGGGCGCCTCGCTTGGGACGGAACGGCAGGTGGTCCAGCCAGGCCGGCCGGGGTCGGTCGCCGGTTCGGTCACGGCCATGCACCAGGCTGTAGAGCGCGGGCAGGATCAGCAGGGTCAGGATCGTCGAAGAGATAATCCCACCGATCACGACCGTGGCGAGCGGACGCTGCACCTCGGCCCCCGCCCCGACGTTCAGCGCCATCGGCACGAAGCCCAAGCTGGCGACAAGAGCCGTCATCAGCACGGGCCGCAGCCGGGTCAGGGCGCCTTCGCGAATGGCGTCCTTGAGCGGTTTGCCCTCCTCGATCAGGCCTCGGATGAAGCTGACCATCACGACCCCGTTCAGGACCGCGACCCCGGACAAGGCGATGAAGCCGACGGCTGCTGAGATGGACAACGGCAGGCCCCGCATCGCCAACGCCGCAACGCCCCCGGTCAGGGCGAGCGGCACGCCAGAGAAGACGATGGCGCTATCCTTGACCGAACGGAACAGGGCGAACAGCAGGCCGAAGATCAGCAACAGCACGATCGGGACGACCAACTGCAGCCGCTTGGCCGCCGAAATCAGTTGCTCGAAGGTGCCGCCATAGCTGACCCAATAGCCAGCGGGCACCTCAACCTCGGCCCCGACCTTGTCCTGCACTTCGGCGATGAACGAGCCCAGGTCGCGGTCGCGAACGTTGGCGGTCACCACCACCCTCCGCTTGCCGTCTTCCCGGCTGATCTGGTTCGGACCCTGTTCAACCGCGATGGTCGCGACCTCTTCCAATGGTACGAAGGCGCGCCCTCCTCCGCCATTCGAGGGCAGCGGGATCTGCAGCCGTCCGATCGCGTCGGTGTTCTGACGCATATCCTCGGGCATACGAACCACAACATCGAAGCGGCGGTCGCCCTCGAAGACCTGGCCCGCCGTCATGCCGCCGATGGACGCCGCGACCACCTGCTGGACGTCCTCCATGCTCAGTCCCATCCGGGCAAGGGCCGCCCGATCCGGCGTGATCTGGAGAACCGGCAAGCCGGTGACCTGTTCGACCGCCACGTCCTGTGCGCCGGGAATGCCGCTGACGACGCCCTCGACCGACTGGCCGACCTCCAGGAGCTGGTCCAGATCATCGCCGAACACCTTGATGGCGACGTCGGCGCGCACGCCGGAGAGAAGTTCGTTGAACCGCATCTGAATCGGCTGGGTGAACTCATAGTTGTTGCCGGGGATCAGTTCGACCGCCGCCCGCATCTCCTCGACCAATTCGGTCTTGGGCTTCCGCGGATCGGGCCAGTCCTTGCGGTCCTTCAGCATGATGAAGGTGTCGGCGACCGAAGGAGGCATGGGGTCGGTAGCGACCTCGGCGGTGCCGATCTTGGCGAAGACTCGCTCGACCTCCGGAAACTGCGACAGTCGCCGTTCCAGCGCCGTCTGCATCTGCACCGCCTGGGTCAGGCTGGTCCCGGGGATCCGCAGAGCGTGCATGGCGATGTCGCCCTCGTCCAGGTTCGGTATGAACTCCGACCCCATCCGCGACGCCCCGAGACCGGCGACGACCACGAGGGCAATCGCGACACCGACGAAGGCGACCCGCAGCCTCAGGGCCACATCCAGCGCCGGCTCATAGAACCGGCGCGCGCCGCGCATGATGAAGCTGTCCTTTTCCTCGACCTTGCCAGTGACGAACATCGCCACCGCCGCCGGCACGAAGGTCAGCGACAGCACCAAGGCGATGGTCAGGGCCATGACGACGGTGATCGCCATGGGATGGAACATCTTCCCCTCCACCCCGGTCAGAGCGAAGATCGGCACATAGACAAGGGTGATGATGAGCACGCCGAACAGCGACGGCCGGATCACCTCGCTGGAGGCCGAGGCCGCCAGGTCAAACCGTTCCTCCTTCGTCAGGATGCGACCGAGCCGGTGCTGGGCCTCGCCAAAGCGACGCAGACAGTTCTCGACGATGATAACGGCCCCATCGACGATCAGGCCGAAGTCGAGCGCGCCGAGGCTCATCAGATTGCCGGACGTACCGGTCTGAACCATGCCGGTAATCGTCATCAGCATGGTCACGGGGATGACCGCCGCCGTGATCAGGGCTGCACGGATGTTCCCCAGCAGCAGGAACAACACGACGATGACCAGCAGCGCCCCCTCGAGCAGGTTTTTCTCGACGGTGTGTACCGCGCGTTCGACCAGATCGGTCCGGTCATAGACGGCGACGGCGCTGACGCCGGCGGGCAGCGACGCAGCCGCTACCTCCAGTCTCGCGGCGGCGGCCCGGGCCACCGTGCGGCTGTTTTCGCCGACCAGCATGAAGACCGTGCCCAGCACGATTTCCTCGCCGTCCTGGGTCGCCGCGCCAGTGCGCAGTTCCTCGCCCATGATGACGTCGGCCACGTCAGCGACGCGGATCGGCGCACCCCCACGGTTGGCCACGACGATCGCGCCCAGGTCCTCGACCGTCTCGGCCTGACCGGCGACGCGGACCAGATATTGTTCCCCTAACCGCTCGACATAGCCGGCACCAACATTGGCGTTGTTGGTGTTCAGCGCCTCGACCACCTCGGCCATGGTGACGCCATAGGCAGCCAGCCGGTCGGGATAGGGGGTGACATGATACTGCCGCTCGAAGCCACCGATTGTATTGACCTCGGTGACGCCCGGTGTGTTGCGCAGTTGGGGCCGGATCACCCAGTCCTGAAGCGTGCGCAGGTCTTCGGCCGTATACATCTCGCCGTCCGGACGCCGCGCGCCCTCGTCGGCGACCACCGTGTACATAAAGATTTCGCCCAGCCCCGTGGCGATGGGACCGAGTTCGGGCGTCACGCCTTCGGGCAGCTGCCCCCGCGCGGCTTGGAGCCGTTCGTTGACCAGCTGGCGTGCGAAATAGATGTCGGTCCCGTCCTTGAAGACGATCGTGACCTGGCTGAGCCCATAGCGCGAGATCGAGCGGGTATATTCGAGGCCGGGCACGCCCGCGACAGCCGTCTCGATCGGGAAGGTGATCCGCTGTTCCGATTCCAGCGGCGAGAAGCCGGGGGCCTCCGTGCTGATCTGGACCTGGACGTTGGTGATGTCTGGCGTGGCGTCGATGGGCAGGCGCTGGAAGCTCCAGACCCCCACCGCGCAGGCCAGAAGGACGAGCGCCATGACGATCCAGCGAAACCGGATCGACAGCGCGATGATGCGTTCAAGCATGACGGTCGCGCCCCCTAGTGGTCATGACTCGCGCCGGACTTCTCGATGTCCGCGCGGATGAGGAAGGCGCCCTCGACGACGTATTCGGCGCCGGGTTCGAGGCCGCCCAGCACCTCCGTCCATTCGGGTGTGCGGCGACCCAGTTCGAGCATCCGCACCTCATAGGTGTTGCCGACTTTGGCGTAGACGACCTGGAAGTCACGGAAGGGCTGGATGGCCTTGGTCTGAACCGCGAGCGGCACCTCGGTCGTCGCGACCTGGACCGTGCCCCTGACCCCCAGTCCCGGCCGCCAGGCTCCGTTCTGCGACGGCAGGTGAACATGGGCGATTAGGGTCTGGCTGGTGATGTCGGCGGTCGGCAGGACGGCCTCGATGACCGCGTTGATCCGATGATCCCCGGCCAAGCTCAGAACCTCGACCCGCTGCCCGACGCGCACCCGTTCCGCGTCGCGAGGATAGAGGAAGAACTCGGCATGGACTTGGTTCGGATCGCCGATAATCAGCATCGGGTCGCCACCGCCGGTGATCGCACCGACATTGGCGTTTTTGGCCATGATCACGCCAGAGATTGGCGCGGTGATGGAGTAGGTCTGAAGGCTCTCGCTCGACTCGACACGGGCGACGACCTGGCCGCGCCGGACGCGGTCGCCCAGTTGAACGGACATTGCCATGACCCGGCCCGGATAGCGGGCGTGAACCTCGCTCTGGCCTTCAGGCGTGATTTCGATCCGGCCTTGCAGCGGCAGGGATTCGCCGAGGAAAGCCGATCCGGCCCGCTCAGTCCTCACCCCGCCCGCCTGGGCGGCATCCGGAGTGATGATCGTGCGCCCTTCATAGGAAGGATAGGTCCAGCGATGCTGCTGCCCTACGTGGCTGGCAGCGACCGCAACATCGAACGAGTGTGGTTCGGCCACGACGGTCGGGCTGGCCAGATAGTCCTCGGTCGCCGTGAAAGCGAAGCGATCGACCTTCGGTCCCAAGCGGGTCAAGACGATCGAGGCCTGCACCTGACGGGGGTCCAGCGGCTTGTCTTTCAGATAGGGATAGAGCCGATACAGCGGTTCCGGCCCCTCCTCGAAGATGGTGACCTCAAGAGCAAAATCACCGTCGCGCAGCATCCGACCATTGTGCGGGCCGCGCTCGTATTCGCCGGCTTCCGCCTCGGCTTCGGCGGGGTCGGAAGAGCCACCCTGGCCACAGCCGGAGACGCCAACGGCCAGCGCTAACAGGGACACGGCGACCAGCCGCCGCGAGGGAGAAAAGCGGATCATGGTTGGGTCTCCGAAGCGACGATCAGGTCGCCGTGCGCGCCGGTCAGCCGGTCAAGGCGGGCGCGATCGATGTGAAATTGTTTGAGCACCTGGACCCGCCGGTCGCGGGTCTGGAGCAGGGCCGTCTGGGCAGAAATCACGTCGTTGTAGGTAAAGCCGCCCCGATTGAAGCCTTCGCGGACCAGCCTCACGGCGCGCTCAGCTTGAGGCAGGGTTTCCTCTTCGATCCGCCGCGCCTCGCTGGCCCGAGCGGAAAGCTGAACCTGCAAGCGCGCGATCTCGCGTTCCCGCTCGGTGCGGGCGGCCGACAGATCGCCTTCTGCGGCTATGCCCTCGGCACGGGCGCGATCGATGGCTCCAGTGTTCTGGTCATACCGACCCAGCGGCATCGAGCCCCCCACGACAAGGCCCAGATCCTGCCCTTCCCAGAAATGCCGGACGCCGACGCTGACCGTAGCGTCCTGCGTACGGCGCGCCTGTTCGACCGCGACTTGGGCTCTGGCGATGTCGCGTTGGGCTACGAAGATGTCCAGGTCGGCCTGTGCGACGCCGTCGATGATCACGCGGGCGGCGCTGGTGTCCTCGAACGCGGTCCCGCCCAGGCTGAAGTTGGCTGGGCCTTCCCAGAATTTGGCCAGCGAGATTTTGGCGATGCGGGCTGCGATCTCGGCTTGATCGAAGTCGATCTGGGCCTGGGCCAGCTCGGCCTCGGCCCGAGCCCCGGCGAAAAGGGGATCTCGCGCCATGTCGACGCGGCGCTGGACTTCGGTCTGAAACTGTTCGGCCAAGTCTAGGCGCTCGCGCGCGATGGCGACCTCGGCTTCGGCGGCTAGGGCCTCAGCCCAGGCGCGCTGGACCTGTTCCAGCCGATCCAGCCGCCTCACTCGTGCCGTCGCCGCGACCAGAGCGCCTTCACTGCGAGCGAGGGACACACGGGCCGGCCTGTCGCCGCCGCGTTCGATCCGCTGCTCATAGCTGAGCGTCGTCTCGGTCCGGCCCAGGATGTCGCCACCGCCGAATGCAGGGAAGTTCTCGACCATCAGGCCAAGCGTGGGATTGGGCCGCACATCGGCCTGGCGAACGCTGGCCTCCCCGGCCCGGGCACGCGCCTGCGCGCCCGCTTGAGCGGGATCGGACGCGGCGGACCGGGACAGAGCCTCGGCAAGGGACAGCGGCTCCGTGGCCACGCGTTCCTGCGCGACGACAGCGGTTGGCGGGATCACCGCCAGTGAGAGCGCCAGCGTCGAAACGACGGCCAGACGCGCCCACGACCCGGCAGGGCCGGTCATGTGCTTCTTCAAGGAAGTCTCCAAAAAACAGTGCGCGTGCGACCTGCGGCCGCAACGGATCAGGCGATCAGACGCGGCTGTTTTGGAGGGTGTTCGGGCCCATCGATGACGAGACCGTCAGGCAACTGGCTCGCGCCGAGCGTCCTGGAAGGCGCGCCTGCGTCCAATAGACCTGCCAAACCGTCCTGATGATCGGGAAGAGCCGCGTGGTTATCGCCGCCGCTGTGGTGGTGGTGACCTGCGGGAAGGGCCGTAGAAGAGGCATCGACATCCGCCTGTTCGGCCGAAACCTCGGTAGGTTCAGCCGGGGCGTCGTCGTGATCATGGCCGATCTCCCCACTGTGCTCCAACGATGCATGCGAGACGTCGTGGCGGAGATCCGAGAGGCCATGAGTCATCATGCCGCCGATCATGGCGACGCAGACGAGGGCGCAAAGGGCGTGAATCAGTTTGTGCAAATCAGCCTCGTGACGGCGGTATCGCGTCTCGGACCAAACTGCAACGTTGCAAAAGTAGGGCGGCGATTGCTCGCCGCCCTATCAGTCCTACGAGGTCGCTCGAGCAACGCGTCAGTTCTGAGGCGCGGGCGCCGGCATCGGCGCACCGGACCCCTGCTGCGTCGCCTCGGGCTCGGGCGTCGGCCCTTCCGCAGCGGGCTTCATTTCGTCACAGCATTTCATTTCGGCGTCAGCCGCCATGTCCTTGCAGCATTCGCAACCTTCTGCGGCCAGCGCCGCGCCGGCGCTGAGGATGAAGGCCGCACCGGCGGCGGCAATCAGGTTGGAAACTCTCATCGTCGTGCTCCTAGCGGACCATGAAGCTGGCGGAGCCGGACATCTTGTGGCCATCCGGACCCTCTGCGGCCCAGGCGGCGGCGTAGGTTCCCGGCGCGAGGCGCGGCAAGGCCACGCTGACGGTTGCGGCGGCCGGCGCGGCGGGAGCCGTCACGACGACCGGCGCCTGCCCCTCGGCGGTCAGGGTCACGGTCTTCAGGACCATGGCGTGGGGGAAGGTGACGCTGAAGCGTTCCGGGGACCCGGAGGTCATGGCGCCGTTGGCCGGAACCGTGGTGATGCCGGATTGGGGCGCGACGGTCTGCGCCTGCATCGTGTGCCAGGCGTGCGGATCCTGAGCGGCGGCGGCGCTAGCGCCTGCGAACGCCAGTGCGGTGGTGAGGACGAGGATGCGGATCATGGGGTGGTCTCCTTGGGTTAAAACCAGGCCTTGAGGCCGACGACGAAACGGGTGTCGTCAGCCTCGCCGCCGCGAGCTTCGATGTAGTCGGCAGTGTCTCCGAGCGCGCGGCTCCACTCGACGCCGACATAGGGGGCGAACTCCTTCCTGAATTCGTAGCGCAGCCGCAGGCCTGCCTCGACAGAGGAAAGGCCCGAGCCGATTTCGAGCTCAGGAATGTCACTCGCGGAGGCGTCGAATTCGAACCGCGGCTGGAGGATCAGGCGTTGGGTGATGCGCTGGTCGTACTCGGCCTCGACGCGGGCGGTCAGGTCGCCCTCTGTCGACAGGAAGGCGGCGGCGTCGATCTCCCACCAGTAGGGCGCCAAGCCCTGCACGCCCAGGACGAGGTGCGTCGTATCCTCGCCGTCAGGTCGGAAATCCTGACGGACGCCGGCCTGCACGTCCCAGAAGGGCGCCACGGCGCGGCTGTAGAGCGCCTGGACTTCTGCGTCTTCCAAGCGACCCCCGAGGTCGCCCTTGCCCTCGGACTTCCACCAGAAACGATTGATGTCGCCGCCGCTCCAACCCTGCACGTCCCAGAGATAGGACTCGCCATCGTCGCCGAAGCCGGCCTCGAGACGGTCGATGACGACAGCCGTGGTGCGGACGTCCCCGTTCTCGCGGATAAGGGTCCGTCGTGAGGCGGCCATCGCGTCAGCTCCGAAAACGAGATCGGCGGCGTGGACCGGGTCACCCAAGGCCGCCGCCGGTAGCGAATCCTCTGGAGGGCGGCCGGGGTTATCGGCGCTCGTCGGGACATCGGGCGGCCCCACGGTCGTGGTCGACGTGTCATGCCCCGCGTGGGGATCGGCCTGCGCCGGGGTCATTGTGGACATGTCATGGCCCGCGTGCGGATCTGGCTGCGCCGCAGGCACCATTGTCGACATGTCATGCCCGGCGTGGGGATCAGCCTGGACGGGAGCCATGGCGGACATGTCGTACCCCGCATGGGGATCGACAGTCTGCGCTTCAGGCATCTGATGGCCCGCGTGAGGATCGGTCGCGGGCGGCGTCTGCGCGGGCGGCATGACGTGACCCGCGTGCGGATCCTGCGTGGCCGGTGGGGCGGACGTTTGCGGCGGAACAACCGGAGCCGCGGCGGGTCGCATCGGGGCCGGGGCTGCCGGCATGACATGGCCCGCGTGAGGGTCCTGAGCCTGCGCGCTCAGGCCGCTGGCGGCGAGGATCAGCGGCGCGAGGGCGACGGCAAGGCGGTTCATGACGCAGCTCCATCCATGGGCCGCACCGTCACCACGTTGAACATCCCCGCATGCATGTGCATCAGCATGTGGCAGTGGAAGGCCCAGTCGCCGGGCGCGTCCGCCGTCAGGTCGAAGGTCACCTTGCCGCCGGCCGCGACGTTGACGGTATGCTTCAGCGGCTGATGTCCGGCCGGGCCTCCTGTCACCAGTTCGAAGAAGTGGCCGTGCAGGTGGATCGGGTGAGCCATCATGGTATCGTTGACCAGGGTTACCCGCACCCGCTCGTTGCGCTCAAAGCGGATGGGCTCGACGAGTTCGCTGAACTTGCGGCCGTCAAAGCCCCACATGAACCGTTCCATGTTTCCGGTCAGGTGGATCTCCATCGTCCGCGACGGCGGCCGCTGATCCTTGTTGGGCTGTAGCGACACCAGGTCGGTGTAGACGAGAACGCGGTGATCGACGTCCGTAAGACCGATGGGACGCTCCCCGAGCCGGTTGGCGGGGTCCATGGCGATCGCATCAACCCCGACGCCAACCGCCATGTCCGGCGGGGCGTTCTCGGGGTCGCGCATGTTCATGCCGGCCATGGACATCCCGGCCATTTCGCCCGCCGGTGCAGCGTCTTGGCCTGGCGCTCCATGATCCATGCCGGCCATCGCGCCGTGATCCATCCCGGACATGTCGCCCATTGAGCCGTGGTCCATTCCGCCCATGCCCATATCGCGCATCGTCAGATTCGGAACCTCGCGCAGCGGCGGGACCTCGGCAGTCATGCCCATGCGGGGCGCCAGAGTGGCCCTTCCCATGCCGGATCGGTCGATGGCCTCGGAGACGATGGTATAGGCACGATCCTCGGTCGGCTGGACGATCACATCATAAGTCTCGGCCACCGAAATCTGAAACTCGTCGGTCTCGACGGGGCGCACGTTCTCGCCGTCGGCCTGGACCACGGTCATCGGCAGGCCGGGAATGCGGACGTTGAAAATCGACATGGCCGAAGCGTTGATGACGCGCAGGCGCACCCGCTCCCCCGGCCGGAACAAGCCGGTCCAGTTTTCCTCTGGTCCGTGGCCGTTGATCAGATAGGTGTAGGTTGAGCCGTTCACGTCGAGGATATCGCGCGGATCCATCCGCATCTGCCCCCACATCCGCCGCTCCTCCAGGCTCATGCGGTCGCTGCCGTCCATGAGGCCCGCGAGGGTGGTGCGCTGCTGGTTGAAGTAGCCGGGGCTCTTCTTCAGCTTGGCCAGGATTTCGTGCGGATGTATGAAGCTCCAGTCCGACAGGACCAGCACATGCTCGCGGTCGTAGGCGACCGGATCGGCGCCCGCCGGGTCGATCACGATCGGCCCGTAGTGGCCCATCGCCTCCTGTAGACCAGAGTGACTGTGATACCAGAAGGTGCCCGACTGCTTGATCGGGAACTCGTACACGAAGGTCTCGCGGGCCTTGATGCCGGGGAAGCTGATGCCAGGCACACCGTCCATCTGGAACGGCAACAGCAGGCCGTGCCAGTGAATCGAGGTGTCCTCGTCGAGGCCATTGGTCACGGCCAAGCGAGCGTTCTGGCCTTCCCGCAGGCGCAAAAGCGGGGCCGGCAGAACGCCGTTGATGGTCACCGCGTGGCCGGTGCGACCACCCACCGTGAACGGTGAGTGGCCCACGGTTAGGTCGATGTTTGGTCCCGTGAGCGTCGGCAGTTCGGCCCGCAGCCCCGCCGAACCCATCTGCGCCCAGGCCGGAAGCAAGCCTTGCAGTCCCAGCAATCCACCGCCGATGGCGGCGCCCCGGAGAAGCGTTCGGCGATCAAGGCGAGCGGTCGACATCAGAGAAGTTTTCCTCGGTGGCAAGTGAGCCATTCGTTCAGATACGCATCTGAGCGGCGCATCCCTTGCGTCAGGTCGCCACAGTCTTTGAAATAGCGCCCTTGCGCGCGCGCTCGTCACCGCGACGCCGAACCGGCGCCTAAGCCAAGGCGTCGACCAGTTTCTTTCGCGCGCGGGCGATCCGCGTTTCCACGGCCTTCGGCGTGATGCCCAGTATGGATGCGACCTCCGCATGAGAACGCCCTTCAAGCGTGGCCAACAGGAGCGGGGCCTTCAGGGCGTCGGGAAGCTCAGACAGCGCGTGTTGCAGGTCCTGGGCCCTACGCTGATCGTCCAGCCTAGCTTCGGGCATGGGTGCGTCTTCGCCCACGGCCGTGGCCTCGGGGGCATCAAGGCCCATCACGCCGCGCACGACACGGCGAACAGAGCGCCGCCGGCTCCAGTCCCGACATTTGTTCAAGGCGATGGAACGCATCCAGACATCGAAAGGCCGCGTCGAATCATATCGCCGCATGGCGAGCCACGCGGAAGCATAGGCTTCCTGAAGCACGTCATGCGCTTCAGCCTCGTCGCCGACGTAGCGGCGAATAAACCTATAGAGGTCGGCCTTGGTGGCGGTCATCAAGGCAGTGAAAGCGGTCCGGTCTCCACCCGCCGCTCGGACCTCGATGCTGGCTTCAACCCCCACGCGCCGCGCTTAGCCGGCGTCGTAACGCACGGCGTCGACGACGGCCGCGTCGAACACCTCGGCCTGTGCCGGGGTCAGAACGGATCGCATCTCGAACACATGAGTGATCGTCGCCTTCTGAAGATCGCCCATGGCGGTATGGAAGTGATCGACAGCCGCCTGGACCTGCGGCGTGTCCCCGTCGCTGGCGGCGATGGCGGCCGCGAGTTCGCGATTGGCGGCGCGAACCTCCGCCTCCAGCGCCGGGCGACGCGCGGCGAAGCGGGCTTCAATGACGTCTAGACGGCGGTCCTGCTCCGCGCTGAGGTCTAGTTTTTCATGGACGACGCTGTGCAGGCTCGGCGGCTGGCGCTCGCGCATGATCCAGGTCGCGCTCGCCCAGGTCGCTGCCCCGCTGGCGAGCGCCGCCAGGATCGCCGTGGCGACGATCGACTTCCAAGTCGCCCTCATCCCCAAACATCCAGGCTGGCCATAGGCGACAGGCCGGCTGACACCGTGAAGATACGCAGCTCTGAAGGCTCTGGCCGTGGGGTCATGAGCATCAGACCGCCGTTCGCACCGCCGACGACAAGGGCGATCGCCACGGCGGCGATCCGCACCTGACCCATTCGGGCGCGATCCCGGCGCTCGCCGATCCGGGACCAGACGGCGTCCTCCACGCCCGCAAGCCGTGCAGCGTCGCCGGGCGCAGCCGCTCCGATCAGTCTTTCGATGTCGTCAGTCATTGCGCATTTGCCTCACGCCCCCTCCTCCATACGCGCCGGTTTGAGCTTCCCCTCATGAGGGGAAAGGTCCGGGCCCGCGTAGATACCAGAGAACGACCGGAATAGCCGTGTCGTCCAGGGGGATCGATGTGAGCGACAGGTTAGGCCCCGCCCGGGCTCCCTTTCCGAACGTGCTCGATCCCCTCACCAGCGTGAGATTTTTCCTCGCGCTTGGCGTCGTGCTCTTCCATTTCCAGCTTTACTGGACCTTGCCTACGGAGAGCGCGGGCCTGCTGAATCGCGCCCGGCTCGGCGTGGATGTCTTCTTCATCCTGTCGGGCTTCATCCTCACGCACGTCTATCTGCAAGGGAACGGCGCGCCCGACTACAAGCGGTTTCTGGCAGCTCGGTTCGCCCGAATCTATCCGGCTCACCTGTTCATCCTCCTGGCCATGCTCGGGCTTGTATTAATCGCCCCGATGGTCGGCGTCGGTCTGGAGCCAGGCCGATTCAATCCCGCCGATTTCGCGGGCACTCTGCTGCTCGTTCAGGCCTGGTTCCCGCGCGAAACCATGGCGCTCTGGAACGGACCAGCCTGGTCGCTGTCTGCCGAATGGTTCGCCTATCTGGTCTTCCCGGCCTACGCTGCTGTCGCCCTGCGCCTGCGGTCGAGACCGTGGGTTCTGATCGCGCTCGCCGCGCTGCTGTTCGTCGCGCTTGACGCTTTTTACCGGGCGCAGTTCGGGCGGGTCCTGCCACGGGCGGAAGACAGCCTGGGCATTCTGCGCATCCTTCCCGAGTTCCTCTACGGCATAGGTCTCTACTACCTCGGCCAACGCTGGGTGCTCTCGCCGCGCATGGCCGTCATTGCCGCCCTAGGGACCACGGCCGTGCTGCTCGTCTTGATGCAGGCCGGGGCCGACGACCGCGTCATCGTGGCCGCCTCCGGCCCCTTCATTCTCTCGCTCGCCCTATTAGCTAAACCCCCGGTGACGACATTCCTGTCCCACCCGATCGCCCTCTTCGCGGGTGAGGCGTCATTCGCCCTCTACCTTGTCCACATTCCTATCCTGATGGTCTGGCGCAACGCCGTCCAAGCAGTCGCTGGCTGGCCGGGAGACTATCGGATGGGCGTGGGCGAGCTCTCCGGCCTGTTGGTGTTGACCCTTGCCGCGGCCGCCGCCATCCATGTGTTCGTCGAGCAGCCAGGCCGGCGATGGCTCCGGTCGAGGATGACGCCAGGGCGCACCGATCCGGCCGAGGCCAGACGATCCGCTCATAGCGATCAGGGAGAACCCTTTTGACCCCTACACAACCGAACCGTCGCCTTTTCTTGGGCGCTACACTATTCGTCGGCATGGCGGGAAGCGCCTGCGCGCAGACGCACCCATCAAGGGAACTGACGGTCTTCAAGACGCCGACCTGCGCCTGCTGCGACGCCTGGATCGCGCGACGAATACGCGTCCCATCACCTCAGCTCGGACGCCGCGTTCGCCGCCGCGTCGGAGGCCACGGTCACGCGGAGATCGGGATGGACGGACGGGGACGTCGCTTGGATCACCAGCGAAGGCCGAACCACGGGCCAGTTCAACGGTCGTGCCGTGGATCGGCTGACGACTGAGACGATGGTGTTGAAGCGGCATGCTGACGGCTGGCGCATCCACCACATCCACTGGTCGTCGCGCGCGCCCAGCTAGCGCGCTTGCAGCTTCACATAGCTGACGGCGGAGCGAGCGTGCCCATCACCGCGACGACAGCCAGCAACGCGGCCCCGACCAGCGTCTCTGCAACGACGCTGCGTCGGAGGTGGGAGAGGGCCGGTTGAACGTCTCCCCCGCCCGCCAGGACCGAGCCCAACACCGGGGTAAGTCGGAACCTGTTTCCTGCGGCGAGGGCGAGCATCAGCACGAACAACACCAGCTTGGCGATCAGCAGCTGGCCATAGAGGTTGGTCCCGATCTCTCCGAAGCGCGCTGGCCCGATGAGAAACCAACTGTTCACGAGGCCGCTCAAGACCAACAAAGTGACGGCCAGGGTCCCAAGGCCGGCGAACCCATGCAGGGCGCGATGGAGCGCGTGATCGTCCGGCGAGGTCCGGCGCAGCAGCAGGATCGTCAGCGACGCTAGAGCGCCTAGCCACAAGGCGGCGGCGATGGTGTGGACGATGTCGGCGCCGAGATGGAGCAGCCCGCCTGGGCCTACGGTGGCGGCGCCGTGACCCGTCCAGGCGAAGCTGGCGGCCACAAGCAGTCCCGCCAGGACCTTCAGGCCCCAGAGCAGGCGCCCGGGCTTCAAGGCGAGAATCGCAACGAGCCCAACGAGGGCGACGGTCGCTCGGGCGACCATGGCCATTCCCAAGGCCGTGCCGGTGGCCATGAAAGACAGCGACGCGGGTTTGACCGCTTCGCTCAGCGATCCGGCCATCACGGCGGTCTGGGCCACCAGAGCGGCGAACGAGCCAAGCGCAACGACAAGCGCCGACGAAATCAGTGCGGAGCGCGCCCAAGCCAGGTTCAGTCCCCCATTTGACGAAGCTCGGGGTCGGGATCCTGTCGCATCAAAACTTCGGACATGGCGATCGCCCCGCGGTGGTGTTCGATCATCTTCAGGGCGAAGGTCTCTTGAGGGTCCGCCCCATGAGCCTGCATCATGGCCTGGTGCATCTGCTGCTCGGACGCGGTGTAGGGCGTCTGAGGCCCGGACATTGTCTCCGCACCCATGCCGCCCGCGTTCGGTGTGGCCTCAGCCGCTTCCGTTGTTGCGGTGGTGTTCGACTCGACATTCTCGGACGGCGAGCATGCTATCAGCAGCGCTGACAGAGCGGCAGGCGCGAGCCCTGTCTTCAAATTGATCGGCATGGTCTGCCTCCTCCAGTGGAGATGGTCGAACAGGTCTGGAGGCGCGCTGTTCCAAAAAAGGTCTTCGGCGATCCTGTTCCCCTGACTTTTACCAAGTCACTGCCCAGGTCGTCTTCCAATCTGCTTTCGTCGAAGTCGACCTGCCCGCTAGCCTTGCTTTGGATCGGCGTCGAGCCACTGGAGCAGCATCGCCGCCGAGGCCTGGAGACCTTCGGACGGATCGAGATCGACCCGTCCGGATCCGTCGCCGTCTTCGAAGAGCGTCGCGCGAGAGGCGATCTTCCACGCTACGATCTGCAGCCCGAGGGCGCCGTTCGGTATGCGAGAATCTACCAGTTCGACGTCGAGGCACCATCGGAGATCCGCCCCCTTCTGCCGATGGAAGACGACGCCGGCTACACCATGGGGCCATTCTCCACAGACGGTTCTCGACTGGTTGTTTTCCGCCTTCAGGGCCTGATGTTCCGGCTAGGAATCGTGGACCTGCGAGCCGGCACCGTCGCCTGGAGTGATCTTTCGCCCGAGAGCGGTGCATGGGGACGGTCGGTTCAGTGGATTTCGAACACCGAGCTTCTCGTGCTCGGCATGCCGGACGGCATCTTGCCGCCCCGTCTCTCCATGCAGAACGCGACACAGACCCGCCTTCCTGGTCTCTGGGCGCAAGCCGCTCGAGGAGAGCCTGCCTTTGTTTCGGTCGGACAGGGCGCCTCGGCTGAGATCCGCGAGACCCGCACCTTGTGGCGAGTGAACGCCGACACGGGCGAAGCAGTCGTCCTGTCGCAGGGCGAATTCCTGGATTTCGAAGCGTCGCCGGACGGAAGCCAAGTCGCGGTGCTGATAGACGGTCCACTGGCGCCTCCTCCCGGACTGGACATGGCGACCGAGCTTCGCCGGGCGCGTTCGTTGCGCCTTGTGGGCACGCGGACGGGACTGTCAGTCGATCCGTCGGAGACCGTGGATGTCTCCACCAGTTTGCTCGGCTGGTCCGCAGATTCCTCAGCACTTCTGGTGATGGACATCGGCGCCGCTTCCGCCCGTCTTCTCTCCGTCACGCCTGCGGGCGAGGTTCGTGATCGGACGCCGGCTGGGGTCACTCCGGATACGACGGTCGATGTTTTCGCAAGCCCGACGGCGCATGCGACCTGGCTTGGCGACGCAGCCGTCGTTCGCGGAATACGAAACGGTCGATTGGGCTGGTGGGCTCAACGTGGAACGGACGTTGCAGCCGTTAACGGAGTGAGCGAAGGCGGCCGGGTGATCGCCCAAGGACAAGAGGCGGCTCTTCTCGAAGACCGCGGCCGCATCCTTCGCCTTCGGCCCGATCTCTCGTCTGAGGATCTCGGCCCGACAGGCAACCTATCGCGACCTCTGGGTATCTTCGGACACCGGCGTGCGACAGATCCGATGGGCGCCGATCAGGCGGAGGTCACCGGAGAAGGCGGCCGGCTGTGCCGCGTTTTCGCGGACGCCCAACCCTCACCGTCCCCGTGCGTTGATGCGTCGCCCGGCGCCAGCGTCAGCTGGGACCGGCGGATCAGCGTCGGGATTGGCACGGTGGGCCGTACGCCGAACCGGCTCGAAGTCCGTAGCGAGCTGGGCTCCGAGATCGTCAGACGTCTCAATCCGGAACTGGACACTGTCTATGTTCCGCAGGCCCGTTTGATCACCGGTCCGAACGGAGCGCGAGGCTGGCTCTATCTGCCCGAGACGGCGACGAGCCAGCCCCCGCCGGTTATCGTCATCCCCTATCCAGGCAAGACCTACCCCACTGCGCCTCGATCCATGGATCCCGAGGCAGTCCAAATGACACTGAACGGGGGGTTGCTGGCCGCTGCGGGCTATGCGGTGATCTATCCGGATTTGCCTGCTAACGCCGAACCGTCGGCCGGCCTTGCGGACCGGATCCTGGCTGTTGTGGACGCCGCAGCCGCCGACGGCTCGATCGACGCCGATAGGATCGGGCTATGGGGTCACAGCTTCGGCGGCTGGTCGGTCGTCATGAGCGCCGCGCAGTCGGAGCGCTTCAAGGCGGTGGTCGCGGTCAATGGGGCGTATAACCTACCCCTGTCTCTCGGTGCGATGTCGCCGCACCAGCGGATGCAGGGAGAAAATACCATAGACGCGATCAGCGGTGCGCGTTGGCTCGAGACCGGGCAAGCGGGCATGCTTCAATCCTTCTGGAGCGATCCCGATCGGTACAGACGAGGCAGTCCGTTTGAAGCCGCCAATCGGATCACGGCGCCGGTGCTTTTGATCCATGGCGAGATGGACTTTCTCGGCGTTCATGCTGAGCAGATGTACGCCGCGCTCGTGCGTCTTCAGCGCCCGGCCGCCTTGACCTATCTGTTCGGCGAAGATCACAGCATCCACAATCCGGGCAATGCGCGGGTTTACTATATGCAGCTGACTGCCTGGTTCGACCGGTACCTCAAATCCGAGACGCCGCGATCCGAGCCTGCCATCGCCGCAGCCATGCCTCCGTCAACGCCAGGGTGACCAACCGGGAGAACCCGCCTCGCCAGACCAGGGCCTCGCGCGTCATATCCTCCGCGAGGCCCTGTGGCAGAAGTCCCGCTCCGGCCAGCTCGCCTTCGAGCAGGTATGTGCGGAGGAAGCCTAGGTTCCGGGCTACGGCCTCACCGTAGAAGGCCCCCAGCTCCCCTTTTGAACGTCGGTCAAAAATGGAAGGCGGAATGGCGTCCGCATAGGCGACGCGCGCCGCATAACGGTCTCGCCCACCCCACGTGAGATTGACCGAGGACCAGGCCAGACCGGCCTCCATGACCGGTTGGCTCAGGAGCGGATTGACGCATGGTCCGTGGCGGCTGCGCACGGCGCTCCCCTGATAGGCTTGGCCATTGACCAGCCCCAGTATCTGCATTGCCTTTGCAGGCGGCACGCCCTTGAGATCATCAAGCCAAGGATGTTTTCGTTCACGCATCAGCATGTGATGGGCTCGACGGGCCTTGAGCCAGGTCTTGGGCCACAGCGACTGACCCGTCCAGCGCGCCGCAGCGTGGAGAACTTCGGCCCGCGCTCGCAGACCCCTCTCACGCACTTCGTCGAACGCAATCAGGAAGGTGGGCATCTGGAAGAAAACCACGTCACCGCCCTGCCCCGTTAAAGAGCCCCAGGCGCCCGAACTCTCCACCCTGGTCGCAATGTCTTCGTTGTAGTCCGTGTCGAGGTCGTTGACCGGGGGCCGGAAACTATTGGCTGTCTTCGCGAGACGCGTTGCCGAAAGCGTCAATCCTTCCCGTTTCACTTCCGTGAGGCGGTAGCCGTGTCGCTCGACCACAGGGCGCGCGAACCCGCGCTCGTCGCCCTCCGGATCGTCAACGAAATAGTTGACCCATTGCGTGACCCGGGCCCGCTGGTGGTCAGTGAGAGCGCCTGCCACGATCGCGGAGTCCAGCCCACCGCTGACTTCCACGACCCAGTTGCGCTCCCCCGCCAGAGCTTGCACCGTTCGATCGACAACCTCACGAAAGTCGGCGCGGCCGCGCTCACGCGCTGTCCTGTACACCTCGGACGGACACCAGATCTGTCGGGACCGGACACTGCTCGGACTGATGTTGAGGAGCGCGCCGGACGCCACGGGCGTGAACCCCGACAAAGCCAGCTCGTGGCGGTAAGCGCCGCCCCTTCCCAGAAGATCTTTCATCGAGCCCCAGTCGATGGCGAAGTCATCGGGCATGAGGCAATCCAAGGCGGGCGGAGCGTTTGGCGCGATGACGCTGACCCCGTCCTTTCGCCAGGTCACCGCCTCGACGGCCCCGGACGGATCCCGCAGGATCGCGTTGAGAAGCTCGCGTTGCACCAGCCCGAAGACGAGATCGGTGGGCTGACCATTCTTGCGTTTCAGCACCCGCTCAAAGGGGCGTATGGCTCCCGGCATGCTCTTGCAGTAGCTTCCCGGACTTGCGAAGACGAGCCTCGGCGACCCGGTCGAGATACCACTCGCGCGCAAATTCCCGCGCGAAAGCGATGTTCGTTTCCTTCGTCGACTGACGATGGTTGCGACCGTTGAGATAGGTCGCGCACTGCCAGAACCGGCTATTCTCGCGACGGTACACGTGAAGCTTGCCGTCCATGAGGGAGTGAGACTCCGGCACATGACCTCCTTGCCGCATGCGGCAACTGTGTAAGGTATGTGTAAGTCTCTACCCTTTGTAACCGGTTGATTTAGCTACGTAAATCTACGGTAGTGGGTTTTAAGTCCGCCGGATTGAAGTAAGATGGGAAGTCGTAGTTCGGAAGGTCCTGGATTGCGGCCAGCATGTTCCGGATCGAGTCTGGCGTACGGTAGTCGTTGTTTACCGCGTTGTCCTCGTAGTCCCAGCGAATGCCGAGGTTGATTTCCAGCTTGTCGGTGATCTGCCAATCATCCTGGATATACAGACCGATGACATTGTTATCTGCATCAGCGGGAGGCACAGCAACCCCCAGATCAACAGCAACAGGTATAGTACGGCTCCCATTGATTTCGGGGCGAGCCTGTATGTCGTAGGTGAAAGTAGGATTTCGACCGAAATCTTTTTGGACGAAATAGTTCTGCATGGAATACTTTGCACCCATTTTAATGGTGTGTGTACCCATCCAAGCCAAATCTGGGATAGTTAGGTCGTTACGAACCGTCGTGCTTTTCTGCCGCAGAAGCTGCGAGTCAGCCCGACCGCCAGCAGTAAATACAGTCGCCTCGCGATTGTTTATATTGTACTGAAAACCAGGTGTGTTCGCGCTGTCGTCACGGAATATGACGTACCGACGACCGTAGTCACCACCATTGATAATGGACTGTTCATAAGTCGCTTCCAAGTAGTCGATCGCGAACTCGTTCAGGAAGCGATCGCCTTGGTACTGGTGACGCAGGTTGAAAGCTTTATTCTCACCGTTGTTTCGGGCGGCCCTGCTGGGAGAGTTTTGCCCACTAGCTCCACGGATGTCCTCTTCCGTCTTATATTCCGCACTAAGCTCAAGACGTTGGCGTTCATTGATCTGCCATGACAGCTTTCCAAAGAAGATGTCCTGCTCGTACGGGGTCGAGGTCGTGCCAAGGTCCGCCGCGAAGAAGTCGTTATATTCCGTGCGGTTCAGGAAGGACTGCGAAATTCGGTCCTCATCTTTGCGCTCATAGGCGCCGAAGAAGTGCAGACGGTCCTGGATGATCGGGCCACCCAGGCTGGCGCCGTATTGGAGCCGCTTCAGCGGCGCCTTCTCGGATCCACGGCGTTCCGAAATCTCGTCCTGGGCGATCCAGTCAGGGTCTTGGTAATAGGCGAAGATATCGCCATGGAACTCGTTCGTGCCCGAGCGCGTCACGGCGGTGATGATGGCCGAACCGGCTTGTTCGTACTCGGCCTTGAAGTTCTGGCTGATGACGCGGAACTCTTGGACGGCGCCCTGCGGGAAGGGCGTGCCGCGACTGTCGTCCTGACCGGCGACACCACCGTCGTTGATCAGCGACTTGCGGTTCTGGCCGTCGATGAAGACGTTGATCGCCTGGGCGGTCTGACCGCCGGCCGAGATCGTCCGCTCGGTGTCGTCCTCGGTCACGCGAAGACCCGGCGCCAAGGCGGCGAAGTTCAGGAAGTTGCGGCTGATCTGCGGCAGGTTGTTGATCTGCTGCTGGGTCACGTTGGTGGCGACTTCGGGCGTACGCACCTCGAAGACCCTTCGGCCGGTGACGACGATGTCGCCCAGCTCGGTCGCGCCGTCAGTGGCGGCCGTCGTCGTCGCTCCGGCGACATCCAGGTTCAACGTGCCGACCTGACCCAGCGACAGGGTCACGGTTTCTTCCGCCGTCTGGCCGTCCGCGCTGGTGACTTGCACGCGATAGGTGCCAGGGCGCAGGCCGGACAGAACATAGCGACCGTCGGCGCCGACGCGCGCGCGCGTCGCATATCCGGTGGAGACTTCGGTCGCGACGACCGTCGCGCCCGTCTCGACGGTCTGGCCGTCATATACCGCGCCGCGCAACGTCGTCGTTGCGTTCTGCGCCTGCGCCCCGCCGACGACCGCCATGCTAATGGCAAGCGCCGACGCGGCCGCCAAGGCGGCCTTACGCGTGTTGAACTGGGTCATCCTGAGCTCTCCCCTCCTGATGGGATCGGTTGTCAGCGACATGGCTGGCCTACCCTTTGTTGAACCTGGCGGACGAGGCCGCCGCGGTGGACTGGCGTTCGACCAGGATCGGCCGAACGATTTCGCAAGCGGTGTCCGTGGCGTCGGCGGTCGCGCCGGCCTGGACCAGGCCGATCAGGCGTTCGACGCCCCTTCGGCCGATTTCCGCGATGTTGACGCGCATCGTGGTCAGCGCGGGCCGCATCAGGGCGGCGATGGGCACATCGTCGAAGCCGACGACGGCGATGTCTTCGGGGCAGCGCACGCCCGCCTCCTGGAAGGCCAGCAGGGCGCCGACGGCCATCATGTCATTGGCGGCGAAGACGGCGTCGGGCCGCTCAGGCATGGACAGAAGCTGGGTCGCGGCGCGGTGGCCAGAGGCCTGAGAAAAGTCGCCCTCGACGATGATCGGGTCATGACCATCCAGCGCCGCCGCATATCCGGCCGCGCGCGTGTCCGCCTCGATGTTGCCGGCGGCGCCGCGAATGTGGGCGATGCGCTTGCGGCCAGTGGACCGCAGATGCTGGACCGCGCCGACGGCGCCGCCGTGGTTGTCGATCATGATGGACGCCCTCCCCGGCTCGGCCGCGCCGCCGTTCATCAGAAGGACCGGCATCCGACCGGCGAACTCTGACGACAGGTTCGCCGCGCCCAGATGAGGCGACAGCACGATCATGCCGTCCACGCGCCCGCGCATCGAACGCACGGCAGCCAGGGTGTCTTCCGCGCCGTCATGCGAACTAGAGACGATTAGATGCTTGCCGTGAGCGCGGGCGGCCAGGTCCATGCCCCGGATCAGCTCGGAGAAGAACTCGCCGAACAGGTCGGGCAGGATGACGCCGATCGTGTCGTTCTTGCTGGTCGACAGGCTGCGGGCGCCGAAGTGCGGGACGTAGCGAAGGTCCTCGACCGCATCGAGCACGCGCTGGCGCGTCGCGTCCGAGGTCACGCCCAAGCCGTTCAACACACGAGAGACAGAAGCAACCGACACATTGGCGCGTTCGGCCACGTCGCGCATGGTGGCGGCCTTGGCGAAGGGCTGGCCCTCCTGCCGTGCAGACGCAGCGCTAGGCGCGGCCATGTCCAATCGAATTCTCCCTGCTCCCTATCGTCCCGGCCCCTTTTCGAAGATCCGTCGATAAGCGATGTAAGCGGTTACATGACACAGGAGCAATGTGAGCCGCAAGCGCCGTTCAGCCACATTTCAGGCGATTTTCGATCTCTACTAGAACCGTCCCAATGGGCAACGCGAGCTAAGCCGCTGCTTTAACTTCACTCTTCGCAGGCTCACTCCGGCGAACGGAATAAGGCGAATGCGGCAGGCGCGCGCCTTGGTCGCACCAGCCGTCAGCGATCCGACACGCGGCTGTGCCCTCATACGAAAAGGCCCGCGCCGCCGAAGCTGCGCGGGCCGCAATCAGGATGCGAAAGACGAATCTATGCCGGGCTAAGTTCATCCAGCTTGCCGCGCAGCATCTGCAACATGGCGGAGAAATCGCGGCCGCCGTGCCCGATTCCATCGAACAGGGCGTAAAGCGCCTCGGCCTGTGCGCCCAACGGCGTCGAGGCGCCGCATTTCGCCGCTGCGTCCTGGGCCAGCTTGAGGTCCTTCAACATCATGGCCGTGGCGAACCCGCCCTGATAGTCGCGGTTCGACGGCGCTGTCGGCACCGGACCCGGCCAGGGATAGTAGCTGGTCACGCTCCAGCACTGACCTGAAGACTTGGACGCGATCTCGAAGAACCGTTCGGGGTCCAGCCCCAGTTTTTCGGCCAAGGCGACGGCCTCGCAGGTGCCCAGCATGGATATGCCGAGCAGCATGTTGTTGCAGATCTTGGCCGCCTGCCCCGCCCCATGATCGCCGGCGCGGATTGTGATGCGGCTCATAGGCTCCAGCGCCGCCTCGACGCGGGCGAAGTCGCCCTCATCGCAGCCGACCATGAAGGCCAGCGTGCCCGCATCCGCCGCTGCGGTGCCGCCTGACACGGGCGCGTCGGCAAAGGCGTAGCCGGCCGATTTGGCAAGACCGGCGACCTTGCGCGCGGTTTCAACATCGATGGTCGAACAGTCAAGCAGCAGGGCGGTCGACGGAGCCGCGCCGATGATCTGTTCGGAATAGACCTTCAGCACGTGCGGCCCGGCCGGCAGCATGGTGATGACCACCTCGGCGTTCTTGACCGCCTCGGCGACCGATCCGGCCGCGACGCAACCGGCCGCCACCGCCCGCTCCAGCGCCTGCGCCGACAGATCGAAGGCCGCGACCGCATGGCCCGCCTTGGCCTGGTTCGCGGCCATGCCGCCGCCCATATTGCCCAGGCCGATGAAGGCGATCTTGGTCATGGTCTCTCTCCCTTTGTCGGCGCCGTGGTCAGGCCAGCGGCGTCCATTTTTCATTGTCCGGCAACGGCGCGAACAGCGCATCCAGCGTCTCGTCGGGAACGCCCGACAGGTCCGCCGGTGACCATTTCGGCGCATTATCCTTGTCCACAATCACGGCCCGCACGCCTTCCTGGAAGTCGTGGGTGCGTACAACGCGGCCGCCCAAAGCGTATTCCATCGCCATATTGTCGGCGAAGCTGTTCAGCGTCGCGCCCGTGCGGATCTGGCGCAGCGAGACCTTCAGCGATTGCGGCGACTTGGATTTCAGGGTTTCCAGTTGCTTCAGCGCCCAGTCAGAGCCGTCCGCCTCAAGCGCCTGGAAAATCTCTTCAACCGTGTCGAAGGCGAACAGCCGGTCGATGGCCTCGCGGTGGGCCGACAGCGGTGCAGGCCCCGCGTCCCCGGCGTGGCGCGCCACGACCGACGACGGATCTGCGGCCTCGCCCATCAGATCGGCCTTCAACGCCTCGACGCGATCTGCGGGCACAAAGTGCGTGTGGATGCCGAGCGCCACCGTATCCGTCGCCTTCAGCCGCGCGCCTGTCAGCGCCAGCCAGACGCCGGTCTGGCCCGGCAGGCGCGGCAGGAACCAGCCACCGCCCACGTCTGGGAACAGGCCAATCCCGGTCTCGGGCATGGCGTAGGTGGTGCGCTCGGTCGCCACACGAATGTCGGCCGGCTCGGAAATGCCAACCCCGCCGCCCATGACGATGCCGTCCACGATGGCGATGATCGGCTTGGGATAGTCGAACATCAGGTGGTTCAACCTATACTCGGCCAGGAAGAAGGCCTTGGCCTCCGACGCATCGCCCGCACCGCTTTCGGCGATCATGCGAATGTCGCCGCCCGCGCAGAAGCCCCGCTCGCCGGCGTGGTCGATCAGCACGGACTGAACGGCCGCGTCGCCGCGCCAGGCCAGCAGCGCCTCAGTCATCGCCTCGCACATCGTCCGGTTCAGCGCGTGGATCGCCTTGGGTCGGTTCAGGGTGATGCGGCCGACACCGTTTTCGATGCGGGTGATGACTTCGGCCTCGCTCACTTGGTCATCTCCCGCGCGATGATCACCCGCATGATCTCGTTCGTGCCTTCCAGGATGCGGTGGACCCGCAGGTCGCGCACGATCCGTTCCAGCGGATAGTCCTTCAGATAGCCATATCCGCCGTGCAGTTGCAGGGCCTCGTCGGCGATCTGGAAACAGGCGTCGGTGGCCAGGCGCTTGGCCATGGCGCACCATTTGGTCTTTTCCGGGTGGTCGTTGTCGATGGCCCAGGCGCCGCGCAGCACCATCAGCCGCGCCGCCTCCAGACCCGTCGCCATATCGGCCAGGCGGAACTGCAGCGCCTGAAACTCGGCCAGCGGTTTGCCGAACTGTTTGCGCGTGGCGACGTAGGCTTGCGCCGTCTCCAGCGCCAGACGCGCCCCGCCCAGCGAGCAGGCGGCGATGTTCAGCCGCCCGCCGTCCAGCCCGGCCATGGCGTAGCGGAAGCCCGCCCCCTCTTCGCCCAGCAGATTGGCGACCGGCACGCGGCAGTCGTCGAACTGGACGATGGCGGTCGGCTGGGCGTTCCAGCCCATCTTCTTTTCCTGCGCGCCGAACGACAGACCGGGCGTCCCGGCCTCGACCACGATGGCGCTGACGCCCTTCGGCCCCTCCCCGCCGGTACGGACCATGACGACATAGACATCCGATGTGCCCGCGCCGGAGATGAAGGCCTTGGACCCGTTCAGCACGAAATGGTCGCCGTCCCGCACCGCCGTGGTCCGCAGCGCCGCCGCGTCGGAGCCCGAGCCCGGCTCGGTCAGGCAGTAGGAGGCGATCCTGTCCATCGTCACCAGCGAGGGCACGAACCGTCCACGCAGATCGTCAGACCCGAAGCGGTCGATCATGGACGTCGCCATATTATGAATCGAGATGAAGGCCGCCGTCGCCACGTCGCCGCGCGAAAGCTCTTCAAAGATCAAGGCCGCCTCGACCCGCCCCAAGGCCATGCCGCCGTGTTCCTCGCTGGTGTAGATGCCGCAGAAGCCCATCTCGGCCGCCTGTCTCATCACATTGACAGGGAAATGCTTATCCTCGTCCCAGCGGGCCGAGTGCGGCGCCAGTTCGGCGTCGGAAAAGGCGCGCGCCGCGTCCTGAATGGCGCGCTGGTCGTCGGTAAGGGCGAAATCCATATCTCGTCACTCCCCGCCCCTCGCCCGTCACCCTCGGGTTTGACCCGAGGATCGGAGGCGGGAGCGTCTGTGCATCCGCGTGATCGCACAAGCGGCGGACAATCCGGCCCTCGGGTCAAGCCCGAGGGTGACGGCTTTTGCTATCAGCGCATCGTCGGAATGACGAACGACGAATCCGCGTGTTCCAACTCGCTGTCCGGCCAGCGGGCCGTCACGGTCTTGGTCTTGGTCCAGAAGCGGACGCCCTCCATGCCGTGCTGGTTGATGTCGCCAAAGGCCGACCGCTTCCAGCCGCCGAAGGTGTGATAGGCGACCGGCACCGGGATCGGCACATTGATGCCGACCATGCCGACATTGACCCGGGCGGCGAAGTCGCGCGCCGCGCGGCCGTTCTGGGTGAAGATGGCGACGCCGTTGCCGTACTGGTGGTTCGACGGCAGGGACAGGGCTTCCTCAAACGTCTCGGCGCGCACGATCTGCAGGACGGGACCGAAGATTTCCTCCTGATAGGACGACATCTCCGGCTTCACATGGTCGAACAACGACGGGCCGATGAAGTATCCCTTCTCGTGGCCCTGCAGGCTGAAGTCGCGGCCGTCCACGACCAGTTCGGCGCCTTCCTGCACGCCCTTCTCGATCCAGCCGGCGATGCGATCACGGTGCTGGGCGGTGACGACGGGGCCGTAGTGGGCGCCCGCGTCTGTCGAGACGCCGACCCGCATCGACGGGATCTCGGCGACCATCCGCTCACGCAGTTCGTCCGCCGTCTTCTTGCCGACCGGCACCACGACCGGCAGGGCCATGCAGCGTTCGCCCGCCGAGCCATAGGCCGCGCCCGACAGATCCTTGATGACCTGATCCATATCGGCGTCGGGCAGGACGATGCCGTGGTTCTTGGCCCCGCCCATGGCCTGGACGCGCTTATGGTTGGCGGCGCCCGTCTGATAGACATAGTGGGCGATGTCGGACGAACCGACGAAGCTGACGGCGTGAACCAGCGGATGGGTCAGGATGGCGTCGACCGCCGTCTTGTCGCCGTGCACCACGTTCAGCACGCCATTCGGCGCACCGGCTTCCAGCATCAGTTCGGCCAGACGCACCGGCACCGACGGATCACGCTCGGACGGCTTCAGCACGAAGGTGTTGCCCACCGCGATGGCCACGCCGAACATCCACATCGGGATCATGGCCGGGAAGTTGAACGGGGTGATGCCCGCCACCACGCCCAGCGGCTGGCGCATCGAATAGACGTCGATGCCGGGGCCGGCGCCTTGGGTGTATTCGCCCTTCAGCGCGTGCGGGATGCCGCAGGCGAACTCAATCACTTCCAGGCCGCGCTGGATGTCGCCCTTGGAGTCGGCGATGACCTTGCCGTGCTCGCTGGACAGCAGTTCGGCCAGTTCGTCCATCCGCGCCTCGACCAGGCGTTTGAAGTCGAACATCACGCGGGCGCGGCGCTGGGGATTGGTCGAAGCCCAACCGTCAAAGGCGTTCTGCGCCGCCTGGACCGCACGATCGACCTCGCCCGTCGTCGCCAGTTGGACGCGAGCCTGCGCATCCCCGGTGTTGGGATTGAACACGTCGCTGAAGCGTCCGGACGCGCCGTCGAAAGCCGCACCGTCGATGAAGTGGCGAATGTCGCGCATGGCCTGGGTGTCCCTGTTGGTTATTTTGTTGCGGCTATGGCTATCACCCCTACGCGCCGGTCGATAATGCAAAGTTGCAGGCAACATTCTGCGTTTTTGCAAGATGGCTAGACGGCCATGTATGACTGGGACGATCTTCGCATCTTCATCGCTGCGGCGCGCGCCGGCTCGCTGGGCGGCGCAGCGCAGCGGTTGGGCGTCGACGCCGCCACGGTCGGGCGTCGGGTCGCCCGGCTGGAAAGCGCGCTGAAATCCACCCTGATCGTCCGCTCGACCACCGGGCTTCAGCTGACCGCGGCCGGTGCCCAGCTGCTCGATATCGGTCTGGAGGCCGAAAGCGCGATGGAGGCCGCCGGCCGTGTGACCCAGCCGGACGCGCCCGCCGGCGTCGTGCGCGTCAGTGCGTCAGAGGGGTTTGGCGTCACGCTGATGGCCCCCGCCCTGCCCGCGCTGCGTCTGGCCCATCCGGGTCTAAGGATCGAACTGGCGGCCACCTCCGGCTTCCTGTCGCCGACGCGCCGAGAGGTCGACATGGCGATCACCTTGGCCGCGCCGCATGCCGCACGCCTGATCGTCGAGCCGCTGACGCCGTATCAGCTGGCCCTCTACGCCTCGCCCGATCACCTTCACCGCAACGGCGTTCCGAAGACCGTCGAAGACCTGAGCCGCTTCGACATCGTCGGCTATATCGACGATCTGATCTATGCACCGGAGTTGCACTATCTGGACGAGGTCCAGCCAGGCCTAGCGCCCCACGTCGCCTCGTCTTCGATCCGGGCGCAGCGGGAGATCATCGCCGCCGGGGGCGGTGTCGGCGTCCTGCCGTGCTTCCTGGCCGAGGGTCTGGTGCGCGTGCTGCCGTCGATCCTGATCGAGCGCCGCTTCTGGCTGGCCACCCACCGCGATGTCCATGACACCGCGCGTCTGCGCACCGTGCGTTCGTGGCTGAAGACCCTGTGCCAGGAACAACAGTCCAGCTTGAGGCCGTATTAATCGGGCTCAGAACAGCCTGTGTGTTTTTCGGCCCACACCAACGCGTTTTTGAAAGTTCGGGGAACGGAGGTCTCGTTCAAATCTTAATAGATGACGAACGAGGCCTGCCATGACACTGACTTTCAGCCTGACATTGATGACGGCCCTGCTGGGCGCCCCGACCGGACCGCTGCTCAAGGACGCGGCCCTGTATAGCGCGCCTCAACCCGCCATCGAACGCGCCGTCGCCACAAAGGCCGAAGGTAGCGACCGCTTCAGCGTGCGCCTGCGCTGCACCGCGCTGGCGTCGGGTCATGTCACGGACTGCGTGGTGCTGGAAGAGACCCGCCCCGGCATGGGCTTCGGCGAAGCCGCCCTGGCCCTGATGAATGGCGCACAGGTCGCCCCGATCATGGACCGAGGCCGCCCCGTCGATGCGCCGTTCGAACGCACCATCGACTTCACGCCGTAAGGCCTAGCTCAGTCCCACATAGAAAGTCCCCGGTTGCTCGCAGCCGGGGACTTTTCGTATTCGGCTATGTGTCGAGGACAATAGCGATTTCCCTCGCCCTTGGAGGGCGAGGGACGACTAACTTATCGCGCAGGCGCAATACGCCACACCGTGTTCGACAGATCGTCGGCGACGAACAGCACACGCTTGTTCCCATCGAACGCCACGCCGACAGGACGCCCACGCGCCTTTCCGTCCTTCAGGAAGCCTGTCGCGAAGTCGACGGGCTGACCCGCGGGACGGCCAGCGTTAAAGGGCACCCAGACGACCTTGTAGCCGGATGGATCCTGACGGTTCCAACTGCCGTGCATGCCGATGAAGGCGCCGTTGGCGAACGGCCCGCCGAAGCCGCCATTGCGGGCGAAGTCCAGGCCTAGGGCGGCGACGTGCGAGCCCAGGGCGTAGTCAGGCTTGATCGCCTTGGCGACCATCTCGGGGTTCTGCGGCATCACGCGCGGATCCCGGTTCTGGCCCCAATAGCTGTAGGGCCAGCCGTAGAAAGCCCCGTCCCGCACCTGGGTCAGATAGTCCGGAACCAGTTGCGGCCCCAGTTCGTCGCGCTCATTGACCACAGACCACAACAGATTGGTCGTGGGCTCGATCGCCAGCGCCGTTGGATTGCGAATGCCGGTGGCGATGGTGCGCCGCGCGCCGGTCGCCCGGTCGATTTCCCACACTGTGGCGCGCTCTTCTTCAACCGCTATGCCGCGCTCGCCGATATTCGAGTTTGAGCCGGTGCCGACATACAGCTTCGACCCGTCCGCGCTGGCGGTCAAAGACTTGGTCCAGTGGTGGTTGATGCGCGAGGGCAGCGCCGTCACCCGCTCGGCGGGCGTGGCGATACCGGTCTGGCCCGGCTGGAAGGCGAAGCGAACCAGCGCCCCCTGTTCGGCGACATAGAGATAGCCGTCGACATAGGCCAAGCCGTAGGGCGCATCGAGGTTGTCCACCAGAACAGTCCGCAGTTCGGGCGTGCCGTCGTTGTTCGCGTCGCGCACCAGGGTGATGCGGTTGCCGCCTTTGATCTTGGTATTGCCCTGCTTCTTGATGACCCCGGCGATCATGTCCTTGGGACGTAGGGGCGGCGCATGACCGCCGCGGCCTTCGGCGATCAGGACGTCGCCGTTCGGCAAGACCAGCATCTGGCGCGGAATCTTCAGATCGGTGGCGAAGGGGGCGATAGTGAAGCCCTGCGGCACCGTTGGCGTCTCGCCGTTCCAGCCTGCCGGCGGGCTGATCTTCATCGGCGGCACCAGCGTCTCATTGACCTTGGGCAGGTCAGGCGTCGCGCCGGTCTGGTTCAGTTTCGGATCGCTGGCGTTGCCGCACGACGCGACCGTCAGGGCCATGGCCAGGGTGGCGGCGCTGGCGGCGAGCAGATTCTTGTTCATCGGACGCTCTCCCGCGCGGCATAGGCGGTCCAGCCGGCGACCAGGACCAGGATTGTGCAGAGGATGGACAGGATCAGACCGAAGGCTCCGACGGAGCTCCAGGCGTCCTGGCTGTGTTTAAAGGCGTTCACCAGCCCCAGCACCCAGGCCAGCGCGAGGGCAACCAGATGCACCGTCACCCGCCGAGACCGTCCGTGGCGCAGACCGACGACGAAATCGAAGATCGAAAACAGGCCCGCGACACCGCCGAACACCAGTGCTCCGGTGATCAGCCAGGCCGAGAAGTTCGTCCACTGGACCTCGGCCGTCTTCAGATAGGCGATGTCGGTGAACAGGGCGAAGGTGAACAGCGCGATCGGAAACGCCAGTAACAGCCCATGCAGCGGTCGAACGACCGCGCCTGATAGTCCGTGGGTGTTCATGCCGGCCCTCTCCTGAAGTCAGGCTTGGCTAACCGTCTGATAGGGAAATGGTTCACCGGATGGCCATATTGGCGCCGCGTCATTTCGGCCCAATAGTCGATCAGACCGGCGCGAGCAGCACCAAGGTCTGAAACACGACGCCGATCCCGCCGAGCAGACCGCCGGCGACCGCAAGCCGAAGACCAAAGGCGCGGGTCTCGTCGCTGGGCTTCATTCTCAGCCAGACGATGCAGCGCCAGCACAATAACGCGATCACCAACAGACAGATCAGGCTGAAGATCAGACCTGCTCCATTCCAGGCGCCGGCATCATCGCGAGCCACGTCGCTGGCGCTCGACAGCAGATACAGGCCCAAGAAATGGGCGGCCCAGATCAGGAGACCGCCCAGCATCAGCAGCCAGAACCTCATGCGCCGACGCCCGGGAAGAGGCGGATCAGAAGGGTCGTCGCCGCGCCCTGAACCGCCGTGAAGGCCACGAACAGGGCGACCACTTCGAAGGTCGCCGGATAACGGGACGACACCAGGCCGCAAAGCCAGCGCAGCAGGACGAATGGCCCCATCAATAGCGAGATGCCGACGAATGTCCCCTGCCAGGCCAACAGCGCATAGACGGTCGCGCCCTGACTCGAGACGTCAGGGCGAAGGCCCGAGTTCCACCAGGCCGAGGCCTCGGCCGCAAAGGCGCCGCCCGCCGACAGGGTGGCGACCAGCATCAGGACAGATGCGATGCCGGCGCTGCGCGGCCGGTCGAGCTTTAGCGCGCCTTGCGAGGCCCAGGCGCCGAGTACGGCGGCCACCAGCAGGCCCAGGGTCAACGGCAGGGAGCCGATCTCGGGCGGCGCCTGCCACAGGTCCGGCCGCCGGCTCCACAGGAAGACGTAGGAGAAGCAGGCCATGATCGCGACCATGCCCAATACGATCAGGGTGATGACCATCGCCCACCAGCCGTGACTGCTGGGGCCGGACACATAGGTCGGCAGTCGCACGCCGCCGCCGACGTCCACTGTCGCAGGACCGCTGGGTCGATCCAGTCCCCAGCACCATTTGAGGATGCAGTAGACGGCCAGCACGCCGCTGACCAAGGAGGCGACATAGGCCTGAATCGTCAGGATCAAAAAGAACCCGGCGGTGAAGATGGCGCCCCAGACATACCAACTGGACGGCCGGGGCATCCGCTGGAGATATTGAGGTTCGGCGTTGATCGGACTGGTGATCATGGTCTCGCGCTCACCGCGCGGGGCGCCGGGCAGGAAGTAGCGGCCGGCCTCGACATCGCGCGCCAAGTTCGGCTGGTCCCACACCGGATACAGGCTCTTGATCACCGGGACGGACCGCAGCGAGTAGCGACCGGCGGGCAGCCACTCCAGCCCCGGCCCGCCAAAGACATTGCCCGCATCCTTCTCGCCGAAGGGCCGGAAGTTGCGGATCATGTCGATCATCCACAGCACCACCGCTAGGCCGAACATGAAGGAGCCGACGGTCGAGATCATATTGGGCAGGTCCCAGCCCCGATCCGGCAGATAGGTATAGACCCGGCGCGGCATGCCCATCAGCCCGGTCAGGTGCATGGGCATGAAGGTGACGTTGTGACCGACGAACATCAGCCAGAAGATCCACTTGCCCCAACGCTCGCTGAGCGGCCGACTGCTGGACATCGGCGTCCAGTAGTAGATGGCGGCGAAGAGCGGGAAGACCATCCCGCCGATCAGGACGTAATGCAGGTGGGCGACGATGAAATAGCTGTCGTGGGCCTGCCAGTCGAACGGCACCATGGCGACCATCACCCCGGTCAGCCCGCCCATAACGAAGATCACCAGCCCCCCGACCGCAAACAGGCCGGGCGTGTTGAACCGCATCTTGCCCGCCGCCAGTGTGGCGATCCAGGCGAAGACCTGCACCCCCGCCGGCACGCTGACGGCCATGGAGGCGGCGCTGAAATAGTTGATCGAGATCTGCGGCATGCCCGTGGTGAACATGTGGTGCGCCCAGACGCCGAAGCTGATGAAGCCGGTCGCCAGCATGGCCAAGACCACCAGCCGATAGCCGACCAGCTTGGTCTGGGCGACGGCAGGGATCAGGGTCGACATCGCCCCCGCCGCCGGCAGGAAGATGATGTAGACCTCAGGGTGGCCGAAGAACCAGAACAGGTGTTGCCACAGCATGGGGTCGCCGCCCTTGGCCGCATCGAAAAAGGGCCAGCCCAGCGCGCGTTCCAGCTCCAGCAGCAGGGTCGACAAAATGATCGACGGGAAGGCGATGATGATCATGCAGGCGAAGATCAGCATGGCCCAGGCGAAGATCGGCAGCTTGTCCAGCGTCATGCCCGGCGCGCGCGTCTTCAGCACCCCGACGATGATCTCGATGGCGCCGGCGATGGCCGAAATCTCAATGAAGCCGATGCCCAAGAGCCAAAAGTCGGCGTTGATGCCCGGCGAGTAAGTCGTCGACGTCAGCGGTGGATACATGAACCAGCCGCCATTCGGCGCCAGACCGAAGAACAGCGAAGCGAAGAAGCATAGCCCCCCGACCAGATAGGCCCAGAAGGCGTAGGCGCTCAGCCTCGGGAACGGCAGATCGCGCGCCCCCAGCATCTGCGGCAGCAACAGCACGCCCAGCGCCTCAACCGCGGGCACCGCGAACAGGAACATCATCACCGTGCCGTGCATGGTGAAGATCTGGTTGTAGGTTTCCTGCGCTAGGAAACCCGTCATCGGCAGGGCCAGTTGGGTCCGCATCAACAGCGCCAGCACGCCTGCCAGCACAAAGAACAGCATGGCCGCGCCGACGTAATAGACGCCGATGTAGTTGTTGTTGATCGCCGTGATCCACTCCCACGGCCGCCGCGGGCCGCACCAGACCTCGTCGAGCTGCTCCAGCTCGCCCTCGGACCGGGCTTCAGTGGTGGGGAAGCGTTTGTAGAGTTCGGGATCGAACCCGGTTTCCGAACTCATTTCAGGCTTTCCAGATAGGCGGCGACGGCGCGCACGTCCTGGCCCGACAGGACGGCATAGGACGGCATCCGATTGCCGGGCTTCAGGCTCTGGCTGTCCGAAATCCAGCCGGCCATCGTCCCCTGATTGTTCGGCAGGATGCCGGCGCCCAAGGTCTGGCGCGAGCCGACGTGGGTCAGGTCCGGTCCCGCCAGACCGTTCGCCTCAGTCCCGCGAATGGTGTGACAGGCGGCGCAGCCCGAGGCGGCGAAGACGTTGCGCCCCTGATCGATCAAGGCGAGCGGCCCCTGGGCCGAGGGCACGACGGCCGCCGGCCGCGACTGACGCGCCAACCATGCGGCATAGTCGTCCGGCGCATGGGCCACGACCACCAGCCCCATCAGGGCGTGAGGACCGCCGCAGTATTCGGCGCATTGGCCGCCGTAGGTCCCAGGCGCATCGGCTTGCAGGCGCATGAAGTTGCGGCGGCCGGGGATCATGTCGGTCTTTCCGCCCAGGCGCGGCACCCAGAAGCTGTGGATCACGTCCGCGCTTTCCAGCACGAACACGACAGGCTGGCCGGCCGGGATGTGGACCTCGTTGGCGTCCTGCACGATCTCGCGCCCCTGACCATCCAGATAGGCGACGCGCCACCACCACATTTCGCCGGTGACGCGCACCCGCATTTCGCCGGGCTTGGGCGCATCGGCCACCCGCGCGGTCGTGTTCAGCCCATAGACCAACAGCCCGGTCAGAACGACTACCGGGAAGACCAATCCCGCAATCCAGATCAGACGTTCGCCGCCGACCCGCCGCTTCCATTTGCGCGGCCCGAACAGGGCGATGCCGAGCGCCACGGCCACCACGACCGTGACCACCGCCGCCATGACAAATAGCACCCAGGCGACGGTCTGGATCGGTCCGGCGAACGGTCCCGCCGGATCCAGCACGGGCGGCGGCCAGCCGGCGATTCCGGGAGGGGCGTCAGTCTTCATCGAGCGTGTACAGATAGGCCGCGACGTCGCGGGCTTGGTCTTGCGTCAGGGGCATGGGCGGCATGGCGGTTCCGGGGTCCATCGACGGCGCGTCGATCAGCCAGCGGATCAGGACATCGGGCTGGTTCGGCAAGCGTCCGGCGATCAGGGGGCGCGCGCCGAACCCCGCAAGGTTCGAGCCGGACCGGCCCTCCGGCCAGGCGACTCCGGGTGTCCGGTGACAGGCGGCGCAACCGACCTCCTTAATCACTGCCAGTCCGGCGGCGGCATCGGCCTGAACCACCGGCCGAGGCAGGTCGGACTTGTCCACGCAGGCGCACAGGACGAGCGCCAGCGCACAGGCCGCCGCCCGTCGTCCCATCGCCTCACCAGTCGTCCGAAAACCCATCCGCCCCCCAAAGCTTCGCCAGAGCAATCCCCTTGTCGAAAGGAGGTTCCCGACTGCGACATGGAGCCTCGGGCGCATCGCCATAAGGAACCTTCGCCATAAGCAGGTGTTGGACCGCCGTGCGCGTCTCCCTTTCCGTTCTTGTTCTGCTGACCGGCCTCGCCGCCTGCGACTCTACGCCCGGCCAGACGGATCGCACCTTCACGGCGAACGGTCAGGTCATCGCCATGAGCGGCGGCGCCGGCGGGGCGGCCAACGCCTGCTTCACCTGTCACGGCCTGGACGGCGGCGGGGATGGGGTCGCCGCCCCGCGCCTGGCGGGCCTGGACGCCGGCTATCTGCAAAAGCAGTTGGAAGACTATGCATCGGGCCTGCGTCCCGACGACGCCATGACCCGCATCGCCAAGGCCTTGGACCAAGAGGGCCGACGCCAGGTCGCCGCCTACTACGCCGCCCTGCCCCCGCCGCCGACGCAAACGCCCGCGTCGATTGCGCCTGCGCCCGCCATCTATCTGAACGGCGACCCTTCGCGCGGCATCGTCGCCTGCGCCTCATGTCACGGCGACTGGGGTCAAGGCTCGGGCCAAGGCGGCAACCCGCAGATCGCCGGCCAACCCGCCGCCTATACGCTGGAACAGATCGACCGCTGGAAAGCGGGCAAACGCCGCAATGACCCGCGCGGCGTGATGGCCGCCGCCGTCAAATCGCTTTCGGACCCAGAAGCCCGCGCCATAGCGTCCTGGCTGTCGACGCAACCCGCTTCTCCAGCGCCCGCCAGCGCCGCTGCCACCGGGTCCGCTTCGGTCGAAGCAGCGGCACGACCGGCAGCATCGCGTGAAACACGTCGTCCCTATCGATCAGATGGTGCTTGAGCGCCGCGCCGGCGTGGATCGGGATCATCAGCAGCAGGGTGATGACCAGTCCCCAGTGCATCCATTCCGCCGCCGCCTCGATCGCCCACAGCTGGGTGTTGGACAGATCCTGCAGCGGCAGCAACGGCCATTTGATGAAGCCCAACGTCTCCAGCTGACGCGTCCGATCCGTCGCCGAAATCATGGCCCAGCCCGACAGCGGCAGGCCGAATAGGCAGATGTAGAAGACATAGTGGGTCACATGGGCGGCCATGCTCTCCCAACCCGGCTTGTCCGCATCATTGATCAGGTCGGGCGCCAGCAGTCGCCATGACAGTCGGCCGATCACCAGGATCAGCATCAGCACGCCGATCGCAAAATGCAGGTCGTAGGCGGCCATCATGGCCCCGCCCACCGGCTGCCGTCCCATCCACCAGCCCCAGCCGAGCTGAAAGATCACCAGCCCCGCCATCACCCAATGAAAGCCGATGCCTACGGGCGAATATCGGCCCTCGTCGTGGTGACCCGCCGCCCATTCCAGCAGCTGTCTGAACAGTCTTTCGATCATGCCGGATGCGCCTCGGCGTCGGGGCCGATCATCCGCCCCAGCCGCCACAGGGCGGCGAACAGATACAGCGCCGCCGCCGGCGCCCACATGATCAGCCCGGCCGCCTGCTGATCCTCGAGCGGCGTCAGGCCCCAGGCCAGGGTCGAATAGGCATGGGGGGCGTAAACCGCCTGTCCCGTAAAGGTCAGCACCGCCCCAAGCAGCCCCATAGCCAGCATGGCCGCCAACAGGGCGATGACCGCTGCCGGCGCAGACGCCGACCGCGCCGCGCACCAGAACCAGACGGCGCTCGCCAGCAGACTGATCTGCATCACCCAATAGACCGCATCGTTCGACAGGGCGGCGCCATAGGCGTCAGGCGCATGCCAAGCCCAGAACACCACCGCCTGCACCGCCGTCGCTAGGATCAGCGACCCATATCGCCTCACGGGCAGGGCCGCCGCCAGCAAGGGCGCGGCGACGCCGACCAACAGCACATGATGAACCGTCCGCGCGGAGAACAGCGCCGAGCTAAGGGCGCACAGCGGGGAGACAAATCCAAAGGCTAAAACAGCGACGGCCGCCAGACCATAGCCGCGCCGCCGCCCTTCCAGCCGCCAAAGAACCAACCCCGTCGCAGCGGCCAGCAAAAGCAGCAGCACCGGATCCAGGTTCCAGCGCCACTCGCCGAAAGGCGGCGCCGGTCCACAGTAGGGCCGCCACGCCTCACCTGACGTCGTCGTCGGATATTGCACCGCTAGCTGCCCCCTCTCACGCTCAGCTTCCAAAGCGGATGACGGTCCGTGCGGTTCCGAGCTTAACGTTTGACGGCGCGCTTCCTGGCTCGATCGCTCGCCATCCGCGACGACGCGTTGTCGCCGCGCAAGCAGCGGCTTGACCCTGAGGGCGCCATGGTCGTCAACTTGACGACACTGCGCCGATCATAATGGTGAGCGACAGGGTTCGGCCGGGCTCCAGGCCAATCAGACCATGATCCTCGCCAGGCGGAGCGTTGTGAGCGTCCGGGCGGTGAGTGACGGGTTCGACGCAACAGAAGTCAGCCTCGACAGGCATATAGACCTGGCTCCAGCGCGCGGCCGCGTCGGCGGTCAAGGTCACGCAACGACCGCCGCCGTTCAGGAACGCCTTGCCGCTCCAGCCTGCGTAGGCGTGGTCGACGAAGGGGGCATCGGCCAGATCAACGCCATTCGACCAGTCCACGACCTCGGCGGCCTGCGCCAGCCGTTCCGGAATTTGACGGGCGTCGGTCATCCATACCGCCTCGGCTGGAAGAGTGAGCCGGCTGTCTGGACATCGGTGGAAATAGGGGTGCAGCCCCAGGCCTGCCGGCATGGTGTCCTCGCCCGTGTTCGTGACGGACAAGCCGATCTGCAGTCCCTCGCTAGACAGGGATACGCTTTGCCGCGCGAACCAGGGCCATGGCCAGCCGTCGGGATCGCCGCCCCAATCTAAGGTCATGACGACTGTTTCGGCGGATTGGCGTTCGACCGTCCAAGAGCGCCGCCAACCTTCGCCATGGAGAGCATGGGGCGCGAACCGATCAAGCACTGGCAGGTGAACCGAGCTTCCCTCGAAAACGAAACGACCGTCGGCGATACGATTGGGGTAGGGAACCAGCGGGAAACAGGCCGTCTCCAAAATGTCGCTAGCCCCGTCTGGCGTGGGTCGGAACACCGGCTGACCGCGCCAGTCGAGGCTCAGGACAGACCCACCTAACTCTGGTGCCAAGGTCGCGCGCCAGTCGCCGGCCCTCAGAGCGATCACAGCTTGATCCGGTTCTGCGGCAGGCCCGGCGTCTCGACGCGCACACGATAAAGCCCCCCCAGCGTCGGTTGCTCAGCCCGCTTGTCGGCGTTCCCCAGCCAGGCGGTGGTCATATAGAGATCGCGCAGGTCCGGGCCGCCAAAGGCCGCCTTGGTCACCGTCTGGACCGGCACGTCGATCTTGCCGATCCGCGTGCCGTCCGGGGCGAAGCGGGCGACGCCCCAGCCGTTGAACAGGCCGACGTGCAGCACGCCCGCCGCATCCATGCTGGGACCGTCGGCATAGCCGTCCTCGGTCACGGCGAAGACGCGCTTGTTCGACAGCAGGCCGTCCGCATGGTCGAAGGCCAGGACCGTCTTCTTCAGCGTGTCGTGGTGATAGAGGGTGCGGCCGTCGGGGCTGAGGCAGGGGCCGTTGGTGACGCCGTAACCGTCATCATGCCGCGTCAGCTCGCCCCGAAACCAGCGATAGAGCGCGCCGGTCTCGACCTGTTCGCTGTCGTCCATCGAACCGAACCACAGCGACCCGTCCGGGGCGACGAAGCCGTCGTTCAGACGGTTCTGCGGCCGGTCCTCTTCGATCGGATGGAAGCGCGAGAAGTTGCCCTCCTCCGGGTCGAAGCGATACAGACCGCCCCGCACGCCGCACACCAGCGAACCGTCCTCGGCGGGCAGAGCAAAGCCGGTCTGGTCGGGCGTGTCCCAAGACCGCTTTTCACCAGTCGCGGGCGTGTAACGGTGCAGCTTTCGACCCTTGATGTCGACGGACCACACCGCGCCGCGCGCGGCGTCCCAAACGGGGCCTTCGCCCAGCTCCGCCTGAATATCCCAGACCAGTTCAGCTTTGCCCACGAATCAACTCTCGGAATAGGATGTGTCGACCCGAGTATAGAACCATTCCACCACCTTCACCGGTTACGCCCGATGACTCCTGCTCCGCTGAAACGCATTCTGATCGTCGGGGGCGGCACGGCCGGCTGGATGGCCGCCGCCGCGCTGGCGCACGTCACACGCGGCACGGTGAAGATCGAACTGGTCGAGTCTGAGGTCATCGGCACGGTCGGCGTCGGCGAGGCCACCATCCCGCCGATCCTGCTGTTCAACCAGTTGCTGGGCATCGACGAGAACGAATTCGTTCGCGCGACGCAAGCGACCTACAAGCTCGGTATCCGGTTCCATGACTGGCACCGAAAGGGCGAAAGCTACTTCCACCCCTTCGGCGTCTATGGAACCCGCATCGACGCGGCGTCCTTCCATCAATATTGGCTACGCCTGAACAAGGCGGGTCTGGACGACGATCTGAGCGCCTATTCGGTCACCACGGTGGCCTCCCAGATGGGTCGCTTCACCCGGCCCGACGGCGATCCGCGCGGCGTCGCCTCGCAGATGACCTACGCCTTTCATTTCGACGCAGGCCTGTACGCCCGGTTCCTTCGCCAGCGTGCAGAGGCGCAAGGCGTGACTCGGCACGAGGGCAAGGTCGCCGACGTGAGACTACGCGACGGCGACGGCTTCATCCAGTCGGTGCGACTGGATGACGGACGCGAACTGCAAGCCGACTTCTTCATCGACTGCTCAGGTTTCCGAGGCCTGCTGATCGAAGGCGCGCTGAAGACAGGTTACGAGGACTGGACCCATTGGCTGCCGGCCGACCGGGCGGTGGCCATGCCCTGCACCCGGGTCGGCGATCCGACACCCTATACCCAGTCGACGGCTTTAGAGGCGGGATGGCGCTGGCGCATTCCGCTGCAGCACCGCACCGGCAACGGCTATGTCTATTGCAGCCCCTTCATCTCCGACGATGAGGCTCAAGCCAGGCTGCGCGCCTCCCTGGACGGCGAGGCGATGGCGGATCCGAACTTCCTGCGATTCACCACTGGGCGCCGCAAGAAGACCTGGAACAAGAACTGTCTGGCCCTGGGCTTGGCGTCGGGGTTCTTGGAGCCGCTGGAATCGACCTCCATCCATCTGGTGCAGTCCGGCATATCCAAGCTGCTGCTGCACTTTCCCGACACCGGCTTCGCCCAGGCCGACATCGACAGTTACAACCGCCAAATGCGCCTTGAGGTAGAACGGATCAGGGACTTCATCATCCTGCACTATCACGCCACAACGCGCGACGATTCAGCCCTGTGGCGGCATGTGCAGGCCATGGATGTGCCCGAAACGCTCAAGCAGAAGATGGAGCAGTTCCGCAGTCGGGGTCGTGTCTTCCGCTATGACGACGAACTGTTCCAGGAGACGAACTGGATCGCCGTCTTGTTGGGCCAGGGCATCGTCCCCGAGCGCCACGATCCGATCACTGAAACCATTCCGCTGGATCACGTCCGTCAACGCCTTCAGCACATGAAGGCGATGATCCGGCAGGGCGTCGAACGGATGCCTACCCATGAGGCCTTCATCGCCGCCAATGCAAAGGCGCCGCCGCTTAGCTAAGGCCGGCGGCGGCGGCTTGGTCAGTGATTATCGCGCGGCAGGCCGATCGTATCGACGATGCGGTGGTACTTCACGGCGGGCTCCAGCACGGCGCCGGTCTCAAGCTGGCCGACCGTTGCGCGCTGCATCTCCTGCCACGGGGTTTGTGACGCAGGGTATTTGTAGCCGCCTGCGGCCTCGAACGCCTGGCGACGCTGGGCCAGTTCCTCGTCCGAAATCAGGATGTCGGCCCTGCCGGTGTTCAGGTCGATACGCACCCGATCGCCGGTCTTCAGCAGGGCAATGTTGCCGCCCGCCGCCGCTTCCGGCGAGGCGTTTAGGATCGAGGGCGAGCCGGAGGTGCCGGACTGACGCCCGTCGCCGATGCAGGCCAGGGCGCTGACGCCCTTCTTAATCAGGTAGGCAGGCGGCCGCATGTTCACGACCTCGGCCGCGCCGGGGTAGCCGATGGGGCCGGCGCCGCGCATGAACAGCAGGGTCTGTTCGGTGATGCCCAGGCTCTCGTCGTCGATGCGGTGGTGATAGTCTTCGGGTCCGTCGAACACGACGGCCGGGCCTTCGAAGGCGTTCAGGTCGTCGGGATTGGACAGGTAGCGTTCGCGGAACTCAGGGCTGATCACGCTCAGCTTCATGATGGCCGAACTGAACAGATTGCCGGTGAAGACCACGAAGCCGGCATCGGTCTTCATCGGGGCGTGGAAGGTCTTGATGACGTCGGGCAGGACGATCTCGGCGTCCTTGCAGTTCTCGCCGATGGACTTGCCGGTGACGGTCAGGGCGTCCTCGTTGATCAGCCCGTGCTTCATCAGTTCGGACACGACGGCGGGCACGCCGCCCGCATGGAAATAGTCCTCGCCCAGATATTCGCCGGCGGGCTGGAGGTTGACCAGCAGCGGCACGTGCAGGCCTTCGGTCTGCCAGTCCTGCAACGGCACATCAACGTGGGCATGGCGGGCCAGAGCCGTCAGGTGGATCGGGGCGTTGGTCGAGCCGCCGATGGCGGAGTTGACGACGATGGCGTTGTGGAAGGCTTCCTTGGTCAGAATGTCCGACGGCTTCAGGTCCTCGTGCACCATCTCAACGATCCGCAGGCCGGTCTCATAGGCGACCTGGGCGCGCTCGCGATACGGGGCCGGGATGGCGGCCGAGCCGGGCAGCGACATGCCCAGCGCCTCGGCCAGCGAGTTCATCGTCGTCGCCGTGCCCATGGTGTTGCAATAGCCCACCGACGGCGCCGACGAGGCCACCAGTTCGATGAAGCCGTCATAGTCGATCTCTCCGGCCGCCATCATCTGACGCGCCTTCCAGATGATGGTGCCCGAACCGGTGCGTTCGCCCTTGTGCCAGCCGTTCAGCATCGGGCCGACCGACAGGGCGATGGCGGGGATGTCCACGGTGGCGGCGGCCATCAGGCAGGCGGGCGTGGTCTTGTCGCAGCCGATGGTCAGGACTACCCCGTCCAGCGGATAGCCGTACAGGCTTTCGACCAGACCCAGATAGGCCAGGTTGCGGTCCAGGCCCGCCGTCGGGCGCTTGCCGGTTTCCTGGATCGGATGGACCGGAAACTCCATGGCGATGCCGCCCGCCTCGCGGATGCCTTCGCGGACGCGCTCGGCCAGAACCAGATGGTGGCGGTTGCACGGCGACAGGTCCGAGCCGGTCTGGGCGATGCCGATGATCGGCTTGTCCGACTGCAACTCCCTGCGCGTCAGACCGTAGTTCAGATAGCGCTCAAGATAAAGCGCCGTCATATCCGGGTTTTCCGGATTGTCGAACCAGGCGCGGCTGCGGAGCGGCTTCTTGGGCTTTGAGGTGTCGGTCATTCAGGTCCAGCCGCCATCGACGACATAGTGTTGATTGGTGATCGCCCCCGCCTCGTCCGAGCACATGAAGACGACGACGCGGGCGATGTCGTCCGGCACGAGCCGGCGCTTGAGGCACTGGTTGGCGTAGATGTCTTTTTCGGTTTCCGGCGTGACCCAGAGCTCCAGCTGGCGCTCGGTCATGATCCAGCCGGGCGCGACGGCGTTCACACGAACGCCGAACGGGCCGAAGTCGCGCGCCAGCGAACGGGTCAGGCCGATGACGGCGGACTTGCAGGCCGTATAGGCGGCCATGCCCCCTTGGCCGATGACCCAGGAAGTCGACCCCAGATTGACGATGGCGCCCTTCCCCGTCGCCTGCATGTCCTGCAGCACCGCCTGGGCGGCGAAGAACTGGTGCTTCAGGTTCACCGCCATGCGGCCGTCCCAATAATCCTCGGTCACCTCCAGCGTGGCGTGGCGTTCGTCATGGGCGGCGTTGTTGACCAGAATGTCGATGGGGCCAAAGGCGTCACGCACCGCGGCGATGGCGGCCTTTAGCGCCGGGATGTCGGTCAGGTCGCAGGCGACGAATAGCGCGCCCTGCCCTAACTCGGCCTGGAGTTTGGCTCCGCGCGCCTTGTCGATGTCCAGAAAGCCGACCCGCGCGCCCTGGGCATGAAAGGCGCGGACGATGCTCTCGCCAATGCCGCCAGCGCCGCCGGTGACGACGACAGTCTTACCCTTCAGGTCGGAGTAGATGGCAGCCATGAACGTGGGCCTCCCCAGGCCGGAAAGACGTTTGCGCGGCCGAGGGCCTTTTCACAAATGAAACTTGTTGCCGTCAACAAAAAATAGACTGCATCTCAATCAAGCTTGGGAAACGGCGCTCATCTGATCCGAAATCACCTCTGCGGCTCGCGCCAGCAGCGCCGCCGCCTCGTCCTTGGTGCAGGTCAGCGGTGCCTGTTCGATGAATGGGGTGATCAGGGTGGCGATCACGCCGTCCGACCCCATCACCGGGGCCACAAGGTCGGTCACGCCCTTCACGAAGTCGCTGGCCCGCTCGACATAGGGGCCCTGGGTCATCGCCAGGGAACGCTCGACGAACGCCTCCACCGCCGGCTGGCCGAACTGGGCGGCCAAAGTGTCATGCAGTTGCTTTTGGGCCAGCGCGTTGGCCCGCGAATAGAACATCAGACCTGAAGTTGCGTGCAGGATGCTGCGCCGATAGCCGATGCGGACCGAATAGCCGAGGTCGCCAGGGCTCTCGATCCGGGCGATGACCACGATCTGGTCGCCGGACGGCACGACCAGATGGCAGGACTGCATCGTCGACGACGCCAGATCGCGCATCGCCGGCATGGCGACATCGACCAGTGACTTTATCGGCGCCTGAGTCATACCCAAGGTGAACAGCCGATTGGTTAGACGATAGCCTTCGGAGGACTGTTCGATATAGCCGCGAAACTCCAATACCTGGATCATGCGAAACAGTTCGCTGACCGAGCGCCCGAGGGTCACAGACATCTGAGACGGCGTCATAGCCTCGCCTTGGGACGAGAGCAGTTCCAGCACATCCAGACCCTTTTCCAGAGCCGGAGCGCGGTATTTGCGGTCGTCGGCGGCGTCTTGGTCGGTCATGAAGGTCCTCTGATGAGCGCCCCAAATAAGGGTGGCGCGCAGCACGGTGAAGCAATCGATGGCGATGACGTTACATTACTGCGGGTGAAATCTCTACGCACATATAAAAACACATTGCGACAATCTGACGCCTCGACTAGGGTTTGGTCCAGGCTCGGCTAAAGAGCTGCATTGGGGGGAAGTGCACCATGTCGCTCGCAGGCATCGATCTGGCGATTCTGGCGATCTACGCCATCTTCATCTTCGGTCTGGCCCAGTGGGTCTCGCGCAGCAAGGCGGGCGAGCAGAAGACCTCCACAGACTATTTCATGGCCTCCAAGAGCCTGCCCTGGTGGGCCATCGGCGCCTCCCTGATCGCGGCCAACATTTCGGCCGAGCAGATCATTGGCATGAGCGGCTCTGGCTATGTGATCGGCCTGGGCATCGCGTCGTATGAGTGGATGGCGGCGCTGACGCTGCTGATCGTGGGCAAGTTCTTCCTGCCGATCTTCCTGCGCAACGAGATCGTGACCATGCCGCAGTTCCTGCAGCAGCGGTACGGGCCGACGATCCGCAATGTGATGGCCGTCTTCTGGCTGCTGCTCTACGTCTTCGTGAACGTGACCTCGATCCTTTGGCTGGGCGCCATCGCCGTCCACACCGTCACCGGATTCAACCAGGACTACGCCATCGTCGCCATCGGCGTCTTCGCCCTGGCCTATCAGCTGTGGGGCGGGTTGAAGGCCGTGGCCCTGACCGACATCGTGCAGGTGGCCCTGCTGGTCTGCGGCGGCCTGATCATCGGCTTCATCGCCCTGTCGACGATCGGCGGCGCAGGCGGCGCGGCGGCGGGCTTCCATACCCTGATCACCCAGTTCCCGGACAAGTTCGACATGATCCTGTCCAAGGACAACCCCCACTATCAGGAGCTGCCGGGCATCGCCGTGCTGCTGGGCGGCCTGTGGGTCATGAACATCAGCTATTGGGGCTTCAACCAGTACATCATCCAGCGCGCCCTGGCCGCCAAGTCGCTGCCTGAAGCCCAGAAGGGCATCGCCTTCGCCGCCTATCTGAAACTGCTGATGCCGGTGATCGTGGTGCTGCCGGGCATGGCGGCGCTGATCCTGGCCCCCAATCTGTCGGCGCCGGATCAGGCCTATCCGACCATGATGAACCTGCTGCCGGTGGGTCTGAAGGGCCTGGTTTTCGCCGCCCTGATCGCCGCCATCATCGCCTCGCTGGCTTCCAAGGTGAACTCGATCTCGACCATCTTCACCTTGGACCTCTACGCCAAGATCAAGAAGGACACGCCCGAACATCAGTTGGTCACGGTCGGCCGTATCGCCGCCGTCGCCGCCGTCGTCATCGGCATCTTGACCGCCCGTCCGCTGCTGGGCGGGTTCGATCAGGCGTTCCAGTTCATCCAGGAGTTCACCGGCTTCTTCACCCCCGGCATCGTGGTCATCTTCATGCTGGGCCTATTCTGGAAGCGGGCCTCCGAAGCCGGCGCCCTGACCGCCGCCATCGGCTCCGTCGTCCTGTCGGCCATCTTCTGGTGGCTGCAGGAAACCGGTCAGTTCATCTTCCCCTTCATGAACCGGGTCGGCGTTGTCTTCGTCGTCTCGCTGATCGCAGCGGTGATCGTGTCCCTGCTAGTCCCGGCCAAGCCTGACGCCATGAAGATCAAGCTGGACAAGATCAGCTACAAGACCTCGCTGGGCTTCAACCTGGCGGCGGTCGGCGTGATCGCCTTCCTGATCCTGGTCTATACGATCTGGTGGTGAGGTGAGTTCAGCGAACGGACTGATCGGGGTCGATTGGGGCACCAGCAATCTTCGCGTCATGCGGATCGCTCAGGGTGGCGCGGTGCTGGACAGCCGTTCCGACGCGCGCGGCGCGGGCAGCTTGGCGCCGAACGAGTTCCACGGCGTGCTGACCGAGGTCGCGCGCGACTGGCTGGACGAAAGCCTGCCCGTCCTGGTCAGCGGCATGGCCGGGGCGCGGGGCCGGTGGCGTGAAATGGCATATCTGCCCTGCCCCGCCGGCGTCGCCGACTTGGCGACGGCCGTGGCCAGCCCGGACGACGCGCCCCACGTTTCCATCGTGCCCGGCGTCGCCGTGTTCGAGGACGGCCGCCTTCAGGACGTGATCCGCGGTGAGGAGACCCAGGTCTTCGGCCTGGACGCACCCGACGATGCGGTCGTGGTCGCCCCCGGCACCCACAGCAAATGGATCCGCACCGCTGGCGGACGGATCACCGATTTCCGAACCTTCATGACCGGCGAACTGTTCGCCGCCATCCGCAAGGGCACCATTCTGGGCGCCGAGATGGGCAAGCCGGGCGTGGACGACGAGGCCTTCGCCGCTGGTGTCCAGCGATCCCTGCGCGATCCCGCCGTCACCGCCGCCCTGTTTTCCGTGCGGGTCGAGGGTCTGGCCGGCCGCCTCTCGCCGACATCCTCGGCCGACTATCTGTCGGGCCTGTTGATCGGGGCCGAGGTCGCGGCCCAGGCCGACGCCAACCACCGCCCCGTCATCCTGATCGGCGCCGAGGCCCTGAGCCGCCGCTATGCCGCCGCTCTGGCGCAGGGCGGTTTCCAAGACGTCCGTATCGCGGACGGCGCCGCCGCCACGGCCAAGGGTCTGTGGCGCATTCACGAGACCGTATCCCAATGATTCCTGTTTCCATTGAAAGCTTGGACGCCCTGCCGCTGATCGCGATCCTGCGCGGCCTGAAACCGGACGAAGCGGTCGAGATCGGCGAGGCTATCGTCGCCGCCGGTTTCCGCTGCCTGGAAGTGCCGCTGAACTCGCCCGAGCCGCTGGAAAGCATCCGCCGCCTGCGCCAGGCCTTGGACGGCCGCGCCCTGGTCGGCGCCGGCACGGTGCTGAGCGTCGCGGCTACGCGAGAGGTGGCGGACGCCGGCGGTCAGCTGATCATCTCGCCCAACACCAACGTCGAGGTGATCGCCGAGACCAAGACCTTGGGCCTGCTGTCCCTGCCCGGCTTCTTCACTCCGTCCGAGGCCTTCGCCGCGCTAGACGCCGGCGCCGACGCCCTGAAACTCTTCCCCGCCGAAATCGCCGGACCCAAGGGGCTGAAAGCCGTCCGCGCCGTCCTGCCCCCCGAAACCCGTGTCTATCCAGTCGGCGGCGTCGATCCCGTCAGCATGGCCGTCTGGCGCTCCGCCGGCGCCTCCGGCTTCGGCATCGGCTCGGCCGTTTTCAAGCCCGGCCAGACCCCCGAACAGGTCGGACTTCAAGCCGCCAATTTTGTGACTGGGTGGCACGGCAGTCGATAGGCCCGCTAGCCGGACCAGTCAGCTGCCGCTGCCGCCTGCTCCCAACAACGCAACAGGAAGCAAATGAAGAAGGCGGCGCCGGATATACCGACGCCGCCTGCTCTACCCAGCCGATCTGTTGGGATCAGAAGCGATACCGCGCGCCGATATAAACCTGGCGGCCAGTGTGGTGATAGACATAGGTGCTGTCACGCGGCAGGCCGATGTCGCCGTGGTTCTGACGATTGGCTTCATCGGTCAGATTCAGCCCCTCGACCGAAACACTGAGGTTATCGGTCAGGTTATACGATGCTGAAGCGTCGATCGTCGTGGTTTCGGTCTTGCCCTGATAGGGGATCAGACCCGTCGCGCCGTTCGAACCCGGCACGTTCTGGAAATAGGTGTCGCGATAGGCCGCCGACACACGCGCATTGAACTTGCCGTCGTCATAATACAGCGTCGCGTTCCAGGCGTTTGGCGAAAGGTTGACCAGATCCGCTGTCACGAAGGCCGCGCAGGTCGCGGTGACGCAATACTGAATCTCGGATTCAACGTGCGTATAGTTCAGCTGCGTACCGATATTCGACAGCAGGCTGGGCAGGAAGGAGAAGGTCTGCTGATAGCTGATCTCGAAGCCTTTCAGCGGGCCGCCCGGCGTGTTGGTGGGCGTGCTGAACTGATAGATGTCGCCCGCAGGACGACCGCCCGCCGGGAAGGCCACAGGGTTCAAGGCCGTCAGTTGGCTGTAAGACAGCGGTTCGGTGGTCGTCTGCACGTAGGTCGAGATGTCCTTGTAGAAGTAGGCGAAGGACAGCAGAGCTTCAGGCGCGAAGTAATATTCAACCGACAGGTCGTAGGTCGTCGCCCGGTAGGGTTCCAGCTCGACATTGCCCAGCGAGGCCGTGTTCGTGGCCGCTCCGGCCGCGCTCAGCGTGAAGACTGGAACCAGACTGGTGACAGGCGGTCGCGCCATGACCTTGGCGGCGCCCAAACGCACGATCAAATCCTTCATCGGCTCGATCGAGACGTTTAGCGACGGCAGGGTGTCGTCATATTCGTTCTCGCCCCGGACCGGCGTCGCAACACCACCAACATTCGAATAACCCAAGGCGTCGACCTCGGTCTTGACCTGACGCACACCGACGTTGCCTCGGAAGGGCACACCCATGATTTCCGTGTCCCAGTCGGCCTGCACATAGGCGCCGGTGTCGGTCTCGGTCACGTCACGCCAGTTACCATAGGTGGACGGATTACCGTTCAGGCCGATCAGTCGGAAGTCACCGCCTGCTACGCCCGTGTCGCAGTTGCAGTTGTAGTTCCAGACTGTTTGCAACGCAGCCAGATCCGGCCGAACCCAGCTGGTCGCAGCGCCCGACGGCAGATCGAGATTGCGACCGAAGCCGCTCAGCAGATTGGTGACCGAAGCCATGCTCGTGCCGGCCGGCAGCGCTGGCGAACCGTTGGCGTTGTTCGGGCGCGCGAAGGCGCGGCTGCTCGACTCATATTCCTTACGGCTGACACCCGCTTTCAGTGTGAGCCAATCGCTTACGTCGAAGGCGAAGTTGGCCTCACCCGTCGTATAGACGTTTTCCTGGAAGTTCGAACTGATGCGCAGTTCCGAGCGGGGCTGGGCGCCGGTCGGGCCGACGACGCTCCACTGCGTGGGGTCGGCGACGTTGAAGCCCCAGTTGATCGCCGGCAGATTGCGGTTCTGACGGAAATCATAGGAATAGCCGTCGACGTTCTGTCGATCGATGATGGCGCTGACCTGGACCGGGTTGGCGAAGCTGGATTCCGCGCGACCGATCAGGCCGTCGAACCGCAGCCGATCCGAAAACTCGTGCTCGACCCCGAAGGTCATCTGCTTGAATTCGGTTTCCAGCTCGTCAAACCGCTGCTCGCTGCGGATGTCCATGTCGTCGAGTTGGGCATAGATCATCTCGCCAGTGTCGGGATCGATCTCAAAGCTCATGATGTCGACCTGCGGCTTGCCGCCCTGATCGGCGCCACGGCTGAGCGACCACGCTTGCAGGAAGTTTTCGCTGCGGGTCGAATCCAGCTTCGAGTACAGCATGTCCATCGTGAACAGGGTCGGACCATTGCCGGGCCGGGCTTGCACCGACAGCGTCGCGCCCAGACGTTCCTGGCTGTGCTCCAGGCTGCCATAGCGCGGGATGCGAGGGTGGTAGGTGCGCGCGGCGTTCGGCAGGACAGCGCCATTCTGGAAGCCGCCGTCGGCGCTGGCAGGTCCCCATCGCACCGAGCTGAAACCCTCCTCCAGACTGTCGCGCTCGCTGTAGGCGATCGAGAACAGAGCGCCGATCTGGTCATCCGCCCAGGTGTTCGAAATCAGACCGGCGAACCGCGGGCTCCAGTCCTGCGATAAGTCGTTGTAGCCATACTGGCCCGACAGCGCGCCTTGGAAGCCCATCTTGTCGAACGGACGGCTGGTGCGCAGATCGACGGTCGCCCCAAGCGAGCCCTCTTCGGTTTCGGCCGAGGCGGTCTTGCGCACCGTGATATTGTTGAACAGCTCGGAGGCGAAGACGTTGAAGTCGAAGCCACGGCCGCGATTCACGCCGCCCGAAGAATCGGTGGCGCCGGTCGAAGCCTGGGCCTCGATGCCGTTGATCCGTGTGCGGGTGAATTCCGAGCTGAGCCCGCGGACGGTTATCGACCGCCCCTCGCCCGCATCGCGGTCAATGGAGACGCCGGGAATGCGCTGGATCGACTCGGCCAGATTGGTGTCGGGGAAATCCGCAATGTCCTCGGCCGAGATGGCGTCGACGACGCCCGCCTCGCGCCGTTTGATATTCAAGGAATTCTGCAGGCTGGCCCGGAAACCCGTCACGACGATGTCGTCGACTTCGGCGGCGTCATTCGTTTGGGGTGCAGGGGCTTCGGCTATCTGGGCAGCCGCGTCATGCGCCGCCATGGCAAGCGCAAGCGCGCCTAGCGAAGCGGTGGCGACCAGCGCATGCCGCGCAAATTTATGGCGTTGGATCATTCTCTTGTCTCCTCCCAAGTTCTGCGCTTCGAGGATCAAGACGCCCTCGTTGACGCCTCCCGCTGCTGACGGGAGACACCGGTGTCAAATGCATCTAACCCTGCGTCTGCTACCGGTGTCATAAATGTTTAGGCACAGATGGCCTCATGTGGCAAGAAGATGAAGACTTGAGCTCTCCATTTGTAATCTGGCGGCGCCCGAGGGTCTGAATGATCAGCGAGTTGGAAGTGACAATGGCGTACGGCGGCATGATGCCGGATCAGGCAAACGATGTTCGGCAGCAGGGGAAGGACACAATTCGATGATCAGCCGACGGACAGTCTTTGCTGCAGGTTTGACGGCTGCAGCCCTGCCCTCGCTGGCGCTAGCCAGTTCGCGAGAACCTCAAGTCATGACGCAGAGGGGGCCCGTCATCGGCCTTCGACGCGATGGCGTAAGCGCTTTCAAAGGGGTGCGGTATGGAGCACCGACGCGGCGGTTCCAGCCGCCAGAGACACCCACGCCATGGCGTGATCCCGTTCGCGCGACGGCTTATGGCGCGGCCAGTCCGCAGCGCGGCGATGAGGCGAATCAAAGCGAAGACTGCCTGTTCCTGAACGTCTGGACGCCGGGGACCGACGCGGGTCGGCGGCCGGTGATGGTCTATATCCACGGCGGCGCCTATTCGAGCGGATCGGGATCGGACCCGCTGTACGACGGCACACGCCTGGCGGCGCGGGGCGATGTCGTGGTGGTGACGCTGAATCACCGGCTAAACGTTTTCGGCTATGCCTATCTGGCGCGACTGGCGTCGGGGTTCGAAGATTCGGGCAACGTCGGCCAGCTGGATCTGATCCTGGCGCTGCAGTGGGTGCGGGACAATATTGCGGCGTTCGGCGGCGATCCGTCCAGGGTGATGCTGTTCGGTCAATCCGGCGGAGGCGCCAAGATCGCCACCCTGATGGCGACGCCGGCGGCGCGAGGTCTGTTCCATCGCGCCGCGACCATGAGCGGTCAGCAGGTGACGGCGTCCGGGCCGATCAACGCCACGACGCGGACGACGGCCTGGCTGAAGGCGCTGGGCCTGACGCCGGATCGGGCGGCCGAGGCGGCGACGATGCCGGTGGAGCGACTGCTCGAAGCGCAAAGCGCCGAGGATCCGATCCTGGGCTTTGGCGGCCTGTATTTCGGGCCGGTGCTGGATTTCCGTACCCTGCCCCGCCACCCCTTCTATCCCGACGCAGCGCCGCTGGGCAGGTCAATTCCCATGATCATCGGCAACACGCGCGAAGAGACCTTGGGCTTCATGGGCAACGATCCCAAGAATGTCGGCCTGACGTGGGAGACCCTGAAGACACGACTGTCGCCCGGCGTCATGCGGATCGACATCACGCCCGAAGCCGTGATCGCCGGCTATCGCGCCATGCATCCCGAATGGTCGCCCGACCAAGTGCTGATCGCTGCTACGACAGCGGGGCGGTCATGGCGCGGCGCGGTGATCGAGGCCGAGGAGCGGGCCAAGGCCGGCGCACCCGCCTGGGTCTATCAACTCGACTTCCCTGGAGAGTTGGCCTCGGGTCGCAAGGGCGCCTTCCATACCGCCGACATCCCATTGGTGTTCGACAATGTCGAGGCGACAGGCTCGCGGACGCGTGGGCCGGGCGCGCAGGCGCTGGCAGATCGCATGAGCGACGCCTTCATAGCCCTGGCCCGCGACGGCGATCCGAATCATGCCGGACTGCCGCGCTGGGACCGATATGAGTTGCCACGCCGTCAGACGATGCTGATGGATGTGCAGCCGCAGATGGTCGATGATCCGCGTGGCGACGAGCGGGCCTTCTTCTCGGCCATTCCGTATATCCAGCCGGGAACCTAGAGCGGAAAATCCAGCCGGGCGGCCCAGGCGCGAACCAGATCGGGCCAGACCTGGGCGGGCTTGCCCTGGATCAGGCGGACGCCGAAACCGTGGCCGCCTTCCTGGAACAGATGCGCCTCGGTCGGTACAGCGGCGGCTTTGAGCGTGGTCAGCAGTTGGAGGCTGTTCTCCACCGGCACGGACGCGTCGTCCATCGCGTGCAGCAGGAAGACGGGCGCTGCATTGCGCCACTCCATCTGCTCCAGAGAATAGGCCGCGATCCGCTCGGCCGACGGCGTCTCGCCTAACAGATGGGTCCGCGATCCGGCGTGGGCATACGGGTACGCCATGGTCGCCACCGGATACATCAAAACGGTCAAATCCGGTCGCAAGGATGCGCCGTCAGCCGCGTCGACCGGTTCGTAGGTCGCATCCGTCCGTGCGCTGGCCAGACCCGCCAGATGGCCGCCGGCGGACGCGCCCAGCACGACGATCTTTTTCGGATCCACGCCATAGTCGGCGGCGTGGCTGCGGATCACGCGGATCGCGCGCTGGGCGTCCTGAAGGGGTGCGTCGGCGCCCGCCGCCCAGCCGTCGGCCGGCAGGCGATAGCGAAGGACGAAACAGGTCGTGCCGCTGGCCGCGAAGACGCGCGCGACGTCATACCCCTCCTTGTCCAGCACAGCCCAGCGATAGCCGCCACCGGGGATCAGCAGCATCGCCGAACCGTTCGACCGCTCGGGGCGAAAGACGGTCAGGATGGGGTCGGTCGTGTATTGGGCGTAGCGGTCGTGGAAAGCGGGATCGGTCGAGCGTTCTGGCACGACCGGCGTGACGGTCACACCCTGCCCGCCCGGCGCGCCGTTGGGCCATAGGCGGATGATCTCGACTGGATCGGGCGGAGCGACGCGGCCGCCGTCCGCCACTGTCTGCGCCCGCGCGCTCGAAGCGCCAACCACGGCCCCCACCGCCAGACATAAAAGCGTCCTTCGTTCCACATCCATCATCGTTCTCGCTTCCTGAAAAGACGACGGCCGGACGATCGCTCGCCCGGCCGCAATCCTTGCTGACGTCGCGGCGCTAAGCCACGCAACCGTTGGTCAGACCTTGGCCAGTTCGTATTTCGGCGTGATCAGGTGAATGACCAGAAGCGCGATCAGATAGGCCGAGGCCGCCACGATGAAGATGGGCGTATAGGTGCCGATCTTCTCCAGAACGTAGCCGGCGTATTTCGCCATAGCCATGCCGCCGATGGCGCCCAGCATGCCGCCGATGCCGACGACCGATCCCACCGCCGAGCGCGGGAAGACGTCGCCTGGAAGCGCATAGAGATTGGCCGAGAAGCCCTGGTGCGCGGCCGTCGCCAGTCCGATGACGCCTACCGCGACCCAAAGGTTTGACGCCTCGGCCGCGAAGGCCACCGGCACGGCGCACAGGGCGCAGATCAACATGGTGATCTTGCGGGCCTTATTGATTGTCATGCCCCTATGCATGAAGCGCGACGACAGCCAGCCCCCGCCAACCGACCCGATGTCGGACAACAGATAGATTGCGACAAGCGGCGGGCCGAAGGTCTTCAGGTCGAGCCCATAGGTCTTGCCCAGGAAGTCCGGCAGCCAGAATAGGAACATCCACCAGATCGGATCGATCAGGAACTTGCCCAGAGCATAGGCCCAGGTTTCCTTGACCGTCAGCAGTTTGGTCCATTTGACCTTTTCGACAACGTCGGCCGGATCCTGCTCGATATAGGCCAGCTCGGTCGCGGACAGCGTCTTCTGCTCGCGAGGCTTGCGATAGATCAGCAGCCAGATCGGCAGCCAGATCAGGCCCAAGGCCCCGGTGATGACAAAGGCCATCTGCCAGCCGAACGCCAGCACGAGGCCCGGAACGATCAGAGGGGTGACGATGGCGCCGATATTGGTGCCGGCGTTAAAGAGGCCGGTAGCGAACGCGCGTTCCTTTTTGGGGAACCACTCCGCGACCGCCTTGATCCCGCCGGGGAAGCCGCCGGCCTCACCGACGCCCAGCACCATCCGCGCCATCATGAAGTGCGACAGATCTCGCGCCGCACCGTGCAGGATATGGCCGATCTGCCAGATGCCGAAGGCGATCCCAAGGCCCCAGCGAGCGCCGACCCGGTCCATGATCCGGCCCCACAACAGGTAGGCCACGGCATAGGACGCCTGGAACCAGAAGACGATGTCGGCATAGTCCGTCTCGGACCAACCGAACTCGGCTGACAGTGTCGGCTTGAGGAAGCCGATCATCTGACGATCGACGTAGTTGATGACCATGGCCGCGAACAGCAGCCACATGATGATCCAGCGATACTTGCCGGGAGATGGCGCCTTGATCTGGATCGGCGGCGCGACGGAGGCGTCTGACATGGTTATGAAAACCCGTTCCTGAATATTCCTCGACACGTCCCTGCTCTTTTCCGTCCCTGAACGGCGGCGGGGTGGGCGTCCGATGATGTTACTGGGCTTCGGCCCTGACGACCGAACAGTGAAGTTCTGCGATACCCTTGAAGATGCACACGGCCTCGTCGCCCGCGTGGACACGGTGGACGCCGGTGACGGCGCCGGTCGAAACCAGCGTGCCCGCCTTCAGCGGACGACCCCAGCGCGCGCAATGTTCAAGCAGAAATCGCACGGATTCCATCGCTCCGCCCGCGAGGGACTGCGCTCCGCCCGTGCCGACGCTGGCGCCATTGATCACCGTCTCGACCGCGATGTCGTCCAGACGCTCGCACCAGTTCTTGACCTCGGGACCGATCATTAGTCCGCCATTGTTGCCGAAATCGGAGGCGACCACGGCCGAACCCAGGTCGTTGATCGTTGAAAGCGGACTACCGGCCAGTTCCACGCCAATGAACACCTTGTCCACGACACCCATTGCTTCCTCGATGGTCCAGTCGGTCTTGGCGGGATCGGCGTCAGCGCCGATCCGAGCAATGAACTCGGCTTCCACCGCTGCAAACCCGCCATCGATTTCGGGCAAAGGAACGACCGTGTCGCCGGGCGCCGGCCAGACGTTGCGCGCGAAAATGGCGCCGGCCAGACGGTGGATACCCAGCTTCGGCTGCTGCTCCGGGGGGACACCGCCCACCTTCCAGCCCACGACCTCATCGGGAAACAGACCGATCGCGACGTCCTGAATGGCGTAGGATTCGGCCATGCTCTGAGGGATCACGCCCGGATAGTCTGGCGTGTTGCGCGCCGCCAGACGCGCGGCGACGAACTGCTGTGCGATCGCCGCCGGGTCGGCCGACAGCGCGTCGTCCTGGCTCGCAAGTGAGGGGGTCGAAGTCAAAGGTGTCGCCTCGTGAATAGGCTCCGATAAGAGCGACGAAGGAAACCGGTGTCAATGCGCTTTAGCTGAGCCCCATGGCGTCGGCCGCGAGTCGCGGCTATGCCTTCAAGCTGCACATAGGGAAGGAGCCGAACCTTGGCTCAAGACGATCCGCGATCCGGCAAGCCGGGCAAGCGGGCAACCATCAACGACGTCGCCCGTGAGGCGCAGGTCTCCAAGAAGACCGTCTCGAGGGTCATCAATCAGTCGCCGTTCGTCAAGGAAGACACGCGCGAAAAGGTCAACGCCGTTATCAAGGCTCTGGGGTTCACGCCCGATCCACAGGCGCGCGGCCTGGCGTTTCGACGCTCGTTCTTGGTCGGTCTGATCTACGACAACCCCAGCCCGACCTATGTCGTGAATATGCAGCAAGGCGTGCTGGATGCGCTGAAGGGGTCCGGCCTGGAACTGGTCGTCCACCCTTGCAATCGCAACTCCCCTACGCTGCTGGAAGACATCAGGGGTTTCGTCGAGCGCCAACGTCTGTACGGCGTCATCATGCCGCCTTCGGTGTCCGAGGACGAACAGGTCATCGACCTGCTTCGCGATCTCGACTGCCCCTATGTCCGCATCGCCTCGGTGGCGTTGGACGAGCCCCAAACGATGGTGGTCACCAATGACTGGATCGGCGCGGCTGAGGCGGCGGCGCATCTGGCCCACCTGGGACACAGACGAATCGGTCTGGTGCGCGGGCCGGACCTGTTCCGGTCGTCGGCAGTGCGGGGCAAGGGGTTCCTGGACGCTCTGGCCGAGCGCGGCATCCCGCTGGACCCGGCTTACGATTTCAAAGGCGCCTACACGTTCGAATCCGGTGTGCAGGCGGGCCACGCCCTCTTGGCGCTGGAAACGCCGCCGACCGCCATCTTCACCCTCAACGATGACATGGCCATCGGGGTGATGCAGGCGGCGCGAGATCGCGGCCTGGAACTGCCGCGCGACCTGTCCGTCGTCGGCTTCGATGATTTGCCGATGGCGGCGCGGGTTTGGCCCAACCTCACCTCGGTGCGCCTGCCGATCCGAGACATGGGACGGATGGCGGCTGAAAAGCTGCTGGCGCCGATGCGCGGCGTCGATCCGGCCAAGATGCAGCAGCCCGAAGTTCGACCGGCCCTGGTGGTGCGCAAGTCGGCAATCCCGGCAGCCTGAGTTGGGTCGGCGCGTGATCGCGCGCCGACCTCTCTGCCTCAGGCCGTCTCGAGCGCAGGCTTGGCGGCGAGAACGCCCTTCAGATAGTCGCGAATGCCCTCGTCCGTAGCGTTGGCGAAGAAGTAGTCTTCGAACTTCTCGCCGGCGATGGCGGCCTTCAGCAGGTCCTGATCCATCGTCTTCAGAACCGTCAGCATGTCGTGGCAGGTCACGGCCTTCAGGTCGCTGAGTACGCCGCGGTTCTTGCGCATGATCTCGGCGCGCTCCTTGGGGTAGCCCAGGCCGCGCTCGCCTTCGAACAGCTTGCGATAGACGTCCTGCAAATTCAGTTCTGCAGCCCAGCCGAAGCCCTTGGCATAAGGCATCGAGATGGCGTTGCCGTCGTTGATCTGGCCGAACAGGAAGGCGTCGGTCGGGTCGATCACCAGACCGCAGAAGACGCCAGGCATGCTGTTGCAGGCCAGCATCGAGCCCATGCCGGTTCCGCACCCGGTGACGACGAAATCGGCCGCGCCGGAGTTCAACAGAATGCCGGTCAGCAAGCCGTTCATGACGTAGGTCAGCGAGGCCTTATCGTCGGCCGCGTACATCCCATAGTGGAAAACTTCATGGCCCAGCGGTTCGGCGACGGCGGTCAGTGCGGCATGCACCGTCTCGCTTTTGGCGGCCTGGCTGTTTTCGATGATGAGAGCGATCTTCATGGGGGATCCTTGATCAGACGGACGGCGACGCCAACCGATTTTGGTTATGGCCTAGCCCTTTGCGTCAGTATATGACACCGGTTACCAATTGAGACAAGCTGAGCCTGACACGGGGTTCGAGATAGGCTGGAGAGGAAACATCATGAGCAATCCGTTCGACCTGACCGGCAAGGTCGCCTTGGTCACCGGCGGCAATGTGGGTCTGGGTCAAGGCATCGCCTTGGCTCTGGCCGAAGCGGGCGCCGACATCGTCTCGGTCGCCCTGTCGGAGTCCGACGAAACGGTCGCCAAGGTCCAGGCGATGGGCCGCCGCGCCCACGCCATCAGCGCCGACCTGACCTCGATCGAGCCGGTCGGACGCGTGGTTCAGGAAGCCCTGGCCGCCATGGGCCGGATCGACATCCTGGTGAACAACGCCGGCCTGATCCGCCGCGCCGACGCGGTGGACTTCACCGAGGCCGACTGGGACCTCGTAATGAACATCAATCTGAAGACCGTCTTCTTCATGAGCCAGGCGGTGGCGCGCCTGTTCATCCAACAGGGCGACGGCGGCAAGATCATCAACATCGCCTCCATGCTGTCCTTCCAGGGCGGCATCCGCGTGCCTTCCTACACCGCGTCCAAGTCTGGCGTGGCCGGCTTGACCAAGCTGATGGCCAACGAGTGGGCGCCCCACGGCATCACCGCCAACGCCATCGCCCCCGGCTATTTCGCCACCGCCAACACCCAGGCCTTGCGCGAGGACCCGGTCCGTTCGGCCGAGATTCTGGGCCGCATCCCCGCCGGTCGCTGGGGCGAGCCGTCGGACCTGGGCGGCGCGGCCGTTTTCCTGGCCAGCCGGGCCTCGGACTATGTCCAGGGCGCCATCCTGCCGGTCGACGGCGGCTGGCAGGCGCGCTGATACCAGACTAGCGTTCCGACATGACCAACACCGCCTCGGGCTCTATGGCCGCCTCTCGCACCATCCTCTGCTTCGGCGAGATGTTGCTGCGGTTTTCGCCCAACCACAACGAACTGCTGATGCAGTCCCCTGCCCTGACCGTGCGTCCGGGCGGGGCCGAGGCCAATGTCGCCGTGTCCCTGGCCCGCTTCGGCGCGCCGACCGTTATGGCGACGGTCCTGGCCGACAATGCGCTGGGCCGCGGCGTGCGTGACGAAGTGCGCAAGCACGGGGTCGACACCGCTCAGGTCGTCTTCAAACCCGGCCGCATGGGTCTGTATTTCCTGACGCCGGGTGCTGTTCGTCGTCCGTCGGAAGTCCTCTACGATCGCGCCGGTTCGGCCTTTGTCGAACATGTCGATACGGCCTTCGACTGGGACCAACTTCTGGACGGCGTCGAATGGCTGCACGCCTCGGGCGTGACGCCGGCGACGGGGCCGAACGGCTCGGCCGCCGCTGTCGCCCTCATCGAGGCCGCCGTTAGGAAAGGCGTGAAGATCAGCTACGACGGCAACTTCCGCGGCAAGTTGTGGGAGCAGTGGGATGGCGATCCGCCGACCACGCTTGGCAAGATGCTGGCCGGCGCCACGGTCGCCTTCGCCGACGACCGGGACTTCGCCCTGGTGCTGAAGACCAAGTTCGACGATCCCGATCCGACCGTACGTCGTCGCCAGGCCGCCGCCGACGCCTTCGCCGCCTTCCCTCGCCTGCAACGCATCGCCTGTACGCTGCGGATTCAGGACAGCGTCGCCGACCAGGCCTTGTCGGCTGTCATGCTGACGCGGAACGGCGACGACGTGATCGAGACCAAAGCCGAGGCCATTCACATGGCCGGGGTCGTCGACCGGGTCGGCGGCGGCGACGCCTTCGCCTCCGGCGTCCTGTTCGGGCTGTGGAGCGGATGGTCGGATCAAGAAGCTCTGGATTTCGGCCTCGCTGCCGCCGGCCTGAAACACTCCGTGCCCGGCGACTTCAACCTGTTCACCGCCGACGACGTGCGCGCCGCCATGGGCGACGGCGGGTTCGATATCCGGCGCTAAGGGCGACGGCCGATTCCTCGGGACATAAGCGGTCCCCGCCTCTCGACTCACAGCTTGTAGGCCGCCTTGACCAGGCCGTAGGTCAGGGCGTGGGCCAACTCGTGCGCCTCGTCCTCCTCCATCCGGCGCTCGACGACCAGCTTGGCTAGGAAGCCGCAGTCCATGCGCCGCGCCACATCGTGACGCGCCGGAATGGACAGGAAGGCGCGGGTGTCGTCGTTGAAGCCGACGGTATTGTAGAAGCCAGCCGTCTCTGTGACCTGTTCACGGAACCGGCGCATGCCTTCTGGGCTGTCGTGGAACCACCAGCTCGGCCCCAGCTTCAGCGCCGGATAGTGGCCAGCCAACGGCGCCAGTTCACGGCTGTAGGCGGTCTCGTCCAGGGTGAAGAGGATCAGGGTCAGACGCGTGTCCGACCCAAACCGATCCAGCAGCGGCTTCAGCGCCCGGACGTAATCCGTCTGGGTCGGGATATCGCAGCCCTTGTCACGGCCGAAACGGTTGAAGACGGTGGCGGAATGGTTGCGGAACGATCCGGGGTGAAGCTGCATGACCAGCCCGTCCTCGACCGACATGGCGGCCATCTCGGTCAGCATCTGGCCGCGGAACAGTTCAGCATCGGCGGCCGAGGCCGGGGCGGTCGAGACCCGCTTGAACAGGGCCTCGGCATCCGCCTTAGAGAGGTCAGCGGTGAAGGCCGTTGGATGGCCGTGATCGGTCGAGGTGGCGCCCATCTCGATGAAGAAGGCCCGGCGGTCACGCAGGGCCTGCAGATAGCCCTCCCACGACAGGGTTTCGCGGCCGGTCTGATCGGCCAGGACCTTCAGATTGTCGCGGAAGCCCTCATAGTCGGGATCCAGCACCGGGTCGGGGCGATAGGCGGTCAGCACCCTGCCCTTCCAGCCCGAGGCCGCAATGGTCTTGTGGTGATCCAGCGTGTCGAGCGGGCTCTCGGTCGTGGTCAGGACTTCGATGTTGTAGCGGTCAAACAGGGCGCGCGGCTTGAAGGCCTCAGTCTTTAGCGCTGTGTCGATGACGTCGTAATAGTGATCGGCCGTCTCGGCCGACAGGCGCACATCCATGCCGAAGGCCTCGGCATAGACCCAGTCGTGCCACATGCGCGAAGGCGTCCCCCGGAACAGGTGATAGTTCTCGGCGAAGCGCCGCCAGATCTTGCGCGGATCGGTCTCGACCGGCCCGCCATCGGCGCGCGGCACGCCCAACTCCTCCATCGCCATGCCCTGCGAGTGCAGCATCCGGAAGACGTAGTGGTCGGGCGTGATTAGCAGCTCGGCCGGATTGGCGAACGGTTCGTTCAGCGCGAACCAGCTTGGGTCCGTATGGCCGTGCGGGCTGATGATCGGCAGCCCCTTGATCTCGGCATAGAGGCGACGGGCGATGGCCCGGGTGTCGGCGTCGGCCGGAAACAGGCGATCAGGATTGAGCTTGAACGGATGAGCCATTACGCGCCTAGAATTGGTCTTACCATTTATAGCGTGTAGGTCGACTGAGGTCTGAGCTCAACTGGAATTTGCTTAATCTTGCAGAGGAGACTGTCACTCGCATTTCCAAATCGAGCTACAACTCTAATTTGAGTCATGAACGTCGGTCGAATCACAAGGTCTGAGAACTAGCACAAGCAGATATCGCTTCCGTTCCGAGACGCATACGTTCGCTGTCATCTTCCCAGGCTAGGTTGCAATCTCTGCTTACTGATGGGCCCGTTACTAATGATTAAATTGCGTTACGCGGCAGACGCCGTGACGCTCGCCTCGAAACGGGGATCGACATATTCAAGCGAACCGTACTGCAGCTTCCGTTCATCACGGCCATCCCTGCAACGGCTCTCGCTCAGGCGGCGCCTGCGCGATAAACTTTTGAGAGCGGCCTCTGCGCTGTCGAGGTTGCGCAAGATGAGAAGATCGAATGCGGAACGCTCAGCGTCCCCGAACCGGGCCACCGCCGCCAGCCGTCTAATCCGGCTGCAGGTGATGATCTTCCCCAGTCGGTCGTCCAAACCCGTCGCTGATCCCGTCGTTCTTGACCGACGGCCCAAGAAACAGCGCTCTGAGGGGACAACGGTCGAGACGGAACAAACCCTTCCTTGAACAGCGCGATCAGGTGTTTCTAGAGCCACGGGGGGCTCGGTTGTCCACCCCAGCGCTAGATTGCCCGCAGATCATCGAGGCGAAACATGAGATCGCGGTGGCGCGGCTGAGGGCGAAGGCGGCGGGTGCCGGGCTGGCTGCGGCCGCTGCGACCTGTCGATCGCGACACGTCGTCGCTCGTGCGGATCTTGACGGCTGCACTTCCGCGGAGGCTGCGGACGATATCAACGACCTCCTCGTCGCTCTGGGCTACCCGCATTTCAACCTCTAAGCCCTGTCTTACGGAACGTGTTTAACCCTGACATTGGCGCGTCGTCATCCCACGTCAGTCAGGGCGATGGTCCTCGACTCCGCCTTGCCACTGGAAGTCGGCTAAAAGGCCATCGCCAACACATGGCGCGCCTTGAACGCCGACTTCGACGGCTGCGCTATCGACTCATCCTGCGCCGCAAAGTGGCCGGACGCTAGGAGACGATATTGGATCGCGGCTCAGGACCGTTCCAGTTCGCGGATTGCTGGGGTGATGAGCGTCGACGGCTTGGATGCCGAGCGCGCAGGACCGTTCCTTCCGCAGCGGCGCGCGCGTCCCCTCATCGCTGTGGTCAGATCGACGGGGAGCGCGATCCCTCGCCTAACAGCCTAGCTAGGCAAGGTCGGTGCGCGCCAATCAACCTGACAACGCGACTTCATCTTGCCAGCCTTCTCTCGCGAGCCAGTTCCAGGCGCGCCGTAGCGAAGTCCACCTGGAACGTCGGGTTCGCCTTTAGGGCGGCGAACAGAGCCGCACCGACGATGCGGCCGGCTTCGACGTCGCTGGCGTAATGGACGCCGCAGATCGCGCGGCTGTCGCCATAGGCCAGGCCGCGCGCCAGGATCTGGTCGGCGCGGTCCGGCGCCATTTCCGACAGGACCAGCGCCCAGGCCCAGCCCATGGCCGAATGGCCGGAAGGGTAGGAGCCGCTGGCCGCCAGCCACGGCTCGGGCGTGAAACAGGTCTCGGCCGGCTCGGCCACGAAGGGACGCGCACGGGTGAAGCCGCGCTTGGCCGGGGTCTGGATCGTCTCCAGGTCGCCGAGCATCCGCCCCAGCAGCCGTGTCAGGGTCGGCATCCGTTCGGGGACGAAGGCGACGCCCAGCGCCTGGTCGAACACCCGCGGCGCGGACGGGGTCTCGATCTCGTTGTCGGCGCGCGCCTGGTCCCATCGGGCCGTGGCCTTCAGCGCGCGGGTGGCGCGATAATAGGCCAGGTCGTCCTGCGCCCTCAGCGATCCGGCCTCGGGCGGCGGCGGCAGGAAGGTGGAAGCGTCGGGTGCATGCGCCTTGTCGAGATAGCCGTGCGGGTGATCGCGGAAGCCCGTCCAGAAGTCGGGGGGTCGGCGCAGGCGCGGAGGCGCAGCCGACGAGGGCCAGGGCCAGGGCGGCCGCCATCGACCGGCGAACGAAGAGGGAAAGACGCATGGAAACTCGGAAGCTCTGGGGAAATCAGTCGATCTGGGCGCCGGGACGGCCGTCCTCGACGACCCAGCTCTTCAGGATGGACAGCGAGGCCTTCGGATCGCGCACGTCGCTGACGGCCTGATAGCGGGCGGTCATCCGCTGGGGCGTGACCTCCATCGAAATGTAGCCTCGCACGCGACTGTCGAAGAATTTGATGTGCGGATTGGCCGGCATGGCCGCCATCAGACTGTCGTAGGGCGGGCCTCCGGAGGTGATGGACGTGCCGACGAACTCGGTCGCGACCACCGGCGAGCGCTCGTCACGGCTGTCCAACAGGACGTCGTTGGTCCAGAAGGAATGGTAGTCGCCGGCCAGGACCACCGGGTTGCGCGGCTTGATCGTGTGCAGCGCCTGGGCCATGCGGTCGCGCGCGGCGGGGAAGCCGTCCCAGGTGTCGGTCCAGTAGCGGGTCTCGCCGTTGGGGTTCTCGAACCGCAGACCGGCCATGACCAAGTCCTGGCCCAAAATGTTCCAGCGCGCCTCGGCGCCCGCCAGGCCGTCGTACAGCCAGCGCTCCTGCTCGAAGCCCAGGAAGGTGCGCGACGGGTCGGCGCGGTCCAGGCACTGGGCGTCAGCGACGATCTGGCCCCTGGCGCCGCCCTCGTCCACGCAGGCCCCGCGCGAGCGATATTGGCGGCCGTCCAGCATGAAGAACTCGGCCAGTTTGCCATAGCGGACGCGCTTGTGGATCGGCATCTGCAGGCGGCGATCCAGGCGGGTGCGACGGATCGGCATGGCCTCGTAGAAGGCCTGATAGCCGGCGGCGCGGCGGCGCAGGAAATCGTCCGGCCGGCCGCCCTTGTCGGCCCATACGCCGGAATAGTTGTCCAGCACCTCATGGTCGTCCCAGACGACCAGACAGGGCGCCGCAGCGTGCAGGCGTTGCAGGTCCGCGTCGGTGCGGTGCAGCGCATAGCGATTGCGATAGCCGGCCAGGGTCGTCGCGTCTTCGAACCCGTAAGGCCGCACGATATTGGCCGCCCGCGCCCCGGTGCGGGTGTATTCGTAAATGTAGTCGCCCAAAAACAGGGTCAGGTCCGGCGCCTCGTCGGCCATATGGCCATAGGCGCTGAAATAGCCGACCTCCCAGTTCGAGCAGGAGGCGACGGCCAGCTTCAGCCGATTCACCTCCGCGTTCGGCGCCGGTGGCGTGCGGGCCAGGCCGACCGGGCTGCGTTGGCCGGCGGCGGTGAACCGATACCAGTAAGGCCGGCCGGGCGTCAGGCCCTGGACCTCAACATGGACCGAATGGGCGTCGGCGGCCTCGGCTATGACCTGACCCGAGGCGACGATGCGGGAAAAACCCTCGTCGGCGGCGACGTCCCAGCGCACCGGGATGGGCACGGCCAGATCGCCCTGTCCGTCGGCGGCGAGCGGATCGACGGCCAGCCGCGTCCACAACACGAAACCGTCCGGCCACGGATCGCCGCTGGCGACGCCCAGCGGGAACAGATAGGCCCCGCCCGCCTGGGCCCGGCCGAAGCGCAGCACGACGGGGGCGGCGACCAGCCACCCGATCAGGGCGCGGCGAGAAAAGCCGGCGTTCAGGACGCTCATTGACCGGCGCTCCCGCCAGCGGCGCCCGGACCGAAGCGGGCGCGGAAATCCTCCAGGCGGATGACGAAGTCGTCGCTGGCGACGAAGTCGGCGTCGCTCATCTGAGGCTGCTCGTTAGGCTTGTAGCGTTGCGCGTATTCCGGCTGATCCGACGCATACTGACGATAATGGGTCGAATAGGCGCGCACCCGCACCGTCGGCGTCTCGCCGGTCATGTCGAACGCCATCAGCCGCATCCAGCCATCGCCGATTCCCGGCGCGCGATCCGGCGTCAAGCCTGCGTCCCGCCCGGTCTGATTGCGGTCCTGATAGTCCGACAGCAGCTGATAGACGGCGCCGCCCTGGCGGTTGAGATCGGTGCGGAAGGCCTGGCCGTTGTGATGACCGCTCAGCACCATGAAGATCTGCGGATTGCGGGCGATCAGCTTGTCCCACACCCCTTGGGCGTCGTTATCGTAGGGGTCCAGCGCGTGCAGATCGACCACCGGATGGGCGCGGCGCTTGCCGGTCTTGTCGATGAAGTCGTGGGTGGTGATCAGGGTCGGCAGGCCGGGATGGGCGTGGATGACCGTCTCGGCCCATGTCAGGCTGGCGTCCGAGGGGGCCATCTGCAGGCCGATGTGCAGGAAGCGATAGCCGCCCGCCTCGAACACCTGGGCGCTGTCGGCGCCGCCGTCGTGAGAGGCCACATACCAGGGCCGGTCCTTGAAGAACTTCGTGTCCGCTCCGAAAGCCTGGTTCCAGGCGGTCAGGCCGCCGATGTGGATCATGCCCAGGCGGCGCAGGTCGCCGGCCGGCGCGGTCAGGTCCTGGGGCCATTGCTCGTCCCACCACTGACCGTCGTAGTCGTGATTGCCCGACACGACCGAGAACGGCAGGACGCCGTCGATAAGGTCGTATGCGGCGATGGCGGCCGGAATCTCGACCGTCCGCACCCCCTCGGCCATCTTGACCAGATTATCTCCGCCGGACATTGGCCGGGGACGAAAGCCGCGCGCGGCATGGTCGGGGTCGATGGCCAGGACCGGATGCTGCCACACGTCGCCGACGGCGGTGGCGAAGACGATGTCGCCGCCGCGCGAGGCCGCTTGATCGGCGATGAACTGAAGCTGCTCGGTCATCAGATCGCGTGCATCGAAGGGAAAGCTCGCCGCGCGCTGATGGGTGAAGTCGGCGTAGTTCTGCGTGTCGGGAATGACGGCGATGGTGAACCGGCGGGGCACCGGCTGGGCCAGGGCCGCGCCCGAGGCCAGGGCGACCCCGACCGCCAGAAGGGCGCAGGTCAGGCGTTTCCAGATAGTCTGCACGGCGCGATCTCCCGGCGAAAGAACGGGCTTCGGCCAGGCGACCGAAGCCCCGGCTGGATCAGTAACGATAGATCAGGCGCACGCCCCAGGTGCGCGGCGGATTGGGGGAACCCGTCGCCGCCGAGATGAAGCGGTTGCGCGATTCCTCGGAATAGGAATCCGTCAGATTGTTCACAAAGACGCCGAACGCAGTGTTCCCGTTCATCGGCCGCATCGTCACCCCTGCGTTGACCAGCCAGTAGGAGTCGATGATCGAGTTGGACGAGGTGGAAAACTTCTCGTCGCGGAAGGCGTAGTTGGTCTGGGCATCCACGGCCCAGTCGCCCATCTGCCAGTTGTAGGCGACCGAACCCTTGTAGTCCCATTTGGGGAAGGGCAGCCGCTCGCCGGCGCGGTCGCTGTAGACGATGGTGTTGTACTGGCCCGTCACCGGGTCCTTGGCCGCCTCGGTCGCGGTTGCATTGACGAAGAAGAACTCGTCGTATTCGCCGTATTTGTATGCCAGGGCCTGGGTGATGGTCAGGTTCGGCAGCGGCCGCCACACCGCCTCGATCTCCGCGCCCTGGATGTGGGACTTGGGCACGTTGATCATCCGGCCCACGCGGCCGGTCTGGGTGTAGAGCACGCCCTGCAACTGTTGGTCGCGGTAGTCATAGTAGAAAGCGGCGGCGTTGAACTGCAGCCTGCGGTCCAGGAAGCTGGACTTCACCCCGGTCTCATAGGCGATCAACTCTTCGAACTTGAACGGCTCCAACTGGTCCGGGAGGCCGCTGTTGTAGGTGGTGAAACCGCCCGACTTCACGCCGCGCGAGACGTTGGCGTAGGTCAGGATGTCGTCGCTGACCGTGTATTCGACACCCAGTTTGCCGGTCCATTCGCGCATCGACTGCGACTTGGAGGCCGTCGCCCGGATCGTCGGATTAGGCGCCAGGATTTCGGTCTTGAAGTTGTTCAGCTCGCGCGTCTCATCCTCGTACCGCAGGCCGCCGACCAGGGTCAGGCGGTCGGTCAGCCTGAAGTCCAGATTGCCGAACACCCCGGTCGTCTCGACCTTCTGGCCATAAGTCGTGCTCATGTAGAAGCCCAGGTTCCGGGCCTGCGAGAAGTCGGAGTAAAAGCCGCCGTCCACGCTTTCGTTGGCGTGATAGACGCCCGCCAGCCACTGGGCGCGGCCGCCGATCGGCGAGGCCAGGCGCACCTCCTGCGACGAGGTCTTGATGTCGTTGAAGAAGAAGGTGCCCGCCTCGTTCGACGCGGTGGCGTCCCAGTCGTTGAACTCGTTGCGGTCGAACGTCTCATAGCTGGCGATGGCCGTCAGGGTCGCCCAGGTCAGATCCTGGTTCAGGCGCAGGCTGACGCCCTTGCCCTCGTTGTCGCGGAACGGCTTGGCGTTCGGCGAGGCGCCGATCAGCTGGGCGAAATAGGGGCTGATGCCCCAGCCCGTGATGCGGTGCGACACGTCGATCGGATAGACCCGGCCGCCGCCCGAGGTGAAGGGGCTGGTGATCAGGCGCAGGCCCCGGCCGTCCGACTGGTCGCGGCTGTAGTGCAGGTTCAGGTCGATGTCGGTCTGGGCCGTCGGGGTCCAGTTGACGCGCAGGCGGGCGGCCTTGGTGTCCTTGTCGCCCAGACTTTCGCCGGTGTCGCGATGGTATTGCCAGGCGCCGCCCGATTCCGCCGCCACCGACAGGCGCGCGGTCAAGTTTTCCGCGACCGGACCCGACAGATAGCCCTCCAGCTTGGCCGCATCATAACTGCCGTAGCTCAGGTTCAGGCCCGCGGCGACATGGTCGGTTGGGGCTTTGGTGATGACGCTGACCGCGCCGCCAGTGGTGTTGCGGCCGTACAGCGTGCCCTGCGGTCCGCGCAGAACCTCGATGCGGGCGATGTCGTAAAGCAGCCCTTGCGTCATCACGCCGTAGGGATAGGCGACCTCGTCGACATAGATGCCCACCGTCGAGGTGTTGTTGGCGGCGTAGTCGGTCAGGCCGACGCCGCGAATGCGGAACTGCGGCTGGCCGCCGCCCAGTTGGCTGTCGACCTCCAGGCTGGGCACCGTGTTCTCCAAATCGTTGACGGTCTGGATGTTGCGGTCGTCCAGCGTCTCGCCCGAGATGACGGTCAGGGCCAGGCCCACCTTCTGCGAGGATTCAGCGCGACGCTGGGCCGTGACGATGACGTCGTCCACCGATGCGGTCGCAGCCTCGGACTGCGTTTGAGCGGCAGCCGGCAGCGCCGCCAAGGTGAGCGCGGCGACCGAAGGGCCGAGAAGTAGACGTTTCATTTTGAGCATCCATCGGGCGACGCGCGGGGCCCCCGCCCTCGCGTGTCGATGTGTTTCGGGACGTCGTCGAACAGCCGTTGCTTCCGCGCTTTGGTCGAGACGCGAGCAGCTCGGGGGAGACGAGAATGCAGCGTCTTCGTCGCGTCGGAAAAACAACTGTTCGACAACGATGCCGCAATAGGCCGCGCGAACGATGCTTTTGTGACGCTTGTAGGAACTGTTCTTGTCAGATGACGGCCGACCAGCCGCGACAAACCAGTAACACGCGTTCTACGACTTCTGGTGTGCAACCAGCAGGCAAGCTGCCGTCTTCAGGGCGTCTTTATCCAGCGGCCGGCCCCGCGCGCAGGACAGAAGGGCCTCGGCCTTGATCCACAGGGCGAAACGGGTGGCCGCCAGACGGTTGAGATCGAACTCGGCCGGCCAGACGCCCGTTTGCTTGTAATAGGTGCCCCCGCCCTCCGGTCCGCGCAGCAGCATGGCCAGGTCGCGCAGGGACGGATCGCGCCGGGCTTCGATGCAGATGCTGGCGATCAGTCGGGCGTATCGGACGTAGAAGCCTTCGGCCTCGCCCCCGATGGCCACGGTCGGCGCCATGATGGTGGCCCAGCGATCCAGATCGACAACGGCCGGATCGCCATCCGGCGCATGGCCGGCCAAGTGCCCCGGCATGTCGCGGAATACGCTGTGCCAGACGGCGTCCAGCACGAAATGACGCATGTCCGGCCAGTGATAGGCGATGGTGGAGGTCGAGGTCGCGGCCACGGCGCTGACCGAGCGATTGGTGATGGCGGTGATGCCGCCGGCCAGAATCTGGTCCGCCGCGATGTCCAGCAGCTTGCGCCGCATGGCCTCGGGTTCGGCGTCCCGGGCCGGGGCCTGAGGCAGGACCATGGCGTCGCGATACCAGAAGGTCGCGGTGGGGGGACCATCGGGCAGACCAAAGGCGCGATCGATCAGGGCGCCCAGCCCCTCGGCGGCGACGACGCCATAGTCCGCCCGGTCGCGGAGAGCGCCGGCATAATATTGTTCGAACGTCAGCCAGGCGACGAGAGGCTCCACAAAGGCGTCCAGCCGCGCATCGCGCGCCAGATGCCGACGCCAGGCGGCACAGCGCATGGCGTGCCACCGCTTCATCAGACCCCGCCGCTCCGAGGACGGGGCGGCGTCAAGCAGAAGCGGTTCCCAAATGCGGGCGAATCCCGCCTCGTCCCCGACCCGACGGCGCAGATAGGTTTGGCTCAGGGCCATCAGGCTGCCCCGTTCCAGGGGCAGGTCAGCCACCGATCCGAAGAAAACCTCGTGAAAGGCTGCATCCTGCCGCAAGGCTTCCTCGCCTGCCGCCTGAACTACGCCTGACTTGGTCCCGAACAGATTGACGATCACGGTCGTGCTCTTGCCGACCATCCGAGCCAGATCGCGCAGAGTCAGACTATCCAGACCCCCCAGCGCGGCTTGAGCAATCGCCGCCTCTACGATCTGCTGAGCAAGGTCGGGTCGGGCCGTGGACGTGGGCATGCGCCTCATTGCCCTTGCCGCCTCGACCTGTCGAGTGTGCGTCGAGGCCTTTACTTGCGCGGTCCACCCTGCGTTTGTCGATCACAAAAACTTGCCCGGCTAAATCCAGCGGCCGCATTCGGCGAGAAGCTGGCAACTCAAGCCACCGAGAGCGACGCAGATCACCTCGACGTCCAACCAGGATAATCCCTTGATAGACCTCGCCGAGCTCCGTGGCGCGCCTTTACTCACGTCAACGTCTGGGAACACGCCTATTATCTGAAATATCAAAATAAGCGCGCCAACTACGTCACCGCTAGGTGGGTCGTCCTGAACTGGAACAAGGTCAACAGTGTCTATGCCGAAGCACAGTAACGCCTGTCCATAGCGCCGCTCCTCCGTCTGACGCCCTGGCCCCGCTCCGGGGATATTCATGACCGACGACTAACGCCTCATAGCCGAAACACCCCGCCCTGCCGACAATCTGAGACTGCGCGTCGAAGCGGGTCTTTCACCGAAAACGATCGAGGGCCCAGTGGCGGGCCTGCCCAGCACCGTCTACCCCATGGTGATCAGACGCAATCGCGACGCTGCCGGGATGGAGCGGATCGTTGGAGACGTCGGCCTTTTCTTTAAGTTGGTGGATATCGCGGTCCATCCCGCGCATCAGGGCCGGGGGCTTGGCAAGGCCATCGTCGCCTCTCTGGTCGATTGCCTAGACGCAAGCGCCCCCAAGGGAGCCCATGTCAGCCTGATGGCCGACAGCGAAGCGCACCGGCTCTACGCGCAGCATGGATTCGCGCTTACCGCTCCCCGGTGGGTCGGCATGGCGTTTTGTCGTCTAGAACGCCTCAAACTGAGGGCCAACCGATTTGACCAAAGCGAGGACATGCCCCCTCAACGCCTTAGCTTTGCTATCGAAGCTTAACCCGGTTCGAAGAGCTTGCCGAACGTGGTAAATTTTGGGGTGAACTACGGTCGCTCTTCACTCCCACTCGATTGCCCGATGACACAGAAGGCGCTGGTTTATTGCCGATTTTTCTCTAACCTAGTGAATATGCTATCAGCGTTACAGGACATTCAGCCAAGGATACTGAGAACAAATGAGATTTTGGCCGGCGCAGAATTTCAGTGATCTTGCCATCCATCGGCACTTCATGACCGCTGATGAGTACGCCAACCACGGTTGGCGTCGCTCTCAGAGCGCTTGTAATAGCCGACAGTCCATACCGACACGAGCGACTGGGCGGACTTAAGCGATACCATCACTGGCGTCGTCGGCCCATGTCGCCAGTGCGCCAGTGGCGGAAATCGGCGGCTCGCTTGGAACCGGACATTCAGGCTCGCAGCAAGTCCGGTTACTAGCTCTTTGCTGAGGTCTGCTTTCGATCCAACGAGAGCGCTAACTGCCCGCAGGAAATGTGGTCCGGCCCCCGTGGCCCAAAGAGTCAGTTCCCAAGACCTTTTCGATCTAGGCTCCGGACTCAATCGGCATCCACCAAGTGACGGCGGCGGCGATAAGCACGGCGGACAGGAAGTTGTCGGCCCGTTTGTCGTATCGGGTTGCGATGCGCCGGAAGTCCTTGATGCGGCAGAACATCCGTTCGACGGCGTTGCGGCTCCGATAGGCAACGGGGTCCTAGGTGTGGGATGTTTGCGCGTCGGGTTGGGCGGGATGACGGGTTCGCAGCCTCGTTCGGCGAGCCAGTCGCGCAACTTGCGGGCGTCGTAGGCGCGGTCGGCCAGGAGCTTGCGAGGCGTCGGCACAATCCTGAGCAACGCCGCAGCTCCGACGAGGTCATGGGTGTTCCCAGCCGTCAGAACCAGGGCTCGGGGCCGGCCCAGGTCGTCGGTCAGGGCGTGAATCTTCGTCGTCCGACCGCCCCGGGAGGCTCCGATGGCGTTTTCGAAGGCCCCCCTTTTGCGCCCGCCGCCGAGCGGTGGGCTTTCACGTAGGTGGCGTCTATCGCGCCAGTGAACACGTCGCTCTTGCCGGTCAGGCGTAGAAGACCTCGCTCTAAACGCCCTGTCGGCTCCAGCGATTGAAGCGGTTGTATACCGTCGTGTACGGCCCGTAATCGGTCGGACAGTCCCGCCATCGGGCGCCCGACCGCAGCATGTGGACGATCCCGCTGATCACCCGGCGATCATCTACACGCCGCGCGCCGCTACGGCCTCTCGGCAGATGCGGCTCGATCGCCGCCCACTCCACATCCGACAACCCGTAAACCGACTTCGACTTCGCCATCCGGAGCACCTCCGGAATCTTGGAATCAGCCTTCGCATTCCAAAGCAAGCTGATTGAGTACGGAGCCTAGGGCGCAGGCAGATCGAAAATGGTCGTGGCGAAGTCGTTGATCACCGTCTGCGACATATCGGTATTGTTCAGGACCGCTACCGATCGACGATCCGACAGTCGGTAAGTTAGAAGGGATTTATAGCCTCCTACGGAGCCTGTTTCCCAGGCGACAGGTCCTTCGGCTCCCACGCGAACCCTGCCGCCTAGAGCGTAGCGCTCCTCCAGGTATCGAACGTTCAAAAGGTCTGACTTCGACTGCGGCGTTAAGTGCGTCCCGCTCAGGAGCTGATCTGCGAATGTCAGCAAGTCAGCAGCATCGGCATAGAAGGTCCCGGAGGCGGCGCCGTAGCCATAACATGTGCTCATATCCAACTGCGCGGCGGCGGTCTGACCATCGAAGGCAGGCACCAAGCGGGGAACGCCTTCGAAACCTCGACGCGCGATCCCCGTGTTTCTCAGCCCCATGGGTTTGAATAGCAAACTCTGCGCCAAATCCTCGAAACTTGCGCCAGTCTCAGCTTCAATCACAGCGCGAACGATCACCCAGTTCATGAAGGCATAGTCGAAGTCCGAACCAGGAACGAACTTTGTCTCCGTCGGCGCGAAACGGCTGACCATTTCTCCCGCAGAAGCAGTTGACGTTCGCAGATCGGAATTTGCTTTGGCGGCCGGCATCAGAAGATCGGGAAGCCCGCTCGTATTGGACAGGAGGTGCGCCAAGGTTACGGTCGCTCCACTGCTCGCAGGGAAACCCGGAAGAAGCGTGGATAGCGGCGTATCCAGGCGCAACAGTCCAGCCTCCACCAGCCGAAGAACCATGGCTGCCGTGAACCATTTCGAGATGGAGCCAATGGCGTAGGTCGAGGCGGCGTTGGCTGGAGACCGATCGCGAACGTCGGACACCCCGTAGGCCTTCATCAAGATCGGTCGACCTGCGATCGCAATCGCGATCACTCCATTGAAGTTTTGTGCCTCGGCAAACCCGTCAGCGACCACTTCGATAGCCTCAATATCTACTGCGGCGGCATGGCCTGCCGGCATAAGTCCCACTGTCGCTAGCGACGTCGCAAGCAGTTGGCGGCGCGAAATGTTCATTTGAATGGCTCGGTTGGGACGCCCAGATTCATAGGCAGCTTCATGAGGCTCAACCAAGTGACAACGAAGACAGGTTCGTACGCCTAACCGATAGGTTTCAAGAGTAAGCGGTCGCCAGCATCCAAGGTTAGTCCTGGCCGAGGCCCGGTTCGATCGAACCGCCGAGCGGCACGTCCGGGGCCGGAATGTCTGCGCGGACCAGCCGATGCGCCGCCGCGGCAAGCTTGTGTCGCATCTGCGCGGGTCGGCGCCACGGTCGAAGACTGTCGGCTGCCGAGATGGGATCGCCTAGATGGTGTTCGGCGACGAACCGGGAAAAGGCGCCGTGACTGCGTGATCGAAGCGGGCGCAGACGATCCCAACCTTCGTCCCGCAGATGTTCGATGCCGGCGCTGATGCCGCCGTGGGTCATTATCGCCTGCGTGACCTGCATTTCTTCGCACCCTAGCCAGTGCGCGATCAGTCGGTTGCGAAACACGCCGATACACGCCCCTCCCGCCCCTTCAGGGTCCGACCCCGCATCCAGGGTCAGATCGCATTCGCTATCGAAGCCTTGCGATCGGTTGTTGACGTTGCTGGAGCCAATGCGCACGAAACGGTCATCGACGACGGCGAGCTTGGCGTGGACGATGATGATCCGGCCGTTGCGGGTGACGGGGCTGTAGGCGCTGAACCGCCCATGCCGGTCCGCGTCTTCAAGCCGTTTGAGAAACGCCGAGCGCGTCTTGTCCATGGTCATCTGGTCAAACCAGCTTGGCGAATGCCGGGTCGACACCAGGATCACCTCCGGACCGTCGGCTTCATCGAGCCGTTGGGCGATGGCCTCCGCGACGATGGGCGAGGTGAAATACTGGTTTTCGATATAGAGGGTCGTTTTGGCCGAGGCGATCGCGGCCAAGGTGGCCGCCTCCCCCTGCCTCAGCTCCGGGAAATCTTTCCACGGGGCCTGGGTTCGGGACACGCCGATCTCGACGTTTTCCAGATCGGGCCTCACATCGGCCGGCCAGACGTCGGAAACCGTTTCAGCCGGCGCAGCAAGCATCTCTCCGGTCGCTCTCGCCCACCGTTCGCGGAAAAGATCACCCAGAGTGGCCGCCGGCGGACCGTCGATCATCGCCATGACCTCATGGCGGCAATCGTAGCAGGGCGTTCCTTTGGCCGTCTTCCCCCGCCGCGGGTCGGGGTGAAGGTGTTCGGGACTATCCCACCGGTCGGGACCGATGTCGCAACTGCCGCAGAAGGCCACGGCGTCATCGACGATGATGACCTTCTGGTGGTGGGAAGCGCCTGGCGGCAAGGTTCCGTCCAGACGAAAATCGACGCGCGTGTCGGCGAAGAAGCGACGACTGCGCCAGGGAAAGAACCGCTGAGTGGCCGCAACGGCGACGGGCGACTTCCAGCACAGGATCCGTATTTCGAGGTCCGGCCGGGCCTCGGACAGATCTCTGAGGAAGCGGCCGATTGTTTGCGGACCCGAACCGTCCGTCGGCTCGTGATCAAGGATGGTGTCGGGATCAAAGGCCCAGTTCAGGAAGTGGATGGACCGGCTCGCTTGGCTCATCGCCACCTTTGCTGCCGCCAGATAAGGCTCCATGTCTACCAGTAGCGCGGCGCGGGGCGCGACTTCGGCGCGCCAGCAGGTGGTTCCGACTTCCAGCATCTCGACGTCTCCCGACAAAAATCGCCCGGTGAGCCGGTCGCACGAACTACAGCATCTAGAAGGTGACGCGACGCCGCCGAAATGCATCGGCAGCGTCGCGACGTTTGTCTTATTGGGTCCGCGCTGCGGCGTCGGCCGCCGCATCGGTCTTGCGCGCCGCGGTATCGGCGGCCGCGTCGGCGTCGGCTGCCGCGTCCTTGGCCGCAGCCGCGGTCGCGTCGGCGGCGGCATCTGCATTCGCGGCTGTGTCGCTGGCCGCCGAGGCGACGGTGTCGCCGGCGTTTTCCGCGGTGGCGGCGGCGTTTTTCTCGGTACGGTCGGAGCAGGCCGCCAAGGCCAAGGCGGCCGCAGCGGCGATGTACAGGATGCGCATTGTGTGTTTCCTCTTGCTGATCCAGCGGCTTATCCGCCTTTGATTGCAGCGTCGTCAGGCTAGAACGAAGGCCTGCCGATGGCGACAGACATTTTCTGTACTGGCGTGATGCGTCGAGCGTCTGGCGCAGATCGCCCGAACGTCACACCGGGGAAGCCCTAGGCTCGGCATCGCGCCGACAGCGGACGTTGCTGCACCGGCAGGTGTCGGGCATCCAGCGCGACATGCTGACGTCCGGTTACCACTCTTGAGGTCAGGGCAGTGCTTGTGGGGCGGTACGGCTGGGTCGAGCATCCGCGGATCAACAGCACTCAGCCCAGATAGCGGCGCTTGGAGGTCGACTGCAGGCCACCCCGCAAAGGGTGGGGTGCGGTGGGTCAAAATGATTATCAATGAGAGCTGGAATGGGGTTCCCGGCTATTCCATCGACTACAACGTCTTTCTGCTGAGGTTGGGAACGATATCGAACATCTATGACGTTACCAATATTAAGCAAAAATCATTCGATCGTTCAGATCTAAAATACACTCTTGTGGGCGTTCACGGCCACTCGAAAGCCATTTTCAACGGCCGACGAAAAGCGCCGGCATGGGCTGAATCGACAAACGGAAGGCGTTGGATCTGTCAGCTATTGGAGGTCACCAAGCTCTGCTGAGCGCAGGGGGCTCCCAGGCCGAGAATGACAATGCCGCTTTGGTCCAGCACCAACGGTTCGCTCGCGCCGTGCGAGCATTGGCTGCACCATCAAGCAGAACCATTTGCGCTGTCCAGCGAGAGCTTTGCTGGACAGCGCGTCGCTATGCAAGGTGATTAGAAACTCAGCGCGGACCTCACCACGACTGTGGTCCCCGTGTCTGCGCCCTGGAAGGCGCCGGTCCGGTTGTCTGTTTCCCACCGGGTGGCGTTCAGCATGAAGCGGAGTTGGCTCGTCCAATACCAGTTCACGCCGAGCGTCACAGCCGTGGCGTCCCCGCCAGTCGGTGCGTCGGTGAAATCGTAGGCATCATAGCGCGCCAGAACTTCCCACGCGCCGGTTCCGCCCTCCGTCACGGGCGAGTGCACCGTCGTGCGCGACCAGGCGCCGGTCTTGGCTGAATATCCCGCCTTATCCGGCGTGAGGAACCAGCCGCCCGCCAAGGACCAGGCGTTTTGGTCGACAGCGTAGCGACCGGTTACAGGCCCGCCTTCAACCGTGCGGCGGCCAGCTTCGGCATAGATCCAGGCGCGCCCGAAAGCCCCGGCTTCCACCCCGTAGGCCGATCCATGCTCGGGCGCCACGAGCGCGCCGCTCGAGCTGCGGACCAGATCATTGAAATGACCGGCGATATAGGCGTTGCGCGAGATTGAGTTGAGCGTTCGGGGATAGTTCTCGTAGAAGGCCCAACCGCCAAGATGCAGGATGACGTCAGATGTCTTGACCGGATTCCAGTGGGCGCGAGTGGTGACGGTGAAGGTGTCGTTGTTGTCCCCGGCATTGGACAGATCCTCGCCGGTGATCGCCGCTGTCATGTGCCAGTTGGAGCCTGTCAGGCGGCCTGTAAGCCCTACGCCGAAGGATCCCTTCTGGGCGCCGATGGCCGTTCCGACTGCGTTTCGTTCGACGAACGGAACCGAGATGACGCCCGACGCCCCATCCAGACTCCGGTCGTTCAGCCTCTGACCGATGGTGAGCGACCCCTCAACGTCGCCGAATTTCTTGAGCAGCTCGATATTGGCGGAACGCACACTGACGACGTTGTCCGTCAGCTCAGCTTCCACGGCATAGCGGACATTGGGTGAAATGGCGCCCTCGGCGCCCAGCCGGATCGCGCGAAGTTCGGTGCCGGAAATATTGCGGTCGGCGAAGTCCGATCCCGACGTGCTTGATGCATCGACCTGCACCCGTCCACGTAGGCGAAACGATGCGCCGCCTTGTGCAAACTCTGGCGCGCCCTTGCTCCAATCGATCCGAAGGTCCGGACGCGGCGGCGCGGCGGCGGCGACTTGCGGGGCGGGAGGCGTCGCAACGGCTGCGGCCGGCGGTGCCGGCTGCGGCTTGGATTCCAGGGCGTCCAGCCGCGCCTCCAGCGCGGCGATGGTTCGCGCCTGGGCCTGGACGATCGCTGCGAGATCCGCCTCGTTGACCGACTGGGCATGGGCGCCCGACGCTGTCGCCAGAGCAGAGGCGGCGACGGACACGATTAGAGTGCTCTTGAACATGGTTGCTCCTCCCAGGGCGCAGGCTCTCGATCGACCGAAGAGGCGGTCGAGGGGGCCGTCGTTATTCTTGGAAATTCCGCGAACAGGCCCGTCGCATTCGCTGCGGGCATGTCCGTCATGGATCCCGCCCGGGGTGGCGCCCGGGCGGGGTCGTCGTCAGAGAGTGGCGGGCTTGGCGTCTGCGCGCGGCCGCCACGTGATCAGGCGGTTTTCAGCAACGTCCAGCAGTCGGTCAATGAAGAGGACGAAAACGGCCAGGATGATGATGCCGGCGAAGACGCCCACTGAGTTGAAGTTGCCCTCGGCCTGAGCAATCAGATACCCAAGTCCGGCCGACGCGCCGAGATATTCGCCGATGATGGCGCCGACGACCGCAAAGCCGACGGAGGTCCGCAGGGACGACAGGATCCAGCTCGCCGCCGCCGGGAAGTAGACGTGAACCAGCAGATCCGAACGTTTGGCGCCCAGGATGCGGGCGTTGGCCAGAACGGCCGGGTTAACCTCACGCACGCCCTGCATGGCGTTGAAGAAGGTGATGAAGAAGACGAGCGTCACCGCCAAGGCGACCTTGGACCACAGACCCAAGCCCAGCCACAGCACGAAGATCGGCGCCAAGACCACGCGCGGGATGGCGTTGAAACCCTTGATGAAGGGATCAAGAATCCGGGCGGCCATCGGGCTGAGCCCCAACCAGACGCCTGCGGCGACACCAAGCATCGTGCCGATGATGTAGCCCAACACCGTCTCGGTCAGTGTGATGACGACGTGGTGGAAGAAGCTGGGATCGGACACCCAGTTCCAGATTTGGAGGCCGATATCGCTGGGAGCGGGGAAGAAGAACTTGTCGATGACGCCCGTCATCACCCCAAGCTGCCATCCGCCGAAGATGAAGATCGCCAGGGCGATCTGCATCGCGCGTTCATTTTTCAGGACGTGCATAGCTTTTCTCCACTTCGCCGCGCAGGCAGGCCCAGATGTCGCGGTACAGATCTGTGAATCGTTGATCGAGCTTGATTTCGGCCACATCACGCGGCCGCTCCAGATCGACCGGGAAGCTCTCGACCACACTGCTGCGTGGACCGGAGGCCAGGACGACGACGCGGTCGCCCAAGGCGATGGCCTCGTCCAGATCGTGAGTGATCATGATCACTGCGCGCCGATCTTCCTGCCAAAGCCGCAAAAGCTCGTTCTGCATCAGGTGGCGGGTGTGGATGTCCAAAGCCGAAAAGGGTTCGTCCATCAGGATCACCTTGGGTTCGGTGATCAGGGCCTGGGCCATCTGAACGCGCTTGCGCTGGCCGCCGGACAACTGGTGCGGATAGCGTTTTCCAAATCCGGCCAGACCCACCTTGGCCAACCACGCGTCGACTTTCTCGGCACGTTCGGCTTTGGAGATGTCAGACCGGAATTTGAGCCCCAGCTCGACGTTCTCGAAGGCCGTCTTCCAGGGCAGCAACGCCTCCTGCTGGAACAGATAGCCGATGTCGCCCTGGATTCCTGAAACCGGCTGACCATCGATGGTCACAGAGCCCTTCGCCGGCTTAAGAAGGCCCGCGACCGCATTCAGGATGGTGCTTTTGCCGCACCCCGTCGGACCGACGACCGAGACGAACTCGCCGTCGGCTACCGTGATGTTGACGTTTTCCGTGGCGACGAAATCACCGAACGCCATGGTGACGTCGTCGATGCAGACCATCGGTTTGGGATGCTTAGCCGGTCGGATCGGCGTCGGCATCTTCAGTACAGCGGAAGCCATTCCCGGCCCTTTCTGTTTAACTGGGGTTGAACTCAAGGTCGGACCGCCGCGGCCGGAGAGGCGGCGGCGCGATCGACAAAGGCGTTGGTGTAGGTCTTGGCCAGATCGACATTCGCGCCCTTAACGTCGGGATTGAATGCTGACAGCACACGCAGGGGCGTCTGAACGTCCGTCGCATTGAACCGGCCATCGGCGGAGAAGATCGCCTTGGCCTTCTCGACAGCCAGCGTGTAGGTCGCCTTGTCGCCGGAAATGAAGTCCGAGGGCAGGCTGGCGACGATCTCTTCCGCGGAGTGATCGCGGATGAACTGCAGGGCCCGGAGTTCGGCGCGAGTGATCTTCTCGACCGTCTTGGGATTGGCGTCGATGAAGCGCTGCTCAGCGTAGAGCACCGACGTGGGGTAGATGCCGCCGTACACTTCGCGCGCGCCTTCATCGCTGCGGGCGTCGATCAGGATGCGCCCGATGCCCTTTTCCTCGATCAGCGTCGCGGCCGGATCGTAGTTTACCAACAGATCGATATTGCCCTGCTCGAGCGCAGCCACGGCGGCGGCGCCGGATCCGACGCCGATCAGAGACACGGAATCCTGAGGGATGTTGTGGCGCTGGAGGTAGTAGCGGACGAAAAAGTCCGACGACGAGCCTGGCGCGGTGATGCCGATCTTGGCGCCGCGAATGGTCTCGGGCCTAGCCGGATCGAAGGTCGACTTCTTGCCGCCCGCCAGCACCAGGCCGGAGTTGCGCGACAGGACGACGAAGCCCACCACATCCTTGTTCTTGGGCTGCATCTGAATGGTGTGATCGTAGAAGCCGACCGCCACGTCGGTCGAACCCGCGACCAGGGCTTGCAGCACTTTGGAACCGCCCTGGGCGAAATTCTCTGTGCGGACGTCCAACCCTTCGTCCTTGAAATAGCCGTTGGCGGCCGCCACGAAGAACGGAAGATTGTTGAGGTTGTAGGAGCCCACGCTCATGCGCACGGTGGCGACCTCGCCCGCCGGGCCATCGGTTTTAGAACAGCCTGCGGATGCAAAGGCTACGGCGCAGACGGCCGCCAGGATCAGTTTACGCATCTCTTCCTCGTTTCAGTCCCTGTGATTGATGTCGCCTTTGCGGCGCTCTTGGTCTTGGGATGTCGCCTTAAGCGGCGGCGGTCCAGTTCTCCTGTCCATGCGACAGAGGCTTCAGGAATACGCGGCCCTCAAACAGGCGGCGGGCTGTGCGGACCAGACCGGCGACGATCTCACCGCGCTCATCGCGCGTAAGGCTGACTTCCAGCGTGCCGCTCGGGTGTTCGATGGTGACGACCGAGGGTGTCTCGATCCGCCCGACCAGATCTGCGGCGACGGTGCCCGGAGTAGCGCACGCCGTAGCAATGCCCACGGCGCCGGTGGTGGCCAGGGCGGTGTGACACGAGTGCGGCATGAAATAGCGCGCCCGGATCGTGCCGCCGTCTGAAGGTGCAGACACCAGGACAGGCTTCGGAACCACGCGTCCGCTGGCATTGGCGATACCCATCCGATCCGCCGCGACGAGCCTGATCGTCTCAAGCCGCGCCATGAAATCCGGGTCGGCGTCGAGTTGCGCAGGGGTTTCTCCGCCGGTGACGCCAAGGTCGCTTGCGTTGATCAACACCATGGGAATCGCACAGTCGAAGCAGCTGATCCGCACACCGTCTACGGTTTCGCTGGTCAGTCCCGTGGGCAGCAGCTTGCCCGTCAGTGTGCCGGCGGCATCGGCGAAAGACAGGGAGATCGGCGCGGCCGTCCCGGGCGCTCCCGCGATCTCGGCGTCGCCGAGATAGGTGACCCGGCCAGCTTCTGTCGGGACGTGGGCCTCAATCAGCTTGTCGGTATTCACATTGTAGATCACGACCCGCGTTTCACCCTCGGTCGGCGAGACGAGACCGGCCTCAATGGCGAAGGGACCGACAGCGGCCAGCATGTTTCCGCAGTTCGGTGTCAGATCGACGATCTGCTCGTCCACACGGACCTGCGCGAACAGGTAGTCGACATCAGCCCGCTCGTGGTTCGAGCGAGACACGATGGCGACCTTGCTGGTCAGCGGGTTTCCACCGCCGATCCCGTCGATCTGCAGCGGATGTCCCGAACCCATGACCGCCATCAAGGCGGCGTCGCGATCTTTGGCGTCGGACGGCAGGTCGCTTGCGAGGAAAAAGGGACCTTTGGAGGTACCGCCTCGCATGAGCACGCACGGGATGCTGTCAAGATCGTTGGACAAGACACAAATCAACTGATGCACAAACCGGAATGGTTTGTTTCGTTGAGACGCAATTCGCATCAGTAGTATTGATTTGTAAAATGCGTTATTCGCAGCTACTCATGCGTTATGGCTATCAATTGTGAACTGTTGGACATCCGCGCCTTCTTGGCGGTGGTCGATATGCGCAGCTTCCATAAGGCGGCGCGGTCGCTGAACCTGTCTCAACCGGCGTTGAGCCGCCGGATACAAAAGCTTGAAGCCTCGATCGGCGCCCCGATCCTGGAACGAACCACACGAAATGTGGCTCTCACGGCGGTCGGCACCGAACTGCTGCCGTTGATGAGGCGAATGATCGAAGAGTTTGACTCGTCTCTGTTCGCCGTTCGGGAGCTGGGGCCTCAGCGAACGGGTCAGGTGACGATCGCCTGCCTGCCCACCGCCGCCTTCTATTTCCTGCCGACGGTCATCAAGCGGTTCAACGACGAGTTCCCTCACATTCGAATCCGCATTCTCGACCTGCCCGCGAATGAAGGCGTGCAGGCCGTCGCGCGGGGAGAGGTCGAGTTCGGCATCAATCTGATGGGGGCCTCTGATCCGGACCTGAGCTTCGACACCCTGCTCGACGACCCCTTCGTTCTCGCCTGTCGCAGAGATCACGCGCTCGCAGCCTACGACAACATTCACTGGCCGCAGCTGGTCAATCACAGACTCATCACTGTGTACCGCTCAAGCGGGAACCGCGTGCTGCTCGACTCCGCTTTGGCCAAGGCCAATATCAAGCTCAACTGGTTCTATGAGGTGACCCACCTGTCTACCTCGTTGGGACTGGTTGAGGCCGGGCTAGGGATCTCGGTGCTGCCACGGCTTGCAACCCCCCAGGCGGAACACCCGATACTGGTCACCCGTGCAATCGTCGATCCGATCATTTCCAGGCCGATCGGGATCGTGCGGCGGCGCGGCGCGACCCTGTCTCCCAGTGCAGAGCATTTCTTGGAAATGCTGACTGACATCTGGCGTACCTGAGCCAGAGCGACAGGTCCGAGTCTGCTAGATCATGGAAGTGGCTTACCGCAGGCCAGTCCAATACAACAGAAGAATACCTTCTAGGGGCTTCTGCAGAATAGACGAATTTTACAATCCTAGCAAATGCTTAAAGGCCTCTTCGGAACCAAGTCGAAAGCGCCGTCCGCCTCCAGTTATTCCCACTCGATTACACGAAGGCCGGTAGCGCGTTGATCGGCAAGGACTTTGCACCAGAGGTCACCTAAAGCGCCGTATCGTAGTCCGAATAGATCGTGGACTGTTGAAAACAATGAAGAAATAATCGGATGTAAAAAGCGCGTGATCACGAGATCTTTCGGGGTGTATTGACAATGCCGCAGGCGTGGTGCGCGAGGGAATCGTACCGGTATACCTAGGCATAGGCGGATACCATAGCCTGACGTTTTGAAGAACAGGCGAGGCCTGGAGCTCATCGTCATCTATCGGCAGATCTCCTGCCCTTTCATTCCGCCTGGCTTCAAAGTCGCGCGCCGCCGCACGCCGACCGAGCGCGTGAGCGCTCGGTCGGCGTTGAACAACTATTCCCCGGCGCGCTCCGCTTCTCCGGCGTGCTGGCTTCGAGAACATCGATGCTGCCGTCCGCTCCCAAAGTTGCGATCCCCATGGCCGCCTGCCTTCCCACCGGGACGAGTGGCACGTCGGGGCCTCGGTGACCACTCCTGCCACCACAGCGAAGCGCAAAGCCAGCTTCGCGCCATGAGCGGACATGACAGTCACCGCGCAAAGGCGACATTCACCTGAGTTACCACGCCGAGCCGCCGCCATTTTATCGCGATCGCAATCGCGCGAAACCGGTGGAGGTGCAGACTGCGTCAGTCATGGTCAGAGACGTCGAACCCGTCTCCGGGCGCCATCGGCCGGTGCAGTTTGATCCCGGCCTTGTCCAGATAGGGCTCGTAGACGTCGTAACGCTGCCTGAGGAAATAGTCGCGAGCGTAGCCGTCATGGACCGGGACGACCGATTTTGGCTTCATCCGTTTGGCGAACGCATGGACAGTGAGCTCGGTCAGGTAAGGCGCCATCACCGGAAGGGCCAGCACCTCCACGCCCGCGAACCGATCCAGACGGCTGTCGAAACTGTCGCCCGGGTTGAGGAAAACGTCGTTGACGAGGAAGGCTGTCAGTTGCGGGCTCTCGTCCGACAGGATGGGCTCATGCGCGACCGGCTGAGCCTGCAGCCGGAACGCGCCGAAGGTCCGTTCGCCCTCCTCGAACACCGTGACCGACAGCCCCTTCTCGCCGAGCTTGTCGGCGACCTCGCCGTTGCCGACGAGTGTCGCGCCACTCGCCTGCACGATCCTGGCCAGAGCGTCAGGGTCGATGTGGTCGGGATGGCCGTGCGTCAGGACGATCGTCGAGACATCCGAAAAGACAGCAGGATCGACCCGTCCGTCGACGAACGAAAACTTGCCCGGATCGAAGAGCAGTCGATCTGCACCGATCGTCAGGCGCAGGCAGCTATGGACGAACTTGTCGATCCGCATGGCGGCCGGTCCTATTCCGACTGTCTCTGGACGACCGCGCCGATCGCCTCGGGCGTGCCCGAGGCGATGACCAGCCAACGGCGGGGTGCGCCGGCGTCGGCGGCGACCACCTGACGGATCGGGCCCACGGCGTTGACGACCGCAGACCCAGCCGGATTGGTCATGAACTTCGTCAGAGGCTCGAGCGTCCCCGATCCGTCCGCCGCATTGGCGAAGGCGAGGACATAGGGCTTGCCGGGTTGGAGGCCTGCGGCGGCGATCTGCAGCATCTGGACCTGCCCCTGCTCGAACAAGGTCGCCTGGGACCGGGTGTCGCCCTCGCCCGTCAGAACGAGTTGATGCGAGGCGCGAGCTGCGCCCAGGGGCGTGAGGTTGGCCCTGCCGTCACCCTGAGTGACCGCACGCGGCACATAGGTGACCCCTTGCGGTCCCTGACCGATCGGCACGGTGGCGATCACGCGGTTGGCCAGGGTGTCGATGACCGCCACGCCGTCGCCATTCTCCAGCCCGACGTAAATCCGCGAGCCGTCGCCGGAGGGCCACAGACCGTGCGGCAGCGACCCCACCTCGATCTCCGTCACGAGCGTGAAGGTGTCGGTGCGATAGACCTTGACCCGGTTCTCGGTCCCGACGGTCACATAGGCGAACTGGCCCGCCGCGTTGCGCACGATGTTGACGTGGTTGGTCAAGGGGCCGGTGTCGAGCGTCTGTAGGACAGCGAACGGCGGACGGGCGTTGAAAACCATGGTCTTGCCCACGTCCTTCAGCGTCATCCAGACCTGGCTTCCATCGGGCGTGGCGGCGATGTCGGGGCAGAACGGACTGGCCTGGGCCACCCGACCGACGATCTGACGGGTCGCGGTCTCGACTACCACCGTCTCGGGACTGAAGCTGGAGCAGATGTAGGCGTAGCGGCCGTCCGGCGAGAAGATGGTCATGCCCGGCCCGTTGGGCGTCTCGACCCGGGCGGTCTCCTGATAGGTCGCGGCGTCCAGCACCGAAACATAGGCCTCGCCCCGCACCGTGACCCAGACCTCGCGGCCGTCCGGCGTGAAGAAGGCCTCGTGCGGAGAGCGCCCGACATAGGTGGTATGTTTGACGGTGTTGCTGGCCGTGTCGATGAAGCTGACCGAGTTGGACCCGATCGAGACCACGGCGATCGTCTTGCCGTCCGGCGCCGCGCCGATGCCGTGGACCAGCAACTGGCCCTTGTAGAGCGGGCTGAGGTTGGCCGGAGTCGGTTCGCCGAGGGAAATCACCCCCAGCAGGCCGTTGGTCGAGGGATCGACCACCGAGACGGTGTTGGAGAACTGGTCGGCCGAATAGAACCGATCCTGGCTGCTGATCGGGATGGCGGGCGCCGCCGCCGCGCCCGGAACCTGATCGGCCAAGGCGTGTCCGGCGGACAGGCTGAGAACAAGGGCGGCGATGGCGCGGGCTGTCAGGGTCATGATCCGTGTCCGTGATGGGTCGAGGTCGCGCCGCCGGTCGGCGTCGGCGCATCAGAATGGCGGGTCAGGTAGTCGCGCATCAGGGCGATTTCCTGGGTCTGTTCAATGATGATCCCCTGGGCCAGACGCTTCATGGTCTCGTCCTGCCCGTACAGAAGCTCGACGCGCGCCATGTCGATGGCGCCCTGATGATGCGGGATCATCATGGCGGCGAAGTCCACGTCTGGGTCGCCGGTGGATTCTACCGCCATGTCGCGGTGCATCCGCTCCATCGCCTCGGCCATCGCCGCATCGAAGTCCGAGCCGGGCATCTGTGCGAAGGCCATAACTGCGGCACCGGCAATCGCCGAGCCAAGCGCCAGGACGCCGGTTCTGATCCATCGGGAGGGTGGGGCGTGGGTCATGATCCGATCCTGCAGGCGATCGTCCCGGACGACCAACGCGATGTTCCGCTCGGAACGTTCGCCGTCGCCGAACGTTCCCTGTCGAAGTCGCCGCTTCGTGGGTTAGGATTGTCCCATGACCCTGGACCAGCTCCGCATCTTCGTCGCCGTCGCCGAGCGCCAGCACGTAACCCGCGCCGCCGAGGCCCTGAACCTGACCCAGTCGGCGGTCAGCTCGGCGGTGACGACGCTGGAGGGCCGCCACGGCGTCGCCCTGTTCGACCGCGTTGGCCGCAACATCGTCCTGAACGAGGCGGGCGCAACCTTCCTCGTCGAGGCCAAGGCGATCCTCGCCCGTGTCGAGGCGGCGCAGGACGCGCTCGACGACCTGGGCGGCCTGAAACGCGGACGACTGTCGATCCACGCCAGCCAGACCATCGCCGGCTGGTGGCTTCCCGCCCGACTGACCCGGTTTCATCAGGCTCATCCCGGCATCCGCATCGAGGTCTCGATCGGCAATACGCGCGAGGTGGCCGACGCTGTCCTGGAGGGCTGCGCTGAACTGGGTCTGGTCGAGGGCGAACTGAACGAGCCGGCGTTGAGCCGTTCGGTTCTGGATCACGACGAACTGGTGCTGGTCGTGGCGGCCGACCACCCCGCCGCCCAGGACGGCGCCGGGCCGCCGGACCTGAAGCAAATGACCTGGGTGTTGCGCGAGCCCGGCTCCGGCACCCGGTCGGCTTTTGAGACGGCCCTCAATCAGCGCGGGCTGGCCATCGACGCTCTGGACGTGGCCATGACCTTGCCCGGGAATGAGGCGGTCGCCGCCGCCGTCGAGGCCGGTGCGGGAGCGACGGTCGTGTCGCGCAATGTCGTCGCCGCGCGCCTGCGCGCCGGCATCCTCGCCGCCCTGCCCCTGACCTTGCCCGACCGCCCGTTCTGGCTCCTGCGGCACAAGCAGCGCTATCGCTCAAAGGCGGGCGAGGTGTTCCTGGCGTCCCTGACGGCGTCACGCCATTGAGCGCGTCGGCTCGTCAAGGCGGTGTCTGGCCTTCACTGGTGAATGACCGCGCGCCGCCTCACACGCATCTCGAGGGACTGAACGGATTCCTGAGAGCTCTGGATAGGGGCGTGGGCGCTCAACAAGGTACGCCGAAGTTCGACCCCCTCGACGGTGGAGACGAGGCGGAAATCCTTGTGCTTCTGGAGACACCGGCCCCGGGACCGCAAGCGGATCGCCTCGTCTCCATCGACAATCCCACGGGCACCGCGCGCAACCTGAAGCGCGCGATGGAAGCAGCGGGGCTCGACCGCCGCCGCATCGTCCTTTGGAACACGGTCCCCTGGCTTCGCTCGGGGTCCGCGCGACCGCTGACAAGACAGGAGATCGCCTCCGGCCTGACCACGCTAGAGGGACTGGTCACCCCGCTTCATCGCCTCAGGGCCGCGGTATTGTGCGGCCGCGTCGCCGCGATGGCGGCTCCGACGCTGACCCGCCTGCGGCCTGAAGTGGAGCTGTGTCTCGCGCCACACCCGAGCCCGACGTTCATCAACACCGCCCCCGAGCATCGTCTTGGCCTGCAGGCCGCCTTTGCGTGGGCAGCCGCGCTGATCACCCCCTAGGGCGTTCATTCGATCAAAGCGAACAAACCTATCTAAAACATCCGTTGGAGCTGATGATCCAAGAGGCGCATCCCGGATGTCGAGGAGCGCGCCGAAGACTGGCCTCCACTCCGAAAGGAGAGCCGCCATGACCACCCTTCTCGCCGCTCCGGCCATGCGCCAAGGCCGCAGGTCCGTCGCCAGGCGCCAGGCCATCGGTCCTGAGAATGTAAAACCGCAGACGCCTTTCATTCCGCCTTCTCCCATCGCCGCGACCCAATCCGGCGAGACCTTGCACCGGGTCCAGCCTGGCGTCGGCCTTACCGGCGTTCACCCCGCAATGGTCAAGGCGGTCGCGGGTCTCTACGCCGCCATGGTGGCCGTGTTCTGGCTGGTGTTCGGTCACGGCGAGGCGATGCTCGCCCTGGGCTTCATCACCGTTCTCGGCCTGATGTTCTTCGGCCTTCTCACCGGGATGAGCCTGCTGGCCGATACGCCTGCGCCGGGCGAGCGCATCCGCTCCTTGAACGATTGCCTCGCCGGTCGCGTGATCATCGACACGGGCTGGATCAGCGGCCGCGAAGCCGCGTTGCAGATGCTGACCCTGCCCGCCTGCCTTCTGGTCACCGCCGTCGTGCTCGGCGCCGTCTATCGCTTCACCGCGGGCTGACCGCTCGTCTGGATAACCTCTCATGGCTCATGACATTCACGTTCGCGACGTCGCCTTCGGCCTTCGCCCGTTGGCGAGTCTGCAATCGCCCAGGGAGATCGTGCGGCAGTTCACGCCGAACTGGTTCGCCGCCACCATGGGAACCGGCATCCTCGCCCTGGCGCTGAACCAGCTTCCGGTCCCCATACCCGGCGTAAAAATCGTCGCCGAAGCCCTGTGGGTTTTCAACATCGGCCTGTTCGCCCTGTTCACCGTTCTCTACGCGGCGCGCTGGATCTTCTTCTTCGACGGCGCGCGACGAATCTTCGGCCATTCGGTCGTGTCGATGTTCTTCGGCTGCATCCCGATGGGGCTGGCGACCATCATCAACGGCCTGATGGCCTTCGGCCTGGCGCGCTGGGGCGAAGGCGTCGTGCCGGTCGCCGAAGCCCTGTGGTGGATCGACGTGGCCCTTGCCGTCGCCTGCGGCATCGGCATCCCCTTCATGATGTTCACCCGCCAGGAGCACGCCATCGACCAGATGACGGCCGTCTGGCTGCTGCCGGTCGTGGCGGCCGAGGTCGCGGCCGTCACCGGCGGCCTGATCGCGCCGCACCTCGCGGACCCGAACGCCGCCCTGTCGGTGCTGGTAGTCAGCTATGGCCTGTGGGCCCTGTCCGTGCCGCTGGCGATGAGCATCCTGGTCATCCTCGTGCTCCGCATGGCGATCCACAAACTGCCGCACGCCGGTATGGCGGCCTCCAGCTGGCTGTCGCTGGGCCCGATCGGCACGGGCGCGCTCGGCATGCTGGTGCTCGGCCAGGCCGCGCCCGCCATCTTCACCGCCGCCGGTCTGGGCCAGTACGGCGACGCCGCGCGCGGGATCGGCCTGATCGGCGGCCTGCTGCTGTGGGCCTACGGCCTGTGGTGGGCCGCGATGGCCGTGCTGATCACCCTGCGCTACTTGCGTCAGGGCCTGCCGTTCAATCTGGGCTGGTGGGGCTACACCTTCCCACTCGGCGTCTTCTCTGTCGCGACGCTGAAGCTGGGAACCCTGCTCCCCATCCCGGCCTTCAACCTGTTCGGCATGGCCCTGGTCGCCGCACTGCTGGTGCTGTGGCTGATCGTCGGCGCCCGTACGGTGCGCGGCGCCTGGCGCGGAGACCTGTTCGTCGCCCCCTGCCTCGCCGAGGCGGCCAAGCGCGACATCCCTTGCGCACGCTGATCCGCCTCCACTCCGTCCTTTCTGGAATCACCAATGCCTCATGACCTTTTCACGCCGTCACGCCGCGTCCTCATGGCGGGCGGCGTCGGCGCCTTGATCACCGCCTGTGCGCCGCGCGCGGCCGAAGCCGACGACATGGTGCTGGGCCAGGCTGACGCGCCCGTGACCCTGATCGAATACGCCTCGACCACCTGCGGCCCCTGCGCCCGCTTCGCCATCGAGGTGCTGCCCGAACTCCGGCGGCGCTACATCGACGCCGGGCGGGTCCGGCTGATCTATCGCGAATTCATCACCGGCCCCGCCAACCTCTCCGCCGCCGGCGTTCTGCTGGCGCGGTGCGCAGGCGAAGATCGCTATTTCGAGGTCATCGACGCCCTGATGCACGGCCAGTCCGAATGGGCGAACGGCGGCGGCCCGCGCGACGCCCTCCTGAGGATCGCGGCGCGGTTCGGCATCAGCGAGGCGCGGCTTCAATCCTGCATCACCGATCCCGAGGCCATCGCGGCCCTGGAGCGCCGTGTCGCCCGTGCCCGCGACGCCGGGGTGAATGGAACGCCGACGCTCTTCGTCCAGCACCGACGTCTGGACACCGCCCTGACCCTCGAAGCCGTCTCCGCCTCGATCGACCAAGCCCTTTCTCAAACCCCGCAATCCTGAGGTTCCGATGCCCAACGCCCCCGTCAAGGTCGCCGTCTCCGGCGCCGCCGGCCAGATCGCCTACGCCCTGCTGTTCCGCCTGGCCCAGGGCGATGTGTTCGGGCCCGACACCCCGATCGATCTTCGCCTCCTCGACCTGCCTCAGGCTCAGGCGGCGCTCCAGGGCGTGGTCATGGAGCTGGACGATTGCGCCTTTCCGCTACTAACCTCCATCCAGACCACCGACGACCCCATTATCGCCTTCGACGACATCGACGCCGCCTTTCTGGTCGGGTCGCGCCCCCGCGCCAAGGGCATGGAGCGCCGCGACCTGCTGGCGGCCAACGCCGCCATCTTCAAGACCCAGGGCGCGGCCCTGAACGCGGTCGCCAAACGCTCCGTCAAGGTTCTGGTGGTTGGCAATCCGGCGAACACCAATGCCTGGGTGGCGATCCAGTCCGCGCCGGATCTGCCGCCCGGCGCCATCACCTCGATGATCCGCCTCGACCACAACCGCGCCGCCGCCCAGTTCGCGCGCCGCGCGGGCGTCCCCGTCGATGCCGTGGAGAAGCTCGCGGTCTGGGGCAATCACTCCCCGACCATGTTCGCCGACTGGAGCCATGCGACCGTGGAGGGCCAGTCTCTGGCCGGGCTCATCAACGACGAGACCTGGTATCGCGACACCCTCATCCCTGAGGTGGCCCGTCGCGGCACGGCCGTGCTGGAAGCCCGCGGCGCCTCCTCGGCGGCCTCGGCCGCCAACGCCGCCATCAACCATATGCGCGACTGGGTGCAGGGCTCGAACGGCCGTTGGGTTTCGATGGGCGTCGCCTCGATCGGCCAGTACGACATTCCCGAAGGGCTGGTCTGCGGTGTGCCGACGACCTGCCGCGACGGCGTCTATGCGCCCGTCACGGGTCTGGAGCTCGACGCCTTCACGCGCGCCGGTCTGGCCGCTTCGGTGCAGGAGTTGATCGAGGAGCGCGACGCCGCGCTCGCGGTCCTGGCGGACGCCTGATCATCCGACGCCGTCGAACATGCTCATGTAGTCGCCGTCGCCAAGGCAGGCGACGGCGTCCCTGTTTTCCAAACTTCGCCGAAGGATTCCCATGACCGACGCAGCTTCCCGGCCCTCGATCGCGACCGACGCCGGTCTCGGCGGCCTACAACTGACGATCACCGCGGGCCCCGCCCGCTTCGTGGTCGACGAACCCGTCGCCCTGGGCGGGCTGGATCTCGGTCCGACCCCTCACGAGCTGGTGCAGGCGGCGCTCGCCTCCTGTACGGCCCAGACCCTGCGCCTGTACGCCAACCGGAAAGGCTGGACCTTGGGCGCCATGTCCGTCGAGGTCTTGTTGACCCGGGACTTGGGGGCGACACCGTCGGATCAGTTCACCCGAACAATCACTCTGCCGACTGGGCTACCGGAGGAACAGAGGATCCGGTTGCTGGAGATCGCCGACAAGTGCCCAATTCATCGGATGCTCGTAGGTACAGTTTCGATCGAAACGATCTGGTGCAAGGCGACCATCTAGCTGCGAGGCGAAGGCCATCGCCACGTCCCGCCCATCCCCCTCTTTCTCAGTGTTGGTCGGGACACGAAAAGTGTGGTCCCACTAGACACAAACTTCCATTCCGCCGGAAGCGGACCTTCGGAAGGTCAGCAATGAGTCAGAAGCGGACCCCAAATACCCACGAGAGATCGAGCATCTCCGGCACCCTTCACCACCGTAGATCTACGGGTTCGCGCTATCCCAACCCGACCGCTAATGTCGCCCTGGCGTCAACCAAATCGCCAGAGGCCGCACCCGCATGCCCGCCGCCCCTCACTCCCACTCGATTGCTCAGATGTCGATAACGCCATGAATTAAATGGAGTTGTTACACTCCACTCTGTCGGACACCGGCTCGGCAGCCGATCGATTGCTCAGCTCTTGAAAACATTAGCTAAATAAACCGATGTAAAAACCGCGTGATCGCGCAGTCTTTCGGGACGTATTGACAATCCCGATCTAGGTTCAACGATCGATTCCCGCCCGTTCACTTGCCTACGCTAGACTAGCATGAGCAGAACCTACATCGCCATCGCTGACGCCGGCAGAGCGTAATCCATGACCAGCATCCAGATCGCCATGGCGATCATCATCAGGTTCTCGGTGAGGGACAGGAAGCCAAGCGGCACATTGCTGTCTCCCCCGACGCAGGCGCATTTCAGTTCGCGCTTGTCGATGTAGACGGCCTTGAAGACCGAGACCGCACCAATGCCGCCGATGAAGAGGGCCACCGGAACCGACAACCAGGTCAGGACGCCCGAGACCATCAACGCACCCGCCCCGAACTCGGCGAACGGATAGACCTTGCCGTATGGCACCCACCGCTTGGCCAGCAGGTCGTAGTTCAGGAACATGGATGAGAAGCTCTCGAGGTTCTGGAGCTTCAGCATGGCCAGGGCCATCATCGACAGGGCGATGAACCACTCCCCTGCCCGCAGGGTGAACGGCGTGCCGAAAATCGTCAGGCTGAGCATCGTCGCCATCACGGCGGTAGTCAGGAAGACGACGAGGACCGGCGTGTAGGTGGTCGCCTTGGGATCGCGGACCTTGAGACCGAGATAGCGGCGCAAATCGTCGTGGCCGCCGACACGCTGACCGTCGATGAAGACCTGAGGGGTCGTCTTGACGCCGTGCTCGGCCTTGAAGGCGTCGGTCTGGTCGCGGGTGGTGAGCCAGTGGTCCTCGACCTTGTAGCCCCGACTCTTGAGCAGATGCCGGGCCTTGAGCCCCCACGGACAGGTGTGGTCGGGCATTACCATCCGATAGATGACAGCGGTCTTGGTCATTCCAGGCTCCTTGATCTTCAAATCTGAGCTGCAGGTCTTAAGTTCCGTACCGTGATACGGAGTCAAGCATGAACGTTCGGACTATCGCAGGGTTGGCGAGAGACGGCGGCGTCGGGGTGGAGACTGTTCGCTTTTATCAGCGTCGCGGATTGCTTCCGACGCCCGATAGGTGGTCTCGCGATGGCGCCGGCGCGGGGGTTCGACGTTATGGCGAGGAGGACGTGCGCCGGCTGAGGTTCATCCGCTCCGCACAGACGGCGGGCTTTACCCTGGAGCAGATCAAAGAGCTGTTGTCGCTCGACGCTGGCGAAGACCGCACGCGCGCCCGTGTGCTGGCGGCGGAGAGGCTGGAAGCGCTCGATCGAACCATCTCCGATCTTGAGACGGCGAGAGCGGCGTTGCGCCGACTGGCGAGCGCCTGCGCGGCGAACGACAGCGGACCGTGTCCGATCATTTCAGCCTTTCAGGGTGAAAAGGTTTGAAATCGTGCCCTGTCTTGGCGAACGGGTGGGATGGCCGGCATCCGTCCCGCCTGGAAAAACGCAATCCGACTGCGTAGCCGCGCAAGCGTGAGGACCGGAACGTCCCATAGCCAGAACTGTTCGTTGATCATCACTTTCGGAGAACGAAGATGTCGATCAAGCTGAACGCCGGTCTGGCGACCGCCGCCCTGTCCGTGCTCCTGACCGCGTGCAGTCCTGCGGGTCAGGCCGATAGAACCGAGACGGCCGATGCGGGCTCGGCGACTGAACAAAGCGCTCCGGCGGCCCAGCCGATGGCGGGGCCTGAGACGCCCTATTCCGCGTCCGAACAGCAGATGCATCAGGCCATGATGCAGGCGCACGGCGCAGACCCGCAGGAGACCTATGCCCTGAAGATGATCGAGCACCACCGGGGCGCCATCGCTATGTCGGAGGTCCTGATGCGGGAAAACCCCGATGCCGCGCTCCGCCAGATGGCCGAAAAGACGATTACCATGCAGCGCCAGGAGATCACGGAGCTGGAGCAGTGGGTCGCGCAACATCGATCCAGCGCAACAGCCCCCGCCGCGGGTTCGGTGCAGCCCGGAGCCTGATGCGGGACGATTACGCGCGGGAAATGGTCTGCCCGCGCGTATGTGCTTTTGGACGGCGTCGATCGTCGGCGTCGGTTCGCCGGCGGGAGGTCCCTCATGCACGACAAGAGCTATCGCAACCTGGCGATTGAACTCATCGTCCACTTCATCATCATGTATTTGGTGATGTTCACGATGATCGCGACGCTCGATCACTTCAACTTCAATCTGAACAACGTCTACATGACGCTGATGATGGTCGCACCAATGGCCATCCTTATGCTGGTTCTGATGCGCGAGATGTATCCGAACAATCGTCTCAACCTCGCCATCGGGCTGACCGCGATGATCATCTTCGCGGGCAGCTTCTACGCCATGCGCACCCAGGCGGCGATCGGCGACAAGGAACTCATTCGCGGGATGATCCCCCACCACTCCGGCGCGATCCTGATGTGCGGCAAGGCCAAGCTGAGCGACCCAGAACTGGTCGCGCTGTGCGGAGAGATCGTCGAGGCGCAGGAGCGCGAGATCCGCCAGATGCAGGCCATTCAGGATCGGCTCTGAGGGCTTTCCGGCGGGACATTTCCGCTGGTCCCGCCAAGCGGCCATTCCCGTTCGAGGCGACGGCAGGCGGCTTCGCTCGCCGCCGCGAGGTTTGTCGTCGTTTCCACGGAGTGAGGCCATCCAACGTCGGCGGCCGTTGGCGAGGGGAATGTCGACGCGACGCGTAGACTAGTCGAAGGCCGGAGCGGCCAATCGTCAGGAGACACAGTATGCGTGCATTCAACCCCGTTCCCTATGTCGCCTTGGCGGCTGCGGTCGTCCTCGCCGCTGGACCAGCTGCGGCTCACGCCCGTCTTGTCAGCGCCACGCCCGCACCGAACGCCACGGTCGGTGCGACCCGCACACTGACCTTGACCTTCAGCGAGCGCTCTGTGCCTGCGTTCTCCGGCTTCGACGTGGTCAACTCGGCCGGCGAGAAGCTCGCGGTCCGCACTTCGGTCGCTGAAGACGGCAAGACCCTGACCGGGACTCTGACGCGACCGCTGACTGCTGGCGACTATCGCGTCGACTGGCGCATCGCCTCGAGCGACGGTCACCGCATGACCGGCTCGTACACCTTCACGGTGCGCTGACGCCGTGCTCGAGATCGCGGTCGTCGCGCTCCGGTGGCTCCAGTACGCCGGAGCCGTCGTCCTTCTCGGGACGCCGTTGTTCCTGTTGTACACCTTCAGGCGCGGCGACGGCGTGGATCTCACCTGGTCGCGCGCGATCCTGATAGGGTCAGGTTTGGTCGTCGTCGCGAGCGCGCTCCTGGCGCTACTCGCACAGACAGTGGTCATGGCGGGCTCGCTGGCGGAAGCCATCAAGCCTGTGTCTCTGTCTTTCATGATCACCGGCACGGCCTTGGGGAAAGCCATGGTCGCGCGGGCCGCCCTCGCCCTCGCAGCCGTCGTCGCGGTCCTGGCCTTGAGACCGGGCAAGACGGCCTGGAGCATCTCGCTAGGCCTTGGGCTCTTCGTGGTCGCGAGCTTCGCTTGGACTGGACACGGCGCGGCGACAGAAGGCCCCGAGGGCCTGGTCCACCTCGCCTCCGACATGGTCCATTCCGTCGGGGCGGCCCTTTGGCTTGGTGCGCTTGTAGCGCTGACGATCCTGCTGCTTCGCCGCCCCGGGGTCGACGATGGGGCCCTCTACCGTGCCTTGCATGGGTTCTCGGGCCTGGGCACGCTCGCCGTAGTCCTTCTTGTGGCCACGGGTCTCGCGAACAGCTGGTTCCTCGTCGGATCGGAGCGTTTCGTGAACCTTGGCGAAAGCCTCTATGGACAGCTTCTGATCGCCAAGCTGGCGCTCTTCGTGCTGATGCTGGGCCTGGCGGCGGACAACCGTTTCCGCCTGACACCCGCCCTGCGTCTGGAACTGGAGCACACAGGACAGTCAATCTCGGCGGTTCGACGGCTGCGGCGCAGTATCGTCACGGAGACGGCCCTCGGGCTCGTCGTCCTCGCCGTCGTCGCGCTTATGGGCACCCTCCCTCCGCCGGTCGCGACGTGATCCGACGATCTAGTGGCCCGCGGCGTGGAGCACCGCTGCGGTCGTGGCGCCATTCTCCGAGGTCGAGATGTTGTCACGTCCTCCCATCGGGCTTCCCGGATCCCGGCTTAAGCGGACAAATACGGTCTGAACGCCGCGCGCTTTCGCACTGAGGCGTTCAAACCGGAGAGGCGGATTACCGCGGAGCGCGCGACGACCAGTGAATGTGATGGATGCGCCAGCCGTCGGCGTGGCGCTTTAGCACCATGGTTTCCGTTGTCAGACGGTCCACGGCGCGTCCGTTGAACTGACCGGTGGTGCGGCCTTCGCTCGTGATCCACGCCACATCGCCGTCCGCCCAGCCCGATCTGCGGCTTACGACATTGTCCGACGCGGCCGCGAAGGCGGCGTCCGACGCAAGATGGTGAGAGGCGTATTCGTCGCGCGAGCGCTCCGCTCCGCCCTCTTCAAAGATCATGACGTCGGGGGCCAGAAGCAACAGGGCGGCAGATGTGTCACCGGCCTTGAGCGCGGCATGGAAGGCATCGACGGTCGTGGCCGCCTCCGTCGCTTCCGCGCTGATCGACCCCGCGGTCTGGGCATGGCCGTGAGAATGGTCCTGCGCGACAGCGGGCGTCACCGACAGGACGGCGAGAGAGAGGGCGAGAACGAGAGGTTTGGGGGACATGATGGGCTCCGGCTTATGAATCAGGTGAGACAAGGTCAGGTCAGGTGGGCGGGTTGTGACGGGCGAACACCTGCGTCGCGCCGGAGCGAAGCACCAGCAGCGTGTCGTAAGGGTCCTTGTGTCCCTGCGGCGTCTCCATGCCGGGCGAACCGAGGGGCATGGCCGGAACCGCGAGACCGAGCGCTGCCGGCCGCTCGGCAAGCAACCGTATGACGTCCCGTGCCGGAACATGGCCCTCTACGACATAGCCATCAATCAACCCGGTGTGGCAGGAGGCCAGGCTGTCCGGAAGCCCCCGGCTGCTGCGGACGGATTGGAGGCTCGGCAGAACGGTGATGGTCGTGTTGAAGCCAGCCTCCCGCATGTGCGAGATCCAGGCGTCGCAGCACGCACAGGTTGGCGTCTTGAAGACCGTGAGGGTTCTCGACGCCTGGGTCTGGGCGCAGGCTGTTCCGGTCAGGGCGACGCTGACGGCGGCGCCTAAGAAAAGCCTTCGGTGGAGGTAGGCGGTCGTCAAAAGGGCTCTCCCTGATCGCTGTGAACGGTGCGTCTGGCGTCGGCATCCGGCATCCGACCGAAGGTGCGCCGCCTCAGCCACTGGCGGCTCGGTCGCTCGACCAGACCATAGATGGCGGCCGCCGCGGCGAGGGTCACCGCCAGCATCGCCGCCAGTTCCAGAAGCCCCATTCGATAGTCGCCCGGCCAGCCCCCGATGGCCTGGGCGGCATTGCGCCAGACCATCAGGATCGGAATATGGACGAGGTAGAGGGCGAACGAGGCCTCACCGGCGAAGATTGCGACCGGGTGCGACAGGAAGGTTCTGACACCCGCCTTGGCGAGCAGCGCCAAGGCGAGAACGAAGGGTCCCGACGCGGCGACGATAAGGCGATCATCGGCCCCGATCTGCATAGCGAGCAAGAGGAGCGCGGTGGCTCCGACGGCGCCGACGATCGCGACGCGCGGGGACGGCGCCCAGCGCGCTCCGAGATAGTAGAGGCCAATCCCGAGCAGGAACTCCGGAATGATGCGCAAGACGCCCATATTGTCTTCCGCCCGGGGCAGAACCGAGCCGAACCAATGCCGGTAGATCGCATCCAGCAGGATGAACAGGCTCGTCGCCGCGGCTACGAGCATCCATGGCCTGTGTCGAAACCGCAGGGCGACCGCAGCATAGGCTGGAAAAGCGAGATAGACGAACCATTCGGCTGACAGCGACCAGGCGGGCCCGTTCCACAGGACCATCCCGTCTCGCGGCAACCAGGCCTGAACCAAAAAGAGGGTGGCCAGAAAATCCGCAGGATTGAACCGCCCGGGCTCCAGGCCGATGCCCAACACCGGCGCGGCGAGCACCAGCAACAGCATCGCCAACAGGATGAACAAATGCGCCGGGTATATGCGCGCGAACCGCGCCGCGATGAACCGCCTGTAGTTCACTGGCTGATCACCCTGCAGGTAAACGTGGGTGAGGATGAACCCAGACAGGATGAAGAAGATATCGACCCCGAGACGGGCCCGGTTTAACAGTCCGGCCGCACCTTCGGGCAGCGTCCATTGCAGCTGGTAGTGAAACAGCACCACGCCGAGCGCGAGGAAGAACCTCACCCCCGTCAGCGGATCGAGCCGATCCGGAAACGGACCCGCGGCCGGATCTGTCCTCTCGCTCACATCGCCTCCCCCGACACGAGCGGGTCCTCCCGGTCGTTCTCTGGTATCTACGCGGCGGACATCTCGTCCCCTCGTAAGGGGCCGGACGGTTTGGCGCGTATGGCAAAGGGGGCGTGATGCAGGTGCGCAATGACTGATGAGATCGAACGACTGATTGCGGCGGAAGGGCCAGACGATGCGGGGCGGCTGGACGGCCTGGAAGACGCTGTCTGGACACGGATCGCCGTGCGCCGGGAGGCGGCGTCAATGGGCCAGGTTCGGGTCGCCGCCGTAGGGCTGGCGCTCGTGCTCGGCGTGGCCAACGGTGGATTGCTCCTCGTGGCGTCGCCGCGGCCTGAGCCCTCTGAGTTGCGCATCTTCACCGTCTCGGCGGGCCTGTCGCCGCTCGGTCCACTGGATGCCCGGGGATGAGAGCGCGCTGGAAATCGATCGTCCTGACAGCCGTGCTGGCGGCGCTCGCCAGCGGCGCGGCGACCTGGGCGAGCGCAACCTGGGTCATGCGCGAGCGTCAGCCGCCGAGCCTGCATAGCGTCGTCCATGAGCAGTTGAACCTGAGCGCTGAACAGGATGGTCGTCTGGACGCGATCGAAGCGCGCTTCGCCGCGCGCCGCCCCGGGCTGGAGGCAGAAGTGCGAGCCGCCAACCGCGAGCTCGCCGCCGCCATCGCTGCAAGCGATGGGAACACGCCCCAGGTGCAGGCGGCGGTGGATCACTTCCACGTGGCCATGGGCGATCTGCAGAAGGCGACCATCGCCCACGTCTTCGAGATGCGGTCGGTGCTCACCCCCGCGCAGGCCGAGGTCTTCGACGCCGCCGTGGTGGACGCCCTGCGTGCCGACGCCGGCTAGGCGCGGCGCGTGAAGGACGGCGACAGCATTGAAGCCCGCGCGGCTGGCGGCGACGCCGGCGCGTTCGGCGCCTTGATGGCGGCGACCAAGGGCGATCTCTACAGGTTCGTGCGCCGCTATGTCGGCGACGAAGCGGAAGCGCACGACCTGCTCCAGGAAACTTACACCGCCGCATGGCTCGCCCTGCGAAGGTACGATCCGGCTCGCCCCTTCGAGGTCTGGCTCCGCTCGATCGCCCTGAACAAATGCAGGGACTGGAGCCGTCGGCGTGCGGTGCGTCGGGTGGTGCGCGGCGTCATGGGCCTCGACGCCCCCGAAGCGTCAGCGGTCCGGATGGAAACGCCATCTCCCGAAGCCCGACTGGACGATCGCCGTCGCGCCGAGGCGCTGCGCAGCGCGCTGACCCGCCTGCCTGACGGCCTCAAGGCCCCTCTCCTGCTCGCTACGCTCGAAGGTCGCTCGCACGGCGAAATCGCGGCGATCCTGGGCGTCACGACCAAGGCCGTGGAGACGCGGATCGCCCGCGCCCGCAAGCGACTTGCCGAGGACATGGCCGTTCCGGGAGGTGCTTGATCTCATCGGCCCGCCCGATGGCGAAGGGCGTTTCTTTTCGCGGTGTGGCGACCTGACGCAAGGGCGTTGTCGCCGACGTGCGTATGTCAACCAGAAGCCGACACGCGTCCGAGGAACCCCACGCTTATGCCCATGCCAAGTTTCGATCGCCGAATGCTTCTCAGGGGCGCCGCCGTTGGCGGCGGGCTGCTTGGCCTGCAGGGACTTCTGCCGGCCTGGGCGCAGACCGGTACGGCGGGCTTGAGAACGGCCCTGCCGACGTTGAGCGGGCCCAACATCGACCTGACGGTCGGCCACTCGCCCTTCACGGTCGGGGGGCGGACCGGCCATGCCGTGACGATCAACGGAGTGCTCCCGGCGCCCTTGCTGCGCCTGCGCGAGGGACAGAACGTGCGACTCTCCGTGACCAACGGGCTGGATGAGGACACTTCGATCCATTGGCACGGCCTATTGCTGCCGTTCCAAATGGACGGCGTCCCGGGCATCAGCTTCCCGGGCATCAAGCCGCGGGAAACCTTCGTCTATGAGTTCCCGATCAAGCAGTCAGGCACCTTCTGGTACCACAGCCACTCGAATCTTCAGGAGGCGATGGGCCACTACGGTCCGATCGTCATCGACCCGGCAGGCGCCGATCCCGTCGCCTACGACCGCGAGCATGTGCTGGTCCTGTCGGACTGGAGCTTTATGCACCCACACGAAATCCTGGAGAAGCTGAAGAAGAGCCCGGGCTACTTCAACCGGCAGCGCACCACGCTCGCCGGTCTGATCAACGGCAGCGACCGCATGAGCCTGGAGGAGCGGCGCATGTGGGGTGAGATGCGGATGGACCCGCGCGACATCCTCGACGTCAGCGGCTCGACCTATACCTATTTGATCAACGGCCACGGGCCGCAGGAGAACTGGACCGGCCTTTTCAGCCCCGGCGAGCGCGTGCGGCTGCGCATCATCAACGCCTCGGCCATGTCGATCTTCAACGTCCGCATCCCCGGCTTGCCGATGACCGTGGTGCAGGCCGACGGCGAGAACGTCCGCCCGGTCGAGACCGACGAGTTCCAGATCTCGGTCGCCGAAACCTACGACGTCATCGTCCGGCCGACTGAAGACCGGGCCTACACCATCGTCTCGGAGGCGATCGATCGCTCGGGGATGGGCCGCGCCACCCTTGCGCCGCGCCTGGGCATGACCGCCGAGGTTCCGCCGCTGCGCGAGGTCCCGAACCTGACCATGCGAGACATGGGCATGGGCGGAATGGATCACGGCTCAATGGGCGGCATGTCCGGAATGGACCACGGCACGATGGCCGGCATGGACCACGGCGCCCCAGCCCAAGGCGCGGCGCCGGCGGGCGAGATGGGCGGAATGTCCATGTCAGGCATGAACATGCGAGATCCCGAGAACGCCCCGCCGGACATGGCGGTCGGCGTGGGCGTCGACGCGATAGCCATGGCCCCCGCCAACCGCCTCGGCGAGCGGCCGATCGGCCTGACCAACGTCGATCACCGCGTTCTCGTCTACACCGACCTGGTGTCGCTGCAGCCGAACAAGGACCAACGCCCGCCGTCGCGGACCATGGAAATACACCTGACCGGCAATATGGAGCGGTTCATGTGGGGCTTCGACGGGCGGAAGTTCAGTGAACTGGTCGAACCCATCCGTTTCGAGCGGAATGAGCGGGTGCGCGTGACCTTGGTGAACGACACCATGATGGCCCACCCCATCCACCTGCACGGCCACTTCTTCGAACTGGTGACCGGCGGTCCCCCGGGGCATCAGCCGCTGAAGCACACGGTAAACGTCGCGCCCGGGGGCAAGGTGACCTTCGACCTGACCGCCGACGCGCCCGGCGACTGGGCCTTCCACTGCCACATGCTGATGCACATGCACGCCGGCATGTTCAATGTCGTGACGGTCCGGCCCATGGACGGAGCCGCGTCATGAACCGCTTCGCCGTCGCCCTCGCTCCGCTGATCCTCGCCGCCAGCGCCGTCACCGCCCAAGCGCAGGACCCGCACGCGGGCCATGTCATGCCGGCGACCGCGGCGCCGCGAGCCACGCCCGCTCCGGCCGTTCGGCCTCAGACGTCCACCCCGCCGCCGGCGCAAGACCCGCACGCCGGTCATGTCATGCCGCCCGCGCAAACGCCGCCAGCTGCCGACCCTCACGCCGGCCATCAGATGCCGGCTGAGCCCCCGGTCGTTGATCCGCATGCGGGTCACGACATGTCGACAATGCCGCCGACGGCGCAGCCCGATCCGCACGCCGGCCACGACATGTCCGCCATGCCCTCCACCCAGGTCGACCCTCGTGCCGGGCATGATATGTCGACCATGAGTATGGGACCGCCGGACGTGCCGACCAGCGCCGACAATCCCGGCCGTCCTCCGGAGGACCCGCTCCCAGTCGCCGCCCTGAGCGGCCCCACGCACGCCGCCGATCTGGTCTTTGGCGCCGAAGCGATGGCGGCCGCCCGTCAGATTCTGGTTCGCGAGAACGGCGAGGTCCGCACCACCGCCGTCATCATCGATCGTCTCGAAGCCGGCTTCGGCGGTGCTGAGGAGTCGTATCTCTGGGACGTCCAGGGCTGGAGCGGCGGCGACATCAATCGCTTCTGGTGGAAGTCCGAGGGCGAAGGCGACTTTGGCGGCAAGTTGGAAGAGGCCGAACTCCAAGCGCTTTACAGCCGCGCGATAGCGCCGTTCTGGGATGTGCAGGCCGGCGTGCGTCAGGATTTCCGGCCCGACGGCGAGGATACGACGCACCTGGTCCTCGGCCTCCAGGGCCTGGCGCCCTATTGGTGGGAGATCGACGCGGCCGCCTTCCTCTCCACCGAGGGCGACCTGACCGCCCGCGTCGAGGCCGAATACGACCAGCGCATCACCCAGCGCCTGATCCTCCAGCCCCGCCTCGAAATCGACGCCTCAGCCAGCGACATTCCGGAGTTGGAGATCGGCTCGGGCTTGTCGTCCATAGAGGCGGGCCTGCGCCTGCGCTACGAGTTCCGCAAGGAGTTCGCCCCCTATGTCGGCGTTGAGTGGAGCCGGGCGCTCGGAAACACCGCCGACTACATCGAAGCCCGAGGCGGTGAGGCTGATGACACCCGCTTCGTCGTCGGCCTCAAGGCCTGGTTCTGACCTAAGGAGACCACCCCATGATCCGCATTCTCACCCTCACGGCCGCCCTGGCCTTCGCCGGCGCCGCCGCCGCCCAGGATCCGCACGCCGGGCACAATATGCAGACGCAGGCCGCCGAGCCTCAATCGGCCGTCACCACGGTTCCGGCGAACGGGGCCATGACCCACGGATCGCCAGAACGCTTCAGCGTCACCTTCCCCCATGCGATGGTCCTGAAGACGGTGACCCTGAGCGCCGAGGGGCAGGCCCCGGTGGTCGTGAATGCCCCCGCCGCACCGGCCGCCGCGACCGTCAGCGTGGCCCTTCCCCGGCTTGCCCCGGGAACCTACACCGCCGCCTGGACCGCTGAAGGTCCGGACGGCCACAAGATGTCCGGCTCTGTCAGCTTCATGGTTCACTAGGAGAACGACGATGCGAGTTTCCAACCTGCTGGCCGCCGCCGGCGCGATTCTGGCCCTGAGCGCTGGAGCGGCCCTGGCCGCCGAAGGCTGCGAATGCTGCAAGGATATGGCCGCTGACGCCGCCATGAGCTGCTGCGACAAGATGAAGTCCGACGCTCCGCCGCCCGCCGAACCCGCGCCGCCCGCGCCGGCGCCCTCAGATGCTCCGGCTCCCCAGGGTCACGCCGACCATAACTGACCGCCCGATCTGAACCACTCCGGCAGGCGCTCCGACGGATCGGAGGTCTGTCCGGAGCAGACAGGCGTCAACTCTCGGTCTTCGCCGCGCTGAGCCGCGCCGCGCTCCCTGTGACGCCCACTCCCGCAACCCGGATGAAACGGACGGTTTCGGCCCGCGTCCGCGGTTCGGCGACGAAGCCCGCGTCGGCGAAGGCGAGGTGCTGGGGCATTTGCTCCCTCGCCGGATTCGCGCGCCACCAGTCCTCCAGCGAGGCCGCCTTGGGCAAGATGCCGCCGACGATCCGCTCGATGTCCCGAAACGACAGGTCCACCTCGGCGCCCTTCTGACGTCTGAGAAAGGCTGCGAGCGGCGTGTATTTAGCCATCTGGGTGTCTTGCTCCGCTGCTGCCGGGGGTCAAGCCCGGCTGGCGCGCTTGCGCTGCCCGATCTAGACTTACCGGCGGCGGGTTCCGGGAACGATAGGCGCCGATCGAGAGCCAGGGGACGTGCAAACGTCGGCGGCGATCGGCGGCGAAACGCCGGGCTTCATCACAGAAGTTCCTGGCCCGCCCCCTTCCCTCATCCCGGGTCGATCAGACCGCGCCGGACCGCCGAGGCGACCGCTTCGATCCGGGTCCGGACCCGGAGTTTGGAACAGACCTTCTCAAGATAGCTGTCCACGGTGCGGGGCGACAGCGACAATATGGTTCCGATGTCGGAGGAGCTCTTCCCGCGACAGACCCATTGCAGGCATTCCTGTTCGCGCGGGCTCAGGCTGACCGCGGGCGATCCACGGTCCGGATCTTCGGAGACAGCTTCCATATTACACCACGGGTTGTCCGACTTTCTCCGTACACGGCGGGTTCGGACCCGGGCAACGTCGATCAATTGCGGGCCGCCCGCAGGTTTCTTGCGGTCCGACGGCGCCGGTTGAACCGTAGAAGGGTCGCGCCTACAGCGGAGCCGTCGGGCGCCGCGAGATAGGCGCACAGCCGGAGCCGGGGTTCGTCGCTGACGGAGGCGGCGCTGCGCGCTGAAGTAACGGGCCTCGATCGCAGAGGATTCCAACGCCCGACCCCTCCCGCTTGCGTCGGGATTCCGTTTGATTCATGCTTCGATGTCGGCGTTCGCGCCGATAGGGGCCTGGAATCCCCTGTGCGATATCAAATCATCGACGGCTGCCGCTCTGTGCGTCGGCCGGTTGCCGCCATCTGAGCGCGCGCGTCGGCGCGCCTGCCCGGAATCGCGCGGCCACGCCGGGATTCCCGCCCCTCTCGTCGAGAGGTCGGAGATCCGTGGTGACCGATACGAAGCAGCTGGGGGTGGAGGCGCAGGACGGGATCAACCGTCTCTACCGGCGATACGCCGTCTGGCTGGATCGCCGGTTGCGCCCTCACATCGGCGCCGACGCTGCGGCGGATGTCGTCCAGGAGACCTACCTCAGGGCGGCGCCTTACGCCGTGTCGGACATCCGCCATCCAAAAGCGTTCCTGCTGCAGATCGCCCTCAATCTGGTCCGCGATGAAAGCCGAAGAGAGGGCCGACGCCGCCAGAGCCAGGCGCTTCAAAGACCTGCCGAGGCCGAGGCCGCGCCGCAGTTCGACCAAGTCCTTCTCGAACAGGTTATCCGGTCCATGCCGCAACTCTACCGCGACGTCTTCGTCTTGAACCGCTTTGGCGGTATGACTTATCCCGAGATCTCCGTGTCGCTCGAGATCAGCGTGAAAACGGTGGAATGGCGAATGTCCAGGGCGCTTCAGTACTGCGCGTCTCGGCTGGACCTGTAGGCAACGGATGATGATCGAGGCTGAAGCCGACATCAGGCGCAAGGAAGCCGCCGACTGGTTCAGCAAGTTGAACCAGCGCAAGGTCACGACCGCCGACGTGAAGGCGTTCAGCGCGTGGCGGCGAGACCCGGAGAACGCGCGCGCTTTCAGCCGTCTCGAAGCCATGTGGGACGCGGCAGGGACGCTGGCGCAAAGCCCCGGGATGGCGGGGCTCGCCGACGAGGCCTTGAGTCGAGTCGAAAAGGCGCGCCCGCGCCGTCGGATGCGGGACGCCGGCCGTCTGATCCCGCTCGGCGTCGCGGGCGCCATGGCGCTTGTGATCGGAGCCGCGAGCCTGACCTGGTGGTCCCTGCAGCGGCCGGACGCCTACGCCACGGCCATCGGCGAGCAACGCACCGTGCGGCTGGAAGACGGTTCCCGCATCGTCCTCGACACGGACTCGCGGGTCACCGTTCGCTTCACCGACGCCCGTCGCGTGGTCACGCTCGCAGCAGGACGCGCCATGTTTGAGGTCGAGGGCGACGCCGCGCGGCCTTTCTTCGTCCAGGCGGGCGACACGGAGGTCACCGCCGTCGGCACGCGCTTTGACGTTCGGCGATCCGGCTCCGGGGCGCGTGTCGTCCTGGTCGAAGGGCGCGTCGACGTTCACAAGCCGTCCTCGAGGACGGCCCAATGGACCCTGGAGCCCGGCCAGCAGGTCACCACCTCGGGTCCAACGCCCCGGGTCGTCGCGGTCAATGTCCCGGCCGAAACCAGTTGGACAGTCGGCCGGCTGACCTTTGAGAACACGCCGATCGCTGCGGCCGTGACGGAGGTGAACCGCTACACCTCCAAACCGATCGAGCTTCGCGACGAACGCATCTCGTCGATCCGGGTCAGCGGCGTTTTCAACGCCGGGGACATCGACGGCTTCGTCGCCGCCCTGCGCGACCTCTATCACCTTGAAGCCGCCACGGCGGCCGACGGCCATCTGATCCTTTCGGGGCCGGCATGAAAATAATCTGCGTCCGGACTTAGGGGACGCCCCGCGACCCAACGTCTCCTCCCCGCCCCGCAAAGCCGCGGGTAGAAAAGAGGGGGAGATCATGGGTCACAGGTTCACTTCAACCGCGCTCGCTGCGCTCATGCTGGGTGTCGCGACGCCGGTCATCGCGCAATCGACCGAGGCCGTCCGGACGTTCAGCATCGGCGCCGGGCCGCTTGAGCGTAGCCTGCCGGTGTTCGCCCAGCAGAGCGGCCTGCAGATCCTCTATCCCAGCGCGCTGGTAACCGGCCGACAGGCTCGCGCCCTCACCGGCGAATACACTCCTGAGGCCGCGCTCGCGGAGCTCCTGCGCGGGACGGGCCTGGCCTATCGCCAGAGCCGCCCGACGGTCTTCGTGCTCGTTGATCCCTCAGCCCGCGCCGAGGCCGAACCGCAGGCCACCCAGCTTGAAGAAATCGTGGTCACGGGGACCTATCTGCGGGGCGCGGACAGTCCGTCGCCGGTCACCGTCATCACCCAGGACGACATCGCCCGGCAAGGCCGCGCGACGGTCGCCGAGACCCTCGCCGCCTTGCCGCAGAACTTCACCGGGGCGGCCTATGAGGGGTCTGCCGGGACAGGCGCAGACCGCACGAGCCGAAACTCGGCTTATGCGACCGGGGTGAACCTGCGGGGTCTGGGCGCGGATGCAACCCTCGTCCTGGTCAACGGCCGGCGGATCGCGGGCACGGGCAGCGCCGGCGACTTCTCGGACATCTCCAATCTTCCCAGCAGCGCCATCGCCCGAGCGGATGTGCTGCTCGACGGCGCGTCGGCCCTCTACGGCGCAGACGCGGTCGGCGGTGTGGTCAACATCATCCTGAAGTCACGGTTCGACGGCGCCGAAACCCGGCTACGTGTTGGCGGCACCAGCGACGGCGGGGCCGAGGAGACTCTCCTGTCTCACAGCGGCGGTTTCAACTGGTCCAACGGCGGCCTCCTCGCCGCTTACGAATTCCACGACCGCGGCGAGTTGCGCGCCGCCGACCGTCGCGCAACCGCGAATGCGGACCTGCGCCCGCTGGGCGGCTCGGACTGGCGCTTCACCTACGCGGCCCCGGGCAACCTCATGGCGTTCGATCCGGTCAGCGGATCCTATGAACCGGTCTACGCCATCCCACGCAATCAGAACGGCGTGGGCCTCCCGCCTGGAGACTTTCGCCCGGGCGAAGTCAATCTGACCAATCAGATGGAGGGCCTGTGGAGCCTGCCGCACCAGCGCCGGCACAGCCTTTTCGTGGCGGGCCGGCAGGACCTTCCGGGTGGTTTCAGTCTGGACGGCGACCTTCGCTACACCGACCGGACCTACATCCAGGAGTCGGTGGCCGACATCGGCATCCTGTTCGTGACGCCGGACAATCCCTTCTTCGTGCCGGTGGCGGGCGAGCCCTATCAGGAGATCGCCTATTCCTTCATCAACGACCTGGGGCCGGGCCGTGACGAAGGCTTCTCCCGCAGCGTCGGCGGCGCCGTCGGGGTCACGGGTGAACTCGCCGGATGGAACCTCGCGGCCTATCTGAGCGGAGGTCGGGAGACTACCGGGCTTATGGCCTCGAACCGGGTCCAGACGACCCGGCTCGACGAAGCCCTCGGCTCTACGCCGAACAATCCGGGAACCACCTTCAACCCGGCCGTCGACGGCTACTTCAATCCCTATGGCGATCCCGCCGCCCATAGCCCGGCCCTGTTGGCCTTCATCGGGTCCGGCTACCTTCGGTCCGAGAACATCAGCACGGTCGGCTCCTTCAACCTCAAAGCCGACGGCGTCCTCTTCGCCCTGCCAGGCGGGGACCTGCGCATGGCCGTCGGTGTCGACTATCGCCAGGAGCGCTTCGAAACCTCCGGCGAGAATTTCATCTCCGGCGCAGCGCCGCGCATCGCCGCCCCGACGGCGTTCGAGCGCGACGTCTCGGCCGCCTTCGTCGAACTGCGCGCGCCGCTCGTGGGGCCCGACAACGCCCGGCCCGGCCTCGAACGGTTGGAGCTGTCCCTTGCCGGTCGTGTCGAGGACCATGAGGGGATCGGCCAGACCAGCAATCCCAAGGTCGGCGTCCTCTACAACCCGACCCCCGACCTGCTCCTGCGCGCCAGCTACGGCACCTCGTTCCGCGCCCCTTCGCTGAGGGAGTTGAACAGCGCCTACCGGCTCGGCCCGGTGTTCCTGGACCGCGCCGGCGCCAATGTGATCAGCATCGTCCAGTACGGGGGCAACCCGAATCTCATCCCGGAGACCGCGGAGTCCTGGACGGCGGGCTTCGTCTGGACGCCCGCCGCCGCCGAAGGTCTCCGGATCGAGGGCGGCTGGTTCCGGACGACCTTCGAGGACCGGATCGCGACCCCGGTCGCGGAGAACCTGATCAATGCGCTCAATGATCCGACCCTGGCCCCTTTCATCCGCTATGTGAGCCCCGGCTCAAACGCGGACGACCGGGCCTATGTCCAGTCCCTGCTCGGCCACCCGGGCAACTTCAATCCGAACGTCTTCCCGGCGACCGCCTACGGCGCCGTCATCGATAACCGCTACGTCAATGCTTCGGCCGTGGAGGTCGAGGGGCTCGACCTTTCGACCCGCTATCGCTTCACCCTGGGGTCGGATGACATCTCGCTCGACGCGAGCGTGACCCATCTGCTGACCAACGACCGGACGGTCACGGCTGCGTCGCCCACCGAGGACCTGCTCGGCGCCCCGAACTTTCCCGCCCGGTGGCGGGGCCGCTTCGGCGCCCAGTGGCAGCGGGGCCCGCTCACCCTCGGCAGCGCCCTCAACCACGTCAGCGGAGGACGCGATCGGGTCAACGGACGCGGGATCGATGACTGGATCACCCTGGACGGCCAGGTCCGCTACGACTTCGGGAGCGGATGGGGCGAAGGCCTTTCGCTCACCCTCAATGTGCTCAAGCCGAAGCGGACGCTCAGCAGGTCGTCCCACAGTCCGGGCCGGGTCGTCGCCGGATACTCCTTGATGGCCAGGACGCCGGCGTAGCGCGCATCGGCCGCGTCGCGCAGCTCGAGGGTCTCGCGACCGAAGATGGCGCGCACGGTGTAGACCGCCGAGCCGAGGTGGCCGAACACGAGCGGGACCGGCGACCGGCGTCCGGTCAAGACGAGCCGCATGACCTCCATCGGCTCGGAGAACCACAGGCCGTCGCGTTCGTAGAGACCGAGCCGGCGCGGCGCGTACCGCCCAAGGTACTGGGCCAGGTCGCGCCCGGCCTCCTCGAGGCGCCGGATATGGGCGACCTCGACCTCGCCGTCGCTGCGGCGCGCCGCCTTCAGGCGTTTCGCGAGCGCCGCGGCCCGGTCGCCCGCGTCGCGACCCGGATGAAGGACGAGGGTGACGAACAGCTCGTTGATCCAGAGCTGCCGGCGCGCGACCCGATGGTCGTAGAGGGCGCCGAGTTCGCCGGCGAAGGTCGATCGAAACCCGGAGGAGCGTTCCAGCTCCACCGGACGCCGGACCACATGATGCCAGACCGCCAGCCGGTCGTCGGCGAGATTGCGCCAGGCCTGGTTGAGCTTGACGTGCCAGTCGTTGAGGTCCCGGGCGTCGGCGGTCTCGAAGCTGGCTCCGTCGATCTGGAACACCATCATCAGGGCGCCGCTGTCGAGCGTGACCACATGGTCGGAGACATGACGCGCATAGGGCAGGTGCGGCCGGGCGTCGGCCTCCCGCCGCAGGCGCGCCGGAGGAACCCCGCCCTCAGCCACGGGTCAGCTCCGCCAGGCGATAGCGGCGGACGAGGGGGAGGGGCGTCGCCGAACTCCCGCCCCAGAGGCCCGCATTGCGCGACCGGCCCTTGGTGTCGACATAGACGAAGAGGAGCCGGAAGGCGTTGTGGTCCGCCCGGCAGATCGCCCGGAAGACCAAATGCAGGGCCGGGGCGACGAGCAGATAGAGCAGGCTGCCGCCGACGAGGAAGACGACGCCCGAGACGATGACGTTGACGCCCATGGCCTCCATGGGCACGCCCAGGATCATGGCCGGCCGCGTGCAGGCCAGGAACAGCGGGTCCTCGGTCAGACGTTCGTCAGCCATGATGACCTCCGGCGGACAGGCGCGACAGGGTCAGGGCGAGGGCGAGCCCCGAGGCGAGGCCGGCGAGGATCTGGGCGAACCGCGTGGGCGAGATCAGCTTCAGGCCGAGCATCAGGCACAGGGCCAGGACGATCGCGGCCGAAGCGACCGCCAGCCAGGGCACGGTCGCCTCCATCACGCACCGCCAGTGATCAGGTTGACGATCTCGGCCGCGCCGAAGACCACGACGATGCCGAGCACGACGATCGCCGCCCGCCGCAGGTCGAACAGGCCGAACATCCACAGGATGCCGACGACCACGACCGCCAGCACGGCCAGAAGCCGGGCCGTGTTGCCGGTGAGCATGTCGACGACGTTCTGCAGAAGGCCTTCGACATTGGCCGAGGCGAAGGCGGGCTGGACCAGGACGAGGCTGGCGGCGAGGGCGATGGCGCCGGCGGCGCCGGCCCTGCGGACGGTCGCGGATGCGGTCATCTCAGAACTCCGTGTCTGGGGCGGCGGTGAAGGTGAGGACGGCGCTGGCCTGGGCCCGCCCGAAAACGTCCCAGGCGGGCGGCGGCAGCGGCGGAGCGGGTGGTGCGGGCCGGTCGTCTGCAGGGGTTCGAACAGGGGCGAGCGGCAGGACGCCGAGGGTCGCGGCGGCCGCCTCGACGCGAGCGACGTAGCCGTTGCGGAAGCCGCGCTCCGGATGGCCGGTGTTGTATCGGGACAGCGCGACCCTCAGGGTCGTCTGGCGATCGACACCTTCGGCCGGGCGATAGCCCGCGCGCAGGACGACGCCGGCGGCGGCGAGGTTGCGGCACGGGTCGAAGGCCGCCTCCACGGACAGGCCGAGCCAGTCCAGATTGTCGCTGTTGATCTGGGCCACGCCGAGATCGAGGTTCGCGCCCCGCGCCAGCAGGCCGCGGGCGATGCGCGCCGCGTCCGCGGCGTCCCGAGGCGATCGGGCCGGACGCGGACCCCGGTTGACGCCGATCGCGATCGGGTTGAACCGGCTCTCCGCATATCTGGGCGCCACCCCGGACAACATGCTGCGGATCCAGCCGCTCTATGCGCTGCTCTTCCAGCAGCTGGTCGACCTGAACAGCCGCGCCCTGCCCGGCCCCGCCGACCGCCCCGCCCTGATCGTGCTCGACGAGTTCGCCCGTCTCGGGCCCGCGCCGGTCCTGGCCCACGCCTTCGCCTGGGTCGCCGGCTACGGTCTGCGGCTGCTCGCGGTGCTTCAGAGCCCGTCCCAGCTGAGGGCGATCTACGGCCCGGACGTGGCCGAGGAGGTGATGACCAACTGCGGGGTCGAGATCGTCTTTGCGCCGAAAGAGCTCAAGATCGCCCAGGAGCTCAGCGATCGGCTGGGCGCCTATACGACGGACGGCCGCAGCCGCAGCCGACCGACGGGACTGAGCCGGGGCCGCCGCAGCACGACCGTCTCCGACCAGCGCCGGGCGCTGATGCTGCCCCAGGAGCTGATGCAGTTGCCGCAGGCGGCCCTGATCGTGTTGAAGGCCGGCCTGCCGCCGGTCCGGGGCCGGAAGATCGCCTACTTCCGGGAGCGCGCCTTCCAGCGCCGGCTGCGGCCCGCCCCCGACCTGGCGCCGGTCGCCGCGCCGACCTCGCCTCCGGTTCTGGAGGAGGATCCGATGGATTTCGACGTCATCGCCCGGGCCTTCGCCGCCGAAGGCCTGCCGCCCCCTCCGCCCGGCGCGGATGAGAGCGCCGTCGGCGCCTGGCTGGATCGGGTCGTCGACACGGCCGTGCTGGAGCGCGAGCCATGAAGACGTCCGACGCCGCCCCGTCCAACCGCCTCGGTCCCGCGCCGGGCCCGACCGGCTCGCGGCGTTCGACCGCCAAGGGCGATGTGCCGGAGGCGGTGCTCGATCGCTATCTGGTCGAGCGCGACCTCCGCGGCCGGCCGGAGCGCTTCTTCCGCGATCATCGCGCGCCCGAGCCCATGTTCCGCGACCGTGGCAAGTCGCTTGTCTCCAGCCAGGCCTATCCGGACGCGGTCATCGACATGCTCAAGATCGCCCGTCACCGCGGCTGGGACCAGGTTCGGGTATCCGGCGATCCGGCCTTCCGCCGCGAGGTCTGGATCCAGGCCCAGACTTTAGGGATCGAGGTGCAGGGTCATCGACCGCGCGAGCGGGATCGGCAGGCCGCCGGCCTCGACCGTCCGTCGCCCCGGCGAGACGCCGAAACCGCGAAGGCGCACGACACGCTCGGCGAGCGTTTGGCGAAGGCCGCCATCGTCGTGGCGCGCTTGGTCCCTGACGCCGCAATCCAGACGCGCCTGCTCGAGGCCGCCTGGGCGCGCGCGGGCCGACCCCGCCCGACCGAGCGGGAACCGGCGCGTGGACCCGACCGGCAGCGTTAGCGGCTCTGTCTAGAACTGGTTCTTCAAGTAGGGCGAGACCGTGAAGGCCGGAAACGCCAGGCCGCCCCGCTTCAGGTTCATCAGGTCCCAGTACATGCCGAGCGCCAGCGGATCGCGGATCTCCGTCGGAACGTCGAAGCTGTAGTCGCCGTCGAACCGGTCGCCGCGCCGCCAGGCCCGGGCGTATTCCGGCGAGAGATAGTCGAACAGGGCCCGCCGGATCTGGTCCAGGAACTCCGCGATGGTGCTGGCGTGATAGGAGAAGACGTCTCTGTAGAACCAGTGCTGGAAGTCGGGAAGAATGCGATAGACCCTGCCCTCATCGACGTCATGGCCGTGCCGGGCGAGCATCTTGCGGATCTGTTTCACCCGCGCGTCCAGCCGCGAGAAGTTGTGCTTGTTGGCGTCCCCGACCACCTTCAGAAGCCAGATCCGGGAGACGCGCAGGTCCAGGGACAGATCCAGTTCGGAAAGCCAGACTGACGGACAGTAGCACTCGGCGTTCAGCCAGTCGGCGAAGGCCGAGGCCGACGCCGCCAGTCCCGAGGCGTCGGGACCGAGCTGCGGCTGGCGGCCGATGGCCTCGAGATAGAAGAGATAGGTGCGATCGGTCTCACGCGGAGGCTGACCGGACGGCGCGAAGGCGAACGGCAAGGCGGACGGTTTCGGCTGGGCCAGGAAGTCCGCCAGTAGGATCGCGAAGACCCGTTTGTGCGAGCCGGACTCGAACACCAGATTGGTCGGCCTGGAGGTCACCGGATACTGGAAGATCTCGAAATTGACCATGTCGTCGATCATGTCCCAGACGGCCTTCAGCAGGATCGCCTCCTGCTCGATGGCGGCATAGGTCATGGTCAGGCCGCCGCGGAGTTGGCGCGCCGGGCGAGATCCGCACAGGTCTCCATCAAGGCCTCGAACGGTTCGGCGTCCGCCTCGAGCAGACCGTCCTCGACCATCCGGCGATAATCCTCGCCCAAGGCCTCCAGGGACGAGCCTTCCGGCTTCAACCGAAGACCGCCGGCGACCGCCCGACCGTAGTCGATCTCCGCCCCGTCAGCGGTCTCGCGGAAGAACATTGCCTTGTGCCGCGCGACCGCCTCGGCCACCGCGTGATCGGCGATCGCCGTCTCCGCGAAACCGGTGGCGTCCAGACGGGCCAGATCATGCCAGTGACGCGAGAAGCGATCCCCGCGCAGGCGACCCTGGACGCAATAGACATGGGCCGCCGTGGCCTTCTCCCAGAAGGTTCGTTCGGCGGCCATCACCCGCGGCGTGGCGATCGGGAACGCCACGCCCGGCAGATGAGCGGCCGCATCGCAGACCACCGGACGCGGCGCGCTCGGCTCGCCGGTCGCGCGGGCGCCGAACTCGAGCATCACGCTGGGCGAGACATAGCCCGTGCCGGTGCTGGTCGGGGCGTAGTCCACGAAGGCCTTGGCCCGCTCGATCCGCACCTTGGCGGCGACGCCGTCGGCGGTCAGGCGCGCCTCGAGCATCGGCCGGACCTCGCCCTCGACCCAGAGCGGCAACAGCCGCTGAACGTCGCGCGACCACCGCCGCTCCTCGGCGCGGGTCGCCGGCACGGGGTCTTCGGACGCGTCGGCCAGGTCCGGAAGGAGGCGACGGATGTCGTAGGTCAGGTCGATGTCTTCGGAGAAGCGCTGGATGACGTCATAGGCCTTGGACAGGGAGGTGCCGCCCTTGAAGACCAGCGCCTCGCCCAGCGGCGCCTCGAACAGGGCCCGAAGCGCCCACACGACCCAGACGTCCTTCTCCAGCAGGTGCGCGGGACGGCCCGACTCGGCCGCCGCCGTCGCGAGCGCCTCGATCCGGTCCTCGGCGGACAACTGCAGGAAGACGTCAGACATGCGCCGCCTGGCTCACCGAACGCGCCAGCCACGTCGGCAGACGCGGCCCGACGGACACCAGCTCCCCGAACGCCGAAGGCCCAAGCTTGCGCTTCAGGGTTTCGAGCGCCGATCCGGCCTTCTCCGGCCCGAGCCAGGCCAGGGCGCGAACCGCCTCGCCGGCGGGACGATCGGCCAGGAGCAACTGCCATGCGGGCGCGTGCTGGAACTCCACCGTCTGTTTGCCGACGCTGAAGGTGCGGCTCTTCCCATTGGTCAGATAGACCATGCGGATCGGCACCTGGGTGGTCAGGCCCAGGGCGTTGGCCGCCGCCGCCCCGTTGGAGGCGACGACCTCGCCACGTTGCTCGCTGACGGCGCGCACCACCTTCTCGATCGAGGGCGTGCGGGCGCCGAACCGGCTTTCCAGCGGACGCATGTAGACGCCGCGGCCGGCGCGCAGCAGCCGGCCCCGGCGCACCAGCCGCGACAGGGCCTGGTCCACCGCTGCGCGGCTGCCCAGATGCAGCAACGCCTTGGCGGCGATCGGCGTGCCTTCCGGCAGCGTCGAGGCGCGTTCCATGATCTGATCGGCGAGTGTTTGCATCACAACCTCTATGTCAGAAATATAGGTCAACTTCTGACACTTCGCAAACGCAATACCCCAGCTGCAATGTCCGATCTATCGGTCATGCGTCCGGCCGGCATCGCGCCGGGCCTCCCGTCCCTGTCGCAGCGCCTGATCCCGGGTCATCGGCGCCGGCCGTTCCCGCACGAACCGTTCCACCAGAGCGGCGAGGGCGCGGTCCCGGGGCTGCTCCGATCGCGACAAACGAAGGGCCTCGGCCACCAGGGTCCGCCGGATGGCCAGCTCACGCGTCCGGAGCGCGTCCAGCCAGGGCGCTTCGCCGCCGCCCGCCGTGAGCGCGGCCCGATAGGCGACGGCGAGCACCTCGGGCAACGGCCCCTGCCCCGCCGCGAACCGCTCTCGCATCTTGCGCACCGGTATGCGCTCGGCCTTGCGGGTCACGCCCCGCGTCCGGCGCGGCGTCGCCTCGGCCTCGATCGACCGGTCGCGAAGGGCGCGCGCGAACCGGTGCGATCGTCTTAGCAGATCATCGACTGACTGATGTGGGCGCAGAATTTCGCTTCCGAACACATCTCGGAAGGTCGCCTCGAACGCACCCAGCATTTCTGGCAATGCATGCTCCGGGGCAGTTGTATCCGCCGGGTTCACCATCATCTGAACCTGGAAGAGCTCGGCGGAAACGCCGCCGTCTTCAGCCACGCTGTGAGCAGCCCAGATGCGCTGTTCCCACGCCTGAAGGCGACCGACATCCTTGGCGAAAACATTGATGAGGCCTCGCTCATTCAAACCGAAATGCAGCGGCGCCTCAGCTGCCCCGACGGCGCCGGTTTCTGCGCTGGCCCACTGCAGCCGGCTGCCGCGGTGTCGCAAAGCCTACTTCGAAATGGGCGACGTTCCAGCCGTCGCGGGCCAATCTTGGATCCCCCTTAGAGCCAACCACGATGTTGATCTGGACGCACCGGAGGACCTGAGATCGGCGAAGCGCTTTGCGGGTGTCGCCACCTTGGCGGTTTACGCCGGGAAAGAGGAAAGCGCGGCACGTCTGAACTGGGGCGACCTGAGCCTCCAGCCTCATCGCGCCTTCGTCTGGAACGGAGAGTACCATCCCGCCGACGTCTACTTGGACAATCGCTTCGACGGGCCGCTGGGGATCAACCTCGTCATAGATCAAGACCTCGAAGGCGCGGCGGACGGCGTCTGGCACCTTCACCCTGATCTGGTCCTTGCCCTCCGTCTGAGCCGGGATGGCGACACCTGGTTCCGGCCTGACGAAGGCTGGGCGGAGGTCGTACGCCTCATCCGCGATGAAGATCGCCCGGTTCGACTGGAGATCCGCGCAGAGTTTCTCGCCGACTATCTCGCTGCTCGTTCGATGAAACTCTATCTATCCAGCTACCACGAGCGAGTTGTCGAGGCGGATGAGGCGCCGAGCTTCTCTTGGCCCGAAGAGGGGTACAGCCTCGAGAACAATCGCGACACGCATGAGGGCCGGATCGCCCCCAGACGGAAGTTGGGCTTGGGCGGCGACGGGTTCCGGATCGCCGGAGCCTTATGGCGAACGGAGTGGTTCGAGCCAGGCGATTTCAGTCCGCGCGTCCGTGGCGATCGCGATCCCAACCCGATCGCATTTGCGTCAGGACCTCGCGGCGAGCGTGTCACCGCCGATGCTTTGCAGAGAGGGATCGACTGGCTTTTCTTCGAACCAACTCTGGTCGGGCATCTTTGGTTCAACATTCAGACGGCCTTCGTTTTGGAAGCGTTCTTTGTCTCGAACTTGGTGATGGCTTCGACCTGCTCTCCGATCAGCGCTTGGAAGGCCTCGAACGCGACATAGCAGTGGTCGCACTCGAGCTGCAGCACATCTGCGACCTTGTTCAAATCGAGAGGAGGTGTTCCGCCGATCCGAAAGCCCCGGCAGTGATCCAGGGGCGTACTCTTCTGGAAACCGTCGTGATCGCGGTGTCGGCGCTGACTGAGGCCATTGCGGCCCAACTCGGTGAGTCCGCAGCGTAGTCCATTGCGGTTCTGGCAAGTTCTGGGTCGCCGCAATCGGGCGGGTAATCAGCCTCAGGGCGGAGGCTGAAGCGCCTTCAGGTGATCGACGGCCTTCTGCGCATGAGAGGCGGCCGAGACGACAAACCGTACATCGTCCTTCAGGACGTGCAGCCAGTTGGCGATATAGGCCGAATGGTCCTCGCGCGGTTCCAGGGCGAGCCCGAGGTCCGCGCAGAGGAAGGCGGCCCCCAGTTCGGCGACGAGCTCCTCACGCGCGTAACCGGAGTCGCCGAAGCGCTGGCGGCCGAAGTCCCGGTCGAGACGGCTGGGATGGCGCGTCCAGTGCGTCATCTCGTGGCCGAGGGTGCTGTAGTAGGCGTCCGCCGTCTCAAAACATTCGAACTGCGGCATCTGCACATGGTCCGGACCCGGGGCGTAGTAGGCGCTGCCGCCGCCGTGCCGGATCTCGGCGCCGCAGTGTCTGAAGAAGGCGTCGATGCGGGCGATCCTCTCATCCGGATTGATGTCGATCACTTCGGGTTCGCCGTAGCGCTCTGGCAAGGCTTCGATCTGGTCGACATTGAAGACGGTGTAGGCCTTCAGGAACGGAATGCGCTGATGGATGGAGCCCCGCGACCTCGACACCCTGCAGATCCCGGTGCTCGTCAGCCTGATCCTGTCGCTGGAGCTGCGGCAGCCTGTGGCGACCAAGCAGAGCAACCTGGTCGAGATGCTCAACACCTTCTTCAGCAACAGCGAGGAGCGCCACAAGTTCGCGGGGCTGAGGATGGCGACCCGCACGTCCGACAGGGCCACGCCGCGCGGGGCGCCCTCCAGCAGAATGTGGGTGGTGTCGCGCAGCAGGATCCAGGTGCGGGGCAGGACCCACAGGCCGATGGCGATCGCGACGATCGGATCGACCCAGCGCCAGTCCGTCACGGTGATGACGACGGCGGCGACGAGGACGCCGAGCGAGCCGAGCATGTCCGCCCAGACCTCGAGATAGGCGCCCTTGACGTTGAGGCTGCGATCCTTGCCGCTCGACAGGATGCGCATGGAGATCAGATTGATCACCAGGCCGGCGGCGGCGACGATCAGCATGCCGATCGAGCCGACGGGCTCGGGATCCAGAATGCGCTTGATCCCCTCGTAGAGGACGTAACCGGCGACGACGAAGAGCAGCACGGCGTTGAACGCCGCCGCCAGGATCTCGAACCGCCTGTAGCCGAAGGTGCGTTTCTCATCCGCCGGCCGCTGGCCGATCTTGATCGCCAACAGCGCGATGGCGAGGGCCGCCGCGTCGGTGAACATATGCGCGGCGTCCGACAGCAGGGCGAGGCTGTTGAACACCAGGCCGCCGATGACCTCAACGATCAGGAAGGTCCCGGTCAGCGCCAGGGCGATGGTGAGCTGCCGGGCGTTGGCCCCGGCGGTGTGGTCGTGAGCGTGCCCGTTGGAATGGTCGTGGTTGGTCATGAAGCGCGTTCCTGTGGGTGGTCGGAGGCGGCGTTGGCGTCGCGGAGAATCTCGACGCCGCCCTTGATCGCGATCGCCGCGACGAGAACGCCGACGACGAGGTCGGGCCAGGCCTGGTCGAGCCAGAGGACCAGACCGCCGGCGACGAGGATGCCGCCGTTGGACGCGAAATCGTTGAAGCTGAAGGTCTCGGCCGCCTTCATGTTGGCGTCGCCGCTGTGCTGGCGGCGGATGAGCTGCAGGCAGATCAGATTGACCACGGCGGCGACCAGGGCGAGCGCCATCATGGTCGGACCGATCGGCTCGGTCCCGGTGATCACGCGGCGCACGGCATCGACGAGGACGCCGGCGGCGAAGACCAGCAGCATGACCCCCGACACCCTCGCGGCGCCCCGCTTCCAGCCTCCTGTCCGCCCGATGGCCAGAAAGCTGATCAGATAGACCGCCGCGTCCGAGGCGTTATCCAGCGCATTGGCCAGCAAGGCGCTGGAATCGGCCGACACGCCGCCGATTCCGAGCGCCGCCGCCAGGCCGGCGTTGAGGCCGAGAACCGTCAGCAGCGTCCGGCGCTGCCGACGGTCATCCTGGGTCCGGGCCATCAGTCCTCGATCCCTTCGTCCTTGCGGTGACGCACCGCCCTCGCCGCGAAGGTCGGCAGGACCAGCAGGGTCAGGGCGGTGGCGGTGATCAGGCCGCCGATGACCACGGTCGCCAGCGGCTTCTGGACCTCGGCCCCGGCGCCGTGGGCGATGGCCATCGGAATGAATCCGACGATCGCCACCATCGCGGTGGTGAGCACCGCGCGCAGGCGGCTGGACGCGCCCTCGATGGCGGCGTCGCGGGGGGGCAGGCCCGCCTGGAGCCGCTCGCGGATAGCCTGCATCAGAACCAGGCCGTTGAGCGTCGCCACGCCGGAGACGGCGATGAAGCCGACCGCCGCCGAGACGGAGAACGGCATGCCGCGCAGGAGCAGCGCCAGCGCCCCGCCCACCAGGGCGAGCGGCACGCAGGCGAACACCAGACCGGCCTCGGCGAAGGAGCCCAGCGCCATGAACAGCAACACGCCGATCAGGACGAAGACGATCGGGATGACCAGGCCCAGCCGCTGTTCGGCGCGCTTGAGGTTTTCGAACTGGCCGCCCCAGTCCAGGCGGACGCCCGGGGGGAGCTGAACCTGATCGACCGACCTCTGGGCGTCGGTGACGAAGCCGCCCAGATCACGACCTCGCACATTGGCCTGGACCACCATGCGTCGGCTGCCGTCGTTGCGGCTGATCTGGTTCGGTCCCTCGGCGCTCTGGATGCGCGCGACCGAGGACAGGGGCACGGTCACGCCGGTCGAGGACACGATCGGCAAGGCCGCGAGCGCCGCCGGATCATTGCGCGCGGCGTCCGGCAGACGGACCACGACGTCGAAGCGCCGGTCGCCCTCGAAGATGCGGCCCGCCTCGGCGCCGCCGATGGCGGCGGACACGGCTTCGGAGACGTCGGCCGCCGACAGGCCGTAACTGGCCGCGGCGAAGCGATCCACGCTGATCGTCAGGGTCGGCAGGCCGGACGCCTGTTCCACCCGCACGTCGGCCGCCCCGTTCGTCTGGCGCAGGGCGTTGGCCACCTGGTCGGCGACCCGCTGCATGGTGGCGAAGTCGTCGCCATATACCATGACCGCCAGATCGGTCCGCACCCCGGAGATCAGCTCGTTGAACCGCAATTCGATCGGCTGGCTGAATTCGAAGTTGTTGCCGATCTGCCGCGACGCGACGTCCTCGAAGCGAGCGATCAGCTCTTCCTTCTCCAGACCCGGGTTGGGCCAGTCCTTGCGGTCCTTCAGGACGATGACGCTGTCGGAGATGTTGGGCGGCATGGGATCCACCGCCGCTTCGGCGGTGCCGGTCCGCGAGAACATGGTCTCCACTTCCGGCTGGGCCTTGATCGCCCGCTCGATCGCCATCTGCATGGCGAGCGACTGCTCGAGCGACGCCGACGGAACCCGCAGCGCCTGCATGGCGATGTCGCCCTCGTCCAGGGTCGGGATGAACTCCCGGCCGAGGGTGGTGAAGGTGACGCCGCCGACGACGAGGGCGCCGAGCGCGGAGAGCAGGACGATCTTCGGACGATCGACGGCCGTGCGGATGGCCGGAGCGATCCAGCGGCGCGCGTGGCGCAGCAGGAAGGTCTCGTGCTCGTGGGCGCGGCCGTGGTCGTCGACCTCGACCGTCTTGGGATCCCGCACCAGGAGCGCCGTCATCGCCGGCACGAAGGTGAAGGAGAAGATGAAGGCGCCGACCAGGGCGAGCATGACCGTCGCGCCCATCGGGATGAAGGTCTTGCCCTCGACGCCTTCCAGCATCAGCAGGGGGGTGAAGACCAGCAGGATGATCAGCTGACCGAAGGCGGCCGGCTTGACCATCTGGCGCGCCGCCGCTGCGGCGACGCCCAGACGCTCGTGCCGGGTCAGCATGCGCCCGGCCTCCGCCCGCTTCTGGCTGAGCATCAGCAGGGTGTTCTCGACCACAACCACGGCGCCGTCGACGAGCAGACCGAAGTCCAGCGCGCCGAGGCTCATCAGATTGCCGCTGATGCCGAACCGGTTCATCCCGATGACGGCGAACAGGAAGCTGATCGGGATCATCAACGCCGTGATGCTCGCCGCCCGGATGTTGCCGAGCAGCAGGAAGAGCACGACGATGACCAGCAGCGCGCCTTCGGTCAGATTGCGCGCCACCGTGGCGATGGTGGAGTTCACCAGGGCGCTCCGGTCCAGCACCGTCACCGCCTCGATGCCGGGGGGCAGGGTCTTCTGCACCTCCTCGAGCCGGTCTCCGGCGGCCTGGGCCACGGTGCGGCTGTTGCCGCCCGCGATCATCAGGGCGGTCCCCAAGACCGCTTCGTGTCCGTCGCGGCTGGCGCCGCCCAGACGCGGCGCCTGGCCGACCTCGACGGTGGCGACGTCGGCGACGCGGACCACGAGGCCGTTTCGATTGACAACAGGCGCCTGGGCGAGGTCCTCGACGGTTGACGCCAGGGCGTCCGTGCGAACGGTCAGGGCCTCGCCCGCACGTTGCACATAGCCGGCCCCGGCCTGGGTGTTGGCCCGGTCGAGCGCCTGGATGAGGTCGCCCATCCCGAGACCGTAGGCCGACAGACGCGCCGTGTCCGGACGAACCGCGTATTCCTTCACATAGCCGCCGACGGTGTCGACGCCGGCCAGGCCGGGCGCCGTCCGCATCTGCGGAGCGATGATCCAGTCCTGTATGGTGCGCAGATAGGTGGCGCGCTGTTGCGGGGTGGCGAGGAGATCGCCTTCCGGCGTCAGATAGACGCCACCGGCCTGCCAGCCGGTCTGACCCGGCTTGGCCAGATTGGCGCTGTTGAACGGCTTGTAATCGACCGTCCACATCAGCACCTCGCCAAGGCCGGTGGTGATGGGCGCCAGCGCCGGTTCGACGCCTTCGGGCATCGTCTCGCGCGCCTGCGCCAGTCGCTCGGCCACCTGCTGACGGGCGAAGTAGATGTCCGTCTGGTCGGTGAAGATGACGGTCACCTGGCTGAAGCCGTTGCGGCTCAGCGATCGTGTGGAGGTCAGACCCGGAATGCCGGCCATGGCGGTCTCGATCGGATAGGTGACCTGCCGTTCGATCTGCTCGGGGGCCAGGGCCGGGGCGACGGTGGTCACCTGAACCTGGCGATTGGTGATGTCCGGCACGGCGTCGATCGGCAGCCGTGTCAGTTCGAGAAGCCCGTACGCCGCGACGAGCGCCGTGGCCAGGACGATGAACCATCGGAATTTGACCGACAGCTCGATGATGAATTTGAACATGCGCGCGTCCCCTTAGTGGCCGTGCTCGGCCTCGCCCTTGGCGAGTTCGGCTTTAAGGAGGAAGGCGTTGGCGCCGGCGACCCGTTCGGACCCGTCCAAGCCGCGCAGGATTTCCGTGCGTCCCCCGGCCTGACGGCCGACGAGCACGGGGCGCGCCTGGAAGCCGTTCGGGACCTGAACGAAGACGACGCTGGCGCCGTCCACGGTCTGGATCGCCTCCGTCGGGACAGTCAGCCCGCCGGCGGCCTCGCCGGTCACGATCGCGCCGGTGACCGCGGAACCGGCGGGCGGCAGGCTCGCCCCCATCGGTCGGGCTCGGATCACGGTGGCGCCGCTTTCGGCGCCGGCCCCGGCCGCGACGCCGGTGACGACCGCATCGAAGTCGCCAGCGGGGCTGCTGACGCGCAAGGTGGAGCCGGCCCGGACAAGGGCGGCCAGGTGCGGCGGCGCGTTGAACACGAGTTCGACGCGGCCTGGGTTTGTCACCTCGGCGATCACGCCGCCCTGCGGGACGAAGCCGCCTGGGCCAACCTGGACGCTGGTGACCACGCCGGCGATCGGACTGTTCACGCTCAGCCGTCCGGCGGCGTTGGGCGACCCGGCCGCGCTCGACCGCGCGCGCGCCGCGCGGGCCGCCGCCTCGGCGCTCAGCAGTTGCGCCCGGGACGCCTCGACCTCTTGCCGGGCGACGACGCCTTGGTCGGCGAGATTGCTGTTGCGCTGATAGGCCTGGCGCGCGGCCTCGGACTGAGCAGCGGCCGCGTCCGCGTCGGCGCGGAAGGTGGCCGCGTCGCCGCTCACGAGGCTGGCCAGGGGCTGGCCGATCCGAACGGACTGGCCGGGCGCCACCAGCACCCGTTCCACCCGTCCGCCGACGGAAGCGGCGACAGCGGCGCGGGCATCGGTCATGGGTTCGACGCGACCGGAGAGCCGGGTCTCGGCGCCCCCGCCCCGACCGACGCCGACAACGACCAGACTGGCGGCCTGGGCCTGGGCCGCGCTGAGAGCGACGAAACCCTCCGGAGCTTCGGCCTCGCCTTCGGCGTGACCACCCTCCTCTTCGGCGTGACCGGCTTCGCCTTCAGCCGCCGCGCCTTCGGCGGCGGGCGGATCCGACCGTCCCACGGCGAGGTAAAGACCCCCGGCCCCGAGGATGACGAGGGCGGCGACCCCGCCGATCAGCAAGGTCTTGTTGGAAGTGGGCTTGCGCATCATTGGGCTCCTAGGAAGGGGGCGCGGCCGTCCTGGCGCGCGAGATCGATTTCCGCGCGGACCCGGGCGAGGCGGGCGTCCACGGCGGCGGTTCTGGCGTTGACTAGGGCGGTGCGGGTTGCGCGAAGCTCGAGTTGCGAGATCCGGCCCGCCTCAAAGCCGATCCGCGAGAGGCGGTAGGCTTCTTCGGCGGAGGTCACCCCGGCGTCGGCGGCGTTGACGCGGCTGACTGAGGCGCGGAGGCGGGCTTGTGCTGCGGCCCGGTCCGCCTGGGCTTCCTGGCGGGCGGTCATCAGCCGGGCGTCGGCCGCCCTGAAGTCCGCCTGGGCGGCTTCGATGTTGCCGCGGTTCCGATCGAACAACGGCAGGGGCAGGCTGAGGCCGAACGTCAGCGCCGTCGCGTCTTCTGCCTCGTAGCGGCGAAGGCCGACGCTGGCGCTGACGTCCGGTCGCGACCTGGTGCGTTCGACCGCGATGCGGCTTTCGGCGGCCGAGCGCTCAGCCTCGGCAACGCGCACCGTCGGCGTCTGGTCCGTCGGCGCAAGCGCGGCCGCCGGTGCCAGGTCCAACAGGCTGGCCTCGATGGTCGTCACCGGCTCGATGAGCATGGCCACGGCCGTTAGTCGCGCGAAGGCGGCGTCCCGTTCGGCGATGGCTTCATCGAGACCAGCGCGCGCGGCGGCCGCTTCGCTCTCGCCCTGGATGCCGCGCAGAAGCGGCTCGCGCCCCTCCTCCACCAGCACGAGGGCGGCGCGGGCGTCGGCCAAGGTAAGGCTCAGAGTCTCTTCCGCCAGCATCGCGCGACGTTCGGCCGCTTCGGCGTCGGCGTAGACCAGCGCCAACCGTCCGGCGGCGTCGACTACGGCGAGGTCCCGCCGCAGCGACGCGGTTCCCGCATCCGCGCGAGCTGCATTGATCCGAGCCGTACGCCGGCCCCAGAGCTCAAGATCCTGGGTGATGGAAAGCGTGGTCTCGGCGTTGTCATAACCCGAGAAGGGACCGCTTCCGAACGCATTCTCGGCGTCCAGGGCGAGGGTCGGGTTGGGGCGGACACGCGCCTGCCGAGCCCGCGCTTCCGCGGCGTCCACGAGCGCCCCGGCTTCCAGTGTCGCAGGGGTCTGATCCAGTCGGGCGAGGAGCTCGGCGAACGAAGGGGCGGGGTCAGCCCAGGCGGGGCTGGCCAGCACAGCCGCGAAGGCGGCGAGCGCGCAGCCGAGCGCAAAGCGCGGCGGCCGACGATATGAGGGAGGCATGATTCATCTTCCAGAGGGAGTGACACGAGAGAGCCCGCGCGGACGCGCGGTCGCCGTGTCAGGCTCTGGGCGGTCGGATCAGGCCATCGGGGGCGATGGAGGCCCGCACCTCGCTGACGGGGAAGGCATGCACGGGTCGCGAATAGACCTGCAGGGGAAGATCGTCCCCCGCCTCGGCCCGCGCGGAGGCGGTGTGATGGCAATGGCCGTGCGCGCAGATGCCGTGTTCGGCGGAGCCGGTATGATCGCCCTGACTTGGATCATGATCCACGGAAGCGTGCGCCGCCGGGAGTTCCGGTATGCAGGTCGCGGCGTCGGCGACCGGCACGACGAAGAAGGCTGCGACCACCAAGGTCGCCGCCAACACCAGTCTCGCCCATGTCGTCATCGACCAGGTCATCGCCAGCTGCATACTTTTGTTCGTTTCGGGGAGCAATGCGTTACACAGTACAGGGAACCATCTGGTCCGGCCCTGTTCACCTGACCGGGCCGGGCCAAGTCTGTCTGCGACGACCGGTCAGGGCCGCACCGCCCGGTAGAGGGAGATGGATCCGGTCGGGGTTGGAAAAACTGTCGTCTCCTCGATTTCTGTGAACCCGACCTCGGCGAGCAGGACAGGGATCACGCCGTCGGCGTTGGGCTGGGTGTCCGCGTGGCCGTCCAGCGCCTGGATGATGCGGAACGCCGTGCGCATCGCGGCTGTCCGTTGCAGGCCGTAGTCGGCGATGTGCAGACGACCGCCCGGCTTGAGCGCGCGCAGACAGGCGGCCAGGCCGGCGCGTTTTTCCGGCAGCGGCAGTTGGTGGAACACGAGGCTCGAGACGATCTTGTCGGCGCCGGCGTCGCCCACGATCCGGCCCACGTCCCGGGCGTAGCCCTGAGCGAAGTCGACGTCGACGCCGCGCGACCGGGTCTTGGCGCGCGCCCGGTCGAGGATGTCTTCGTCGGGATCGATCCCGAGCACCTGGCTCGCCGGCGCTCGCTCCTTGATCAGGGCGGCCAGGGTGCCGGTGCCGCAGCCGACGTCGACGATGCGTTCGCCGGCGCGCGGATCCAGCGCCTCGACCAGGGCGCAACGCCAGACCCGCTCCCGCGTCAGCAGGGCGATCGCGGGGTCGTAGACGTCGCTCAACCAGCTGTGACCGAGCGCCGGGGTGAAGGTCGCCGTCATCCCGCCGCCCTCAGCTCGGCCTGCGACTGGCGGATGATTGACCAGGCCGACTGCAGGAAGACGAGCGCCAGGACGACGCCGGCGATCAGGTCGGGCCAGCGCGAGGCCGTGAGCCAGACCAATCCGCCCGCCGCAGCGACCACCAGGCTCTCGATCAGGTCGTTGCGGGTGCAGAGCCAGACGGAGCGGACATTGGCGTCGCCGTCGCGATGGCGCACCAGCAGCAGGGCCGCCACCGCATTGGCGACGAAGCCGAACAGGCCGAGCCCGGTGATGACCGTCCCCTCGGGCGGCGCGCCGGACACCGCGCGCCAGACGGCGAAGCCGAGGATGAACACCGCCAGCAGCGCCAGACTGGCGCCCTTCACGAGCGCCGCGCCCGAGCGCACCCGCACCGACTTGCCGATGGCCCACAGGCTGATGGCATATGTCGCGCTGTCGGCGAGGAAGTCCAGCGCATTGGCCCCGAGGGAGGCCGAGCCCTGCACCAGCGCTCCGCCGGCGACGGCGACGAAGGCGACGGCGTTGATGGCGATCACAGCCAGCAGGATGCGGCGATAGGCCGGCGAGGCGCCGTCGAACTTCACGGGCGCGCCGCAGCCGCAGCCCGAGGCGGCGGGGACATCCTGGGTCAGGGGTTCGGTCATGAGGGCTCCGTGGTCTCGTACACCCTTGTGCATCCTCTAGCCGCTAGAGGATCAAGCGTCTATTTCCAGCCCATGTCCTCGTTCCCCGCCGCCCCTTCCCTTCGCCCCATCGGCAAGCTGGCCGCCGCCACCGGCGTGAAGGTCCCGACCATCCGCTTCTATGAGCAGATCGGTCTCTCGCCGGCGCCGCCGCGCACCGCCAGCGATCGCCGCCTATACGACGACGCCGCCGTGCGCCGGCTCTCCTTCATCCGTCATGCGCGCCAGCTCGGGTTCGACATCGACTCGATCCGGTCCCTGCTCGACCTGTCGGATCATCCCGACCGGGCTTGCGGCGAGGCCAATGCGATCGCCGAACGCCATCTGAGCGACGTCACAGAGAAGATCGCTCAACTTGAGGCGCTCAAGACGGAGCTGTCGCGCATGACGGCCGAATGCGCCGGCGGCCGGGTTTCCGCCTGCAAGGTCATCGAGGTGCTGCATGACCACGCGTTCTGCGGTGACGGGCATGACGCGGGCCGGCGCGCTTCACTTTCGAGCGCGACACCCTGACGCACCAGTGATAATGCGAGCCGTTCACAGTTAGGCTCGTCATGCGTCGTCTTCTTCAGTTGCTGTTCTTGACCCTGGTCCTTGGGGCTCCGGCTCCCGTCCAGGCCCAGGCGCCCGCCGCCTCGGAGGCCCAGGTCGCTTGGCGGTTGCTGGACTATGTGTCGGTCGACTACGCCGGCGCGGTGGCCAATGGCCAGATCGTCAACCCGGCCGAATACGGCGAGATGACCGAGTTCGCGGGCCAGATCCGCACCCGCATCGACGCCCTGCCCGCGACCGCCGGCAAGGCTGCGCTCGTGCGCGACGCCGCCGCCCTGGAGGCCCGCATCCGCGACAAGGCCGCGCCAAAGGCGGTCGCCGCCCAGGCCAAGACCCTGGCCGCGGCCTTGCTCGCCGCCTATCCGAGCCCGCTGGCGCCGTCCTTCCCGCCCGATCTCGCCCGGGGGCAGGCCCTCTATCAGGAGCAGTGCGCCGTCTGCCACGGCGTCACGGGCCGCGCCGACGGCGAAGGCGCTCAGGGGCTGGACCCCGCGCCCATCGCCTTCGCCGGCGTCGAGCGGGCCCGCCAGCGCAGCGTCTTCGGCCTCTATCAGGTGATCGACCAGGGCCTGGACGGCACGGCGATGGCCAGTTTCGCGCATCTGCCGGCCGAGGATCGCTGGGCCCTGGCCTTTTATGTCGGACGCTTCGCCTTCACCGAGGCCGAAGCCGCCGAAGGCCAGCGCCTGTGGGAGAGCGATCCGGCGATCCGGGCCGCCTTCCCCACCCTGGCGGCGGTCACCCAGACCACGCCCGCCGACCTGGCGTCGCGCATCGGCGAGACCAAGGCCCGCGCCGTCACCGCCTATCTGCGCCGGCATCCGGAGGCGGCGTCGCCGGCCTCGGGCGGCGCGCTCACGCTCGCCCGCACACGCCTGACCGAGAGCCTGACGGCCTATCGCGCGGGCGACCGCAAACAGGCCGCCGACCTGGCGCTATCGGCCTATCTCGACGGCTTCGAGCCCGTGGAGCCGGCGCTCGGCGCCCGCGACGGCGCCCTGCTGCGCCGGGTCGAAACCGCCATGACCGGGTTGCGGGCCGCCATTGGACGGGGCGCCCCGACCAGCGAGGTCGAGGCCCAGGTCGAACGCCTCAACGCCTTGCTCGACACCGCCGAACGGGCCCTCGCCCCCCAGAAGGCGGACAATGTCGCCAGCTTCGCCGGCGCCTTCACCATCCTCCTGCGCGAAGGGCTGGAGGCCCTGCTGATCGTGGTCGCCATGATCGCCTTCCTGCGCAAGGCGGAGCGCCCCGAGGCGCTGCGCTACGTGCATGGCGGCTGGATCGCAGCCCTGGCGGCGGGCGGCGCGACCTGGGCGGCGGCCACCTTCCTGATCGCGATCAGCGGCGCGAGCCGCGAGCTGACCGAGGGCTTCGGCTCGCTGCTGGCCGGCGCGGTGCTCGTCTCCGTCGGCATCTGGATGCACGGCAAATCGCACGCCGACGCCTGGCAGACCTATATCCGCGACAAGCTCTCCAGGGCCCTGTCGGGCCGATCCGCCTGGCTGCTGTTCCTGCTCGCCTTCGTGGTGGTCTACCGCGAGGTGTTCGAGACCATCCTGTTCTACGCCGCCATCTGGAGCCAGGGCGGTCACCTCGGCATGCTGGCCGGCGCCCTGTCGGCCGTCGCCGTGCTCGCGGTCGTGGCCTGGGCCCTGCTGACCTACAGCAAGCGCCTGCCGATCGGTCGGTTCTTCTCTCTCAGCTCGATCCTGATGGCGGTCCTGTCGGTCGTCCTGGTCGGCAAGGGCGTCGCCGCCCTGCAGGAAGCAGGCTGGATCGACGTCCATCCGGTCGCCTGGAGTCCCCGCATCGAAATCCTCGGCCTGTATCCGACCCTGGAGGGCGTCCTCGTTCAGCTGCTCACCGTGCTCGTTCTCGTGGTCGGGTTCCTCCGGGCGTCCAGGTCGGGCGCGAAGGCGGCGGCCGCCGGCTGACGCCGGCCTACGGTCGTAGGCTTGGGGGTCGCGAGAGCGGGCGCTTAATTGTAGCCTGCCGCAAGTCGCCACTTGTGACGACTTATGAGGGCTATTGCTGGATAATTCGCCACAAATGACGAGTTACACGCCGTAATCACAAGTCGCCATTATTGACGACTTAACCCTTTAAAGCCTATATAAGTCGCCGAAAGTGGCGAATTATGAAGATCACCAATCTCACGACCGATGACGTAGCCCTGGCCGAGTTCGGCCGTCGCATGGCCGATGCGCGCCTGACGCGCGGGATGACCCAGGCGCAATTCGCCCAGGCCGCCGGCGTCTCCAAGCGGACCATCGAACGGCTCGAGGACGGCGGCTCTGTCCAGGTGGCCAATCTGGTCCGCTGCCTGCGCGCCCTGGACAGGCTGGAGGGGCTCGAACGCCTTCTGCCCGAGACGCCGCCCAATCCGATCGACCTGCTGGAGCGCCACGGCAAGACCCGGCAGCGCGCCCGGCCGGACGCCGACGAGGGCCGCGACGCCGGCGCCGCCGCGCCCTGGACCTGGGGCGACGAACAATGACCACCGTCGCCGAAGTCCGCCTGTGGGGCCGCCGGATCGGAGCCGTCTCGCTGGAGGACGGCGCCGAGGTCGCCGCCTTCGCCTATGACCCGGCCTTCGCGGGCAGCGGCATCCAGGTAGCGCCGCTGACCATGCCCCTGGGGGCGCAGGTGTTCAGTTTTCCCGGGCTCAACCGGGAGAGTTTCCACGGCCTGCCCGGCCTGTTGGCGGACGCCCTCCCCGACAAATACGGCAACACCCTGATCGACGCCTGGCTGGCGACCCAGGGACGGACGCCGGAGAGTTTCAACGCCGTGGAGCGCCTCTGCTACACGGGCGCGCGCGGTATGGGCGCGCTGGAGTTCGCGCCCGCGGTCGGGCCCCGCCCCCGCAAGGCCGCCAGGATCCAGATCGACGCCCTCGTCGAACTGGCGTCCGAGGTCCTCAGCCACCGCAACGATCTGCAGGCGTCATTCGCCGACAGCAAGAAGGCCGACGCCCTGCGGGAGATCCTGCGCGTCGGCACCTCGGCCGGCGGCGCCCGGGCCAAGGCGGTGATCGCCTGGAACGCGGCCACCAACGAAGTCCGCTCGGGTCAGGTCGAGGCCGGCGACGGCTTCGACTACTGGCTGCTGAAGTTCGACGGGGTGAAGAACAACAAGGACCGGGAGCTGGCCGATCCCGAAGGCTATGGCGCGGTCGAATACGCCTACGCCCGGATGGCCGCGGCGGCGGGCGTCCAGGTGGCCGAATGCCGCCTGCTCGAGGAAGGCGGCCGGCGCCACTTCATGACCAAGCGGTTCGATCGCCTGCCGGGCGGCGGCAAGCTTCATATGCAATCGTTGGCGGCCCTGGCCCACTACGACTTCTGCGATCCGAACGCCTACGCTTATGAGCAGGCCTTCCTGGTCATCCGCCAACTCGGCCTGCCGATGGCGGCGATCGAGGAACAGTACCGGCGCATGGTCTTCAACATCATCGCCCGCAACCAGGACGACCACGTCAAGAACATCGCCTTCCTGATGGACCGGTCCGGCGCCTGGTCGCTGTCGCCGGCCTATGACATCACCTGGAGCTACAACCCGACCGGCCTGTGGACGGCGCGCCACCAGATGGCGATGAACGGCAAGCGCGACGGCTTCACCCTCGACGACTTCGACGCCAGCGCCCGCACCGCCTCGATCAACGCGCGCCGGGCCCGGGCGATCGTCCAGGAGGTCCGCGACGCGGTCGCCCGATGGCCGGAGTTCGCCGACGCCGCCAGCGTCGGAGAGGACTGGCGAAAATCAATCGACCCATCTCTCAGGACCACGCTCTAGCGTCGTCGCTCACTGTGCGGCGATGGCGACGGAGGAGAGGTCGGTCGCGGTGTCGACCCGAACCCCGGCCGCCTTGCGTTCGGAGTACCGGTCCACCAGCTGGGCGGCGTGCGGCCGGGTCAGGATGGTGAAGCGCACCAGCTCCTCCATCACGTCGACGATGCGCTCATAGTAGGCGGACGGCTTCATCCGCCCGGCGTCGTCGAACTCCTGGAAGGCCTTGGCCACGCTCGACTGGTTGGGGATGGTGATCATCCGCATCCAGCGGCCCAGAAGCCGCAGGGTGTTGACGGCGTTGAAGCTCTGCGACCCGCCCGAGACCTGCATGACGGCCAGGGTTCGCCCCTGCGTCGGCCGCATCCCGCCCAGGCTCAGAGGAAGATGGTCGATCTGGAGCTTCATCAGGCCCGAGACCTGGCCGTGCCGTTCGGGGCTGCACCAGACCATGCCTTCGGACCACAGGGCGTGCTCGCGCAGCTCGCGCACCGCCGGGTGGTCGTCGTCGCCGGGCGACCCGGGAAGCGGCAGGTCCGACGGATCGAAAATGCGGGTTTCGCATCCCATCCATTGCAGCAGGCGGGCCGCCTCCTCGACACAGAAGCGCGAATAGGACCGCTCGCGCAGCGATCCGTATAGGAGCAGAATCCGGGGCGGATGGTCGTGCGGCCCCAGACCGCGGGCCGGATCGGCCGAGAGACAGGCCTTGTCCAGGGCCGGCAGATGATCCGGATCGGGCAGCGGTCGGAGACGGGCGAAGGTCATCACAGGTCCTTGGTCAGATAGGCCGCCGAGGCCGGGCACAGCCCCGCGAACTCGCGGGTCCGCCGCATCGCCTCCGGCGCCGTCTGGCGGTTCGCCGTCCGGTAGCCGTTCCGGGCGAAGAAGGGTTCGGCCGTGGTGGTGAGCAGGTGCAGCCGTGCAGCGCCCATGTTACCGGCGACGATCTCGGCGGCGGCCAGCACCCGACTTCCCAGGCCGCAGGCCTTCCGGTCGGCGAGCACGACCAGCGAGCGGAGCAGCAGGTCGCGCCCCTCCCCTTCCAGCCCGACGTAGCCGACGACCGCGCCGGAGTGATCGGCGCTGAAGTAGCGGCCGGCGTCCGGCGCAGGCAGGCCTTCGGCCCGCAGCGCGGCGATGAGGCCGGCGTCGGTCGCTTCGATCAGATACAGGACCACCATCACGGGGCGTCCGCCGGCGGGACCGTGTCGGGGAACCAGCGCCGGCCCATCCAGAGGGCGACCGACACCAGCAGGATCAGCACCGGCACCTCCACCAGCGGACCGATGACGGCCGCGAAGGCGACCGGCGAGGCCAGGCCGAACGCCGCGATGGCGACCGCGATGGCCAGCTCGAAATTGTTGGAGGCCGCGGTGAAGGCCAAGGCCGTGGTGCGCGGGTAGTCCGCCTCGATCAGCTTGCCCATCAGGAAGCTGACGACGAACATGACGAGGAAGTAGATCGTCAGCGGAATGGCGATGCGCAGGGCGTCCAGCGGCAGGGCCACGACCTCTCCGCCCTTGAGGCTGAACATGGCCACGATGGTGAAGAGCAGCGCGATCAGGGTGATCGGCCCGATGCGCGGCAGGAAGCGGCGCTCGTACCAGTCGGCCCCCTTGCGGGCGATCAGGCTGCGACGGGTCAGGAATCCGGCCAGGAACGGAACGCCGAGGTAGACGAGCACGGCTCCGGCGATGGTCCAGACGCTGACGTCCACCACGCTGCCCTGCAGGCCGAACAACGGCGGCAGAACGGTGAGGAAGAGCCAGGCGTAGAGGCTGAAGAACAGGATCTGGAAGATCGAGTTGAAGGCTACGAGACCGGCCACATACTGGTTGTCGCCGCGCGCCAGCTGGTTCCAGACCAGCACCATGGCGATGCAGCGCGCCAGGCCGATCAGGATCACGCCGGTCATGTACTCCGGCTGATCGCGCAGGAAGATCACCGCCAGGGCGAACATCAACACCGGGCCGAGAACCCAGTTCTGAATCAGCGACAGGGCCAGCACCCGCTTGTCGGCGAACACGCGCGGCAGGGCCTCGTAGCGGACCTTGGCCAGCGGCGGGTACATCATCAGGATCAGGCCGATGGCGATCGGGATGTTGGTGGTCCCGACCGACAGGCTGTCGACCCAGGCGGGCAGGCCCGGCACCACGGTTCCGAGCAGGACGCCCAGCGCCATGGCGGCGAAGATCCATACCGTCAGCCAGCGGTCGAGGAACGACAGGCAGCGCGGCGGAGCGGCGGGCGCGTCGGTCATCTCGCCACCCGCTGGCCGTCCGCGTCGATTACGACCTCCCCGTCTTCCTTGGTGAAGGGCTTCAGGTTCTCGGCCGGCAGCAGGTCCAGCACGGCCTCCGACGGGCGGCACAGGCGGACCCCAAGGGGGCTGACCACGATCGGACGGTTGAGCAGGATCGGATGGGCCTCGATCGCATCGAGCAACTGGTCATCCGTCAGGGCGGGATTCTCGAGACCCAGTTCGGCGAAGGGCGTGCCCTTCTCCCGCAGCAGGTCGCGCAGCGGGGCGCCGGTCTGCTCCGCCAGCCAGGCGACCATGGCGCGCGACGGCGGGGTCTTGAGATACTCGACCACATGAGGCTCGATCCCGACGTGGCGGATCAGCTCTAAGGCGTTGCGAGACGTCCCGCAGGCGGGGTTGTGATAGATGACGACGTCCATGGCGTCCTCAGGGACAGCAAGGCGCGAGTTCTGCCAGAAGCGGCTCGCACAGGTCCGCCCTGCCCCCGCAGCAGTCCTTGAGCAGGAACAGGACCAAATCGCGAAGGCGGTCCAGATCGGCGCGGTAGATGATCGACCGGCTGCGACGCTCCGACTTGATCAACCCCGCCCGGGTCAGGACGCCGAGATGGGACGACAGGGTGTTCGCCGGAATGGCCAGATGGTTGGAGATGTCACCGGCCGGCAGACCATCGGGTTCATGGCGAACCAGCAGGCGAAACGCCTCCAGACGCGTTGATTGCGCCAAGGCGGCGAGAGCGAGAATCGAGGCTTCGGTTTCCATAATTCCGAATTAGTCGAACTATGGAAATATTCAAGACCCTCGCCCTACAGTGTTCAGGCCGTTCGACTTCCAAGCCTCGGCATGAGCCGGATGTAGAGGAGCTCGGCCACCAACTCGATCAGCGTCTGGGTGACGATAATGGCCGGGACCAAGGGGATTGCGCCGGGCACGACCAGGGCCAGCGGCAAAACCACGAGCGAGTTGCGGGTTCCGGCGCTGAAGGCGACGGCGCGACCCGCCTCGGGCGTCAGACGCGCGAACCCTGAGACGGCCCATCCGACAAGCGGCGCCAAGACGGCGAAGGCGATATAGACCGGCACGACGCTCAGGGTTCTGTCGAGTGTTTGCCCGAGTTGCGGCACGACCGCGGCGACCACGATGAACAACACCAGCGCCGTCGCGGGCACGGGCGCCAAGCCAAGCGCTGACGAGACCCGATCCCCGGTCGCGCTGCGCACGGCCCATGCCTGGACAAGCGCCGCCAGAACGAAGGGGATGGCAACTAACCAGACGAAGGCGTGGATGAATGGACCCGGCTGGACATAGGCCGCCGCCTCGGCGCCGAGGAACAGGCGCAGATAGATCGGCAAGAGCGCCATTTGTGCGATCAGCAGCACAGGCGTCGACGCCAGCAACAATCGGGCGTCCGCCCGGCCCAGGTGAGCGAATGTCACGACATAGTCGATGCACGGACAGAGCAGCACCATCAGCACGCCCAACCGGATCAGAGGATCGGCCGGCAGGAACTGGACCAAGCCGAGGACCAGCAAGGGCACGGCGACGAAGTTGACAGCCAGCAAGGCGCCCATGAATCGCAGTTCGCGAAGCGCCCGGCCAAGCGCGGCGACCGGCACCTGCAGGAAGGTGACGAACAGCATCAAGGCCAGCGCCGGATTGATCGCCCCCTCAAGGATCTCTGTACTTGGGACCAGAAGCCCGACGGCCACCGCGACGATCACGGCGGCGAAGTAGATCCAGACCTGCCGCGTTTCCAGGGCGTCGCGAAGTTCAGAGGTGTTCATCCGAGGTCCAGACCTTGCGGCGCTCCAACCACTGCCGCCACCCGGCCAGAGCTGTCAGGCCTTTTCCTTGCAGCCGCAAGCGCCGTCCACGCTGCAGGACGGCGCCGGGCGCTTCGGCCGCATCATCACAAGAGCGGCGCCGAGGACGATCAGTATCAGCGCGCCGCAGGCGATCGCGTCCCAGCTCTGACTCAGGGCCGCGCCTGCGGCAACGAGCGTAGCGCCGCCCGCCAGGAGCATCACGATCGGCACGGCGCAGCAGACCGCACAGGCGCCGGCCAGGCCGAGCACCACCCAAAGCGGCCTGCCCTTCTTCCGCGGCGTCTGTTCAGAGGTCATCGGATCATCGCCATAAGAGCGGGTTCGATCCGCGGCCAGATCAGGGCTAGGGCGAGCATCAACGTCGAGCCGATCATCATGATGACGGTCGAGCGCGCCAGCGGACGACCGCGGCGGAACGTCCGCCATCCGAGCCAAGCCCAGGCGGCGAGGACGATCACCAGGGCAAGACCGGTGATCCACATATGGGCTCCCGCGAACCAGGCCAGGACGGCGCCGGACGCGCCCAGGGCCAACACCGGGAAGGCCAGTGGCACGACGCAGCAGGCGGCGCAGCCAAGCACGGCACCCGTGGTCGCGACGACGGAGCCGACGCCGACCGCCTTCTGGTTCGCATCGCCCTTGGCGGGCTCGACGTTCAACGGCGCGCCGGGAGTAAGAGACGTCATGATCAACAGCATCCACAGGTTTGGGCCCGGGTCGACGGACCCGAGGCGATAAAGTCTTCGAACAGGGTGTCGGCGGCGAGACGGGCGTCTTCCGGCGCCGTGACGACGAGACGGACCGAGCTTGGGCGCTCCTCGATCTCGAAGTCGAGGAAAGCGCAGCAGGCGGTTTCCTGACGGACCAGTTCTTCCACATCCGCGAGGGCGCCGGCCTCATAGTCGATACGCAGCGTCAGGTCGTCCCGATGATGACCCTGAAGGCTGCGCTGGTTGAGATCCGCGATCCACCGCATCCGGGCCTGATAGTCGCCGGCCCCCAGAGTGCAGGCGATTGGGACGTCCTTCGGCAACATGTCTCACTCTCCTGAACGGCGCGATCCGCCGTTCCGTGGACGCGTTGTAGGACTTCAAGTAACTTTAGCTTCAAGCCCTTTTTCCGGATGACGACATGGACCACGCGCTTTCCATCGGAGCCCTCGCCAGGCGCAGTGGGACCACCCCTCCGACGATCCGCTACTATGAGGAGATCGGCCTGGTGCGCCGGGCCGCCCGACGCGACGGCGGCCACCGCACCTATGGCGACGCCGACCTCAAGCGACTGACTTTCATCCGCCGCTGCCGCGAGCTCGGGTTTCCGATCGACCAGGTCCGCAGTCTGGTCGATCTGCTGGAGAACGGCGACCGCTCCTGCCTCGACGCCCGCGATCTGGCGCGTCGGAACCTGGAGGACGTCCAGACCAAGCTTTCCGAACTGAAGGCGCTGGAAGCCGATCTGGCCAAGCTCGTGACCGACTGCGACGCGGCCTGCGCCGGCGGGCCTGGCCCTGACTGCGTCATCCTTGAGGACCTCACACAGACCCGCGCCAGCTCGTGCTGCGGATCGAAGGCGGCGTGATCGCGAGAGAGTCGATCCCGACCGTAAGCGACCGGGCGTAAGCCTGCGGCTTCATCTATCGCCTGCTTTCGCGTCGATTCTCCTGAGGACAGAGACGGAGTTCGACATGGGCCAGACCACCCCGCCCCTGCGGCGCACGATCAAGAAGCCTGAACTGCATCAGATGGTGCCGCTCGCCGACAGCACCATCTGGGAGATGGAGCGCCGGGGCGAGTTTCCGAAGCGGTTCCTCCTGACGCCCCGCTGCGTGGTCTGGGACCTAGCCGAGGTCGAGGCCTGGCTCGAGCGGCGCCGCAACCAGCCGATCCGCCGCGCCCCGCCGCCCGACGTCCGCCGACGCGTCAGCCGACCCGTCAGAACTTCGGATCGAAGCGAGGTCCCTCTCCCTCCGGCACACTGAGCACCGGCGTGAACGTCCGCCCGGCCTCCCAGGCCTCGACCGCGTCCGACCACTGCTGCGCCATATGCCGTCGCTGCATCTCGAACTCCGCCTTGTTGTAGACGCCGCGTGACGACCGCTCCTCGTGAGCCAGGCCCTTCTCGATCCAGTCCGAGTTGAACCCCATCTCATGCAACAGGGTCGAAGCCGTGCGGCGCAGGTCATGAACCGTGAAAGGCTCCAACGGCAGTCCTCGCTTCTTCGCCAGCTCGGCGATAGCGGAGGTCACGCGATTGAAGGTCGCCCGCGACATCGGCGCGTCCGCGTCGTAGCGCGACGGAAGGATGTATTTGGAGTTCCCCGCGCAGGTCTTCAGGGCGATCAGGATGTCGAGCATCTGGGTCGACAGATAGACATTGTGGGGCCGGGACCGTTTCATCCGCGCCGCGGGGATCGACCAGACGGCGTTCTCGAAATCCACTTCTGGCCAGACGCCATCCTGCAGTTCGCTCTTTCGCACCATGCTGAGGAGGATGAACTTCAGCCCGAGCCGGATGGTCGGCAGGGTCGCCACCTCTCCGAGAACCCCCAGCATGATCCGGATCTCGCTCGGCGACAGGCTGCGGTCGCGCGGCCGGAAGGTCGCGATCGACGCCGGCCCCACGCCGTCCGCCGGATTGTCGATCTTCTCCCCGTGCAGGATGGCCCAGGCGTAGATCTGTTTGACGATGTCGCGCACATGGATCGCCGTCGCCGGCGCGCCACGGTCCACGATGGTCTTGCAGTGCGCCCGGATGTCGTCGGGAGTGATCTCGCTGAGCAAACGGTTGCGCCACTGCGGCAGCACCTCGCGATTGAAGATCGACCGGCGCATGTTCCGCGTGCTGTCCGCCATCGGTGCGGTGTCCATCCAACGCTGGGCGACATACTCGAAGCTGCGCGCCTCTTTCAGACGACGCTTGGCGCGCTGCTTCTCCAAGGCGGGCGACACGCCCTCCGCGATGGTCCGCTTGATCTCGAACAGACGTTCCCGCGCCTGCGACAGGCTCAGACCGCCCCGCCCGTAGCGCCCCAGGGTGAGCGTCTCTCGCCGACCGTTGAAGCGGTAGTCGTAGCGGAACGAGATCGCTCCCCCAGGCGAGATGTAGGCGTACAAGCCGTCCCTGTCGGTACTCTTGTAAGGCTTTGATTTGGGCTTCAAATTCTTCAGAGCGGCATCGGTAAGCACGGTAAAACCTCCTCGCACCGGACAGGTCTGGAAATCGGCGGTTCGAGGTCGATATTTTCTCGCCTTTTCAGCGTCTTGCGCGAAAAGAATACCGTCATCGGCTCGCCTTGGTCGTGACGGTATGAGCCGGATTCCACGGGAGCAACGGGACGCGATACCGTCAGACAGGTCGGCATCACGAAAAAAAGACCCTCCGAAAGGCTCCGAAGGGTCTCGACAGAATTCACTTTTACGTCAGGGCCTTACGGATCAAATCGGAAGCGTTCTCGAAAGCTTCCGAAAGGCCCGAATTATTCCCACTCGATCGTCCCGGGCGGCTTGGAGGTCACGTCGTAGACGACGCGGTTCACGCCGCGGACCTCGTTGATGATGCGGGTGGCGGTCTTGGACAGAACGTCCCAGGGGAACTGGTAGAAGTCGGCGGTCATGCCGTCCGTGGAGGAGACGGCGCGCAGGGCCAGGACCTTTTCATAGGTGCGGGCGTCGCCCATGACGCCGACGGTCTTGACCGGCAGCAGGACGGCGAAGGCCTGCCAGATCTTGTCGTAGAGACCCGCCTTGCGGATTTCATCCAGATAGATGGCGTCCGCCTGTTGCAGGGTCTCGACGGCGTCCGGCGTAATCTCGCCCGGGATGCGGATGGCCAGGCCCGGTCCGGGGAATGGATGGCGGCCGACGAAGGCGTCGCTGAGCCCCAGTTCGCGGCCCAAGGCGCGAACCTCGTCCTTGAATAGTTCGCGCAGAGGCTCGACCAGTTTGAGTTTCATATAGTCCGGCAGGCCGCCGACGTTGTGGTGGCTCTTGATGACGTGGGCCTTGCCGCTGGACGAGGAGACGCTCTCGATCACGTCTGGATAGAGGGTGCCTTGCGCCAGGAATTCGGCGCCCTCGATCTTGGCGGATTCGCGATCGAACACCTCGATGAACAGCCGGCCGATGGTCTTGCGCTTGGTTTCGGGGTCGGAAATCCCGGCCAGTTCGCTCAGGAATTCCTTCGACGCATCAACATGCACCAGCGGGATGTTGTAGTGCTCGCGAAACAGGGTCGTGACCTGGGTGGCCTCGTCCTTCCTCAACAAGCCGGTGTCGACGAAGACGCAAGTCAATTGATCCCCGATGGCCTCATGGATCAGAACGGCGGCGACCGAGGAGTCAACGCCGCCCGACAGGCCGCAGATCACCTTGGCGTCGCCGACCTGTTCGCGGATCTGGGCGATCTTCTCGTCGCGATAGGCGGCCATGGTCCAGTCGCCCTTCAAGCCCGCGATGCCGTGGGTGAAGTTCTTCAGCATCTGATGGCCGCGCGGGGTGTGCATCACCTCGGGGTGGAACTGCACACCGTAGAAGCGACGGGCCTCGTCGGCGATCACCGCATAGGGTGACCCCTCGGACGAGGCGACCACGTCGAAGCCTTGCGGAATGGCGACGATCTTGTCGCCATGGCTCATCCAGACCTCTTCGTTCTCGCCGACGGGGGCCAGGTCGGCCAGCAGGGGCGAGGTCTTCTGAACCGTGATCTCTGCGCGGCCGAACTCGCGCGTGTGGCCGCCCTCGACCTTGCCGCCCAGCTGCTCGCACATCGTCATCTCGCCGTAGCAGATGCCCAGAACCGGCACGCCGGCCTCGAACACGCCCTGCGGCGCGCGGGGGCTGCCCTCTTCATGCACGCTCTCGGGACCGCCCGACAGGATGATGGCCGCCGGGTTCATGGCCGTCAGAGCCGCTTCCGCCTTCTGGAACGGATGGATCTCGCAATAGACGCTGGCCTCGCGCAGGCGCCGCGCGATCAGCTGCGTCACCTGGCTGCCGAAGTCGACGATGAGGACCTTTTGGTGGTCTTGCGGCGTGGTCATGGCGTGATCGAATCCGGGGCAGGAAGATGGGCGGGGTCTTGGCCGGGCGGGGCCGACATTTCAAGGGCGGGAAACTCAAGAGCGGCGGGGCCGTCGGCCTCCAGCCACGCGATCAGCCGATCCAGGGCAACGGCCAGGTTCTCGTCGACATGATGCAGGGTCGAGGTCCAATCCTCCAAAGCCTTCAACTCGGCGCGACCGTCCGACACGCCGCGTAAGGCGATCAGGGGCACACCGAAGATCTGGGCGGCGCGGACCAGGGCCCAGGTCTCCATGTCCACCATCTCGGCGTCGATGGCGTCATAGGCGGCGCCGGACACGACGTTCGCTCCGGTCGACAGGGTCGCCGTCGGCACGCCGGGGATCGGGCACGGCAAAGGCAGGACGGCGGGCTGGTCCAGCAAGGGGGTCACGCCCTTCGGAAAACCCAGCGGGCTGGCGTCCATATCCCGATAGGCGACGGACGAGGCCTGATAGACCGCCGCATGATCCAGCACCCGCGATCCGCACGAGCCCAGCGATACGATCAGATCCGGCAGATCGCCCGCCGCCTCCAGCCGCGCCAGGGCGGCGCCCAGGCTCACGGCGGCCTCAACAGGACCGACGCCGGTCATCAGCGGCGCGATCCGGGCCTGAAGGTGCGGCCCGTATTCAGCAGGCGCGGCCATGACGTAGAGCAGCGAAACCCCGCCATGCCGCGCCAGCTTCATGCCGCGCGCTCGTAGATGGCGGCGAAGAAGCCGTCGGTGTCGGCCGAGGCCGGCGACAGGCGCAGCCGCGCCCCGGACGCCAGCTCGGCGAACTTCGCCTGCGCCGCCTCGGTCAATTGCGGCGCCGAGAAGACGTCGGTGACCGCGACCGGGCGGAAGTCGGGATTGGCGGCCTCGAAGGCGTCGACGCTGGCCTCGTTCTCGCGCGCCAGCATCGAACAGGTGACATAGACCAGTCGGCCGCCCGGCTTCACAAGCCTGGTCGCCTGGCTCAAAATACGCACCTGCAGGCCGTGCAGCTTTTCGATCTCCTCGGCCGTCAGGCGCCAGGCGTCCTCAGGACGACGACGCCATGTGCCAGAGCCCGAACAGGGCGCATCGACGAAGACCAGATCCGCTTGGCCGTTGACGGCTTCCAGACCGCCGCCGTTCTGGCCGATCAGGACCAGCTCCGCCTCGACGCCCGCGCGCTGCAGGCGAGGACGGATGTTCTCCAGCCGCTTGTTGACGACATCCGAGGCGACCAGCTTGCCTTGCGCCTTCATCGCCTGGGCCAGACCCAGCGTCTTGCCGCCGCCGCCGGCGCAGTAATCCACCACCGTCATGCCGGGCTGCGCCCCCGCTAGCCAGCAGACGACCTGGCTGCCTTCGTCCTGGATTTCGAAGCGGCCGGCCTTAAAGCCTTCCAGCGCCTGGATGTTGGGCGGCGGTTCCGACGGCACGCGCAGGCCGACGCGCGACCATGGCGTGCGCGAAACGTCGAGACCAGCGGCTTTCAGCTCGGCCTCGACCTCATCGACCGTGGCGGCTGCATCATTGACGCGCAGGTCGATCGGCGCGCGCGGCGCCATCAGGGCGTGGGCTTCATCGGCCCAGCGATCGCCGAAGGTGGCCTTGAAATCCTCGACGACGAACTCAGGCAGGCCGGCGGCGACCCAGCCCGGCAGTTCGCCCTGCCCCGCCGTGATGCGGCTGCGCTCCTGTTTCGACAGCGGGCGCGGGCCATAGCCGTCGCCGGAATGCAGGGCCTCGATCTCTTCCAGCGAAAGGCCGTCGATGGCGTGCAGCGAACCGATGACCAGAGCCCGACCGTCTTCACGCCCGCCCATGATCCACGACAGGCGGCCGCGCGCGCGCAGCACCTTATAGACCCGGTCGGCGATGGCGCGCCGGTCCTTGGACCCGGCGTAGCGGTTGGCCGTGCCCCAGGCCTTCATGACGGCCTCGGCCGGTTGGCGGCCCTGGGCGATGGAGTCCAGGACGGAGGCGGCGGCGGCGAGGCGAGCGGCTGGGGTCAATTCAGGCTTTCAAACGAAGAACAGGGACGCCAGGACCATGACCAGTCCCGCAAGCGAGACCACCCAGACCAGCGACCGGATATAGGGAACGCCGAAGGCGTAGAGCGGCACATAGACCACCCGCCCCCAGAAATAGAGCGCTGCGCCCCACACCGTCAGGGCGTTGGACGCGCCGATGACGTGAGCGATCAGCACCGCGCCGATAAACAGCGGCAGGGTCTCGTACAGATTGGCCTGGGCGCGTTCGAGACGGCCGGTCAGCGGCTTCTTCGCCTCCGGCGTCTCGTCGCGCGGACCCGCATTCCATTTCGAGCCGAACTCGGCCGTCCGCGCCCCGGCGGGCAGGAAGATCTGAACCAGGGCGAGGATCAGCGTCAGGGCCAGATAGATGAGTTCGGTCGTCATGGTCGCCTACCCCTGCCGATAGTTGGGCGCTTCACGCGTGATCATCACGTCGTGGACGTGGCTTTCGCGCAGACCCGCGCCGGTGATGCGCACGAAGCGGGCGCGTTCTTGGAACTCCGGGATCGTGCCGGCGCCGACATAGCCCATGGAGGCGCGAAGACCGCCGACCATCTGGTGCAGGACCGGGCTGATCGGCCCCTTGTAGGGCGTCTGACCCTCGATGCCCTCGGGCACCAGCTTCTCGGAGGAGACCTCCTTCTGGAAATACCGGTCCGCCGAGCCGCGCGCCATGGCCCCGACCGAGCCCATGCCGCGATACGACTTGTAGCTGCGGCCCTGATACAAGAAGACCTCGCCGGGGCTTTCGTCGGTGCCCGCGAACATCGAGCCCATCATGGCCACGTTCGCCCCGGCCGCGATGGCCTTGGCCAGATCGCCCGAATATTTGATGCCGCCGTCGGCGATGACCGAGGCGCCCGTGCCCTTGGCCGCCCGCGCGGAGTCCATCACCGCCGTCAGCTGCGGCACGCCCACGCCGGCGACGATGCGGGTGGTGCAGATGGAGCCGGGACCGATGCCCACCTTCACCGCATCCGCGCCTGCGTCGATCAGGGCGCGCGTCGCATCATAGGTCGCGACATTGCCGGCGATGATCTGCAGCCGGTTGTTCTCGCGCTTGATCCGCTCGACCACCTGGGCGACCGAGGCCGAGTGACCGTGGGCGGTGTCGATCACCACCACGTCGCAACCCGCTTCGGCCAGCGCCATCGCGCGTTCGTATCCGGCGTCGCCGACGGTGGAGGCTGCGCCGACCAGCAGGCGGCCCTGCTCGTCCTTGGCGGCGTTGGGGAAGGCCTGGGCCTTCTCTATGTCCTTCATGGTGATCAGGCCGACGGCCCGATAATCCTCGTCCACCACGATGACGCGCTCGATCTTGCGGGTCTTCAGTAACTCGCGCGCTTCGTCGCGGCTGGCGCCTTCGCGCACCGTGATCAGGTCGCCGGTGGTCATCAGCGAGGCGGCGGTGACGTTCAGGTCGCTCTCGAACCGCATGTCGCGGTGGGTCAGCATTCCGACCAGCTTGCCCGTCGCCGGATCCACGACGGGGAAGCCGGTGATCTTCTTGCGCGCCACGATCTCGCGCACTTCGCCCAGCGTCGTCTGCGGGCCGACCGTCACCGGATTCACCACCATCCCGCTCTCATAGCGTTTGACGGCGCGGACCTCGTCGGCCTGCTCCTCGATGGTCATGTTGCGGTGCAGAACGCCCAGACCGCCGGACTGAGCCATGGCGATGGCCAGACGGCTTTCCGTCACCGTGTCCATGGCGGACGACAGCAGCGGGATGTTCAGTTTGATGTCGCGCGTCAGCTGGGTCGAGACATCGACCATCGCCGGCATGAACTCGGATGCGCCGGGTTCCAGCAAAACATCGTCGAAGGTCAGTCCTTCGCGTATCTCCATAGGGAGTCTCCGTTTTGCGGGCCGCGTATAACGGGATGCGGGGGTCGGGGGCAAGGCCGATTGCGGTTATAGGACCGATAGATTTTATTGCTTTGCAACCCGCAGGGCCGCTCACCATTCTCTCCGCATGGTCGGCGTCATCCTCAGCACCGCGCGCAAACTGGCTCTGAAGATCGCCAGCTATGGCGTCATGCACCTGATCGTCGCCATTCTGGTCGCCTTCGCCATCACCCGCGACTGGCGCATCGCCCTGGCCGTCGGCATGGTCGAGCCGATCTTTCAGACCATCGCCTACACCGTCCACGACCGCGTCTGGCACAAGGTCGAGCGGCGTCGCATGGCCTCCAATATCGAGGAGGCGACCGAGGCCTTCACCGCCCGCCTCGACATCATGTCGCCCGAGGAACAGCGCCGCTCGCACGACGCCCATCACGGCCACAGCCATGCCCTGCCCCGGTCCTTCAAACAGATCGCGCTGAAGACCGTCACCTATGGCGTCATGCATTTCGCCGTGGCGGTCGCCGTGGCCTACGCCCTGACCAACGACATCCGCACGGCGCTGACCATTGGCATGGTCGAGCCTCTGGTGCAGACGCTCTTTTTCGCCCTGCACGACCGCATCTGGTCCCGCCTGGAAGATCGCAGAGCCCGCGCGAGTACAGCCGCCGCCTGACGCGTCAGCGCTTGTTCAGCGCGACCAGAAACACCTCGGCGCTGTCCTTACGGCTCGACGCCGGCTTGACGTATTTCACCGTCTCGAACTCCTCGCGCAGCCGCGCCAGAACGCCGCCGGCGTCTCCGCCCTGGAAGTTTTTGGAGACGAAGTTGCCGCCGGGCCGCAGCGTGCGGATGGCGAAGTCAGCGGCGATCTCGATCAAGGCGATGATCTTCAAATGGTCCGTCTGGCGATGTCCGACCGTATTGTGCGCCATGTCCGACAGCACCAGGTCCGGCGCCCCGCCGATGGCGTCGATCAACTGCTGGTCCACGCCCGGATGGGTGAAATCGGCCTGAAGCAGGGTCGCGCCGGGGATCGGCGCGATCATCAGCAAATCGACGCCCGCCACCGCGCCCGCCCCCCGGTTCAACGCCACCTGCACCCAGCCGCCCGGCGCCGCGCCCAGGTCGATGACCTTTGACCCGCGCTTGATCAGCCGGAACTTGTCGTCGATCTCGATCAGCTTGAAGGCCGCGCGCGAGCGCCAGCCTTCGGCCCGCGCCTTTTCAGACCATTTGTCCGACAGCTGGCGTTTGATCCATTGCTGGCTCGACATCGACTTGGTGTCGGCCGTCTTCATCTTGGTGCCCATGCCGCGTCCGGCGGCGGTTCCGCCGGTGGGCGGTTTCACCATCCGGCGGCGCTCTTGGGGCTTTTCGTCTTCGCTCATCGTTCCCACATAGCCCCGACCGGCGTTGCGGGCTATGTCCCGCCTCAAATCAACCCAAAGAGGACGACCGACATGGCCGACACCCTGACCTTCACCCTGGACACCGGCGACGGCGAAGCCCGCGACGTGGTCATCAAGCTGCGCCCCGACCTGGCCCCCGGCCACGTCGAACGCATCACCGAACTGGCCAAGGAAGGCTTCTACGACGGCGTGGTCTTCCACCGCGTGATCCCGGGCTTCATGGCTCAGGGCGGCGATCCGACCGGCACCGGCACCTCCGGCTCCAAGAAGCCGAACCTGAAGGCCGAATTCTCGGCCGAGCCGCACGTGCGCGGCGTCTGCTCGATGGCCCGCACCTCGGACCCCAACAGCGCCAACTCGCAGTTCTTCATCGTCTTCGACGACGCCACCTTCCTGGACCGCCAGTACACCGTCTGGGGCCAGGTCGAGTCGGGCATGGAACACGTCGACGCCCTTCCCAAGGGCGAGCCGCCGCGCAGCCCCGGCAAGATCGTCAAGGCGACGGTCAACTAAAGCGAAAGCGGCAGAGTTGGACTTCGTCCAACTCGGATTAGATTTCGCGAAACGAGAATGTGCGCAATCTTGACGTTTCTCGATGATGGCTTTCAGTTGCGCGACTGAGCCATCGTCGGGGGACGACATTGCGCATTCTTCTGGTCATCGAGCCGTCCGGCGGCGGCTCGGGGCGTCACGTGGTCGATCTGGCCCGCGCCTTGATCGGAAGCGGCCATCAGGTGTCCCTGATATGGTCGCCAAGCCGCGCAGAGCCTTGGTTCGAGGCCTCGGTCGCCGCCCTTGCCCTCCACGCCAGTGAACGTCTGCCGATGCGACGCAGCGTCGGACCGTGGGACGTCGCCGCCCTTCACGCCCTGAATCGCCTGATCGCCCGCCTCGGCCCGTTCGAGATTGTTCACGGCCACAGCGCCAAGGCCGGCGCCTTGGTCCGCCTGGCCCATGCGCCCCGCGCCGCCAAGATCTACACCCCTCACGCCCTGCCGATGATGGCCCCGGCCAGCCTGACGACGATCAGCGCCGGCGCGGCCGAGGCGCTGTTGGCCCGGTCCGGCGACGCCGTCATCGCCGTCTCTGAGGAAGAGGCCGCCGTCGCCCGGCGCTGGGGACTAGGAGGACACCGCTTGCACATCGTCCCCAACGGCCTGGCCGCGCCGCCCGCCAACGATCGTCTCGCGGCCCGCCAGGCCCTCGGCGTTCCCGACGACGCTCTGGTCGTCGGCTTCGTCGGCCGGCTTTGCGCTCAGAAAGACCCCGTCCGGTTCGCCAACGCCGTCCGCCGGGCGAACGCCATCGATCCGCGCATCACCGGCGTCATGATCGGCGATGGCGACCTGGCCCCGTCGGTCAGGACCGCCGCCGGCGACGCCCTACGTCTGCTGGGCGCACGCGACGCTGCGCCGCTGATGGCGGGCTTTGATCTTTTCGCCATGACCAGCCGTTATGAGGCCGATTCCTACGCCATGATCGAGGCGGCCGCCTTGGGCCTGCCGATCGTCTGCACCGACGTCGGCGGTATCGGGCGTCTGATCCAGGCCGGCGCGCACATCGACCGCCTGCCTGTCGACGCCTCGCCCGATCATCTGGCCGAGGCGATGCGCGCCGCGCTGGCCAGCCGCGTCGTTCCCCTGCCGATTGCGCCGGGCCTGCTGTCCGCCTCATGCATGGCCGAACAGACGGTCCGGATTTACCGCGACGCCTTCGCCCGCAGACGCCTAGGTGGCTGAGCCCGTCTTCATCAACGGCCGCTTCCTGACCCAGCCGATGAGCGGGGTTCAGCGCTATGCGCGTCAGATCGTCCGCGCCCTGGACCAGCGCCCCGGTGCCGCCGACCGCTACGTCCTGTTGACGCACCCCGGCGCCGATGGCCTGAACCTGCGCAACATCCCGACCCGCAAGATCTGGCGCGCGGGCGGCCATCTTTGGGAACAGACCGCCCTGGCCTGGACCGCGCGCCATGGCCGGCTGCTTTCGTTAGGGGGTTCGGGTCCGGTGCTGCACCGGCGGCAGATCGTCGTCATCCACGACGCCGCCGTTTTTCGTCATCCCGAGCATTTCCGAACAGGCTACGCCGCCATCCACCGCGCCCTGAACAGAATCCTGGCGCGCCGGGCGCGGCTGGCGACCGTCTCCGAGTTTTCCCGGTGCGAGTTGGCCTCGGTCCTGAACCTGTCGCCCGACAGCATCGCTGTCGCCCCGAATAGCGCCGACCATCTTCGCATCGTCACGCAAGACCCTGCCGTCGTTGCACGCCTCGATCTGACGACCCGCCCCTACTTCGTGGCCCTGGGTAATCTGACGCCGAACAAGAACCTTATCGTCGCCATCCGCGCCCTTTCCCGCCTTGCCGAGCCTGCCGTTCGGCTGGTCTTCATCGGCGACCGACCCGCTGTCTTCGACCGTTTCGCCTTCCCGGCCGACCCGCGCCTGATCTTCGCCGGCCGTCGCTCGGATGCCGAGATCACCGCCCTGCTCGGCGGCGCGCGCGCCCTGGTCTTTCCCAGTCTCTACGAAGGCTTCGGCATTCCGCCGCTTGAGGCGATGACCCTCGGCTGTCCGGTCATCGCCTCCGACATCCCCGCCACGCGCGAGGTCTGCGCCGACGCCGCCCTCTATTTTGACCCTGCCGACGACGCAGCCCTGGCCGCCTATATGGCTGAGATGCTCAGCCGACCGGATGTCGCTCGCCGCGACGCCGGCCTTCGCCGCGCTGACGGTTACGCCTGGTCCCGCTCGGCCGAAATCATCGAAGACCTGCTGCTCAGCACCTGACGATAGACGGCCTTGTGCGCCTCGACGATCGACTCCTCGGTCCAGGCCGGCGCACCGACCGCCGCGAAACGCCAGCGTTCCGGCTGGTCCACAGCCGCCTGCATCGCCGCCGTCAGCGCGCCTGCATCCCCCGGTTCCACTAAGGCTGACATGCCCGCCCCCTGCGCCGCCTCCGGCAAGCCGCCGATGCGCGATGCGATCACGCCCCGTCCCTGCTGAACCGCCTCCACGACGCTGCGTCCGAACGGCTCGGCCCACACCGCCGGCGCAACCAGCACATCCACCTTGGGCCAGAACGCCTCCGCCTCCACCTTCCCCAGCCAGACGATGCGCGGATCATCATAAGCCCGCCTCAACGCCTGCACGTAATCCGCCTCGCCCCGCCCGGCGATATTCAGCGTCCAGTCGCCGCCCAACCCTCTGGTCGCCGCCAGCAGAACCTCGATCCCCTTTTCCGGCTCGACCCGCCCCAGAAACCCGAACCGCATCGTCGGCGCCTCGGCCAACGATGGTCTTGGCGCGATCGTCGCCGCGCCCGCTGCATTGCCGATCACCGACGCCTGCGTCCGTCGAAAATAGCCGGCCGCCCGATGTGTCTCCAGCACAGCCCCGCTCAGGCCGATGACATGATCCACCGCTTGCGACCCCACCCGCTTGCCCGCCGTCAGCAACACGCACGACCCACACCGCCGATCGCATCGCCGTCCGCGTCGAAACAGCGACGCCCGCGCGCACAGCATCGACCAGTCCCTCAGCGTCTGCACCAGCGGCAGATCCCGCCGCGTCACCGCGCGATAGACTGACAGCGAAAACCCCGTCGTCAGGTGCAGATGGATCAGGTCCGGCCGCACCCGCGCGACCGCCCGATCCACCGCCTGATCCATCAGCGGATTGGCCGCCTCCAGCCCATGCCAGACCGCCCGCTGGATCGCCGACCGCCGTACGCCGTCATAGGGCCAGTACAGGTTTCGCAACGACAGCCGCTGCACGGGCACGCTGTCGATCCGTTCGTTCACCGTCTCGCGCCTCGAAGTCAGCGTCAGCACCGACGCCTCCACGCCCGCCCGCCTCAACCCCTGGGCCAACTGCGCCACGCTGCGTTCCGCCCCGCCGACCTGCGCCGGCGGATACAGGGTGTTGACGATCAGCACCCTCACGGCGCCAGCGGCCTTCGCCAAGCCAAGGCGCCGACCAGACAGCACAGGAAGACTATCCCCGCCCCCTGCGTCAGGTCCTCTCCGAACATCGCCGCCAGCACATAGGCCGACAGCGGCGTCAGCGCGTCCAGCCGCGCCGCCGACGCCAGATGCAGCCCCAGCAGCACCAGCGCGCTCACCACGCCCGCCGTCCGCGCCGTGAACAGATAGCCGTTGTGGCTGACCGACAGCGCCCGAAACGCCCCCATCTCGTCCGCCGACGACCACCCCGCCCCCATCGGCCGCTCCACGACCAGATCGACTGTCCGCCGCCAGGTCAGCATCCGTCCGGCCAGATTGTCCTGCAGCGCCGCCCTGTCGAACCGTCCCGCAAACCGGCCGCCGTCGAGGTCGAACCGCCCCGCTTGCAAAGCCACCACGCCCACCGCCAGCACACAGACCGTCAGCGCCACGCCCAGCGGCCGAACCCGCTCGCGCCAACGCCAATCGACGACCATCCTCGCCAGCCCCGCCAGTATCGCCGCCATCATGCCGCCCCGCGACAGGGTGCTGACGAACCCCAGAACCGTCACGCCGACGCCGCCCCAGGTCGTCGCGCGCCGCGCCCAATGCCGCCCCGCCAGCATCACGCCTGTCGGGACCGCCAGTCCGATCATCACCATCGCCGCATTTGGATGCTCGGCCAGGGTCGTCAGTCGCACCTGCGCGGCCGTCGTGGTCACCATCGCGCGCGGGGACGCCAGCCCCACGGCCTGCAAAGGCTCCAGCCCCATCAGTATCGCCAGCCCATAGGTCGCCAGGTGACACGCCGCGCCTGCCAGCACGGCCCAGAGGAACAGCCGCCGCCGTCGCTCGTCCCTCAGGATCAGGCTCGCCACAGCCGGCGCCGCCAAGGCCGAGGCGATCCACCGAAACCAGAAGGCCGCATCCCCGACGTTCAGCCGATCGCCGCCCTGCGCGACCTGCACCAGCAGCGTCATCGCCAAGAATCCCGGCGCAACCACGCAAGCCGCCCTCAGAACCGGCGCCATGTCTCGCCACGTCACACCCACCAGCGGCAAGGCAATGATCAGCGCCAGATCCCCTAGCCGCGGCCCGCTGACCTGCCCCGGCGTCAGAAAGAGCGGCAAGGTCACGCCCAGGCCCAGCAAGCCCAACGCCAGCCGCTCATAGGCCGCGCGCACCTGCGACCACCGCAGCGCCCCACGCCGTGATACGCTCAGGACGGCCTGCAATGCTCGACCTCGGGATCGAACCGCGCCCCGTCCACCACGCCCGCGACCAGCACCCCAGCCTTGCGCCAGCGTCCGCCCAGCGCCAGCCGCCCCGCCAGCCTGAGCCGCGACGCGGCATAGCGCAGCGCCGAGCGCCGTCCCTCGTGCCGCCGCTTGGCCAGGATGACGTTGCGCGTCAGATAGCGATGCAGCCGTTCGCGCCGCGCATCCGGCTCGGTCTCGATGGTCAGCCGTCCCGGCGCCGCGCGCACATGCTCGACCCGGCTGGCCGCGACCAGATAGCCCGGCTCGTCGCGCGACAGCCGCAGCGTATATTCCGTATCGTCGCCCCAAATGAACATGGGCGCCAGCGGCAGGCCGTGCCGCATCACCGCCGCCCGGCTGACCAGGACCGACACGAACGTTGCCTGCCGCACCGGAACAATCCCCTGCTCCAGCCGCTCGCCCCAGGCCGGATAGCCCAGCACATTCTCGCGTTGGTCGATCTCGGACGTATTGGTCAGATGCCCCTCAGGCGACCGCACGCTGGAACACAGGAAGGCCGGAACGACGCCCTCGTCCGCCAGCCCCGCTTCCGCCGCCAGCAAGGCCTCCAAGGCATCCGGCGCCGCCAGCACGTCGTCGTCCATCAGCCAGACCCGGTCGGCCCCCGCCTCGATCGCCGCGCGGATGCCGGCGTTGAAGCCGCCCGCCCCGCCCGTGTTCACCGGCATCCGCACCACCATCGCCTGCCCCGCCCAGGCGTCGGCCAGCATCTCGGCGGTGCCGTCGTCGCTGGCGTTGTCGACCACCACCACCCCGTCGCAATGCCGCGTCTGGGCGATCAGATGCGCCAGACATTGCTCCAGCAGGGCGCGCCGGTTCCACGTCACCACCACCGCCCAAACAGACGCCCTCATGCCGCCATCCGGGCGATGGCCGGCGCCAGCGACTTCTCGACCAGGCTCAGCGCCCGCCCGACCGCCTGGTCCATGTTGTAGTACTGAAAATCGGCCAGCCGCCCGGCGAACCAGACCTTGCCCGCCAGCGTGGCCGCCATCTCGCGATATTGCCCCGCCAACGCGCGCGACGCCTCCGTCAGGATCGGATAATAGGGGTCGTTCACGCCCGCCTCATAAGCCATCGGATATTCGGTCACCGTCGCCGTCGTCGGCTCGCCCTCGCCGGTCAGGTGACGGAAATCAGTGATGCGCGTGAAGTCGAAGTCGTTGGGATAGTTGACTGTCCCGACCGGCAGGCCGTCCTCGACGTCCACGACCTGATGGTCGAACCGCACGCTACGATAGGGCAAGCCCCCGACCGACTGGCCGAAATAGTCGTCCAGCGCGCCGCAATAGACCATCCGGTCCCACGACCCCGCCCCCACCTGATCCATCGGCGTGTTCAGCGACACCGTGATGTTCGGATGATCCAGCATCCGCTCAAACAGCGGCCCATAGCCGTCGCGCGGCATGGCCTGATGGCGGTCGACGAAATAGCGGTCGTCACGGCTGACCGCGATCGGCACCCGAGCGGTGACCGAGGCGTCCAGCGCCTCGACCGGCAAACCCCAGTGCTTGGCGGTGTATCCGGCGAACACCTTGTCGAAGACATAGTCGCCCAGCAGCCTCAGATCCGGATCGTCTCCCGCCCGTCGCAGGTCATGGATGCTGGGCCGCGCCCCGAAACCGAACCGCTGGACCAGGGCCTGCGTCATCCGCTCGGCCATCGCGGCGGGAAACAGCGTCTCGATCGAATCCAGATTGAACGGCAGCGGCACCTGTCGCCCGTCCACCTGCCCCTGGACCCGATGGGCATAGGGTCGCCATGCCGTGAACCGGCTCAGATAGTCGAAGATGCGCGCGCTGTTGGTGTGGAACACGTGCGGGCCATAGGGATGGATCAGCCGCCCGCCCGCATCGCGCCGGTCGTGCGCATTGCCGCCGACATGGTCGCGCTGATCGATCACCAGCACGCTCTGATCCAGCCCGCGCGCCAGTCGTTCGGCGACCACCGCCCCGGTGAAACCGGCGCCGACGATCAGCCAGTCATATCGCCGGGACATCGCCCCTCCCGCCGGTCTGGAACAGTACGCCCCAATGCGCCCTCAGGCCGATCAGGCAGGCCGCGACCACCGCCGCCTCGCCGATGGTCCGCGCGCCCGCCATGCCGACCGCGCCAAGGCCGGGCGCCAGCACCATCGCCGGCCCCAGCGTCGCAACACAGCCCAGCGCCACGATCAGCGCGAACCGTCCATCCATCCGCAGCGGGTTCATCAGATGCAGCCCTAACACCTGGCTGACGGCCACCAGCGGCAGCACCCAGGCCAGAAAACGCAGCACATCGACCGCGCCCGCAAACCCCGGCCCGAACAACAGTCTGATCAGCAGCGGCGCCGCCAGCGTCAGTCCCGCCGCCAGCAGCACGAACGCCCCCGTCGACGCGGCCAGCGTCCACCGCGCCGTGCGAAACGCCGCTGCCTGATCCTGTCCCAGCAGTCCGGCGATCCGGGGCGCAATCAGGCCCGCCAGCGGCCGCATCAGCGATCCGAACGCCGCGACCAACCGGTCCGCCGCCCCGTACAGCGCCGCCTGCGCCGGCCCGGCCAGCGCCGCGACGACCAGAACGCCCGCCCCTGTATAGGCGACGATGACCGCCCGACTGGCGAACAGCGGCCCGCCCTGGCTCAGGACACGTCGCACAAAGCCCCGCTTCGGCGCTTGAACCCTCTGCCGTCGCAGCAGCAGGACGCCGGTCGCGACCAAGCCGGCCCAGACGCCGCCCGCCTGGACGGCCATCACGCCGCCGACGCTCAGGCCGGGCATCGCCAGAACGACCCCCGTCGCGGCCAGGGCGAAGCCAACCTCCAGCATCGCTGCCAAACCGGGATCGCGAATGCCCTGAAAAAACCACAGCAGGCTGGCCCCCTGCCCGATCCCCAGAACGACCGCCATCGCCACGACGACGCTCGCCCCTTCCAGAACCGGATTCAAGGCCGCCAGACCTACGCCGACCGCAGCGGCGGGCAGGATCAGCACGCCGCGCATCGCCAGGGCCTGACCGACCAGGACGCCGCGCCCTTCGACGGCTCCGGCGATGTCGCGCGGCCCCGAGAGCGACTGCCCGTAATCGACCACCACCGACACCACCAAGGCCAGGGCGATGGCAGAGGCGAATGCGCCGAACCCTTCCAGCCCCAGGCGTCGCGTCAGAACCGGATAGAGCAGCAGCGGCGAGACATAGCGGGCGACATGCGCGCCATAGACCCAGCCCGCATCGGCCGCGCCGCGCGCCGACATCAATCGGTGCCTGCCATCCCCCAACTGTCGCCCCCGCGATCAACCCTGGCGCGAGCTTTAGACACGCGCGGCTGCAATCGCAAGCGCGGGCTCAGCCGGGCGGCTTAGCCGAAACGGCCCTCGGCCCAGCGCGCGGCGAAATAGCCGCCGGTCGCCGACAGCATCGTCAGGGTCGTGCCCCAGATCAGGTCGATGATCGTCAGCTTGGTCTGCCACACCGCCAGGGTCGCCTGATTGGTCAGGTCGTAGGTGGCGTAGGCGACGAAGCCCAGCACCGCCCCGTTGATCGCCGCCCGCGTCCAGTTCCCCTCTTTCAGGGCCGGCGCGATCGCCAGGAACACGGTCCCGGCGATGGAGATCAGATAGAAGGCCACCGCCGCCTTCATGTCCGGCTTGTCGGCCATGATCGGCCCGATGACGGGCTTATACAGCCGGTTCGTCATGGTGGTCAGCCAGACGAAATCGATGGCTGCAAAGGTCAGGCCGGCCCCGAGATAGGCCGCGACATATTTGATCATCCTCGTCTCCCTTAAGCCGGCTTCAGTCGATAGTGGCTGACCGCCCAGGTGCGGCCCTCGTCGTTTCCGAACAGACCGGCCGTCGCCAGATAGAAGCGTCGCCAGCGACGGGTCCAAAGTTTGGCGTCGTCTCCATAGGTCTCACGCATCAACACCGCGATACGCGCGGCGTTCCGGTCCATGTTCGCCAGCCAATCATTGGCGGTCTTCGCATAGTGACCGCCGTTCCAGGTCCATTCCTGCTCGACCGCGAACAGGTCCTGAAACTGTCGGATCAGGCCGTGGCTCGGCATGACGCCGCCGGTGAAGAAATGCTGGGCGATGAAGTCGCCGCTGTCGGTGTGATCGAACCGATAGGGCGCGTCGCGGTGCGTGAAGACGTGGATGAACATCCGTCCGTCGTCCTTCAACCAGCCCCGCGCCTTGGTCAGCAGGGCGCGCCAGTTGGCCATATGCTCGAACATCTCAACCGAGACGATGCGGTCGAACCGTTGCTCGGTCTGGAACTCGTTCATGTCGCGCGTGATCACCGTCAGGTTCGTCAGGCCGCGCGCCGCCGCCTGGGCTTCGATATGGCCGCGTTGGCCGTGGCTGTTCGACACCGCCGTGATCTTCGCATTCGGATAGGTCTCGGCCATCCACAGCGACAAAGAGCCCCAGCCGCAGCCCATTTCCAGGATCGTCTGACCGTCCTTCAGATCGGCATGGGCGCAGGTCTCTGCCAGCGCCGCCTCTTCCGCCTGATCGAGAGTCTCGCGGCCCGTGGGATAGAGGCAGCAGGAGTATTTCAGCCGCTTGCCCAGGCACAGCTGGAAAAACTCGGGCGGCAGTTCGTAATGCTGCTGGTTCGCCGCATCCGTATGTTCGGCGATGGCGCGCTGGGCCATTTCGCGCGCAAAGGCCGCCTCGTCATGCGGCCCGTCGCGATCCAGACGCTTTCTGGCCTCTGTCACCAGGCTGTCGATCGCCGGGCGCGTCACGAAGTCCGGGAACGGCGCGTCCTGAAGCTGGCGAATGGCGACATTGGTCAGGTTCATCGGCGTCCTCGATCGTCGGATCTTGCTGCAGGCTTGACGGTAATACGACACCTCGGCCCCGATGGATGCCTGATGGATATCTGACCCCCTTGAACACAACCGAAGCGATGCCGACATCCGCCTTCCGCGACGACCGATTCCGTAGAAAGTGCACCAATTGCACTCTCTTTTTCGAACCCGGCTCGCCGTCGGTTCAGACGAATTAGACGAATTAGACTCTGTTTTTCGCCTTCACCGTCTGAAATCGCCGCGTCGGATCGACGCCGCGTCTTGCCCCCCGCCCGCCCCCGCGTTAGGCGTGGTCAAAAGCCGATATTCATCAGGCAGTGAAAAAAGGGAGAGCGATGGGAAAGATCTACGCTGACGTCACGTCCGCGCTGGAGGGCCTGACCTTCGACGGCATGACCGTCATGTCCGGCGGCTTCGGCCTGTGCGGCATCCCAGAGAACCTGATCGCTGCCCTGCGCGACAGCGGCGTCAAGGGCCTGACGGTCATCTCCAACAACGCCGGCGTCGACGGCTTCGGCCTGGGCCAGCTCCTGGGCACCCGCCAGATCGCCAAGATGATCAGTTCTTACGTCGGTGAGAACAAGGAGTTCGAGCGCCAGTATCTGGCCGGCGAGCTGGAGCTTGAGTTCAACCCGCAGGGCACACTCGCCGAGCGCATCCGCGCCGGCGGCGCGGGCATCCCCGCCTTCTTCACCGCCACCGGCGTCGGCACCCTGGTCGCCGAGGGCAAGGAGGTCCGCAACTTCAACGGCCGCGACTACGTCATGGAGACCGGCCTGGTCGCCGACCTGTCCATCGTCAAGGCCTGGAAGGCCGACGAGCGCGGCAACCTGGTGTTCCGCAAGACCGCCCGCAACTTCAACCCGATGATGGCCACGGCCGGCAAGGTCACGGTCGTCGAGGTCGAAGAGATCGTCCCCGTCGGCGCGCTGGACCCCGACCACATCCACACGCCGGGCGTCTACGTCGACCGCCTGGTCCAGACCGTGTCCGAAAAGCGCATCGAACAGCGCACCGTCCGTCAACGTGCCGCCGGCGCCGCCGCCGGATCGGAGGTCTGATCATGCCCCGCACCCGCGAACAACTCGCCGAACGCGCCGCTCAGGAACTGCAGGACGGCTTCTATGTGAACCTGGGCATCGGCATCCCGACCCTGGTCGCCAACTACATCCCCGCCGGCATGACCGTGACCCTTCAGTCCGAAAACGGCATGCTGGGCATGGGGCCCTTCCCCTATGAGGGCGACGAGGACCCCGACCTGATCAACGCCGGCAAGCAGACGATCACCGAGATCCCGGAGTCGTCATACTTCTCCAGCGCCGACAGTTTCGCCATGATCCGCGGCGGCCATATCAACCTGTCGATCCTGGGTGCGATGGAAGTGGCCCAGAACGGCGACATCGCCAACTGGATGATCCCCGGCAAGCTGGTGAAGGGCATGGGCGGCGCCATGGACTTGGTCGCGGGCGTCAAACGCGTGGTCGTCGTCATGGAACACGCCAACAAGCACGGCCAGTCCAAGGTCTTGAAGGAATGTAGTCTGCCCCTGACCGGCACGGGCGTCGTCAGCCGCATCATCACCGACCTGGCCACCTTCGACGTCAAGCCGGACGGCGCGGGCCTCGAGCTGATCGAACTGGCCGACGGCGTGACCCTGGACGAGGTCGCCGCCAAGACCGAGGCGACCTATTCGGTTTCTAAGGAACTCACGAAGGCCTGACCGATGGCGGCGATGACGACGTGCCCGATGATTGCTCGACGTGAGGAGGGCACGTCGGCACGGCGTCTGCCGAAGTCTGCAATCCGCCGACCACGATCTGGATGACGGGCTCATTCCACCGTTCGTAGCTGACCATCCCCGCGGGCACAGTGCAGACTGAGGTTTCGGCAGGCCCCCGTGCCTGCCCGCCCACATATCTGACGATGAAGCCGGAATACTTCAGGCCCTCGCCCTGACTGTTCTCGACCTTCAGCAACGAACCCACATCACGTCGCGCGTGCAGTCCAAACCTGATCGTTCCGGGCGCCGCCTCATTCAGCGGCCCACGTGAATCCTCGGCGGGCGGCAGGACATCGCCAATATCGATGCGGTCGACCTTGATCAGGTCGTAGGTTCCATTTGCGTTGCGACGCAGCGTCGCCCGCTCACCTATGGCGACATTGAGCGTGCCTTGCACAAAGCCGGACCGCCGACCTTCGAACTGTTGAGGTGTGGCGGGATATGCCGGCTGGGCGTCCTGTATGAGGAACCCTGCCATCAAGGCGGCCAGTAGCATGATGATCTCCAGTTGCAAGCCAGCTAGCCCGCATCGCCTCAGACCCGTCAAGGGGCAATGATTGAGAAGATCGCGCCAATGGCCGAAGGTCGATTGGGCAGCGCCAATGAGCCTAAGCGTCTAATCGGCGATAGGCGGCGCCCACAAAAGCCATCGTCAGCGGAGCCTGTAAGCCTGTCAGCACGAAGGCGAAGACGATCCAGCCGGCCGTGCCAGACATCAGCCCCGCGCCCCACAGCAACACCAGAGCGATCTTCGGCGCAGCCGTAACGACAAGCCCGGCCAACAGGGGCCAGAAGCCGCCGCGCGCGATGCTCATGCTCTGCAACGACACCATCTGCCCGCGCCCGATCGTCGCCGGCGCAAACAGGGACAGGCGCACCGCGAAGGCGATGACGGCGAACAGGGCGAAGGCCGTGACGACCGCCAGCAGGATCAGCTTCCACGCCGGCCCCACCGCGCTCCACTGGCGCATCTCGATGGCCTGTGCGTTCAACTCGGCCATGCCGAACACCGCCAACAGGACCAGGGCCACGACCGACAGGATCATGGCGAGAAAGATGGCGCACAGCAGACCCGCGCCCAGCAGCCGGACCTCTGGCCGTCCGAACTGCAACCCAACCGGCCCCAGGCCCAGGCGTCGCGCCTCGACCAGATCGTCCGTGATCGCAATCCGCGCCAGAGCGCCCGCCAGCACCAGGGTCGAGGCCAGGGCGCACGCCGCCCAGGTCAGGCCCGCCGGGCCCGTCGCCAGTGGCTTGAGGCTCCAGACCACGGCCGCCAGCACGATTGCGCCGCAAGCCCCGCGCCACAGGCGAGGCAGGGCGCGGGCCGCCGCCGACAGCGTCTCGCCCAGTCGCAAAATCCGATGCTCGCTCAATCCACGCCCCCGATGACCGGCGGCGGATATAGCAGGGGGCCATGACACCGCGCCACCCGCCCGCTAGAAGGCCGCGATGAGCGCTTCCCCCTCTCCTTCCCCCATCCACGTCATTGGCGGCGGCCTGGCCGGCTCCGAGGCCGCCTGGCAGATCGCCCAGGCTGGCGTGCCCGTCATCCTGCACGAGATGCGCGGCGTGCCTGGCGTCAAGACCGACGCCCACCACACCGATGGCCTGGCCGAGTTGGTCTGCTCCAACTCCTTCCGCTCGGACGACTGGCAGTTCAATGCGGTCGGCCTGCTGCACGCCGAGATGCGGGCGCTGGGTTCGGTCATCATGGCCTGCGGCGACATCAACCAGGTGCCGGCCGGCGGCGCCCTGGCCGTGGATCGCGACGCCTTCTCCCAGGCGGTGACCGCCAGACTGACCGCCCACCCCTTGGTCACCATCGTGCGCGAAGAGATCGCCGGCCTGCCGCCGCAGGAATGGGACAATGTCATCGTCGCCACCGGCCCCCTGACCTCCCCTGCCCTGGCCGACGCGATCCTGAAGGCGACGGGCGAAGAGTCCTTGAGCTTCTTCGACGCCATCGCCCCCATCGTTCACGCCGACTCGATCGACTTCGACATCGCTTGGCGTCAGTCGCGCTATGACAAGGAAGGTCCGGGCGGCGACGCCGCCGCCTACGTCAACTGCCCGATGGACAAAGCCCAGTACGAGGCCTTCATCGACGCTCTGCTGAGTGGTCCCAAGGCCGAGTTCAAGGACTGGGAACACGTCCCCTACTTCGACGGCTGCCTGCCCATCGAGGTCATGGCCGAGCGTGGTCGCGAGACCCTGCGGCACGGCCCGATGAAGCCGGTCGGCCTGACCAATCCGCGCGACCCGCTGGTCAAGGCCTACGCCATCGTCCAGCTGCGCCAGGACAATGCGCTGGGCACTCTCTTCAACATGGTCGGCTTCCAGACCAAGCTGAAGCACGGCGCGCAGGCCGAGGTCTTCCGCATGATCCCCGGACTGCAGAACGCCCAGTTCGCGCGTCTGGGCGGCCTGCACCGCAACACCTATCTGAACAGCCCACAACTGCTGGACAAGCAGCTGCGGCTGAAGGCCATGCCGCGCCTGCGTTTCGCGGGCCAGGTGACGGGCGTCGAGGGTTATGTCGAGAGCGCGGCCATGGGCCTGCTGACCGGCCGCCTCGCCGCCGCGCAAGCGCTCGGTCGCGACCTGGCCCCGCCGCCGCCCGAGACCGCCATGGGCGCCCTGGTCGAGCACATCACCGGCGGGCACCTGGCGGGATCGAAGTTCCAGCCGATGAACATCAACTACGGCCTGCTGCCGCCGCTGGAGGCGCCCAAGGTCGACGAGGCCGGCGTCAAGATCCCGCTGAAGGAACGCGGCCGGGCCAAAAAGCGCCTGATGAGCCTCCGGGCGATGGAAAGCCTGAAGGCCTGGCGCGACGCGGCGGCCTAGACCACCGTCCCGAACACCCGTCCGATCACGGCCGTGACCGCCATGGCCAGCACGCCCCAGAAGACGACGCGAACCACCGACCGGCCGATGTCGGCCCCGCCCGCCCGAGCGCCCAAGGCCCCCAGCGCGATCAAACCAGCGACGGCGCTGGCCGCGACCCAGATCAACAGCCCGCCGGTCGGGGCAAGGGCGACCGTCGCCAGGGGCAAGGCCGCGCCCGCGGCGAAGGTGGCGGCGGACGTCAACGCCGCCTGGACCGGCCGCGCCATCGTGAAGCTGGAGATGCCCAATTCGTCGCGCGCATGCGCACCGAGCGAATCGTGCGCCATCAGCTGTTCAGCGACAGCCCGCGCCGTTTCCGGCTGAACACCCCGTTCGACATAGATCGCCGCAAGTTCATCCCGTTCCGCCTCGGGCGCGGCGGCCAGTTCGGCGGCTTCCCGGGCCAGGTCGGCTTTTTCGGTGTCCGACTGAGAGCTGACGGACACATATTCACCGGCCGCCATGGACATGGCGCCCGCGACCAGGCCCGCCACGCCCGACACCAGAACCGCCGCTTTCGGGGCTCCGGACGCGGCCACGCCGACGATCAGGCTGGAGGTGGACAGAAGGCCGTCGTTGGCGCCCAGGACGGCGGCTCTCAGCCATCCGATACGGGCGATCAGATGACGTTCCAAATGGGTTCGCGACACGGCGGATCTCCACGCTGTTCGTCGCCACAGCAGCCCCTATCGAGGGCCGGCGCAAGCGCGATCTGAAGTCGGGCGCGACTTCAGATGCGTCCGACGAGGGACGCCGCGATCAGCCTGAGCCGCTTCAGCGGTTCGGCCCGGTCGGGATCGGTCAGGGCGGCGTGGGCCACGGCAGGGAATCCCTCGGGCGGCAGGCGTTTCAGCGCCCCATTGGCTGCTCGCTTCAGGGACGACGCCTCCTTCGCCCGACCGGTCTGCGCCAGTCCCCAGACCAGGCCGACGGGCGCCACGGCTGCATCATGGCCTTCGCCCGCCAGTATCCGCACACCGACCTGCATCGGGCCGACGTAGAAGGCGTCCAGATCGTGCGGCTGTTCGCGCACGCGGCCGATGTGGGCGTCGATCAAGGCGTCGAACGGCGCGCGGTCAAGGCCGTGACGCGCGACAAGATCGGTAAGCGCCTCCAGCACCGGATGGCCCTTGCGCGGCACGCCGGCGAAGACGCCGTCCATCTGTTCCGCCCACCAAGTGTAGCGCATCTCGGCCAACAGCGGCTGGGTCACGCGCGTGGGGATGGTCATCAGCTCGGCTTCGAGGGCGTAGAGCGTGATCAGGTCGGCGCGCGCGCGGTCGTCCGCGACCAGGCGACTGGACAGCCAGCGGTCGAGGTCGGCGGTGCGGACCTGTTGGTCGAGCGTATCCGCAGTCTCGGTCAAGCGGCGCGCGACACCGCGAAATCGGCCAAGTCTTCCAGCGCGGCGCGCCAGTCGCTGGGCGGCAGGATCGACAGGGCGGCCTTGGCCTGATCGGCATAGTCGCCGGCCAGGTCCAGGGTCGCGCCGATGGCGCCCGAGCCGATGATGAGTTCGCGCGCGCGGGTGAAGTCTTCGGGCGTCCGCTCGCCCTTGGTCACGGTGCGCTCCCAGAAGGCTTCCTCGCGGCCCCGCGTGCGAGCGACCGCCAGAAGCAGCGGCAGGGTCGCCTTGCCCTCGTTGAAATCGTCGCCGGCGTTCTTGCCCAGCGCCTCGGCCGTCGCGCCGTAGTCCAGGGCGTCGTCGGCCAGCTGGAAGGCGATGCCCAACGCCATGCCGTAGTCGCGCAGGGCTTTGATCGCGGCCGGATCGGCGCCGGCGCCCACCGCGCCCGCCTCGGCGGCGGCGGCGAACAGTTCGGCGGTCTTGGCCGAGATGATCTGCAGATAGGTGGCCTGGTCCAGATTCAGATCGTGGGCGCGGGTCAGCTGCAGCACCTCCCCTTCCGAGATCACGCGCGAGGCCTCGGCCAGAATGCCCAGGGCCCGCATCGAATCGGTTTCGACCATCAGTTCGAAGGCGCGTGCGAACAGAAAGTCGCCGACCAGAACACTGGTGGGCGCGCCCCAGATCAGGTGCGCCGCGACCTTGCCGCGACGCAGTTCGGACGCATCGACGATGTCGTCATGCAGGAGCGTGGCGGTGTGGATGAACTCGACCGCGGCGGCCAGCTTGCGCGGCGCCACGATGTCGTCCGTCGCGCCCACGGCGCGCGCCGCGGCGACGGTCATCAGGGGGCGCAGACGCTTTCCACCCGCCGACACTAGATGTTCGGCCAGTTTCGGAATGATCGGCACGTCCGACTGCATCCGATCCAGGATCAGGGCGTCCACGGCCGCCATATCGACCTCAGCCAGCCGGACAAGGGCGTTGACGTCCCCCTTCGGGCGGTGAGCGGCGGCGATGGCGACGTCCAAACGAATACTCTTTCACTGGCGCGGCGGGCCGCGGGAATGGCTTTTTGCGGCCGGGCCGGCTTGCCCCCGCGAGTTGCGGCGCACAATGATGTTCGACCCCTTGAGGGTCAAGGAGATTGAGGCTTGGAGCCGGTCGAAACCCTGCCGACGACGATCGTCGAGAACGGCCTGTTGAACGGCCGGGTGCGCTTGCGTCAACCCGCGCGCGGCTATCGCGCCGGGATGGATGCGGCTTTGCTGGCGGCGGCGGTACCGGCCGAGGCGGGCCAGAGCCTGATCGAGGCGGGCTGCGGGGCGGGCGCGGTCCTGATGCAGATCGCGTCGCGACGACCGGGCGTGACCCTGACGGGCGTGGAGCGCGATCCGGCGATGGCGGCGCTGGCGACCGAGAATGCGGCGCTGAACGGCGCAGCCGTATCCGCCGTGATTCGTCAGGGCGACGTGGCGGCGGGGTTTCGGGCCCTCGGCGTGGAGCCAGCCGACTGGGCCATATCCAATCCCCCCTTCTTCGATGACGCCGCGGCGTTGCGCGCCCCGGCCGAAGGCAAGCGGGGCGCCTGGATGGCCGACGACGGGCTGAAGGCGTGGACCGATTTCCTGTTGAAGGCGGTGAAGGAAGGCGGGCGCATCGTGGTCGTTCATCGCGCCGACCGACTGGCCGATCTACTGGCTCTGCTGGGCGAAAAGGCGGGGTCCTTCGCCGTGCGGCCCATCCATCCCTTCGCGGACGAGCCGGCCAAGCGGGTTCTGGTGCACGCCATCAAGACCGGGCGCGCGCCGCTGCGACTGCTGCCGGCGCTGATCCTGCACGACCGCGAGGGCGGCAAACACACCCCCAAGGCCGAGGCGATCCTGCGCGGCGAGGCGTCGCTGGGATGGTGATCGGGTGGTCAATCGCGACCGGAACGCCTAAATGCCGCCTCCTGACGAAATCGAGCCCGCCCCGTGTCACCCGACGACCTTCCGCATGATCTTCAAGACGGCCTGATCGCCGTCGGCGAGGCCGCGCGCGACTTGCGCGAGCCGTGGTGGATCTTCGGCGGAGCGGCCATGGCGCTCTACGGCCTGACCGACATCCATGTGCCCGACATCGACGTGCTGTGCGCGCCGCGCGATGCGCGCAACCTGCTGGGCGCGCTGGGCGGCGTGGTGATACCCGATCCGGGCGAAGGCCTGTTCCGCTCCGCCGTCTTCGGGCGCGCGCCGGATCAGCCGATCCTGGTTGAGGTCATGGCTGATCTGGAGACACGCGACGGCGGCGACTGGACCCCGGTCGCCTTCGGCTCGCGCCGCCGCGTCTTCGTCGAGGACACGCCCCTGTTCGTTCCGGATATCCGGGACCACATCGCCCTGTACCGCCTGTTCGGCCGCCCCAAGGATCTGGCGCGCGTCGAACAGCTTGAACGACTGATCGCCTGAATGCCTTTCCCCTTCCAGATTTCCGCCACCGAGGGCCGCGCCCGCACCGGGGTGCTGAAGACCGCGCGGGGCGACATCCGCACCCCGGCCTTCATGCCGGTCGGCACCGCCGCCACGGTCAAGGCGATGACGGTGGATCAGGTCAAGGCGACCGGCGCCGACATCCTGCTGGGCAACACCTATCACCTGATGTTGCGCCCCGGCCCCGAGCGGATGGAGCGTCTGGGCGGGCTTCACAAGTTCATGGGCTGGGACAAGCCGATCCTGACCGACAGCGGCGGATTCCAAGTCATGTCCCTGGCCGGCATCTCCAAGGTCAAGGAGGAGGCCGTAACCTTCTCCAGCCACATCGACGGCTCCAAACACGTCCTGACGCCCGAGCGGTCGATCGAAATTCAGGCCGACCGGATCGGCGCCGACATCTCGATGCAGCTGGACCAGTGCGTCGCCTATCCGGCCGAGAAGGATGCGGCCAGAAAGGCCATGGAGCTGTCGATCCGCTGGGGCGCGCGGTCCAAGACCCGTTTCGGCGAGCGTGAAAACCAGGCCCTGTTCGGCATCCAGCAGGGGTCGACCTTCGAGGACTTGCGCCGCCAGTCGTCGGAGCAACTGCAAGAAATCGGTTTCGACGGCTACGCCATCGGCGGTCTGGCGGTCGGCGAGGGCCACCAGGCCATGTGCGAGGTGCTGGACTATGCGCCCGAAATGCTGCCGGCCGACCGTCCGCGCTATCTGATGGGCGTGGGCAAGCCGGTCGACCTGGTCGAGGCGGTTTATCGCGGCGTGGACATGTTCGACTGCGTCCTGCCGACCCGCGCCGGCCGTCACGGTCAGGCCTGGACCTGGGATGGCCCGCTGAACCTGAAGAACGCCCGGTTCGCCGAGGATCAGGACCCGCTGGACCCGACCATCGAAGGACCGTCATCGCAGTATTCGAAGGCCTATCTGCACCACCTGATCCGCGCCGACGAAATCCTGGGTAAGGTGCTGCTGAGCTGGCACAACATCGCCTTTTATCAGGCGCTGACGGCGGCCATGCGCGCGGCGATTTCCGAGGGTCGGTTCGAACAGTTCAGGCGCGACTTCCATGCCCGCCACACGTCGAACGGCTGACGCCTAGGGGTGCGGTCTGAACCAGCTGGGCGCCGCCGGCGGCGCACAGTTCCGCTGCATTCCCATGCCCTTCAGGAAGGCGCGGCGCATCCGGCCGGACTGTATGGCCGATTGAACGTGCCTTGAATGCTGTTCGGCGCCGCTCAGTCGACGGATCCAGTTTCGGCCGGGAATAAAGTCGGTCGTCGTGTCGCGAATGGCGTTCAGCGCCGCCTTGGCCGCCGCATCCGCCGCCCGCTCGCTGAGATAGGACCCGTCCTGACGCGGCGGTTCGTCCGTGTCGGGTCCCAGCGCCTCGTCCAGCCGTGCGACCTCTGCGCCGATGGTCGTGCACTGATTCAGATTGCGCAGGTCGTAGGGATTGGCTTCGGCCTGAAGCAGCACCGTCGGGATCATCTGACGACGCAGGTTGAAGTCTTCCAGCGGAGCCGTCGCCGCCGCCGCGAATCCTGTCCTGACCTGTTCAGCGCCGCCCATCGCCGACCGACCGGCGTTGCAGCCGCTCAGCGTCGCGATCAGCAGGATCGCGGTCGTCGGACCGTACAGATTGTGATGCTTCATTCTGACGTTAGACCACGCCCGAACGGCGGATCAAAGGCGCCCTTGCGAAGTCCGCAAGGGAGAAATGGTACGTCCTCTCGGGCTCGAACCGAGGACCCTCTGATTAAAAGTCAGATGCTCTAACCAACTGAGCTAAGGACGCACCGCGCGACGTCCGGGCTGGCCCGAACCGTCGAAGGGCGCCTTCTGTTGTAATCCGGCCTTCCGGTCAAGACCCGGTCTGCTACTCATTGGCCATGAAACCATTAAATGGCGTCCGCATCATCGAATTCGACGGCTTGGGGCCGGTCACCTTCGCCGGAATGATGCTGGCGGACCTGGGGGCGGAGGTCGTGCGGCTGACGCGCGACGCCTCGGCCGGACCGGCGGTCTTCGACGAGGTCGGAGGCGAGGTGCTGCACCGGGGACGAGCGGCCGTTCCGGTCGATCTGAAATCACCGACCGATCGCGAGCGTATCCTGCAGCTGATCGATGGAGCCGACGCGGTGATCGAAGGCTTTCGGCCCGGAGTCATGGAGCGGCTGGGCTATGGGCCGGAGGTGTTGCAGGCGCGAAAGCCCGCGCTGGTGTTCGGACGCGTGACCGGATGGGGCCAGGCGGGCCCGCTGGCGAATGCGGTCGGGCATGATCTGAATTACATCGGCCTTTCAGGCATGCTGCACGCCATGGGCGAGGCGGATCGTCCGCCCGCCCCGCCGTTGAACCTGGTCGGAGATTATGGCGGCGGGGCCATGCTGCTGGTGGTCGGGTTGCTAGCCGCGCTGGTGGAGGCCAGGACGACGGGCAAGGGGCGCGTGGTGGACGCCGCCATGACGGACGGGGCGGCTCTGCTGGGCGGCCTGTTCCAGGCCTTGCGGGGTCGGGGACTGTGGAGCGACCGGCGCGGATCCAACCTGCTGGACGGGGGCGCGCCCTTCTATCGCTGCTACGCCTGTCGCGACGGCGGGTTCGTGGCGGTGGCGGCGCTGGAGCCGCGTTTCTACGCCGCGCTGCTGGCCGGCTTGGAGATCGATCCGGCCGACGCGGTTCAATACGACATCGCCGCCTGGCCGGCCCTGCAAGCGCGGTTTGCGGCCTTGTTCGCGAGCAGAGACCGCGACGACTGGAGCGCCCATTTCGCCGGGACGGAAGCCTGCGTCACGCCCGTGCTTAGCTTGGCCGAGGCGCCGGATCATCCGCACAATCAGGCGCGAGGAACATTCCACAGCGGCCTGCCGCAACCCGCGCCCCGTTTCGACGGCGTAGTTGCTGCGCCCTCCCCCAAGTCCGAACTGACGTTGGATCAAATGGTCACAAAATGGTCCGATCACGCAGGATGACCGACGCAGATTTCGGCGCTAAGGGAACAGCTTAGCGCGACAGGCGTTTGGTCGGCGGAGACCGGGGACTTTCATGACACGCTCGATTTTTGTCTTGGCCGCCGCCGCAAGCGTGCTCGCGCTGTCGGCCTGCGACGACCGTCCTTCGCGCTCGGACGACGACTATCGCGAGATGTCGGTCGAGCCGGCGCCCCCGCCGGTCAAGGAAGAAGCCCCTCCGCCCGCGCCCCAGGTTCAGGACCCGACGCCCACGCCCCCGCCGTCGACGACGCTTCCGCCTGAGGAACGCACGTCGGAACAGTCGGTCCAGCCCGAGAGCGAGACGCTGTTCTACTGACGAACAGGTATGCCGGGGGGCGTCCTTTTGACGAAAGATCGAGTTTGACGTTCAGGCCTGCCCTGCTGGTCGCCCTCGCGGCGTTTTCGGCCTGCGCCCATGCAGCGGCGGCGGAACCCCGCGCGCAAATCCGGGGCGACATGGACGGCGATCTGCGGCGGGCGCTGGAGCGGGCCGTGGGCGAGGTTGACGGCGCGCCGGCCAGCCGCTTCGAGGCGCGTCGTCGCGCCGAGAGCGCGGTGACCTCTGCGACGGCCCTGCTGCGGTCCGAAGGCTACTATCAACCGGTCGTCGAAGACATCGTCGAGGGCGAGGAGACGCCGATCGCGGTGGTTTCGGTCGAACCGGGGCGCCGCTTCCTGCTGACCGATCCGACGATCCAGTGGGCCGACCCCGCGCCGGAGGTCCAGGCGGCGGACAAGGCCAAGACTGCGATCGCGCTGAAGGCGGGCGATCCAGGTAGAGCGGCAGACGTCATATCCGGCGAAGGTCGGGCCGTGGCGGCGCTGGTGCGTGACGGCTATGCCGACGCCAAGGCCAATCCGCGCCGTGTCGTGGTGGATCACGCGGCCTTCACCGTCGCGCCGGAGTATCGCATTGCCTCCGGCGCGCTTGTGCGTCTGGACGGCGTGCGCTTGACCAGCCAGGGCCGCACCAATCCCGCCTGGGTCGCGGGCCTGGCGCCGTGGAACGAGGGCGATCGCTACGATCCCGAGATGGTCGCGGAGCTGGAACGCCGGCTGCTGGACACCGGCGTCTATGACGGCGTCAGCGTCGCCCTGTCGCCGCTGGATCAGATTACCGCCGACGGTCATCGCCCCGTGGTGGTCAGTCTGCAGGACCGGCCCCGTCGCGTGCTGGAGGCCGGCGCCACCTGGTCGACGGCGGAGGGCGCGGGCGTGGACGTGATCCAGACCCGCTACAATCGCTTCGGCCGCGCCGACACGCTGAGGCTGGAGGCGCGACTGGCCGACATCGACAGCCGGATCGGCGCCGACCTGTCCCTGCCCCACTGGCGTCGGCCCGGCCGGACGCTGAAGCTGGGCGCTGCGGTCGTCAACGAGGACACCGACGCTTACCTACGGACCGCCGTGGTTCTGTACGCCGACCTGCAACAACGGATCGGCAAGACCTCCTATTTCAACTACGGGATCGGGCTGGACGCCGGGCGCTACAGCGAGACTCGCTACGATTTCACCACCTTGCCCCCGCAGCGCGTGACCTTCGACCGCGATCTGGCCATCATCACCGCGCGGACTAGCGCCTACATCGACCGCTCTAATGATCCGCTGAACCCGACCAAGGGCTGGCGGGTCAATCTGGCGGTTCAGCCGACGGCGGTGACCGGCGAGAGCAATATCCTGTTCCTGCGCACCGAAACGCAAGGCACAGCCTACTTCCCCGTCGCGGGTGATCGCACCATCCTTGCCGGGCGCATAAAGATCGGCTCCATCGTCGGCGGCAGCGAGCTGAACGTGCCGGCCGACCGTCTGTTCTACTCCGGCGGCGGGGGTTCGGTGCGGGGCTATTCGTACCAGAACGTCAATCCGCAACTGCCGGACGGCACGCCGCGGGGCGGTCTGTCGCTGTTCGAAACCTCCTTCGAGGTGCGCCAGTCGATCGGTCAGAGCTTCCAGGCCGTGGCCTTCGTCGACGCGGGCTCCGTGGGCTTCCAGGAGACGCCGAACCTGACCAACATGCGCTACGGCGCAGGCGTGGGCGTGCGCTACATGCTGCCGTTCGGACCTATCCGGGCGGACGTCGCCATGCCGCTGAACAAGCGTGAGGGCGACTCCGCCTTCCAAATCTACATCAGCATCGGGCAGGCGTTTTGACCGATACACCGCCCGAAGCCACGCCTGAAGAAACGACGGCGCCGGCCAAGGCCGCGCGGCCCGCAAAGCCGCGTCGCGGGCTGGTCAGACGCATCGCTCTGGGCGTTGGCGCGGTGCTGGCCGGACTGCTGGTGCTGATCGCCGCCGCCCTGATCGGGGGGCGCTACTACATCGCCTCGGACGGCGGTCGCGACATGGTGCTGCAACGGCTTCAGGACCTGAAGATCAGCCGTTACGGCCGGTTGAAGGTCTATGGGCTGAAAGGCGATCTGCTCAGCGACTTCACTATCGACCGCATCACATTGGCCGATAGTCAGGGGATCTGGCTGGAGGCGAACAACCTCAGCATGGACTGGTCCTATGTGGCCCTTCTGAGCCGCAGCTTCCATGCGAACGACATCAAGGCCGAGACCATTCGCGTCCTGCGCCGCCCCGTGATCGACCCGCCGACTGGCGAGCCGCCCAGCCCGCAGCCCATCTCGGTCCGCATCGACAAGTTCGCGGCCAACATCGAACTGATGGAAGGCTTCTCCAAGGAATACGGCCGTTGGAGCCTGTCGGGCGACGCCAGCCTGCCGCGCAACGGCGCCAAGAGCGCGACGGTCAACGCCGACAGCCTGAACCGGCCCGGCGACTTCCTGCGTCTGGCGGCGACCTTCGGCGGCAAGCTGGAAGACACGCGCCTGAACCTGCGCGCCAACGAGGCTCAGGGCGGACCGCTGGCCGGCGCCTTGGGCTATTCGCCGGATCAGCCCTTCTCGGCGGTTGCGGTTCTGAACGCCGATGTCGTCAATGCGCGGGTCCAGACGGGACAGTTTGTCCCCCTGATCGTCCAGGGCCATTTCGGCGACAAGGGCTCTCGCGTCGCGGGCTTCGCCGACTTCAGCAACTCGGACCTGCTGGCGCCCTTCGTCACAAAGATCGGTCGTACTGCGCGGTTCGGCTTCGCCATGGTGCCGACGCCGGACAGGGCCAGTCAGGGCGTGGCGTGGAAGCTGATTTCCGACAACGTCCAGTCCGAGGCGCGCGGCCTGATCCGCAACTCCGACCGCAGCTCGCCCGACGGAATCAGCCTCAATATCCAGACGGCCTCGCTGAGTCGGCTGGTCGGGTCCGATGTTGCGGGACCAGCGGCCTATTCCGGCCTGTTCAAGGGTGACGCCCAGACCTGGACGCTCGATGGCCAGGTCACCCTGTTGAACGCCAATGTCGCCAGCTATCGCGCCACACGCATCGCCGGACCGCTGAACGTCGCGGTCAAGAACGGCCGCATCGATCTCGACGGCGACATTCGCGCCAACGGCGGATCAGGCGAAGGCATCATCGGCGGCCTCTTGGGTCCCGCCCCGCGGGTGCAGATGAAGGCGGCTCGGATGAAAGACGGCGCCATCCTGCTAACCAAGGTCGATCTGCAGGGTCAGGGCCTGACGCTGAACGGCTCGGGCTCGCGCAATCTGCTGGGCGGGATGAACTTCCGCGGCGAGGCGCAGCTGACCGACGCCAGGCGCGTGCTGCCGGACGCGCGCGGCGCCTTCGGCGGCCCGATCCGGGCTTCGTCGGCGCGGGCCGGCGCGCCGTGGGTGCTGAACTTCGACGGACGGGGCCGCAATCTGACAGTGGGTCTGGACGAACTTGATCGCCTGCTCGGCAAGACGCCGCGTCTGCATCTGGCCGGCAAGCTGAACGGCGGACGCATCGAGGTCGAGCGCGGCGAACTGACCGGCGCGGCCGGGCGCGCGGGGGCCAAGGGCATTATCGAAACCGCCGGCAAGCTGAGGCTGGCGCTGGACTGGAACGCGCGCGGCCCGTTCGCGGCCGGGCCTGTCGAGATCGGCGGCGACATGAACGGACGCGGCGCCCTGACCGGCACGCTGGCCCAGCCGCGCGTCGATCTGACCGCCGGCTTCCAGCAGGTCACGGCCGGCGCTCTGACGCTGAACAACGCCGACCTGACGCTGAGCTTCCGCAAGGGCGCGGATGCGTCGGACGGCCGGATTTCGGTGGTCAGCGGCTCGAACTATGGACCGGCGCGCGCTTCGGGCAACTTCTTCCTGGGCGGCAAGCGCATTCGGCTCAGCGATCTGGACGTGGACGCCGGCGGCGTGACGGCCCGGGGCGCCATCGCCCTGTCCGACAGCATTCCCTCCAGCGCGGACCTGACCTTCTCGGCGCGCGCGGGGGCCTTCCTGGCTTCGGGCGAAGCCAACGGACGGGTGCGGCTGACCGACGGCGGCGGATCTGACAGCGCCATTCTGGACGTCAGCGGTCGCAACGTCCGGCTGGCGGGTCAGAGCTGGATCATTCGCAAATTGGATCTGGACGGGCGCGGCACCCTGAACAACCTGCCCTTCACCCTGGCGCTGGACGTGGGCGGCCCCAACCCGGCCCAGTTCAACGGCACGGGCGTCTATTCGCGTCAGAACACGACGCACGGTCTGACGCTGCGCGGCGGCGGCCGGGTGCGCGAGGTGGCGTTCACGACCCGCAGCCCGGCCTCGATCACCCTGAATGGGGCTACGCGCACGGCGCATCTGGATCTGGGCGTGGGCGGCGGCGTGCTGCTGGCCGACCTGCGCCAGGATGCGCGCGGCGCCGCGATCCAGGCCGACCTGACGCGGGTCGATCTGGGCTCCATCTCGCCCGAACTGCGCGGCAGCGTGACCGGTCAGGTCGCCCTGCGCGGCGCCGGCAGCGACCTGTCGGGCACGGCCAATATCGCGCTGCAGAACGTGCGCAGCATCGATGCGCCTCGCGGCCTGGCCGTCGATGGGCGTGTCGACGCGACCCTGGCGGGCGACCGGCTGAGCATCAAGGCGACGGCGGTCGACGAGGGCGCGGTTCAGGCGTCCGCCGATGTCATCCTGCCGGTCGAGGCCTCGGCCGCGCCGTTGCGCCTCGCCATCGCGCGGACGCGCGAGATGTCGGGCCGGGTGTCGATCAACGGGCAGATCCAGCCGATCTGGGACCTGTTCCTGGGCGGCGACCGCAGCCTGGCGGGTCAGGTGGCGGGTCAGGCGACGATCGGCGGGACGCTGAACGCACCGCGTCTGAACGGCCGGTTCGATCTGAGCCAAGGCTCCTATCGCGAGAATGCGGTCGGTCTGGTGCTCAGCGACTTGACGCTTCGGACCCGGTTCGACGACACAGCCGCCCAGATCGAAACCTTCACGGCCAACGATGGCAAGGGTGGCACGGTGTCCGGCCAGGGCCGCATCGGTCTGCGCCAAGGCTCCGGATCGAACGCACAACTGATGCTGAACCGCTTCCGGGTCATCGACAACGATATCGCTGAGGCCCGCGCCTCGGGCCCGATCACCATCGTTCGCGGCGCCGACGGCAATATCCAGCTAGGCGGCCGCATCGACATCGACGAGGCCAAGATCGAACCGGAACTGCCCGGCGCCACCGGCATCGTCTCGATGGATGTGGTCGAGATCAATCGTCCCGGCGGCGATCCGGAGGAGACCGAGCAGAAGGCGCGCGGCCCTCAGATCGGCATGGACATCGTCCTGCGTTCCAGCGGCGGCAAGGTGCGGGTCAACGGTCGCGGCCTGAACGTGATCCTGGACGTGAACGCCCGGGTGCGCGGCACGATCGCCCAGCCGCAACTGACCGGCACGACCAATGTGGTGCGCGGCGATTATGAGTTCGCAGGCAAGCGGTTTGTGTTCGACGACACCGGTCGCGTCACCCTGTCTACCGATCCCAAGCAGATCCGTCTGAACCTGGCGGCGACGCGCGAGGACGCGGCCCTGACCGCCTCGATCAACGTCACCGGAACGGCCGCCGAACCCAAGATCGCCCTGACCTCCACCCCGTCCCTGCCCCAGGACGAAATCCTGTCGCAGGTACTGTTCGGACGGTCAGCGTCGCAGCTGTCGGCTTTCGAGGCGGCCCAGCTGGCGGCCGGGGTCGCGGCCCTGGCGGGCGGCGGCGGGTTCGACGTGATCGGCAACCTGCGCGAGCTGGCGGGGCTGGACCGGCTGTCGTTCGGCGGCGACGCGTCTGCGGTCACGGTTGCGGGCGGTCGCTACATCACCGACGACGTCTATCTGGAGGTCATCGGCGGCGGTCAGAATGGTGCGGCGGTCAAGGTCGAATGGCAGCCTCGGCGCAACGTCGCCATCGCCTCGCAGTTCGGCGGCCAGGGCCAGACCAGCCTGTCGATCCGCTGGCGTCACGAAAGCCGCGAGGCGGGCGACCGTCGTCCGAACCGGGGCGGCCGGAACCGCTAGGCCGCCCCGTCGGATCAGTCGCTAGAGAACCTCCAGCACCCGCTCCACGGGCCGGCCGATGACGGCGCCCTTGTCGGTCTCGACCATCGGACGTTCGATCAGGATCGGCTGAGCGATCGCTGCAGCCAATACGGCTTCGTCATCCGCGCCGGCGTCCAGCAGAGCCTTGGCGTCGGCCTCCTTCTTACGCAGCAGGCCGGACAGACCGACGCCGGTTCTGGACGCTAGACGCTCCAGCGTCTCTTGATCCCAGCCTGTCTTCAGATATTCGACCACCGTTGGTTCGACGCCCTGCTCGCGCAGCACAGCCAGGGCGTTGCGCGACGTGCTGCATTTCGGATTGTGGTAGAGGACGACCGACATCACGCCTCCTGCTTCAGGCGATGCAGCAGCATGGCGCCCTGCAGCGATGCGACATAGATCACGCCCGACACGAGCATGGCGGGCCAGGTCGTCAGGTTGATCCACAGCGGAAGGTCCGGCGATGGCAAGGTCCCCAGCAGCCGCATCCCCAGATTGGCCACCACGCTATAGGCGATCAGCGCCAGCATGATGATCGGGATGGCGCGCGTCATCATGCGCCACTGAACCACCGCCACGACGCCATAGAACAGGACGGAGAAGATCGCGCCCGAGGCGATGGCGAAGGGCCACATGACCTTCATCATCTCCTGCTGCATGGCCAACTGATCCGCCGACAGACCCATCTTGGCGTACTCCGCGCTCATCGCCGTCTCGAACCAGCCCGAGGTGAACATCCACCAGGTCGGGATCAGGCCGACGATTAGGGCGATGACCAGCCCGATCACCATGGAGCGCGCGGAACGCTGCGCCTCGGCCATGCCGCGCGGCAGCTTCAGCGGGTTCATGGCGCGGAGCCAGAGGTCGATCTTGTTGCGTGTCATGTGGCCCTCGTTTCGAGCGGAACCTAGCGGTGATCGGCGATGACTTACAGGCCCCGACCTTCACCTTTGGGGTCGAGGCGTCTAGGGTCCGGCCGATGCGGATTCTGACCTCGGACCAGGCCGTCCTCGACCACGTCGCCGCGCGACGCGAGACGATCATCGGCCGTACCATCGACTGGGCGAACATCAACTCCGGCAGCCGCAACGCCGCCGGTCTGAATGCTGTTCTGGATGTTCTGGAAGCGGCGGCGGGCGCCCTGTCCGCCACCGTCGAACGCCTCCCGACACAGGGCTCGACAACCGTCACCGACGACGGATCGGTGCGGACCGAGGCCCATGCCGACGCGCTGAAGATCACCGCCCGGCCGGAGGCCCCGATCCAGGTCGTGCTGACCGGCCACTATGACACCGTCTTCCCCGCCGACAGCCGATTCCAGACCGTCACCACGCGCGCCGACGGCGCCCTGAACGGGCCGGGCGTCGCCGACATGAAGGGTGGGATCAGCGTGCTGCTGGCCGCGCTGGAGGCGTTCGAGACCCATCCAGACAAACATGGCGTCGGCTGGACCGTGCTGCTGAGCCCCGACGAAGAAATCGGCTCGCCGGCGTCCGCTCCGCTGCTGGCCGAACTGGGCGCGCGCGGCCATGTCGGCCTGACCTATGAACCGGCTCTGGCGGACGGCACGTTGGCGGGCGCGCGCAAGGGCAGCGGCAACTACCATCTGATCGTGACGGGTCGCGCCGCCCACGCCGGCCGCGCCTTCGACGAAGGCCGCAATGCGGTCGCCGGCGCCGCCATCATCGCCGCGGCCCTGCACGGCTTGAACGGTCAGCACGAAGGCGTCACCGTCAACGTCGCCAAGATTTCGGGCGGGGGCGCGTTGAACGTCGTCGCCGACAACGCCGTGGTGCGGTTCAACGTCCGGGTGCCGGACAAGGCGGCGGCCGACTGGATCGACGCATCGGTGCGGGCCATCGCCGCCACGCCGCCGTTCGAGGGTCTGACGCTGGATCTGCACGGTGGCTTCACCCGTGCGCCCAAGCCGATGGACGACGCCCAGACCGCCCTGTTCGAGGCGGTTAAGGAAGCGGGCGCCCTGTTGGGCCAGCCCATCGCCTGGAAACCGTCGGGCGGGGTGTGCGAGGGCAACAATCTGCACGCCGCCGGCCTGCCCAATATCGACACCCTTGGCGTTCGCGGGGGCGACATCCATTCGGATCAGGAGTTCGCCTGGCCCGACAGCTTCGTCGAACGCGCCCAGCTGAGCGCCCTGATCCTGTGCAAGATCGCGTCGGGTGAAATAGATGCGGCCAAACTGAAATCCCTGCGGATGGAAACCCTGTAGAATGCTTGTCGTCCGTCCCGCCAGCCCCGCCGATCTCGATCATCTGCTGGAACTGGCCATCCTGTCCGGCCCCGGCTTCACCAGCCTGCCTGAAGACCCCGATGCCCTGGCCGATCGGCTGGAGCTGAGCCAAGCCAGCTTCGAAGGTCGCGTGCCATGGCAAGAGGCCTGGTACACCCTGATGTTGGAAGACGGCGACACGGGCGACATCGACGGCGTCGGCTCGGTCAAGGCGACGGTTGGACTGAAGCGACCCTTCTTCTCGTTCCGCGTCGTCAACAACACCGTCCAGTCGCCCTCGCTGGGGGTGAAGCTGGATCACCAGACCCTGGTTCTGGTCAATGAATGCACGGGTTGGACCGAGGTCGGTTCGCTGTTCCTGAAGGCGGATCGGAGAAAGGGCGGCGCGGGCCGTCTGCTCAGCCAGTCGCGATACATGCTGATCGGCGCCCAGCCCGAGCTGTTCGCCGACAACGTGTTGGCCGAATTGCGCGGCGTCTTCACGCCCGACGGCGCCTGCCCGTTCTGGGACCATGTGGCGCACAAATTCTTCCCGATGGAGTTCGACCACGCCGACCGGATGACCGGCTCGACGGACAAGCAATTCATCTTGGACCTGGCTCCGCGACACCCGATCTATACCGAGCTGCTGCCGGAACCGGCCCGTGCGGTGATCGGCAAGGTCCATCCGCAAGGCGTGCCGGCCATGGCCCTGCTGGAAAGCGAGGGCTTCCGGCCCAATGGTCTGGTCGACATCTTCGACGCCGGTCCGACCGTCGCTTGCGGCCGCGACAATATCCGGACCGTGCGTGACGCCCGGCGCCTGACGGTTCAGATCGTCGAGGGGGTTGAGGCCGAGTTGCCGGCCCTGATCTCAACCGACAGCGTCGCCGCCTTCCGCGCCGTTCGCGCCAAGGCCGACATCGATGGCGACGCCGTTCGCCTGACCGCCGAAACCGCCGCCGCGCTCAAGGTGCGCGGCGGAGACACTGTGCGAGTAAAATCATGACCCGTTTCACCTCCACCGATCCCGCCACCGAAGCGACCAACTGGGAGGGCGAGGCCGCCAGCCCTGCCCAGGTCCAGGCCGCCGTCGACGCCGCCCGCACCGCCTTCCCCGCCTGGGCCGATGCACCGCGCGCCGACCGGATCGACGCCGTCAAACGCTATCAGGCCGTCCTGAAAGATCGCGCGCCCCAGATCGCCGAGGCCATCGCGCGCGAGACCGGCAAGCCGCTGTGGGAAACCAAGACCGAGGCCGCCGCCATGATCGGCAAGGTGGACATCTCGATCCGCGCCTATGACGAGCGCACCGGCGAACGGACCAGCGATACGGCGTTCGGCCGCGCGACCCTGCGGCACCGTCCACACGGCGTGGCGGCGGTGCTTGGCCCGTTCAACTTCCCCGGCCATCTGCCGAACGGCCATATCGTCCCCGCCCTGCTTGCGGGCGACACGGTCGTCTTCAAGCCGTCGGAAGAAACGCCCCTAGTCGGTCAGGTGATGGCTGAGGCCTTCGCCGCCGCCGATCTGCCGACCGGTGTGGTCAATGTGGTCCAGGGCGGTCGCGAGACCGGGGCGGCCCTGCTGGACGCCGGTATCGACGCCCTGATGTTCACAGGCTCGGGCGCGGCGGGCGCGCATTTTCGGCGCAAGTTCGCGGATGATCCCCACGTCATCCTGGCGCTGGAATTGGGCGGCAATAACCCACTGGTCGTGTGGGACGCAGCGGATGCCGAGGCCGTCGCGGGCATCGCCGTTCAATCCGCCTTCATCACCACCGGCCAGCGTTGCTCGTGCGCGCGTCGCCTGATCGTGCCGGAAGGACCGCAAGGCGATGCGATCATCGAAGCCATCGCCGCCCTGTCCGACCGGCTGATCTTCGGCCCGTGGGACAGCGATCCCGAACCCTATGCCGGCCCGCTGATCTCGGCGCGCGCGGCCGAGGCGGCGCTGAAGGCGTTGCAGAAACGGATCGACATGGGGGCCAAGGTCATCCGCGCGTCGGGGCCGGTCGCCAATCTGCCCGGCGCCTTCGTCAAACCGGCCATCATCGACGTGACGGGGGTCGACGTGCCGGACGAAGAGATGTTCGCGCCCTTCTTGTCGGTAACGCGCGTCGCCTCATTCGACGCGGCGATCCAGGCGGCGAATGCGACCCGCTACGGCCTGTCCGCCGGTCTGGTCAGCGATGATCCGAAGAACTGGGACCACTTCATCCGCCGCATTCGCGCCGGCGTGGTCAACTTCAACCGCCCGACCACCGGCGCCGCCGGCGACATGCCGTTTGGCGGCCTGGGGGCCAGCGGCAACCACCGGCCCAGCGCCTATTACGCCGCCGACTATTGCGCCTATCCGGTCGCCAGTTTCGAGGCCGACGCCGTCGCCAACATCGAAGGCGAGATCAAGGGATTGCGATGATCAGCGCTGTCGAGGCCAACGCCGACGGTCTGATTGGGCCGACACATTCCTACGCCGGTCTGTCGCCCGGCAATCTGGCGTCCAGCCTGAACAAGGGTGAGGCGTCCAATCCCCGCGCGGCCGTGCTTCAGGGCCTCGACAAGATGAAGACCCTGGCGGACCTGGGCCTGCCCCAGTTCGTCCTGCCGCCGCATGAGCGACCGAATATCCCCTTCCTGCGGACCCTGGGTTTCACCGGCTCGGACGCGCAGGTCCTGGAGCGGGCCTGGCGGAGCGCGCCCTCGTTCGCCGCCGCCGCCTGTTCGGCCTCGCCCATGTGGGCCGCCAACGCCGCGACCGTAACGCCCAGCGCCGACGCCGCGGACGGCCGGGTGCATTTCACGCCGGCCAATCTGCACACCAATCTGCACCGCAGCTTGGAGCACCGGCAAACGAAGCGCGCCTTGGACGCCCTGTTTCCCGACGCCAGCCGGTTCGCCGTCCATGACGCCCTGCCCGCGGTCGCGCATCTGGCCGACGAGGGCGCCGCAAACCACGTTCGCCTGTGCGCCCAACATGGTGGTCGCGGCGTCAATCTGCTGGTCTGGGGTCGCGAGGCGTTCGAGCCGTGGGACGGCCCCTTCCCCGCCCGCCAGACGCGCGAAGCGTCGGAAGCCATCGTGCGCCGCCACGAAGCCGGACGGCCGATCCTGGCCCAGCAATCCCGCGCCGCCATCGCGGGCGGCACCTTCCACAACGACGTGGTCTGCGTCGGGGCGCTGGACACCCTGTTCTTCCACGAGTTGGCGTTCGAGGACACGGCCGCGACCCAGGCCGCCATCCGCCGCGCGGCCGATGGTCTGTTCGAGCCGATCTTCGTCGAGGTCTCGGCCGCCGACCTGCCGTTGGCCGATGCGATTTCGAGCTATCTGTTCAACTCCATGCTGATCCAGGTTCCGGGCGAGGATCGCCTGACCCTGATCTGTCCGACCGAGACCCGCGACAACCCGCGCAGCCATGCGGTGGCGCAGGCGCTGGCCGCCTCCAACGGTCCGATCGGTCGGGTGCAATATGTCGACGTGCGCCAGTCGATGCGCAACGGCGGCGGACCGGCCTGCCTGCGCCTGCGTGTCGTGTTGACTGAGACCGAGCTTGCGGCGACGAACCCGGCCATGCGCCTGACCGACGAACTGCATGCGCGTCTGTCGGACTGGGCCGGGCGCTGGTACCGCGACGAACTGCGCCCCGCCGATCTGGCCGACCCCGACCTGCTCACCGAGAGCCGGGGCGCGCTGGACGAACTGACGACGATCCTGAACCTCGGAACCGACTTCTACCCCTTCCAGAGAGGCTGATCCGGCCATGACGACCACAGCGCCCATGAGCCCCGCCCGCCGATTGAGAAATATCGTCGGCGGATCGGCCGGCAATCTGGTGGAGTGGTTTGACTGGTACGCCTATGCGGCCTTCACGCTGTATTTCGCGCCCGTCTTCTTCCCCAGCGAAGACCCGACGGCGCAACTGCTGAGCGCCGCGGCCGTCTTTGCGGTGGGCTTCCTGATGCGGCCTATCGGCGCATGGATCATGGGGGTCTATGCCGACCGCAAAGGTCGCAAGGCGGGGTTGACCCTCTCGGTGACCCTGATGTGCACGGGCTCGCTGATCATCGGCGTGACGCCCGGCTATGCCACCATCGGCCTGGCGGCGCCGGCGCTGCTGCTGTTCGCACGGCTGTTGCAGGGGCTGAGCGTCGGCGGAGAATACGGATCCAGCGCCACCTATCTGTCCGAAATGGCCGAGCCGCATCGCCGAGGCTTCTGGTCCAGCTTCCAGTACGTCACCCTGATCTCGGGTCAATTGATCGCCCTGCTGCTGTTGATCGTGCTGCAGAACACGCTGAGCGAGACGGCGCTGGCCTCGTGGGGCTGGCGCATTCCCTTCTTCGTCGGCGCGGGCCTGGCGGTCGTCGTCTTCTGGCTGCGTCGCCGTCTGGACGAGACGCATAAGGCGACTGAGGCCAAGGACGCCCCGAAATCCAGCGCCGTGCAGTTGATCCTGAAACACCCGAAAGAGGCCTTGATGGTGCTGGGCCTGACGGCCGGCGGCACCTTGGCCTTCTACACCTACACGACCTACCTCCAGAAGTTCCTGGTCAATACGAGCGGGTTCTCCAAGAACACGGCGACCGAGATCAGCGCGGCGGCCTTGTTCGTCTTCATGCTGCTTCAGCCGGCGGTCGGGGCGCTTTCGGACCGGGTCGGGCGGCGTCCCGTGATGATCGCTTTCGGCGTGCTGGGGGTGTTGTGCACCGTGCCGATCATGACAACCCTGTCGACGGTCGAGAGCCCTTTCATCGCCTTCCTCTTGGCGCTGGCAGGGCTGGTGATCGTGTCGGGCTATACCGCGATCAATGCGGTGGTGAAGGCCGAGCTGTTCCCCGCCCACATCCGCGCCCTCGGCGTCGCTCTGCCTTACGCCATCGCCAATGCGGTGTTCGGGGGCACGGCAGAATATGTGGCGCTGTGGCTGAAGGGCGCGGGCGTCGAGAGCGTGTTCTTCTGGTACGTGACCGGGATGATCGGGCTGTCGCTGCTGACCTTCATCCGCATGCGCGACACCAAGCACAACAGTCTGATCACCCATACCTGACGCCGATCAGGCCGCGAACCGCCCGCCGCGTTGGGCATAGGCCTGGGTGCCGCGAGTGAAGACCTGGTCGGTCGGCAGGACGGTTTCGATGGCGAGGTCGTCCTTGCCTTTCAGCGCCGCATAGACAGGCCCGAAGTCCTTGAGCGTCTCGTCCTTCAAGGCTTCCAGGCTGTCGATGACGAAATAGACCTGCTGGAAGTCGTCGATCCGGTAGAGCGTCCGCATCACCCGCTCCAGGTCGAACCCCAGGCGGTTGGGCGACGGATCGTCCAGAGCAAAGACGCTCTCGGTCGCCGAGGAGACGATGCCGGCGCCGTAGATGCGAAGGCCTTCCGCCTCCTTCATCAGGCCGAACTCGACCGTATACCAGTACAGGCGCGCCAGGTTCGGCAGCATGCCCAGGCCGGCCGCCCGCTGACCGCCCTTGCCATAGGCCTCCATATAGGCGGCGAAATCGGGGTCGGTCAGCATCGGCACGTGGCCGAAGACGTCGTGGAAGATGTCGGGCTCCTGGAGGTAGTCCAGCTGGTCCGGCTTGCGGATAAATTGGCCCGAGACGAAGCGGCGATTGGCCAGATGGTCGAAAAAGACCTCGTCCGGGACCAAGCCCGGCACGCAGACGACCGTCCAGCCGGTCAGGGCCTGGAGCTTGGGATTGATCACGTCGAAGTCGGGAATCCCGCCGGCGTTCAGATCCAACGCATCCAGTCCCCGCATGAAGGCGTCGCAGGCGCGACCGGGCAGGATCTTCATCTGCCGGGCGTAAAGCGTGTCCCAGGTCTGGTGCTCGACCTCGGTATAGGCGGCCCAGTTCTGGGGAATGGTCCAGTCGGCGGCCGCGCCCTCGGGCGGCCTTTCGAAGACGTGTTCGAAGTCGGACATGGCGTATTCCTCTTTTTCCGCCATCCTAGCCCGGAGCCGCCACGGCTTCCAACCGTCAGTGAATACGTTCGTCCAGCGGTGCGCGGTGGCCCATGCCGTCGGTGGTGAACCACCGCTCGGCGTCGTCGGGCAGCAGCACGGAATCGCCATCTTCGAGAGCGCCCTCAGCCGCATAGGCGACAAAGCCGCCATCCTCGCCCAAGGCGAAGACGCGGTAGAAGGGCTGGTCTGGCCTGACCAGGCCGCTTTCACCGGCCGGCCCCTCATAGGCATGATCGACATCCATCACGACGCCACGAAAGGCGTCGTCGCGGTGGCGGACAATTTGGCCGATGGCGAAACGTGCGGTCTGAATGCGGGTCATCGCACTTCATACGATTCAGCGCATGACCCCAATGCCTGCCGGTCTGTTCATCTTCCTGACAGAATGGCTTGGCGCGGACGATCCTGGCGGGTTAGGCTGACCAGGACGGGCGCCGCTTTGGACCGCCCACAACGGATGACGGCCCATGCCGGAGACCCACGGCGCGCCCCGACGGCGCGACGAGCGGTCCCAGCCTTCCCGTTCGCGGGATGCGTCGGGTCGAGATGCGCCGCTGTATGGCGCGCTCGATCTGGGGACCAACAATTGCCGGCTGCTGATCGCGCGGCCGTCACGCGAAGGCTTTCGCGTGGTCGACAGCTTCAGCCGCATCGTGCGGCTGGGCGAAGGGCTGTCGCGGACGGGCCTTCTGGACCCGCGCGCCATGGACCGGGCCTATGACGCCCTGGCTCTGTGCGCCGAGCGGATCGTGCGCAAGGGCGTCGATTCGGCGCGACTGAGCGCCGTCGCCACACAGGCCTGCCGCGCGGCCGAGAACGGCGCCGACTTCATAGACCGTGTACGCAAGGGCACGGGCCTGCGCTTGCGGATCATCGATCCCGCCGAGGAGGCGCGGCTGGCGGTCGAGGGATGCCTGAACCTGATCGACCCCAAGGCCGAGGCGGTGCTGGTAATCGATGTCGGCGGCGGCTCGACCGAGATGTCGTGGCTGAAGCGCAGCGGAACCGACTGGACGACCACCGCCTGGATGTCGGCGCCGGTGGGGGTCGTGACCCTGGCCGAGCGGCATCCCGAGCCCCCGAACTCCGGCGAGGCCTGGTACGAGGCGATGGTCGCCGACATGGGCGCGGCCATTGCAGCGGGTGGGATCGTCGACGAACCGATGCTGGACCTGTTCCGGCAGAACCGGGCGCATCTGGTCGGCACTTCGGGCGCAATCACCAGCCTGGCGGGCATCCACCTGAACCTGCCGCGCTACAATCGCGACCGGGTCGATGGCTTGTGGATGACGCGCGCCGACTGCGAGGCGGCGGCGGATCGGCTGAAGGCGCTGGGGCCGGACGGCCGTGCGCGCGAGGCCTGCATCGGTCCCGATCGGGCGGACCTCGTTTTGGCAGGCGCCGCCATCCTGGAGGCGGTGCAGCGCGCCTGGCCGTCGGAACGGGTGCGGGTCGCGGATCGGGGCCTGCGCGAAGGCCTGCTGCTGCAAAGGATGCGCGAAGACAAGAAGCCGCCGAGGGGACGGCGTCGTCGGCGCGGACGGGGCCGGTCGGGCCCCGCCGCCTGATCAGGCGGCGGGCGTGACGCGCACCGGCAGTTCGATGTCGCAGACCGAGAAATCCGCGCCACGCGCCTGACGCGCCTGCTGCGCCAGGGTCTGGAAGGTGGCGGAGTTGGTGTTCAGGACGGCCGCCGTCGGACGTTCGGCTGCGGGCAAATCCGACGCCACGCGGACGCGGGTCATCTGATCCGGCCCCTGCACCAGGCCATCCGGCGTGTCGCTGGCCTTCAGCGATCGCACGACGTCCAGACCGGACACGACCCGACCCCAAACGGTGTAGCGCTTGTCCAGCGCCGGATAGGCCTGACGCATCAGGAAGAACTGGCTGTTAGCGGTGTCATTGCCCTCGTCACGCGCCATGCCCGCGACGCCCGGGCAGTATAGCGCCCAACCGTGGACCTTCTTGTCGCTGGTGCCGGACATCAGGGCGTCAGGCTGGGTCTGGACCGGGATGGAATCGACGAAGCCGACTAGGGCCCCCATCGGGGCCGCGACCGGGGTGAAGGCCATGTCCGCGCCACGGCGGAAGGTGAACTCGGCCTTCAGGTCGGGATACCAGCTCTGCCCCTCGCCCGTGCCCAACGGATCACCGGTCTGGGCCATGAACCAGTCGATTACCCGGTGCCAGACCAGGTTGTCGAAAAAGCCGCGCGACGCCAGCAGCTTGATGCGCTCGACATGGGCGGGCGCAATCTCGGGCGCCAGTTCGACCAGAACCCGCCCCTTGTTGGTGTCGATGACCAGCAGGTTCTCGGGCGCGATGGTCCTCCATTCACCAGGCGGCGGCGGAGGCGCGGGAACGGCGGTCGCGTCTTGCGCCAGGGCGGCGCCCGCCGTCGCAGCCAGCACGGCCGCCGCCATCGCCATCGTTCGTATCGTCATCGTCCCCTCCCCCGTTTGCGAATGCGTCAGCCGCCCGTCACTTCGGCGACCGGCTGAACATCGCAGACGCTGAAGGCGCCGCCGCGCCCGGCGCGCGCCGTGGCGATCCGTTCTGCGAAGGCGGCGCTGCCGGCGTTCAGCACGCGCACCGTCGGACGCTCGGCTTCGGGCAGGGCCGAGGCCATGCGGACGCGGGTCATGGTGTCGGGATCGGTCACCTTGCCGTCCTCGGCGTCCGAACCCTTCTTCAGCTTGCCGACCACATCCAGGCCGGACACCACGCGACCGAAGGCGGTGTAGATACCGTCCAGCTGTTCGCGCGCGCCCATCATCAGGAAGAACTGGCTGTTGGCGCTGTCAGGCGAACCCGAGCGGGCCATGCCCAGCACGCCGGGACAGAACAGGCCGTGGGCGTCGACCTTGAAGTCGGCGGTGACCATCATCTGCGCGTCGGGCTGGGTCTGGACCGGCAGATCGCCGACCAGACCGCGCACGCCCGCGCCGACGCTGGGCACAGCGACGAAGCCGGCGTCGCGCCCACGACGGAAGCTGAACTCGGCCTTCAGGTCCGGCAGTTCGCTGCCGCCCTCGCCCGTGCCCTTCGGATCGCCGGTTTGCGCCATGAAATCAGGGATGACGCGATGGAACTTCAGACCATCGTAGAAGCCTTGGTTGGCCAGGGTCCGGATGCGTTCCGCATGGTTGGGCGCGGCGACGGGGATCAGTTCGACCAGCACCCGGCCCTTCGACGTATCGATAACGAGCAGGTTTTCCGGCGCAATGGTGCGCCAGTCGGACGCCGCCGGCGCCGTTTGCGCCACAGCGGGGGCCTGGGCCGCTCCAGCCGCGAGAAGAGCGGCGACGGTCGCTGCGATGATGGCCTTGCGCATGGTCTTGTCTACCCTAACCGTTCTTGACCTTGGCCCGCACGCGCTCGGCGATGGCGGGGCTGACGAAACTGTCGATCGCGCCGTCCAGTCGGGCGATCTCCTTGACGAGCCGCGAGGCGATCGCCTGATGGCGCGGATCGGCCATCAGGAATACGGTCTCGATGTCCTGATTGAGGCGCTGGTTCATGGCCGTCATCTGGAACTCGTATTCAAAGTCCGCGACGGCGCGCAGACCCCGGATGATGACGCTGGCGTCCAGCTCTTCGGCGAAATGCATCAGCAGGGTCGAAAACGGCTGGACCACGATGTCGCCGCCGAGGGGCGCCATCTCGGCCTTCAGCATCTCGACCCGTTCGGCGGTGGAGAACAGCGGCCCCTTGTCGTCGTTCTGGGCCACGCCGATGACCAGTCGGTCCACCAGCTTCAGCGCGCGCTTGATTATGTCGGTATGCCCGTTCGTCACCGGGTCGAAGGTGCCCGGATAAAGTCCGATGCGCATGCGTGTCTCCCCGGCCTGTCGCGTGGCGTCAGCGTCGTTTAGCAGGTGCGAAATCAGCGGCCTAGCCGGCTGACGCCATCGTCATCGTCGCGATCCGCGATGGGCTGGGGCGCCTGGGCGCTCCACGCCGCTGCGACCTTGGCGAGCAGGACCGGATCATTGGCGAAGGTGGCGTCGTCGATGGCGGTGATCGGACAGACGGGCGTGGCGCTGTTGCACAGGAAAGCGCCGTCGAAGGCGCCGATCTCGTCGAGACGGATCGGCCGCGTTTCACGGGTCAGCCCGACCTCGCGCAGCCCGCGCGTGATCAAGGCCTGGGTTACGCCCGCCAGCATCGGGGCCTGGGGCCAGACGATCCGGTCGCCTTGGACGAAGCCGATGTTCCACAGCGTGCCCTCTGACACTCGCCCTTCACGCTCCAAAAACAGGGCGTCATCAAACCCGGCGGCGCGCGCGGCGCGGCGGGCCCAAATCAGGCCGAAGGTGGCGAGATGCTTCAGATGCGCCGCATCGCGCTCATAGGGCATGGCGGTGATCCGCACCCGGTTCGCCAGCGGCGGCGGCGCAGGAGAGACACTGGTCATCACCTTCGGTCGGCCGACATAGGTCGGGTTGCGATGACCGACCTCCGGCGAGAACAGGCTGACACGCAGCCAGCAGGCGTCTCGGCCGGCGACGGCCAGCGCCATCAGACGCCGGAACTCCGCCTCGCCGGGGCTTTCGCCGAAAAGTTCGACGGCGGCCTGCTCCAGACGCGCGAGGTGGAGGTCGAGGCCGCGCGCGGCGCCATCCTCGACGCGGAAGGAGGTATAGGCGCCGTAGTTGACCAAGGCCTGGTGCGCCAGGTCGTCAGGCGTGGCGGGAAGGCCGTCGATCAGAATCGTCGCGCTCAAACGACCCTTCCCTGCTCTGCTGCGCGGAGGCGGATCAGGCCTCGCCGCCGTCTTCTCCGCCGACATCGGCATCATCCGCGCCGCCGCTTTCCGGCAGACGTTCAACCGAGACGACCTTTTCATCCTTGCCGGTGCGGAAGATGGTGACGCCCTGGCTGGAGCGGCCGACGATGCGGACCTGGTCGATGCGCGTGCGGATCATCTGACCGCCCGAGGTGACCAGCAGAAGGTCGTCCGTCTCCTCGACCGGGAAGGCCGCCGCCAGACGCGTGCCCGCGCGACCGCCCAGGCCGTGAGCCGTCAGGCCCTGGCCGCCGCGACCCGTACGACGATACTCATAGGCCGAGGATCGCTTGCCGAAGCCGGTTTCAGTGACCGTCAGGATGAACTGTTCGGCGGCGCCCAGTTCGGCGATCCGCTCGACCGTCAGAGCCGCATCCGCGACCTCGTCTTCGGCTTCGACCGGGGCTGCGGCATCCTCTTCCGCTTCCGCGCCGGCCAGGGCCTTGCGCATCGCGTTGGCGTGTTTGACGTAGGCGGCGCGTTCTTCCGGCGTCGCATCCACACGGCCCAGGATGGCCATGGAGATGACCTCGTCGCCATCCTGCAGCCGCACGCCCCGGACGCCGGTGGAGTCCCGGCCCTTGAACACGCGCACGTCGTCGGCCTTGAACCGGATCGCGCGGCCCAGCGCCGTCGTTAGCAGCACATCGTCGTCGGCCGTGCACAGGCCGACGCCGACCATACGGTCAGAGCCTTCCAGCTTCATAGCGATCTTGCCGGCGCGGTTCACGGTGGCGAAGTCCGACAGCTTATTGCGCCGCACGTCGCCGCTGGAGGTGGCGAACATGATGTCGTAGTCGCCCCAGGTCGTCTCGTCCTCTGGCAGAGGCAGGACGTTCATGATGCTGTCGCCCGGCTCGATTGGCAGCAGATTGACGAAGGCCTTGCCCCGCGACTGCGGATTGCCCAGCGGCAGACGCCAGGTCTTCAGCTTGTAGGCCTTGCCGTTGGTGGCGAAGAACAGGACCGGGGTGTGGGTCGAGGCGCTGAACACGCCGGTGATGGCGTCCTCGTCCTTCATCGACATGCCGCTGCGGCCCTTGCCGCCGCGATGCTGGGTCCGATAGGCGTTCAAGGCAACGCGCTTGACGTAGCCGCCGTGGGTCACGGTGACGACCATGTCCTCGCGCGGGATTAGGTCCTCATCCTCCATCTCCCCGTCGCCTTCCCCGATCAGGGTGCGGCGCGGAACGGCGAACCGATCCTTCACGTCGATCAGGTCGTCGCGGATGATGGCCAGGACGTTCTTGCGGTCCGACAGGATGGTCAGGTGACCCTGGATGGTGTCGGCCAGGCCGTGCGCCTCGCCAAAGATGTCGTCGCGGCCCAGGCCGGTCAGACGCGACAGGGTCAGGGCCAGGATGGCGCGGGCCTGTTCGTCGGTCAGTTTCAGGCTGTCGCCATTGATCACAACGCTGCGCGGATCGGCGATCAGTTCGACCAGGGCCATCATGTCGCCGACGGGCCAGGCCTTGGCCTGCAGCCGCTCGCGCGCCTCGGTCGGATCGGCCGACGAGCGGATGATATGGATCACCTCGTCGATATTGGCGACGGCGACGGCCAGACCGACCAGGACGTGGCCGCGATCACGGGCTTTGTTCAGCTCGAACTTGACGCGACGGACGACGACTTCCTCGCGGAAGTCGAGGAAGATTTGCAGCAGTTGGCGCAGGCCCATCTGCTCGGGCCGGCCGTGGTTCAGCGCCAGCATATTGACGCCGAACGAGCTCTGCATGGCGGTATAGCGCCACAGCTGGTTCAGGATCACGTCGCCGGACGCGTCGCGCTTCAGCTCGATCACGATCCGCATGCCCTGACGATCGGATTCGTCACGAACGTCGGAAATGCCTTCCAGCCGCTTCTCGCGCACCATTTCGGCGATGCGTTCGATCAGGGTCTGCTTGTTGACCTGATAGGGCAGTTCGGTGACGACGATGGCCTCGCGGTCCTTGCGGATCTCCTCCACCGAGGCGCGGCCGCGCACGACGACCGAGCCGCGACCGTCGCGCAGGGCGTTGCGCGGGGCAGTGCGGCCCATGATCTCGCCGCCGGTCGGGAAGTCAGGACCGGGCACGATGTCCAGCAGGGCGTCGTCGGTGACGTTCGGATCATCCAGCAGGGCCAGGGCCGCATCCACGACCTCGCCCAGATTGTGCGGCGGGATGTTGGTCGCCATGCCGACGGCGATGCCGCCCGCGCCGTTGACCAGCAGATTGGGGATCCGGCTCGGCAGAACGACCGGCTCCAGCTCCTTCTCGTCGTAGTTCGGCTGGAAATCGACCGTGTCCTTGTCGATGTCGGCCATCAGGGCGACGGCGGCCGGGGCCATCCGGGCCTCGGTGTAACGCATCGAGGCGGGCATATCGCCGTCGACCGAACCGAAGTTGCCCTGACCGTCGACCAGCATCAGCCCCATCGAGAACGGCTGCGCCATCCGCACCAAGGCCATATAGACCGAAGCGTCGCCGTGGGGGTGGAACCGGCCCAGCACGTCACCGACGACGCGGGCGCATTTCGAATAGCTGCGCTCCGGCGTCATGTTCAGGTCGTGCATCGAATACAGGATGCGACGGTGAACCGGCTTCAGCCCGTCACGGGCGTCGGGAAGCGCGCGCGAGACGATCACGCTCATGGCGTAGTCGAGGTACGAACGCTTCAGTTCGTCCTCGATCGTGATCGTGGAAATGTCGGAGCCGCCGCCTCCCGGAACGATCGGAGATGCGGCGTTTTCGTAGCTGTCGTCGGTCAATGAAGCGTGGCTTTATGCGGCCGGAATCGGAACGTGATCCGCTGTGACGATTTCTAGCATTCCAGGGCCTCGGTGGCAAAGCGACGTCGCCGTGAAAGCCCGTCTCTGAAAGGACTTTCGACATGCGCGCCACCCGCCTCGCCGCCGCCCTTCTCCTCACCTCCCCCTTGGCCCTGACAACCGCCTGCGCCGCGACCGGAAACGCGCCCCAAGCGGCCGTCGAACGCGCGCCCGTCGGCGCGACGGGACAGGCCGTTCTGATCAACGCCTCCGGCGCCAATATCGGCCGCGTCGACCTGCGTCAGGGGCCGACCGGCCTACTGATGAAGATCGAGGCTTCAGGCCTGACGCCCGGTTGGCACGGCATCCACATCCATGCGACCGGCGAATGCGCCGCGCCCTTCACCTCTTCCGGCGCCCACATCAACCACGGCGAGCCCAAGGCCCCGCACGGCCTGTTGAACGCCGCCGGGCCGGACGACGGCGACCTGCCCAACGTCTGGGCCGGTGCGGACGGCAAGGTGAACGCCGAGCTGTTCACGACCCGCGCCCGGATCTCGTCCGAAGGCCCCGGCCAATGGCTGTGGGACGCCGACGGCTCGGCCATCATCATCCACGCCAACCCCGACGACCATTCGACCCAGCCCATCGGTGGCGCCGGCGACCGGGTGGCCTGCGCCGCGCTCAGCGCAAGCTAAGTCTTTCTACGAGACAGAAGATGGCCCGCTGGACAGCGTTCAGCGGGTCTCTTTTTGTGCGAGCAGACGGCGGATCAGTTCGGTCTGCTCCTCCTGCAGGGCGGTCATGTGCTCGACCTTTTCCAGCAGGGCCATGATCTCGATCTCGGCCTTCAGATTGACCTGATAGTCATTGCCCGCATCCAGTCGATCCTTCGCCGCCTGGCGGTTCTGACTCATCATGATGACCGGCGCCTGGATCGCCGCCAGCATCGACAGGACCAGGTTCAGGAAGATGAAGGGATAGGGGTCGAAGGCTTCCTTGCGCAGCAGCAGGTTCAGCCCGGTCCAGATCGCTAGGAAGACGCCGAACGCGATGATGAACGGCCACGAACCGCCGAAGGCCGCAACCCGATCGGCCAGCCGCTCTCCAAAGGTTTGGCGGTCGTCGAAGGTCTCGTTGATGTCTTCGGAAACGGGGCGACGATCGGCGGTGCTCTGAACGACGACGGCTTCGTTCGCCGGAAGATCGTGCTTCGCCTTGCCCAGCCAGCGGCGGGAGACGTGGTCGGCGTCGAGGGGGGCGTGGTGCATGGCGGGCTCCTGATACGATCAGGAACAGATCAAGCCTTGGCGGCGCCGGCGCGCAAGCCCCGTTCGGCCAGGGCCACAAGGGCGACCCCGCCCATGGTGATGGCCGACCCCGTCAGAATCTGCGGCGTCAGGATGTCGCCCATGAAGCTCCAGCCGATGAACATCGACACCACCGGCGTGACCAGCAGATAGGGCGTCACCCGCCCCGCCTCGCGCCGCTGCACCAGCCAGAACAGCAGGGTGGTCGCCAGCACGGACGACACGACGCCCGCCCACAGCAACGAGGCCCAGACCATGGGCGTAGCGCTCTTCACCGCCTCCCACTGGCCATGCTCGAACACCGCCGAACCAAAGGCCATGACGGGAAAGGCGCCCAGCGCCAGCAGACCCTGCATCTTCAGCGGCGGGATGGAGGTGGTGCGGCGCGCCACCACCGTGGTCACGCCCCAGGCGGCGCCGGCCGCGATGGCGACCAGAATGGCCTTCCAGTCCTGCAGCGCATGGGCGTCCAGCGTCATCCACGCCACGCCGACGAAGGCCACGCCCATGCCGACCAAGGCCGCCTTTGACAGCCGCTCGCCCAGGATCAGGAAGGCGAACAGGGTGGTGAAGGGGATCCAAAGCTGGTTGGCCACGGTCACGGGGCTGACGTCCGTCGCCAGCCAGTAGGCCGTGTAGGCCAGGCCGTACTGGATCGGCCCGCCGATGATGACGATCAGCATCAGGCTCTTCCAGTCCGGGAAGGGCGGCCGCACGAAGGCGATCAGACAGGCCGTGGCGATGCCGAACCGGATGGCGCCGACCAACAGCGGCGACAACTCCTGCGTCGCCAGCTTGGCCCCGGCGTTGTTGACGCCCCACACCACGATGATCGCCACGATGGCGGCGATCTCCAGCCCGGTGAGAGCGTGAGGCCTCTTGGGCAGCGGCGCGGGCGCAGGCGCAAATTCGGAACGGACGTCGGTCATGACCGCCCTATGACACGGCCCGCCCGCCGCGTCGGCTCACTTTGGATGACCTCAGGTTTCCGCTCAGAAATCCGGCTTGGCGACCATCAGCCAGTAGATGGCCAGGACGCCGGCGAAGGCGGGCCAGCCCAGGGCGAACCACCAACGGAACAGCCGATGATAGGCGGATGGTAGGGCGGCGCCCTCCCCTGCCGCACGTTCGGCCAGCTTCATCATCCGGTACTGGATCCACACGACTGGCAACCAGCAGACGCCGATCAGGACATAAAGCCCATAGGCGGCCAGCAGCCACGGACTGGTCAGGGACCAGCCCTGCAGATGGATCAGGCCCAGGCCGCTGATCGGCTGGATCACCACGGCGGTCGCGGTGAAGACGAAATCAGCCAGAACGACGATGCGGCCGACCTCGGCGGCGGTCCTGGCGTCCTTTGTCGCGTGAGCGCGCAGCATGAAGAAGGCGATGCCGGCGCCTGTTCCGAACAGCACCGCGCCCGACAGGATGTGAACGATCTTGAGCAGCACATAGGCGGTCATCGGCGCGCGTCCGTCGCCGCCACGAACAGGCAAAGGGCCATCATCGGCAGGACCTTGAGCCATGGTCCCAGCGGATCGATCCAGAAGTGCGGCAGGCTGAGCGTCGCGGCCGTCAGATAGCCGACGGTGGCCAGCCACATGAAGATCGCCACCCGCGCCGTCCACGGCCGCACGAACAGCATCAGTCCCAGCACCACGTCCAGCAGCGCGCCCCACCAGGCGATGGGGCCGGCCATGAGGTCGTAACCGCCCTCATGCAGGATGGCGACGGCGCGATCCCAACCCGGGCCGAAGCTGATCAGGCCGGTGATCAGCCAGAACAGGCCCAGGGTCACGATGGAGATCGGCCGTACGAACCAGAGCCGCGCGTGCCAGACGTCCTGAACCGAGGCTGGGGTCTCGGCCAGAAAGCGGGTGAACCCGCGCGACGAAACGCCAAGCGCCTGCGCCCAGCCGCTGTCGCGGCCGGACACGTCATGATCCATCTGTTTGATCGCCGTCGTGCGGATCGGCGAGGACCAGCCCAGCCGACCCAGCAGATCTCCGATCGCCAGGGCGGGCGCGGCCAGGACACGCGGAACGCGGATCACCGGCGCCGGGCTCAACCCCATCCAGCCGCGATACAGGCGCACTGTCTCGACCATTGTCACCGGCTCCGGCCCCGGCATATCAAGCGTCCGATGCGACGGCGCGGCGGGTTTCAACGCCGCGACGACGGCGGCGGACAGGTCGCCCAGCGGGATCGGGCTGAAAATCTGGTCGCCGCCCACGACCGGGCTGAACAGTGGAAACGCCGCCAGCGCCCGGATGAGTCCGGTGCCGCCGAACGCCGCGCGGTCCACCACCAGCGACGGCCGCAGGATCAGCCAATCCAGCCCGCTGGCATCGATCATCCGCTCGGTCTCGGCCTTTGTGCGGGCGTAGTCGGTGCCGGCCTCGTCGTCCGCGCCGACGGCGGAGATATGCACCAGCCGCCGCACGCCCGCCGCCTCGCACGCCGCGATCAAGGCGCGTGGGCCGTCGACATGGGCGGCGCGCGTGCTGTCGCCGGCCCCATTCTGAAGCACGCCGACGCAGTTCACCACCGCCTCCACGCCTACCAGCAGAGGCGCCCAGGCCTGGGGTGTCGTCAGCTTGGCGAAGTCGGCGACGACCCAGTCGAACGTCGGCGCGCGACGGGCGGGTTCGGCGATGCGGCGCGCCCCGGCGCGAACGGACCAGCCGGCCGACGACAGGGCCGCCGCCACATGCGAGCCGATGAAGCCGTTGGCCCCCAGCACCAGCACGCGTCCACTCATCCCAGCACCCGGTCCGTCAGATCGGCGCCTTCTGGCGGCATGGCGCACCAGGCCGCGCCGGGAAACCGGCGGCGGCGACGCGCGATAAAGTCATAGAGGGTGTCGCGGAGGATCCGCGGCACGATCCGCCCGACGACAGCCAGCCGATAGGGCGGCGGCAGCAGGGCGGCGATGCCCAGAACGCCGTCGGACCGCTCGCGCGCCACGCCGTCCTGGATCAACAGCATCGTATAGGGATCGTCGGGATCGACGCCGTAGTGCACGAGAAGCTCCCGCCCCAGAGGCGACTGCGTCGGCGCGAGCCGGACCCTCCCTGCCCTGTCATGCTTCAGAATCTTGCGCGCCGAGCCGGAGCAGAGCGCGCAGTCGCCATCGAACAGAACCAGGGGCCGGTCGTCCGGAAAGGCCGGAACGGCGGGATCCTCACGATAACTGTAAGGCCCCCGCCCCAACGGTCTGCCCTCAGAACGGGATGTCGTCGTTCAGGTCGTAGCTTTCCTTGGGGCCGCTCGGCTTGTTCGCGCCGCCGGTGGAAAAGCCCGAGGAGTAGTCGTCATCGCCGCGACCACCGCCGCCGCCGTAACCACCGCCCGACGAGCCGCCTTCCGAACGGCCGCCCAGCATGGTCAGTTCACCCTTGAAGCGGCTGACGACGATCTCGGTCGAATACTTTTCGACGCCCTGCTGGTCGGTCCATTTGCGGGTCTGCAGCGCGCCCTCGATGTAGACGGTCGAGCCCTTCTTCACATAGTTTTCGACCACCTTGACGATGTTGTCGTTGAAGATGACGACCCGGTGCCATTCGGTCTTTTCCTTGCGCTCGCCCGAGGACTTGTCGCGCCAGGTTTCCGAAGTGGCGATGGACAGGTTGGCGATGCGGTCGCCGTTGGGCATGGAGCGGATTTCGGGGTCGCGCCCCAGATTGCCGACCAGAATGACCTTGTTGACGCTGCCCGCCATGGAAACTTCCTTCTCGTGTGAGGCGGCGACGACTTCGCCCGCCCCGTCAATTCAGTCCGATGTCTGACCGGGGCGACGCCTTATCGCCAGCCGCTTTTGACATCGCACCCGCCAAACCGGTGGATTAACGAAATGTTCCACCTTTGTTCACGCTCTTCAAGTCCTACTTGGCGGCGGGGTCCGCAGCGATGGCGATAGGACGGCCCGTCTCGTCGCGCTGGATGGCGCCGGGGATGGCCAGACGGCCGTCGCCCGTGCGGGCCATGGCGAAGAAGCGGCTGCCGTTCAGGCTCTTGCCGATCTTGACCCCCTCGCGGTCCACGAAGATGAACCGCCCTTGGTAGGCACCGGCGATTTCCTGGTTCGATCCGCCCATGCGCAGGAAGCGAAGGCGCATCTCCTCCAGCCGCGCGGCGCATTGTTCGAGCTGGGGCTGGTTGTCGGCGATCTTCTGCAAACGCGGCGGCGCATTGTCCGGCGTCGCCACGAAGTAGCAGGCGCCCTGGGCGAACTCATATTTGGGTTCGTTGGAGCAGCCGCTCAGCAGGGCGGTTCCAGCGACGGCGGCGGCGAGAACGACAAGACGCATCAATTCATCCCGGGAAACTGGCAGTTGCGATCCTGCTCGGCCAGGGTTCTGAAACGGGCGTTATCGCCCGACTGTTCCACCCGCCTCGGCACCAGGCGCAGGGTCATGTCCCCCCAGCGGCCATATTGGGCGTCGCCCGGACCCACGCAGGTTCCGGCGTAAAGCGCCTGGACGCAGGCGTTCAGGCTCATGTTCGGCGACAGGGTGCGCCAGTCGGAGCCGGTGTGCCGCAGGCAGGGGCTGCCGCTGACCGCGGGGGTCGGACGGGGTGCGGGCGTCTGTTCAACGGCCGTCGGCGGCGGGGTCTCGGCCATTTCAACCGAGGGCAGCTGGGGCGGAGGCGCGAAGGCCGCAGTCGGTGCGGCGGCCAGCGCGCCGGTCGCGTCCAGACCCACGTCCAGGGCATCCGTCGCCAGGCCATTGCGCTGGGCGCAGACCGCCAGGGTCGCCATGCCGACGAACTGACCATCGACGAAGCAGCGCAGTTCCCGCGTCGGCTCCAGCGTCGGCGCCTCGGCCAGATTGACGACCAGACCGCCCTTGGACGCCGGCGGCGCCTCCGGCGTCTTGTCGCCGCCGCCCGTGAAGATCAGGGCCAGCACGACGGCGACGACGATCGCCGCGCCGGCGCCGACCAACAGGATGACGCGGTTGTCTTTCGGAAGGGCCATGAACGGGCTTTCGCGGATGAGGAGGCCAATAACCCCGACCCGACCTCAGGCGTCAACCGCCTTGACCGGTCCCGATCGCGATCAGGCCATAAGGCGGCTGAGCGCGGCCTGATAGTTGGCCAGCTGGGTCTGCTGATAGGCGGTCGACGAGCCGGAGCCGGTCTGGGTGTTGGTGATGGCGCCTGTGGACGGCGCCAGGGCGCGATAGGAAGAGCGTACCGCCGTCATGGCCTGGGCCAGCGAATCGATCGCCGCCTTGATCGAGGCCGGATCGTTCAGGCTGAGAGTGTTCGGAAGGTTCAGTCCAAAGGTCTTCATCGCATCCTTGTCCGGCTTGACCGGACCGACGAAGCCGGGCGTCAGACCCAGCGCGCCCAGGGCGTCCTTGCCGATCGCGCCGGCGGAGATGATGGCCCCCTCCCTGTTGGCCGCTGTCTTGATCTCCAGCCTCTGGACGACAGGTTTGGTCTTCAGGTCGGTGATGACCTTGGCTTCCAGCTGACGGCCGGAGGCGGCGTTGATCTTTTTGGCCAGGCTTTCCAACGTGTCCTTGGCGTCAATCGTCACCGTCACGGCGCGGCCGCCGCTCGCGGGGGATATCGAGAACTGATCCCCCACCCGCGCTGAGGTGGCGACGGTCAGCAGCTTGGAGTCGGCCTGCATGATCTGGCCTTGGGGCAGACCGAGGCGATCGAGCACGCTGGCGCCGTTTGCCGCGATGCTCAAACTGGTCGGCTTGGCCTGGTCGCCATCCGCGCGCCAGGTCCGATTGGATTGGACGGCTCCGCTCGCAAGGTCGATCTGGGCCAGATAGCCGGACGTCGGATCGTCCTTGCCTGCGCCCTCCGCCCGGTTCGTGCCGGTGATCCACACCTTGCCGTCCTTGATGGCGACATCGGCGGCGGTGTCCGCGCCCGCCCCGCCGAAATAGGTCAGTTGGTCGCTACCTGCGGCCTGCAGATCGGCGGACAAGGTGGCGATGAAGACGTCGCTGCCGCCGGCGTGGGCGTTGGTCACCGTGCCGATATCGAGCGCTGCGTTTTCGGTGTGGCCTGTCACGACGACCTTGCCGTTCTCGACCGATATGCCGGCAATGGCGCCGTTGGCGTAGCCGAGGTCGCGCGTCGAGGCCAGGCTCGGCACGCCTTCGGCGTCCAGGGTGAAGCGGCGCACGACCGCCTTCCCGTTCTCGACGCCCGCCGTATAAAGATCGGCGCCGGACACCGTCATGGCCTGAACGGAATCGTCGCCGCCCGTGCCGAACTGCGCCGTGGAGATGTTCACGCCCACATCCGGGCCGTTGATCTTGATCGGCTGCTCGCGGAAGGCCTGGAGATAGGAATCCCAGCCGCCCAAAGCCGCACTGCCCGGCATTCCCGACTTGGACCGACCGGCGACATAGACAACGCCGTCGGCGCCGAAGCGCACCTCGGTCGCCTCGTCCGCCGCCTTAGCCCCGCGACGTTGGGTCCAGAGTTCCTGGCCCGAGCTGTCGAATACCGAAACGAAACTGTCGGCGACAGCCGCGTCATCGCCACTCTTGCCCGGCTCCAGCGCCCCGGTCACCGATCCGGCCAGGGCGACCCGCCCGTCGCCGTCGATGGCGATGGAAAAGCCGTTGGCGCTGGACGCGGCGCCCAGCAGCTTGGTCTGCATCAGATTGCCGGCGGAATCGTATTTCATCAGGGCGACATCACGCGCGCCCTTGATCGGCTGATTGGCGTCGCCCGCCGTCAGTTCGGCGACGAGCCAGACCGAGCCATCCGGCGCCACGGCGCTGGCTTTCACCGCGGCGACGCCGTCCGGCAGATCGGCGTGCCCCACCCTGCCCTCGACCCAGAACGGATCGTCCACCCCTTGCTGGGCCGCCGGCGCTGCGCCGCCGTCGGCCTGGAATTTCAGCAGTTGGCCCGCGCCGGTCTTGCCGACCCCTTGGGTCACATAGACGGCGTCCGAGGTGTCCGCGGCCTGGAAGCTGAGGGCCTCGCCTGTTCCGCCGTTGACCTGTAGCGCCCATTTGTCCGGCCCGGCCGGCAGGGTGATCGTCTTGGTCCCGCTCTTGAATGTCTTGGGTTCGGCCGGAATGCGTTGGGACGCGATGCGCGTGGCGACGCCTGCGGCTTCCAGCTTGCCGTTCATGTAATCGACGACATTGACCATCGACCGATCGGACGTCCCCATTTCGGCCAGGTCCAGGTCGACCGTTTGCGTGCCCGTTGCGGTCTTGACCGTCATGGAGAACTTCACTTCCCCCTCGAACGCCTTGACCGAGGCGGTCGGATCGCCGTCGTGCACGGGCGCGGTGACGAAACTGGTCGGCGCCCGCTCGAGCGCATAGGTGCTCTTGACCGAAGTTTTCGCCACCCCCTGCACCAGCCGGACGTCTTCGAAGCTGGCGGTCTTGAGATAGGCTGACATCTCCGCCAGGCCGTCGCCGAAGCGCTTCGCCAAAAGGGTCGCTTCGGACGAAGCAATCCCTTTCACGCCAGCCCGATCGGCCAGGGCGCCGAGCGTCGTCAGCCCCTGATACAGGGCGAACATCTTGCGATAGTCGGTCGAGGCGCCTGCGAGATCCAGGCTGACATTGCCCTCGTCGATCAACCGGCGCCCGCCCAGAGCGGCCCGCACGAGGTCGCTGGCCTTCGCCGGCGTCGTGGTCGAGGACCAGGGGGCTGTCGGCTGGGTCTTCTTGGCCTTGACCGTCGCACCCGTGCCGAAGCCCGACGACGACGTGTCCGTCGTCACCCCGTAAAGACCCAGCAGATAGCTGTTGTTGATCATTCAGACGGCTCCGACCCTATCCTGCGATGGCGTCGATAAGGAACCGTTAAGCTGTGGGATCAGCCCTTGAACAGCGACAGGATGATCTGCGGCGCCTGGTTGGCGATCGACAAGGCCTGAACGCCGAGTTGCTGCTGAACCTGCAAGGCCTGAAGGCGCGCGCTCTCCTTGGCCAAATCCGCATCCACCAGATTGCCGATGCCGGCCTCCAGCGAGTCGGACAGCTTTCCGACATAGGTCGTATGTCGTTCGATCTGCTTGGCCTGGGCGCCCAGCTCCGACAAGCGGGAGCTGGCGACCGCGATGGCGTCGTTGACGCGTCGCAGAGCGAACTGCGCCTTTTCCTGCGTCAGCAGATCCGGCGCAGCGTTCAGCAGCGTCTCGTCCTCCGGCGTGCCTGCATTGTTCGTCCATGCGTCGATCGCTGCGGTCGACTTGTCCGAGTCGTATGAGTTGGCGGCAAGGCCCAGGCCCGCCAGAGACATATTCTGGCGCTTGACCGCGATGGTCTCCTTGCCATCCGCGCTCGCCAGGAAGGTCAGGTCGGTTGTCGCGGCCCCGTCCAGGATGTTGGCGCCGTCGAAGATTGCGTTGTCCGCGAAAGACTGGATCGAGCCAAGAAGCGCTTGGAATTCCTGGTTATAGGACGCCCGCGAGGCTGCGCTTTGGCTGGGATCCGCGGCAGACGTCGCCTTTTGCTTCAGCTCCAGCAGGATATCCGAAATCTGCTCGCCGGCAGCCAGCGATACGTCGGCGATCGAGGTCGCGCGTTTGAGGCTGGTGGTCACCGCCTCCAACGACCCTTGATCCGCACGCTGGCCCTGGGCCACCGCCCAGACGGCCGCGTTGTCCTTGGCGCCCTGAACCTTCAGGCCAGTATTCACGCGGCTCTGGGTCGACGCCAACTGGTCGTTGGTGCGATTCAGATTCTGCAGGGCGATCATCGCCGAGGTGTTGGTGTGGATGCTGGTGGTCATGGCTTCAAGCCCCCGGACGTTCTGTGACCTACACGATTAACCATGAGTCGTAATCACATGGTTAATGCCGCAGAAACCATGATTTCGCCGTCCGGCAAGCCGGCGGCGTCGGGCATTTCTATTTCAGCGTCCGACTGTTCAGACGGCTGTATCGATCAATTTTCCCCCGCGATAGGTCGGGTCACGGCTCAGCTTCTCCACCTCTTCGCGTGGAAGCTGCCGGATCACCTCGCCCGTCACGCGGTCCAGGACCTTGTAGACGAAATGGTGGTCGCCAACGGCTTCGATGGTGAGGCGGTAGCGGCTGGCGTCCTCATTGTCGTTCCTCGCCACAGGCTCGTGACGAACGGAGACGGGGACTTCGGGAATTGGCGGAGGTAAGCTTACTGTTCTTTCGACATTCTGCGTCATTGCTCCATGCGCGACGATCGCTCGCGCCCCTCAAGAGTGTCAAACGATCGGCCGGAACGGTCGTGAAACCGTTCCGGCCGCGCGTCTTAGCGGAACAGGCCCAGCAGGATCGAGCTGCCCTGGTTGGCGATCGACAGCGCCTGCACACCCAGCTGTTGCTTGGTTTGCAGGGCGGTCAGCTTGGCGCTTTCCTTGGCCAGATCGGCGTCCACCAGATTGCCCACGCCGGCTTCAAGAGCGTCCTGAAGCTTGTTGACGAAGGTGATCTGACGGCCCAGCGACTTGGACTGGGTGCCCAGGGTCGACAGGGCGCTGGTCGTGGCGGTGATGGCCGCATCGACGTTGGCGGTCGTGGCGTCGCCGGCTGCAACGCTGCCGGTGTTCACAGCGGTGATCGCCGCGTTGGCTCCCAGCGCGGTCAGGCTGTTGACGCCGTCGAACGACGCGCCGGAGATCGCCGAGGCGATTTCCGTACCCAGGGCGTTGTACTCAGCCAGGTAGGACGTCTGGGCCGCGCCGGTGGAACCGGCGATGCTGACGGCCAAACCCTTCATCTCTTCCAGGGCGCTCGTGATCGTGTCGCCGGCGGCCAGGGCCACATCGGTGATCGATTGAGTGCGCTGCAACCCGGCGCGGACGGCGTCTTGCGAAGAGGCGGCGGCGCGCTGGGACGTGGCGATGGAGAAAATCGCCCCGCTGTCCTTGGCCGACGACACCTTCATGCCGGTGTTGATGCGGTTCTGGGTCCGCTCCAACTCGCTGTTGGTCTTGTTGAGGCTCTGCAGAGCGACTGCGGCGCCGTAGTTCGTATTGATGCTGGGCATTTCTAGCCCTCCTTTTCACTTCGTGAGAGCCCCGGCGTTTTGCCGGGGTGAGCGTTTTGCTCGGGGTTCAAGGCCACGACCCCGCCGCCGAAACGGCGAGGTCTCCGGGCCTTAGCGGAAGAGGCTCAGCAGGATCGAGCTGCCTTGGTTGGCGATCGACAGCGCCTGCACGCCCAGCTGTTGCTTGGTTTGCAGAGCGGTCAGTCGGGCGCTTTCCTTGGCCAGGTCTGCGTCCACCAGATTGCCAACGCCGGCTTCAAGAGAGTCCTGAAGCTTGTTGACGAAGCTGACGGTGCGGCCCAGCGACTTGGACTGGGTGCCCAAGGTCGACAGCGCCGTGGTGACAGCCGTCATGACCAGATCGACGTTCGCCGAGGTGAAGTCGGCGACCGCTGGCGTTGCCGCCGTGAACTTGGCCAGGTCGGTGTTGGCGCTGAGATCGGTGGCGATGCCGATCGTCTTGGTGTCGGTCGCGCCGGTGCCGATACGGACGTTGACCGCCGTACCGCCCGTGGACGCCGTCTTCAGCAGGTTGACCCCGTCGAAGCTGGCGCCGTCCAGCGCGCTCTTGATTTCCTGACCCAGGGCCGCGAACTCGTTCTCATAGGACGTCTTCGCCGCGCCGGTGGAACCGGCGATGCTGACGGCCAGGCCCTTCATCTCTTCCAGAGCGGACGTGATCGTATCGCCGGCGGCCAGGGCCACGTCGACGATGGATTGACCGCGCTGGATCGAGCTGCGAACCGAGTCCTGAGCGCTGGCGCTCGCCCGCTGGGACGTGGCGATGGCGAAGATCGCCCCGCTGTCCTTCGCCGACGACACCTTCATTCCGGTGTTGATGCGGTTTTGGGTCCGCTCCAACTCGCTGTTGGTCTTGTTCAGGCTCTGCAGCGCGACTGCAGCCCCGTAGTTTGTGTTCACACTCGCCATTTTGGCGTTCCTTTTCACTTCGTGACAGCCGACGCCGTTTTGGCGACGGGAGCGTTTTGCTCAGGGTTTCAAGACCATGACCCCGCCGCCGAGGCGACGAGGTCTCCGGGCCTTAGCGGAAGAGGCTCAGCAGGATTGAGCTGCCCTGGTTGGCGATCGACAGCGCTTGCACGCCCAGCTGTTGCTTGGTCTGCAGGGCGGTCAGCTTGGCGCTTTCCTTGGCCAGGTCGGCGTCCACCAGATTGCCCACGCCGGCTTCAAGAGCGTCCTGAAGCTTGTTGACGAAGGTGATCTGACGGCCCAACGACTTGGACTGGGTGCCCAGGGTCGACAGGGCGCCGGTCACGGTGGCGATGGCGGTGTCGACCTTGGCGGTGGTGGCGTCGGCTCGCGCCTTGCCGCCGCCGCTGACATCCGTAACGCCGGCCACGCCCAGAGGCGTGGTCAGGCTGTTGACGCCGTCGAAGGACGCGCCGGCGATCGCCGACGTGATTTCCAGGCCCAGCGCATTGTATTCGGCCAGGTAGGAGGTTTCAGCCGCCGAACCCGCCGTCGTTCCGGCGATGCTGACAGCCAGGCCCTTCATTTCTTCCAGAGCGCTCGTGATCGTGTCGCCGGCGGCCAGGGCCACGTCGGTGATCGACTGGGTGCGCTGCAAGCCGGCGCGGACGGCGTCTTGCGAAGAGGCGTTCGCCCGTTGGGCCGTGGCGATGGAAAAGATCGCGCCGCTGTCCTTGGCCGACGACACCTTCATGCCGGTGTTGATGCGGTTCTGGGTCCGCTCCAACTCGCTGTTGGTCTTGTTCAGGCTCTGCAGAGCGACTGCGGCGCCGTAGTTCGTGTTGATGCTGGGCATTTCTGGCCCTCCTTTTCACTTCGTGAGTTCCGGCGCCCTTTTGGCGACGGGAGCTTTTTGCTCGGTTGGTGTGAAGCAATTGCCGGGCCAAAACGGCCAAGCGGATAACGTGATAAGTTATTGATTTATATGATTTACTATTGATTTACCCTCTTCAATGCTCGGCAAAGTCTACCCACCCGCTGGCGTGGCTAGGCATATTTTGCCGGGCGGCGTGAAAACGAGATCGAACGCGTGATCGGCGGATCACCCGGGCGTGCGCTCGCGGTCGCTTAGTTCCGGAACAGGCTCAGCAGCGTCTGGCTGCTCTGGTTGGCGATCGACAGCGCCTGCACGCCCAGCTGTTGCTTGGTTTGCAGGGCGGTCAGCTTGGCGCTTTCCTTGGCCAGGTCGGCATCCACCAGATTGCCGATGCCCGCTTCGGTCGCATCCTGAAGCTTGTTCAGGAAGGTCACCTGGCGGCTGACCGACTTGGATTGGGTGCCGAGCGTCGACAGAGCGTCCGTCACCTTGGCGATGGCGGCGTCCACCGCAGCGGTCGTCGCCGCGCCGGCGGCGATGGACTGGTCGGTGATGGTGGTGATGGCGGTGTCGCCGGCCATGCCGCCGGCGACCGTGAAGCCGACGGACGTGGTGCCGCCGCTGACATCCTTGATCACATTGGTCGCAGCGGCGTTGGTCCAGAGGTTCACACCATCGAACGATGCGCCGGCCAGGGCGGAGGTGATTTCGGCGCCCAGGGCGCGAAATTCGGTCAGGTAGGAGGTCTGGGTCGCGCCGGTCGAACCGGCGATGCTGACGGCCAGCCCTTTCATTTCTTCCAGAGCCGCCGTCACCGTATCGCCGGCCGCGAGTGACACATCGACGATCGACTGGCCGCGTTGCAGCGAGGCGCGCACGGAATCCATGGCGCCCATGTTGGCGCGTTGTCCTGTGGCGATGGCGTAGATGGCGCCGCTATCCTTGGCGCTGCCGACTTTCAGGCCGGTCGAGACACGGTTTTGCGTGCGCTCCAACATGGCGTTGGTCGCATTGAGGTTTTGCAGGGCGACAGCTGCGCCGTAGTTCGTATTGATGCTCGTAGCCATTTTGGCTGTCCTGTTCACTTCGTGTGATGTCCGACGCCATTTTAGCGTCAGGAGCGTTTTGCTCGGTCTTCAGGAGAGCAAGGGCGGGGCCAGTCCAAAATGCGACGCCAGCCAGACGCCGACATTGATTTCATTGAACTTATCTCGGCGGTTTGCGAAACAACCCGGCAAGCCTGCACACCAGGCGGCAGAAGTTGCCGAGTCGTTTTTGCAGGGCGTCAGTCGCGGCGTCGCAACTGCGCGTCCTGCATCGCGCGTTCGGCCAACAGGGTATCGACCGCCAGTCGCCGCGCCCCGTCGCAGGCCACGATCTGGGCGCCGCGCAGCAGATAGGCCGCGTCCAGATCGCCGGCCGTCGCTTCAGCCGGCAGGGTCGCCAGCGTGCACGGACGTGTCGCCGCCTCCGGCAAGACCAGTCGCGCCGGCGCAACCGTCGAGATCGGGGGCGACGCGGCACAGTTCGCGGTCATGGTCGCGCAGGCGATCAGCGCGGCGGTTCTCCAAGGGTTGATCGGCATTTTCGGCGCTCCTGGCCTGGGCGACAGCGGCCGTGGTCGCCCGGTCCGCCGCCCCCGTCATGTGGTGATAATGATCGACGCGCTGGGCCTGAGCCGCGGCGCCTTCGGTTTCGATGCGTCGGGCGTCAGCCTGCGCCACCGCCACGGCGGTCGCATCCCGCGCCTGATTGCGCGCGGCCCCCAGACGCTTGTGCTGCAGGTTCAGCGGGTCCCAGCGAAAGCCGAGCCCGCCCAGCAGCACGACCCCCAGCGCCACCGCTGTCGCAGCGGCCACCAGCCAGCCGAGCGGCGTCAGCGCCCGCAGTATTGATCCGGCGCTCATGGAAAGGCCTTTCGATCCAGCTCGAAATGCGGACCGTCCCGCAGCGTCTTCCAGTCCCCGCCCCAGATCAGCGGCGTCTTGAGATCCCGCGCCGCCGCCTTGAACGCCTCGGCGATCCGGCCATACAGCGGCCAGTCCCAGCGCATCTGCCCTTCGACCAGGGCGGCGACATCGACGGCATGGCCCGTCAGATGGCGCGAGCGCGTCGTGCGGCTGGCGCCGGCCTTGACCAGGGCGGCCTGACGTTCGGCCGTGCGCAGTCCCTCGGTGATCATGAAGTCCACGGCCGTGCGGGCGATGGCCGCCTCAACCACCGCGATCAGGGCCGGATGCACGCCGACGAGCCTTGCCCGCGACCGGCTGGACAGACGAAAGCTCATGGTCGGCCTCCGCTGATCCGCAGCCGCGTTGTGGCGATCAGGGTGATCAACTGTTGCGCGGTCGGCGCCACCAGATAGAGCACCAGGATCAGGGCCAGCAGACCCATCAGCCCGTCCGTGATCCTGGGCAGCATCTCAGGCGGCGTCCGCCCGACCGTGCGCATCAACAGCACCCATAGCCCCGCGCTGACAGCAAAGGCGTAGAGGCGACGAAACAGCCACCGCCCCTCCGCCAAGGGGATCGACCCCTGCCTGTGTCGGGTCATCGTTCGTCCTCCTCGTCATAGGTTTCGACGGCGCAGCGGCCGTCCCAGCCGAACTGGGCGCGCCATTCCCCGTCGCTGAGGCTGTCGGGCGCTTCCCACGCCTCAGCCTCCAGCACCTCGACCGGCTCAGCCGGATGTCCGCGCCGGCTCATCCGACGACCGTGATAAGAACCGCGCCCGAAGCGCCCGATCCGCCCTGGCCACCGAAGGTCAGGCCAGCGCCGCCTCCCCCGCCCCCGGCTCCGAACAGCGCGCCTGAGCCGCCGGGACCGCCCGCTCCGCTCGCTGATGCGTCGCCGCCCCCGCCGCCGCCGCCGACGATCGACAACAGCGGCTTGGGCGAGGCCTGTCCCGCACCACCCGTGACGCCGCCTGGCGCCTGAAGGCCCGACCAGCCGCCCACGCCGCCCACGCCTCCGGCATAGGCGGCATCTGCCGCGCTCAGACCACCGCCTGCGCCACCTCCGCCCGGCCCGTCCGCGCAGACGGTTTCCGCGCCCGCCGCCGTTGCGGTTGTCGAAGAGTTCCCCCCGGGATTGGCGAGCCGTTGGCCGATACCGCCTGCTCCACCGACGCCCGAGCCGCCTGCGGCCCCGCCCGTCGCGCGCAACAGGACCGCGTCACCCGTCGCGACCTCACTATCGCCGCCAGAAACGCCGCCGATCCCGCCGGCGCCGACCGTGATCGTCAGGACGCCGTCCAGATCTTCAGCCGACCATCGCCCGAAGCTCAGTCCACCGGCGCCGCCTCCGCCGCCGCCCAGGCGCGACGCGCCAGGCGGGCCTGCCAGCCCTTCGCCCCCACCGCCACCACCGCCCACGCAGGTCGCCTCGACCCAGCGCGCCCAGGCCGGCAGGGCATAGTCGTCATCGCTGGTGAACAGCGTTGTGTCGCGCCGGATCGCGCCCTGATCGAAGGCGATACGTCCCGTCGCGCGATCCACGCGCCACACCGACCGCCATATCCCGGCGTCGTCGCAGGCCTTGAGGCTCAGGTCGTCGTCGCCGATCAGACCCAGCTCTGCGCGGGCGGCGTAGCCGCTCTCAAACAGCAACGACAGGACATCGCCCGCCGTCGTCTTGTTCAGCGTCAGGCGCAGGTCGCCGTCGCCGCCTTCCGCCTCGCCTCGCGCCGTGAACAGGGCGGCGTTGATCTTGGCCGCCAGGGGATTGGCATCGTCGGCGGTCGTCCCGAGACCCAGCCGCGTTAGGCCCTGCACCTCGCCCAGTCGCTGCCCCAGCGCGATCCAACCCCCATCGGCCCGCACCACCACGACGCCTTCGTCCAGAACGCCGGCGATCATGCCGTCCGGCGTGGTCACGGCGGTCCAGCCGCCGCCTTCGAACCGCATCAGGGTTCCGGCCGGCCGCCCGGCCCAGGCTGCGCCTTCGGCCTCTTGCGGCAGGATATAGAGATCGCCATCCGACGCATCGGCCGGCTGGATGACCGTCGTGCGACTGACCACCGCCGTCTGCAACAGGGCGTCCAGCCGGGTCAGGGCCGTATTCAGGGTCACATGCTTCTGCATCTGCCCCGCCGCCAGATAGGGCAGGTTAAGACGCGCGCTGAAATCGTCGCTCATTCTTCTCTCCGTTGTCGTGGAGATCAGTCTGGGCGCAGCCCTTCCTCAGGCCGGAAGACGGGTGGTCATTTGGATCAGGTCCTTGATTTCAGGCAGATTCGTTGCGGAGAAAACGATGGCTAGGCCGCCTCAGCCAGCGCATCTCAATCGTGCAGATAGATGATCCGCTTCAGCGTCTTGTCGTTCTGCACCCGAGCCTCGTGCATCTCGTGGTCGCCGGTGGCGCGCGCATTGGCCTCGGTGTCCTCGACCCAATGGGTGCTTTCGATGTGCTTTTGCAGCGCCCGCGCCGCCATCAGCTGTCCGGGAAAGAAGGTGTCGACGATGTCGCCCGCGATGGGCACCGTGCCCGTGGCGGTGTCGATGGCCATATAGGCCCCCATGCGCGCCAGGGTCGCCGGCGTCGCCTTGGCCCGCACGGCCTGAAGCATCAGCCAGCCGCCCGTCCCGACCGTGTATGCCGTGCCGACAACCGGCACCCAGGTCAGCATGGCGTCCAGCCCCATGCCGAAAGGGCCGATGCCGATCACACGGTCCGACAGTTTCTTGACGCCCTCGACATTGGACCAGATGTTCTCGATATCCCGGATCGACCGTCTGGCCATGTCGCCCTCCAGAGCGTCGCCTTAACGCTGGGCGAGGCTTCCTGTTCAATCCGAGAGATACGTCTTCGATGACCCTCATCAAGCTGGCGGCGAATGTGACGGCGAGCGCCCTGCTGCTGGGCTTTGCGGCTTTCGGCGTGGCGGCGCTCAGCGGCATCGGCCATCGCTGGGTGGATATCCTGGCGCAGTTCACATCGCCGGTATTGCTGGCGGCCGTCGGCGTGACCGTGGTCTGTCTGCTCTTTCGGCTATGGCCGGCCTCGATCGTCGGTGGACTGGCGTGCGTAATGCTGGCCCTGTCGGTCTGGCCGCAATGGACGCCGACGAAGGGCGTGCCGGTTCCCGGCCAGCCGATCGTGCGGGTCTATTCGGCCAATCTGTATGTGTTCAACACCGATGTCGCAGCCATGCGCCAGTCCATCGCGGCCGCCGACGCCGACATCCTGGTGCTGGTCGAGTTGGGGCAGGCGCCGGCGTCGCGGCTGGACGAGTTGCTGCCGGACTATCCCCATCGCGTTCTGATCGGCCAGGCGCGCGCCGGCGACCACGCGCGCTCGATCATCGCCTCGCGCTATCCGATCCTGCAACGCCTGCCCGAGCGTCCTGACGGCCTCAGCGCCGTGGGCGCGACGGTTCAGACCCCCATCGGCCCCATCAACGTCTTCGGCGTCCACCTGACGCGGCCCTGGCCCTATCAATATCAGTGGGGTCAGATCACCCAGGTCATGGCCCTGGCCGAGCGGATGAAGGCCGCGCCAGACCATCCCGTCATCGCCGCCGGTGACTTCAACAGCGTCTCCAGCGCTCGAATCGGCAAACAAATCCAGTCCGACCTGGGCCTGATCCCCGCGCCCGGCTGGCCCGGCACCTGGCCCAGCCAGATTCCCGCCTTCGCCGGCATCACCATCGACCAGGTCTATCGTTCGCCGGATCTGGCCCTGATCACGCGCCGCCTGGGCGAGCCGACAGGATCCGACCACCGCCCCGTCGTCACCGAGTTCACCCGCGCTCAGCCGCCGCGATAAGGATCTTCAGCCGCCTCTCATGCCCCTCGGCAGGGAAGTCGTCAGCAACCCAGGCGTCCTCGAACGCCTTCAACACCCGTCCTGTCTCCGGCCCTGGCGTCAAGCCCAGACGCGCCAGATCGCGCCCCCCCACCGGCATCTTGGGCGGAGTCCAATCGGCGGCCAGCGCCCGCAGCCCCGCGCCACCGCCCTCGCCGGCCGCTTCGGCGCGCATCAGCCGATCCTCGAACGCCCTGCGTCCCAAACGATAGATCGCCGCTCGCGCCTCGGCGTAGCTCATCGTCGGCGAAACGGCAGGCCCGTCCGCGACCGCCGCCGCCAACCGATCTCGCACCGCGTTCGACAATCTCAGACTACCCGCGATCTCCGTCACAGCCCCCGCATCTGCGGGCAGCAAGGCCGCCAGCCGCATCACAGGATCGTCGGTCAGGTCACACATCGCCTCGAACAGCGCTAGCGGCTGCGCCTGCGGCAGCACTTGAGCCAGCACGCCGGTCTCGGCCATCGCCCGCACCGCCGCACGCGGGTCGGGCGCCGTCAGCAGTTTCAACATCTCCTTGGACACCCGCTCGGCCGACAACTGCGCCATGCCGCCCTTCAGCTTCGCGCACGCCGCCAGCCCGACGGCGTCCGGCTCACCCCGCCCGTACCAGGCGTAGAACCGGAAGAAGCGCAGGATGCGTAAGTAGTCCTCGCGGATGCGCGTCTCCGCCCAGCGGACGAAAACGATGCGCCCCGCCGCCGCATCCTCCAGCCCGCCGCCGGTCGGATCGAACACCGTCCCTGCCGCATCGGCGTAAAGCGCGTTCAGACGAAAATCTCGCCGCGCCGCATCCTCGGCCCAGTCCTCGGTGAAGGCGACCACCGCGCGGCGTCCGTCCGTCTCCACATCACGACGCAGTGTCGTGATCTCATAGGGACGCCGCTCCGACACGCCCGTCACCGTGCCGTGCTCGACGCCGGTCGGCACGGCCTTCAACCCCGCCGCCTTCAGCGCCGCCATAGTCTGTTCGGGCCGCAAGCGCGTGGCGATGTCGATGTCGTCGACGGGCTGCCCCAGCAGACTGTTCCTCACGCAGCCGCCCACGAACCGCGCGCAGCCCGCACCGCCCGCCGCTTCCAGCGCACGCATCACCGCCCGCGTCGCCTGGCTCTCCAGCCAGGGCTGTCCCTTCACAGAGACGCTCATGCCGCGTCCTCGTCGGCCGCCGCTTCTGGCGCAGCCTCGTCGCCATAAAGCCGCACGTGCAGAGCCTTCAGAATCCCCGCCGTCACGCCCCAGATGTAGCGCTCGCCCCAGGGCATGGCCCAGAACCAGCGCCGCAAGCCCTCGTCCAGATCGTAGAAGTCGCGACGATGGTTGGCGGCGTCCATCAGAAAGTCCCACGGCGTCTCGAACACCTCGGCGACCTCGTCCGGCGACGGTGTCGTGACCGGCGCCTCGCGCAGCCAGCCGATCACCGGCGTCACCAGAAACCCCGTTCCCGTCTCATAGGCGTCCGACAGGCCCAGCACCTCGACCGCCGCTGGGTCCAGCGCCACCTCCTCGTCAGCCTCACGCAGCGCCGCCTGAACTGCGGTCTCGCCGGGATCCAGCCGACCGCCCGGGAATGCGATTTGCCCCGTATGCCGCGCCAGGGTGTCCGCGCGCCGCGTCAGCAGCACGGTCGCCCCCTCGGGCCGCGCCACGATGGGGATCAGCACCGCCGCCGGCCGAAGCTCCTTGGCTGTCCGTGTCGCTTGAGGGTTCAGGTCGAAGTCTGACCGCGCCGCGACCAGTTCAGGCCGCCACGTCTCGACCGGCGCCAGCCGATCGACCAGCCGGGCCTTCAAGGTCTCCAGGCTCACGTCACCGCGCCCAATGAGAAGACCTGGCCGCCCGACTGAACGACCAGTCGTCCGTCGACCTCTTGGGCCATTTCGACCATCTCATAGAAGACCGACCGTGCGATCCGAGCCCACAGATCACCGCGCACATGAATGCGCGGCGCCGGCTCACCCGTCGCGGGATCGGTTTCGACGACGATGGGATCGGCTTCGCTCGCCCTCACCTCATCACCGACATCGGTGGTAAAAATCAGGGCGTCGCGCTCCCGACGCATCGCGACAGCCCGAAACGGCAAATCCTCGACGCTGATCTTCAGCTTTTCGACCGGCGTGACCAGGTGATAGCCGTCCGGGTCCTTCCTCAGCACCGTCGAGAACAGCCGCACCAGTTCCTTGCGGCCAATGGGCGAGCCTTCATGCATCCAGACGCCGTCCTCCCGGATGACGATATCGATTTCGCCGCAATGCTCGGGATGCCACAGGTGGACCGGCGGCAGCCCCTTGCCGGGCGCCTGTTTGGCCGCCTCGGCCACGGCGTTCAGTCCTGACTTGGGATTATCCATCCCCCTGACTTAGGCCCCGCGAACCGTGCGGGAAAGGGTCAGCCGATGCAAACCGAGCCCGAAACCTGATCCACGCCGGTCCCCAGCCACAGGACGCGGCGGCGATCCACAGGTCCGGGCAGCGCCGCCTCGGGCGCAGGGACAAATCCGAACCGCTCGAAATAGGCCGCGTCCCCGACCAGCAGCACGCCGCCGACGTCCAGCGTCCGTGCCTGATCCACGCATGCCTGAACCAGTTCGGCGCCCAGTCCGCCGCTCCGGCGACCGGCGTCCACCGCGATCGGTCCCAAAAACAGAGCCGAGGTGTCTCCAACCACGACAGGCCACAGTCGCACCGAGCCCACCACTTCCCCCTCGCGCTTCACGACAAAGCCCGCGCTTGGCTGCGAACCTTCACGCAGGCGCTCGGCCGTCTTGGCGAACCGTCCTGGCCCGAAGGCGGCCATGACCAACGCATCCACGCCTTCGGCGTCGGCGGGGCTCTCGGCTTCGATACGGCTTACGGTCGGAGGTATGGAAAGGGCGTGCGACATCGGCGCGCGCACCTAGAAGCAAAGCTGCGCCAAATCAAGGCAAGGCCTTGCGACGACCGCTCAACCCGCCTTCGAAAAATCCGGCGCCCGCTTTTGCGTGAAGGCCATGAAGGCCTCCATCGCCTCGGGGCTCTTCATCTGCGAACCGAAGGCTTCGCCCTCGCGCTGCATCAGCGCCCACAGACCTTCTGCGTCACGCATCAGCCGCTTGGTCTTGCGGATCGAGTTGGGCGCACGGGCCGCCACCTTGGCCGCCAGCTCCGCCGCCGTCGCCTCGACCTGATCGGCCGGCACCGCGCGATTGGCGATGCCCCAGGCCAGGGCCGTCCGGCCATCGAGCGGCTCGCCCAGCGCAAACAGTTCGAAGGCCCGCTGATGACCGATCACGGCCGGCAACAGCAGGCTGGACGCCGCCTCGGGCGCCAAGGCCAGATTGACGAAGGGCACGGAGAGCAGCGCGTCCTCGGCCACCACCACCAGATCGCAATGCAGCAGCATGGTCAGACCGATCCCGACCGCCCGCCCCTTCACGGCCGCCACAGCCGGCTTGTCCAGATCCGCCAGCGCCTTCAGGAAACGAAACACAGGCATGTCGCCCGGCCCCGCCCCTTGCGAGCCCAGGGCGATGAAGTCCTGAATGTCGTTGCCGGCCGAGAAGCTGTCGCCCTCCGCGCGCAGCAGCAGCACCCGCACCGCATCGTCGGTCCGCGCCCGCTCCGTCGCCTCGGCCAAGGTCGAATACATGGCCTGGGTGATGGCGTTCTTCTTGTCGGCCCGGTCCAGGGTGACGGTCAGGACGCCGTCGGCCAGTTCGCTGCGGATATGTTCGCTCACGTCGTTTCCTCGTCCTGTGCGACGGCGCTCCACCAATCGACGCCGCTCTCGTCGCGCGTCCGTCGAGCGCGGCCGCGTCGTTCCAGATAGTTCAGATGCGCCTGGGCCTCGCCCGTGGCCATACCCAGCACCCCATCCCCGACCACTCGACCGAAGACGGCGGAGAAGCCGTCGACCACCCTAGACGGTTGACGCAACGTCCGCTCAAGCCGTTTCAGCGCGACCTCATGCCCCCGCTTCAGAGCGTCGAGCCGCGCATGCACGCCATAGAAGGGCTCGCCATGCGCCGGCAGGACGAACGCGCCCTCCGGCAACAGCGCCCTCAGCTTGTCCAGCGAGTCCATCCAGTCACCCAGAGGGTCGGCTTCCGGCTCCGTCGACCAGACCGAGACATTGGAGGAAATGCGCGGCAGGATCTGATCCCCGGCGATGAAGACGTCGTCCGACCGCCGCCACAGGCAGACATGTTCCGGGCTGTGGCCTGACCCGACTACCACCGTCCAATCGTCTCCGTCGATCTGAACGATGTCGCCGTCCGACAATCGCAAATAGCTGCGCGGCATTGTCGCCACGCCCTTGCCGAACCCGCCGTAGTCCGCCCGCCAGCGCGCGACCTGCTCATCGTTCCACCCCGCCGCACGATAGTGTCGCTCGCCGTCCGCCGGCGCATCGCCCGCCTCCTCGGCCATCAGCATCCTGGCGGTCACATACTCCAGTCGCGACATCAGCAGCGGCGCGCCCGACCGCTCGCATAGCCAGCCTGCCAAACCGATATGGTCGGGATGCATATGGGTGCAGATCAATCGCGTCACGGGCCTGCCGCCCAGCGCGCCATCCAGCGCCGTCTCCCACGCAGCGACGGTCGCCGATGTCTTCAAACCCGTATCGACGACGACCCAGCCGTCGCCGTCCCGGATCGCATAGACATTCACATGGTCCAGCTGAAACGGCAGGGCGAACCTCAGCCACAGCACGCCGGGCGCGACCTCGATCGCCTCGCCCGCGCCAGGCACGGCGTCGAACGGATAGGTCAGGCCCCGCCCATCCTTCGCGGCCGTCGTCGGCGCCGTTCCATCAGCCAAGTCAGTCTCCAATCGAAACGCGCAGATACGTAGCCCGTGTTCCTCGCCGCCGTCCACACCCGCCTTGACCCCGCCCAAATACACCGCCACGAAGCGGCCATGCATTCAGAAACCCAAGGTGTTTCCATGAAGTCCCGCCTCGCCGCCGCCTTTGCGGCGCTTGTGTTCAGCGCCTTCGCCGTCGCGCCGGCCATGGCCCAAGAGCGCCAGCAACCTCGCAACAGCGGCAACGAAGCCGCCGTAACGCAGGGCACGTCACGCGCAGCCGCCGGCCGCCAACGCCGCGAACGCGCACCTGCCCCGCCGACGCCCGAGCAAATCCTGGCCGCCGCCCAGGCGCAGATGGCTCTGACGACCACCGGCTGTCAGGTCAGCGAAGCCAAGCTCCTCGGCAAGACTGCGGCCGATACGACGGTTTATGAAGTCGCCTGCGGAACCGCACCGGGCTACATCGTCGAAACCAAGACCCCGCCCGAAGCGAGCAGCTGCATCATTCTGGCGCATTCCGCCGAGGTGGCGCGCGCCGCCGACCCGACCGCATCGCCTGCCCAATGCACGCTGGCGGCCAACACCGACATCCAGAAGTTCCTGCGCCAGTATGCGAAGGACGCCGGCGTCGCCTGCACGGTTGATCAAGCGAAGCTGCGCGGCCAGTCCAACGACGGCGCAGTCGTTTATGAGGTGGGCTGCTCGGACGGGCCTGGCTACTGGATCAAGCAGCAGGCCGCGACTTGGACGAAAATACCCTGCATTCAGATCGTAGCCGAAAACGGCACCTGCGAGTTCACAACGACCGCTGAGAACGCCGCCTTCGTGAAGACGCTTCTGGCCGGTTCGGAAGCGGCGTCCTGCAACGTCACCGAAGCCCGCCTGATGGGTCAGAACGCCAACGGCGTCTTCTATGAGGCCAAGTGCGACGGCGCCGATGGCGTCATCGCTCGCTTGAACGCCGAAAACGTCGTTCAGCAAATCTACCCTTGCGCCACCGCCCAGCAGATCGGCGGCGGCTGCAAGTTGATGACGGCTCCGGCCGCTGCTGCGGCGCCCGCCGGCGGTCGCCTCTAAGCCAGTCAAAAGACTGATCGAAGGGCCGTCGGAGCGATCCGGCGGCCCTTTTCTTTTGCGCCCTCTTTTCCAAAACCGAGACGCAGCCTAGCGTCGCCGTCATGCGCATCGCCACCTGGAACGTGAACTCCGTCAACGCCCGCCTGCCCACCGTGCTGGCGTGGCTGGAGCAGGCCGCCCCCGACGTCGCCTGTTTCCAGGAGATCAAATGCGTGGACGAGAAGTTCCCGCGCGAGGCCTTCGAGAGCCTGGGCTACAATGTCGAGACCCACGGGCAGAAGAGCTACAACGGCGTCGCCCTGCTGTCGAAGTATCCGCTGTCCGACATCAGACGCGGTCTGCCTGGCGACGAGACCGACGAACAGGCGCGCTATATCGAGGCCCTGGTCGAGGCAGCCCGGCCCATTCGCGTCGGCGCCCTCTATCTGCCGAACGGCAATCCGATCGGAACCGAGAAGTTCGATTACAAGCTGGCCTGGTTCGATCGGTTGAACCGGCATGCCCAGGATCTGCTGGCGTTCGAGGAACCGCTGGCCCTGTGCGGCGACTACAACGTCATCTCCGAAGCCGAGGACGCCAAGAACCCGGCGGCCTGGACCGACGACGCCCTGTTCCAGCCCCAAAGCCGCCAGGCTTTCCGCGCCCTGAAGAACCTGGGTCTGGCCGACGCGCACGAGATCGGCGGCGAACCCGCTGGCGCCTACACCTTCTGGGACTATCAGGCCGGCGCCTGGCAGCGGGACCATGGCATCCGTATCGACTTCGCCCTGCTGTCGCCCCAGGCCGCCGACCGGTTCCGGGGGATCGAGACCCACCGCGACGCCCGGGACATGGAAAAACCCAGCGACCACGTTCCCGTGGTGGTCGACATTGATCTAGAGGCCTGACGACCATGGCCGACGTCTTGCGGGTGGTGCTGCTGATCGCCCTCGCGGCGGCCCTGCTGACGACCCTGGCCCTGGCGCTGTCGTGGTGGATGGAGCCGCCGCGCCGCCTGCACCGCGCCATGCTCAAGACCCTGGGCGCCGCGCCAGAGGTCGAGGCCTTGTCGCCGGGCGAAGGTCGCGCCTGCGCCCTGAACTTCGACGTCGAACAGGTCGTCGTGCTTTGGGCCAACGGCGCCCATGGCCTGGTCTACGCCTTTGATGAGGTCGAGGGGGGAGAGATCATCGTGGACGGCCACGTCGTCGCCCGCATCCGCCGGGGCGAGGCGCGCAAGTCGCTGGACGTGCTGGCCCCCGACGCCGAACAGGTCGTGCTGCGCCTGATGTTCGCCGACGCCCGCCACCCGGAGTTCGAGCTGGCCCTGTGGGACGCCGCCCTGCCCGTTCAGACGGGGTCGCCCGGCGAGGCGCTTCGTCTCGGCCGCCGCTGGTTGTCGCATCTGGAAGCCCTGCTGAAGGGCTGAGACGCCGCATGGGCCTTTCAGTCGCCGCGATGCGGCGTTAGAAGCCCGGCTCACTCCTATCCGACACGCCTTTATCAGGGAGGCCGCCTTGGCCCGCCTTTTCGACGCCTATATCGTCGCCGACTGGACCGCCGCCGAAACCAAGAAGCTCGGCGACACCTCGCTGTGGATCGGCGTGGCCAAGCGCGACGTGCGTTTCCGCCTCTATACCGAGACGCACAATGTCGCGACCCGGGCCGAAGGCGAAGCCCTGCTGGCCTCGATCCTGGCCGATCACAGAAAGCGCGGCGATCGGGTGCTGGTCGGGCTGGACTTCAACTTCGGCTATCCCGCCGGCACGGCCGCGCGCCTGAAGTTGGAAGGAACGGCGGGGCAGGCCCCGTGGCAGTTGATGTGGAAGTTCATCGCCTCCAACATCGTGGACAAGGCCGACAACACCAACAACCGCTATCAGGTCGCGGCCAAGATGAACCGGCTGATGACCGACGAGGCCTGGCCTCTGTGGGGCGCGCCCGCCAAACAGGCCCAGCGCTGGTTGACCACGACCAAACCGCCCGCAGGCTCCGGCGCCGACATTCCTGAGTTCCGCGCCACCGAAAACGCGGCTCGCAAGGGCCGGCTTCAGCCCAAGAGCGTGTGGCAGATGCACGGCGCCGGCGCCGTGGGCGGCCAGACCCTGGTCGGCATCCCGGCTGTGCGGCGGCTTCTGGAAAGCCTCGGCCCGTCAGGCGCCGTCTGGCCGTTCGGCACCGGCTGGCGCGCGCTGACGCCCGAGGACGTGGAACCCTTGTCGACCCTGGTTGTCGAGGTCTGGCCGTCGATGCACGAGACCAAGCCTCAACCCGGTGAGTTCAAGGACCAGGCCCAGGTTCGCTCCACGGCCGAGGCCCTCGCCCGGATGGACGAGGCCGGCGACCTCGCCAAGGCGTTCGCCCCGCCCAAGGAGGCCATGCCGGAACTGATCGCCCAGGTCGAACAGGAAGAAGGCTGGATCCTGGGCGCCTAACGCCAACCGTCGTCGCGCGCGCGCCGTTCGGCGGCGGTGTCTACAGCGTCTCCGGCGATGGTCGCATCGACAGCCGCAAGCACGACGGCAGGCGTGTCGCTGGAGGCCGTGCGGATTTCACCCCCCGGAGCCCCAGCCGGCGCCAGGGCCTGCAGCCGCCAGTCGTCGCCTTGGCGACAGACCAGTCCCGCGACCCCCTCCTGCTTGGCGGTGAAGGTCCGACACCAGTTTCCTTCCCCGTTGCGGAACGTCAGTCCGACCGCTCGTCCCTGGGCGTCGGCCCCGTCGGCCGCCAGGCCCGTGTCGAGCACTCGCACCAGCTCGGCGTCCGCCACGGCGCCGTCGCTTGTCAGGGCGAACCCGGTCGACCCGTTCAGTGACGGCGCGATCAGCAGGCCGGCGACGAAGGCCGTCGTCGCCAGACCGCCCCAGATGACGGCCGACCGGGGCGCAAACGCTTGGGCGAGCCAGAGCTTCCAGCCTGCGCTTTTCGTCGGCGCGGCGCCCGACGCCATGATGAGCCGGGCCAGATCCGCATCGCGCGCATCGCTCTGGATCGGGAAGGCGGCGCGCGCAGCCGCGCTGGTTGTCCGCAGCGCCGCCAGCCGAGCCGCCAGATCGGCGTCGCTTGCAGCCGCCGCATCGATCCGGTCACGCTCGGCGACGGGCATTTCGTCGTCGATCCGCCGCATCAAGGTTTCGTCGTCGTAGCGGGTCATCCGGTGATTCCTTGAGCGGCGAGAACTTCGACCAGGGTCTGGCGGCCCCGCACCAGTCGGCTGGTCAATGTGCCGGCGGGCACGCCCAGAACCTGCGCCGCCTCGGCGTAGGACAGGCCCTCGATCAGGACCAGGGCCACAGCTTGACGCTGATCGTCCGGCAGGGCGTGGATCGCGTCGCGCGCAGCCAGGGCGTCGGTGCGCAACCCCTCGCCGGCCTGGGCCGGATCGGGCGCCTGCGGCGTGGCGTCGTCCTCGGGCGAGACGACGCGGGCCCACCGCTGGGCCTTTCGACCGTCGTCTATGGCGATCCGTCTCATGATCGTGAACGCCCAACTGTCCAACCGCGTGCCCGCCTTGAACCCCTTTCGAGAGGCCAAGGCGCGCTCGACCGTGTGTTGCACCAAATCCTGAGCGTCGGTGTCCTGGGGCCGCAGAACGCGCGCGAACCGGCGAAGGCGCGGAAGCATCGCCACCAACTCCGTCTGAAATTCGTCCACGCGTGTTCCTCTGCCATGAGGGATGAAACGCGCGGCGTGGCGCGTTTCATCCCTTGTCACAAGCGAATGGGCATAGGCGAATGGATCGCCTGACGATGCAAGACGGCGCAAGGAGCGGATCGGGTGATTTTGAACCGGCTGACGATCGGATGGATGGCGGCGACGCTTGTGGCTTGCGCGGTCGCTCCGCCTGCCGTCGCGCAGATCGGCCTGCCGTCCTCCCTTCCGTCGCTGCCTTCAGGCCTGACCGATCGCATTCCGCAAAGGGGAACGCTTGAAGGTCTGGCGCGCGATACCGTCGAGGATGCGCTCAGGGCGCCTGCCCGCCTGACCGATCTGGTTCGAGGCTCGCGCGGCGCGCTGCAGACGGATCCCGACGGCTGGCCCGTGGTGAAGGGAGAGCTCGTGGCGGTTGACCTGCCGCAGGACGCGCGGGACCAGGCTCTGGCTGCGGGCTTCACCGTTCTGCGTGAACAGCGTCTTGACGCGCTCGACCTGTCGATCGTGGTCTTGGCGCCCCCGCGTCGCCTGACCCTGGATCGAGCGGTGCGACGGCTTCGCGAAATGGCGCCCGGCGCGGAGATCACCTTCAACCACATCGCCTCTCCTGCCGGAATGGCGGCCGCCCCTCTCGCGCCGACCGCCTCCCCGCAAACGAACGGCGCTGCGCCGGGCGCACGCCTCGGATTGATCGACACAGGCGTCGAAGCGACCCACCCGGCCCTGGCCGGATCGGCCATCGAACAACGCGGCTTTTCTGGCCCGCCGCAGATGGGCGCGCACGGCACAGCGGTCGCGTCGTTGATGGTCGGGGATGTGGGGGTCTTCAAGGGCGGCGATCCCGGCGCGGCGCTTTTGGTGGCAGACATCTACGGCGGTCGCGCGGCGGGCGGGTCGGCGACAGCCTTGGCCTCGGCCCTGGCCTGGATGGTCGAACGTCGCGTCGCCGTCGTGAACATCAGTCTGGTCGGGCCGCGCAACGCTCTGATCGAACGCGCGGTGTCGGCGGCGCAGCGGCGCGGCGTCATCCTGGTCGCGGCAGTCGGAAACGACGGCCCTGCCGCCCCGCCCCTCTACCCCGCCGCCTATCCGCAGGTCGTCGGCGTCACCGCCGTCAACGCCCAGGGCCGCGTCCTTCCCGAAGCCGGGCGCGGGGATCAGGTCGATTACGCCGCACCGGGCGCCGACATGGCCGCCGCCGGACGCGCCGGCAGTTTCGTTTCGGTGCGTGGCACTTCCTTCGCCGCGCCGCTGGTCGCCGGCCTGATCGGTAAGTCCGGCCGCCAGGGTTTGACGGCAGTCGACGCCGGCGCATCCGGCCGCGACGCCGTCTATGGCCAAGGGGTTGTGGGCCTCTCCCTGCGCACCCCGCCCGCCGCTGTCGGTGCGCGCGGTCGACTGGCGTCGTAAAAAAGATTCGTCTGCCGGGATGAAACCGACCGACGCCGTCGTTGGACCCTGTGAGGGCGATCAAAGCCCGGAACAACAGGAGATACGACGATGAAAAAGACCCTGATGACCGCGACCGTCGCCTTCGGCCTGATGCTGGCCGGCGCCTCGCAGGCTCAGATCCTAGGCGGCTCGGGCGGTCTGGGCGCCAATCTCGGCGGCAGCCTGGGCGGCCAGGTCGGCGGCCTGACCGGCGGCGCGACGGGCGCCGGCTCGCTGACCGGAAACCTGGGCGGTTCGCTGGACAGCTCGCGGGTCACCGACCGCGCGACATCCACCCTGACCCGCGCCGAACGCCGCGCTCAACAGGCCCGCGCCCGCGCTGAGGCCACGGCGGCCCGCACCCGCGACGCCGCAGCCTCGACGGCAAGGACGACGGTCGGCACGGCGCAAACCACCGCCGGCGCGGCACGGGATCGCGCGTCCGGTCTGGCTCAAGGCGCCGTGTCGACCGTGAACTCCGCCTCGGTTTCCGGCTCGGCTTCGGGCGACGCATCCAGCTCCGCCTCGACCTCGCGCGGCGATGCGGCGACCTCGGGCTCTGCCAACGGTTCGGCTTCAGCCTCACGCAGCGGCGTTGCGCTGTCGGCCGGCGCCAGCGCAAACGGCTCGGCCCACGCCGTCGCCAAGCCCAACTGATCCTGAGTTGATTTTGACGGCCCCCGGAGCATGCGCTCCGGGGGTTTTGTTTTATCCGATCAAAGCCCGCGCCGCCGCGCGGGCTTCGTCGGTGATCTCAGCCCCGGACAACATGCGCGCGATCTCTTCCTGACGGCGCTGATCGTCCAGGGCGACGACGGTGGTGGTGGTCAGGCCGTCGCGGTGGGCCTTCATCACCTTCCAGTGGGCATGGCCGCGCGCGGCGACTTGCGGACTGTGGGTCACGACCAGGACCTGAGCGCCGTTCGACAGGCGTTTCAGGCGCGAACCCACGGCCTCGGCCACTGCGCCGCCGACGCCCTGATCGACTTCGTCGAAGATCATCACGGGCTGACGCATATCCTCGCGGCTTGCCAGGGCGGCCTTCATCGCCAGGGCGAAACGCGCCAGTTCGCCCCCTGAAGCGATGGCGTCCAGCGGGCCGAAGTCGGTTCCGGCGTTGGTGGCAATCTGGAAGCGCACCGTCTCGACGCCGTCCGGCCCGCGTCGGCCCTCGATCGGCTCCAGAGCCACGCGGAACCGCGCGCGCTCCAGCTTCAGCGGGCCCAACTCGCCCATGACGGCGGCGGTCAGCCGTTCGGCGGCGGCTTCCCGCGCCGAGGTCAGGAAAGTGGCCGCCAGATCATAGGCTTCCGCCGCCTCGGCCGCCTCGCGCCCGGCATTGGTCAGCGCCTCCTCCCCATCCTCGATCAGCCGAAGCTGCTCGCACAGGCGAATGCGCAGGGTCGGCAGGGCGTCGACCGTGGTGTGCAGCTTGCGGGCGGCGGCGCGCAATGCGAACAGACGCTCCTCGGCCTTGTCCAGACGGCCCGGCTCATAGTCGAAGGCGTCGGCGGCGGCGTCCACGGCGGCCAGGGCTTCCGCCGCCTCGACCATGGTGCGGTCGATCGCCTCCACGGCGGCCGACAGTTTGACAATGACCGGATGATCGCCCTCGGCGCCCGCCTGCCCGGCCCGCTGGCGCGCATGTTCGACAGCCCTCAACGCCGCGCCCAACTTCTGGCTCAGCTTGTCGCCGCCCAGCTGGGTGCGCGCGTCGCCCAGATCCGCGATGGCCTTTTCGGCCGCGCCCAGCAGGGCGCGTTCGCCTGCCAGTTCCGTCTCTTCGTCGGCGCGCGGATCCAGCGCATCCAGTTCGGAGAGGTTTAGGCTGATCTCTTCGCGCCGCGCATCGGCGTCCGCCGCCTGCGCCCTCAGCTCGGCCAGCTTGGCCTCGGCGGCCTTGAGCTTGGCGGAGGCCGCCGCGACCGCCGACAACTGCGGCTGTAGTCCGCCATAGGCGTCCAACGACGCGCGGTGCGTGCGCCAATCCAGCAGGCCCACCGTCTCATGCTGTCCGTGCACCTCGACCAGGGCCGCGCCGATGTCGCGCACGGCCGTCACACCCGCCGGCTGATCATTGACATAGGCCCGGCTGCGACCGTCGGCGCCCAAGACGCGGCGAAGGATCAAATCTTCCCCCGGCTGCACGTCGAACCCCTTGTCGGCGATCAGGGCCAGCAGATCGGGATCGTCGGGGGCGGAGAAGACGGCGGTGGCCACAGCCTGTTTGGCGCCATTGCGCACCAGGCCTGCATCGCCGCGCCCGCCGAGCGCCAGCCCGAGCGCGTCCAGAATGATCGACTTGCCGGCCCCGGTTTCGCCGGTCAGCACGGTCAGGCCGCTCTCGACCTCAAGATCGAGCACGTCCACCAGGACGACGTCACGAATGGAAAGGGCGGTCAGCATCGCGTCAGGCGCCGGCGGAACGAATCATGACCGACAGAATCCCGATCCGCGCCGGATTGCACAAGCCGTCGCGTGATCAGCCCGGAATGATCCGCTGCAGCCAGCTCTCGCGCTTGCCCTCGGGCGCCTTGTCCGGCGTCTGACCATTTTCGGTCAGCAGCGCATAGGCCTCGGCGTACCAGGGGCTGCCCGGATAGTTGTAGCCCAGCACTGCGCCGTTGCGCGTCGCCTCTTCCTTCAGACCCAGCTGAAGGTTGACCTCGACCAGGCGATACAGGGCTTCGGGCGTATGCGAGGTGCGCTGGAAGTCCGGGTTGGCGATCACGGCCTTGTAGCGGTTCAGGGCCGCCAGCGGCTGGTTGGCGCGCTGATAGTAGCGGCCGATGTTCATTTCCTTGCCGGCCAGCTGGTCGTTGACCATGTCGATCTTGACGGCGGCGTCCGAGGCATAGGGGGTGCCCGGATAGCGGCGCGAGACATCCTTCAGACCGGCCAGGGCGGCGGTGGCGTAACCCTGATCGCGCCCCACATCGGTGATCTGCTCGAAGTTGCAGACCGCCTTCATGTAGAAGGCGTAGGACGCCGACGGATTGCCGGGGAACAGCTGGATGAACCGGTCGGCCGCCGCGATGGCGTCGGCATAGGCGTTGTTCTGATAGTAGGCGTAGATCTGCATCAGGATCGAACGACGCGCCCAGTCCGAATAGGGATGCTGGCGTTCGACTTCCTGGAAATAGTCCACGGCGTCGGACCAGCGGCGCTGCTGCAGCCGATCATAGCCGGTGTTGTAGAGCGCCTCGACCGGACGTTCCTCATAGGCCAGCTTGGGGCGGTTCTTGCCCGCGCAGCCTGAAATCGTCACTGCGGCGAGCGCCGCGGCCATCAGCACCATGCCGGAACGGAACTTAGAAGCGGACAAGGACGACCCCATGACGTGTGAAGGACGGCCCTGAAGCCGTTCCCCGGAAACCAACGCGGCGACCTCTAGCACCCGCAACCGAGCCGCGCCATGCCGAGGAAAACTCAGCATACGACTTGCCCTGCCCGGCTCCACTGGTAAAGAGCGCGCCAACCGACCGCCGTTCATGGGGGGCGGATGACGGCGAAAGGATGACCGGCCGATGAAGCTGCTCTCAGGCAACTCCAACCGCGCACTGTCCCAGGCGATCGCCGACCACCTGGATGCGCCCCTGACCAAGGCCCAGGTCAAGCGCTTCGCCGACAACGAGGTCTTCGCCATCATCGAGGAAAACGTCCGCGGCGAGGACGTCTTCATCCTGCAGTCGACCTCCTATCCGGCCAACGACAACCTGATGGAGCTGCTGATCATCACCGACGCCCTGGTGCGGGCCTCGGCGAAACGGATCACGGCCGTCATTCCCTACTTCGGCTATGCGCGTCAGGACCGTAAGACCGGCGGCCGTACGCCGATCTCGGCCAAACTGGTCGCCAATCTGATCACCCGCGCCGGCGCCGACCGCGTCCTGACGATGGATCTGCACGCTGGCCAGATCCAGGGCTTCTTCGACATTCCGACCGACAATCTGGTCGCGACCCCCGTGCTGGCGCAGGACATCAAGGAAAACTATGCCCGCGGCGACGATCTGATGATCGTCTCGCCCGACGTCGGCGGCGTTGTGCGCGCGCGTTCGCTGGCCAGCCGCCTGGACGCCGATCTCGCCATCGTCGACAAGCGCCGGCCCAAGGCGGGCGAGAGCGAGGTCATGAACATCATCGGCGACGTGCAGGGCCGCCGATGCATCCTGTTCGACGACATCGTCGATTCGGGCGGCACCCTGGTCAACGCCGCCAAGGCCCTGATCGATCAGGGCGCGACCGAGGTTTCGGCCTACATCAGCCACGGCGTCCTGTCCGGCCCCGCCGTCCAGCGCATTACCGACGGCCCGCTGAAGGAGTTGGTGATCACCAACTCCATCGAGCAACCCCACGAAGTTTTGAACTGCCCGAAAATCCGAGCGGTTTCCGTGGCTCCGCTCGTCGGAGAAGCTATCCGACGGATCGCGAACGAAGAATCGGTGTCGAAACTGTTCGATTAACCTTCGGATAACCATAAGGCCCGCCTTATAAGCGCCAACAGTATTGGCGCTTTTTGCGCGCGTAATCGCCTGAGGAAGTCTCCATGAAAACGGCCCTACTGAGCCGCGGCCTCTCGGCCGCCGCCCTCGCCGCCGCTGTCCTGCTCGCCAGTTGCGAGAGCGGACCCTCAAAGGCCGAGCTGGAAGCCCAGCGTCTGGCGGCGGAACTGGCCGCCCGCAAGCCGCCCCCCGTGTCGCTGAATCAGGGCGTGGCGGACGCCGCCGCGATCTACGTCGCCTTCCTGCGCGAAGCCCAGACGATCCAGCCGGGCGGCTTCCCCGATGCAGAATCGATCCAGGCGGCTCTTCGCAAGGGTTCGGCCTATGACGCCGACCAGCTGTCGCGCGGCCTGATCGCTTACGGCGCCATCATCGCCCTCCAGTCGCCCGAGTTCGTCGCCGGCGTGCAGCAGTATGCGATCGATCCGGCCCAGCGTCAGCGCATGGTGGCCCAGATCGTGGCCGACCCGGCCTATGCCGCCACCCTGCCCGGCGCCGATGCGGCCGCCGGTTTGATCTCGGCGACGGTTGGCAAGGACGCCATCGCCATGCGCGCCATCGCCGAGGCGATCGAGCAGGACGCCTACACCATCCAGGGCCGCAGCGATCCGCGCCGCCAATGGGCCATCACGCCCATTCCGAACCGTGAAGTGCGGCTGGAAAGTGCAAAGACCCTGTCGGCCGTGAAGATGTTGCCGTCGCCGGAGGAATCGAGCCGCCTGTTCGCCGCCGCCAACAGCGGCACGGGTTTGGAATTGGAGCCGTCGCGCAAGGGTCCGCCCTACACCCCCGCCGTCGTACGCTCGCTGGCCATCGCAGCGCTGGGCGCCTTGGGCTCCGGCGGCGACGAGGCGCGGGTCAACACCGAGGCTCTGACGCACGAGCCGAACAGCGAGTTCTGCATGGATATGTCCAAGCTAATGCTGTTCCAGTGCTTGGCCGCCTCACGCCCCAGCTACGAGGACATCTTCTGCCTGGGTCGTCACATCACCCGCGACCTTGCGACCTGCACCACCGAGGCGACGCAGATCACCACGATCGTCGTCGGCGATCCTCAGGAAACCGGCGCCGCGCCGGCGCGCACGCCCATCTCCGTCACCGTCCCGCAAGCGACGCCCGTCCCGACCCCGGCGGTTGCGACCACCCAATCGCTGAACACGACGCCGTCGCCCTAAGCGACACTTCTAACAGAGCAAGGCCCGCTCCGAGCGATCGGAGCGGGCCTTTTTCTTGGGCGATCGGCCTATTCGTAACCGTGCGCCGCTTCGTTGATGACCTGTGACGGCATGGACGAGAAGTCCACGGCGACGGGCGTCGCGGTCTTGGACTGATAGGTCCTCAGCACGTGCGTCAGACGACGACGCACCTCACGTTCGGCCTCCGTGCCGGTGTCGAGCGCCAGGGGCGCCAGGCAGAAGTCGATGATGGCTTCGGTTCGGGTCAGCGGTTCCATTTGCGGGTTCCTTTCCGGGTTAAGCCGCGTGGGTGAACTGGGCGGTCTCGGTCGAGTCCTTCAGCGCCGTCGTCGAGGACGTGCCGTTGGAAATGACCGTGGCGACCTGGTCGAAATAGCCGGTGCCGACTTCGCGTTGGTGACGCGTGGCGGTGTAGCCGATGGCCTCGTTGGCGAACTCGCGCTGTTGCAGCTCGGAATAGGCCGCCATGCCGCGATCGCGATAACCGTCCGCCAGCTCAAACATGGAGTTGTTCAGGCTGTGGAAGCCGGCCAGGGTCACGAACTGGAACTTGTAGCCCATGGCCCCCAGCTCGCGCTGGAACTTGGCGATGGTGGCGTCGTCCAGCTTGGCCTTCCAGTTGAAGGACGGCGAGCAGTTGTAGGCCATCAGCTTGCCCGGATGGGCCTTCTGGATCGCCTCGGCGAACTTCTTGGCGTCGTCCAGATCCGGATGCGACGTCTCCCACCACAACAGGTCGGCGATATTGGCGTAGGACAGACCGCGCGCGATGCAGTGGTCCAGACCCGTGCCCTCCTTCAGGCGGAAGAAGCCCTCGGGCGTGCGGTTGTCACGGTCGATGAAGGGCTGGTCCCGCTCGTCGATGTCGGAGGTGATCAGCTGGGCGCTTTCGGCGTCCGTGCGCGCGACCGTGATGGTCGGCGTGCCCATGACGTCGGCGGCTAAACGCGCGGCGACCAGATTGCGCTCATGCGCCTGGGTCGGGATCAGAACCTTGCCACCCAGGTGGCCGCATTTCTTTTCCGACGCCAGCTGGTCCTCGAAGTGAACGCCGGCCGCGCCTGCCTCGATGAAGGCCTTCATGATCTCGAAGCTGTTCAGCGGCCCGCCGAAACCGGCTTCCGCGTCGGCGACGATGGGAACGAACCAGTCACGCTTGGCGCCGCCCTCGGCATGCTCGATCTGATCGGCGCGTTGCAGGGTGCGGTTGATGCGGCGGCACAGTTCCGGCGCGGCGTTGGCCGGGTACAGCGACTGGTCCGGGTACATGGCGCCGGCCGTATTGGCGTCGGCCGCGACCTGCCAGCCCGACAGATAGATGGCCTTCAGACCCGCGCGGACCATCTGCATGGCCTGGTTGCCAGTGACGGCGCCCAGCGCATTGATGAAGGGCTCGTCGTGCAGCAACTGCCACAGGCGGTTGGCGCCACGCTCGGCCAGCGTATGGGTGATCGGCACCGAGCCCCGCAGGCGCAGGACGTCTTCAGGGGTGTAGGGGCGCTCGATGCCGTCGAAACGGCCGGCGGGCGAAGGCACCAGATCGGCGAAGTTGGTCATGGTCGAACTCGGTCTCTGAAGGGCGCGGCCGCAGCCGCCGTCTCGGAGACAAGAACACGCGCCGGTCAAAACTGATACAGATCGAAGCCCATCATCAGGGTCATGTTGTCACACTATGACTTTGCCTGGACAGTCACATTGTGACATCCTCCGATGATGCACACCGCCGCTGATCGCAAACTTTTTCTAGGCGCCCGGCTCAAGCGGCTGCGGCGCGATTTGGGGCTGACCCAGACCGCCATGGCCGACGATCTGGACGTTTCTCCAAGCTATCTCAATCACATAGAGCGCAACCAGCGCCCGGTCTCCGCGCAGCTCCTGCTGCGACTGGCGGACACCTATGATGTCGATTTACGCGCGCTGAATCAGGGTGGCGCAGCGGACGAGGCGCGTCTCACGGAAATCCTGACCGATCCTCTATTCAAGGGTCTGTCCGCGCCCCGCCATGAACTGGTGCAACTGTTGGAAGAGGCGCCCGGTGTGGCCGACGCCCTGCTGCGCCTCTATCAGGCCTTCGACGACGGCCGCACGCGCGCCCGCGCCGCCGCCGAGACAGGCGAAAGCCCGATCGAGACCAGTCCCGCCGAATGGGTGCGCGAATACATCCAGTCGCGCGGCAACCATTTTCCCGAACTGGACCAGATGGGCGAAGCCCTGTCCGACGCCCTATCCGCCGAGGCGCCCGCCCACGCCGACGGCTTCGAACCCGCCGCCCGTCATCGGCTGGCGGCCAGGCACGACCTTGGCGTCCGAACCCTACCGGCCGAGGTCATGGTGGAATGGACCCGCCGCTACGACCTGCACCGCCGCCGGCTGTTGCTGTCGGAAACTCTGGGGCCGTCCTCGCGCGCCTTCGCCATCGCCTATCAACTGGCCCTGGCCGAACAAGGGCCGGCGCTCAACGCGCTGGCGGAGGCCGCGAACGCCCCGGACGCGTCCACTCGATCGCTGCTGAACGTTGCCCTGACCAACACCCTCGCCGCCGCAACCCTGATGCCCTACGCCGCCTTCCAGCGGGCGGCGGAAGAGACGCGCTATGACCTGGCTCGGCTCCAGGCCCGGTTCGGCGTCAGCTACGAACAGGCCGCGCACCGCCTGACCACCCTGTCGCGCCCCACCGCGCGCGGCGTGCCCTTCTTCCTGATGCGGGTCGATCAGGCGGGCAACATCTCCAAACGCTATGCGGCGGGCGCCTTCCCCTTCTCACGTTTCGGCGGCGCCTGCCCGCGCTGGCGGCTGCACTCCGCCTTCCGCACGCCGGGCCGCATCGTCACCCAGATCATCGAGCCTCCAGATGGCGGCCGCTGGTTCACCTTCGCCCGGACGGTCGAGCGGCAAGGCCACGACGGCTATGGCGAGCGGCACGACCTCGCCGTCGGCCTGGGCTGCGAACTGCGTCATGCGCATCGCTTGGCGTACGCCCACGGCATCGACCTGCAGAACCCCGAGGTCACGCCCATCGGCCCGGCCTGCCGCCTGTGCCACCGCCACCCGTGCGCCGAACGCGCCGCCGCCCCCATCGACCGCCCGCTGGCGGTCGATGACTGGTCCAAGTCCGTCAGCCCCTATCCGTTCGGCGCGGCCTGAGGCCTAGCGCCTCTGATCGGCCGTGCGGTCGCGAATGGCGTTGAACTCAGCCATCGGCTTCCACGCGGGCCAGCTCTCGCTGTCGGCCACCGTCAGCCCCAGCCGATACAGCAGGTCCAGGTTCTGCAAGGCGGCCGTGAAGTCATAGTCGGCCCGCCATTCATCGGTCAACTTGTGATAGTATTTGGCCATCGCGCCCTCGTAATAGGGCTTGCCCGCCTCGATCCCGCCCTCGACGAAATCGCGGCCCGTCCACGGCATCAGGGCCGGCACCCCGCCGGCCGCGAAGTTGAAGTGGTCGGAGCGGTAGTAGAAGCCTTCCTCCGGATAGCCGTCGCCCGTCACGACCCGCCCCTGCACGGCCGCAAACCGGCCCAGGATGTCCTCAAGCTCGGACTTGCCGACGCCGAACACCGCCACGTCGCGCGTCGCCGGCGTGAAGGGCAGCATGTCGATGTTGATGTCCGCCGCCGTCTTGGCCAGCGGGTAAACCGGATCGGCGGCATAGGCCTCTGACCCCAGCAGACCCTGCTCCTCGGCCGTGACGTGCAGGAAGACCACCGTGCGCTGCGGCGCCGGCCCGCCCTTGAACACCCGCGCCATCTCGATCAGACCAGCCGTCCCCGACGCATTGTCCCAGGCGCCGTTGAAGATGTCGTCGCCCTCGGCGTCCGGCGTCCGGGCCTTGCCGACGTGATCCCAATGGGCGGAATAGACGACGTATTCGTCAGGCCGTTCCGTGCCAGGAATCTTGGCCAGCACGTTGTTGGAGTGGATGACTTCGGTCGTCTCGGCGATATCGACGCTGAGCCGTGCGTTCAGATCGACCACCCCGCCCAGACCCGTCGTCTTGGCGCGCGCCAGCGCGGCGCTCAGCGGTTCCCCGCCGATGGCCGCTCCCGTCTCCATATTGATCGAACCGGTGAACCGGGCGTCCTTGGCGCCTTTCACCGTCATCTGCGGCCGCGTCGCCCCGGCGACCGCACGCCGCCAACGGCCATCGACATCCTGAAGGCTGATGACGCCGACGGCCCCACGCCTCACGGCTTCTTGCGTCTTGTGCGTCCCTGAACCGTAGAAGTTGGGGTCGGCGCCCATGCTGTCCGGCTGCCCACGCAGCACGATCACCACCTTGCCGGTCAGGTCGGCGCTGCCATAGTCGTCCCATTGCGGAGCCGATATGCCGTAACCGGCGAAGACCAGCGGCGCACCCTCGATCTTTACAACCGGCTCAGCCGGCCCGGCGCGAAGGGTGATATCCGTCCCCGAGACCAGCGTATGCGCCATGCCGTCCGCCCCGGTCCAGGACGCCGTCGGCGCCCGCTCTGGCGTAAACCGCACCAGATCGACAGGCTGCAGCCATGATCCGTCGCGCCCGCCCGGCTCCAGCCCCATCGCCTCATACTGCGCCTGCAGATAGGCCAGGGTCAGCCGTTCGCCGACCAGGCCGGGAAACCGCCCCTCCAACTCGTCCGACGCCAGATATTTGATGTGGTCCGACAGGCGCTGGGCGCTGAACTGAGGCGTCGCGGCCGAGGCGACGGCGAAGGCGTCGAGCTTCGGCGCCAGAGGTGCGACCGGCGTCGTCGCACAGGCGGCGAGTGCGAGCGCCGCAAGGGCGATCAGGGGTGAACGGCGATGGATCATTGAACGGACTCGACAGGCGGAATGGCAAAGGGGCGGAGATCCCTCCCCGCCCCATCTTGATGTGTGCAAAGACTAGCGGCGTTCGGACGTGGTCGTGGCGCGCACCGGCGCGAACTCCGAACCCGACTTCCACTGCGGCCAGTCGCGACCGTTCGCCAGGGCGCGACCGACATCGTAGAAGACGGTCAGGTCCTCGATCATGCCGCTGTAGTCCCAGTCGGGCGACCATTCATCCGCCGCCTGGTGATAGCGTTTGGCGCCGTATTCCGACCGCGCCGCCTCGCGCGCGGCGATCGGTTCGTCGCGGAATTCGCCCCGGCTGCCGGCGTAGGCCATCGGCACGCCGCGCTTGGCCAGCGGGAAGTGGTCCGAACGATAATACGTGCCGGCCGCATTCTCGTAGTCCGGCACCAGCGACCGCCCTTGCGGCTGAATCGCCGCCGCCAGACGCTCGTCGAAGTCCGACTGGCCATATCCGGTGACGCCTAGGCCCGTGACGCGGCCATAGACGTTCATCGAATCCATGTTGAACCCGCCCACCGTCTTGGCCAGCGGATAGACCGGGTTCACCGCATAGTATTCCGAGCCCAGCAGGCCGCTTTCCTCGCCGGTGAAGCTGATCATCACGATCGAGCGCTCGGTGCGCGGCGCACGACCGAACATGCGCGCCAGCTCCAGCAGACCCGCCGTGCCCGAGGCGTTGTCCACCGCCCCGTTAAAGATGCGGTCGCCGGTCGCATCCGGCTCGCCCATGCCGATGTGATCCCAGTGGGCGGTATAGAGGATCGTCTCGTCCGGATGGGTCGTGCCCGGCAGGCGGGCGATGACGTTGTGGCTGGTGACCTGATTGGTGGCCACGTCGAACTCGGTCGAGAAGGATGCGCCGGGCAAGGCGACGGGCTGGAAGTCGCGGCTGCGCGCCTGAGCCTTCAGCGCCTCAAAATCCAGACCCGCGCGACGGAACAGGTCGACCGCAACGTCACGCTGGATCCAGCCCTCCATCGGCACGCGCTCGGCCGCCGCATTTTGGCGCAGGATGTCGAACTGCGGCACGCCCCAGGAGTTGGCGACCGTCTGCCAGCCGTAAGACGCCGGCGCCGTCTCGTGCACGATCAGCACGCCCGCCGCGCCCTGTTTGGCTGCCTCCTCGTATTTGTAGGTCCAGCGGCCGTAATAGGTCATGGCCTTGCCGCCGAAGGTGTTCAGCGCTGGCTCCTCGAAGTCGGCGTCATTGACCAGCACGACCAGGATCTTGCCGCGCAGGTCCTGACCCTTGAAGTCGTTCCATTGCCGCTCGGGCGCATTGATGCCGTAGCCGACGAAGACCAGCGGTGCGTCCTTCAGGCTGACGTGTTCGGCCGGGCGGCGGGTCGAGATGGCGACCTCGCGCCCTTGGGTCATCGGCAGGGTCCAGTCGCCCAGCTTCAGCGAGGCCCGAACATTGGACTGGGTGAAGCGGTTCAGGATCACGTCCTGCGTCCATTGGCCGTTCGGCCCGCCCGGCTCGAACCCGGCGGCGGCGTAGCCTTCGCTCAGATACCGGATGACCTTTTCCTCGGCCGGGGTGGCGATGCCCCTGCCCTCGAAACTGTCGTCCGAAAGCGTCTTGATGTCCTGCGAGATGCGCGCCGCATCGAAAGTCGGGACGGTGTGAACCGCAGCAGGATTGGGCGCCGTGGCGCAGGCGGACAAGGCGGCGCTCGCCAAAAGAACGGCGGCGAAAGAAGAGAAAAGACGCATGAACTGAAGGCCCCACAGCCGGAAACGATACGCGACCCTAGGGGGCGAACTTCGCCCTGTCGATGCTGCGTCCCGGACCTTTCGTCGCAAACGAAAAGCCCGCCAAGGCGAACCTTGGCGGACTTACGATTTGATCCGGCAGCGTTGCCCTTAGTGGGCGACGCCCTTCCAGATGCGACGGTAGGCGACATAGGTGATGCCGGCGAACAGCAGCAGATAGATCATCACGCCCAGACCGGCCTGCTTGCGCTCGACCATCTTCGGCTCGGACGTCCAGGCGATGAAGGCCGCGACATCCTTGGCGTATTGATCGACCGTTTGCGGCGAACCGTCGTCATAGGTGACCAGGCCATCCTTGAGCGGCGGCGGCATGGCGATAAAGCCGCCGGGCGGAACGTGCTTGTGATCGCCGGTCCAGAACGGCGTCAGGTCGCCGGCCATATAGGGGTTGTAATGCTGGCCGTCGCGGATCTGCAGGCCGGCCGGAGCCGCCTTGTAGCCCGACAGCAGCGAGTAGATGTAGTTGGCGCCGTCGTGACGGGCCTTGGCCATGACCGAAAGGTCGGGCGGCGCGGCGCCGCCGTTGCCCGCCGCCGCCGCCGTGGCGTTCGGATAGGGGGCGCGGAACTTGTCGGCCGGCGTGGCGTCGCGCTGGATCGGCTCGCCGGTCTCGCTGTCGATGTCGCCGACCTGCACTTCCTTGGCCAGAGCCTTCACGACAGGGTTGTCGTTCGGGTTCGGATACTTCGGGTTCCAGAACGGCCCATGACGGTCGCCCAGGTTCCGATAGTGCATCAGGTTCATGCTGTGACAGGCCGAGCAGACCTCGTGATAGACCTTGTAGCCGCGTTGCAGCTGGCCCTGGTCATAGGTGCCGAACGGCCCCTCGAAGCTGAACCCGCCCGAACGCGGATGGGCGGCGGCGCCCGACGCCATGGCGGGAGCGGCTGCGCTCAACAGACCCAGCGCAATGGCGGCCGAGGCGATGATCGTCTTGAACGACACGGTCTTCATTCCAATCGTCATGATTTTCAGACCTTGTGCTCGACGGCGCCGGCGCCGGTCAGGACCGGCTCGGAGATCGTCGCCGGGATCGGCAGCGGCTGCTCCTTCAACCCGACCAAAGGCATGATGATCAGGAAGAAGACGAAGTAGTAGAGGGTGAAGACCCGCGTCAGCCACAGGTAGGAGTTCAGGTCGCCGTCGATCAGGGTGAAGGTCTTGAACGACCCGATCACCGGCGCGTCAGGCAGCTGACCACCGCACCAGCCCAGGCCCACGCCCACCACCAGGAAGATGATGAAGAAGGTCCGCATCGTCGGGCGATAGCGCATCGAGCGCACCTTGGACGTATCCAGCCAGGGCAGGACAAACAGCACGCCGATGGCGCTGAACATCGCCACCACGCCGCCGAACTTGTCCGGGATGGCGCGCAGGATCGCGTAGAAGGGCAGCATGTACCACTCGGGCACGATGTGCGCCGGCGTCTGCAGCGGGTTGGCCGGGATATAGTTGTCGGCGTGGCCCAGCGCGTTCGGCTGATAGAAGACGAAGATGGCGAACAGGATCAGGAACAGGATGATCGCAAAGCCGTCCTTGACCGTGAAATACGGGTGGAAGGGCAGCGTATCCTTCTTCTCCCGATCCTTCGGGATCAGGATGCCGACCGGGTTGTTCTGACCGGCCGAGTGCAGCGCCCAAAGGTGAAGCACGACGCAGCCCAGGATCGCGAACGGCAGCAGATAGTGCAGCGAGAAGAAGCGGTTCAGCGTCGCATTGTCGATCGCCGGGCCGCCGCGCAGCCAGATCAGGATCGGCTCGCCCAGCACGGGGATGGCGCCGATCAGGTTGGTGATGACTTCCGCGCCCCAGAACGACATCTGGCCCCAAGGCAGGACGTAGCCCAGGAAGGCGGTGGCGATCATCAGGAAGAAGATCACGCAGCCGATGATCCAGATCATCTCGCGCGGCGCCTTGTACGAGCCGTAGTAGAGGCCGCGCAGCATGTGCAGATAGACGGCGATGAAGAACATCGACGCGCCGTTGGCGTGGACATAACGGATCAGCCAACCGCCGTTCACGTCGCGCATGATGCGCTCGACCGAGGCGAAGGCCAGGTCGACGTTCGGCGTATAGTGCATGGCCAGAACGATGCCGGTGACGATCTGCGTCATCAGGCACAGGGCCAGGATCCCGCCGAAGGTCCACCAGTAGTTCAGGTTCCGCGGCGTCGGCAGGGACATGTAGTCCGCGCCGAAACGGATGATCGGCAGCCGGGTGTCCAGCCACTTCTCGACGCCCGTCTTCGGGACGTAGGTGCTCTCGTGATCGCTCATGATTCCCCCTTGGTCCTCAGCCGATCTTGACGCGGGTGTTGGACAGATAATCGTATTCCGGCACCACCAGGTTCAGAGGTGCCGGCCCCTTACGAATGCGGCCGGAGGCGTCGTAGTGCGAGCCGTGGCAGGGGCAGAACCAGCCGCCGTAATCGCCCGCGCCGAAGGTCGGCACGCAGCCCAGGTGCGTGCACGAACCGATGACGACCAGATATTTCTCGTGACCCGGCTTGGTGCGCTCGGCGTCGGTCTGGGGCTGTTTCAGGTCCGGGGCGTGGTCGTCCGCGATGACCTTCTGCAGCTCGGCCGGGGTGCGGTAACGCACGAACACCGGCTTGCCCTGCCATTTGATGACGACCTGCTGGCCTTCCTGAACCTTGGTCAGGTCGAACTCGATCGACGCCAGCGCCAGCGTATCGGCCGCCGGGTTCATCTGGTTGATCAGCGGCCAAGCGATCATGGCGCCCGCGCCGACCGCTGCGGCGCCCGCCGCAATGTAGATAAAGTCCCGACGATTGGGATCACCGCCCTCAGGGCTGTGACCGTCTTCCGTATGCACGACCGATTCGGCCACGTTTCCACCTCTCGAACGCCGCAGAAGACCCCCAAGGGCGTCCCCAGCCACGGCACGAACCAACAAAAGACGCCGGGAATCCCCGACGGCCCGTGACTTGCGCCGCGTTGGACGCAAGCTGCTGACGTTTCTTGCGAAACGCTCGCAAACAGACCGCGACAAACCCCCTCGCCGCGCGTATGTCAGGCCTTAGAATGCGTCTCGCCCTTTTTCAACCGGACATTCCTCAGAACGTCGGAGCCTGCATCCGATTGTCGGCTTGTTTCGGCGTCGATCTGCATGTGATCGAGCCGACGGGCTTCCGTTTCGACGACCGCGCCATGAAGCGCGCGGCCCTTGACTACGGCCCCTTGTCCCACATGACCCGCCACGCCGACTGGGAGGCCTTCCAGGCGGATCGTCCGGCCGGGCGGCTGGTGCTGCTTACGACCAAGGGCGCAACACCCCTGCCCGACTTCGTTTTCCAGCCTGACGACACCCTGCTGTTTGGCAAGGAAAGCGCCGGCGCCCCCGACTATGTCCACGCCGCCGCCGACGCGCGCGTCGTCGTGCCGCTGCGTCCGGAGGCCCGTTCGCTGAACCTGTCGGTCACCGCCGGCATCGCCCTGTGGGAGAGCCTGCGCCAGACCGGCGGAGTCGGATGAACGGAATTTACCTCGTCTGGTAACGCCCTCTACAATCACGCATTGATAAGCAAGCGTCTCCAAGTTCAGCTGCGGGGCGCGAAGCACGATGGACACAACTCCCACCGTGGTGGCGATCATCGTCTTCCTGGTGATCGTCGGGGTCTGGGAACTCAGTCGCAAGCGTCCCAAGCGCCGCCACACACATCGTTCCAATCTCGGCAGCTTCAGGCCCGGCGCCAAGATCGCGGCTCGCCCGCAAGTCGCGACGGCCCAACTCGACACAGTGATGCGCGCCGCCTTTCAGGCTAGGCCTCTGATGTCCCGCGCCGAAGCCTCGGTGTTCTATACTGCCGAACGCGCGATAAAGCGCCTCGACATCAAGGGGCGAGTGATGGCGCAGGTTTCGCTTGGCGAGATTCTGCGGTCGCCAGACGACGAGGCCTTTCGCGCCATTAACAGCAAACGCGTCGATATTCTGGTCATCTCCCAAACCGGATGGCCCCTCGCCGCCGTCGAATACCAGGGCGAAGCCCACTACCAGGGCACGGCCTACGCGCGTGACGCCGTCAAGAAAGCGGCGCTCCAACGCGCCGGGATCGCCTATCTTGAAGTGACGCCCCAACACAGCGCCGAAGATATTGAGCGCGATCTCGCCCGCGTCCTCCAGGGGCATATGGCGCCCGCTTAAGACTCCAGCCGCGCCATCGACGGCCGCTCGCCCGCCTTTGACGCCGCGACGGCCTCGACCGACCGCATGACCCGCAGCAGGTTCTCGCCGGCGATCTTGCGGATGTCGGCCTCGGTCCAGCCCGCCGCCATCAGGGCCGCCAGGATTCGCGGATAGGCGTCCACCCCGCCCATGCCTTCCGGCAGGCTGCCGATACCGTCGAAGTCGGCGCCCAGGCCGACGTGATCGATGCCCGCTGCGTCGCGCACGTGCTGAATATGCGCCACCACGTCGGCCAGGGTCGCCAGAGGCGTCGGATTGGCGGTGGTCCAGGCGGTCAGCCCGGCCTCGACCACGCCGGGATCGCCGGGGTTCAGGGTCTTCAGCCGCGCCTCCTCACCCGCCTTGGCCCCGTTCCAGGCCCGCACCGCCTCGGACACGAAACCGGGAGCCAGGTTGATCATCACGATGCCGCCGTCCTGCGGCATCATTCGCAGCACCCGATCCGGCACATTGCGCGGATGATCCGTGACCGCCCGCGCCGACGAATGGGAGAAGATCACCGGCGCATCGGACACGCGCATGGCGTCCAGCATCGTCTCCTCGGAGACGTGGCTGAGGTCGACCATCATGCCCAACCGGTTCATCTCCTTGACCACCGCCTCACCGAACGGGCTGAGCCCGCCCCATTTCGGCGCGTCCGTCGCGCTGTCGGCCCAGGTCGTGGTCTTGGAGTGGGTCAGGGTCATGTAGCGCGCGCCGGCCCGGTAGAACTCCCGCAGCAGGGCCAGGGAATCGTCGATCGAATAGCCGCCCTCCATCCCGATCAGGCTGGCGATCCGGCCCGATTTGAACACCGCATCCACCTCGTCCGCCGTGGTCGCCAGTCCGAAGGTGTCGGGATGGGCGGCGATGATGCGCTTGGCCGTGTCGATCTGCTCAAAGGTTTCCTCGACCGCCTCCAGCGGCGTCAGGCTGGCGGGCACATAGACGGACCAGAACTGCCCTCCGACGCCCCCGGCCCGCAGGCGCGCGATATCGGTATGCAGTTTGGTCGACGCCGCCAGATTCGTCGTTAGATCAACGGCGTAAACGTCGTTTCCATACTGCTGTCGCAGCGCCCACGGCAGGTCGTTGTGCCCGTCGATCAGCGGCGTGGTCTTCAAAATCTCCATCACCCGCGCCTCATCGGCGTCCTGGGCCTGAACCGCCCCTCCCAGCGCGAGCGAGGCGACGGCGACGGAGACGAGACGGCGGATCATGGGCGGGCTTCCTGAAAACGGCAGACGGCCATTAGCGCCCGCGACTCTGCTTATGACAACCTCGCCGGATGACGCCGCCGCCGCGACGTGGTTCAAGCGCGCCATGAGCGACGCCGTCTTCTCCGATCCGCTCGACCTGAAGAAGGTCGAGACCCGCGCCTGGTTCGAACATCTGCGCGACCGCATCCATGCCGCCTTCGAGGCGCTGGAGGATGCAGCCCCCGCCGACCTGTTCCCCGGCGAACCCGGTCGCTTCGTCCGCACCGCATGGGAGCGGCCCGAGGGCGGCGGCGGCGTCATGGGCATGATGCACGGCCGCCTGTTCGAGAAGGTCGGCGTCCACGTCTCGACGGTGCATGGCGCCTTTCCCGCGGACTACGCCAGGAATGTGCCCGGCGCCGACGTCGATCCGCGCTTCTTCGCGACGGGGATCAGCCTGATCTGCCACCCCGTCAGCCCGCGCATTCCGGCCGTTCATATGAACACGCGCTTCATCGCCACGACCAAGAGCTGGTTCGGCGGCGGCGGCGACCTGACGCCCGTGCTGATGGCGGATCGTCGTCAGGATCACCCCGACACCGTCGCCTTCCACGCCGCCATGCAGGCCGCCTGCGACGCCCACGACCCCACCTGGCACGCCAAATACAAGGCCTGGTGCGACGAGTATTTCTACCTGCCCCACCGCAAGGAGCCGCGCGGCACCGGCGGCGTCTTCTACGATCATCACGACAGCGGCGACTACGACCGAGACTTCGCCTTTACTCGCGACATCGGCCTGGCCTTCCTGGACGTCTATCCCCGCATCGTCGCCAATCGCATGGCAGAGCCTTGGACGGCCGAGGAGCGCGAGGAACAACTGATCCGCCGGGGCCGCTACGTCGAGTTCAACCTGCTCTACGACCGCGGCACCATGTTCGGGCTGAAGACGGGCGGCAACGTCGACTCGATTCTGTCGTCCATGCCGCCGGTGGTGAAGTGGCCCTAGCCCATCGCCTCGACAAACACGTCGCCGGCCCGGCTGCGATACCGTTCGCGGTGTCGTAACAGGCGGAAGGGCCGCTCGGGCAGGGTGAAGGGCGCCGTCACCAGCCGCCCGGCCGCCACCGACGCATAGGCCACGCTTTCCGACAGGGCCGTGGCCCCGGCCCCGGCCTCGGCCGCCGCCAGCACGGCCTCGTTCGACGGCAGGGTCATCGACACCGACAAGGTCGTGGGATCGACCCCAATGTCCCGCACCGCTGCCTCCAGCGTCGATCGCGTGCCCGAGCCGACTTCGCGCAACACCCAAGGCTGGTCCGCCAGATCATTCGCCTCCAGCCGACGTCGCGTCGCCCACGGATGGTCCGGCGTCACCAGCACAGCCAGCCGATCCGACCCCACCTGAACCTGCGACAGGGCCGGTTCGTCCACGGCCCCCTCGACCAGGCCGATCTCGGCAGCGCCGCTCAACACGGCCTGCGCCGCCTCGCGCGTGTTTCCGATCTCGACGGCCAGTTCGACGCCGGGATAGGCGGTGTGGAAATCCACCAGCCGGCGCGGCAGCCAGTAGCTGGCGATGGTCTGGCTCGCGAACACCGCCAGACGCCCGCGCCGCAGGGCGCTCATGTCCGCCAGCGCCGCCCCGGCCGCCGCCGCTCGCGCCAGCACTGCCTTGGCCTCGGGCAGGAAGGCGCGGCCGGTCTCGTTCAGAACGACGCCCCGCCCGACCCGATCGAACAGCCGCACATCATGCTCGGTTTCCAACGCCGCCAGGGCGTTCGACACCGCCGACTGTGTCAGGTTCAGCGCCCTCGCCGCCGCCGTCACATGGTCACGCTCGGCGACGGCGACGAAGATACGCAGGCGGTCCAAGGTCATGATTGATCTCCAAATCGGATTAAAACGACCATAACTATCCGTTAGACCGCCGTCGAGGGCAGGCGCATCAGGCTTGACGATGAAGTCCGCCGCCCTGCCCGCCCCCGTCCACGCGCCCACGCTGGCGTCGGCGACAGCGTTCGGGCGCACGATCCGGCCCGGCGTCATGCTGTGCCTGTTGGTCACTCTGGCCGCCATCGGCCTGACCAGTATCGAGCGCGACGTGATCGGCCATGTCTGGCTGGAGCCGCTGGTGCTGGCCATCCTGCTGGGCGCCGCCGTGCGCACTGCCTGGACGCCCGATGCGCGGTTCAAGGCCGGGATCGACTTCTCGGCCAAGACCTTGCTGGAGGTCGCGGTGGTGCTGCTCGGCGCCTCGGTCAGCGCCGCCACCCTGTCATCGCTGGGCGTCGGCTTCGTCCTGTGCATCTTCGCCCTGGTCGCGCTCGCCATCGTCGTCGGTTTCGGCCTCGGTCGCGCCTTGGGCCTGAACCCACGCATGGCCCTGCTGGTCGCCTGCGGCAACGCCATCTGCGGCAACTCCGCCATCGCCGCCGTCGCCCCCGTCATCGACGCCGATGGAAAAGAAGTCGCCGCCTCCATCGCCTTCACCGCCGTGCTCGGCGTGATCGTGGTTCTGGCCCTGCCCCTGTTTGGCGGCCTGATCCATCTGAACGGCCTGCAATACGGCGCCCTGGCCGGTCTGACCGTCTATGCGGTGCCTCAGGTTCTGGCCGCCGCCGCGCCCTTTGGCGCGGTGGCCACTCAAACCGGCACGGTGGTCAAGCTGGTGCGGGTGCTGATGCTCGGTCCTGTCATCGTCGCCCTGTCGCTGATCTTCCGCGACCGCGCGCCCGGCGCCGCAAAGCCCGGCCTGTCGCGCCTGCTGCCTTGGTTCATCATCGGCTTCCTTATCATGATCGGCCTGCGCTCGTTTGACCTGATTCCGCAGGCCGCGCTCGCGCCCATGGCCGCCGCCTCGGGCCTGCTGACCGTCGTCGCCATGGCCGCTCTGGGTCTCCAGACCGACATCCGCGCCGTCGCCCGCGCCGGCGGCCGCGTCGTCGCCGCCGTCATCCTGTCGCTGGGCGCCCTGGTGGTGCTAGCGCTGGCGTTGATCCGGCTGCTGGGCCTCTAGATCCCGCTGCCGTAGTCCTCGACCGGCGGCGGGGTCAGCAGCAGGAAGGCGCGGATCCAGGCCGTCAGCACGGCCCTGTCGTTGGGCCGCTTCAGACTATCGATCGCCTGATCCGCCACATCGTGCGGGATGCGCGCCCCGCGCCGTCCCTCGATCAGGGCCGCCGCATAGTCCGGCTGAAACTCCGGGTGGCACTGGAACGAGATCGCATCGTCGCCCCAGGCAAGGCCGGCGTACGGCGTGAACCCGCTGGACGCGATCACCCGTGCGTCGTCCGAAACCGCGACCACCTGATCCTGGTGCGATACGGGAATGGCGATCGTGCGCGCCCGAGGATGCATCCACGGCGCATCCTCGCGCACGTTATAGCGGTGCAGGCCCACGCCCCAGCCCTTATGCGATTTCTCCACCACCCCGCCGAACGCATGGGCCAGCGCCTGATGCCCGAAACAGATGCCGACCAGCCGCGTCCGCCCCCGCGCCGCCCTCAGCCAGTCGATCAGCTGCGGGATCCACGGCAGGTCGTCATAGACTCCCGCCGCCGACCCCGTGACGATGGCCCCTTGGAAGACGGAAGGATCCTCGGGCAGATGCCCCGACTGCACGTCGAACCGCGTCGTCGGCACGCCCTCGCCCAGCAAGGCCCGAAACCGCGCGGGATAGTCGTCGAAATCGTCCTTCAGATGCTCCGGCGGGTGTCCGGTTTCCAGAATGGCGATGCGCGTCATGCGATCAACCTAGTGACTGCGGTCAGAAGGTCCAGACCTCGGCCCGTCCGCCCGCTTCACCTAGCGCCCCCGCGACCCAGCCGCAGATCTCGGCCGCGGCTGCTTCCGCGCCCGCCGGCGGATTGACCACCACCATGGCGCAGCCGTTCATCTTCATCGGATTGGTCAGCGGCCTCAGCCGCGCCTCGGCGACCAGGGTCGGCCCCGCCTTGCCTTGCAGCCGCCGGATAAAGCCGTCGAAGGTCTCCAGATCCTTCAGCGGCGTCCAGATCGCCGCCGTCGCCGTCGAATCTCGCCTCACCACCGAAATCGCGGTCTCGGCCGAGCGAATATAGTCGTCGGGCTTTTCGAACGGCGGGTCGATCAGGACCAGCGGCCCGCGCACCTTCGCCGCCTCCGCGACCACCACCGCATAGCCGTCGCCCTCGCGCGCCTCGGCGTACGCACGCCCCGTCAGCGCCTCGGCCAGCATGGCCCGCACCGGCGGGTTCAACTCGAGCCCAACGTAGCGACCGCCGGGCGTCAGCGCGTCCGCGATCAGCAACGGCGACCCCGGATAGAACCGCGCCCCGCCCTCAGGATTCAGCGCCGCCACCTCGGCCGCCAGCGCATCCATCAGCGGCGTCCGCCCGTCGGCGGACATCAGCCGCGCCACGCCGGCCTCGGCCTCCCTGGACCGCGCGCCGTCGCCCGAAAGATCGTACAGCCCCGCCCCAGCATGGGTATCGAACACCGTCAGCGGCCCGGCCGCCTGCCGCGCCTTCACCAACCACAGCACCAGGGCGTGCTTGACCAGGTCGGCGAAGTTTCCGGCGTGAAAGCTGTGGCGATAGTTCATGCCGCCTCGTCTCGCGCCCGGCCCGCGCGGTCAAGCGGAACTCGCGCGCCAGACACGGCGTTCGGCCTAAGTCCTTGTACGGAAAGATGCGATGGCCGCCAAAACCACCCTCACCGACGCGCAACGCAAGCCGCCCAAGGGCGTCGCGACCCAGGCCAAACGGGGTCTCGACCTGCGCGACAAGCACGACCGGGGCGGCACTGAGGTCGGCGTACGCCGCGCCCATCAGTTGGCGGATCAGAAGCCCGTCTCGGACAAGGACATCAAGGACATCTACAGCTATTTCGCCCGCCACACCGTGGACAAGGACGGCAAGGGCTGGGGCAGCCGCACCGATCCTTCCGCCGGCTATATCGCCTGGCTGCTGTGGGGCGGCGACCCGGCCGAACGCTGGATCAAACGGCTGCATGACCGTCTCGAAAAGGCGAACGGCTGATGGCCGACGGATCGCACGCCTTCGACATCGCCGCCGAAGTCCCCCAAGGCCTCAGCTATTGCAGCGACGAGTTCGCAGGCCTGACGCGCCGCCGCGCCGGCAAGGGTTGGTCCTATCGCGACGCCAAGGGCAAGACCGTCACGGACGCCAAGACCCTGGCCCGCATCCGCGCCCTGGCCATTCCGCCTGCCTGGACTGACGTCTGGATCTGTCCCAAGGCCAACGGCCATATCCAGGCGACCGGCCGGGATGTGAAGGGCCGCAAACAATACCGCTATCACAACGACTGGAGCACGGCCCGCTCCGAGAACAAGTTTGACAAGCTGCCCGCCTTCTCGCGCAACCTGCCGAAACTGCGCGAGAAGGTCGAACACGACCTGGCCCTTCGCGGCGTCTGTCGCGACAAGGTGCTGGCGACAGCCGTGCGCCTGCTCGAGATCACCCTGATCCGGGTCGGCAACTCCATCTACGCCAAACAGAACCGCAGCTACGGCCTGACGACCCTGCACAAGCGCCACATCGATGTGGATGGTGCGGCCCTGACGTTCGAGTTTCGAGGCAAGAGCGGCAAGGATCACAGCGTCAGCGTCAAGGACCGCCGCCTGGCCAAGGTCGTGCGACAGCTGGAAGGCCTGCCCGGCCAGCAGCTGTTCAAATACCGCGCGGCCGACGGCACGCTGTGCCCGGTCGATTCCGATGATGTGAACGCCTACATCCGCGAGGCGATGGGCGAGCAGTTCTCGGCCAAGGACTTCCGCACCTGGGCCGGCACCGTCTCGGCGGCGCGGGCGCTGCGCGACACCGAGGCCCCGACCTCGCCCACCGACGCCAGGCGAAAGATCACCGTCTGCGTGAAGGCCGTCGCCGGCCTCTTGGGCAACACCCCCACCGTCTGCCGCGCTTCCTACGTCCACCCCAAGGTCTTCGCCCTGTTCGAAAGCGGCGAAATCGGCAAGGCCTTGCCGGGGTCGGAGACCAAGGGGTTCGAAAAGGCGCTGATCAAACAGCTGCTGGCGGTGTGACGCGGTTGGCGGCTTAAATTCGGCGCGGCGTCTTCTGAACCCACGCCGTCAGCCCTATCTTCGCCCCATGCCCATCGCCCATCTCGACAGTCGCGCCCTGATCTCCGTCACGGGCGAGGAGGCGAAACTCTTCCTGCACAATCTGCTGACCCAGGATGTGGAGACGCTGGTCGACGGGGAACTGCGGTTTGGCGCCCTGCTCTCGCCCCCCGGCCGGCTGCTGTTCGACCTGTTCATCCTGGGCGAGAATGGCGGCGTTTTGCTGGATGTCGCGACTGAGCGCCGCGACGCCCTGCTCCAGCGCCTGTCGATGTACAAGCTGCGCGCCAAGGTTAAGGTCGCCGCTGACGACCGCCCGGTCTTCGCCGCTTGGTCCGAGGCCCCCGCCGGCTTCATCCCCGACCCCCGCACGTCCCTGATGGGCGGCCGCCTCTATGGCGAGGCGACTGCAGGCGCCGCCGAGGCCGACTACGACGCACACCGCCTGTCGATCGGCCTGCCCGATCCGACCGCCGACGCGCCCCAGGACAAGACCTATCCGATCGAGGCCGACTTCGACCTGCTGAACGGCATTGATTTCCAGAAGGGCTGTTTCGTCGGCCAGGAAACGACCTCGCGCATGAAGCGCCGGGGCACGATCAAGAACCGGATGCTGCCACTGGACTTCGACGGCCCGCCCCCCGCCTTCGGCGCCGAGGTGCTGAAGGGCGAACTGCGCGCGGGCGAAGTCCTCTCGGGGCAGGACGGTTCGGTCATGGCCCTGCTGCGCGTCGACCGCCTCGACGGCGACCTGACCGTGGACGGCCGCCCGGTGCGCTTGCGCAAACCCGCCTGGATGGGCGAGGACGTCCTCCCCTCCTCCAACGCGTGAGTCCACCATGAAGATCGCCGATCAGATCGTCCTCGTCACCGGCGGGGCGCGCGGCGTCGGCGCCGCCTGCGTCCGCGCCTTCGCCCATGAAGGCGCTCGCGTCGTCATCAACTGGAGGAACAGCGGCGAGGCCGCGAACGCCTTGGCCGCCGAGATCGGCGAGCGCGCCCTCGCCCTCCAGGCCGACGTGACCGACCGGGCCGCTGTGGACGCCATGGTCGCGGCGGCGCAAGGCCGTTTCGGCGCCCCCGTCACCACTGTCGTCAACAATGCCCTGGACTACAGCTTCAACGGCGACGCCCGGTCCCAGATGACCGCCATCGGCTGGGACGAGATGGATCGCCAGTTCTCGACCGTCGTGCGCGGCGCCCTGAACCTGATCCAGGCGACCGCGCCCAACATGGCCGCGGCCCGGTTCGGCCGCATCGTCAACATCGGCACCAACCTGTTTCAAAATCCGGTCGTGCCCTACCACGACTACACCGCCGCCAAGGCCGCCCTGCTCAGCCTGACCCGCACCGCCGCCGGGGACCTCGGCCCTGACGGCATCACCGTCAACATGGTCTCGGGCGGTCTCCTGCGCACCACCGACGCCAGCGCCGCCACGCCAGAGGCTGTGTTCGACCTGATCGCCGGCATGACCCCGCTGCGCAGCGTCACGACCCCGCAAGAGTTCGCCGACGCCGTCCTGTTCTTCGCCTCGCCGTGGAGCCGCGCGGTCACCGGCCAGAACTTGGTCGTGGACGGCGGGTTGGTCCGGGACTGAAGCCCGCGACCTTCCTTCTCCCGTTGGGAGAACGGTGGCCCGCAGGGCCGGATGAGGGTCGGGCGGTAGACCAGTTCGCTTGGACCCGGCCCTCACCCTTTTGCGCCAGAACGACGGCTATCGCCGCCGTGCGCTCAAGCCCTCTCCCAATGGGAGAGGGATCAAACGGCGCCATCCATCGCATCGCCGCGCAACTTCCACCAACATTTCCGCCACTTGCCGCCCGACAGCGTCAATCGACCAGCCCCCGCCGCCGACGCCCATACAATGCGTGGTTTTAAGCCGGAGACCGCAAAACCTGACATCCACCCGAGCCCAGCCTCCGAGACTAGACGAATTAGACACTTTAGACGGTGTTTTTCCTCCGTCGCCCCGACGCCGAACGCCCTTTCCTCGATCGGAACAGACTGGCAACTTAACGCCATGACCGACTCACACGCCCCAGAGGCTCTCGGCGGCCGATGCGGCTGGTGCGGGACCGACCCGCTCTATGTCGCCTATCACGACACCGAATGGGGCGTGCCTGAGCGCGATCCCCGCGCCCTGTGGGAAAAGCTGGTCCTCGACGGCTTCCAGGCCGGCCTTGCCTGGATCACCATCCTCAGAAAACGCGAGGGCATCCGCGACGCCTTCGACGGTTTCGATCCCGAGATCGTCGCCTGCTATGATGAGGCAGACATCGAGCGCCTGCTGGGCGATCCCCGCATCATCCGCTCGCGCGCCAAGATCAACGCCGCCATCCGGGGCGCCCAGATCTGGCTTCAGATGCGCGATGACGGCGAGGACTTCTCCGCCTGGCTCTGGTCCTTCGTCGGCGGCGAGCCGATCCAGACCCCCTACGCCGACTATCGCCAGGCCCCGACCCAGACCGAACAATCCGTCGCCATGGCCAAGGCCCTGAAGAAACGCGGCTTCAACTTCTGCGGCCCGGTCATCGTCTACGCCTTCATGCAGGCCGTCGGCATGGTCAACGATCACCAGACGACCTGCTTCCGTCACGCCCAGGTTCGTGCGATGGCGGGCCATGGCTAAAGCCCCCGCGAATCCGAAAGCCTTCCCGACCCTCGCGCTAGAAACGGTGCTGATGCAGCGGGTCAACGGTCACGTCTGCGGCGTGGACGAGGCCGGGCGCGGTCCGTGGGCCGGTCCGGTCTCCGCGGCGGCTGTGATCCTGAACCCTGACGACCTGCCGCCGGGCATCGACGATTCCAAGGCCCTGACCGAAAAGCGCCGCGCCGCCCTGGAGCCCGAGATCAAGGCCCGCGCCGTCGCCTGGGGCGTCGGCTTCGCCTCGGTGGACGAGATCGAGGAACTGAACATCCTGCACGCCACGGGTCTGGCCATGTGCCGCGCCATTGAGGCCTTGCAGGTCCAGCCGGTCGCCGCCCTGGTCGACGGCAACTATCGCTTCAACCTTCCCTGCGAAATCCAGACGGTCGTCGGCGGCGACGGGTTGTCGCTATCCATCGCAGCGGCCTCCATCCTGGCCAAGACCGCGCGGGATCGTTTGATGATCGATCTGGACGCCCAGTATCCCGGGTACGGCTTCGCCAGCCACAAGGGCTACAACGCCCCGATCCACCAGAACGCTTTGAAAACCTTGGGCCCCTGCCCCGCTCATCGGCGCAGCTGGTCGCCGATCAAGGCGCTGTTGCAGGAGGCCTGACGCCGCTTTCAGATGTGCAGGAAGCCGCCCAGCAGCGCGCCCATCAGAGCCGCCACAGCCGCCCCGGCGATCGCCATCATCCAGCGCGGCGGCGGCGCCACCTCCGGCTCCACGTCGATGTGTTCGACGGGCTGAACCGCCTCGACCGGGCGGGCGTAACGCGCGGCGTTGTGGGTGAAGGTCGCATCCGCCGTCCGCGGCGCCCACGAGCGCGGCTCGGCCGCCGGACGCAAACGATAGTCGTCGGGGCGATCGGTCTTGGGGGCGGTGTACGGGTGCGGTTGCATAGTCCCACAACGGCACGCAGCGATTCGCGTTCCGCCCTACCCTCCGTTGTTTTTATTGGTGTCTATGCGGCCACGGGCAAGGAGACCGGCCGCTCCGTCACCACGAACAGGTGCTCGACATTCTTGAGCCGCCCGACCTGCCCGACCTTCTCGCCCTTGGGATTATGGATCCCGATCCGGGCGCCGACATAGCGCGGATGCGCCATCTCCAGGACCTGCACATGGCCTCGCGCCGACAGCATCTCGACCAGGTCGGCGCGGCTCAGATACCCCTCGTCGTTGAAGCTGACGATCAGGTTCGGCGCCTTGACCCGCTCGATCACCGTCCGCAGCGCCGGGCCGATGCCGGGCCGACTGTTGAAGGCGCTCTTGCGCGTCCTCACGTCCACCCGCTTGTTGGCGACCCCATAGGTCTCGGGCCGGTCCCACAGCACCAGGCTCTCCCAGCAATGGTAGTTGCCCAGATAGGAATGCTGGTTGTAGGGCGGGTCCAGGTAAACCAGGTCCGCCTCGACCTGTTCGGCGATCTCGACCGCATCGCCCTGGGTCGCGCGGCACGGCCCGTCCACCGCCGGAACCAGATCCGGCGTGCGCAGCTCCAGCGTCTTCAGCGCCCTCGGCGCCCACTGCTTCATATAGGCCATCTGAACCCCGGCGGTGGAATCCACCCGGTCCGCCGCCTCCATCAGGCTGACCAGGGCGATGGCCTTGAGTTCCGGCTCCAGTCCCATGACCTCGATCCGGTCGCGCATGGCGTCGATCCGCGCACCGTTGTCCGGGTGGAAATACCGCGCATCCTGACAAAAGGCCTGGGTGAACCAGCCCGCCTCTGGCTTCACCCTCCGCAGCTCGGCCAGCACGCCCTCGGCCCGCTCGACCCACCGTTCCCGATCCGCCTGGACATAGGTCGTCGCCAAGGCGTGGGCATAGGCGTTCAGGTCGTTCGACCAGACCTGAAACCCCTTCTTCTTCAGGGCGTGCCCGACCCGCGCCGTGCCCGAAAACAGATCGCAAACCCGCCCGCCCTGCGGCAGCACCCCCGCCACCGCACCCGTCACATGCCCCAGCAGGGCGCGCTTGGAGCCGATATATTTGATCATGACACGGCCCGACTCATCGCGGCAGCATAGCGGGTTGCAGCGAAGCGCGAGAGGGGCCGCGTCGACAGCCCCCGCAGCCTTAGAACTTGCGGCTTACGCCCAGAGACACGACCCACGGATCGAGGTTCACGCTGGACTTCAGGGCGCCGTCGTTGATCTTGGCGTCGGTCTCGAACCAGACCTTCTTGACGTCGACGTTCAGGCTCCAGGGCCCCTGAATGCCAACGTCCGCGCCCGCTTGAAGCGCGTAGCCGAAACCGTCGTCCAGATCGACGGTAAAGCCGTTCTTGTCCTTGCCGCTGTAGAACAGCATGTAGTTCACGCCAGCGCCGACATAGGGGCTGAAGCTCCCCTGGCTCAGGGGGCGGTACTGCAGGGTGACCACTGGCGGCAGGACCCAGGTCTCATGCACGGCCACGTCCGTCGCGCCGCCCTGGGCGCGAATATCGTGCTGGGTCGTGCCCAGGATCGCCTCAACCGCGAAGTGATCGGTCAGGAAGTAGGTAAAGCCCAGGGTCGGCATGACGCTGTCGCCCACATCCACCTTCAGGCCCGTGTCCGCGCCCGCGGCCATGGTGATGGCGTCATCGGCCTGGGAGAAGACGTCTGTGACGCGCCCGCTCACAAGGAAGTCGCCCTTCTTCGGGGCCTCCCAGGCGACGGATGTCTGAGCGAAGGCCGGCGCCGCGCAGGCGGTGAAGGCGACGGCGGCAAGCAGCAGGGTCTTGGTATTCATCTTCTGATCCCCGACGCCCTGGCCGCCTCGTGCGGCCTTCGTCAGGCGTCTGAGCGGGGATGTGCGCCCCGGTGGACGCCTCGGCCTTGATCCAGCGCAAATCGTTCAAGGGGTGGACAATCTGTCCATTCACACCACCCGCGCATGCCTCTGCTGGAGAGCCGCCGCACCGGGATCGAAGGCGGCGCAAACCGCCCTGACGAACGGACGGCCCAAGTCGGTCACCGCCACCACCGTCCCGTCGATCCGCACCAGACCATCGTCGACGAAGCGCTCCAACAGGGACCAGGCGCCGGCGACGTCCGACAGGTCCCGACCGCGACGCCGGACGATGGGCGCGAGATCGACGACGAAATCGCACATCAGCCGCTCGATGATCTCGCTGACGAACATGTCGCGTTCGGTCAGGGCGACGCCTCGGGCGACCGGTAGATCGCCCGCCTCGACAGCGCGGCGCCAATCTAGTTCCTGCGCGTGGTTTTGCACGAAACCCTTGGCCGTGCGGCTGATCGACGAGGCGCCCAGGCCGATCAGCACCTCTGCGGCGTCGGTGGTGTAGCCCTGGAAGTTGCGATGCAGCCGTCCGGCCCGGTCCGCCGCCGCCAACCCATCGTGCGGCAGGGCGAAATGATCCAGCCCGATCGCCTGCCACCCCTTGCCGACCAGATAGCGGGCCGCCGCCTGGCTCTGGGCGAAGCGCGCTTCGGCGTCCGGCAGGTCGGCGTCGTTGATCAGCCGCTGATGCGGCTTCATCCACGGCACATGGGCATAGCCGAACAGGGCGATCCGTTCCGGCCTCAGCGTCGTGACCTGGCCCAGGGTGGTGATGACGTTCTCGACGGCCTGAAGCGGCAGGCCGTACATCAGATCCAGGTTGAGGGAGGTCACGCCCTGCCCACGCAAGGCTTCGGCCGCCCAGCGGATGGTCTCGAAACGTTCGGGCCGGTTCACCGCCGCCTGGACACGCGGCGACAGGTCCTGCACCCCCAGACTGGCGCGGCTCAGGCCGATGCGGCCCGCCGCCTCGACCCATTCCTGCGTCAGGACTTCGGGATCCAACTCGGCGGCGACCTCGAAACAGTCGCCCAGGTCGAACCGCGCGGACAGACCGGCGAACAGTCGCTCAAGATCGTCCGGCGACAGCATGTTCGGGGTGCCGCCGCCGAGATGGATCGAACCGACGCGGACCGGGCGGCCGATCCGCGTCAGAACCAGATCCGCCTCGCGCAGCAGTAGATCGACATAGCTGGAGATGACGCCCGCCCGGTTCACCGCCCGGGTGTTGCAGCCGCAGTACCAACACAGCCGCTTGCAGAACGGCAGGTGCAGATACAGCGAGACCGGCTGATCGGAGGGCGCGCGCCCCAGCCAGTCGGCCCATTCGCCAGGTCCGACGGCAGGCGTGAACTGGGCCGCCGTCGGATAGGAGGTATAGCGCGGCGCATGGGCGTCATAGCGCGCGATCAGGTCGCGAACGGACAGGCGCGCGGGGCTAGAGAGGGACATCGCCCTCTTTCGATGCGTCGGGCGTGGACAGGCCGGCGTCCCCTTCGTCGAACAGATGGAACTCGTGCCACAGGCCGTTCAGCACGCCGAAACCGACGGCCAGGCCAAGCCCCAGGATCCAGGAAAAATACCACATGGTTCTGCGCTCCTAAGGGTCAGTACAGGTCGGGGTTGGTCTTGAGGGCGGCGGTCGACGTCCGGCCCCACAGCACGCGATAGACCCAGGCGGTGTAGAGCAGCACCAGAGGCAGGAAGATCGCCGTGACAATCAGCATGATGAACAGGGTCAGATGGCTGGATGAAGCGTTCCACACCGTCAGGCTGGACTGAGGATTGACCGAGCTGGGCAGGATGAACGGGAACATCGACAGGCCGACGGTGGAGATGATGCCGACGGCCGACAGTGACGATCCGCCGAACGCCAGCGGCGCGGACCGCCGCCACATGCCGACCAGGCCGACCAGCGCGCCCAGGAAGCCCAGGGCCGGTGCGATCAGCATCCACGGATAGCGGCCGTAGTTGTCCAGCCAGGCGCCGGGCGCGGCCTGGACCGTCGTGCGAAGCGGATTGGAGAAGCCGTTGACGTCCAGCGCGCCGGTGATCCGGTAGCCCAGGCCGCCGTAAGCGACATACAGTCCGCCGACCGCGAACAGGATCAGGGCCAGAACAGCGGCGACCGTGCCGAACAGACGCGCCCGCTCCATCACCGGGCCGGCCTCGGCCTTGACCGACAACCAGGCCGCGCCGTGCAGGACCAGCATGGCCACCGACAACAGGCCGGCGATCAGGCTGAAGGGGGTGAACAGGCCGAGCAGCGTACCGTCGTAGAAGGACCGCAGGTCGCCATCCAGATGGAAGGGCGCGCCCAGCAGGACGTTGCCCACAGCCACCCCGAACACCAGCGCCGGAACGAAGCCGCCGATGAACAGGCACCAGTCCCAGAACGACCGCCACTTCGGCGACGCCCGCTTGGAGCGATATTTGAACGACACCGGCCGCAGGATCAGCGCGGACAGCACCAGGAACATGGCCAGGTAGAAGCCCGAGAAGCTGACCGCGTAGACGAAGGGCCAGGCGGCGAAGATCGCGCCGCCGCCCAGGATGAACCACACCTGGTTGCCTTCCCAGGTGGCGCCGACGGTGTTGATCACCATGCGGCGCTCCTCATCCGTCTTGGCGACGAAGGGTAGAAGGGCGCCGACGCCCAGGTCGAAACCGTCGGTCAGGGCGAAGGCGATCAGAAGCACGCCCAGCAGCCCCCACCAGATCAGGCGAAGCGTGGCGAAGTCGAGGGGAAGATCCATTGTCGGATGTCCTAAGGTCTTGGGTCAGGCCACGGCGGGCGCGGGAACGCGCTCGGCGGGCGCTTCGGGGCTGGGTTCGCCGAACGTCTCCTGTTCGTGGAACGGCCCCTTCTTGATGGCGAAGAGCATCAGCCGCACCTCGACCACCGCCAGCGCGCCATACAGCAGGGTGAAGCCGACGATCGTGGCCCAAAGCTGCGGCACGGTCAGGGACGAGGCGCCCAGGAATGTGGGCAGCACGCCCTCCACCGCCCAGGGCTGGCGGCCGAACTCGGCCAAGATCCAACCGAACTCGATGGCGATCCATGGCAGCGGGATGGCCAGGACGGCTAGCCGCAGGAACCACTTCGTCTGATGCTTGCGCAGGGTGCAGAGCACGAAGGCCGTACCGAACAGGGCGATCATGAACATCCCGATGCCCGCCATGATGCGGAAGCTCCAGAACAGGGCCGGGACGTTGGGCACGGTCTCCCACGCGGTCTGCTGGATTAGCGCAGGCGTGGCCTGGCGGGGATCGGCGACGTGGCGCTTCAGCAGCAGGCCATAGCCCAGGTCGCGGCGGTGGGTCTCGAACACGCCGCGCGCGACGGGATCGGCCGGGTTCGCCTTGACCTTCTCCAGCGCATCGTAGGCGATGACGCCGGATTCGATGCGGTCCTCAGCCGTGACGACCAGCTCGAAGATGCCTTCGACGGGCTTGTCGATAGTGCGGGTGGCGATCAGCCCCATGATCCACGGCACGTGAACGCCGAAATGGGTCTCGCGGTCCTTCATCGAGGGAACGCCGATCAGCGTCAGACCGGCGGGCGCCGGCTCGGTGTGCCACATGGCCTCCAGGGAGGCGAGCTTCATCTTCTGGTTATCGGTAAGATTGTAGCCGGACTGGTCGCCCAGCACGACGGCCGACAGCGACGCCGCCAGACCGAACGCCGAGGCGACCGTCATCGATCGCTTGGCGAAGCCGACGTGCTTGCCACGCAGCAGATAGAAGGCCGACACGCCCAGCACGAAGACCGAGGCGCAGACGTAACCGGCGCTGACGGTGTGAACGAACTTGGCCTGGGCCACCGGGTTGAACAACACGGCCATGAAGTCCGTGACCTCCATCCGCATCGTGTCGGGATTGAAGGCGGCGCCGACCGGGTTCTGCATCCAGCCGTTGGCGATCAGAATCCACAGCGCCGACAGATTAGTGCCCAGCGCGACCATGAAGGTGACGAACAGGTGGGCGTGCGGCTTCAGCTTGTCCCAGCCGAAGAACATCAGGCCGACGAAGGTCGCCTCCAGGAAGAAGGCCATCAGCCCTTCGATCGCCAGTGGCGCGCCGAAGATGTCGCCGACATAGTGGCTGTAGTAGCTCCAGTTCATGCCGAACTGGAACTCCATGGTGATGCCGGTCGCGACGCCCAGCACGAAGTTGATGCCGAAGCAGACGCCCCAGAACCGGGTGATCGTCCGCCAGATTGGCCGGCGGGTCATCACATAGATCGACTCCATGATGACCAGCATGAACGACAGCCCCAGCGTCAGGGGCACGAAGAGGAAGTGGTAAAGGGCCGTCAGCGCAAACTGCAGCCGGGACAGGTCGACGACCGCGAGGTCGATCATGGCGTTGCTCCGAGGAATCGGTCTGCTCGACCGACGTTTCGATGGCCGTAGAAGGTGGGCAGGACGCCCGCCTTGATCTCGATCAAAGCGCCGACAAACGCCGGCCCCTATTGGACGCTTGGTCCTTGGACATTTCGTCCAACGACGTTTCGCCCAATGGCGCGCGGCCTGCGCCGAGCGCTGGAGTCCGTTGATGAGCGCCGTGCCAATCGCCCCTGTCTCTGCGGCCGCCTGGCTGAAGCAGACCGGTCGTCCGTGGAAGCGGCTGACCCTGCTGGCTGGCGTGCTGACCATTGCGGACGTCGCGCCCGCGATCGGGTTCGCGCTAGGGCTGGCTTTGACGATTTCCAGCCTGACCGTATCGCCGGCCGCCGCCGCGCCGTGGCTGGCTTTAGCCGTGTTCAGTCTGATCGCGCGCGGCCTAATCGGCCAGGCCGCCGTGATCGTCGGCGCGAAGCTGGGTCGGGCGATAAAGACCGACGTCCGAGGCCGCCTGTTGTCGGACCTGTTCGGGCGAGGACGACGATCCAGCGCGCAGATGACGGCCCTGGTCGAGGGGGTCGGCGCCCTGGACGGCTACTATTCGCGGTTTGCACCCTTGCGCCTCGCCGCAGGCGTTTCGCCGCTGCTGATCATCGCTGCCGCCGCGATCGCCAGCCCGGTGTCGGCGGGCATCCTGCTATTCACGCTTTTCCCGTTCATCGTCGGCATGGCCCTGGCGGGCACGGCTGCGGCGGGCGAAAGCCGTCGTCAATTTCAGGCGCTTGAACGGCTGTCCGGCCTGTTCATCGACCGTATCCGCACCCTGCCCGCCATTCTCGCCTTCGACGCTGTGGGCCGCACGACGGTGCAGATCGCCCAGGCTTCGGACGAGCTGGAGCGCCGCACCGCCCGCGTCATGCGCATCGCCTTCCTGTCGTCGGGCGTGCTGGAGTTCTTCTCAGCCTTGTCGGTCGCGCTGATCGCCGTCTATTGCGGCTTCAACCTGTTGCGGCTGCTGCCCTTCCCGGTTCCCGAGACCCTGGACCTGTCGCGCGCCTTCTTCGTTCTGGCCCTGGCGCCCGAAGTCTATGCGCCGCTACGCCGCCTGGCCGCCGCCTATCATGATCGCCAGGCCGCCGAGGCCGCAGCCCCATCCCTGATCACGCCAGACCCGCACCTGACCCAGCGCGCGTCCATCGGCGATCTGGCGCCCGCCATCCATTTCCGCGATGTCGCCATCGCTTATGAAGGCTCAGCGCCGGTCATCGACGGGTTCGATCTCGACGTCGCGCCGGGTCAGATCGTGGCGCTGGTGGGCACCAGCGGCGCGGGCAAGTCCAGCCTTCTGCATCTGCTGCTGGGCCTTGCACCCTTGACGCGCGGCGAGGTCGAGGTGGGCGGCGCGCGGCTCAGCCAGTGCGGCGACATCGCCGGGCGGGTCGCCTGGGCCAGCCAGCACCCGATGGTGACGCCTGGAACCCTGGCCGAGAACATCGCCCTGGCGGATCGCACCGCCTGCCCCGGCCGCATCGCCCTGGCCGCGCGCACGGCGGGCCTGTTCGGCGATCTGGATCGCCCCATCGACGAGCGTGGCGGCGGTCTGTCGGGCGGCGAGCGCCGTCGCCTGGGCCTGGCGCGCGCCATCCTGAAGCGGGCGCCGCTTCTGGTGCTGGACGAGCCGACCGCCAATCTGGATCCTGCCTCGGAACGCGCCATGCTGGACGTCATCCGTCAGGCCGCGCGCGGGCGCACCACCCTGATCGCCACCCACTCCCCAGCCGTCGCCGCCCTGGCCGACCGCGTGGTGACGCTATGAGCGTCCCGTCACGCATCGCCGGCCTGATCGCCGCCCAAACTCAGGCCCAGCGCGCCCGGCTTCGGCTCGCTGCGGCCGGCGGCGCTGTCGTCTCGGTGGCGGCCGTCGGCCTGTTGGGGCTGTCGGGCTGGTTCATCACGGGCGCGGCGTTTGCGGGCCTGGCGGGCGCGGCGGCCGCCCAGAGCTTCAACTATATGATGCCCAGCGCCATCATCCGCCTGCTGGCCATCGTCCGCACCGGCGGCCGCTATGTCGAGCGCGTCGCGGGCCATGAGGCTGCCTTGAAGGCGCTCGCCCGCCTGCGCCCGCAGTTGTTCGACGCCATCGCCACAGGCCCGGCCGAGCGCGCACTGAACCTGTCGTCCGGCGAGGTCTCGGCCCGGCTGGTTCAGGACGTGGACGCGGTGCAGACCCTCTTCGTGCGCCGCTCGGCGCCCTGGAGCCTGGGCGCCGGCGCCGTTTCCGCCGTGCTGTTGGCCAGCCTCGCCTCCCCCTTGGCCGGCGCGGCCCTGCTCGGCGCCATGCTCGCAGCGGTTTTGGGCGGCGTTCTGATCGCTCGCCGCCTCGCCGATCCCGCTGGGCGAGCGGTGCAGACCGGCGCCGGCGCGCTGAAGGATCGCCTCGCCGCCTTGGAGGCCGCCGCGCCCGAACTGAAGGCCTACGGGCTTGACGACTGGGCGTGCGCGCAGGTCGCGCGGGTCGCCGCCGATCACGACGCGGCGCAGATCGCCCTGACCCGATCGGGCGGCTGGATGGCCGTGTGGCAGGCGGCGGCCAGCGCCCTCGCGGTCGGCGTCGTCATCCCCGCCGCGTCCTCCGCCGACCTGCCGCTGATCGCGCTGGCAGCCCTGGCGGCGGTCATGGGTGTCGAATCCGCCGCAGGGCTGGTCGTCGCCCTGCAGCAGAACGGGTCTGCCGCCCAGGCCCTGTCTCGCCTCGACGCCGCCATGCCCACGGCCTCCCCCCTCCATGGCCGACCGATCAGCGGCGCGGCGCTCGGTCTCGCAAACCTTGGCGCCGACCTGTCGCCGCCCTTCCGCCTCGGCGTCTTCGGTCCCTCCGGCGCAGGCAAGACGACCCTGATCGAACGCCTGATCGGGCTGAGGACGCCCCAGGCCGGCGAGATGCGGCTGGGTGGAATGGACGCCGTCGACATCGCGCCGGAGGATCGGCGTCGGCTGTTCGCCTATGCGGCGCAGGACGTCCGTCTACTGAACGGATCGGTGCGCGAGAACCTTCTGCTTGCTGGGCCCGCCGACGATGCGGCCCTGTGGGCGGCGCTGGACGACGCCGCGCTGGGTGACCGGCTCCGCGCCGAACCGCTGGGCCTGGATACCCCCGTCGGACCGAACGGCGAGCGGCTATCCGGCGGGGAAAGACGGCGTCTTGGCCTGGCGCGCGCCTATCTGCGCGATGCGCCCTGGCTGGTGCTGGACGAACCCACTGAGGGTCTGGACGCCGCGACGGAGGCGCAGGTCCTGGACCGCCTTCAGAACCGCCTGGCCGCGCGGGGGCAAGGCCTGATCTTGGTCAGCCACCGGGCGCCGCCGATGGCGCTCTGCGAACGATCGATTCGGGTCGAAGGCCTGGCCAGCGACGGACATATTCGTCTGACCTGCTCTCCAGCCGACTTGGCCGCCTAGGATGCGCCGTTCGCCATGTCTTTCAGGCGGTCAGGGCGCTCGATCCGCAAGTCGTGCAGAGAAACGGCATGGATGACGCCGCTGGTCTTCAACTTGGTCAGCTCTCGACTGACGGTCTCGATCGTCAGTCCGAGATAGTCCGCGATCTCGGATCGGGTCATCGGCAGTCGCACGGCATTGTCGCCGGAGGGACGCAAGGGATCGCGCGACAGCATCGTCACCAGGAAGCTGGCCAGGCGTTCACGCGCAGTCTTGCGACCGAGCAGAAGCATCTGATCCTGCGCCGCCGTCAGCTCATGCATCGCCCGGCTAAGCAAGGCCGCTTCCAGACTGGGCCGCTCCCGCGCCAGGGCGCGATATTCCGAGGCCCGGAAGCGACATACGGTCGTGTCCTCGATCGCCTCCGCAGAGAAGGCGTAGGTTTCCCCCGCCGTCAGTCCGACGAAATCGCCTGCGAACAGGAAGCCGGTGATCTGGCGGCGACCGTCGGGCAGAAGCTTGTAGATCCGCACAGCGCCCGAGGTGATGTTGAAGACACTGGCGGCGGGTTCATCTTCGCTGGCCATGACATCGCCCGCCGCCAAGACGATCCGCTCGGCGATGGCGTCCAGCCGCACGAGGTCATCGCCGGGAAGGCTGGCGCAGACGCTGAAGGCGCGCGCGCCGCAGCTTGAGCAGACGGAGTTCTCCAGTCTGTTGTCGCAGGCGGCGGTCAGGGCGCGCAGTTCAAGCATTCAGCCTCCATGATCCAGCCATGACTAGACCCATCGCAAGCTCACCACAATCGCCACGGGCCGGCAGATCGCCTGAACCGAATGTTCAGAACCGCGCCGTCAGGGCCAGGCGGGCGGTGAGCGGTCGTTGCGGCGTGCTGATGTCGCCCGAGGCGTAGAAGGGATTGCCGAAGGTGAAGGTGTCGTCGCTGCGGTTGAACAGATTGTCCACCAACGCCCTGATCGCCCAGCAATCGATCTCCACGCCGACGCCCAGCGAACTGGTCAGATAGCCGGCCGAGGCGCCGGCGGAGGTCGGCGACAGGGCGATATCGGTCGGGCCGACATAGCCCAGGCGAAGCTCCGAACGCACCGTCGCATGCGCCAGATGCACCTCATGCACGACGCCGCCCTGCACGCTGAAATCGGCGACCGCCGGCAGGCGCGTATCGGTCCCCAGCGCGAAACCGGGGTCCGGTCGGGTCAACTCGGGATCATTGACGACGGCGTGCGCATCCAGCGTCCATGGCCCGTCGCGCCATTCGACCTCGCCCTCGATGCCGCGATTGCGGCCGTCGCCCAAATTGGCGGTGAAGGGCAGGCCCCGGGCGTCGAACCGGTCCGACTGGATGTTGCGCCAATCGGCGACGAAGACCGCGCTTCGCCCACGCAGTCGCCCTTCAAACAGGGTGAAGCGCGCGCCCAGCTCGCCGGCGACGATCTCGTCCGGCTTCACACGTCGCCCGGGCTGCTGGTCGCCGCCCGGCACGGCGCCGGCGTTGAAGCCCGGCCCGCGATAACCTTCGGTCGCCAAGGCGTAGAAGACGAAGGGGCCGCGATCGTATTCGATCACCAGACGTGGGGTGATATCGACCAGCGCGTCTTCTCCAGACACCTGCGTCGGATCGCCGTCGGTTTCGCTGCGATGCTCGACCCCGATGCGGAACAGGCGCGCACCGGCCGTGATCTTCAGGTGGTCGGTCAGCGCATAGGCGGCGTCGCCGAACAGAGCCGCCTCGTCCACATGGTCGCGCCTGTGCTGTCGATAGACCCCCGGCCCGCCCTGCCCGTCCGAGATCGCGACGGTCCGAGTGTGGGTGTATTCCGAGAAGAACAGCCCGGCGCTCCACTTCAGCCGCGCGCCGAAGTCGCCGTTCAACCGCACCTCATGCACCGCAGCCGACAGGTCGTCGGCCTGGTCCAGCGCCGCTGTTCCCGTAAGCCCGAACAGTCCGGCCGCAGGCGTCGCATCGTAGCGCGCGTCGAGACCGTGCGACTGAACGCTGGACGAGGCCCGCAGCCGTGCCCACCCCAGATCCCCGTCCACCGAGGCCCAGACGCCGTCGAAATCGTTGCGGCTGGGCTCCGTCAAGCTACGACGACGCGCATAGGGTTCGTCGGCGCCCAGATTGGCGTACTGACTGTCGTCGACGTCGATGGTCTGGGCCAGGAAGCCCGTCTTCAAGGTCCACCCGGGGGTCAGACGCAGAAGCGCCGCCGCCCTCAGCCCCTGCCGATGCATGCCGCCGGTATTGCTCAGTCCGAGGGCCTCGTCATCGATGTAGCCCCCGACCGTCTCGTCATAGCCGACGACCCGGACCGCCAGGCGATCGCGAAGGATCGCGGCGTTGATCATCAACTCAACGGCGTCGCCCGGCGCGCCGCCGGCCGTCAACGCCCCCTCCGCCGTCACGCGCCCATAGAAGCCGTCCAGGTCCGGCGCGCGGCTGACCATCTGAACGACGCCACCCATCGAGCCGGCGCCGTAGAGCGCCCCCTGCGGCCCGCGCAGAACCTCGACCCGTTCGATATCCGCCAGACGCAACGCCGGGTCGGGGGCGTCATAGGTCAGGCGCACGTCGTCGAGATAGAGCCCGATCAGGCTTTGCGCCTGTCCCGCAACGGGTCCGTCCGCCAGGCCGCGAATGAAGAGCTTGTCGCGTCCCGGCCCCAGGTTTGTGACCGTCAGGCCGGAGACGCGGGCAGCGACGCCGTCTAGGTCGCTGACCCCGGCCCGTTCCAGCGTCACCCCGTCCAGCGACGACAGGCCATAGGGCGCGCGCGACAGCAGCAGATTGTCCGTGCGTGACGCGGTCACCACGACTTCATCCAGGGTCGTCGGGGTGACGGGCGTGGGCGGCGCTGCGATCGTTCGCGCGACGACAGGCGGCGAGGCGGCGACCCGCACGATCCTGTAGGCGCCGTCGCCGACGCGGGTCGCAACGCAGTGTGTGCCCAGCATCAGCCTCGACAGGGCCACATCGACAGAAAGCCTCCCCCTCACCCCGCGCGTGGGGCCGCATCGCTCGGTTCCGGCGGCGTCGATGCTGACGCCCGCCTGCAGGCCGAAGTCGAGAACGGCGCTCCGCAACGGCTGAGGCGAGACCGACACCTGAAGCGCGGAACGGCCTTGGGCCATGCTGATCGACGGCGTGGTCACACCGCAAACGACGACCAGGGCGCAGAGGAAGGCTCGTACCAAAAGGCGACGTCCGAAGCAGGTTCAGCGCCGTTCTAGACGAACCCCTTGCGGCCCGCGAGTGGCCTTGATCGGCAGGAACCGTTCCAGCCGGCCGATCACAGCCGCTTCGTCATCAAGCACCAGCGTGCCGGAGAAGCGCAGGTTCGCCGCATTCGGCGCCACGGTCACCGGCGTAGCGAAGGCGCGGCTGAGGTCGGCGGCGATCTCGCGCAGCGGTCGATCGTCATAGGCCCGTCGGCCCTGGGTCCAGGCGGCGGCGGTGCGGACATCGACGGGAGCCACGGTCATCCGGTCGTCGGCGTCGTCGCGTTGGACCGACTGACCGACCGTAAGACGCACCCGCCGCGCGGGCTGGTTCAGGTCGCTGACCTCGACGACGCCCCGCAGCACCGCCACCTGGGTGTCATCGGCGGATCTGCGGATGTTGAAGGCCGTGCCGACCACGCGCACCTGGCTTTCGCCGACATCGATCAGGAAGGGTCGGCCGGCGTCATGCGCGACGTTGAAGGTCGCCTCGGCCTGCCCCATATGCACCAGACGCCGTCCCCGCTCCATCTTCACCGACAGGGTCGAGCCGCCGTTGATCTGAAGCCGCGATCCGTCGTCCAGCGTCACCGTCCGCGTTTCGCCGGGCGCGGTGCTGTAGATCACGGTCGGCGCGGTTTGCAGCATCGGACCCAGGAAGATCGCTGCGGCGAGGGCCGCAGCCATCGCCGGGGCCGCCACCATCCATCGCCGCCCCAGGCCCTTGCGCCGCTCGCGGTGCGCGGACAGGTCGATGACCGACGCCGGCTGAACGTCGGACAGGTCGTTCGACGCCGCCCAAAGCCCCTCGGCCTCGTCAAAGGCGAGCCGATGGGCCGGGTCTTGATCGAGCCAGGCCGTCGCCGCGTCGATGTCCGCGATCGCTACGTCATCGGCGCGCAGACGCACGACCCAGGCGGCGGCCTGGGCGGCGATCTCCTCGTCCTTGATGGCGGCGTCCTGGGTCATGATCCGGTCCGGGCCCGAGCGGGCTTTGGGGGAGAGACGACGCGGTCGCGCCGCATCCTCAATGAAAAATGGCGAAATCCGGTCGTCATGGCCAACCGACCCGCAGCAGCAGTTCCTTCAGCGAGGCGGAAACGTATTTTTCGACCGCGCTGCGCGAGACCCCCATCCGTTCGGCGACCTCGGCCTGGTTGAGCCCGGCCATCTTGTGCAGGCGGAAGGCCTCGGCGGCCTTGGGCGGCATCCGGTCGATCGCGGCGACCACCTTTTCCAATTTCAGCTTGGCCCAGACGGCGTCCTCGGCCGACGGCGCATCCTGGACTTCGGCCGCATCGTCGATAGCGGAAGCGCGTCGCCATTCGAGATCGCGCGCGCCGGCGCGACGCTGCGCCTTGGAAGCATCCAGGGCCAGATTGGCGGCGATCCGATAAAGGAAGGCTTGCGGGTGGCGGACCTCGGCGGCGGCCTCCTCGGTCATGGATTGCAGCCGCACCCAGACGTCCTGCGTCAGATCTTCGGCCGCAGCCGACGATCCCGTACGCGCCGTCAGGAAGCGCACCAGGGCCGGGCGGCTCTCCAGCCACGCCTCCGCCAGGCCTTGCCGCGCCGGTCGGCTCGGGTCGTGCTGAGGGGGACCGAAAGAGGCGTTCACGATCCCATCGTGGGTTGCTGCGCCCTCTGCGGCAACCGCGATTGCGACCGCGAAAGATTTTTTGTGGGGGTCGCCGCACCGCGTCGTCTCTGGCCCGAAGTCCCCCTGGCCCGAGGCCCGCATGTTTCCAGTCCGCCTGCCCGAAGACGCCGATCCGGTTCGCGCGCGCGCGCGCCGCACGCTGTCGTCGCGCATCATCCGGTTCGACGATCCGTGCCGAGGCGAACGTCGCCGCGTGGAGCAGTTCATCGAGGCGGCCTATGCCGAGGCCTATGGCGGCCAGGTCCAGGCCCATTTCCCGACCCTGATGAGCGTTCAGGACGAGGCGGGCGTCATCTACGCCGCCGTCGGCTTTCGACACGCTGCCGAGGCGTCCCTGTATCTGGAGCAATATCTGGACGGCTCCGTCGAAACGGTGCTGAGCCAGGCCATCGGCGCCGTCATCGACCGCACGCAGGTGGTCGAGATCGGCAGCTTGGCCTCCAGCGGACAGGGCGCCACCGTCTTCCTGTTCGCCGCCATGGCCCATCATCTGCAGTCCGAAGGTCTCAGATTCGCCGTCGCCACCGCGACCGACGAACTGCGCCGCATCTTCCACAAGGCCGGTCTGGGCGCGCTTCAACTTGCGCGCGCCGATCCGCGCCGCCTCGACGACGGCGGCGGCAGCTGGGGCGCCTACTATCAGACCGATCCGGTGGTGCTGGCCGGCTCGATCGACGCGGCGACCGCGCCGCTGGATCACTTCTCCGAAACAGCGCCGGTCGGACGGGCTGTCCGCACCCGCCTGCACTACGAGGATCGCTCATGAGCGCCGTTCTGGACGCCCTGTCGCGTCGCGCCCGCACCACGCCTGATGATGTGGTGATCCAGTGGGCCGAAGGTTCGCTGACCGCGGCCGAACTTCTGGCGCAGGTCGGTCAACTGGCGGCTGCCCTGGCCGACGACCGGTCTCCGGTCGGGGTCCTGCTCGATAATGGGCCGGCCTGGGTCGTCGTCGATCTGGCGTTGATCCTCGCCCAGCGGCCGAGCGTGCCGATCCCGCCCTTCTTCACGGCCGCTCAACGCGATCACGCCCTGGCCGATGCTGGCGCGGGGCTGCTGATCACGCCGGGCGTTCCGGGCGAGCTGACGGCAGGCGATGCGCCGATCCGGTTGACGCCGACAGGGCTGGCGGTGCGCGATCTGCATCCCGGCACGGCCAAGATCACCTACACCTCCGGCTCGACCGGCGCGCCCAAAGGCGTCTGCCTGTCGCAGGATCAGATGGAGGCGGTCGCCGCCTCTCTGGTCCAGGTCCTGGGCCGCGATCGCGCCGGGCTGCATCTGCCCGTGCTGCCCTTGGCCGTGCTGCTGGAGAATGTCGCCGGCCTCTATGCGACGCTTCTGGCCGGCGGCCGCTATCATGCCGCCAGCCTGACCGAAGCCGGCATGGGCGAGGCTTTCCGCCCCGACTTTGCGCGCCTGCTGACCACCGTCGTCCAGACCGGCGCCACGACCTTGATCCTGGTTCCGGAACTGCTGCGCGGCCTAATCGCCGCCCAGAGCGCGATGCGGCTGGATCATCGCTTGGAGATGATCGCGGTCGGCGGCGCCCGGGTGTCCCCGGCCCTGCTGGAGGCCGCCGCCAACGCCGGCCTGCCCGTGGTCGAGGGCTATGGCCTCAGCGAATGCGCCTCGGTCGTGGCGCTCAACAGCCCGGACGACGCCCGCCCCGGTACGGTCGGCCGGCCTCTGCCTCACCTTGATGTCCATCTGGCCGACGACGGCGAAATCTTGGTCTCGCCCCACCCCTTCCTCGGCTACGTCGGCCAGGCGCCCGCGCCGGAGCGCCTGCACACAGGCGACATCGGCCGCTTCGACGCCGATGGACGGCTCAGCATCGAAGGCCGCAAGGCCAACACCCTGATCACCGCCTTCGGGCGCAACGTCGCACCTGAATGGGTCGAGAGCGAGCTTCTGGCCGAGCCCCATATCCTTCAGGCCATGGCGATGGGCGAGGCGCAGGCGGCGTTGTCGGCCCTGATCGTGGCGATGCCCGGCGCCGAACCGGCCCAGATCCAGGCCGCCGTCGCGCGCGCCAACGCCCGCCTGCCCGACTACGCCCGCATCGGCGACTGGCGTCTAGTGCCGCCCTTCGATCCCGCCGCTGGTCAGGTCACCGCCAACGGTCGTCCGCGTCGCGAGACCCTGCTGCGCACCTACGCCCCCTCCCCCTCGCAAGCCGCCTGAGAGTTCGCATGTCGTTTTTTGAAACCCTGGTCGCCGCGACCGCAACCGAGCGGGCCGCCTTCGCCGCCATCCCCCAGATCAGGGACGGTCTGGCCGGCCGCATCAGTCGCGACGCCTACGTCGCCTATCTGGCCCAAGCCTATCACCACGTCCGTCACACCGTGCCGTTGATGCAGGCCGCCCGGGCGCGGCTGGACGATGACCACGCCGTCTTCAAGGCCGCGCTCGACGACTATATCGCCGAGGAAACCGGCCACGAGCAGTGGATCCTGAACGACATCCGCGCCGCCGGCGGCGACCCCGATCAGACCGTGCATAACGGCCCGAACGTCGCGACCGAAATGATGGTGGCCTATGCCTATGACACCATTCAGCGCGTCAATCCGATGGCCTTCTTCGGCATGGTCTATGTGCTGGAAGGCACCAGCATCCAGCTGGCCAGCGTCGGCGCCGAGGCCGTGCAACAGAGCCTCGGCCTGCCGCCCGCCGCCTTCACCTATCTGATCTCTCACGGGGCTCTGGATCAGGACCACATCCTGTTCCTCAAGCAACTGCTGGACGGAGTGTCGGACGCCGACGACCGCGCCGCCATCGTCCACATGGCCAAGGTGATGTTCGGCCTGTTCGGCGGGGTCTTCGCCTCCATCCCCCACATCGCAGCGCGGGAGACGGTCGATGCAGTTTGAGGATCGCAACATCCTGGTCACCGGCGGCTCCGGCGCCTTGGGGCGTCGTGTAGTCGAGCGGATCGAGCGCGAGGGCGGTCGGGTCACGATCGTCGCCCGTGCGCCGGTGACGGGCCATCACACCTTGGTGGGCGATCTATCGACCCCGCAGGGCCTCGACAGGGTCGCTGAACAGGCCGGCGGCCGCGCCTGGGACATTCTGATCAATATCGCCGGCATCCAGCATTTCGGCCCGCTGGAACAGCAGACGCCCGAGCATCTGCTGGCGACCTATATGGTCAATCTGGTCGCGCCGGCGCGTCTGGCCCAGGCCGTCCTGCCCGGCATGAAGGCGCGCAGACACGGCCAGATCGCCAACGTCGGCTCCATTTTCGGCTCGATCAACTTCGCCCACTTCGCCAGCTATTCCAGCGCTAAGGCCGGGATGCGGGCGCTCAGCCAATCGCTGCGCCGCGAATTGGCCGGTACGGGCGTCGGCGTAACCTATGTCGCGCCCCGCGCAGTAGCTACGCCGTTCAACTCCGCCAAGGTCGATGAATATGCGCGCCTGACGGGCATGGCCGTGGACGATCCGGACCCGATCGCCGACCGCATCGTCGCCGCCATCCGCAGCGATCGGCGCGACGTCTACCTCGGCTTCCCCGAAAGCCTGTTCGTCCGCCTCAACGCCTTGGCGCCCAGCCTGATCGACGGGGCCCTGAAATCGAACGACCTGAAGGCCCGCGCCCTGTTCGCCGGCTGAATCACAGAAAAAGGAGAGACACGCCATGAAGACCGCCCTGTTCGCCCTGGCCCTGATGGCCGCCCCCCTGACGGTCGCCTCCGTCGCCCATGCCGACGCCTGTGACGACCGCGCGCGCGGTCTCCAGCAGTCGTGGGACCATGTGAACTTCGACGTTCCGCAAGGTGTTCGAATGGCGGAAATGGCGCGGCTGAACACCCAGGCCGACGCCGTCGTGGCCCAATGCCCCAACCGCGCCGAACCTCTGGTCTGGGACGCCATCATCACCGCTTCGGAAGCGGGATTGAAGGGCGGCATCGGCGCCCTGGGCCTCGTGCGTGAGGCGCGCAACGAACTGGAACAGGCCGAGCGGATCAACCCGCGCGCGCTGAACGGCTCGGTCTATGTCAGCCTCGGTTCGCTCTACGCCCAGGTGCCGGGCGCCCCGATCGGTTTCGGCAACCGTCAGCGCGCCCGCGACTACCTCCAGCGCGGTCTGGCCATGGCGCCCAACGACGTTGACGCCAACTTCTTCATGGGCGATCTGCTGGTGCGTGAACACGACTGGAACGGCGCCGCCCGCTATCTGCAAAAGGCCATCGACGCCCCCGCCCGTCCCGGTCGCGCCGTCGCCGACCGCGGTCGCAAGGCCGAGGCCCGCGCCCTGCTTGTCCGCGCCCAGCAGCATCACTGAACAGACCCGTCATGAGCCCTGTTCCCCCCGCCCTGTCGCTCGACGTCGTTCAGCGCCGTCGCAAATGGTTCGCCGGCTTGGTTCTGCTGGCCCTCGTCGTCCTGACAGCAAGCGTCCGCTCGGTCGCCGCCCTCGACGGCGAATGGCATGAGGGCGTCGAGGCCCTGGGCCTGGCTGCCATCATCTCCGCCATCGTCGGCCGCGCTTGGTGCTCGCTCTACATCGGCGGACGCAAGAAGGCCGAGATCGTCGATCGCGGCCCCTATTCCATCACGCGCAACCCGCTGTATGTCTTCAGCTTCATCGGCGCCTTCGGCGTCGGCGCCCAGACCGGCAGCGTGACCATCGGCGCGATCTTCGCCGTGGCGACCTTCCTGGTCTTCCTGCGCACGGTCGGTCGCGAAGAGGCCTGGCTGGCCGAACATTTCGGCGCGCCCTATGCCGCCTATTGCGCCCGTACGCCGCGCTTCTTGCCCAATCCCGCCCGCTGGCGCGACGCCGACGAACTGATCGTCCGTCCCGCCTTCTTCGTCCGCACCCTACGCGACGGCCTGGTCTTCCTCGCCGCCATCCCCGTCATGGAGGGCATCGAGCACCTGCAATCGTCGGGGTTGATCGGCTTCCCGATCAGCCTGTTCTGATCGGCGCTTCGATTGGACCTGATGGATCTAGAATGGTGCGGGCGGCCGGGCTTGAACCGGCAAGGACTTTCGTCCGGCAGATTTTAAGTCTGCTGCGTCTACCAGTTTCGCCACGCCCGCAGCCCGGTCTGGCCCGGTTCGGCTCCTATAGACGGAACCGGTCCGGGTCTCCAAGTCGTCAGCGTGCCGGGGTCGCCGGCGTGGTCGCGGGCTTCATCGCCCGGAAGTCCACGTCGGAATCGGCGATCAGCCACAGCAGGCCGGCCCAGGCGGCGACGTTCTGGCTCAGTTGGGCCGGATCGATCTTGTCGAGCGTGTCGTTGGCGGTGTGGTGCAGGTCGAAATAGCGGGTCCCGTCCTGGGCCAGGCCGAAGAAGGGCACGCCCAGCGGACCCATCGGTCCGACATCGACGCCGCCCTCAGTCTCGACGCGATCCGAGGCCAGAACGCCGATCGGATAGAGGACGCGGGTCGCGGCCTTCTGGAAGTCCGAGCCTTGCGCGCCGGCGGGCAGGCGCAGGGCATAAACGCGGTCGGCGCCGAAATCGCTCTCGCCGGCGATGATGTGCTTGTCCAGCGCCGCGCCCTGGCCACGCGCATAGACGCCGCCGCCGTTGCCGGTCTGGGCGGTCGGCTGGGCCACCTCTTCCGACCCATAGAAGATGACGCGCAGGGTGCGGGCCGGACGACGGCCGCTGTCGGCGATGGCCTTGGCGGCGGCGACCGTGATCGCCCCCCCTGCCCCGTCGTCGATGGCGCCGGTGCCCAGGTCCCAGCTGTCCATGTGCGAGCCCAGGACGATGATCTCTTCCGGTCGGGTCGCGCCCGGCAGATCGCCGATCACGTTCTGGCTGGTGGTGCGATAGGTGCGGGCGGTCGAGGTCAGACGCATGCGCACCGGCTGGCCCAGGGCGACCAGGCGGCTGACTTGGTCCGCGTCGGGCGCGGCCAGGGCGAAGGCGGGGATGGTCGGCTTGCCGTCGACATAGCGGGTCGTGCCGGTGTGGGGCATCCGGTCCTCGTCAGAGCCCACCGAGCGCATGACGAAGGCCGCCGCGCCCTTGGCCGCCGCCACGCCGGGGCCGGCGCCGCGCACGCGGGTCTGGGGACCATAGCCGGAGCCGTCCTGCATCGGGTGCATCTGGCCCAGATCGACATAGACGATCTTGCCGCGCACGGCGGCGTCGGGCGCGGCCTGCAGGTCTTCGAAGGTGGAGAAGCGCACGACCTCCGCCTCGACGCCGCCCCTCGGGGTTGCCGGCGAGTGGCCCAGCGCCGCAGCGACCAAGGCCTGGGCGTTGTCGCCGACGATGGCGGCCGAGCTTTCGCCCCGCTCCCAGCCGACCAGCGGGAACTCTTCGATGCGGACGTTCTGGAAGCCGTTGGCGCGCAGATAGTCGGCGGCCCAGGCGGCGGCCTGCTGCTCGGAACGCGAGCCGGCGGGGCGCGCGCCGAACCGCGTCGTCAGCTGGGTGACGTAATCCATGGCGATGTTGGAGCGCATCGCGGCGTCGCGCACGACGATCGCCTGCTGCACCGTCGCCGCATCCTGGGCGTTCGCCACAGGGACGAAGGCGACCAGACCCAGGGCGACGGCGCTGGCGGTCAGCAGACGAATGGACATGGGCAGGCTCCAGACTCAGATGAGAGCCGGACCCTAGGTAGGTTCAGCCGTTCTGGAAATAGGGTTCGACCGGACCCTGCAGTTTCACGGTCAGGGCCTTGCCCTTGCGATCCACGCGGTTGCCGAGCGCCAGACGCACCCAGCCTTCGGACACGCAATATTCCTCGACATTGGTCTTCTCTTCGCCCTTGAAGCGAATGCCGACGCCGCGTTGCAGAACCTCCGCGTCATGGTGCGGGCTGGACGGGTCGACCGAGAGGCGGTCGGGAGGCGTGTCGGACATGGCGTTGGTCGGGCTCAGATCTCGGAAAGGCGCGGTGATAGACGCGCAGGCGCGCCCTGCCAATCCGCAACCGGTCTCAGGCGCTTACGGCAAAAGATGATAGTGCTGGGCGACGGCGGCCATCATCACCGTTCCGACCGCCGGAACGGCGAGTATGATGGCCCGGCGCATGCGGTGCGCGACGTAAAGCAGTTCGCCGATCATGGCGCGGATCCTCGATGCAGTCGCTCTCTGACGGAGCGTTCGAAGATCATTGGTCGGACAGGGCTCGCTGTCGAGACGAAACGTCAGCGTCGAGATTACACTTAAGGTTACTGCACAGTTTGCCGGGGCTGGGCGTTGGGGGCGGCTGACGGCTGATAGGCCTGCGGGCCGGTCGCAGCGGGAGCCGCCGCAGGCGTGGCGACGGGACGGCGCGCCGGGGTCGCGGCCGGGCGAGCCGCCGGTCGCACAGCGGGACGGTTGGCGGCCGGACGCGGCGTCGGACGGGTCGTCGGGGCGGCGGCGGGCTGAGCCATCGGTGTCGCGGGCGGGGTCGTCGCGGCTGGCGCAGCAGCGGCGGGCGTCGCGGCCGGAGGGGGCGTGGCTTCGGCGGCGGCGGCGCGAGCGGCCATCTGCTGGGCCTGGAACCGGGCGGCGAGTTTCTCGGTCAGCTCCTTGGCTTGCGGCGCGCTCATCTGGGCCATGATGGCGGCCAGGGTGCGCGGACGCATGGCGGCGGCGACCGGCAGGCGCACCCGGTCCTCCAGCGCGGCCATTACCGGGGCGGCCTCCTTGGGACGCATGGCGGAATAGACCTGGACCAGACGATCGATCTCGGCCTTCTCGCGCTCGTCAACCTGGCCGAGCATCTGCTTCATCTCGGCCTTCAGGGCTTCCAGCGCCTTCACCTTGGCGTCCAGCTTCTGCTCGGCGGCGACCATCAGCGGCAGGGTGGTGGCGAAGTCCTGATCCCGCGCGTCCAGCGCCGCGCGGCGCTGCGACAACGACTGGATGATCTTCAGCTCGGCCGGCGAAATCCCGGCCTGTTGGGCCAGCTGTTCGGGAGACAGGGCGGAACAGGTGCCGGGCAGAGCCGGCTTGGGCGGCGCACCGGCCGCAGCGGGAACCGCCTCCTCGGCCCAGGCCTTGGCCCCGTCGAAAAGGCCAGGCGCGACGCCGACGGCGCGCACGGCGACGACCCCGCCGATGGCGATGGCGATCAGGGGCAGGATGCGGGGAAGGCGGGCCATGAAATGGAGTTCCGAACTCAGGCGGCGAACAGGTCGTCGTCGAGATTACGACGCGCGGCGTTGAGGCTTTGTTTGGCGGAATGGTTAGCGGAGCGTCCGGCGGTCAGGGCCTGAACGATCGCGGCGACATTGTCGCGCCCGGCGGGCGCAGCCGCTTCATTGCGACGGTTCGAAGAGGGACCGGCCAGTCCCTGGATGCGTTGAGCAAGGGCCGCCATACGCTCGGCCCGCTCCTCGTCTTCGGTCGCGGCCGGCGCCGGAGCCAGGGCGGCCGGGGCCGCGCGACGGGCGGGTTCTTCCTCGACGATCCGCGCCGGCGCCATGGCCGGCGCGCGGGCGATAAGGGTTTCCAGCTGCGCCTTGACCTCACGCGCCTTGATGATCCGGTCGTGAAGCAGGTCCGTTTCTTGGCCCGAGGCGCGAAGAGTGGCCAGGGCGTTTTCGGCGCGGCCAGCGGCGGCGTTCAGTTCGGTGACGGCCTGGGCGAAGGCCAGCTGTCCGGCGCGCAGGGCGGCCAGCTTGCGTTCCAGCTTGATGCCGTAACCGACCGCCGCGATCAGCAGCACCATCAGCACGCCGTCCATGATCATTCCGGCCATCAGACGTTCACTCCCAGGCGGGCGGCGACTTCCGGATTGACCGGTCCTTCGACGCGTATGGCGATGTGCTGGCCCTTGCGACCCATGCGGCCGGTGGTCAGCGGAATGGAGCCGGCGCGGATCGAAACCTCGGAATCCGGCGTGGCGTTCAGCATCATCGTGTCGCCGACCTTGAGGTTCAGCACGCTGGACAGGGGCATCTGCTGTTCGTCCAGGACCGCGCGGACTTCGGTCTCGGTCGTCCAGATCTCGGTGGCCAAGTGGCCTTCCCAGATGTTGTCGCGGCCGAACTTCTCGCCCATGAACTGCTGCAGCAACATCTTGCGGATCGGCTCCAGCGTCGCATAGGGCAGCAGCAGCTCGATACGACCGCCGCGATCCTCCATGTCGATCCGCAGCTTGATCAGGATGGCGGCGTTGGCGGGACGCGCGATGGCGGCGAAGCGCGGGTTGGTCTCCAGCCGGTCCAGGTTGAAGTGGACCGGGGTCAGCGGCTCGAACGCCTGGCGGGCGTCGTTCAGCACGACTTCCACCATCCGCTGCACCAGCACCCGCTCAATCGTGGTGTAGGGCCGGCCTTCGATGCGCAGCGCCGCCGTGCCGCGACGACCGCCCAACAGCACGTCGACGATCGAATAGATCAGGTTGGAATCGACCGTCAGCAGACCGTAATTGTCCAGCTCCTCGGCCCGAAACACCGCCAGGATGGCCGGCAGGGGGATGGAGTTCAGATAGTCGCCGAACCGGATCGACGAGATATTGTCCAGGCTGACTTCGACGTTGTCGGAAGTGAAGTTGCGAAGGCTAGTTGTCATCAACCGCACCAGGCGGTCGAACACGATCTCCAGCATCGGCAGACGCTCGTAGCTGACGAGCGCGGAGTTGATGATGGCGCGTATGCCCGAGCGTTCGGAACCGTCGTCGTCGCCCAGGTCGAAGCCCAGCAGGCTATCGATCTCATCCTGGTTCAGGACCCGTTCGGACAGGGCGTCGCCGGGATCGCCCAGACCGCCGAACGGATCGAGTTGCGCCGCGTCGGTCATGCCTATTGCACCAGCATTTCTTCGATCAGAACGGCGTCGACCTTGCCCGGAGCGGCGATCAGATTGACGCGGCGCAGAATCTCGGCGCGCAGCTGATAGGTGCCGGCCGAGCCGCTCAGATCCTCAGGGCGCAGTTCGCGCACGAAGCCGGTGAACATGTCCTGCAGACGCGGCATCTCTTCCTGCAGATGGGTCGCCACCTCGGCGTCCTGCATCTCCAGCGTCAGCTTCAGCTTCAGGAAGGTCGGACGGCCGTCGGGCGACTGAATGTTCATGACCATGTCGGGCAGGGTGTAGAAGGTGACGCCATCCGGCCCCGCGGCGATGACGCCCAGCGCGGGATCGGCCTCGCCTTCCTTGCCGCCTCCGCCGTGACCGCCGCCTTCCTTCTTCTCTTCCTTCTTGTCAGCCTTCTCTTCTCCATGGTCGGCTTCGGCATCGGCGCCGTGCGCCTCTGCGGGCTTGGGCTTCAGCATGAAAAAGGCGGCCGCGCCCCCGCCGCCCAGCACCAGCAGGGCGACCGGCGCGATGATGAACAGCAGCGGGATTTTCTTTTTCTTGGGCGCGGCGTCGCCCTCGGCGGCCTCGCCTTCGGTCACAGCCGGCAGGTTGGCGTCGGCGTCGGCCGCAGGCGCACCCTTCTTCTTGCCGAACTTGAACATGCGCGCGCCCCGGAGACTCTCTCATGACGAGGATCGTCCGGTTTGGTTAACGCGACGTTTACAATGGGCAGGATTTGCCGGGTCGGAAGCGACCTAAACCCGCTCAAACCCGCATTCCGCCTGAATTAACCCTGTTGGCACGGCCGTTGCGAGAGGCCGAGGTGAAGGAGCAAGCCTCTCGTGGAAAACGCCGCCTATATCGGACTGTCACGCCAGATGACGCTGCGTCGCGAACTGGACATCGTGGCCAACAACGTCGCCAACGCCAACACCACCGGCTTCAAGGTCGAGCAACTGATGCTCGGAACCGAGATCGGGCAGCGGGCGCGCAACGACTCGATCCGCCCGTCGGCCAGCTTTGTGCTGGACAATGGGGTCGGCCGCGACTTCGGCCAGGGTTCGATGCAGCAGACGGGCCGCTCGCTGGACTTCGCCATCTCCGGCGAAGGCGCATTCTTCACCGTGCGCGACGGCGCCAACGGCGAGGCCTATACCCGCGACGGCGCCTTCACCCTGGACCCGGAAGGACGTCTGACCACCAAACAGGGTCAGGCCGTCCTTGGCGGCGGCGCGGAGATCGTGCTGGACCCCGCGCTCGGTGCGCCCAGCGTCGGCGCCGACGGCACCATCACCCAGAACGGACAGGTAACTGGCCGGCTGTCGGTCGTGCGTTTCGATACGCTGGGCGTGCTCGAAAAGGGCGGCGACAGCCTCTACCGCAATAAGTCCAATGCCCAGCCGATCGAGGCCGCCGACGCCCAGGTTCATCAGGGCTCGCTGGAGTCTTCCAACGTCAATCCGTTGATCGAAATCACCAATCTCGTCGAGATCAGCCGCGCCTACGAGAGCATTTCCAAGCTGATTGAAAACACCACAGACCTGAGCCGTCGCGCCGTCGAGCGCCTCGGCAAGGCCGCTTAAGGGAGAGCCGGAACATGCGCGCTCTGAGAACCGCAGCCTCGGGCATGGCCGCCCAGCAGCTGAACGTGGAGGTCATCTCCAACAACATCGCCAACATGAACACGGTGGGCTTCAAGAAGCAGCGCGCCGAGTTCCAGGACCTGCTGTATCAGAACGTCGAACGCATGGGGGCCCAGTCCTCGGCCTCCGGCACCGTGGTTCCGACCGGCATCCAGATCGGCGCGGGCGTCAAGGCCGGGGCCGTCTATCGCGTCACCGAACAGGGCACGCCGCAGATGACCGGCAACCCTTACGACATGGCCATCGACGGCAAGGGCTATTTCCAGATCAGCCTGCCCTCGGGCGAAAAGGCCTACACCCGCGCCGGCAATCTGCAGGTCAATCCGGAGGGCCAGATGGTGACCGACGACGGCTATCTGCTGGAGCCGGCGATCACCATCCCGCAGGACGCGACCAAGGTGTCGATCTCCAAGACCGGTCTGGTTCAGGTGACCCAGGCCGGACAGCCCGCACCGACCACGGTCGGGCAGATCGAACTGGCCAGCTTCTTCAACGAAGCCGGTCTGGAAGCCATTGGCGACAACCTGCTGCTGGAAACCGCCGCGTCCGGACCGGCGATCGTCGGGACGCCCGGCGATGCTGGTTACGGACAGATCATGCAGGCCTACACCGAGGCGTCGAACGTGGACGCGGTAGCAGAGATCAGCGCCCTGATCGTCGCGCAACGCGCCTATGAGATGAACTCCAAGGTCATCAGCACCGCCGACCAGATGCTGTCCGTCGCCTCGCAAGTGAAGGGCTAGGGCCGTGACCATGATCCGTTCCCTGCTGCTCGCCGCTGCCGTCAGCGCCTTCGCCGGCGCCGCCCTCGCAAATCCGGTCGTGCTGCGCGCAAACCCCGTGGACGACGACGGCCGCGTCACCCTGGGCGACATCTTCGAGGGCGCGGGCGCCGCAGCCAATGTCGCCGTCGCCGAACGCGTCGGTCCCTCGGTCGTGCTAGACGCCGGTCAGCTTCAAGCCCAGGCGCGTCAGGCGGGCCTGGACTGGAGCAATCCCAACGGCCTGCGCCGCGTCGCCGTGCGCCGTTCGGCCGGACCCGTTCAGACCCTGGCCGAGGCCGCGCCGACGGACGCCGTCCAGGCTGCCCAACCCATCGCCCGCGCCGCCTATCGTCCCGGCGCCGCGCCGCAGGTCATCGCCCGCAACGATATGGTGCGCGTCACCTATCAGGTCGGCGGCGTGAACCTGGCCGTCATGGGCAAGGCCATGCGCAGCGCCGGTCTGGGCGAGCCGGTCGCCATTATGAACACCACGTCCAACCGCGTCATCGATGCGGTCGCCTCCGGCCCCGGCCAAGCCATCGCCGGCCCCGGCGCCGACATGGCCCGCGCCAATCCCCAACAGTTCGCCGCCCGCTAGGGAATCCAAGTCATGCGTAAAGCCGTCCTGATCCTCGCCGCCTTCGCCCCGCTCGCCGCCTGCTCGACCGTCGCTGAAACGGTGCGCGGTCCGGAACTGGCCCCCATCGGCTATCCCGCCGCCCTGATCCCGGCGCAGCAGGCCTATCTGCCCGCGCGCGAGACCGCGCCGGCCAGCGCCAACAGCCTGTGGCGCACGGGCGCCCGCACCTTCTTCGGCGACCAGCGCGCGCGGCATATCGGGGACATCCTGACGGTCAAGATCGACATCGACGATCGCGCCCAGACGCAGAACTCAACCCAGCGCTCGCGCTCCAACGAGATCAATGCCGGCGTCAGCAACCTGTTCGGCCTGGAAAGCAGCCTGGGCCGCGCCTTCCCCGGCGGCTTCGATCCGTCGAAGATGGTCGGCATGGAAGGCGATCTTAAATCGTCTGGCAATGGTTCGGTCACCCGCGCCGAGAAGGTGTCGCTAACCATCGCCGCCGTCGTCACCGACGTCCTGGCCAACGGCAATCTGGTGATCCAGGGTCGGCAGGAAGTGCGCACCAACCGCGAGGTCCGCGAACTGACGGTCGCAGGCATCGTCCGCCCCGAGGACATCTCATCCGCCAACGCCATCAACCACACCCAAATCGCCGAGGCGCGCATCTCCTACGGCGGTCGCGGCGACGTCAGCCGCGTCCAGGCCCCGCCCGTGGGTCAGGCGCTGGCGGAACGCTTCAGCCCGTTCTGACGCGAGCCGACCCTGCGGGTTGAACTGCAGACGGATAACCGCGTTCAAAGTGAATGCGGTCGTCTGATCTTGCGGTCACAGCCGCGTCTGACGACATTGAAGGCGACGCGGCGCTGCGCGTCGTCGGCGGGGGCTGACACATGATGCTGATACTCTCCGCTCTTATGGCGGCCGCGATACAGACTGCGCCCGGCGCAGGCTGGACCTGGAGCCTGTACGAGGGCGAGGGACCGATGGTGCTGGCCAACGACATCCCCGACACCGCCAGCCTGCGCGCCACGTTGCAATGCCTGCCGGGTTCGGGCGCGGTCTCGGTCGCGGTCTATGGCGAGGATGCGTCCGCCGGATTTGCGCGCATCACCTCAGGCGGGTCGACGGCGACCAGCGAGGCGCGCATCGGGCGTGGCGGCAAGCTTGAGACGGCGATCCCCGTCGACCACCCCGCCTTTTCCGCCTTCGTCGCGAATGGCCGCATGACGATCGCCGTCGGCGACGACACCAGCACGATCACCGTCGAACGTCCGCACATGGCCAAGCTGCGTCGCTTCGCCGATCGCTGCGCCGGCTAAGGAACTCACGCATGCGTCTTCGCTTGATATCAGCCTTGATCGCCATCTCGGCTCTCGCAGCTTGCGCGACCCAGGCCCCGATGCCCGCAGCCGGCTCTGCGGCGACTGCATCGGCGCCGGCTCCGACGCCCGGTTACGACTGGTTCCTGAACACCGATGGGCAGGAGGCTATGCTGGCCTACGGCGTCGCCAATAGCGACGAAGTTAAACTTCGGCTCGCCTGCCAGGTGGGGTCGAGCGCGCTGGAATTGACAGCCTCCAGCGACAAGCCGGGCCGCGAAATCTACTTGGAATCCGGCGGAGACACCGAGCGCTATCGCGCCGCATCTGAACCAGCCGTCGTGCATGACGGCGAACTGCTGACGGCGCAGGCCAAGACCAAGGATCCGGTCTTCCAGCGCTTCCGCCGTCTGGGCTGGATCGCCGCCTGGGCTGACGACGAACGTCACGTCTACGCCGCCCATCCCGCCGCAAAGGTGCAAATCGAGCGGTTCTTCACCGTCTGCGGTTGACGCATCGGCTCTGCTCGGCTTGCGTGGCCCTCCTGACAGGAGGGGCGTCATGAAGATTTCTTATCTGGCTATCGCGGCCATGCTTGCGGCCGGGTCGCCGATCATGGCCGTCGCGCAAACGCCGCCCGCCGCCGTCGCAACCGCGCCGGCAGACGCCGCGCTGAACGCCGTCATCGCCGACTACGAAACCTATCTGAAGTCGGTCGATCCGATCTCGGCCGGCGGTGAGGGCGATGTCGAGGCGATGGGCCGCGTGCCTGACCTGTCGCAGGAGTTCGAACTGGCCCAGCGCGCGCCGCTGGAAGGGTTCGTGCGGCGGCTGACAGCCATCGACCCGGCAAGTCTTTCCCACGCCGGCGGCATCAACCACGCCTTCCTGCTCTATACGCTCAACCGCAGCCTGGAAGGGTTGGACTACGACACCAGCCGTCTGGCGTTCGACTCCGAAGGCGGCCCGGGAACCTGGGCGCTCTACGTCGGCGGCAGCACGCGCCTGAACTCCGTCGCGGAGGCCGAGGCCTATATCAAGCGTATCCGGGGCTTCGGCCAAATCTACGCCCAGACGACCGCGAACGCCCGGCGCGGCCTGGACACCGGCTTGGTCCAGGCCCGATCGGTGACAGAAAGCGCCCTGACGCTGGCGCGAAACGATGTGGCGATCAAGCCGGACGCCGAGCCGCTGCTGAAGCCCCTGTCAACCCTTCCCTCGACCGTGTCTCAAGCGGATAAGGATCGCCTTAGCGCCGAGGCGACGGCGGCGGTTTCAGAGACGATCCTTCCGGCGCGCCAGGCCTGGCGGACCTTCCTCGAAAGCGACTATCTGCCCAAGGCGCCGGTCCAGCCGGGCATCGGTAACCGGCCCGGCGGCAAGGAACTGTACGCCTATCTGGTGCGCGGCCACACCACGACCGACCTGACGCCGGACCAGATCCACCAGATCGGTCTGGACGAGGTCGCGCGCATCCGCTCGCGCATGGATGTGGAAATGAAGGCGTCGGGCTGGACCGGCGACTTCGCCGGCTTCCTGAACTTCCTGCGCACCGACCACCAGTTCTATGCGACCAGCCGCGAGGCCCTGTTGCAGCAGGCGTCGGAGATGGCCAAGCGCGCGGATGGCGGCCTGCCCCCTCTGTTCGCCACCCTGCCCCGCCTGACCTACGACGTGCAGCCCGTGCCGCCGCAGATCGAGGAAAACTACACCACCGGCCGCTACAACGGCGGTTCGATGCAGAACGGCGTTTCAGCCCATTACATCGTCAACACGTCCAAGCTGGATCAGCGTCCGCTGTACGAACTGCCCGCCCTGACCCTGCATGAGGCCGTTCCGGGCCACCATCTCCAGATCGCCTTGCAGCAGGAGGCGCCCGGCCAACCCTATTTCCGTCGTCAGGCCAATGTCAGCGCCTATACCGAGGGCTGGGGCCTGTATGCCGAATATCTGGGCGAGGAGATGGGCTTCTACCGCACGCCTTACGAACGGTTCGGCCGCCTGTCCTATGAAATGTGGCGCGCCTGCCGACTGGTCGCGGACACCGGTCTGCACTGGATGGGCTGGACCGAGGAACAGGCCCGCGCCTGCTTCCGCGACAACTCGGCCCTCGCGCCCCACAACATCGAGACCGAGCTTCAGCGCTATATCGGCTGGCCCGGTCAGGCCACGGCCTACAAGATCGGCGAAATCCGCCTGCGCGAGATCCGGGCGCGGGCCGAGCGGGAGTTGGGGCCGAAGTTCAACATCCGCACCTTCCACGACGCCCTACTGGTCGAAGGCCCGCTGCCGCTGGCGCTGCTGGACCAGCGGATGGATGCCTGGATCGCGAAGCAGAAGGCGAAGTAGCAGAAGCGTCGTCTCCTCCCCGCTTCGTGGGGAGGTGGCTCGGAGCGAAGCGGAGAGACGGAGGGGTTCTTAGCCGCATCACAGGCCGCTTGTGGGACTTCAAGAGCCCCTCCACCGCTTTGCGGTCCCCCTCCCCACAAGTGGGGAGGAGACGATGGGCTTACGCCCAGTCCGGCTCCGGCAAACCCTTCGACCGCAGGAATTCCGGGTTGAACAGCTTGGACGCATAGCGCGAGCCGGGATCACACAGGCAGGTGACGATGGTCTTGCCGGGGCCAAGCTCGCGCGCCAGCCGCACCGCGCCGGCGATGTTCACCCCCGCCGATCCGCCCAGCGACAGGCCTTCGTGCTTCACCAGGTCGAACAGGATCGGCAGGAACTCCGCGTCTTCGATCCGATAGGCGTAATCGGGCCTGAAGCCTTCCAGATTGCCGGTGATGCGGGCCACGCCGATCCCCTCGGTGATCGACGATCCCTCTCCCGTCATCTCGCCCTTGGTGAACCAGTTGAACATGGCCGCGCCCGCTGGATCGGCCAGGGCGATGGTCACATCCGGCTTCTGTTCGCGCAGATAGGCGCCGACGCCGGCGATGGTCCCGCCCGAGCCGACGGCCGAGACGAAGGCGTCGACCTGACCGTTGGTCTGCGTCCAGATTTCGGGGCCGGTCGTGTTGTAGTGGGCCCCGCGATTGGCGGTGTTGTCGAACTGATTGGCCCAGATGGCGCCGGCCTCTTCGCTGTCGTTCAGCTCCGCGGCCAGACGCCCGGAATAGTGGACGAAGTGGTTCGGGCTGGAAAAGGGCGCAGCGTCCACCTCGACCAGCCGCGCGCCCAGCGAACGGATCGCGGATTTCTTCTCTTCCGACTGGGTGCGCGGAATGACGATGACGACCGGATGACCCAAGGCCGCCCCGACCAGGGCCAGGCCGATGCCGGTGTTGCCGGCCGTGCCCTCGACGATCGTCCCGCCGGGTTTCAGCACGCCCGACGCCCGCGCGCCCTGCACGATCGACAGGGCCGCGCGATCCTTGATCGAACCGCCGGGATTCAGAAACTCGGCCTTGCCCAGGATTTCGCAGCCCGTCGCATCGGACAGGCGGTTCAGGCGCACCAGCGGCGTATTGCCGATCAGGTCGATGACGGATGACGTAGCAGACAAGGTCAGGCTTTCAGGCGAAGGTCGAAACAGGGCGGATCAGGCGGCGGCTTGGCGTTGCCCTAAGTGGATGCCGCACTCGACCTTGTCTATGCCCGACCAACGTCCGGCGCGGGCGTCTTCGCCGTCCTGGACCGCGCGGGTGCAGGGCCAGCAGCCAATGGACGGATAGCCTTGCTCGACCAGCGGATGGCGCGGCAGGTCGTTGTCGTCCAGCCAGGCCTCGACGTCGTCCGAATCCCAGTTCGCCAGCGGATTGATCCGCAGCACCCCGTCCAGCACCTCGAACGGCTTCAGATTTGCCCGCGTCGCGGCCTGATAGCGTTTTCGCCCGGTGATGAGCGCATTGAACCCGGCGGTCGCCCGCGCCAGCGGTCGCACTTTTCGCAGGTCGCAGCAGGCGTCGGCATCGGTCTTCCACAGGTCGTCGCGCGCATCCAGCGTCGCCTTCTCGCCCGCATCCGGCGTGACCAGCCGCACGTCGGTCAGGCCCAGCGCCTTGGTCAGTTGGGTGCGATAGGACAGTGTCTGGAGGAAATGCTGGCCCGTCTCCAGAAAGACGACCGGCACGGTCTTGTCCTCGCCGGCGATGATGTCCAGCAGGGCGGCAGACTCGGCGCCGAACGACGAGATGGCGCCGACCCGCAAACCCAGCGCCGGATCCAGCGCCGCCTTCAGGATTTCGGACGCGTCCTTGCCCTCGGTCTTGCGGTTCAGCCGATCGGCCAAGGCGTCCAGATCGCGGTCGTTCGACGCCGCACGCCGCCGCTGCCAAATGGTGGGCGCGGGGTCGACGGCGGGCTGGTAGGCGGCGCTGAACGCCCGGTCCATCCGGTCCCAGGCCTCCGCATCCGCGCCTTCGGCCAGCTCCACCGCGTCAAAGCCTGAACGCCGCAGGTGTCGCGCCTGATCCGGCAGGACCTTGCCCGCCGCGATCAGCCGCCCGGCGTAACCACGCTCTCGTAGCACCGCCGCCAGCGAGAAGCCGCGCCCGTCGCGGAAGGCGCCGAACACCAGCACCAGCGTGTCTTCGCTCGCCGCGGCGGCCTCGACCTCCTCCAGTGGGGTCGTCACCGACAGGCGCAGCCCGTTCTGTATGCCCTCAAGCCGTTGCATCGAGCGTCTCATAGATGGCGTCGCGGAAGGGATCGGGTCCGACACGGCGCACCGTGTCGATGAACCGCTCGCCCTCGGCGCGGATTTTCAGGTAGCGATCCAGGGTGCGCTGGATCGCAGGCGCGACCTCGTCCGCCGGCAAGCTCTTGCCGACGATGTCGCCCAGCGCCGCCTGCTCGTCCGGCGAACCGCCGACGGTGATCTGGTAGTATTCCTCGCCCTTGCGATCGACGCCCAGCACGCCGATGTGGCCGACGTGGTGATGGCCGCAGGCGTTGATGCACCCGCTCATATTGATGCGGACCGGCCCCAGCCTCTCCTGATAGTCCAGATCGGCCAGCCGCCTGGACAACGCCTGGGCCACCGGGATCGACCGGGCGTTGGCCAGGCTGCAATAGTCCAGGCCCGGGCAGGCGATCACGTCCGTCGCCAGATCGGCGTTGGCCGTGGCCAGCCCCGCCTCCCGCAACGCCCGCCAGACGGTCGGCACATCGTCCAGCTTCACATGGGGCAGGACAAGGTTCTGCTCATAGGCGGCGCGCAGCTCGTCGAACGAATACCGCTCGGCCAGGTCCGCCACCACATCCATCTGGTCCGCCGTGATGTCGCCGGGCACGCCGCCGACCGGCTTCAGCGACACCACCAACGAGGCGTAGCCCGGCTGACGGTGACGGCGGACGTTGTTGCGCGCAAACCTGGCGAAGTCGGGATCGGCCAGCATGGCGCGGTCGAACGGGCCGCTGACCTTGGGCAGATCCTCGAACGGCGGCGGAGCGAAATAGGCCTTGATCCGCTCGGCCTCGTCCTCGGGGACGCGCAGATCCTCGTGGCGCAGGGTGGCGTAGTGTTTGTCCACCTCCTCGCGGAAGGCCTCGATGCTCAGCGACGCGACCAGGATCTTTATCCGCGCCTTGTGGATGTTGTCGCGCCGCCCCAGCAGGTTCCAGGCCCGCAGAATGGCGGTCAGATAAGCCAGCAGGTCCGCCGCCGGGACGGCCGAGGCGATCTCCTGACCGATATGGGGCAAACGTCCCTGCCCGCCGCCGACGAAGACGCGGAAGGCCGTTTCGCCGTCCTCGCCCTTCACGATCTGCAGGCCGACATCGTGGGTGCGGATCGCCGCCCGGTCCTTCCCGGCCCCGATCACCGCGATCTTGAACTTGCGCGGCAGGAAGCTGAACTCCGGGTGGATGGTCGACCACTGGCGGATGATCTCGCACCAGGGGCGCGGATCCTCGATCTCGTCGTCGGCGGCGCCGGCGAAGACGTCTGTGGTGGTGTTGCGGATGCAGTTGCCGCTGGTCTGGATGGCGTGCATCTCGACATCGGCCAGGTCGCTGAGGATCGCCGGCAGGTCGGTCAGGGCCGGCCAGTTGTACTGAATGTTGCAGCGGGTGGTGAAGTGACCGTAGCCCTTGTCGTAGGTCCGCGCGATATGGCCCAGCCGGCGCATCTGACGACTACTCATCACACCATAGGGAATGGCGACGCGCAGCATATAGGCGTGAAGCTGCAGATAGACGCCGTTCATCAGCCGCAGCGGCTTGAACTCGTCTTCGGTCAGGGCGCCGGATGCGCGCCGCGCCACCTGGTCTGAGAATTCCTCGACCCGCTCACGCACCAGGGCGTGGTCGAACTCGTCATAGCGATACATCAGCCCACGCCTCCGACGACGCTGTGACCGACGGTCGGCCCGGCCGAGCGGATGCGCTCCTTCAGCCGATCACGGCCCGAAGGCGTGCGGTCCTGAACGTCGAACAGATAGGGATTCACGAAGACATCCGGCCGCCCAGCCACGTCAGCCAGCACGATCTCCGCCGTCGCCTCATCCAGCACCGAGGCTTGGGCCAGTTGCTCCACCGGCTGATTGCCGGCGCCCGCATAGATGACGCGGCCATCCGACAGGCGGTTTGCGGTCACGATCTTCACGCCGCGACCTCCGCTCGAACATCCAACTGGGCCGCCGAGAAGGCCGCCGTTTCGCCGACGAACAGCAGGGCCGGGCCGGTCAGATCGGCGCCGCGCACCAGGGCGCCCAGCCCGTCCAGTCGCCCGGCCAGAACCCGCTCGTCCGGGCGGCTGCCGTTCTCGACAATGGCGACCGGCGTCGAGGGCGAACGACCCGCCGCAATCAGCCGCGCAGCCGTCTCCTCGGCTCGGTCTGACCCCATGTAGATGGCCAAGGTGTGGTTGGGGCCAGCCAGCTTTGTCCAGTCCGCCTCGACGCCGCCCGGCTTGGCCTGGGCCGTCACGAAGGTCACCGCCTGGGCGTGATCGCGGTGGGTCAGGGGAATGCCCGCCGAGGCCGCGCAGGCCAGGGCCGCCGTCACGCCCGGCACAACGAAGACCGGGACCCCGGCCGCGCGCATGGCGCCCAGCTCCTCGCCGCCGCGACCGAAGACGAAGGGATCGCCGCCCTTCAGTCGCACGACCCGATGACCGGCGCGGGCCTCCTCGATCATCAGAGCCTCGATCTGATCCTGAGGCACCGAATGCTCGCCGCGCGCCTTGCCCACATACAGCCGCTTGGCGTCGCGCCGCGCCCGTTCCAGCACCGCCTCGGGCACAAGACGGTCGTGGATGATGACGTCGGCGTCCTGCAGCACGCGCAGCGCCTTCAGGGTCAGCAGTTCCGGATCGCCCGGCCCGGCGCCGACGATATGAACCACGCCCTGTTCGGGTGCAGCCGAGTTCAACAGGCGCAGCATTTCGCGCCGAGCCTCGGCCGTCCGACCTTCCGCCGCCAGCGTCGCAGCCGGTCCCCGGAACGCCTTTTCCCAGAAGCGCCGCCGCGCCATGAAGTCCGGCACGCTGGCCTTGACCGTATCGCGCAGCTCGCGCGCCAGCCGCGCCACATTCGCCAGTCCGGCGGGCAGCACGCCCTCGATGGCTTTGCGGATGTCCCGCGCCAGAATGGGCGCCGAACCACCGGTCGCCACGCCGATCACGACCTCGTCGCGGTCGATCAGGGCCGGGGTCTGGAAATCGCTGAGCGCCGGCTGGTCCACAACATTGACCTGGGCGCCCGCAGCCCGCGCCAAGCCCCCCAGCCGCGCCAGCTCATCCGCGTCTTGCAACGCCATGAAGACCAGACGCGCGCCTTCAAGGTCCGCTGCGTCCGGCGAACGCAACACCGGCTCGGGCGCCGTCAGAGGCGTCTCGATCCGTGCAGGCGCGCCGTCGGGCGCGAACCAGACCACCTCGGCCGGCGTGTTCAGGAACAGTCGCAGCTTGGCCAGCGCCGGCTCGCCGCCGCCGATGATCACGATCTTGGCGGCCTCAAGCGGAATGGAGGCGAGGAATACACGCATCGTCTTGCTTTCAGGGCCGTCGGGAGAGGAAACAGGGACGACGGCAGGGCGCGAACCTTCGTCTTCCCCGCCCAGAGCCGCAAACCAGATTGCCTTTGTCTCGCTGATAGGATTTCTATCCGCGATGGCCCGTCCCCTGCTCCCGCTAAACGCCCTGCGCGCCTTCGAGGCCGCCGCGCGGCATCTGAACTTCTCGCGCGCCGCCGACGAACTGTCGGTGACGCCCGGCGCCGTCAGCCAGCAGATCCGCCTCTTGGAAGACATCGTCGGCGGGCCGCTGTTCGTGCGCGAGGCGCGGGGCTTGCAACTGACCGACCTGGGCCGCTCGTCCGTGCCGCTGCTGCGCGAGGGGTTTGAGCGGCTGATGGACGCTTCGGCCCTGTTGCGCGAACCGCCTCGTCGCAAACAGGTGTCGATCAGCGTCGCGCCCGGCTTCGCCTCCAAATGGCTGATGCCGCGCATGGACGACTTTCACACCGCCCATCCCGAGATCGAACTGTGGATCTCGGCCGACATGGAGCCGGCGGACCTGAGCGAGGGCAAGGTCGATCTGGCGGTCCGCTACGGTCCCGGCGACTATCCCGGCCTGACGGTTGATCGGCTGATGACCGAGACGGTGCTGCCGGTCTGCGCCCCGTCGCTGATGGATGGGGACAAGCCGATTCGAAAGCCGGGCGACCTGATCGGACACACTCTGCTGCACGACATGTCCAACGACGGCGACCCCAGCCGACCGGACTGGGCCATGTGGCTCAAGGCGCGGGGCATTCGTCACCCCGACCCGCGTCGAGGCTCGCGCTTCAACCAGTCAGGTCTGTTGATCGAGGCCGCCATATCGGGGCGCGGCGTAGCCCTGGCGAAACGCACCTTGGCCCAGGCGGACCTGGCGTCCGGCCGTCTGGTCGCGCCCTTCCCTGACGGGTCAGAGGCGGTCGGCTTCGCCTACTATGTCGTGCAGCCCCGCGACCGGCCGCCCTCGCCCAGCGCGACCGCCTTCGTCGGCTGGCTAAAGAAGCAAGCCGTGGATCACGACAATACGATGGGTCAGTTGTAGGGTTCGTTGCACCGCAGATTGGCGGCGCAGGAAAAGGACATCCGCCATGGCTGACGACAAGGCCCCTCGCCTCGCGGTCCTGATCGATGCGGAGAATGCTTCCGCCCGCATCGCAGAGGCGCTGTTCAGCGAAATCGCCACCTTGGGCGAGGCCTCGGCGCGACGAATCTACGGCGACTTCGCCAGCCCGCAGATCGCCGGCTGGACGCGGGTCCTGGCGCGTTTCGCCATCCAGCCCCAGCAGAATTTCGCTAACACCAAGGGCAAGAACTCAGGCGACATCGCCCTGGTCATCGATGCGATGGACCTGCTGCATTCCGGGAGGTTTGACGGCTTCTGCCTGGTGTCTTCCGACGCCGATTTCACCCGACTGGCCGCCCGCATCCGCGAAGAGGGCGTCGACGTCTATGGGTTCGGCGAGCAGAAGACGCCCGAAAGCTTCCGTCAGGCCTGCACCCGCTTCATCTACACCGAGAACCTGATTGCACCAGTTCCGGTCGACGCCGGCGCCAAGTCGCCCGTCGCTGAAGCGCCGGCGACCAAGCGCAAACCGTCCGAGGCCGCGCGTCTGATCGCGGCCATCATCGCCGATATGGACGAGGACGGCGACGGATGGGTCGCGGTGGGCGGCATCGGCAATCGGCTGCGCAACGCCCATCCCGACTTCGACCAGCGCACCTATGGCTACGCCAAGCTGTCGGACCTGATCCGCGCTACCGGCCGGTTTGAGGTGGAGACCGGCGAGCGCGGGGCGATGCGGATCCGCGACCGGGCCTGATCTACGCTCTAGCGGCCTGGCTCACCGACACGCCCAAGGCCTGAAGCGCGGCGGCTGTGACGTGTTCGGCGTTCAGGCCGGCCTGGGCGTACATGGCCATGGGCGCATCCTGGTCCTGGAAGACGTCGGGCAGGTTCAGGGTGCGGATCTTGAGCCCGCTGTCCAGCGCGCCTTTCTCGGCCAGCAGTTGCAGCACGAAGGCGCCGAAGCCGCCCATGGCGCCTTCTTCGACCGTGATCAGAGCCTCGTGCTCGCGCGCCAGACGCAGGATCAGATCGGCGTCCAGCGGCTTGGCGAAGCGGGCGTCGGCGACGGTGGCCGACACACCCTTGGCGGCCAGCATATCCGCCGCCTTCAGCGATTCCTGCAGACGCGTGCCCAGGCTGAGGATGGCGACCGAAGTCCCCTCGCGCACAATCCGGCCCTTGCCGATCTCCAGCGGGGCGGCCAGTTCCGGGATTTCCACGCCCACCCCGTCGCCGCGCGGATAGCGGAAGGCGCTGGGCCGGTCGTCGATGGCCAGCGAGGTCGAAATCATCGCCGCCAGTTCGGCCTCATCCGCCGCCGCCATCAGCACCATGCCAGGCAGCGCGCCCATGAAGCCGATGTCGAACGATCCCGCGTGCGTGGCGCCATCCGACCCAACCAGGCCCGCCCGATCCATGGCGAAACGCACCGGCAGCGACTGGATCGCCACGTCGTGGACCACCTGATCGTAACCGCGCTGAAGGAAGGTCGAATAGATCGCGCAGACCGGCTTCATTCCGTCCGCCGCCAGGCCGGCCGCAAAGGTCACCGCGTGCTGTTCGGCGATGCCGACGTCATAGGTCCGCTCAGGAAACGCCTGGCCGAACAGGTCCAGACCCGTGCCGGACGGCATGGCCGCCGTGATCGCCACGATCGACGGATCGACCTTGGCGTGTTTGATCAGCTCGGTTCCGAACACCTTGGTATAGCTGGGGGCGTTGGAGATGGCCTTGGCCTGCTTGCCCGAGACCACGTCGAACTTGACGACTGCATGCAGTTTGTCGGCGCTGCTTTCGGCGGGGGCATAGCCCTTGCCCTTCTGCGTCACGACGTGAACCAGAACCGGACGGTCCTCGATGGCGGCCGCCTTCTTCAGGATCGGCACCAGATTGTCCATGTCGTGGCCGTCGATCGGACCGACGTAATAGAAGCCTAACTCCTCAAAGAAGGTGCCGCCGGTGACCATGCCGCGGGCGTATTCCTCAGCCTTCTTGGCCGCCTTGCGGAAAGGGCGCGGCAGGTGCTGGGCCACCGTCTTGCCCAGGCGGCGGACGTTCTGATAGGCGCCGCCCGACACAAGGCCGGCCAAATAAGCGCTCATCCCGCCGACCGGCGGCGCGATCGACATGTCGTTGTCGTTCAGGATGACCATCAGCTGGCCGCTGGTCGCCTCGGCGGCGTTGTTCATCGCCTCATAGGCCATGCCGGCTGACATGGAGCCGTCGCCGATGACGGCCACGACGCGGTTCTTCTCGCCCTTCTGATCGCGCGCGGCGGCGAAGCCTAGGGCCGCGCTGATCGAGGTCGAGGCGTGGGCGGCGCCGAACGGATCGTATTCGCTCTCGCTACGCTTGGTGAAGCCCGACAGGCCGCCGCCCTGGCGCAGGGTGCGGATGCGGTCGCGCCGTCCGGTCAGGATCTTGTGCGGATAGCATTGGTGCCCGACGTCCCAGATCAGGATGTCCTTGGGCGTCTCGAACACATGGTGCAGCGCCGTGGTCAGTTCGACCACGCCCAGGCCCGCTCCCAGATGGCCGCCGGTGACGGACACGGCGTCGATCGTTTCGGCCCGCACCTCCTGCGCCAGCTGTTTCAACTGAGCGATATCGAAGTCCCGCGTGTCGGCGGGCGTCTTGACGGTGTCGAGTAGCGGGGTGTCGGGCATCAGCCGTAAAACCTTGGAAAGTCTGGTCGATCAACCCGCAGGTCGTTTCAACGTTTCGTATCAGGACCGGCGCTTTAGCACAAAGTCCACGCTGGCCCTGAGGATTTCGGCCTCGTCGCCGAACGGCTCCAGATGCGACCGGGCCTGATTTGCGAGGTGCGCGACCCTTTGCCGCGCCGCCTCCAGACCCAACATGGTGACGAAATTGGTCTTGCCCAGCGCTGCGTCCTTGCCCCCGGCCGCCTTGCCCATTTCCTCGGCCGAGCCTTCGGCATCCAGCAGGTCGTCGACGATCTGATAGGCCAAGCCGACGTCGTGGGCGAAGCTAATCAGAGCGTGGCGATGTTGGGCCGAGGCGTCGGCGATGATCAGCGGGATTTCGAAGGCGTAGGCGAACAGGGCGCCGGTCTTCAGTCGCTGCATTCGCGCCACGCCGCCGAGGTCATCGCGCACGCCCAGCAGATCGATCATCTGACCGCCCGCCATGCCCCGCGCGCCGGACGCCAGCGACAGCCGCGCCGCCAGTTCACAGCGCACGGCCGCATCCTCATGGGTGTCGTCGTGCAGGATGATGTCAAAGGCGGCCGTCTGCAGCGCATCGCCGGCCAGCACTGCCGTCGCCTCATCATAGGCCCGGTGAACGGTCGGCCGGCCCCGGCGCACATCGTCGTCGTCCATGCACGGCAGGTCGTCGTGAACCAGGCTGTAGGCGTGCACGCATTCCAGCGCGCAGGCGGCGCGCAATACCGATCGCTCATCGATGTCGAAAAGGCGTGCCGCCTCCAGCGCGAAGAACGGCCGCAAGCGTTTGCCGGGACCCAGCGCCGCATAGCGCATCGCCTCGGTCAGGCGGGATTCCGGGCCCTCGGCGCGCGGCAGCAGTTCATCCAGCGCGACCGTGACCAGATCGGCGACCTCGGCCACGCGATCGATCACCGCCTGTTCCGGCGAGTTCGCGGCGATGACGCGGTTCACGAGAACCGGCTCCAGACCAGGCTCGGAGACGACATAGGGATCATTCGAACGACGCCGCCTCGACGCCCTTGGCCTGACCGTCCGGGCCGACCACGATCTTTTCCACACGCAGTTGAGCTGCTTTCAGCCGCGCCTCGCAATGCGCCTTCAGCTTGGCGCCCTCTTCATAGAGGGCGATCGATTCTTCCAGCGGCGCCTGGCCGGATTCCAGGCGAGAGACGATGGTCTCCAGGCGCTTCAGGGCGTCTTCGAAGCTGAGATCGGCGGGGATGGCGGCGGCGGTATCGGTCATGGCGCGGACCCTAGAGGCGAGCGCCGGGCGCATCAACGTCAGAAGCGGCTATCGTTTCTCGTAGCGACGCTGCGACCAGTATTTGAACCCCTGGTTCTGGACCAGCTTCCAGCCGTCGGCCTTCAGCGCGCGCCCGACCATATGGTTGAAATAGCCGTGGGCGAAGACCAGCACGTCCTGACCGCTCTCGGCTCGCGCAATCAGCTTTTGCGCCGCCTGATCGGCGCGCGCCTCGGCCTGGGCGCGGGTCTCCTGGCCGCCGTGATGATCGAAAGCATGCCACCAGAAACGCGACACCACGCCCCACCATTTGGGCGACAGCTTGATCCATTCTGGAATCGGCGGCGGCGGCAAGGGCGCCTCGATGAACATGACATCAGCCATGACCTCGCGCCCCGCCGCGACCGCGGCGGCGGTTTCCTGGGCGCGCTGACGGGTCGAGGCGTAGATGGCCCCAGCGCCCTGCGCCGCCGCAACCAGTTCGGGCGGCGGAGTCTGACCGGCCAGCAGGCCGCCGATCTCATATTTCGCCCACCAGTCGCCGTACTGGCGGGCAGAGATCAAACATTTGCGCGACAGGGCCGGCTCGCCGTGACGCGTCAGGATGATGGCGCCGGGACGGACAGCGACAAGCGCGCCGACGGATGGTGCAGCGTCAGGCGGGGACACGGACGGTTCGGTCGAATCGAGGGACAGGGCGGGGGCTGACATGACAAACGGACGGGCCTTTGGTTTCAAGGCGTTAAGCGTCCTCAGTCCTCCCCGAGCGCAGCGACGTGGGCGACCGCAGAGCGGCCTAGTCCTTCAAGGTCGTAACCGCCCTCAAGCGCCGACACAACCTTGCCCGAACAGGTCCGACGCGCGACTTCCAGAATCGCGCGCGTCGCCCAGGCGAAATCCTCGGCCTCCAGCGACTGATGCGCCAAGGGATCGCGCCGGTGGGCGTCGAAACCGGCAGAGATCAGGATCAGGTCCGGCCGGAACGATTCCAGCGCGGGCATCAATCCGCCGGCGAAGGTCGCGCGCCAGTTCTCGCGCGCCGCATGGGGCGCGACGGGGGCGTTGACGATATTGCCGACGCCCGTCTCTGACGCCGCGCCCGTGCCGGGATAGAGCGGCATCTGGTGGATGGAGGCCAGGAACAGGCTGTCGTCGTCTTCGAACGCCGCCTGGGTGCCATTGCCGTGGTGAACGTCGAAATCGACCACCGCCACCCGCGCCATCCCTTCCGATTGAGCCAGACGCGCCGTGACGGCGACGGAGGAGAACAGGCAGAATCCCATCGCGCGGTCCGGCTCGGCATGGTGGCCCGGCGGGCGCACGGCGGCGAAAGCGCGATCCATCTCTCCCCGCGCCACGGCTCGCACCGCATCGATCGCCGCCCCCGCCGCCAGCCGCGCGGCCGGCACGCTGCCGGGCGAAAGGACGGTGTCGGCATCCAGCTGGACCATGCCTGCGGCCGGGGAGGCGTCCAGCAGGCGTGCGACATAGGCGGCGGGATGCACCCGCTCCAGATCCCCAACCTCGGCCTGGGTCGCGGCGCGGCGGTCGCGGGCCAGGCCTGCATCCTCCAGAGCATCCAGCACCGCCTTCAGCCGCTCGGGACTTTCAGGATGCCCCGCGCCCGGCGCGTGGGACAGCATGGAGGGATGGGTGAAGATCGGCAGGGACATTGAAGCGACGATACGCCGGGCTTTCGGACTTGTCGCCCGTGACGCGCACCAAGGCGCGCGCTAGAGCCGACGCATGACCGAGATCGTGATCCGCCCTGCCCGCCCCGAAGACGCCGCCGCCCTGGGCGCCCTGGGCCGCCAGACCTTTATCGACACCTTCGTCGAGGGATTCGGCATCCCCTACCCGAAAGCCGACCTGAACGCGTTTCTGGACGCCAGTTTCGATCTGGAGCCGACGCTGAAGAAGTTGGCGGAGCCTGACTGCGCCTGGTGGGTGGCCGACCGCGACGGCGAATTGCTGGCCTTCGCCAACGCCGGCCCCAATGGCCTGCCCCACCCCGAGGCCAGACCGTCGCACATGGAGCTGCGCCGGCTCTATGTGTCCAGGGCGGCGCAAGGTCTGGGCCTTGGAACCAGACTGCTGAAGCTGTCTCTGGACTGGATGCAAACCCATACGGACGGACCGCTGTGGATCGGCGTCTGGAGCGGCAACGACAAGGCCCAGCGCCTCTACGCCGCCTACGGTTTCGAGAAGGCGGGAGAATACGACTATCCCGTCGGCGCCTGGCGCGACCACGAGTTCATCTTGCGGCGCGGCTGATCCGGGTTCACATCCCTCTCATGCTCCTGCCCTTCTTCACCGCGCTGCGCGACGCCAAGGTTCCGGTGTCGATGAAGGAATGGCTCCATCTGATGGAGGCCATGGATCGCGACGTGGCCGGGCGCGAGGTCGAGGCCTTTTATCACCTGTCTCGCGCCGTCCTGGTCAAGGACGAGAAACACTATGATCGGTTCGATCAGGTGTTCGGGACGGTGTTCAAGGGCGTCGAGTCCGTCGGAACGGGCGAAGACCTGACCACCGACATTCCCGAGGACTGGCTACGGCTGCTGAACGAAAAATATCTGACCGACGAGGAGAAGGCCCAGATTGAGGCGCTGGGCGGATTCGACAAGCTGATGGAGACGCTGAAGCAGCGTCTGGAAGAGCAGAAGGAGCGTCATTCCGGCGGCTCGAAATGGATCGGCACGGGCGGGACCAGCCCCTTCGGACACGGCGGCTATAACCCCGAAGGCGTTCGCATCGGCGGTCCGGGCAAGCAGGGTCGGGCGGTCAAGGTCTGGGAAAAGCGCGAGTTCAAGAACCTGGACGACACGATCGAATTGGGCACCCGCAACATCAAGGTGGCGCTGCGTCGTCTGCGCCGTTTCGCCCGACACGGCGCGCCGGACGAGCTGGATATCGACGGCACCATCGACGGCACCGCGCGTCAGGGCTGGCTGGACATCCAGATGCGGCCGGAGCGACGCAATACGATCAAGGTGCTGCTGTTCCTCGACATCGGCGGTTCGATGGACGGTCACATCAAACTGGTTGAGGAGTTGTTCTCGGCGGCCAAGACCGAGTTCAAGAACCTGGAGTTCTTCTACTTCCACAACTGCCTCTACGAAGGGGTCTGGAAGGACAATCGCCGGCGCCACACCGAGCGTATCCCGACGTGGGATCTGCTGCACAAATACCCTGGCGACTGGCGCGCCATCTTCGTCGGCGATGCGACGATGAGCCCCTATGAGATCACCATGCCCGGCGGCTCCGTCGAGCACTGGAACGAAGAGGCCGGCACCGTATGGATGAAGCGGGCGCGCCAGCAGTGGGAGAAGTCGGTCTGGCTCAATCCCGTTCAGGAGCGGTACTGGGATTATACCGCTTCCGTCGGCCTGCTACGCGAGGTGATGGAGCAGAGGATGTTCCCGCTGACGCTGGAAGGCCTCGACAAGGCGATGCGCGCATTGACGCGCTAAGTCATGCAAAAAACGCCGCCCGCGCTTGGCGGACGGTGTTTCTTGTTTTCGCGCATTCCAGTGAGGCTTAGGCCTTGTCGCGGAGGCTATCCTTGACGCCGCCGACAGTATTCTGGACCTTGCCTTCGACTTGATCGGCTTTGCCCTCGGCTTGCAGCTTGGTGTCGCCGGTCATCTTGCCGACGCCTTCCTTGACCTTGCCGCCCATGTTCTTGGCGGCGCCTTCGATACGGTCGTGATCAGCCATCGAAATCTCCTGTTTTCATCGCCGCGACATGTTCTTGCGGTTCGAAAAACAAACGACTTCGTAGGAAGGCCGTTCCGTAAGGCTCAGCTTGGGCGGCGCAGCCAGACGGCGACAGCCCAGGCGTGAGAATCGTGACGCAACCGCGAGATGGCGAAGGTCGGATCCAGCCACACCAGGGTGTGATCGTCCTCGCATTTCGCATCGGGATTTTCGGCCGCCACAGTGGCGGTCCAGAACCCGCCGACATTGTTCACCGGCTCGCGGGTCGAACGCACGAAATACTGGCTGGCCTCGGCGATGCGGTTCAGCGGCGAGACCGTCAGGCCGGTTTCCTCGACGAACTCGCGGATCAGGGCCTGAACCTCTGTCTCCTCGATATCCAAGCCGCCGCCGGGCAGATCGAAATAGGGACCGGTCTCGCGTTCCACGCGCACACAGGCGATCAGGCCGTTACGTTCGACGATGCCGAACGCGGTGGCGCGGTGACGATAATCCGAAGCGGGTTTGCGAACGCCGAACTGCAACATGACGAAACCGACCTAAAGGTCGAACGACAACCTGGCGCGCACGCCCTTGTGAGCGCCGTCGAACTCGACGGCCGACCGCAGGCCTGACGCCATGGCGGAAATGATCTTGCCGCCCAGACCCGTGCCCTTGGGCGTTCCGTCGCCCATGCCGGGACCGTCGTCCTCGACCGTCAGCATCACGCGATTCTCGTTTTCGCGGCGCATATGGATGCGGATCTCGCCCCCCTGCCCCGGCGCATAGGCGTATTTGACGGCGTTGGTGACCAGTTCGGTGACGATGACGCCAATCGACACGGCCTGATCTGTCGTCACGGAAAGCGGTTCAGCGTCCAGCGTCAGCTTGGGCGATCCGTCATCCGGCCCGATGGACTTGGACAGTTCGTCCATCAGCCCGACCAGATATTCATCCATGGCCACGTGACTCATGTCGCCCGAGGTATAGAGGCGGCGGTGAACATGGGCGACCGCCTCGATCCGCGCCTGCGATTCCCGCAGCGCGTCCTTGGCGCCCTGATCGGTGACGTGGCGCATCTGCAAGGACATGAAGCTGGACACCAGCTGCAGCGAGTTGCCGACGCGGTGGTTCACCTCACGCAGCATGGCCTCGGCCCGATCGCGCGCCCGGCGGATTTCTTCCTGCGCCAGTTCGTTCTCGCGCTCCAGCCGACGACGCGACAAGGCGTCCTCCAAGGCCGAGCGCAACAGGGAGGTGAAATCCTCAGAGACGTCCTTGATGACATAGTCCGCCGCGCCCGCCCGAAGGGCCGCAACGGCGATCCGCCCATCCTGCGCGCCCGTCACATAAACGACGGGCGGCGGCGCCGTCAGGGCCAGAATGTCCGGCAAGACGTCCAGCCCGTCTCGCGTCGGCATATAGTGGTCCAGCGCGCAGATGTCGTACTCACCCTGCTGCAACAGCTCCAACCCCGCATCGCCATCCGGCGCGCAGGTGACGGCATAGCCGTGACGCCCCAGCTCTTTTTCGACCAGCCGGGACAGACCCCGGTCGTCGTCGATGTAGAGCAGGCGAATAGGCTTTGGCGCGTCGATCGTCAGATCTCCGGCGCCTGGATCACCGAGAGGAACAGACCCAGCTGGCGGATCGCGCCGGCGAAGGATTCATAATCCACTGGCTTGGTGATGTAGACGTTGCAGCCCAGATCGTAGCAGCGCTGGATCTCGACCTTGTCGTCGGTCGTCGTCAGCACCACGACCGGCGCGCGGCGGAGGCGCTCGTTGGCCTTCACCTTTTCCAGAATGTCCGTGCCCGACATATCGGGCAGGTTGAGGTCGAGCAGGATCAGCAGCGGACCATTGGCGAGGATTTCGTCACTGAACAGATAGTCCAGCGCCGCGCCGCCTTCGTCGAAATGCTTGATCTCGTTGTTGATGTTGGCCCGACGGATGTTCTTTTCGATCAGCTTGGCGTGGCCGTGGTCGTCTTCGACCATGATGATTTTGACGGGTTGCGTCACAGCGCGCCTCCGGGTTCAGACAGGATCAGTCGTTTGGGGAATTTCAGCAGAAAAGTCGAGCCTTTGCCCAGCTCGGACTCAACGTCGATCGTGCCGCCTAGTCGACGCACGCTGTTGCGCACAAATGCCAGGCCCAACCCCTCGCCAGAACGATCCTGTCTTCCGGAGCGCCGGAACAGTTCGAAGATCCGCTCATGGTCGCGTGGGGCGATGCCTCGCCCATTGTCGGCGACCCGGTAGACGACCCAGCCGCCCGGCACGTCTTCTCCCGACACGACGATTTCGCCCGGCCGGTCGTGATCCAGATATTTGACGGCGTTGTCGATCAGATTGCCGACGATCTGCTCCATCGAAATGCGGTCGCTCTCGATCTCGGGCAGCGACTGCACCTCGATGCGCGCCCCCGAGGCTTCGGTCTGGTGATGGACGCTGTTGGCGATGTTCTGCGCCATCGCCGTCATGTCCAGCGGCTCTGGAAGCAGGTTGCGACGACCTTCGCGCGACAGCTTCAGGATGGCGTTGATCAGCCGGTCCATCTTCTCGGTCGAGGCGCGGATGAAGCCGATGGCTTCGGGCATCTCCTCTCGCACGGCGGTGACGATCTCGGGATCGACCACGCGCGTCTTTTCAGCCTCATAGATCGCCTTGTCGACGATCTTGCCCGCCTGCTCCAGTTCGGAGGTGTAGCCCATCACGTTGACCAGCGGTGCACGCAGGTCGTGACTGACGATATAGGCGAAGCGTTGAATCTCCTCGTTGGCGCGCATCAGGTCGCCGGTGCGCTCGCGGACCTTGTCTTCGAGGCTGGCGTTGGCGGCGTCGAGGGTCGCACGGGCGGATTGAATTTCGGACACGTAACGCCGAACCAGCCAAGCTGACAGCAGCGCAAGGACGATGACCAGCAGACCCGCGATGGCGTTCATCGTGACGGTCAGGAGGCCGAACACTTCCGACGCCCGGCGTCGGCTGTCGATCCGATCGGACTTCAGCTTGTCGAACTTCTCGATGGCGGCTCGGAGCTCGTCCATATATTGCTTGCCCTCGCCCGACCGTACAGCCTGGATCGCCTGTCCGATCCGACCTTGGCGCGCCAAGGCGACGGTGTTTTCCATCTCGTCCCATTTCTTGTCGCCTAGACGGTGGATGGGTTCGACGGTGGCTTTCAGCGTCGGATCGAGGGCCGCGCCCTCATCCAGAAACGCCAGCGCGGGCTCCATGTCGGCCCTGGCGTCGCGGTAGGGCTGGAGAAAATCGCTTCGTCCCGTCAGCAGAAAGCCGCGTTGCGATGTTTCGGCGTTCAGGCTCGCAATCAGAACCGTACGCGCGGCGCGCCGCATTTGCTGAGCATGCTCGATGGTTTCGTTCAACGCGAAGGTGCGCTGGATCATTACGAAGGTCGTCGCATTGACCACGATCAGCAGCCCGAACGCCAGGATCAGCATGGCCGAGATCGACCGGGCCAACGACGGCGTACGCATAAAGTCGCGCAGGCGCGACCATTGGGATCGGGGGTTCGGACTCATGACGGCGGAGCTTTAGCGGGGTGCGTCGCCGCGTCAAACGTCAAACTGCCAAGTCGGCGGGATCAGACCTGGCCCAGGGTCCGCAACCGGGCCTTGGGATGGATCTCGTTCTGGCTCATCACGACGGTTTGGCCGCGGAAGCGTTCGATGATCGATCGCACATAGGGCCGCGTCATCGGGCCGGTCAGCAGCACCGGATTCTCGCCCGTCATGGCGATCCGCTCGAAGGTGTCGCGCACGGCGCGGATGAAGTCCTGAAGGCGCGACGGCGCCATCGCCAGCTGTTTGTCCTCGCCATTGCCGATCAGGCTTTCGGCGAAGGCGTTTTCCCATTCCGGCGACAGGGTGACGATCGGCAGGGCCCCATCGCCGTCCTTGTTCTGCCAGCACAGTTGGCGGCCCAGGCGCGCGCGGACGTGTTCGACCAGGGTCGTGACGCTGGAACTGTGCGGCGCGGCCTCGGCCAGGCCTTCCAGGATCGCCGGCAGATCGCGAATGGACACCTTCTCGCGCAAAAGCGACTGCAACACCCGCTGCAGCGTCGTAACGGTGACCACGCTGGGCACCAGTTCCTCGACCAGCTTCTTCTCCTCGGGACCCAGTTCCTTCAACAGCTTCTGCACCTCCGCATAGGACAGCAGATCGGCCATATTGTCCTTCAGGATCTCGGTCAGATGGGTCGTCAGGACCGTTGACGGGTCGACAAGCGTATAGCCCCGGAACGTCGCCTCTTCGCGCAGGCCTTCCTCGATCCAGGTCGCCGGGAGGCCAAAGGCGGGCTCGCGCATATGCTCACCCGGAAGCTCGACCTGGCGGCCCGCCGGATCCATCGCCATCAGATGGCCCAGCCGCACCTCGCCCGCGCCCGTCTCCATCTCCTTGATGCGGATGGCATAGCCCTGGGTCGGCAGGCGCATATTGTCGAGGATGCGCACCTGGGGAATGACGAAGCCGTATTCCTGGGCCAGCGACCGCCGCAGCGCGCGGATCTGATCGGTCAGCCGGCGGCCTTCCAGATCGTTGATCAGGCTGAGCAGCGAATAGCCCAGCTCGATCTTCACCTCGTCGATGGTCAAGATGTTCGAGATGGGCTCTTCGACGTCTTCCTTGGGTTTTGCGGCCGCGGCCGCCGCCGCGATCTCCGCCTCTGTCGGCTGAGGCTTCAGGCGATTGCGGCCCAGCCGCCAGGCCATAAAGCCCGAGCCGATGGCCAGGGCCGCGAACGGGATCAGCGGCATGCCGGGGATCAGGCCGATCAGACCGGCGGCGCCCGAGACCACGCCCAGCGACACCGGATTGGTCGCCAGCTGGGTGACCATCGCCTTGTCCGCCGTGCCTTCGACGCCCGCCTTGGACACCAGGAAGCCGGCGGCGATCGAGATGATGATGGCTGGCACCTGCGTCACCAGACCGTCGCCGATGGTCAGCTGGACATAGGTGTTGGCGGCCTCCATCGCTGGCATGCCGTGTTGCAGCGTACCGATCAGTATGCCGCCGATGGCGTTGATGAAGGTGATGATCAGACCCGCGACGGCGTCGCCCCGCACGAACTTGGAGGCGCCGTCCATGGCGCCGAAGAAGGTCGATTCCTGCTCCAGCTCCTTGCGGCGCAGCTTGGCCTGGTCCTCGGTGATCAGGCCCGAGGACAGATCGGCGTCGATGGCCATCTGCTTGCCCGGCATGGAGTCCAGGGTGAAGCGGGCGGACACTTCCGCGATCCGGGTCGAGCCCTTGGTGATGACGACGAAGTTCACCACCAGAATGATCGCAAAGATGATCACCCCGATGATGAAATTGCCGCCCATCATCAACTGACCGAAGGCGTTGATGACCTGACCCGCCGCATCGTGACCTTCCTGGCCGTGGGTCAGGATCAGGCGCGTGGAGGCCAGGTTCAGGCCCAGCCGGAACAGGGTCGAGACCAGCAACACCGTCGGGAAGATGGCGAAATCCAGCGGCCGCTTCATCATCACGGCGGTCATCAGGATCAGCACGCTGGACACCAGCGAGAAGGCCAGCAGCAGATCCAGAAGGAACTTGGGCACCGGCAGGATCAGCAGCATGATCACGCCGATCACGCCGACCGCCATCAGCACTTCGCCGCGGTTCAGCCAGCCGATCACGTCGCGGCCCGTCGGGCGCGCCATGCCGTCCTTCATCAGGATCGGCGCATCAGCCACGGCCCAAGACCTTCAGCGCGCGACGCGTCGCCTCGGCGATCACGGCCGCATTAGCGTCGTCCGATGTCGCCCGGGCAGCGTGGTAATAGGCGGCCACGATCACAGGTTGGCCGTTCGGCGGATACAACAGGCCGATGTCGTTGGTCGGCCCATAGCCCCCCGTCCCCGTCTTGTGCGCCACCCGCCAATCCGCTGGCGTCCCAGCCCTAAGACGATTCTGACCCGTGGGCGTATCGGTCATCCACTGCAGCAACAGGGCGCGCGACGCCGCCGTCAGGGGCGAGGTCGGATCCAGAAAAAGACGTTCAAGATTGGCGACCGACTGGTTGGGAAGGATCGTATCCTTGTCGCCGTCCAGGCGATTCATCTCGGGCTCGAAACGGTCCGAGCGGGTGCTGTCGTCGCCGATGCCGCGATAGAAGGTCTGCATCGCCGACGGGCCGCCCATGGCCTTCAGCAACAGATTGGCGGCGGGGTTGTCGCTGACCTCAACCGCGCCCTTCATCAACTGCTCGACCGTCAGGCTCGCGCCAACGGCGGGCTCGGTCACCGGAGCGTGGTTGATCATGTCCGCCGCAGTGATGGAGATGCGGCGATCCAGTCGCTCCTGCCCGGCCTGCACCCGCAACAGGGTCGCGGCGGCCAGATACAGTTTGAAGGTCGAGCAATAGACGAAGCGTTCGTCGCCGCGCCAAACCAGCTTACGCCCTGTCGCCGCGTCCTGAACGACGAAGCCCAGACGGCCGCCATTGCGTGCTTCCAGGTCGGACAGATCAATAATCTCGTCTGACAGAGGGGCGGGCGCGGCAGGGTGTGATTCCGCGCGCGGCGAACAGCCGACCGCGCTCAAGGCGGCCAGCCCCGTCAGGACGCATCGGCGCTCCACGGGTGCGCGCATGGGTTCAGGCCGCGTAGCCCGAGGCGGAGACGCCGCTCATCGGCGCCGGAATGGCCGTGCCCTCATCGGCGTATTCGTTCAACTTGTTGCGCAGAGTGCGGATCGAGATGCCCAGGATGTTGGCCGCATGGGTGCGATTGCCCAGGCAGTGGGTCAGGGTGTCCAGGATCAGCGTCTTTTCCATCGCCGCCACGGTCTGGCCCACGAAGCTGCGGGTCACGGCGTCGGCCGCCTGGGCGGCGCGGGCGGCCACCCCGGCTTGCGGCGCCTCATAGGCCTGTCCCGCCATCATGCCCGCGCCCACGCCGCTCAGCGGCTGACCATCCGGCAGGCGGATGGCGTCGACGTCGATCTCAGGGCCGGTCGCCAGCAGCACCGCGCGGTGCATGGCGTTTTCCAGCTCGCGGACGTTGCCCGGCCAGCGATGGGCCGAAATGGCCTGACGCGCGGCGGCCGAGATCGGACGCACCGGCACGCCGTTGGCAGCGGCGTATTTCTTGATGAAGTGGTCGGCCAGAACCACGATGTCGCCGGGCCGCTCGCGCAAGGACGGCAGGCGCAGGTTCACCACGTTCAGGCGATACAGCAGGTCCTCACGGAAGGTGCCTTCCGCCACGGCCTTGGCCAGATCGCGGTTCGAGGTGGCGATGATGCGGATGTTGACCGAAACCGGCTTGGAGCCGCCGACGCGGTCGATGACGCGCTCCTGGATGGCGCGCAGCAGCTTGGCCTGAAGCCGGGCGTCCATCTCGGAGATTTCGTCCAGCAGAAGCGTGCCGCCGTCGGCCTCTTCGAACTTGCCGATGCGGCGCGCGACGGCGCCGGTGAAGGCGCCCTTCTCGTGGCCGAACAGTTCGGATTCCAGCAGATTGTCGGGAATGGCGGCGCAGTTGACGCTGATGAAGGGGCGTTCGGACCGGCGCGAATGCTCGTGCAGATACCGCGCCATCACCTCCTTGCCGACGCCGCTTTCGCCGGTGATCAGGATCGAGGCTTCCGAGCGCGCGACCTGATTAGCCAGTTGCAGCACGGCCTTCATCGAGGGGTCGGCCGAGATCATCGGCTTTTCGTCATCAGCGACGGCCGACAGAACGGCGGCGATCAGTTCGGCGTCAGGGGGGAGCGGGATGAACTCCTTGGCGCCGGCCTTGATGGCGGCGGCCGCCTCCCGCGCGTCGGCGTCGACGCCGAAGGCCACGACCGGAATGGTGATCCGCTCGGCCTCGTTGGCGGCGATCAGGGCGGCGATGTCCAGCTGATAGTCGACCATCAGCAGGTCGGCGCCCTGCCCCCGGCGCAGTTGTTCGGTCGCCTGGTCAGCGCGCTCGACGTGATTGACCTTGGCGCCGTGCGCCATGGCCATCTTCACCGCCGAAGCGAGCTGGCCGCTCAGTCTGCCTACCACCAGAAGACGCATCGTTCTTCTCCTCTAATCTCTAAAGCCGGTCGCCAATCAGGCGCCCGAATCCTCGGTCTTGATGATTTCCGTCATGGTCACGCCCAGCCGATCGTCGACGACGACGACCTCGCCGCGCGCGATCAGGCGGTTGTTGACGAAGATGTCGATCGCCTCGCCGACCTTGCGGTCCAGCTCCAGCACCGAGCCCTTGTTCAGCTTCAGCAGTTGGGCCACCGACATGTGCGATTTGCCCAGAACGGCCGAGATGTTGACCGGCACGTCAAAGACGGTCGCCAGGTCGGCGGCGCTCTTTTCGCCGCTGTCGTCCAGGGGCGGCAGGCCCGAAAGGCCGGAGAATTCCTCCAGCGCCAGGTCGTCGGATGCCATTAGAACATGCTCCTGTCGACGGGAAGGGTTTCGGCGTGTCCGGCCTCGGCGGCCAGGGCGGCGGTCAGGGCCTCAGCGACGCGGCCGGCCGAGCCTTGCGGATCGTGATCAGCGCGCCCGTCGGCCCATTCCAGCTGGAAGGCGGCCTGGGCCATGCCCGGTTCATCGCGGAAGGCGACCACGCCGGTGAATCCGCTGTCGGCGCAGGCGCGCTCGATCAGGCCGCGCGCCTCGTCATCCAGGCCCGAGGCGCGAACCACTAGACGCGGCGAGGCGTCGATTTCCTGCGCCAACAGTTCCAAAGCGGCTTTCAGCGGCGCACGCGGAAACTGGTCCAGAGCGGCCCCTGCGATGGTGCGCGCAGCAGCCAGGGCCAGGTCAGCGGCCTGTTCGCGGTGCGCCTGGGCCACAGCCTTCAGGGTCGGCATGGCCGATGCGACAGCCTGGGCGATATTGCTCAGGGCCATGGCGCGGATGTTCTCGACCTCGGCGAGGGCCTGTTCGCGCGCTTCCAGACGCCCCTGGGCGACCAGGGCCTCGACCTCGGCCGGCAGATAGGAGCGCTTGGCCGGCGTCCAGGCGCCGGGGCGCACGACCGTGCCGTCCGCGTCGAACTCGGTGTCGAAGGCGAAGAGGCGCCGGATTTCAGGGGACTGGGTCATGTCAGTAGATCAACTCGTCGTCGGAGCCCTGACCAGCCAGCATGATGTCGCCCTTGGCGGCCAAATCCTTGGCGACCTGAACCATCGCCATCTGGGCGCCGTCGACATCCTTCAGACGCACCGGTCCCATCGACTCCATGTCCTCGCGCATGATCTTGGCGGCGCGCTCGGACATGTTGGAGAAGAACATTTCGCGCAGCCCTTCGGACGCCCCCTTCAAGGCCAGGCCCAGCGCGTCCTTTTCCACGGCGCGCAGCAGGGTCTGCACCCCGCCCGGATCCAGCTTCGACAGATCCTCGAACACGAACATCAGGGCGCGGATGCGTTCGGCCGACTCGCGGTTGCGCTCTTCCAGGGCCCCGATGAAGCGGGCCTCGGTCTGGCGGTCGAAGCTGTTGAAGATGTCGGCCATCATCTCGTGGCTGTCGCGCTTGGAGGTCCGCGCCAGGTTCGACATGAACTCGGTGCGCAGCGTCGCCTCGATCTTGTCCAGGATCTCGCGCTGCACCGGCTCCATGCGCAGCATCCGCTGGACGCATTCCAGGGCGAAGTCTTCCGGCAGGCTGGTCAGGACGCGGGCGGCGTGGTCCGAACGCACCTTGGACAGGATGACGGCGACGGTCTGAGGGTATTCGTTCTTCAGATAGTTCGCGAGAACCGCCTCGTTCACATTGCCCAGCTTGTCCCACATGGTGCGACCGGCCGGGCCCCGGATTTCCTCCATCAGGCCGTCGACGCGATCCTTGGGCAGGAAAGCGGCCAGCAGCTTTTGCGTCTGCTCATAGCTGCCGATCACGGCGCCGGAGCCGGACAGCCCCGAGACGAACTCGATCATCAGAGCCTCGACCGCCTCGGCGCTGACATTGCCCAGGGTCGCCATCGCCTGGGAGATTTCCTTGACCTCGTCGTCGTCCAGCCGCTCCCACAGGGCGGTGTGCTCCTCGCCCAGCGCCAGCAGGATGACGGCGGCCTTCTCCGGTCCCGACAGCTTGTTGGGATCGTCGATCGAGGCCTTCTTGTTGACCAGCTTCGCCATCAGCCTTCCGCCACCCAGGTCCGCAGTATGCCGGCCGCATCATCGGGATGCGCCTGAACGAAATCGGCGACCTTCTTGACCGAGGACGCCTTCACCTGACCCTCGATGCGGGCGATGTCGATTTTCTGATCCATCTCGCTGGGCGCCGGCAGTTGAACCATCTGCGGCTGACCGTCGGCCCCGATGACCGTGGTCGCCACCGTGGTGACGGGTACCCCGTTCGCGCCCGCAAGCGCCGGCAGATTGGCCCCGCCGCCCGCCGCCGTCTTCAGCAGGGGACGCAGCACGAAGAAGATCAGCAGCAGGGCGACGACCGTCAGGATGCCCAGCTCGACGAAGCGCATGATGTCGTTCTTGGAGAAGTCCAGCAGCGACGACTTGCCGTCCAGACCGCCCTCGATGCCGGTGTCGTGGTTGAAGCGGACGTTGATGACCTCGATCTTGTCGCCGCGTGTCTCGTCGATGCCGGCGGCGGCGGCGACCAGCGACTTGATCTGGGCGATCTCCTCGGCGGTGCGCGGCGCATAGGTCGGCTCGCCCTTGCCGTCCTTGGCCGGCGTCCACTTGCCATCCACGGCGACGGCGACGGCCAGCTTCTTGACCTCGCCTGGCTCCTTGGTCGTGGTCGTGGTGGTCTTGGAGATTTCGTAGTTGGTCGTCTCGGCGTTTTCCGAGTTGGTAGAGCCGACGGGCGTCGTGCCGGGCGCAGCGCCGCCAGGGATGTTGTTGGCTGCAGTCACGCCGCCGTCGGCCTGGCCGCTGTTGTCGGCGGATTGCGAGCCGTTGGTCGTGGTCGAGCGGACAACCTGACCGTCAGGATCGAACTTCTCTTCCTGGGTCGTGGCGCGGCTCTGGTCGATGTCGGCCGTGACCTGAACACGAGCGGCGCCGGCGCCGACGACGCCTTCGACGATATCCTTGATGCGCGCTTGAAGCTGGCTCTCGGTATTGCCCTTGGCCTCGGCGGCGGAAGCCGAGGTGAAGGTTCCGTCGTCGCTGCCGGCCGCCAGGGTGCGGTTGGTCTGGTCCGCCACGGTGACGCGGTCGGGCTTCAGGTTCGGCACGGACGAGGCCACCAGGTTGCGGATCGCCCGCACCTGGTCGCTCGTCAGGTCACGCCCGCCCAGCCCCACCAGAACGGCGGCGGTCGGTTCGCCGGCGGCCGAGGTGAACATCTCGCGTCGCGGCATGGTGATGTGGACGCGGGCGGCGGTGATGCCGCGCATGGACATGATGGTGCGCGACAGTTCGCCCTGCAGGGCGCGCTGTTCGTTCAACTGCTGCTGGAACTCGGTCTGGCCCAGCACCGACTGGCTGTCGAACAGCTCATAACCGACCGATCCGGACGTCACCAAACCCTTGCCCGCGACCAGCATCCGCGCCGTGCCGACCTCGTCGCGGTTGACCATGATGGTCGAGCCGTCGCCCTTGGACGAATATTTGATGCCGGCCTGATCCAAGGCGGCGGTGATCTCGCTGGCTTCGCGCAGATCCAGGTTGGAATAGAGCAGCGCGTCGGGCGCCTGGCCCATGCGCAGCATGACGGCGACCAGCACGGCGGCCACGCCTGCGGCGACGCCGAGGACCGCAGCCAGACGGCCGATCCCGAACTTCTGCAACGCCGCTGTGAAGCCGCCCACGCGCCCCCGCCCCCTACTCGCGGGAGACACGAACGCCCCGCTAGGCAGAAAATGCCGCCTGGATGGTAAACGTCGCGTTAAGACCCGCTTAAGGGCGCGCCCCGCCCGCCTGAAGCTGCGGCAAAACCGCCGTCGCACCCGACGGCAGTGGGGCTTTCGGATCTCTCAACCATGACACGACGTCGCGATAGACGATCTCGGCGTCCAGATCGCGGTTCAGCAGATGCCAGCCGTTTGGATACCAGGCGGTCCGCAGCGCCCCGCCCTCCCGCTCCGCCCGCTCCAGCGCCAGCTTCATCGGCCCCTTCTTCACCACCTCGTCGTGGGCGCCGTACATCAGGATGGCGTCGCCCCGGATGCGGCCCAGGCTGCGGGACGAGGCTTCCATCAGATCGACCAGCCCATAGACGGTGTCGAACCGGGTCGCGAGGATGCTCATCGGGTCGCGCCCGTTGCGGATCAGCTCAAGCGTATTGGACGAGGCGTGGATATCGCGCGTGATGAACTCCGGCGGCTCCAGCGCCACGTCGCCCAGCGCCCGCGCCGCAATGTTCAGCGCCGCGCTGTTCAACGGTCCTTGCGTCGACCAGCCCCAGACGCCGGGCGCCAGCAGCACCACCCGGTCCGCATCCGGCGGATTGTCGGAGCCGAAGGCCGCCGCCGTCACAGACCCGCCCATGCTCTCGCCCACCACGGCGATGACGGCATGGGGATAGCGGGCGCGCGCCATGGCGGTGATCTCGCGCAGATCATCGGTCATCCGCTGCTGCCCGGCCCATTCGCCCCGCCCCGGCGCTCCACCGAAGCCGCGCTGATCATAGGACCAGGTCTCGATCCCCTGCTCGGCCCACCAGGGGCCGGCCAGACGGAAGCTGGCGTCGTGATCGTTCATGCCGTGGAGGGCCACGATCACCGCCCAAGGCGCCCCATCCTTTGGCCCCCAATGCAGATACGGCAGGCGCGCGCCGTCCGACATGACCAGCGCCCGATCCTCGACATGGGCGCCGACAAAGCCCGGCGGCGGCGTCAACGGCGGCTGAATGTGGGGTGCGGCGCAGGCCGAGAGAATGAGCGCGGCGGTCAGCGGCATAAGTCTGGAGGCGATCAAGGCCATGTGTCCCAAGCAGCGCTCATGATACCACCGGCGAGTCCTTCTCGCTGGAGCGAACGGCCGCCGGATTTGCAGAAGTCAGAATGCGCCGAACCCGTTCCCGGAGATAGGGAAGCACCTCCGCCTCGAACCACGGATTCTTCCTAAGCCAAGCCGTATTGCGCCAAGACGGATGCGGCAGCACCAGCAGATCCGGTGCATACTCCCGCCACGCCCTAATCGTTTCGGTCATGGTCCGCTTGGCCTTATCGCCCAGCGCCCACGCCTGGGCATAGCCGCCGACCAGCAGGGTCAGTTCCATCTGCGGAAGGGCGTCCAGCAACTGCGGTCGCCACAGTTCCGCACAGCGTGTCGGCGGTGGATAGTCGCCGCCTTTCGGCGCGGTGCCTGGATAGCAGAAGGCCTGGGCCGCCACCCCGATGCGCGGGTCGGCGTAGAAGGTCTCATAGTCCACGCCAATCCAATCACGAAGACGATCGCCCGAGGGATCCGTGAACGGCAGGCCGCTCTCGTGGACGCGTCGTCCCGGCGCCTGGCCGCAGATCAGCAGCCGCGTTTCGGGAAAGACCCGCACCACCGGGCGCGGCGTGTGCGGCAGGACGCCCGCGCAGGCGCGACAGGCGCGGATGTCGTTCAGGATATCCTGGAGATCAGTCGTCATCGCCCTCGACGACCGGCGGACGGCGGCTCAGCGCCAGGGCCGTTTCTTCCTCGGTCGCTTGGCGCAGGCGCGTGACGCCGCGGAAATTGTCCGGATCGACCGCCTTGCCCTTCTTGGTGATGGTCAGCTTGCCCTGGCGCATCAGGCCCAAAGCGGTCGCGCGGACCTTGGGCAGCATGCGCTGCCACTGCTCGCGCTGTAGCTCTTTGGCCACTTCCGCCGGCTCAATGCTCTTGCCGGGCTCAAGCGCGGCGATTTTGTTCAGGATTGCGGTTTCGATCGGGTCGCTCATTGCGCCTATATGCTGCAACGCACGCCCATAAGTAAGGCCGAGTCTGCATGCCCAAGAAAATCACCATCACCGAGGGCGAGTTCGCCGGCTGGCAGACCTACGATCTGCACGACACCTTCGACACGGTGGTCGGCCCCTTCTACGGCAAGCCGGATCCCGACGGGCACATGCGCTGCGCCTTCCGCGCCGAGCAGAAGCATATGAACGCGGGCGGTCGCATGCACGGCGGATGTCTGATGACTTTCGCCGACATCGCCATGTTCCAGATCGCCTATCAGGAGATGGAAGGCGCCTCGGGCGTCACGGTCCAGCTGGACTCCACCTTCATCGACGGCGGCTATGTCGGCGAACTGATCGAGGCCACGGGCCAAGTCACCAAGGCGGGCAAGAGCCTGATTTTCGTACGGGGTCAGATCAATACCGGCGAGCGCCTGTTGATGACCTTCTCGGGCGTCATCCGCAAATTCACGCCGCGCGGCTGAAGCGCGCGATCACCGAGAGCATCAAGGCCAGTCCCGCAGCCGGCCATAACGCCGCCAACCCCAGCCATTGGTAAGTCAGGGCGCCTAAAACCGCACCTGCCGTCAATCCAGCCCACAGGGCGAGATAGGGACGATAGGTCGTACGGTCGCGCCCGGTTGCAGCGGCGGCCAAGGCTTGCCCGAGCTTGACCAGAGCGCCGGTCATATAGGTCAGGCTGACGCCGACCTCTCCATTTCGCAGGAAGACCGAATTCTCCGCCCCCATTGCCGCGACCATCAGCAGGATGGCCAGCGACGTCAGACCGAACGCCGCCGCCAAGGCCGCACAGGCCAGCAACAGTCCTTCGAAAAATAAAACTCGGCTGCGTGACCGCGCGCCCTCACCCCCGGCGATCAGCGCCCCGAGGAACGACCCAAGCACGAAGACCGCGAGAATGGCGGCCAGATGCCCGACGGCCAGCCAGTGTCCCGAGGCCAGGTTGGCGGCCAGACGCGTGGAGTTGCCGCTCATGAACGAGACGAAGACGCCGCCAAGCTGTAGGAAGCCCAGACTGTCCACATAGCCCGCAAGCCCCGCCAGCAGCAGCGCCAGTCCACGGTCCAGCGGGGCAAGCGCGCGCATCGAATCTAGGCCCGCCTCAGAACCCGAACACGGCCGCCGGCATCGCGCCGACGATGGCCGCGGTCATCAAGGTGGCCAGGAAGCCGGCGAACAGGCCCTTCCAAACCATGCCCAGCACCTCCTCACGGCGTTCGGGCATCAGGACCGACAGGCCGGTCACGGTGATGCCGACCGAGCCGATATTGGCGAAGCCGCACAGGGCGTAGGTCATCAGCATCCGCGTGCGCTCGGTCATCTCAGCGGCCGGCACCTTGCCCAAGTCGATGAAGGCGACGAACTCGGTCAGGGTCAGTTTGACGCCCAGCAGCCAGCCTGCGACATCGGCGTCCTTCCACTCGACCCCGATCAGCCAGGCGACTGGCGCAAAGATCCAGCCCAGCATCCGCTCGACGGTCAGGGGCGCGTCGAATACCACGAACCCGCCCAGCATGACGTTGACCAGGGCGACCAGGGCCACGAACACGATCAGAACCGCCGAGATATTCAGCACGACCATCAGGCCGTCCGACGTGCCTTTGACGATGGCGTCGATGGCGCTGTCGTATTTCAGGGCCGAGTCATAGTCTGCGACCGCGCCGCCCATCCCCTGTTTCTCGGGGATGATGATCCGGGCCAGCAGCACGCCGGCCGGCGCCGAAACGATCGACGCCACCAGCACGTGGCCTGCCGCATTGGGCAGCACCGGCGACAGGATCGTCGCATAGGCCACCATGGTCGAACCGGCGACCGTCGCCAGGCCCACCACCATCATCAGGAAGATCTCGGACCGCGTCAGCTTGTCCAGATAGGCGCGGATCACGATCGGGCTTTCGATCATGCCTAGGAAGATGTTGGCCGCGACCGCCAGGGCTGATGCTCCGCCCAGACCCATCGTCTTCTGGAACAGAAAGCCGAAGCCCAGGGTGATCCACTTCAGGATCTTCCAATGCCAAAGCAGGGCCGACAGGGCGGAAATCACCAGGATCAGCGGCAGAACCTGGAAGGCGAAGGTGAAGAGCGCGCTCTGGTTCGAGACCGTATAGGGTTGGTCCCCGCCGGCCAGATAGCCGAAGACGAACTTGGTCCCCTCGGTCGTCGCGACCGCCAGACCGTCCACCGCGCCCGTCACCGCCGCCAGCACCGCCTGCGAGCCGGGAATGGCGAACAGGGCCAGCACCAGCCCGGCCTGCACCAGGATCGCGCCGATCGTCAGCCGCCAGGGGAAGGCCTTGCGGTTTTCCGAGATCGCCCAGCAGACCGCGACGATGACGACCAGACCCAGAAGGCTCTGGAGGTTCAGGAGGCTGAACATGAAAAACGATCCCCGCACCCGGCGCGCCTGCCGGTCTTTATTCGCTTCAAGGACAAAGTGACGCGGCTGGCAAGCGAAACGAAAAAGGGCGGCCCCTTAAGGGGCCGCCCTCATCCTGTCGTCGCGCTCCGGCTTACAGCTGACCGCGCACCAGCTTGCCGTAGTGATCCATCAGATCCAGCGACAGGGCGCCGGGGGTGAAGCGGTATTCGCCCACCTCGGCGACCGGGGTCACCTCGACGGCCGTTCCCGTCAGGAAGCATTCGGTGAAGTCCGACAGCTCTTCCGGCTTAATCTCGCGCACCACGACCTCGATGCCCTTCTCGCGGGCGATCTCGATCACCGTCTGGCGGGTGATGCCGTCCAGAATGTGCTCGACGTTCGGCGTGTGGATGACGCCGTCCTTGACGAAGAAGACGTTGGCGCCGGTCGCCTCGGCGACATAGCCGCGCCAGTCCAGCATCAGGGCGTCGGCGAAACCGCGGCGCTCGGCGGCGTTCTTGGACATGGTGCAGATCATGTACAGGCCCGCCGCCTTGGCTGTCGTCGGGGCCGTCGCCGGATCGGGACGACGCCACTTGGACCATTCCAGACGCAGGCCGCGCGCCTTGACCTCGGGGTCGAAATAGCTGGGCCAGTCCCACACGGCGATCGCCAGGTGAACCTTGTTGTTCAGGGCCGAAACGCTGGTCTGTTCCGGGCCGAGGTAGGCGACGGGACGCACATAGCAGTCCGTCAGACCGTTCTTGGCGCAGGTTTCCTTACAGAAGGCGTCGATTTCAGCGACGCTGTAGGGTATCTCGAAATCGAGCAGGTTGGCGGACCGCTTCAGGCGCTCGGAATGTTGCGTCAGCTTGAAGATTTCGCCGCCGTACATACGCTCACCCTCAAAGACCGACGAGCCATAGTGAAGGGCATGGGTCAGAACGTGCGTTTTCGCTTCCCTCCAGGGGACGAAATCGCCATTCACCCAGATGAAGCCGTCACGATCGTCGAAAGGAACGAAGGCCATTGAAATACGTCTCCCGCGAAACTGACGGTCTTAGAGCCGCACGAATCGCTCAGGTCAACGCCGCAAGCGGGGGAAACGTCGCATGAGCATGACGGAATCGCGTTCGCATGGCCGCTCAGGCCCCATCGCCGGCCCCGGCGTCGGCCGCCATCTGCTGATTGTCGACGACGACGATCGCATCCGCGAACTGCTGAAGGAATTCCTGGCGCGCGAAGGCTATCGCGTGACGGGCGCCGCGCACGCGGCCGCCGCCAAGCGGATGATGGAGCTGATCGAGTTCGATCTGGTCGTGCTGGACGTCATGATGCCGGGCGAAAGCGGCCTGGACCTGACCAGCTGGGTCCGCAACAAGGCTGAACTGTCCAAGACGCCCGTGCTGCTGCTGACCGCGCGCGGCGATCCCGAGGATCGGATCGAAGGCCTGTCGCGCGGCGCCGACGACTATATGTCCAAGCCGTTCGAACCGCGCGAACTGGTGTTGCGCATCGACGCCATCCTGCGCCGTACCGGCGGCAAGCCGATTGGTCCCAGGGAGATCAAGCTGGGCACCGCCGTCTTCGACATGGAACGGCTGGAGTTGAGCCGCGACGGCGCGCCCCAGCGCCTGACCGAGGCCGAGGCCCAGTTGCTCAAGACCCTGGCGCTTCATGCCCATGCGCCGGTCGAGCGGATGAGCCTGTCGCCGGATACCGCCGACATCACCGGCCGCGCCGTGGACGTCCAGGTGACGCGCCTGCGCCGCAAGCTGGAAGTCGATCCCAAGAACCCGCGCTATCTCCAGACGGTGCGCGGCGTCGGCTATATGCTGGCTCCCGACTGAGCCGATGCGGCTTCTGCCCGCCTATCTGTGGCCGCGATTTCTGAAGCGGCGCCTGCCGACCTCGCTCTGGGGCCGGTCGCTGCTGATCATCGTCCTGCCGGTGCTGGTCATGCAGATGGCGGTGACCTGGGTCTTCTTCGACGCCCACTGGCAGACGGTGACCGCGCGCCTGTCCGAAGGCCTGGCCGGCGACATCGCCTGGGCCGTAGAGAGCTATGAGGACGACCCCAGCCCGGCGAACCTGGACAAGCTGGCCAATCGCGCCGAGCGGTCCATGTCCCTGTCCATCGTCCTTCAGGATGGGCGGACCCTTCCGACGGAAGAACGCCGCGGCGCTATCGGCGTGGTGGACCGGGTGCTGGACAAGGCCTTGGACGCGCGTCTCGACCGCCCCTACTGGTTCGACACCACCCGATATCCCGCCTACGTCGACATTCAGGTGCAGGAGCCGCAAGGGGTGCTGCGCATCATCGCCCCACGCGAGCGCGCGGTGGCGACCCAGGCCCATATCTTCGTCCTGTGGCTGGCGGTGGCGACCGTTCTGTTGATGGGCGTCGCCATTCTGTTCATTCGTAATCAGGTCCGCGCCATCGAGCGTCTGGCCGACGCGGCCGAGGCCTTCGGGCGTGGCGAGACCGTGCCTCGGTTCAAGCCGCACGGTGCACGCGAGGTTCGCGCCGCCGCCGTCGCCTTCATGGCCATGCGAGACCGAATTCAGCGCCACATCGATCAGCGCACTGCCCTGCTGGCCTCGGTCAGCCACGACCTGCGCACGCCCCTGACCCGTCTACGTCTCGAACTGGCTCTGGCTCCACCCTTCAAGCGCCAGTCCGCCATGCGCGGCGACCTGGACGAGATGGAGCATATGATCGACGAATACCTCGACTTCGCCCGTGGCGAAGCGGGCGAACCGCCGAAGCCTGTCCCGATCTCCGAACTGCTGAAGGCGGCCGGCGAGGATGCAAAACGCGCCGGCGCCGAGGTCGAAGTTGTCGTGGCTGATGGCCTGACCGCCTCCGTTCGCCCCCTCGCCTTCAAGCGCGCCCTGGTGAACCTGGCCGGCAACGCCGCCTCGCATGGCGAGAATGTGCGCCTGTCGGCCCGCGCCCTGGCGTCAGGCGGGCTGGAGATCATCGTCGAGGACGACGGACCCGGCATCCCCGAGGCCATGTATGACGAAGCCTTCCGGCCCTTCTCGCGCCTGGACGACTCTCGCAACCAGAACCGCAAGGGCGTCGGTCTGGGCCTCGCCATCGCGCGCGATGTGGCGCGCGGCCACGGCGGCGACGTCACCCTGGATCGCAGCGAACTGGGCGGGTTGAAAGCGACGATCCGCATCCCCGGCGCGGTCACCGTCGCCGAGTCCGCCTGAGGCTTGAAAGCTTTCGTCGGCAGGGTCTGGCGGAACGGCGCTGCAAGGGTCATCTTGAGAGCGACAAGGCTTGGAGATGATTTCGATGCGTAAACTCGCCTTCTTTGCACCCCTGGCCGCGACACTCGCCGTCGCCGCCATGGCTCAGGCTCAAGCGCCGACGGTGAACGTCACGGTCGGGCCGCAGCTTCAGCGCGAGGTCGAAAAGCTCGGCGACCGCGAGGTCAACGAGCAGATCGTCGGCCTTCAGGCCGAGGTCGGAAAGGCCTTGGCCCAGCGTTATCCGGGCGCGACGGCCAATCTGGTCCTGGTCGACCTGAAGCCGAACCGGCCGACCTGGGAGCAGGTGCGCCAGACGCCGGGCCTGGATCCGATCCGCAGCGTGTCGATCGGCGGCGCGGCCATCAAGGGCGAGATCGTCACGGCTGACGGTGTGACGCGGCCGGTGGACTATTCCTACTTCACGCCGAACATCAACGATGTGTGGGGTTACAGCGTCTGGCGTGACGCCGATCGCGCGTTTGAACGCTTCGGCGATCAGATCGAGCGCGGACGCTTCTAGGCGCCCATCTCTCGGTTGCGTCTGACCGCCGCCGCGACCGTCTCGTCCAGCATCGCCGTGAGGCGGCCGTCCTTCGCCATGGCGTCAAGCCCGGCGCGGGTCGAGCCGCCAGGCGAGGCGATGCGGCCTATCAGGGCTTCCAGCGCGTCGTCACCCATGGAGTCGGCTGCGGACCTCAGGGTCGCGCGCGCCAGCACATCCGCCGTCGCCGCATCCAGACCCGCCGCCTCCCCGGCCCGCGCCAGCGCTTCGGTGAAGGCGTAGAAATAGGCTGCGCCCGACCCGGCCACCGCTGTCGCCGCATCCATCAGCGCCTCGTCGGCCAGCACGACCGTCTCGGCCATCGGCTCGAACAACACCCGCCCGACGTCCTTGGCTCGCGGGTCCGCCGACCAGACAGAGGCCACGCCGCGCCCGCGCGACACGCCGGTCGTCGGCATCGCCCGTACGATGGGCCAGCCTCCCAGGCCTTCGGCCAAGGTCGGCGCCGTCACGCCCGCCATGACCGACAGAATGACGGCTCGGTCATTCAGGAACGGCGCCAGCGGAGCCATCACTTCACGCCACATGGCCGGTTTCACCGCCAACACGATCACCGCCGCCTCGGTCAGGACCTCCAGCGGCGGATTGATCCGCGCGCCCTTGGCCCGCGCCATCTCGGCCGCTGGCTTTTCTGACGGGCTGAGAATGATCAGGTCGGACGCCGCCACCGTCTCGGTCAGCAGCCAACCTTCCAGAATGGCGGAGCCCAGCCGGCCGCAGCCGACCAGGACGACGGGACCCGCCACGGATTCCGAGCTTGGCATCAGGCGGTGCCGACGGTCTCGAACAGGCAGGCGTCGATCGCCTCCTGCGGCTTCTTGTTCCCGCGCACCATGAAGTCGAAGGCGGGATAGTAGCGATCCGAAGCCTCGATGGCCGCGTCGATCATGGAGGCCGCCTGGGCCAGGGTCGGGCGCTCGCCCATCGGCAGGGCCAGCGAATGGCGGAAGACGATCTCGCCGTCCTCGGCCCACACCTCGAAATGACCCATCCAGGTGCGCTGGTTGATCAGACCGACCAGCTCATAGGCCGCCGTCTTGCGGCTCTTGGCCACCTTCAGATCCAGCGCACAGCACAGCTGCAGACAATCGCCCTCGGGGCGCCAGGCGAACCATAGCTCATAGTCCTTCCAGTCGCCGGCCAGAGCAAAGGCGAGGTCGCCATCGTCGGTGCGGTCGAAGGGAAGGTTCTCGGCCGTGAGCACATGCTCGACGACCTCAAGCGGGTCGAAGGGCACGTCCACTTCTTCTGGCCGGGCGATGTCCATCAAGTGTCTTTCACGCTGCGTCCGCGAGAATCGCGGGCGTTAACAGAACGGTAAGCCTGTTCGCAGATTCGGCTCAACCGGCTGCGTCCCCGGGTTGAGTTCCATCTGTGGACGTTCCCTTCGCGGGCTTTGCGGCCGGCTTTTGGGCGGCCTTCAGCTCTGCGATCTCGGCACGCAGAGCGGCGATCTCGTCCTTCAGAACATCGAACTCGTCGCGACGGACCAGATCCATTTCGGCGGCGATCCGGTCGGCCTGGGCGCGCCAGGCGGTCTTGGCCTCTTCACCCGCGGCCTGGGCCAGGCCCATGGCGCCGGTCGTCAGCTTGGCGAACTCGTCCAGAATGGGATTGCGGGTCTGCATGGCGGCTCCGACCTCAACGTCGTTAACGAAGGTTCACCGACTATGGTGAACGAAACCTTTCTTTCTGCTGCTTCGCGGGCGCCATCAAGGCGTCGTGATGCGTCTTCACAGGCGACGACGGCGGCGACGCTTGCTAAACCGCTGTCAAAGACAGTCCCGCACAGGAACGCCCCTTGCCCTTTCCCGAATTCGATCCGGTCCTGATCCACCTCGGACCGCTTCCGATCCGCTGGTACGCGCTGGCCTATGTCGCCGGCATCGTGCTGGGCTGGTGGTACGCCGCACGTCTGGCCAAGACCCAACGGCTGTGGGCGCCGGGCAAGCCGCCCGTCACCACGACGCAACTGGACGACCTGGTTCTGTGGATCGTGCTGGGCATCATCCTGGGCGGCCGCCTGGGCTACGCCCTCTTCTACAAGCCGGCCATGTACGGCCAGCTGTTCACCGGCCAGACGCTGGGAGAGCGGTTCGAACTGTTCCAGCTGTGGACCGGCGGCATGAGCTTCCACGGCGGCTTCCTGGGCGTCTGCCTGGCCATCGTCCTCTATGCCCGGTCGCAGAAGATCGACATGCTGCGCCTCGGCGATCTGGTCGCGCCCGTCGTGCCGATCGGCCTGATGTTCGGTCGCCTGGCCAACTTCATCAACGGCGAGCTGTGGGGCCGCGAGACGACCGTTCCCTGGGCCGTGCGCTTCTGCAACGCCCGCATCGAACAGATGTACGGCTTCTGCCCCGCAGGCGATGCGCCCCGCCACCCCAGCCAGCTCTATGAGGCGGGTCTTGAGGGAATCGTCCTCTTCTCCGTCCTTTCCATTGCCATCTGGAAGTTTGGCCTGCTGAAGAAGCCCGGCTATATCACCGGCCTGTTCCTGGTGGGCTATGGCGTCTGCCGTGCGGCGCTGGAGAATGTGCGCGAGCCGGATATCGGCATGCCAGATTTCCCGTTTGGCCTGACCATGGGAATGATGCTGTCGATCCCGATGATTTTGGTCGGCGCTTGGCTGATCTGGCGCGCGTGGAAGCGTCCGCCGGCCGCCGCTGAGGCATGAGCGAGGCAGAAACCCTAAAGGCCCGTCTGGCGCGCGAGATCGCCCTGACGGGCCCGATGACGGTCGCCGACTACGTGACCCGCTGCCTGCACGATCCCAAGGGCGGCTACTATGCGTCGCGTCCGGACTTGGGCGCGCGTGGCGACTTCATCACCGCCCCTCTGGTCAGCCAGATGTTCGGCGAACTGATCGGCCTGTGGGCGGTCGAAACCTGGAACCGGCTGGGCGCGCCCGAGCGATTTCGCCTGGTCGAGGTCGGCCCTGGCGACGGCACATTGATGAGCGACGCCTTGCGCGCCGCCCGCCTGGTCCCGGGCTTTCTTGAAGCCTGCGATCTGGTCCTGATCGAACCCAGCGCTCCCTTGCGCGACCTCCAGGCCAAGGCCCTGGCCAGCGCCGACCTGTCGCCGCGCTGGGTCCGCAGCCTGACGGCGATCGAGACCGACGCCCCGGTCATCCTGATCGCCAATGAGGTGCTGGACTGCATGCCCGCCCGTCAGTTCGTCCGCACCGACGGCGGCTGGGCCGAGCGCCGCATCGGCGTCACAGACGACGGCGACCTGATGTTCGGCCTGACCGGCATTTCCGGCGGCTTTCAAAAGCCGGATTTCGAGATCGCGCCGGGCGGCATTCTGGAAATTTCGGACCAGCAGGCGGTCTTTGGCCGCGACCTCGGCCTGCTGATGAAGGCCGCCTCGGGCGCCGCCTTGCTGATCGACTACGGCCGCGCCCGGCCCGAAGCCGGCGACACGCTCCAGGCTTTGCGTCATCACCAGAAGGTGGATCCCCTCGCAACACCAGGCGAAGCCGACCTGACCCAATGGGCCGACTTTCCCGTGGTGCTGGAAGCGGCCGTTCGCACGGGCGCCGACGTCACCGGCAGCCTGCACCAAGGCGACTTCCTGCGCCGGCTGGGCATTGAGGCCCGCGCCGAGGCGCTGAAAGCCGGCCGGCCCGCCGCCGCCGACGTCATTGCGCGCCAGCTGGATCGGCTGACCGGCGACGACCAGATGGGAACCCTGTTCAAGGCCGCCGCCATCTTCGCCCCCCGATCCCTGGTCGTGCCCGGCTGGGACGCCTGATATAGGTGGGGGGCATGAGCGACCTGGCCCCCATCACCCATCCGCTTCTGACCGCCGCCGGCATCGCCCACGGCTTCTTCACCCGTGCGGGCGGCGTCTCGACCGGCATCTATGAAGGGTTGAACGCTGGCGTCGGCTCCAAGGACGAACCGGCCGCCGTCGCCGAAAACCGCCGACGTGTCGCGGGCCATTTCAACGCCGACCCTGGCCACCTGAACGGCTGCTACCAGATCCATTCCGCCGTGGCGCGTGTGGCCGAAGGTCCCTGGCATGGCGACCGGCCGGAAGGCGACGCCGTCGTCTCGGCCGAGCCCGGCCTGCTGTGTTCAGTCCTGACCGCCGACTGTGCGCCGATCCTGATGGCCGATCCCGACACCCGCATCGTCGCCGCCGTCCATGCCGGCTGGAAGGGCGCGATGGGCGGCGTCATCCACTCCGCCGTTTCCGCCATGCAGGCCCTGGGCGCCGAGCCTAGGCGAGTGGTCGCCGTCGTCGGCCCGTGCATCGCGCCCGCCAGCTATGAGGTCGGCGTCGATTTCGAAGATCGTTTCACCCACCATGATCCTGGCAGCGACCGCTTCTTCCACCCCGGAGAGACCGACGACAAACGCCAGTTCGACCTGCCCGGCTTCGTCCTGTGGCGGCTGCAGCAGGCGGGGATCGGTCAGGCCGTCTGGACCGGCCACGACACCTGCGCGGGCACAGAGCGGTTCTATTCGAACCGCCGCGCCTTCCAGCACGGCGAGCCGGACTTCGGTCGATTGATTGCGGTGATCGGGGCTTAACCGGCGCGCGCCAGCTCCGGCACGCGGGTCACTTCCCGCCACGCGTGCGGGGCGGCCAACAGGGCGCGGACCAGCTTGTTGTTCAGGGCGTGACCGGCCTTGTAGCCTTCGTAGCGACCCAGCAGCGGCGCGCCCAGCACATACAGGTCGCCGATGGCGTCCAGCGCCTTGTGACGCACGAACTCGCGTTCCATGCGCAGGCCGCCGGGGTTCAAAATCTCGTCGCCGTCGATGACCACAGCGTTCTCCAGCGAGCCGCCGCGCGCCAGGCCTGCCTTGCGCAACGCCTCGACCTCATGGGCGAACCCGAAGGTGCGGCAGGCCATGATCTCCTTGCGGAAGGTCGGTTCGTCCACGACGAAGTCGATCACCTGATTGCCGATCACGGCCGACGGGAAGTCGATCTCGAACCGCATCTCGTAGCGGTCGCACGGCATCAGGGCCGCATGCTTGTCGCCCTCGACGACATGGACCGTTTCCAGGATCTCAATGTAGCGCTGCGGCGTCGGCTGCGGTCGGAAACCGGCCCGGTCCAGCAGCTTAACGAACTCCAGCGCCGAACCGTCCAGGATCGGCAGCTCCGGTCCGTCGACCTCGACCACGGCGTTCGACACGCCCAGTGCGGCGAAAGCGGCCATCAGATGCTCGATCGTCGACAGGCGAACACCCGCGCCGTTCTCGATCATGGTGTTCAGGCGGGCGTCAACGACGGCCTCGCCCGACACCGGAATGCGGTTGTCGCGGTCGGTGATGTCGGTGCGCACAAAGACGATGCCCGTGCCCGATGGCGCAGGCCGAACCGCCAGCCGCACCCGGCGGCCGGTGTGCACCCCGACCCCGGCGATGATGGCCGGGGCGACGATGGTGCGTTCGTGATGGTCGCGTCTGACCGACAAACCTGAACTCGCTCTTTCCTTTGCGCGCCGCACGCCGTGCGGATTGCCTTTGCGCGCCGCACGCCGTGCGGATTGCGCCTGGGTTTCATCTAGCGGTCATGCCGCAAGCGCGAAATCAAAGTCCGGTTTCGGATTGTTTCGGTCTGAGACACGTCCGAGAACGAGAAACGCCCCGGAGGCGGGCTCCGGGGCGTTTCATCGTCATTTGGGACGTTTAGTTGGCCAGACGGCGGAGAAAGGATGGGATTTCCAGGTCGTCATCGGCCTGTCCCGCCTCCGGTTCTGGATGTTGGACCGGTTGAGCCGAAGAGCGCGCCTGATGCGACGATTGCGGCGCATAGGACATATCGTGCTGAGGCTGGGTGCGCTTGCCGCGACCAAACAGGCTCCAGCCGCTGCGGCGGTGGTCACGGTCGTCGTAACCATCGTCGGCCTGAGGCTGCTGGGCCGCAGGCGCGGCGCGCTCATAGAGATCGCCTTGCGGCGCGACGCGCGGTGCCGGCGCGCGGGTTTCATATTCCTCGACCCAAGGATCAACGATGGGGTCCAGAGCGCGCGGCTGCGGCTCGGCGACGCGGATCACCGGCTCGGGGCGCGGTTCCGGTTCGCGAGCGGCAGGGGCCTGAAAGGTCGGCACGACCGGCGCCGCCTCGATGCGGGGCTCAGGCGCGCGCGGGGCTTCTGCGCGAACCGGCTCGCGGTAGGCGTCACGGGTCGGTTCCGGGGCGCGCGAGGCTTGCGTGCCATACAGACCGCCAGCCGAGCGGCGAGCGTCATGACCAGCCAGCGGCGCGCTGGCGGCCGGCGGCGCGATGGGTTCGATGCGACGCACTTCGCCCTCGTCCATACCGGTGGCGACGACCGAGACGCGGATCTTGCCGTCCAAGGCCGGGTCGAAGGCCGCGCCGAAGATGATGTTGGCGTCGCCGTCCACTTCCGCGCTGATGGCGTTGGCGGCTTCGTCGACTTCCAGCAGGGTCATGTCCAGACCGCCGGTGATGTTCACCAGCACGGCCTTGGCGCCCTTCAGGCTGGTCTCGTCCAGCAGCGGGTTGGCGATGGCGTTCTGAGCCGCCAGCAGTGCGCGATCATCGCCCGTAGCCTCGCCTGTGCCCATCATCGCCTTGCCCATCTCGGACATGACGGCGCGCACGTCAGCGAAGTCCAGGTTGATCAGGCCCGGCAGGATCATCAGGTCGGTGATCGAGCGCACGCCCGAGTGCAGGACCTGATCGGCCATGCCAAAGGCGTCGGCGAAGGTCGTGCGCTCATTGGCGACGCGGAACAGGTTCTGGTTGGGGATGACGATCAGGGTGTCGACGTAGCGTTGCAGCTCTGCGACGCCCGCGTCGGCCAAACGCATGCGGTGGCGACCTTCGAAGGTGAAGGGCTTGGTCACGACGCCGACGGTCAGGATGCCGCGATCACGCGCGCACTTGGCGATGACCGGCGCCGCGCCGGTGCCGGTGCCGCCGCCCATGCCGCAGGTGATGAAGACCATGTGCGCACCTTCCAGGTGCTGATGGATCTCGTCGGCGGATTCCTCAGCGGCGTTCATGCCGACTTCGGGATGGGCGCCGGCGCCCAGGCCTTGGGTGATGGTCTCGCCCAGTTGGATGCGGCGATCGGTCTTGGCGAAGCTGAGGTGCTGCGCGTCGGTGTTGGCGACGACGAACTCGACCCCTTCAAGGCCGGCGTCGATCATATTGTTCACGGCGTTGCCGCCGGCGCCGCCGACGCCGAACACGACGATGCGGGGCTTCAGTTCAGTGTGTTGCGGCTTGACCAATGAGAGCGACATATTCTGTTTCCGACCTGCTGACCCGCCCCTTCAAACCAACCGACCGCCCCGCCGAATCGCTTTGGTTATGAGCGCGTTAAGGATTGCGCCCATGAAGGTTAAGAGAAGGTTACGGCGATAATGTGAGTCGGGCTGAACGACAGCACAAACCGGAAGCGTTGCCGGAGTTTTCCTGGCGACAAAGAAAAAGGGCGACCCCGAAGGGCCGCCCTCGATCTCTGGTTCATGACCGCTATCAGAAGCGCGCGGTCAGGCCGACTTGGTAGTAACGACCGATCAGGTCGTACACGCCCACGCCGGTGGCGTATTGCGGGGGTTCGCTGTCGAGCAGGTTGCGAACTTGCAGACGCGCGGTCAGATCGCGCGCGCCCAGACCGAAGCTGTTTTCCCAAGTATAGGCCAGCGACAGGTCGTGCAGGTACTGGTCGCCGATCGTCAGAGGCGCGAAGTTCTCGATGGTCGCCGTGTTGCTGCGGACATATTCGCCCGTGTAGCGCGTGGTCAGCAGAGCGGCGAAACCGCCGTTCCGGTAGGCCGTATCGAGCTTCCAACGCACATCCGAGTTGCCCAGGGTGTTGCGGGTGTTCGAGAGATCAAAGCCCAAGCCGGTAGCCGATGACTCCTGCTTCTCGACCTGGAACAGGCTGAAGTTGAAGTCCAGCCGACCCATATTGGTCCAATAGGTCAGATCGTCCAGGTCAAAGCCATACTGAGCCCCAACCGTGAAGCCTTCAAAGTTCTGATAGCCAGCGTTGATGAAACCGGTCTGCGGGCCAACACCGTTCGGAGCAATGTCGGCGCCCAGAATCTGACCCGCCAAGCTGGTTCCGCCAAGCTCAAACCCGGCGCGTCCACGCTGGAAACGGCTGCAAGCGGCCTGATCTGGCGTAGGCAGATCATAGCAAACCTGAAGGATCGAAGTGAGGCTGAAGTTCGAGATGGCAGCAGTCAGGTCGATCTTCACGTAATCGAAGGAGAAGGTGAAACCAGGAACGAAGCTGGGCTGATAAATCAAACCATATGTTTCCTGCTCCGCGATCTCATTGTTCAGATCAGGATTACCAGCAGTGGTTCCCCGTTGGGTCGCCGCCTGAATGTTTGACGTCAATTGGAAGTCCGCTGGCAGTCCCAGGCCAACGAAGGCCGCCTCACAGTTTGCACGACGCGCAGTCGGATTGGGGCCGCTGTCGATATTACGCAAATCGCAGGGATCGGTCGCCGTGATGAAGCTGCTCGAGGCAGGCAAGAACAGTTCGGTGATGGCGGGGGCCCGGAACGAACGGCTCTTGCTGCCGCGGAACGTCAAGTCCGCATTGACACGCCAGCGAGCGCCCAAGGACCACGATTCATCCTGACCGGCTTCAGAGTGATCGACCGAGCGGTACGAAGCGTCAAAATCCAAGGCCCGGACGAACGGCAGGGTGAAGTCTCCGCCAACTATCGGTACCGCAACCTCGGCGTACCACTCGCTCGTATCGAACTCGCCTTTCAGCGGAGCGATGGCGGCTGAACGGCCGATACCCAGACGCGATGCGTCATTCGGCTGGAACTCGGATTCTTCCTTACGATACTCGTAGCCGACGTTGAACGCCGCCCAGCCCGCAGGCAATTCGACCACTTCACCGCCGAAGTTGGCTTCATAGGAAGTTTGCTTGATCGAATAGTCTTGGCGGAAGGTCGTTCCGATATAATCCAGCGCTTCTTGGCTGCGCGCGCCTTGACCAAACAGGTTCAGCGGTTGGCAGCCCGCCGCACGCGCCGTCGCGTCTGCGCACTGGATGGCGCCGGTCGCGCTGCGGTTGACATTGATCGCCTGAAGGAAGTTGGCTTGGACGATGTTGTCCTGCTGGAAGAAACCTTCGTTCTGCCCATAGTTGACGGCCGTATTCCAGTTGAACCGACGACCAGCAGCCTCGAAATCTCCGTTCAGATCAAGAACGATACGACCCGTATCCGATTCCGTTATGTTGTTAGGTTCTACAAGATCGGTGGAGGCGCGCTGAAGGAAGAACAGACGCTCGCCTGGATTGGCCGTGTCCGCGGGCAACGGCGTCGGTTGCGACAAGATCGCCGCACGCGTCGCCGCCGGCAAGAACGGGTTGGCGGTCGACATCTGCAACGCGCCTGAGTTGCCGCCAAACAGTCCCGAATTGTAGATAGGTTGGTTGAAGTCCTCGCTCGCAGCGGTGTGGTTGTAGAACACTTCCGCATTCAAACGGACATTGTCCGTGATGTTGAATTGGCCGAACATCGTGGCGTTGTGCCGCTTAACGGGCGCCTGCAGAGAAGTAAGCTCAGCGAGATTTAGACCATCGCCACCCGACGCGATCGATGCCTGGTAGAAGGTGCCAGTGTTGTAAGGCACCAATGAGCCGTCCGGCGCGAACTGCGCAGCAACACGACCAGCCCCATTCGGGTTGGCGATCGTCAGCAGGTTCGCAAGACCGATCCCGGCGGTGCGGAACGCCAGTCCGCCCTGGGTGATTTCCGGGATACGGCGGTTGTAGTAGTAAATTTGGGCTGGAATACCGTCGGTCGCGTTCCTATTCGCGGGGTTGAGAGCGCTGAAGATCTGAAGCGCGGTACGGTCGCGATCCGTATAGATGAGCGAATCGGTTTCTGCGTATTCGTAGCTGCCCGAAAGGCTCAGCCGGTCGTCAAGAAACTTGTCGCCAGCCGTGATCCGCGTGCGGATTTGCTGCGCGTCATTGCGTTCCGAAAGACCATACTCGACGTTGAACTCAACGCCTTCATATTCAGTGTTCGTGATGACGTTTACAACACCAGCAACGGCGTCCGAGCCGTAGATCGCGCCGCCAGTCGCTTGAATGGTCTCGATACGGTTGACCAGAGCGGTCGGAATCGATGAGATATCGACCTGGCCGCCGGCGCCGGCGCCAGAGAAGATTGAAGCGACGTTCGCACCAACGAAGCGACGACCGTTCACCAGAACCAGCGTGCGGTTGGAACCCAGGTTGAACAGGTTGATGAAGCTGCGACCGACGCCAAAGCCTGCCTGGTCGCCATCCGGGCTGATCGGCACGCCGGTGACCGGCTGTTCGTTGATGGCGTCCGCCAGGTTAGCGAAGCCCTTTTCATCGATCGTTTCCGAGTTGACCACCGACAGCGGCGCCGGTGAGGTCAGATCCGGGCGACGGATCCGCGAGCCGGTCACGACGATCTCGCCAACTTCCGTGGCGCCCTCACCATCCGATTGCGTCGCTTCTTGAGCGAAGCTTGGAGCAGCGACCGCCAGAACGCCCGCTAGAACCGTGGACCCAAGTAGAAAGTTACGTTTGACCGTCATCAAAATAATGCCCCACAAGCGAAGAAAACTTCCCGGACAACAAGTCCGCGTCAGGTGGATCCTTTAACGCAAATATGGCAGCGGACAATCTTCCCCGCCCCAATCCCGCCTGATTGACATCAAGGACGTTACAAATCTGCAACAAGAATGCATTTTGCGTCGACCTAGGCATTGGCCGGCACACGTTGCCTCCAACCCCACAGGCTACAAGTTTTTCTGTTATGATGGGTGTGTTTCGAGACCTTATTTGTCCGCGCCGCGGCGGCACGGCGCGTCCGGGGTGTTACAGATTGTCGCGCAGCCAGCCCGCGACCCGCCCCACCACATTGCCGCGATGAATGCGCGGCGCGTCGGCCGCCGTAATTTGGCGCGCCATCAGCTTTCTCGCGGATACCGCCTCGCGCGGGCCATATGCGGCGCGGAGGAGGACGCCGGCGGTGGCGCAAAAGGCGGGGCCAGAGGCCGCATCGGCCAAATGTGGCGCCCGTTGGGGTTTTCCGAGGCGTACGGGACGGTCGAAGACGCGCACCGCGAGCTCGCGCACGCCGTTCAGCTGGCTGGCCCCGCCGGTCAGGACGAGGCCCGCGCCGGGCTCCAGGCCGACGCCCGCATTTTTCAGCCGATCACGGAGCAGTTCGAGGGTTTCGTCGACGCGGGGCGCGATGACCGTCTTCAGCATGGCGCGCGGGACGATGACCGGGCCGGCCGAGGCGTCCTCGCCGCGCGGCGGGGCTTCCAGCATTTCGCGGTCCTCGTTGGCGCTGGCCATGGCCGAGCCGTGAAGGGTCTTGAGCCGTTCGGCGCCGGCCTTGGACGTCGACAGGCCGCGCGCGATGTCCGAGGTGACATGGTCGCCGCCGACGTTCAGGCTTTCGATATGCAGCAGGGACCGGCCGCCCCACACGGCAGCGCTGGTCGCGCCGCCACCCATGTCGATGCAGACGGCGCCCAGGTCCATCTCGTCCTCTTCCAGCGCGGCCAGAGACGAGACGACGGGTGCGGCGGCGACGCCTTGCAGGTCGAGGTGCGCCAGCTCCAGGCAGTGGCTGAGGGTCGTGAACACGTTCTCGGCCATCGAGACGACCAACAGATCAAGCCCCAGCGAGCCGCCCCGCATCGAACGCGGATCATGCACGCCCCGCGCGCCGTCGACCGACCAGGCGATGGGCAGGACATGGATCGGGCGGCGGTTGGGCAGGCGGATCTGCGCCAGGGCCATGCCGATGGCGCGCGCCAGATCGGCGTCGCCGACCGGATTGGCTCCCAGCGAGACGCGGGCCTGCACACGGTGGCTGGCCATCTGACCGATGGCGGTCGTGACGACGACGCCCGAGACCGGACTCTGGGCCGCGCGCTCGGCGCGTTCGACGGCGTGGCCGATGGCCTGGGCCGCCTCGTCCATATTGATGATCGCCCCGCCCCTCACGCCCTTGGACTGGACGTGGCTGGCGCCCGCGACGCGGATGGTGCGGTCGGCATGACGCACGCCGTCGGGCTTCATGATGAAGCACGACACCTTGGACTGGCCGATGTCCAGCGCAGCGACCACGGGCGCACGACCGGCGCGAGGATCCATGCCCCGACCGTGATCATTCGCCGCGCCGCGTTGCTTGGTCATGTCTCTACGGTCCTTAGGCGTCGCCGGCAGGTCGCACGGCGACCTCATCCGGGGTTCTGAGATCGACCCGGGCGAAGCCCAGGTCGAGCAGGCGTTCGCGCTGGTCCAGCGCATCGAGGCGGATCAGGGCCGCCTCCTGTTCGGTGGCGGGAAGCTGGATCAGGCTGCCGTCCTTCAGACGCAGGTCCCAGCGGCGCTCGTCCACGCGCACCAGGGCATCCACCATCCCCATCAGTCGGGGGCGCTGGGCCAGCAGAGGCAGGATTTCGCCTGCCGCCACGTCGGCGCCCTTGCCCACGACGAGCGGCAGCGTCGGATAGCGACGCGCGTCGGCGCCGTCGATGACCTGGCCCCGGTTGTCGATCACCTTGATCTGACCAGCCTCCTGCCAGACGGCGAGGCGGTCGTGTTCCTTGACCTCGACGATCAGGGTGTCGGGCAACAGGCGCACCACGCGCGCCTCCTTGACCCAACCCACGCCCTGAACCCGCGTGCGAATGGCGTTCAGATCCAGGCTGGTGATCGGCTGACCGGAGTACAGGCCCAGCGCGCGCTGGATCGCCGGCTCGGCCTCCGGCGAGGCGCCGGTGATGTGCACCCGCTTCAGCGTCAGACCCATGCCGGCCGTCACACTGTCCAGGCCATGCGAAACCGAGGCGCCGATCCGCTCCGCGCGAGCGCCCGTGGCCAGAACCCCGACCAGCAGCAGCGCGCCGGCGCCCAGAGCGATCACGGCGGTGCGCGGCGAAATATCGACACGGCCGATGGCGGCCATCTTGCCGGGAACGGCGGACGCGTTCTGGGCCCCGCCGCGCGACCGTCCTCCGCCTTTGGACGCCGAACCGCGCTGTGGAGCCTGATTAGAACCCTGTCGCCGGCCGCCGCGAACTACCGCGGGCATGAGGCGTCCTCCACCATCCACCGAACCAGATCATCATAGCTCATCCCGGTATGGGCGGCCTGCTCGGGCGCGAGCGAAGTCGGGGTCATGCCGGGCTGGGTATTGACCTCCAACAAGACCAGATCGTCCTTAACATCATCATAACGGAAGTCGGATCGCGACACGCCGCGGCAGCCCATGGCGACGTGCGCCGCCTCCGCCTGACGCAGCGCCTTTTCGAACACGTGCGGCGGCAGGACGGCCGGCAGGACGTGCACCGATCCGCCCGGCGCATATTTGGCTTCGTAATCGTAGAAGCCCTTGGTCGGGGTGATGTCGGTGACGGTCAGGGCGCGCGGGCCGGCCGGTTCGCCCAGCACGGTGACGCACAGCTCCTTGCCGGCGATATAGGGCTCGACGACGACCTGCTCGCCGTAAGCCCAGCCCGGCTCCCCCACTTCGGAAACGGGACGGTTGGCGCCTTCGCGCACCAGGAAGACGCCGACGGACGAGCCCTCGGCATTCGGCTTGACCACATAGGGCGGGTCGATGACGTGGCGGCTGGCGACTTCGTGACGATCGTAAAGACCACCGCCCGGCACCTTGATGCCCGCCGCCCGCAGCACGGCCTTGGACTTGTCCTTGTCCATCGCCAGGGCCGAGGCCAGCACGCCGGAATGGGTGTAGGGTATCCGCAGGGTCTCCAGCACGCCCTGAACACAGCCGTCCTCGCCCCACGCGCCGTGCAGACAGTTCAGCACGACGTCGGGCCTGATCAGGCCGGACAGCACATTGGCCAGATCTCGCCCGGCGTCCACGCGACTGACGCGCACGCCCTGCCGCTCCAGCGCCTGCGCGCACTGCTCGCCTGACGAGAGGGACACCTCCCGCTCTGCGGAAAGGCCGCCCATCAGGACGGCGACGTGAAGAGAAGAGAAGGGGCGGGTCATCGGCGGCTCCAGAACCGACTGGATGCCGCGCAGGTCGTTAACAGCCCGTCAACCAAACCGTAATGGCGTCACTGATGTGTTGATGGCGCCGGCGTTTCGACCACGACGACCGGGTCATCCGCACCCGTGACTTGAGGAGCAGCCGCCTCTGCGACCTTCTCGGATGGCGGCGTCAGGTCCAAGGCGTACAGATACGCGCCCTGACACTGTTCCTTGTCGCCATACGACCATTCCGCTGCGCGGTGACGCAGGCCTGCCGTTGCGGCCGGCGACGTGGGCGCCAACAGATCGTCGCGCAAGGTCATGTCCGGTCGCAACTGCTCGCCCGACAAATCAAACGCCCCCGCATAGACCGCCTCGCCGTCGCGGGCCTCGAACCCGGAGGCCCCCAGGCAGAAGTGGGTGATGTACTGGCCGACATTGACCGCGCTCAGACGCCAGCGACCAGGCGGCACCGAGAAGGTCTGGGTCACGGCCCGCGTGCGATCGCCACGAACAGCGCCGCGCGTTGGCAGGGCGACGGCGAACAGCGCCGGACGACCGTCCTGCTCCCAGGGCTGAATATCGGGCGCAGGCCCCTGGCGGGTAAAGAACAGCGTGCGGCCGCCCTGCTCCGCCATGCCGGTCAGACGCACGGTGACGAGAGCGTCCCCGGACGCCACGGCGACGTCCTCTGGCTTCAACGCTCGCGGCGGACGCGCGGTGCGCGGGGCCTGCGGGCCTTTGCGGGCGGCCGGCGGCGTGGCGCTTTGCGGCGGCAAGGCCTGAAGGCTCAACGACGCCTTATCCAGATCGCCCGATTTTCCGATCAGCACCGTTTCGCCGCGCACAGCGTCGTTGTCATAGATGCGAACGATCTCCCCCTTCGGCTGGTCGGCGCCGACGTGGTCCGCCAGGGCGGCGTGGAGTTCCGCCTGCTCCAGCGCATCCAGCGCCTTGCCATCGGTCTCGTCCAGCCGAACGACACGCCAACCGTTGACCACCATGCAGTTTTCGACATTGGCGGCGACGCCTCTACGCTCGTGCATCCCGTTCATCGCGCCCTGGATGACCCCGACCACCAACATGCCCAGCAGACCACCGGCCGCGCCAGCCGCGGCGGCGCTGTTGTCATCAGGCTGCGTCATCCGCGAGGCCTCGGCCAGACACCCGTTCAACGCGGCGTCGTGTTGCGCCAAATCGGCGCCCGCGCGGTTGAAATAGGTGTAGCCCGCGCTGGACCGCGTTAGATTAATCCGGTTCTGGCCGCCCTCAATCGCGGGACCGACGGCCGTGCGGGTGACGAGTTGGGCGTGGGCCGGTTCTGCGACCATGGCCAGAAGGCCGACGACGGCTGCGATAGGCTTCATCTGGTTTCTCCCCCGAGAAATCCTCACCTAACGTGCGGCATGTCCCTGCGCAACCGCCGATCAGCGTCGCCCGATCCGCTTGATTTCCCACTCCAGCTGAACGCCGGTCTTGGCCAGCACATCGGCGCGAACCGCCTCGCCCAGGCCTTCGATATCGGCGGCGGTCGCCTCGCCGGGATTGATCATGAAGTTGGAGTGCAGGTCGCTGAACTTGGCCCCTCCCCCGTTTTCGGCGTGCAGCTTGCCGCGCCAGCCGGCCTCATCCACCAGCTTCCACGACGAGTGGCCCTTGGGGTTCTTGAACGTCGAGCCGCCCGTTTTCTCGCGGATGGGCTGGGTGGTCTCGCGACGGCTGGTGATCTCGGAGATCCGGGCCGCCACCGCCTCGGGTTCGTCGGTCGTGCCGCGATAGGTCGCTTCGATCCAGATGATATCGGCCGGCGCCCGGGAATGCCGATAGGTGTAGCCGAAGTCGGCCAGATCGTAATCGACCCGCTCGCCCGCCTGCGTCAGCCCCCAGGCCGAAACCAGCACGTCCTTGGTTTCGGAGCCATAGCAGCCGGCGTTCATGGTCAGGGCGCCGCCGATCGTGCCCGGAATGCCGGCGTAGAATTCAAGCCCGGCGATTCCAGCCTTGGCGCTGGCCTTGGCGACCATCGAGTCCAGCGCGCCCGCGCCGGCCGTGACTGTGTCGCCGTCTGTTGTGATCTGCGCCCACGAGCGGCCCGCCAAGCGGATCACCACGCCCTCGACCCCGCCGTCACGGACGATGACGTTCGATCCGACGCCCAGAACCGTCACCGGCACGGCCGGGTCCAGCGCCTTCAGGAAGTCCGCCAGATCCTCGGCGTCCGCCGGTATGAACAGGGCCTCGGCCGCCCCACCCACCCGGAACCAGGTATAGGGCGCGAGCGGCTCGTTCCGCAGCAGCTTGCCGCGCACTTCGGGCAGAGCGATCACGCCAGAGCCTCCAGCTGCGCCGGCAGGCCATAGGCCCAGCTGGTGATGTCGCCGGCGCCCAGCAGCACGACGACGTCGCCGGATTTGGCCTCGTCCTTGATCAGGCGTGGCAGGACGGCGGCGTTCTCCAAGGCCTGGACGTGACGGTGGCCGTAGCGGCGCACCCCGTCGGCCAGGGCGTGCTTGTCCACCCCTTCGATCGGCTGTTCGCCGGCGGGATAGACGTCGGCGACGATCACGCTGTCGGCGTCCGAGAAGCAGGTCGAGAACTCGTCCATCAGATCGCGCAGGCGCGTGTAGCGGTGCGGCTGAACCACCGCGATGACGCGACCTTCCGTCACCTGGCGTGCGGCCTTCAGCACGGCGGCGATCTCGACCGGGTGGTGGCCATAGTCGTCGACGATGCGGACGCCGCCCACGACGCCGGTGGTGGTAAAGCGCCGCTTGACCCCGCCGAACCCGGCCAGACCGGTGCGGATCGCGTCGTCCGACACGTCCAGTTCCCGCGCCACAGCGATGGCGGCCAGGGCGTTCGACACATTGTGCCAGCCGGCCATCGGAAGGTGCAGACCTTCGATGCGGTGTGTCTCGCCGTTCTGGATCACAACGTCGAAACGCGCGCCGTCCGGTCCCATCTGGCAGTTTTCAGCCCGCACCATGGCCTGCGGGTTCGTGCCGTAAGTGACGAGGCGCCGGTTATCGATGGCCGCGACCAGCTTCTGCACCTCCGGATGGTCCAGGCAGACTGCGGCGAACCCGTAGAAGGGGATGTTCTCGACGAAATCCACGAACGCCTTCCGCACCCCGTCGAAGTCGCCGTAGTGATCCAGATGTTCGGGATCGATATTGGTGACGATGGCCACCGTCGATTTCAGGCGCAGGAAGCTGCCGTCCGACTCGTCCGCCTCCACCACGATCCAGTCGCCGTCGCCGACCTTGGCGTTGGTGCCATAGGCGTTGATGATGCCGCCGTTGACCACCGTGGGATCCAGGCCCGCCGCATCCAGCAGGGCCGCCACCATCGAGGTCGTGGTTGTCTTGCCGTGTGTGCCGCCGACCGCGATCGAGAATTGCAGCCGCATCAGCTCGGCCAGCATCTCGGCCCGGCGCACCAGCGGGATGCGGCGCTCGCGGGCCGCCTTCATCTCGGGATTGTCGGCCTTGACCGCCGTCGAATAGACCACCGCCGACACGCCTTCGCCCACATGGGCGGCGTCGTGGCCGATGAATATCTTGGCGCCCAGCTGTTCCAGCCGCTCGGTATTGGCGCTGGCCTTAGCGTCAGAGCCCTGCACCGAATAGCCGATCTTCAGCATGATCTCGGCGATGCCGCTCATGCCGATGCCGCCGATGCCGACGAAATGAACGGGACCGAGGTCGAACGGGACGGGGCGAAGGCGTGCGATCATTTTCGCCTCATAAACGCCGCCTCGCCTCCTGCGAAGGGCGCGCCGCATACGGAGCGAACTTTTCTAAGGACGATCGGGCGCGGCTGTGCACGAACTCGCACAGAACTATTGCGCCTCCACCGAGTTGTCTTCGGGAACGCGCGCGGCTCCCGCTTGCGCCGCTGCTCCAAAGGACTTCCAAGATGGCCAAGAACGCAAAGCCGGCCGGCGCGCCGATAATCGGCAAAGCCGGCGAGGTGCACCAGACCGCCTCGACGCCTGAGACCCGCCTGACCACTAATCACGGGACGCCGATCAGCGACAATCAGAACTCGCTCAAGGCCGGCCCGCGCGGCTCGACCCTGCTGGAAGACTTCATCCTCCGCGAGAAAATCCAGCATTTCGACCACGAGCGTATCCCTGAGCGGATCGTCCATGCCCGCGGCTCGGCCGCCCACGGCTTCTTCGAACTGACCGACAGTTTGTCGGAGTTCACCACGGCCAAGATTCTGACCGAGGTGGGCAAGAAGACCGAGCTGTTCACCCGTTTCTCGACCGTGGCCGGCGGCGCGGGTTCGGTGGATACGCCGCGCGACGTGCGCGGCTTTGCGGTCAAATTCTATACGACCCAAGGCAACTGGGATCTGGTTGGCAACAACATCCCCGTCTTCTTCATCCAGGACGCGATCAAGTTCCCCGACCTGATCCACTCAGTAAAGATGGAGGCCGACAAGGGCTATCCCCAGGCGGCCAGCGCCCACGACACCTTCTGGGACTTCATCGGCCTGATGCCCGAGAGCATGCATATGGTCATGTGGGCCATGTCCGACCGCGGCATCCCGCGCAGCCTGCGCATGATGGAAGGTTTCGGCGTCAACACCTTCCGGCTGATCAACGCCGAGGGCCAGGCGACCCTGGTCAAGTTCCACTGGCGGCCAAAGCTGGGCACGCAATCCACCTGCTGGGACGAGGCGGTCAAGATCGCCGGCGCCGACCCCGACTATCACCGTCGCGACCTGTATGAGGCCATCGATCAGGGCGACTTCCCCGAATGGGAGTTCGGCGTGCAACTGTTCACCCAGGACCAGGCCGACGCCCTGCCCTTCGACATTCTGGACGCCACCAAGCTGGTGCCGGAAGAGGATTATCCGATCCGCGTGATCGGCCGCATGGTGCTCGACCGCAACCCGGACAACTTCTTCGCCGAGACCGAACAGGTCGCCTTCCTGCCGACCAACATCGTGCCGGGCATCGATTTTTCGGAAGACCCGCTGCTGCAGGGGCGGCTGTTTTCCTATCAGGACACCCAGTTGTCGCGTCTTGGCACGGTCAACTTCCACCAGATCCCGATCAACCAGGCCAAGGGCTGCCCCTTCCGGAACTTCCAGCGCGACGGGCATATGCAGATGGCGGTGCCGAAGGGCCGCGCCAACTATGAGCCCAACAGCCTGTCCGAGGCGGGCGAGGACGGCGGCCCGCGTGAAGATCCCAAGGGCGGCTTCCGCACCGCGCCCATCCCGGTCGAGCGCGAAAAGGTCCGGCTGCGCGCCGAAAGCTTCGCCGACCACTACAGCCAGGCACGGCTGTTCTTCCGCTCCCAGACCGAGATCGAACAGGCCCATTTGGCCAGCGCCATCGTCTTTGAACTGTCCAAGGTGTCGCTCGCTCACGTTCGCGAGCGTGTTCTGGCCAATCTGCAGAACGTCGATGAAACCCTGGCCCAGCGGGTCGCAGACGGCCTGAACCTGCCCCTGCCCAAGGCGTCCGACCCCGGTGTGGCGCCCATCGATCTGGACGCCTCGCCTTCCTTGCGCATCGTCGGCAAATATCCCGACACCCTGAAGGGCCGAAAGGTCGCCATCCTGGTCGCCGACGGTTCGGACGGTGCGGTCGTCGACGCCGTGAAGGCGGCGGTTGAAGGCGACGGCGGCTCGGTCTTCATCGTCGCGCCCAAGATCGGCGGGGCCAAGCTGAAGGGCGGCAAGGCCCTGGCCGCAGACGGGCAACTGGCCGGCAGCCCGTCGGTCCTGTTCGACGCCGTCGCCATCGTCCTGTCCGACGACGGCTGCGCCCAATTGCTGAAGGAAGGCGCCGCGGTCGATTTCGCCAAGGACGCCTTCGGTCACCTCAAAGCCGTTGGCCACACCCCCGAAGCCCAGCCCCTGTTGGACAAGGCGGGCATCGAGCCGGACGCCGGGGTGATCGACCTGTCCAAGAACGCCGAGGCCTTCCTCGTCCCCGCCCGCACCCGCCAGTGGGATCGCGAGCCCAAGGTGCGCATGCTGGCCTGATCGCCCCACCTTTCGTCATCCCAGGCCCTGTGCCTGGGATGACGGGACCGGGCGGATTTCAACACTGCCTTAACCGTAAGGATTCACCATAGCGGTCTCATTGTTGCGAGACCGCGTTCCATGTCCGATCTGAAGACCGACGTCATTCATCGTGGCGACTGCATCGAGGTGCTGAAGAGCCTGCCCGACGCCTCGGTGGACATGGTCTTCGCCGATCCGCCCTATAATCTGCAGCTGGGCGGCGACCTGCTGCGTCCCGACAACTCCAAGGTCGATGCGGTCGATGACGACTGGGACAAGTTCGCCAGCTTCGCCGAATACGACGCCTTCACCCGCGCCTGGCTGGCGGAATGCCGCCGGGTCCTGAAGCCCGAGGGTTCTATCTGGGTGATCGGCAGCTATCACAACGTCTTCCGCCTGGGGTCCGCGATCCAGGACCTGGGCTTCTGGGTGCTGAACGACATCATCTGGCGCAAGTCCAACCCGATGCCGAACTTCAAGGGCACCCGGTTCACTAACGCCCATGAGACCCTGATCTGGGCCGCCAAGTCGCGGGATCAGAAGCGCTACACCTTCAACTACGATGCGCTGAAGGCCTTCAACGAAGACACCCAGATGCGCTCCGACTGGACCTTCGCCCTGTGCACGGGCGAGGAGCGGATCAAGGACGCCGACGGCAAGAAGGCCCATCCGACCCAGAAGCCCGAGGCCCTGCTGCACCGTGTCCTGCTGTCGGCGACGCGCCCCGGCGACGTGATCCTGGATCCCTTCTTCGGCACCGGCACTACCGGCGCCGCCGCCAAGCGGCTGGGCCGCCACTACATCGGCATCGAGCGTGACGAGACCTATGCCGAGGTCGCCGAAACCCGCATCGCCTCGGTCATCCCTGCCCGCCCCGAGGACCTGATGGTCACCGGCTCCAAGCGCGCCGAGCCCAAGGTCCCGTTCGGCGCCCTGGTCGAGGCCGGCCTGCTGCAACCCGGCGACCGCCTGTATTGCCCCAAGGGTGAGCGCGAGGCGCGTGTTCGCGCAGATGGTTCGCTGGTTCACGGCTCGCTCAGCGGCTCGATTCATAAGCTGGGCGCGCTGTTGGAAAACGCGCCTGCCTGTAACGGCTGGACCTACTGGCGCTTCAAGACCGACCAGGGGCTGAAATCCATCGACGCCCTCCGCTCCGAAGTTCGCGCTGCGATGTAGCCGCTGCGACGACGCGTCGCATAAGCCACATCAATCACTTAGCTGGCAATCTGTCGTCGATACGTACGATTTCGCACACGACCTATAGGTCAGCTTCGCTGTAACCCCTCGAAACCTATGTGAAAATTCGCTGCCTGTGATGGAACTTCGCAGTTGCGAGAACATTGATGTCAACGGCCCGCCAGGATGCGGTGTCGGAGCACATCACCATGAAAATCGCGCAGATCACCCCGCTGTACGAGGCTGTCCCTCCCAAGCTGTACGGCGGTACGGAGCGTGTGGTTGCGCATCTGACCGACGCCTTGGTCGAGCTGGGCCACGACGTGACGCTGTTCGCCAGCGCCGACGCCCAGACCAAGGCGCGCCTAGTGCCTGTGCGCGATCAGGCCATCCGCCTGGATCCGGCGCCGTTGAAATCCGATCTCGCCGCCCACCTGTCGATGCTGGGCGAAGTGTTGGACCGCGCCGACGAGTTCGACGTCATCCACTTCCACACCGACATGGTCCACTTCCCGCTGTTCCAGAAATATGCGGACAAGACCCTGACGACCCTGCACGGCCGTCTGGATATGAAGGACCTGCCCGGCGTCTACGCGCGCTGGAGCGAGTTCGGCCTGGTCTCCATCTCCGACGATCAGCGCAAGCCGCTGCATTTCGCCAACTGGAAGGCCACCGTCCATCACGGCATGCCCGGCGAACAATATATCTTCTCTCCGAAGTCTGAGGGCTATCTGGCCTTCCTGGGTCGCATCTCGCCCGAGAAACGCCCCGACCGCGCCATCGAGATCGCCACCAAACTGGGCAAGCAACTGAAGATCGCCGCCAAGGTGGACGCCGCCGACAAACGCTATTGGGAAGAGACGATCCGCCCGCTGGTCGAGGGCAATCCGCTGATCGAGTTCATCGGCGAGATCGGCGACCATCAGAAATCCGCCTTCCTCGGCGGCGCCGAAGCCCTGCTCTTCCCCATCGACTGGCCCGAGCCGTTCGGCCTGGTGATGATCGAGGCCATGGCCTGCGGCACCCCGGTGATCGCCTTCCGTTGCGGCTCGACGCCCGAGGTCATCGAAGACGGCGCCACAGGCTTCCTGGTCGACACGATGGAGCAGGCGATCGCTGCGGCCGGGCGCGTCCATCTGCTGGATCGCGAGGCCGTGCGCGCGCGCTTTGACCTGCGCTTCTCCGCCACCGCCATGGCGCGCCGCTACCTGGACGTCTACGGCGACCTACTGGCGCGCCGTCCGTTCGCGGAAGCCGCGTTGGACAATGTCGTCACCCCGCTGCGTCCGCTCGAAGAAGACCGCAGCTTCGCCGCCATCGCCTAAGCGTCAAAGCCTACGATTATCCAAGAAAGACAGGCGGCGGGGGTGAACCCTCTGCCGCCTGTTTCATTTCATCTCTCAAGCGGCCCCTGAGCGCCGCATTCGGGTGCGACACGTTCGGCCAAGGCCTCACAACGACGGGGAAGAGACCGCATGGACGACGCCTATTCCACTCAACTGACCGCCGGTGAATCGGTCGAGGCCACGGGTCTCGAACAGCTGATGGCGCTAAAGGAAGGCGATACCTTCCTGGTCGCCGACGGATGGGGCGACATGAAGGGCGGCGCCGACGGCCTGTTCGCAGGCGATACCCGCGTGCTGTCGCGCTGGGCCATGACCGTCGGCCTGCTGAAGCCATCGCGCCTGTCGTCGGGCGTCAGCCAGGACAACGTCTTCTTCTCCTGCCACACCACCAACCGTCCCCTACCCCCGATGGGCGGTCGATCGGCCCCGGCCGGCGTCCTGCATATCGAGCGCCGGCGTTTCCTTTGGAACCGGCGGATGTTCGAGCGCATCCGCATGGTCAACCATGGGGTGGAGGACATCCTGCTGCCGCTGGCCTTCGATTTCGGCGCGGACTTCTTCGATATCTTTCAGGTGCGCGGCACGCCTAGAGCCAAGCGCGGGACGATCCACACGCCGACCACCGACGGTCGCCGCGTGACCTTCCGCTACACCGGGCTGGACGACGTGGACCGGTCCAGCTGCATCGCCTTTTCCGAACCGCCCGCGCGCCTGACGCATCAGCGCGCCGAGTTCATGTTCAGCCTGCCCAAGGGCCGCTCTCTGGATCTGTTCATCGAGTGCGGCGTGGACGCCTGCGAGACGCCGGACGCCGACCGTTGGCGCCAGAACGCCATCCAGGCCCGCCTGGCCATGCGCGCCAAACGCCGGCGCGGCGCCTCGGTGCGCGGCCCTCGCAGCCCCCGATTCAACGACTGGCTGGACCAGTCGCGCGCCGACATGGCGCTGTTGACGACCGACCTGCCGACCGGGCCCTATCCCTACGCGGGCACACCGTGGTTCTCGACCCCATTTGGCCGCGACGGGATCATTTCGGCCTGGCAAATGCTGTGGCTGGACCCGTCGCTGGCCAAGGGCGTGCTGACCTATCTGGCCTCGCGCCAGGCGACCGAGACCTCGCTCTATCGAGACAGCCAGCCCGGCAAGATCATGCACGAGACGCGCGGCGGTGAGATGAGCGCGCTGCACGAGGTGCCGTTCGGTCTCTACTATGGCGGGGTCGACACCACCTGCCTGTTCGTGGCCCTGGCCGGCGCCTACGCCAACCGGACCGGCGATCTGGATCTGATCCGAAAGCTCTGGCCCAACCTGATCGCGGCCGCCGACTGGATGCGCGACTATGGCGACAGCAACAATGACGGCCTGATCGACTACCAGCGCGGGGCCGACACCGGCCTGTCCAACCAGGGCTGGAAGGACTCTGAGGATTCCATCTTCCACGCCGACGGTCGCTTCCCCAAAGGTCCGATCGCGCTTTTGGAGGTTCAGGGCTACGCCTTCGCCGCCTGGAAAGCGCTGGGTGATCTGGGCGAGCGCCTGCACGACGATCGCACGACCGAATGGCGGATGCGCGCCGAACAGGTCCGCTCGCTGGTCGAGGAAAAGTTCTGGATGGAAGATGAGGGCTTCTATGCCGTGGCCCTCGACGGCGACGGCCAGCAATGTCGCGCCATCGCCTCCAACGCCGGGCACCTGCTGTTCACCGGCCTGCCGTCGCTGGAACGCGCGCGGCGCGTCACCAAACGCCTGCTGACCGCCGAGTTCCGCACCGGCTGGGGCATCCGCACCCTGGAGGTCGGACAGGCCCGCTTCAATCCGATGAGCTATCACAACGGCTCGGTCTGGCCGCACGACACCGCCATGGCCGCCGCCGGCATGGCCGCCTATGGCGAGCGCGATGCGGTCGCGCAAATCCTGGCCGAGATCTACGCTGCGGCCGCCCACTTCCACCTGCGGCTGCCCGAACTGTTCTGCGGCTTCCCGCGTGAGCCGGGCGAGCCGCCCATCGCCTATCCGGTCGCCTGCCTGCCCCAGGCCTGGGCGGCGGGATCGGTCTTCCTGATGCTTCAGGCGACCCTGGGCCTGTCGATCGACGCCTGGACCGAGACGGTCGATCTCGCTGACCCGGTCCTGCCCGCCGGTCTGGATCGTCTCAAGATCACCGGCCTGGAAGTCGGCGGCGCCGTTGTCGATCTGAATATCCAGCACGCCGACGGTCGCGCCGTGGTCATCCCGCATCACAAGCAGGGCAAGGTTTCGATCCGCACGTTGCGATAGGGGTCAGCCGAAGAGATCGGGGGCACTCGCCCGATCCAGCGCCTTGGCGAAGACCGTCGGCAGGGCGGCCCGCGCCGCCTCGATCGGCATCCAGCGATAGTCGCCGTCCGCATCGACGCGCGCGGTCATCACCGCCAGCGTCAGGCTGAAGTGGGTGAAGACGTGCTCCACAGCCCCCGCGTCGCGCCAGTCGGCCTCGACCGGCGCTGCGGCAACAGGCTCGCCTATCGCCCAGTCGCTGGTCGGCAGGCCCAACATTCCGCCGAGCAGCCCTTTTTCGGGTCGCGTCTCGACCGCGACACGCCTTTGGTCGTCGATCAGCACATAGGCCACGCCCCGCCAATGCGGCCGGTCGGCCTTCTTGATCTTCACCGGAAACCGGGCCGGGTCGCCCGTGGCAAGACCCAGGCATTCGCTGGCCACCGGACACGTCCCGCAAGATGGCGACTTGGGCCGGCAAACCGTCGCGCCCAGATCCATCAGCGCCTGAGCCCAATCGCCCGGCCGCTCGTCCGTGACGAACAGGCCCGCCAGCCGCCTCAGCTCGGGCCGGGCGGCGGGGACCGGCGTCTCGACCGCAAACAGCCGCGCCATCACCCGCTCGACATTGCCGTCCACGACATTGGCCGCCCGGTCGAAGGCGATGGAGGCGACGGCTGCGGCCGTATAGGCGCCGACGCCCGGCAGCGCGAGCAGCGCCGCCTCGGTGTCCGGAAACACGCCGCCATGCTCGCCCGCCACCGCCCGCGCACAGGCCAGCAGATTGCGCGCGCGCGCATAGTAGCCCAGCCCCGCCCAGGCCCCCATCACCTCCGCATCCTCGGCCGCCGCCAGGTCCGAGACCGTCGGCCAGCGCGTGGTGAAGGCGTGGAAATACGGCGTCGCATGCGGCACGGTCGTCTGCTGCAGCATGACCTCCGACAACCAGACGCGGTATGGCTCGGTCCGCGGCGCGCCGACGGCGGCCCGCCACGGCAGGCTGCGCGCATGGGCGTCGTACCAGGCCAGGAGCCGGGAGCGGATCAGGTCTATGTCGGGAGAGACGTCAGGCATCGGTCGCGCTATATAGACCCATGCGCCGCACGCTGCCCACAGACGCCGAGGTCCGCGAGATCCTGTCTCGCCGCCGCACCCGTCCGGTCCCCCGACCGGCGCCGCGCGCGGGCAAGGCGCTGACGCCCCTGATCAAGAAGCTGGACGAGCAGTTCGGCCGGGGCGCAGGCGCGCTGGAGCCCCGCTGGCGTGAGATCGTCGGCGATCGCCTGGCGCGCGTGACCCGTCCTCAGAAACTGACCAAGGGTAAGGGCGGGCAGCCCGGCGTGTTGGAGTTGCGCGTCGCCGGCGCCGCCGCCCTGCTGATCCAGCACCAGTCCGAGGACATCCTGGCCCGCGTCAACCTGTTCCTGGGCGCCGGGACGGTGGATCGATTGCGCATCGCCCAGGGTCCGGTCGCCCCTTTGAAGGAGGCCGCCGCCCGTCCCAAACGCAGCGCCAAGCCGCCGCCCCTGCCCGCCAAGGCCGAGGCCGATCTGGCCGCATCGATCGCTTCAGCCCCCGACGATCTGCGCGCCGCCCTGGCCCGGCTGGGCCGCGTCGCCCTGTCGCGCCCCAGCATCGACAGCGAGTGAACCCTGCGCCTCGGTTGGCAGGTCTTCTCGCCTGCTGTAGGTAGGGACGGTAAAGATAAGAATTCCGCACGGCATGTCCTGGTCGCGCGCCTGGACTCCTAGCCTCGATGAAGCAACAAGACGATTGGCGACTGACCGAGCTCGTGGAGCACGAGATGGGTCGCGGCGACCCGTTTGCGGCCGCCGTTCGCGGCACCCGCATGCCGATGGTCATCACCAACCCGCGCCTGCCTGACAATCCGATCGTCTTCGTCAACAAGGCCTTCCAGGACCTGACGGGTTACGAGCGCGACGAAATCATCGGCCAGAACTGCCGGTTCCTCCAAGGCCCCAAGTCGGACAAAACCGCCGTCGCCAGGATCCGCGAAGCGATCGACGCCGGCAAAGACATTCATGTCGACCTGCTGAACTATCGCAAGGACGGCAGCACCTTCTGGAACGCCCTGTTCATCAGCCCCGTGCGCAACGCCGAGGGCGAGATCGAATATTTCTTCGCCTCTCAGCTGAACGTCACCGAACGCGTCGAGGCTCAGGTTCTGGTCGAAAAGCAGAAGGCCGTCGTCGAGCGCGAGGTCGCCGCCCGCACCGCTGACCTGCAGGAAGCGCTGACCGCCAAGACCCTGCTGCTTCACGAGGTCGATCACCGGGTCAAGAACAACCTGACCATGATCGGCTCGCTGCTGCGCCTGCAATCACGCACGCTGTCCGATCCGGCCCTGACCGCAACCCTGGACTCCATGCTGGAGCGGGTGGACGCCCTGGCGACCGTTCATCGCAAACTCTATCAGTCCGAGGACGTCACCCAGTTCGACGTCGGCGCCTTCACCAACACCCTGGTCGCCGATGTGATCGGCTCGACGGGACGCACCGATATCGAGGTCGTCGTCGATGTGGAGCCGATGTTCATCCCCTCGACCCATGCCTCGTCGATCGGCCTGATCATCAACGAACTGCTGACCAATGCGATCAAGCACGGCTTCGCCGACGATCGGGGCGGCCGATTGATCGTCTCGGCCAGGAAGACGGAACAAGGCGGCCAGGTTGTTGTTCAGGACGACGGCCCCGGCATACCCGGCGCCGCGCATCAGGGATTGGGCAAGACTTTGATCGGTCGTCTCTCCAAACAGATCGGCGGCAAGACGCTGTGGCTCCCGGCCGAACCCGGAACGCGCGCGGTCGTCGACTTCCCCGTGAGCGGCTAGGTGCGCGCCGCCGGGCCTCACTTCGACATCCTGGTCGTCGAGGACGAGGCCCTGCTCGTGATGGACCTCGAGGCCATGCTCGAGGACGAAGGCCACCGACTGGTCGCCGAGGCCATGTCCTTGAGCGAGGTCGAGGCTCTGTCGCTCGATGCCCCGCCCGACATCGCCTTCGTCGATATCCAGTTGGCGGAAAACTCCAGCGGTCTGGACGTGTCTCGCCTGATCAAGGACCGCTGGCCGTCCACGGCCGTCGTGTTCCTGACCGCCAACCCGAAGATGATTCCCGAGGACTTCTTGGGCGCCCACGGCGTGATCCCCAAGCCCTTCTCGCGTTCCGGCCTGCTGTCGGCGATGCGCTTCATTCAGCAGGGTCTAAGCGATCCGCCGCCGCGTCAGGACAGGCCGCAAAGTTTCATCCCCGCACCGGCCATCGATCGGGCCTGGGCGCGCGGATAAGGCGCTGTTGACAAAACTTCGCCGCACCTGTTCCAGACTAGTTCAGGGTTGCGCCATTCCCGGGGAATCGCGTGATCATCGCCAACGATCCGATCCGAGGAACCTTCATGGCCGACACTGAATCCCGCTTCGCCCGCATGAGCCGTCGTGCGGCCATCACCGGCGCCGCACTGGCGACCATGGCTTTGGCGGCCTGCGGCGGCGGCGCCAAGGGTGCGGCCGAAGGCGACATGGGTCTGGGCGCGCCCGAAGGCGCCAAGGTCACGGTGGTCGAATACGCCTCGGTCACCTGCCCCCACTGCGCCCTGTGGCAGAAGAACACCTGGCCAGCGTTCAAGGCGAAATACGTCGACACCAACAAGGTCCGCTACGTCTTCCGCGAACTGCCGACCCCGCCGGTCGACGCCGCCACCGCCGGCTTCCTGGTCGCGCGCTGCGCCGGTCCGGACAAGTATTTCGACGTGGTTCACCAGCTGATGGCGACACAGCAGGAGATGCTGACGTCCTCGCCGCGCGACTGGCTGCTGCGCACCGCCCAGGCCGCCGGCCTGTCCGAGCAGCAGTTCAACGACTGCGTCACCGACAAGGACGCCGTAGCCGCCATGGAGAAGCGCGTGCAGGCCGCCCGCGCCCAGGGCGTGACCGGCACACCGGCCTTCTACGTCAATGAGACGCAGGTCATCTCGCCCGGCGGCGAAGGCGCCAGCCTGGCCGACCTGTCCACCGCCATCGACGCGGCCCTGGCCAAGTAACCGAGGCCAAATCAGATGATGCGACGCGCCTTCATCGCCGCCGGTTTCGCCCTCGCCGCCCTGACCAGCGGTTTGGCGACGCCGGCGCTCGCCGCCGATGCGCCCCCGCCCGTCACGGCCCAGGATCATATCCTGGGTCGGGCGAATGCGCCGGTGACGGTGATCGAATACGCGTCCTTCACCTGCTCGCACTGTGCGGACTTCCACAACACCGTGCTGCCGGCCTTCAAGGCCAAATATATCGACACAGGCAAGGTCCGGCTGGTTCACCGCAACCTGCCGACCCCGCCCGCCAATCTGGCCGCCGCCGCCGCGGTCGTGGCGATGTGCGCGGCGCCCGAGCGCTACTTCGACGTGGCGGCCGTCTTCATGCGTGATCAGGCAGGCCTGCGCGTCACCGGACCCCAGCCCTGGTTCGCGGCCGGCATCGCCGCCAGCGGAAAAACCCGCGACCAGATTCAAGCCTGCATGGAAACCCCGGCGGGCCGCACCGCCCTGGATCAGCAGATCGAAGGCGCCGACAAGGCCGGCGTCACGGGAACGCCCACCTTCTTCGTCAATGGGACGATGGTCATGGATCATTCGCTGGAGGCTCTGTCGGCCGCCATCGATCCGCTGCTTCGGTAGTCCGTCGGGACGATGCAGTTCCAGCGCCTCCGGCTCGTCGGCTTCAAGTCGTTCGTCGATCCGGCGGAGGTGCATATCGAATCCGGCCTGACCGGCGTCGTCGGCCCGAACGGCTGCGGCAAGTCCAATGTCCTTGAAAGTCTGCGCTGGGTCATGGGCGCCAACTCGGCCAAGGCCATGCGCGGCCAGGGCATGGACGACGTCATCTTCGCCGGAGCGGCCGGCCGTCCCCCGCGCAGCCACGCCGAAGTCAGCCTGACCATCGACAACGCGCAACGCCGCGCGCCCCAACCCTTCACAGACAGCCCCGTGCTGGAGGTGTCGCGCAGGATCGACCGGGGCCAGGGCTCGACCTACCGCATCAACGGCAAGGAGGTGCGCGCACGCGATGTGCAGCTGTTGTTCGCCGACGCCTCGACCGGCGCCAACTCGCCGGCACTGGTGCGTCAGGGCCAGATCTCGGAACTGATCGCCGCCAAGCCGCAGAACCGCCGTCGCATCCTGGAAGAGGCGGGCGGCGTCGCCGGTCTGCATACCCGTCGGCACGAGGCCGAGCTGCGCCTCAAGGCCGCCGAGACCAATCTGGACCGGCTGGACGACATCGGCCGCGAGCTGGAGACGGCGCTGACCCGGTTGAAGCGTGAAGCCCGCCAAGCCGAGAAATACAAGAAGATCTCAGCAGAGATCCGCGCCCTCCAGGCCGCCCTGCTCTATGTGCGTTGGAACGACGCGCGCCTGGCCGCAGAGGCCGCCGCCGCCGAACTGCGCGAGGCCGACCGGGCGGTGGCCGACACCACGACCGCCGCCGCCGCCGCCCAGACGGCCGCCCTGTCCGCTCAGGACGCTCTGAAGCCCGCGCGGGAAGAGGACGCCGTCGCCTCCGCCCTGCTGCACCGCGCCAGTCTGGAGCGCGATCGGCTGGACATGGCCGAACAGGCGGCCCGCGCGGAAGTGGATCGCCTCAAGGCCGAGGCCGCACGCATCGCAGCCGACGCCGCGCGCGAAGACGGCATGGCCGCCGACGCCCAGCGCGAACTGGACCGGCTGGAGAACGAACTGAGCCGGCTGAAGGCCGAGATCGCCGCCGCCCCCGAACGCGGCCCCGAACTGGACAAGGCCCTGGCGGCCGCTGAGGACGCCCGCAAGGCTGCCGACGGCGAGGTCGAACGGCTGGCGGGGATGCTGGCCGCCGTCGAGGCCCGCGCCAACGCCGAGACGGCCCGCAAGCGCGACGCCGAGGCCCGACTGGCCCGCATCACCGCCCAGCACAATCAAGCCCGACGCGAACGCGAGGCTCTAGGGCCGCTGGAAACGCTAGAGCTGGAAGCCGCCCGCCAAGCGCTGGAAGCGGCGCAGGCCGACCTTGCCGCGGCGCGCGACGCCGTCGAGGCGGCTGAGGCCACACGCGGCGACCTGGCCCGCGCCGAACAAGAGGCCCGCACCGCCGCCCGCGCCGCTGAGGACCGGTTGGGCCGGCTTCAGACCGAGGCGCGCGGCCTGGCCCAACTGCTGGTCACCGGCAAGCGCGACCATCCCCCTGCGCTGGACAAGGTGCGGGCCGACAAGGGGTTCGAGGCCGCCTTGGCCGCCGCCCTGGGCGACGATCTGGATGCGGCGCTGGACGCCAAAGCCGCCGCCTATTGGGGCGGGGCGGAGGCGCCCTCCCCGTCCTGGCCCGCCGGGATCGCGCCCCTGTCCGACCATGTCCAGGCCCCGGAACAGCTGACCGCTCGCCTCGCTCTGTGCGGTGTGGCGCCGAAGGCCGAGGCGGCCCGGCTGGCTCAGGCCCTGCCGCCCGGCGCGCGCCTGGTGACGGTCGAGGGCGACCTCTATCGCTGGGACGGGTTCGTCAGCCGCGCCGAGGCGCCGCGCCCGGCCGCCGTGCGGCTGGCCCAGCGCACGCGCCTGGCCGAGCTTGAGGCCGAGATCGACAAGGGCAAGCCCGCCCTGGATCAGGCCCAGGCCGCCCAGAAGTCGGCGACGGAAGCCTTCCGCGCCGCCGAAGAGAAGGTCAAGGCCGCACGCTTGAAGCCCTTCGCCGCCGAAAAGGCCGTGACCGCCGCCCGCGACCGCGTCGAGACCCTGGCCCGCGACCAGACCCGCCGCGAGGCCCGCGCCCAGGCGTTGGACGACACCGTGAGCCGGCTGGCGGCCGACGCAGCCGAGGCGCAAGCCGCCTTGGACGCCGCCCAGACCACCGACGCCCCGTCCGAGACGATCGCCGGCTTGCGCGATGAGCTGACCGACGCCCGCGCCACGGCCGACGCCGCCCGCACCGCAGCCCAGACCGCCCGGTCGGACCGTGACGCCGAGGCCCGCGATCGTCAGGGCCGCGAGCAGCGGCTGGGCAGCCTGACCCGCGCTCGCGAAGGCTGGGTCACGCGGTCCAGGGACAGCGCCGGCCGCGTCGCCGCCCTGGCCAAGGACGCCGACCGGACCTCAGCCCTGCTGAAACAGGCCGAGGTCGCGCCCCAGGGCTTCGCTGAACAGCGCGGCAAGCTGCTGGACACCCTGGTCGCCGCCGAACAGAGGAAACAGCAGGCGTCGGACGCCATGGCCATCGCCGAGACCGAGGCGACCGAGGCCGACCGCGCGTCGCGCGCCGCCGAAACCGCCGCGTCGCAGGCCCGCGAGGCGCGCGCCGGCCTGTCCGCCCGCGCCGAGGCCGCCGCCGAGAAGCTGACCGAGGCCGAGACCACCCTGCGCGAGACTGCGCAGATGTCGCCGCAGGAGCTGGGTCAGAAGCTGACCGACGACGCCATCGCCCGCCCGCCCGACGCTGCCGGGGCCGAGAGCCTGCTCTACGGGCTGGAGCGCGAACGCGAGGCCCTGGGAGCCGTCAACCTGCGCGCCGAGGACGAGGCGGTTGAATACGGCGAGCGGCTGAACAGCATGAAGTCGGAGCGCATCGACCTGACCCAGGCGATCGCCAAGCTGCGCGACGGCATCGACGAGCTGAACGCCGAGGGCCGTGAGCGGCTGGTGGCGGCCTTCGACGTGATCAACACCAACTTCAAGACCCTGTTCGAGGCCCTATTCGGCGGGGGGCAGGCGGAGCTGAAGCTGGTCGAGAGCGACGATCCGCTGGAGGCGGGGCTTGAGATCTACGCCTGCCCGCCCGGCAAGCGGTTGTCGGTCATGAGCCTGATGAGCGGGGGCGAGCAGGCGCTGACGGCGGCGGCCCTGATCTTCGGCGTCTTCCTGGCCAACCCCGCGCCGGTCTGCGTGCTGGACGAGGTGGACGCACCGCTGGACGACGCCAACGTGGACCGCTTCTGCCGGATGCTGCACGAGATGCGCAGCCGCACAGACACCCGCTTCATCGTCATCACCCACAACCCCGTGACCATGAGCCGGATGGACCGGCTGTACGGCGTCACCATGCCCGAACGCGGCATGAGCCAGCTGGTCAGCGTGGACCTGAAACAGGCGGAGACCCTGATCGCATGATCGCCCTGCTGCTCGCGTTCGCCGATCCTCAACTTGTCCCGACCGGCGTAGGGCGGTTCGCCATCTATGCCGACGCCGCCTCGATCGAGCGCGAGGGTGACGTGGCGCGGATGCGGGAACTGCAGGTGACCGAGGCCGGGTTCAAGGTCGGAGACGTGACCTATGTCGGGGGCTGGTCGCGGTGGGCGTTCGACTGTCGGGCGAGCACGGCGGATCGGTTGGACTTCTCCTCCTTGAAGGCGGACGGGACGGAAGGGCCGGCGACGCCGGACGCCACCCCCGCCTACGACGCCGCGCCGGGCGGGGATGCAGCCGAGCTGCTGGCCATCGCCTGCGGGGCCGAACGGCCGGCCCAGGCGCTGACGCTGAAGCAGGCCATCAGCCAGGGACAAAGGGCGCTGGCGGACTGACAGCCCCCTCGGCGGGCTTGTCCGACCCTTGCGGCCATTCGATACGGTCGCGCGGCAGGGCCTCGCGGCATTCGTCGCGCATGAAGGCCATCAGCTTCTCGCGGATCTCGCAGCGTAGGTCGAAGGCGACCGGGGCCGAGCGGGCGCTGGCCAGGCAGCGCACCTGAAGCACGCGTTCGGTGATGTCGGTGACCTGCATCACCTGCACGTCGCCGTCCCAGTGTTTGGACGCCTTGACGATGCCCTCGAAGGCGGTGCGCAGCCGGTCGATGGGCGCTTCGTAGTCCACGTAAAAGAAGGCGACGCCGATCAGACGGGCGTTCTCGCGCGTCCAGTTCTGGAACGGCTTGGTGATGAAATAGGACAGGGGCAGCACCATCCGGCGCCAGTCCCACAGCTTGACCACCACATAGGTCGAGGTGATCTCCTCGACATTGCCCCACTCGTTCTCGACGATGACGGCGTCGTCCAGGCGGATGGGCTGGGTCAGGGCGATTTGGATGCCGGCGACCATGTTCGTCAGGATCGGCTGGAGCGCCAGACCGGCGATGATGCCGACCACGCCGGCCGAGGCCAGCAGGCTGACGCCCCACTGGCGGAAACCGGCGATGGTCATCAGGGCAAGGCCCACGGTGACGATGAACAGCACGACCTTGGCCACCCGCTGCAGGATGCGGGTCTGGGTCAGGTGCTTCCTGGCCAGCAGATTGTCCTCGACGGCGATATTGTACCGCTTGAGGTGCATGACCGACCACATGTCGAGCACGCCCGACGCCATCCAGCCGAGGGTCAGGATGAACAGGAACAGCAGGGCGCTGCGGATATCCTCGGAAGGGCCGGGATCCATCGGCGAGACGGTCACGCCGATGCCGATGCCGATGATGATGATCAGGACGCGCAGCTTGACCCGGGCGCGTTCGACCACGCCGCGCCAGAAGAGATCCTTGTTCCGAACGACGCGACGCAGGATGGCGAAGACGATCTTGTGCGTCAGCCAGCCGCCGCCGACGAAGACCAGCAGGACCAGGCCGATGACCGTCCATTCGGGCAGCCAGTCGAACCGGTGCCACAGGGCGCGGATCTGGCGGGTGACGGCGATGATTTCGGGAGGCATGAGCTTCCTAACGCGTCAGGGCCTTTGCGGTTGAGCCGTCGCCTCGACGAGGTCGGCCAGGCGCTGGGCGGCGTCGGGGATGGCGACGCTGCGGGCGGCGGCGGACATGGCCGACAGGCGCGCCGGATCGGACAGGACGCCGGTCAGGGTCGAAGCCAGGCGATCGACGGTCAGGTCGTCTTCCAGAATGACCTCGGCCGCGCCCGCATCGGTCAGGGCCTTGGCGTTCAGGCGCTGGTGGTCGTCGGTGGCGATCTTCAGCGGGATCAGGACGGACGGCAGGGCCGCGACCGCCAGTTCGGCGCAGGTCGAGGCGCCGGAGCGGCCGACGACCAGGTGCGCCTTGGACAGCCGGTCAGCCATGTCGCGGAAGAAGGGGGCGACCTCAGCCTCAATCCCGGCCTCCAGATAGATCTGGCGCGCGGCCTCCAGCGTCTCGGGGCGGGACTGCTGCTGCACCTTCAGGCGGCGACGCAGGGCTTCCGGCAGGGCGGCCAGGGCGCGGGGCGTGGTCTCGGACAGGATGCGGGCGCCCTGGCTGCCGCCGGTGACCAGCAGATGGATGGGGCCGTCGGCGGCGGGAGCGACATAGGGGCGGTCGAACAGGGCGCGGATCTCGGACCGCACCGGCGAGCCGACGACATGGGATCGGCCCTGGACCTTGGCCGGCGCGCGTTCCAGCGTCGGGAAGGACGAGGCGACCTGACCGACATAGGGGGCCAGGATGCGGTTGGTGCGGCCCAGGACCGCGTTCTGCTCATGAATCACCGTCGGTCGCTGGGACGTGACGGCGGCGACCAGGGCCGGGGCGGACGGATAGCCGCCGAAGCCGACGACGACGTCCGCGCCCAGCCGGTCGAAGGCCGTTCGCGCCTGGACCACGCCCTTGAAGATGGCGACGCCCGCCTTGATCAGGCCCAGAGGGCCGGAGCCGGTGGCGGCGTCCAGCGCCAGCCGCTCCTCGGCGGGAAAGGCGTGGGCGTATTGTTCGCCCCGATGATCGGTCGCCAGGACCACGCGCCAGCCGCGCGCCGCCATCTCGCGCGCCAGGGCCTCGGCCGGGAACATATGGCCGCCGGTGCCGCCGGCGGCGACGACGCAGAGCTTGGTCATGGGCGAGGCTCCGAAAAAGAGGGGCTGAATAGTCTGAAGTTCAGACGGTGGGCAGGCAAAAACACCGTCTAATTCGTCTAATCTGTCTAATGTCGGCCAGGAACGGTGCGGCGAGGAATGGGGCGGCGACAGGATCGCACGGTTTTGCAGCGTGGGCAGGAGACGGTCGATCGCGAGCGGTAAGCGAAGGAAATCATACGGATGTTTTCGTCAAAGAAGGCTGGCTAATCGCTCTTTCGTCCTCCGACGGGCGTAGCGAGATCGCGGGACGACGAAAGAGAACTACAGCAACCGCCGGCCCATGGTCAGGCTGGCGCCGGGTTCGTAGGCGCCGGGTCTGCGTCGCGTCAGGGCGAGCGCAAAGCCCATGGTCAGGCCCATGGCCAGCATGGAGGAGCCGCCGTAGCTGATGAAGGGCAGGGTCATGCCCTTGGTCGGGATCAGGTTCAGGTTCACCGCGACGTTGATGCAGGCCTGAAGCCCGATCAGCATGAATAGGCCCGCCGCCGCCGTCTGCTCGAACGGATCGGTCAGCTTCATCGCCCGGCGCATGCCGCGAATGACGATGAAGGCGTAGAGGCTGATCATGATCAGGCTGAGGATCAGGCCGAACTCCTCGGCGCCGACCGAATAGATGAAGTCGGTGTGGAGGTCGGGCACGCGGCGCTTCATCACGCCTTCGCCAATGCCGCGTCCCAGCAGGCCGCCGGCGCGAATGGCCTCGGACGCGCTATCGATCTGATGGGTGTCGGTGGTTTCGGGCGAGAAGAAGCGGCTGAGACGGTCGCGCATGTGGCCGAAGACGAAATACAGCGACACCAGCCCCGCCATGCCCAGGCTGGCCAGAACCGCCATCCATTTGAACGGCACGCCCGCCATGAAGAAGACGGCCATGAAGGTGGTGGTGATCAGAAGCGTCTGGCCGATGTCGGGCTGGATCAGCAGCAGCGAGACGGTCAGGGCATAGAAGCCGAAGGCGATGGTGACGCCGGGCACCCCCTGCCCTTTTTGCGCCTCGGCGAACATCCAGGCGGCGAAGACGATCAGGCCGGGCTTGGCGAACTCGGACGGTTGCAGGCTGAAGGGGCCGAAGTTCACCCAGCGGGCGGCCCCCTTCACCGTATCGCCGATGAACGGCAGGGCCATCATCACGACGATGGCGCCGAACAGGGCCAGGACCGCGATCCGCCGCACGCCGCGCGGCGACATCAGCGAGGTCGTCAGCATGATGCTGAGCCCCACGCCCGAGAAGACCATCATCCGCCAGGAATAGTGGAAGGGGTCGGTGATCGATTCATCGGCCAGGATGGCGGCGGGGCTGGAGGCGAAGCTGAGCGCCACGCCCAGGGCCATCAGCGCGAGCGCCGCGCCCAGCAGGCCGCGATCCACGGTCCAGAACCACTGGGCCACATGGCTTTGGTCGTTGCGGGAAAAGGCGGGGGTGTAGGGAGCGCTCATGACGCGGTTTCCGGGACGGTGCCGAGAGCCAGAACGGCGGCGCGGAAGGCCTCGCCGCGCGCCTCGAAGTCCTTGAACTGATCGAAGCTGGCGCAGGCGGGGGACAGAAGGACGATCTGGTCGCCGCCGGCGGAGGCTGCATCGACGGCGGCGGCGGCCACGGCGGCGTCGAGGGTGCGGGCGATGACGTGGGGCGTATCAGCAAGTGTTTCGGCGAAGGCCGCTGCCGCGTCGCCGATCAGATAGGCTTTGGCGATGCGGGGGAAGAGGTCGGCGAGGTCCGCGATGCCCCCGGCCTTGGGCACGCCGCCGGCGATCCAGAAGACGGACGGATAGGAGGCCAGGGCCTGACGGGCGGCGTCGGCGTTGGTGGCCTTGGAATCGTTGATGAAGCGCACGGAGCCGAGGCGGCCGACCGCCTCCATGCGGTGCGCCAGGCCGGGGAAGGACAGCAGGCCGGCGACGGCGGCGTCGTGATCCAGACCGAGCGCGCGGGCGGTCGCATAGGCGAAGGCGGCGTTCTGGGCGTTGTGACGGCCGGGAAGCGAGCGGGCGGCGGTGAGGTTTACGAGTTTGCGACCTTCGCTCCAGATCGCGCCGGGGACAGCCTTGATGCCGCTCATCCCCGCAAAGGCGGGGACCCAGTTCTGTGGGCGCTCCACAGGTAGGGATGGGGCAAGACGTTGATCCTCGGCATCGTCTCCTGACGAAAGCCCTGGGTCCCCGCCTTCGCGGGGATGAGCGGAGGAGGAAATAGCGATGACGCGTTGGGAGCGTTCAGATGCGATCCCCTGCCCCCAGCTGTCGTCCACACCCACCAGAGCCAAATTATCCCGTCCCTGATTGGCGAAGATACGCGCCTTGGCCGCGACATAGCCGTCCATGCCGCCGTGGCGGTCCAGGTGGTCCGGGCTGATGTTGGTCAGGATGGCGACATCGGGGGCGAAGGTCGTGGTCAGGTCCAGCTGGTAGCTGGAGACCTCGATCACATAGACGGCGCCCGGCGTCGGTTCGGGCAAGGCCAGGACGCCGACGCCGATATTGCCGCCGACGTGGACCGTCAGGCCCGACGACCTCAGCACCCAGCCGATCAGGGCGGTGGTGGTGGACTTGCCGTTCGTGCCGGTGATGGCGACGACGCGCGGTCCCCCGGTCAAGCCGGAGGATGACGACGAATACGAGGCCAGGGCGCGGGCGAACAGTTCGATGTCGCCGAGGACGGGCACGCCGGCCGCGCGGGCCAGGTCCACGGTCCAGTGCGGCCTGGGATGGGTCAGCGGCGCGCCGGGCGACAGAACCAGGGCGGCGAAGTCGGACCAGTCGGCGGCAGCCAGGTCCTCGACCGTGAAACCCTCGCCTTTCGCCTGCGCCCGGCCGGCCTCGCCGTCGTCCCACAGGACCGGTATCGCGCCCCCGGCCTGAAGGGCGCGTGCGGCCGTGATCCCCGACCGTCCCAGGCCGAAGACCGCGACCCGCCTGCCTTCAAAGCCGGGAACGGGGATCATCGGATCAGCGCAGCTTCAGCGTCGACAGGCCCAGCAGGGCCAGGGCGCCGGCGATGATCCAGAAGCGGATGACGACGGTGGATTCCGGCCAGCCCATCTTCTCGAAATGGTGGTGGACCGGCGCCATCAGGAAGATGCGCTTCTTCGTCAGCTTGTAATAGCCGACCTGGATCATGACCGAGGCGGCCTCCATGACGAACAGGCCGCCGACGATGCCCAGGACCAGTTCGTGCTTGGTGGTGACGGCGATGGCGCCCAGCGCGCCGCCCAGAGCCAGCGAACCGGTGTCGCCCATGAAGATCTTGGCCGGCGGGGCATTGTACCAGAGAAAGCCCGCGCCGCCGCCGATCATGGCCGCGCAGAAGATGGCCAGTTCGCCCGCGCCAGGCACGTGGTGGACCTGAAGATACTGGGCGAAGACGAAGTTGCCGGCGAGGTAGCTGATCACGCCGAACGCGCCCGCCGCCATCATCACCGGCACGGTCGCCAGCCCGTCCAGACCGTCGGTCAGGTTCACCGCATTGGAGAAGCCGACGATGGTGAACGCCGCGAACGCCACATAGAACCAGCCGATGTTCAGCAGCACGGCCTTAAAGAAGGGGAAGGCGATCGACGTCTCGAGCCCCGGCGAGGTCGGCGAGACGGTCATCCACAGCACGGTCAGGACGCCGGCGACGACGGCGACGACGGTCTGGGCCAGGAGCTTCTGTTTCGAGGTCAGGCCGGCCGAAGTCTGTTTGGTCACCTTGGCGTAGTCGTCGATGAAGCCCAGCACGCCGAATGCCGCCGTCACGAAGCTGACGATCCAGATGTAGGGGTTGGTCAGGTCGCCCCAGAGCAGCACCGCCACGCCGATGCCGGCCAGGATCATCAGACCGCCCATGGTAGGGGTGCCGACCTTGGACAGGTGGGACACCGGGCCGTCGTCGCGGATCGGCTGGCCCCGGCCCTGTTTGGCGCGGATCCAGTTGATGAAGCGGCTGCCCATGGCGACGGCGACGATCATGGCGGTGGCCATGGCGAGGGCCACGCGCACCGTCTGGTACTGAACCAGGTTCAGCAGCGGATACTGGTGCGCCACGTCGGCGTAGTAGAGATAGAGCAGATAGAACATTTTGGTCCTCTATCGCGTCGCGGGCGGCGTGTCGCGGCCTTGAAGATCGGCCAGCGCCTTTGCCACCAGCGAGGCCTTGGAGCCGTTCGAGCCCTTGACCATGACGATGTCGCCGGGCGCGACCAGCAGGGCCGCCTCGGCCGCCAGTTCCGCCGCCGTCGCGCGCCAGACGCCGCGTCGCGAGACCGGCAGCGCGTCGTACAGCCAGCGCATCTCGAGCCCGGCGGCGTGGACGAGGTCGAGGCCGGCGGCGTCGATGGGGCCGGCGAGACCTTCATGCAGGTCGCGGCTCTGCTCGCCCAGTTCCAGCATGTCGGTCAGCACCACCACGCGGCGGCCCGAGGTCGAGCGCGCGCCCAAAGTCTTGAACCCGGCGGCCATGGACAGGGGATTGGCGTTGTAGCTCTCGTCAATCAGGGTGAAGGCGCCGTCCGGCGTCGTGACCGTGCGGGTCTGGCCGCGTCCGGCCAGAGGCTGGACCCCCGCGAGGGCCTCCAGGCCCGTCTCCAGCGACACGTCCAGGGCGTCGAGCATCAAGAGGACGCACAGGCTATTCAGGCCCCAATGGGCGCCGGACTGGGCCAGGCGATAGTCGATGCGTCGCCCGAACAGTTCGGCGGCCACCGCCGCGCCCTCTGCGTCCGGCCGGAAGTCCAGCAGGCGAGCGTCATGGCCGGCGTCGGATCCGAACGTCAGCAAACGCGCGCCGACCGCCTTGGCCGCATCGCACAGGATAGCCGAGAAGGCGACGTCGCCGTTCGCCACCGCCGCACCGCCCGGGACCAGACCCTGGAAGATGGTCGCCTTTTCACGCGCGACCCCGGCCTCGCCGTCTGCGAAGGCCTCGATATGGACCGGACCGACCGTGGTGACGCAGGCGGCGTGGGGGGCGACGAAGCGCGACAGCGGCGCGATCTCGCCCGGCGCATTCATGCCGATCTCGAACACGGCGCGCTGGGTCTCGACCGGCATCCGGGCCAGCGTCAGGGGCACGCCAATGTGGTTGTTGTAGCTCTTGATCGAGCCGTGGGCGGGACCGGCGAGGTCGAGGCCCGCCTTGATCGCCTGGGTGACGCTGGTCTTGCCGACGCTGCCGGTGACGGCGCCGCGCTTCACATGGGGCGCGCGCTCGCGGGCGGCGACGCCCAGGGCTTCGAGGCCGCGCAAGGTGTCGGGCACGACGACGCACGGGCCGCCTTCAACCGGGTGTTCGACTAGGGCGGCCGCAGCGCCCGATGCGAAGGCGCCGCTGGCGAACTGATGCCCGTCGCGTTCGCCCTTGAGCGCCAGAAACAGATCGCCGGGGACGATCTCGCGGCTGTTGTAGGTCAGGCCCGTGATCGGGCGATCGTCGCCCTGCAGCACGCCCCCCGTGGCGGCGGCGACTTCGGCGGCCGACCAGAGCGGGCGGGCGGAGTGTTCAGGCATAGAGAGACAGGGCCTCGGACGCGACAGTGGCGTCGTCGAAGGGGTGGGTCACGCCCGCGACGATCTGACCCTGTTCATGCCCTTTTCCGGCGATGACCACCACATCCCCGTCACGCATCATTTCGACGGCGGCCTCGATGGCGGCGCGGCGGTCGCCGATCTCGATCCCGTCCGGGCAGCCGGCGCGGACCTGGGCGCGGATGGCGGCGGCGTCTTCGGAACGCGGATTGTCGTCGGTGACGATGGCGATGTCGGCCAGACGCCCGGCGATCTCGCCCATCAGGGGACGCTTGCCACGATCGCGATCGCCGCCGGCGCCGAAGACGACGATCAGTCGGCCGGTCGCGTGCGGACGCAGCGCGTTCAGCACCGTCTCAAGCCCGTCGGGCGTGTGGGCGTAGTCGACATAGACCTCGCCCCGGCCTTCTATGCCGCCGTCGATGCGTTGGAGGCGGCCTTGCGCGCCGGTCAGGCCTTCCAGCGCGCCGATGACGGCGTCGGCAGGATCGCCGGCGGCGATGCACAGACCGGCCGCTACCAGGGCGTTGGACGCCTGAAACGCGCCGGCCAGCGGCAGCAGGATTTCGCGGATGTCGCCGCGCACGTCGATGGTCAGACGCTGGCCCTCAGGCGTCGCGCGACGGCCGATCAGGGTCAGGTCGCGACCGCGCTCGCCCACGCCCATGACGCCCAGGCCCGCCATGATCGAGGCCGAGGCGAAGACCGAATAGGCGTCGGAATCGGCGTTCAGCACGGCGGTGCGGCCGCGCGGCAGCAGGGTTTCGAACAGGCGCATCTTGGCGGCGCGGTAGTCCGCCATGGTGCCGTGATAATCGAGGTGGTCCTGGGTCAGGTTGGTGAAGGCGGCGGCCTTCAAGGCGACTCCATCCAGGCGGCGCTGATCGATGCCGTGGGACGAGGCCTCCAGCGCGACGTGGGTCACGTCCTTGGCGGCCAGTTCGGCCATCAGGCGCGCGGCCTCGGCGGCGTCGGGGCTGGTCAGGCCGGGGCCGGTCAGGGCGTAGGTCTTGACGCCCTTCTGGCCGATGACGCCTAGCGTGCCCATGCTGGCGGACTTGTGGCCGATCCCGGCCCAGATCTGGCGGCAGAAGGTGGCGACCGAAGTCTTGCCGTTGGTGCCGGTGACGGCGACGCAGGTCTCGGGTTGGGCGCCGTAGAAGCCGCGCGCGGCGATGGCGTAGGCCCGGCGCACGTCGCCCGAGGTGACCAGAACGGGCGCCGCACCATCCGGCGTGTCGGTCGGCGCCAGAACCGCAGCGGCCCCTTGCGCCAGCGCCTGGGGGATGAAGGCGCGGCCGTCGGCGGCCGTGCCCGGCAGGGCGACGAACAGGGCGCCGGGCGAGACCTTGCGGCTGTCGGCGGTGACGCCGGTGATGACGGGGTCCGAGGACACGTCGCGGCGCAGCAGGTCGGACAGGTGAAGCGCGCTCAAAGCCCGTCCCCCGCCACGTCCTGATACTGCGGGATCTTCTCGCCCGAGGCCGTGCGCCAGCGGTCGTCGCGGCGTTCGACGCCCAGGAAGCCGGCGATGCGGTCGGCGATATTGTGCACGGCGGGCGCAGCGACATAGGCGCCGGTCTTGGGATAGGTCCCCGGCTCGTCCATCACGATCAGGATGGCGTAGCGCTTGCCGTTCAGCGGGCCGTCGACGGGGAAGACCGCCGCGAAGGAGCCCAGGGCGTGGCTGGGGTCGTAGCGACCCCCGACCAGTTTGTTGGCCGAGCCCGTCTTGCCGCCGACTCGCAGGCCCGGCGCATCGGCGAAGCCGCCCGAACCCTTGACGACGTTGCGACGCAGCAGGTCGAGAATGGCGCGCGAGGTCTCTTCGGTGACGACCTGTTGCGGCTGGACGTTGCGGGCGCCGCCCTTGCGCAGCGACAGCGGGATCATCCGACCGCCGTTGGTCAGGGCGCCCATGGCCTGAACCATCTGGGCCGGGGTGATCATGATGCCGTAGCCGAAGGACAGCGACGCCAGGGTCGAGTTGTCCCAGCGACGCGGCACGACGGGCTTGGCCGATTCCTTCAGCTCAATCTTTGCGGCGTCCAGCAGGCCCAGGCGGCGGAAATAGTCGCGCATGGTGTTGGGGCCCATCTGCACCGCCAGTTGCGACGTGCCGATGTTGGAGGAGTGCAGATAGACCTCTTCCAGGGTCATCACCCGGTTCTGGGCGTGAAAGTCCTTGATCTTGCGATCGCCGATCTGGAAGGCCTGGGAGGCGTCGAACAGGGTGTTCATGTCGGCCCGACCGGTGTCGAGGCCGGCGGCGACGGTGAAGGTCTTGAACACCGAGCCCATTTCGTAGTGGCCCGAGACGGCGCGGTTCAGGGTGGCGCCGTCGGGCGCCGCGCCGCGATCGGCCGAGTTGAAGGTCGGCCAGGACGCCATGCCCAGCACCTCGCCGGTCTGGACGTCGGTGACGATGCCGACGGCGCCCTTGGCTTGGTTCTTGATCGCGGCGGCGGCGAGTTCGTTTTCCAGCACGCCCTGCACGCGCAGGTCGATGGACAGGGGGAAGGCCTCGCCGCGCTGACCCGCCGCGCGGATCTCGTCGTTGAAGGCCAGCTCGGCGCCCGAGACGCCCTGCCCGCCCGTGTCGGCGTCGCCGATCAGGTGGACGGCCGAGGTTCCCAGCGGATAGGCGCGACGGTCCTCGGGCTCGAAGGTGACGCCGCCCAGCGCCAGGTCGTGGACGGCGGCCTTTTCCTGAGGCGTCAGGCCAGTCAGGGCGATCAGACGACGGTCGCCGCCCAGCACCCTTTTCAGACGCTCAGCCGAGATGCGCGGCAGGGCGCGGCGGATCTGGCGATAGGCCAGATCGCGATCCCAGATCTCGGCCGGGTCGATGTAGAGGCCGTAGTGGACGATGTTGGTGGCCAGAAGCTCGCCATTGCGGTCCGTCAGGTCGCCGCGCACCAGGGCGTTCGGATTGACGCCGCGTCCCAGGCCGTTGGCCGGGGCGAACAGGGCCTTATACGATGCGCCGATGGCCAGGCCGCCGAAGACGCAGGAAAAGACGATCAGGATCAGGAAGATGCGGACGCGCGTGTCCTCTTCCGGGCGAGCGTCGGCGCGGGCGCGCTCGAAGCCGTGCTCCAGCCGCCAGACCAGTTCCGTCAGCCAGCGCCAGAAGGGCGACAGGCGGCCTTGCAGCCGTTCCTGGAAATCGGCGCCCGGCGCGGGGCGGTGATAGCGATGATCCTGAACGCTCATTGCGCCGGCTCCGGCGAAGGCGTTGGGACGGGTGCGTCATCGGCGACGGCGGTGGGCGCCGGCGCGGCTGCGGGAGCAGATGCGGCGGGTTGAGCGGGGACGGGTTTAAGGGCGGTCAGCTGACCTTCCTTGGCCTGACGGGCGACCGCGACGGGCGCCATGCCGATCTGGCGAGACAGGCTTTCCAGACGGGCGGGCTGCTCCAGCCGGGCGACCTCGGCGCGCAGCAGGCGGACGCGCTGTCCGTTCTCACGGATGTCCTGTTCGATCTGGGCGATGCGGCTGCTCTCACGCGCTGCGGCGGCCTTGGCGGCATAGACCGACACGATCATGATCGCGACCAGGGCCACGCCGATGATCTCGACCCAGCGCACGCCCCGCACCTTCCAGTCGAACAGGCGCTGAAGGGCGGTGCGGGAATAGGTGAAGAAGGGCGCCGTGGTCATGCCGCAGCCCTCCCCGCCATCTTGCCCCAGGCGGGGGCGTCGGTGCGGACGGCGGCGCGCAGCTTGGCCGAGCGGGCGCGGGGGTTGGTGGAACGCTCTTCGTCGCCCGCCTCGCGCGCGCCCTTGAACTGAAGCGTGAAGCTGGGCTTGCGCGGATCGACGGCCATCGGCGCATGACGCGAACCTGCGGGGCTGTTGCCCGTGCGCTCGGTCAGGAAGGCCTTGACGATGCGGTCTTCCAGCGAATGGAAGGTGACGACGGCGAGGCGTCCACCGGGGGCGAGCGTCGCCTCGGCCGCCTCCAGACCGCGCTCCAGCTCGCCCAGTTCGTCGTTGACCGCGATGCGCAGGGCCTGGAACACCCGCGTCGCCGGATGGATGGGCGCGCCGCGACGGCCGCCCAGGGCCTTTTCGACCACCTCGGCCAGATCCAGGGTGCGGGTGAACGACTGTTCGACGCGGCGACGCAGGATGGCGGTGGCGACGCGGCCCGACTGGCGCTCTTCGCCATACAGTTTGAAAATGTGGGCCAGGGGACCGTGGTCCCAGGTATTGACGATGTCGGCGGCGGTCGCGCCTTCATCGGACATGCGCATGTCCAGCGGACCGTCGCGCATGAAGGAGAAGCCGCGCTCGGCCTGATCCAGCTGCATCGACGAGACGCCAATGTCGAAGACGGCGCCGTCCAGCTTCGCCTTGCCGCTGTCGGCGAACGCCTGAGCCAGACCCGAGAAGGGGGTGCGGATCAGCTGGAACTGGCCAGGGAAGTCGCTGGCGACGGCGTCGGCGTGCAGCTGGACCGTCGGGTCGCGATCCAGGGCGACGACCTGGGCGCCCGTTTTCAGGATGGCGCGAGTGTAGCCGCCGGCGCCGAAGGTGGCGTCGATCACGACGTCGCCGGGCGCGGGCGCCAGGGCCTCGATCACCTCGGCCAGCAGGACGGGGGCGTGGGGAGCGTCAGTCACGATCCGCCTCCAGCCAGCTTCATCTGGGCCGCCAGTTTCAGGGCGCCGATCTGGGCCATGCCGGCCTTGGCCAAGGCGCGCTGTTCGGCGCGGCGGGCCGCCCATTTTTCTCGCGACCAGATCTGGAAGCGGTCGTTCAGGCCGACGATGACGACGGTGTCGCCCAAACCCGCCTCGGCGCACAGCGCCTCAGGCAAGGTGATCCGACCGCCGGAATCGTAGGCCAGACGCACCTGCTCGCCCATCACCTGCCACTCCAGCGCCGAACGCTCCTCGGAGCCGAACGGCAGGGCTTCGATCATTTCGGCATAGACGGCGAACAGGCGGTCGCCGCCCGCTTCCAGACAGTCGGCCTCGATCGAAGGGAAGATGAACACGCCGCCAGCGGCGCCGTTTTCGGTCGTGCGGAAATCGTTGGGGATGAGGAGACGGCGCTTGCCGTCCAGCTGCTTCTCATAGGTCGAGAGAAACACGCCCTGTCCAATCGAGCCCTTCGGCCCGTCCCTAGATGCCCTGACGAACGCCCGCCGCGCCCGCCTCTCAGCCCCAAATCATGATGCTGGGATAGCATGGGATGAAATGGGCCTCAATGGGATCGAAGCCAAGATTTAACCATGTTTTGACGTGTGGCGACTTAAGCACGCTTTAACAGCTGGAACATACACGGAACAAACAAAGTATTCACAGGCTGTGCGGCGTTCTAACCTTCCATTGCCAGACAATAGGTTAACGCCCGCCAACGCATGGGAGCGCCACCAGAACGCTGAAATGCGGGGATAATCCGAACTCGGATTCGGCGACGCGCTTAGGGAGGGCGCCAACGCCCAACCCCACGGGCCTCAAGTAGGCCAAAGGCCGATAGGCCCAAAGAAAAAGCCGGCCTCAAGTAGGCCAAAGGCCGATAGGCCCAAAGAAAAAGCCGGCCTCAAGCAGCGCGAAGCGCGGTAGGCCGAGAAAAATGCCAGACGGCCTGTAAGCCGGGTTTTGTTCCGATCCGAGGCCGAGGCCCGGATCGGCGACGATCATTCCTCTGGACCGACCATTGCTGATCGGTTCTCGCGACCTACCCGGACATCTGAGGCGGTGAGCCCCGCGAGCGAGCCCGCGCGATGTCCCTATTTGGTCTTGCTCCAGGCGGGGCTTGCCATGCCGTCCCTGTTGCCAGGTCCGCGGTGGGCTCTTACCCCACCCTTTCACCCTTACCGGCCTCGCAAGGCCGGAGGTTTGCTTTCTGTGGCGCTATCCCTCGGGTCACCCCGGGCGGAAGTTATCCGCCGCCTTTTCACCGTGGAGCCCGGACTTTCCTCGACGGACGCGAAGTCCGCCGCGACCGCCCAGCCGTCTGGCGCGCGCTAGATGCGCGTTAGCGGCGCCGAGGTCAACCAACGGATGCAGAGGCAGGGGAAATGGGATATGATCCACCCATGGCCGAACCCGCCTCCAACATTGCTGATCAAGAAAGCGTCGAGCAGCGTGAACGCCGCCTGACTTGGGAGCGTACACGCATCGCAGAAGCAGACGCTGACATTGCCGCCGGACGCGTCATTTTCGGCGATGAAGCTCTGGAATGGCTGGATCACTGGGCGGCGGGCGAAGATCTCGAAAACCCCACCCTCAGCTAAATGAGTGGGCCTTATCAGGTCGGCTTCACCGCTCGGGCGCGCGTCGATCTGCTGGCGGTGCGGCGCTGGCTATATCAGCCTGGGAGCGGCCTGAGGGCGCGCTTGCGATCCGCCCGCATCACGCGCGCAATTGTCGAACTGCAGTTCACACCGTTCAGATGGCCCGAGGGCGATGTCGCAGGCGTTCGAGAACGCCCCGTCGAGGGCCATCGCATCTTGTATCGGATCGACGACGGGAACCGCACCATTTCGATCATCCGCGTCTTCGGGCCCTTCCAAGACCGATCCGAACCCTAGTTGAGCACGCCCGTGACACTCTCGGCGCTGGCCAGTTGGAGCAGGCCGACCAGGCGGGCGCGGGTTTCGCCGTCGGCGACGCCGTCGACGTGGGCCGGGCGCCAATGACGCTGGAAGGCGCGAACGGCGGTTTCGACGGCGGCGTCGTAGTCGCCGCTGGCCTTCAGGCCGTAGCCCAGCCGATGCAGGCCGGCGCTGAGCACCATCGGGCCGATGCCCTGATCGCTTTTCTGCAGGAGGCCGCCCAAGGCCTGCACCCGTTCGGCCGCCGGTTCGAACCACAGGCCGTGCCCAGCCTCTGCCAGACGTTTCCAGGGGAAGAGTTCGCCCGGATCTTCCTTGCGATCCGGCGCCAGGTCGGAATGGGCGATGATGCGGTTGTCGGCGATGGTCCAGCGGCTGCGAATATCGGAGATCAGGGCGATGACGGCCGCAATCTGGGCTTCGGGGAAGGCGCGATAGCCGAACTCATGGCCAGGATTGACGATCTCGATGCCGATGGAGGCGGCGTTGCAGTCGTCCTCGCCCTGCCAGACGCCGCGACCGGCGTGCCAGGCGCGGCGCTCCTCGGGCACCAGCCGAAAGACGCGGCCGTCTTCCTCGACCAGATAGTGGGCCGAAACCTTGGCCTCGGGGTCGCGCAGGCGGGCCAGAGCGGCCTCGCCGGTCTGCATGCCGGTGTAGTGCAACACCAGCATGTCCGGCGGCGCACGGCGCGCGTCGAAGTTGGGCGAAGGCGCGTCGATGTAGGACGTCATGGGCGGCGTCGGCTCAGCGGCCGTTGCGCTCCCAGCCATAGGCGACCCAGGCGCCGTCCACCTTGTGGGCCTCGATCAGGTCGGGATCGTTGTTGCGACGACGCGGCGCGATATTGCGGCGGGTGCGCATGACCAGGCCGACCAGAAAGACCAGAACGCCGGCGAACAGGGCGATCACCGCCACGGCCGCAGCGGTGAAGACGGCGAGGACGGCGCCGACCGCCATGGCGCAGACGGCGGCGATCATGCCGGCGACCCACATGACGGACGCCACCAGGCCGTTGGGACGGCGGCGGGCGGCATGGCCGATGGCGGCGAGACGTTCAGACTGGAACATGGATCATCCTTTCAGGCGATCCGCGGAACGCCTGATACGCAATGTCGGTCCATCGGGGCCTGCGGTCAATGGACCGCGACGCACGGTCGCGTGCGCCGCGCCCCGTCAAAAGATCGGCTGATCGGCCAGAACCACCGCGCCCTGGCTGCGCATGCGGTCGCCGTCGATCCGGCGCATCACGGCCTGGGCCTGGGGATCGGCCATGACGCCGCCCAGCATGACCAGGGCCTTGGCGGCCTCGGTCTGGACGCCGAACATTTCCGACAGGGCCTCGAACGGCGACTGCTGCTTGGGGAAATGCTTGAAGCGGACGGGCTCGTTGTCGGGGATCTTGGCCAGTTGGCGGGCCTTGTTCACCGCCTCGGTCACTCCGCCCAGCTGGTCGACGAGGCCCAACGGCAGGGCCTGGGCGCCGGTCCAGACGCGCCCCTTGGCGATTTCGCGCACCCGGTCCGGCGACAGTTTGCGGCCCGTCGCCACACGGGTGATGAAGTCGTCGTAGATCCGGTCCATCGAACCGGCAAAGGCCGCGCGCTGCTGGGGCGTGAACGCCTGCGTCGGCGAGAAGGCGTCGGCGTATTCCCCGCCCACCGTCAGCTCACGCATGTCGACGCCGAACCGGCCCAGCGCATCGGCCAGCACGAACTTGCCGCCGAACACGCCGATCGAGCCGGTCAGGGTCGTCGGCTGGGCCACGATCCAGTCGGCCTCGGAACTGATCCAGTAACCGCCCGAGGCCGCATAGGCGCCCATGGACACCACCACCGGCTTGCCCGCCGCCCGCGCCGCGCGCACGGCGGCCAGGATCTGCTCGGACGCTTCAGGCGAACCGCCCGGCGATGAGACGCGGAAGACGATCGCCTTGACGCTCTTGTCCTCGATCGCGTCATAGATAGCCTCGGCCGTGTCGTCGGAATGGATGGACGAGCCGCCGCCGAAGCTGGCGCCGCCGCCGCGCCCGGTGACGATGGCCCCCTCCCCGCCGACGATGGCGATGGCGTTCTTGCCCGAACCCGTGCGTTCGCCCTTCTGGCTGGCGTATTTGCCGAACTCGACGATCTTGGCGCCTTTGCCGGCGCGGGTCTTGATGGCGATCTCGGCCTCTTCGACCTGGCCCACCTTGTCGATCAGCCGGTTGCTGAGCGCCTGCTCGGCCGAATAGGGGCCGGCCTCGATCACCGTCTTCAGCGCCGGGGCCGTCGTCTTGCGGTCCTTGGCCGCGTTGGCCAGGGCGGTGTCGTAGATCGACGTCATCCAGGCCGTCATCGCCTCGCGGTGTGGGCCGGTGTAATCGCTCTGGGTGTATTCGTTGACGGCGTTCTTGTACTCGTAGCGCTGTTCGAACTCGGGCTTGACGCCGTATTTCTGGAAGGCGCGGCCCAGGAACAGGCTGTCGGCCGAGAAGCCCGTGGCCTGGAAGCCGGCGGTGTTCTGCATCCACAGCTCCGACGCCGAGGCCCCGACCATATAGGTGGACATCACCGCGCCCGACGGGGCGAAGCCCTGGCTGTGGGCGATGACCGGCTTGCCTGCGTTGCGGAAGCGATGAATCGCCTGGCGCAGTTCGTCGGCGGTGGCGGGCGTCATGCCGCTTTCCGGCAGGCGGATCAGCAGAGCCTTGACGCTGCTGTCGCCCTGGGCCTGATGCAGGCCATCGACCACGTCCGTCAGGGCCAGGCCCGAACTGCCGAAGGCCGCGAACGGATTGGACGACGGCTGGTCGCTGACGCCGCCGCGCAAGTCCAGCTCCAGCACGGTGGTCGCCGGCGTCGTCGGCTTGGACGACGAGGCGACGGCGACCGTCAACAGCACCACGGGAATGACGACCACGAACAGGATCAGCCCGGTGAAGACACCAAGGACCGTCAGGAAGAATTGCTTCATCGGAGGGAAAACGCGCGCTCGCAGGCCGGAAATGGCGTCGCCAGCATAGGGGGACGCGGGCCGTCGTCAAATGACGCGCGTGCAATCCGTCTGCTGACATGACGTTCGCAGCCGCACCCGATTGCTGCGGCGCAGCGTGCGGATTGATGCGGGGGCTGGAAATCCCTATATGAGCCGCCTGTGAGCGAGGGCCTGCGCCCCGCGTTTTTCTTGCTGGAGACCGCACGATGCTGGTCACCCTGATGAAGTCCAAGCTGCACCGCGCCACGGTGACCCAGGCCGATCTCGATTACGAGGGATCGATCGCCATCGACATGGACCTGCTGGACGCCGCCGGCATCTATCCGCACGAGCAGGTCGATGTGCTGAACATCACCAATGGCGCGCGCTTCACCACCTATGCGATTGAGGCGCCGCGCGGCTCCAAGGTCATCGGCGTCAACGGCGCCGCCGCCCGTCTGGTGCAGAAGAACGACAAGGTGATCGTTGTCACCTATGGGCAACTGCCCCAGGAAGAAGCCCGCCAGTGGAACCCGAACGTGGTCCTGCTGGACGACGCCAACGCGATCAAGAACGCCGGCTGAGGCGTCTCTCGGCTCTAGAAATGCAAAAAGGCCCGCCGGCGACGGCGGGCCTTTTCTTCATCCGGTCGATGCGATCAGCGGGCGATGTCGTAGACGCCCGTGATGTCGATCCGCACCGTCAGTTCGCCGGCGGAAACCGGGGTGCTCTCGGCCCGATCCATCGACACAGCGCGGGCGGCGAACATCGGCATCGGCGGCTGGGGCGTATAGCCGCCACCCTCGGTCAGGTTGCGGATGCCCGACAGTTGGACGTTCAGCGACTGGGCGTACAGCTGGGCCTTGGCCTGCAGGTTGCGCACGGCCAGCTGGCGCGCCTGATTTTCGGCGGCGGTCGGATCCTTCAGGCCGAAGCTGATGCCGTCGATCTGGTTGACGCCGGCGGCGACCACGGCGTCGGCCGTCGTGCCGACTTTGCTCAGGTCATTGATGACCACCGTCACGCGGTTGACCGCCTGATAGCCGCGCAGCTTGGGCGGCTCGTTCTGGACGTAGTCGTATTGCGCCGACAGGTTCAAACCCGAGGTCTGGATGTCGCGTTCGGCGATGCCAGCGCGGCGCAGAGCGGCGACGACGCGCGTCATTTGCGCAGCGTTGTCGCGCATGGCTTGCTGAGCCGTGACGGCCTCGGTCTGGACGCCGAAGGTGATGGTGGCCATGTCCGGCGCGGCCTTGACCTCGCCATAGGCCGACAGATTCAGCGACGGCGCGGGCTGCATCATGTGCATGGCTCCCATCGAGGGTTCGGCGGTTTGGGCCATGGCGCGCGGCGTGGCGGCGGCCAGGAAGGCGGCGGCGACGACGGCGCCGCCGAAAGCGACGGTCTTCAACGAAACGGTCTTCAGGGGGGCGGCGGCCAGGGTGCGGGTCATGCAGTCTTCTCCGTAAGCGATCCGGGACCGGCGCGTTCGCCGATCCGTTGCAACGACCTTGGCCGTTCTCGCCTGAACCAACGCCCGTGCGCCGTGGCAGTTTCCGTTCATCTTCGTGAAATCGCCGAAAGATGGCCTTCTTGCCCGCTCCCGCTTGGCAAGTCGCGCCCGCGCCTGCTAGGCGAAACCCCTACCGCCGAGGCGCGTCTTGGGGGCCTGTAGCTCAATGGTTAGAGCCGACCGCTCATAACGGTCTGGTTGGGGGTTCGAGTCCCTCCGGGCCTACCAAATCTTTGTCGTGCGCAACCTTGACAGATCGGTCGGTCGTGAACGTCATGGCCTATGGCGATCTTTCGACGGTCTGTGGCGCTTGTGACTCTGGTTGCGCTGGGTCAGGCGTCGGGCGCTCAGGCTCAGGCTCAGTCCGCGCGGGCCGATCGGCACAGCATCGATCAGGCCTATGCGATCGTGGATTTCCAGACGTCGCGCAGCGGTCGTGAAATCGCGCAAGCCCTGCAGCGTCATCTCGATCGCTTGCCGATGCAAGTGACCTATCGTCAGCTGAGCGTGGCCGATGCGCCGCGCTCGCCCGGCCGCTTCACCCTGGTCGATCCGACAGCGCAAAGCGCGTTTGGTCTGCAAGGGCCGGCGACCCGCGCGCCGGCCGGGTGGCTGAGCGCGCCCCGAACGGTGGTGTGCAAGGGCGCGAGTTGGCGCGCCGAGGCGGTTCAGCGTCTGCAGGCGCGGATCGAGCAGCACTACACCCTGTGCCTGTTTCCCTATCGCGACGGGCGACGTCGGGGGCATCAGTTGAACGTCTATGCCTCGACCCTGCTGGAGGGCGATCCGGCGATACCCGTTCGACGCTCCAATGAAGCGGAAAGCCCGGACGTCTTCATCCGCAGCGCGGTGGAGGCGGTCGAGCGGGTGACGGGTCGCAGCGGAGTCTGGATCGAAAACCGCACGTCCGAGCGAGATCGACCGTTCACCCAGGACAACGACGCCCTGTCCGCCCAGACGAACTAGACTCCAAAGCAACAACGGCCCCGATCGTCGATCGGGGCCGCCGCCGTCTTATCCTGCCGTCAGATCAGAACTTGACGCTGAACCGGCCATAGATGCGGTTGTCGCGATATTCGTCCTTGTAGAGCCCGGTATAGCCCAGCTCGATCGCGGTGCGTTCGGTCGCCTGGATGTTGAAGCCCAGTCCGCCCGAGATCACGTCGTCGCCAGGATTGGCTCCGTCGATCAGGAAGCGCGGACCATCGGCGAAGGCGGCGTCGAAGACCGGGCCGTCGCCATTCAGGTCGTGGGTGTAGGCCAGGTGGGTCACCGCCGACAGACGCGGACGCCCCTCGCCGCCCGCCAGCACGGTGCGGGTGCGGAAGCCGGCGGTCAGCAGATCGGCCTTTTGCTTCACATTGCCCGACAGAGCGGCGTCGCCGCCCGTCTCAACGACATCGGCGTCGTATTCGACGTGGCTGTAGGCGGCGTAGGGCTCGAACATCGTGCCGCCGACGGCGCGGCTCCACGCCACCTCGCCATAGGCCTGCCAGACGTCGCCGTCATAGTCGCCGACCAAGGCGTTGGTGAAGGCGTTCAGTTGGGCCGTACGATCCGTGCGGACATCGGCGCTGGCCCAGGATCCGCCGACGCGGATCTGGAAGTCGCCGACGCCGGCGCCGCCATAGACGCCGATCTGTTCACTGGTGACCCGGCCGGTCGAGCGCAGACGCGGCGAGCGCAGTTCCGAGCGGGTTTCGCCCAGCGCCACGCCGACATGGACGTCGTTCGCCAGCGCCTTTTCGGCCCCGACCAGATAGCCGGAGGCTTCGTTGCGGAAGCCCGCGAGGCCGTCATGCGCCGAGCCCCGGCCGTTGCCGAAGACGCCGCTGCCCCAGACCGACACGCCGTTGCCGACGTAGGTGGCCGCGCCGCCCTGACTGCGTCCGCGCTCGGACATGGCGTCGCGGATGACGCGGGTGTCCGAAACGGCCAGGCCGCCCAAGATGGCGTGGACCTCGCCGGTCAGGCCGCTGAGCGCGCCCTGAACCGCCGGCACGCTGGCGTCCAGCAGGGCGTTTTCCAGCGACAGATCGCGGTTGGTCCCGGTCGCGGTGTTGTTGATCATGACGTCCAGCGCACTGCCGACCGACTGCTGATTGTCCGTCCGACCCAGCGAAGCCACGGTCACGTCGTTGCGCCGCACCGTCAGGACCACGCCGTTGGTCGAATAGGTCAGCACCGGGGCCAGGAAGGCCAGATCGCTCTGGGCGCCGCTGAACGTGCCCGTCACCGCGCCGGTCGAGTTGATGATGTTCATCTGCGTCCGCAGATTCCATTCACCGTTGTCGGCTTTCAGGATGACCTGGCCGCCGTCGATCTTGGTCGTGCCGCCCACGTTCAGGCGAGAATAGGCCGCGCCGTTTACGTTGGAGCGGATCCACAGGAAGGAGCCGGGCTTGAAGTTCAGATTGCCCGCGACCGTCAGGGTTCCGAACGGATTGACGCCGTCGCCGGGCGACACCACGCCGCCGCTTTCCGCCGTCAAGTTCGCCAGCGTGCCCGTGCCGCCGATCATGCCGACGCCGCCGACGGTGGCGCTGGAACGCAGCAGGCTGCCGTTGACGGTCAGCAGGCCGCCCTCGACCCGGGTCGGGCCGCTGTAGTCGTTGGCGCCCGTCAGGATCAGCTGACCGCCGCCCTTCTTGACCAGACCGCCGATGTCATTGCCGAAGTTGGCCTTGACCTCGGCCGAATAGCGGTCGCGCGCATCGCCGATGTTGTTACTCCAGATATCGACCGTGCCCACGGCGACGGTGACGTCGCGGGTGTCGCGCAGCGCCGTCGGTCCGCGCAGGGCCACGTCCATCTGCGGCGCGCCCCAGCCCGAGCGCAGATCGACGCCCGGCGTGTCCAGATCCTTGGAGCTGGACACCAGAATATCCGAGATCAGAGCCGTCGAATATTCGGGGAAGTTCTCCATCAGCAGGGCCGCGAAGCCCGAGATGTTCGGCGCCGCCATCGAGGTGCCGGTGTAGGCCGCATAACCCGCGCCGGTGTATTTTATGTACTGGTTCAGGACGCGTTGAAGCTCGTCGTTGGCATATTGCAGCACGGCGCTGGAGAAGGCCGGAGTCAGGATCGCCATGTTTCCGGTCGAAACCAGCAGCCCGGCCAGACGCGAGGTGAAGCCGTCCGGATCGCCAAGGCGCGCCCCCGAAACCAGGGTGATGGCCGCCGCTTGGCGCGCGACCTCACGACGCCACGCATCTTCGTTGTAGGTGGGGCCGCCAGTCTGACGGGCGTTCAGATAGGCGTTCAGAACGCCCAGGAACTGATTGACCGACGCCGTCTCCAGCGCCGAAACCGTAGTCGCCGAATATAGGCTGGCATAGTTGGCGCGCGGATAAAGCGCAAGGATGCCCGCCCGGTCCATCGTATAGGCAGGCACCGACGAGATCACCCTCGAGCCCGGTCCGGCGACGCACCAGGTCGCCGTCTGGCCGCAGAAGCTGGTCGAGGGATCGGCGGCGGTGAAGCTGGAATAGTTGGCGACCGACAGCCAGTTGGAGCGCAGGCGCGGGTCGTTCAGCGGCGCGGCCGCATCGATCCCGGCATGGACGCCATAGCCATTGCCGGCGGAGAAGACGACCAGGACGTCCTTGTCCAGCACCGGCTTGTAGAAGTCGCCGTAGTTGCGGTTGAACGACGCCAGCACGGTGGGCAGCGAGGCGTTGAATGGCAGACTGTTGCCGCTGCCCCAGCTGTTGTTGATGATGCGCACCTGGCCCGTATTGGCCAGGTCGACGATGTTCTGGTTCTGGGTGGCGACGATCTTGCCGTCGATGATCGCGTCCTTGTACCAAAGGAAGTCGCCAGCCGAGAAGTTGGCGGTGGCGGCGTAGAGCTTGGCGTTGAAGGCGTTGCCGAACATCGTCTGTCCCGCCACGCGGTCGCCGGCGATGGTGCCGGACACGTGGGTGCCGTGGCCTTCCCAACGGCGGCGCGGGTTGATCAGGCCGTCATTGCCGTAGCCGGCGACCGCCTCGGTGCGCAGGCCCGTCACCTTGCCGGCCGATCCGAACAGCGGGTGATCGACATAGACGCCGGCGTCATTGACCCCGACCGTCTGGCCGCGTCCGCTCAGCCCCATGGCGTAGGCGTGTTCCAGCCCCAGGAAGCCTTTGGAATAGTCGACGGCGAACTGGCTGTCCGCACGCCAGGAGGCGATGGCCGTTTGATAGTTCGTCGTGCGCGTTCCGTTGGCCATGTAGAAACCGCCGGTCGGCGCCGTGGGAGCCGGAGCGGTCTGCGCCACAGCCGTCGTGCCCACCATGATCGCGACGCCAGCCGCTGCGGCCAGAAGCCCGCCCTTGAAACTAAAACCCAAAACAAACCCCCTGCGGCCTGTGGCCGACAACTCGTCTTCTGCGCCCCCATGACGCAACTCAGACGTACAAATCGTAGGTGTTTTGCGTTGTCGTCAACCACATTTTAGCCTTGAGACGTTTCGTCCCAGTGGTTTTGTTTGGGATAGATCATGCGCTTGCGCTCAAGCTTTAGGCACGGATTGGATCCTGCCCGGCCCTATTGAACACGGTTATTCCACACAGATACGCGCGCGGTCGTTGATCCAGCAGCCGTCGCTGAGGCGCACGGTCCCTAAGCGATCGCCGGCCTTGTCGTCGTCGGGGTCGGCGTTCCAGGTGGCGTCGGCCGAGCCGTCGGCCATCAGGGCAACGACGGCGAAATGCGAGTTCTTGGGCTTGCCCTCGGACCACGCGTTCATCGTGTAGCCGCCGTCGCCGAACGGATAGACGAGGCAGGGCTCATCGAGCAGAACCTTGCCGTCGACCGAGAGATAGCAGGACTTGCGCGACGCCGCCGGCGTCGCGGGTTCTGACAACGAGGTAGCGGAGCTTGCGCCGGTCTTGGCCGGTTCCGGGGGCGGTGCTGTGGGCTCTGGCGCGGACGGCGCGGGGGTCTGAGTCGCGTCAGTTGGCCCAGGCGCGCCGGCGTCCTGACCGCAGGCGGCCGCGGCGGCCGACAGCATCAGGGCGGCCATCAGGCTGAGCGATCGTGAAGGGGTTGATGTCACGGGAGCCTCCGTCGTTGTCTCCCAGCGCCAACACGGGGGCGCATGGAAGCGTTCCCGGCCAGGCGGCGGCGATTGACGGCGCCCCTCCCCTTCGGCCGGCCGCTCGCCTATATCGCCAGCCTGTCCCGCTCCGGAGTTTTTCGATGGCCTATGTCGCCCGTAACGATCGTCCCGCCGACAAGGCGGCGCGCTATCTGGAGGTCGAGGCGGAGATCCTGGCCGTGCTGGATGGCGAGCCGAATGTGACGGCGCGAATGGCGACGGTGGCGTCGATGCTGGCGGATGCGTTCGAGCACTATTTCTGGACCGGCTTCTATGTCGTGGCGCCGGATAAGGCGGACGAACTGGTGGTCGGGCCCTATCAGGGAACGCTGGGGTGCCTGCGCATCGCGTTCGGGCGCGGGGTGTGCGGCGCGGCGGCGGCGACGGGCCAGACGCAGTTGGTCGAAGACGTGCACGCCTTCCCCGGCCACATCGCCTGCGACAGCCGTTCGGCCAGCGAGATTGTGGTGCCCGTGCGCGACGCATCCGGCACGCTGATCGCGGTGTTCGACGTGGATGCGACGACGCCGGCCGCCTTCGATACGGACGATAAAGAGGCGCTGGAACGGCTGATGGCGAAGGTGTTCGCCGACGCTTGATCGGGGCTGGTTGATCCGGCCGTGTCCGGCTCTATGGTCCCCGGCGACATGGAGGATCGGATGATGCAGCGGACAGTCGCAATCACGGGCGGACACGGCGTCCTGGGCCGGGCGGTGCTGGAGGCGGCGTTGAAGGCCGGTTGGCAGGTCGCGGTCATCGACCATGCCTCGGGCCATGCCGTGCCCGAGGGCGTGCTGGAGGTCGGCGGGGTCGATCTGACGGACGCCAGCCAGGCGCAGAAGGCCGTCGACGCCGTGATCGCGCGGTTCGGGCGGCTGGACGCCCTGCTGAACATCGCCGGCGGCTTCGTCTGGCAGACGACCGACGATGCGGAACCGGCGTGGGACCGGATGCATGCGCTGAACGTCGCGACCGCCGTAAACGCCAGCCGCGCGGCGCTGGATGCCCTGAAGGCCTCGTCCGAGGGTCGGATCGTCAACGTTGGCTCGGCCGCCGCGTTGAAAGCCGCGGCCGGCATGGGGGCCTATGGGGCCGCCAAGGCCGGGGTCCACGCCCTGACCCAGGCGCTGGCCGAGGAGTTGAAGACGACAAAGGTGACGGTCAACGCCGTCCTGCCGTCGATCATCGACACGCCGACGAACCGCAATGACATGCCCGACGCCGACCCGGCGACCTGGGTCGCGCCGGCCGATCTGGCGGCGGTGATCCTGTTCCTGGCCTCGCCCGAGAGCCGAGCCATGACCGGCGCCCTGGTGCCCGTCACGGGCCGCGTCTGATGCGCAGCGACCGGGTCCGCAGCGTCCTTTATCTGCCCGCCTCCAATGCACGGGCGATCGAGAAGGCGCGGACGCTGGACTGCGATGTCGCCGTGCTGGACCTGGAAGACGCCGTGGCGCCCGAGGCCAAGGCTGACGCCCGCGACGCCGCCGTCGCGGCGGTTCGGGACGGCGGCTTCGGGCCGCGCCTGGGCGTGCGGATCAATGGGCTGGACACCGACTGGGGGCTGGACGATCTGGCGGCGATGAAGGCGGCGGGGGCCACGCTGGTCGTCGCGCCCAAGGTGGAGACGCCCGAGGCCGTGCACGCCCTGTCCGCCGGTCTGGCCAAGGGCTGCGCCCTGTGGGCGATGATCGAGACGCCGCGCGCGCTGATGGCCCTGGCCGACATCGCCACGTCGGATGGGGCGCTGGACGGGCTGATGCTGGGGGTCAACGACCTCGCCAAGGCGTTGGGGACGGGGGCGTCGCCGGATCGCGAGCCCTTCAAGCCGTGGCTGGCCATGCTGGTCGCCGCCGCGCGGGCCAATGGCTTGCTGGCCATCGACGGGGTGTTCAACCGGATCGACGATGCCGAAGGCCTGGCGGCCGAGGCACTGCAGGGACGACTGTACGGGTTCGACGGAAAGAGCCTGATCCACCCGTCGCAGATCGCGGCCGCCAACGCCGCCTTCTCGCCGTCCGAAGCCGAGATCGCCGATGCACGGGCGATCGTCGCCGCTTTCGACGCGCCGGACGCCGAGGGCCGAGGCGCGATCCGCGTGAACGGGGCGATGGTCGAACGGCTGCATCTGGAGCAGGCGAAGGCCTTGCTGGCGCGGGCGGACTAGCCTGTATCCTCCCCACTTGTGGGGAGGGGGACCGCGAAGCGGTGGAGGGGCTCTGGAAGTCCTACAGACGCCTGTGATGATTTGAAGAGCCCCTCCGTCTCTCGCTGCGCTTCGAGCCACCTCCCCATGAAATGGTGAGGAGACTGGCGGGTGTGACGCAACCGCCGTAAAGCTCGCGTCGAACTTCAGCGGACCCGACTTGCCCCTACCCTTCGACACGCCTTTGAAAATCCCGGCCTGGGTTTGCGCGCCCGGCGTGCTGAAGGTCCCGTTCCTCGACGTGTTTCTGGCCGACTACGACCTGCGTCGCTTGCCAGGCGACGATGTGCAGGCGGTGCTGGGCTGGGGGATGAAGCCGACGGCGGCGGCGGGGCGAAGGTGGGCGCAAAAGAACGGGCGGCCCTATGTGGCGTTGGAGGACGGGTTCCTGCGCTCGGTCGGGATCGGCGAGGCGGGAGCGACCAGCCTCAGCCTGATCGTCGACGATCTGGGCGTCTATTACGATGCGACCCGGCCCAGTCGGCTGGAGCATCTGATCGCCAGCGCCGACGACTGGTGCGACGCGGCCATGATCGGGCGGGCGCGCGGGCTGATTGACCGGATCGTGGCTTCGGGCGTGTCCAAGACCAATATGGGCGGGCCGCTGGATCCGGGCCTGCTGAAACCCGGTCGGCGTGTGCTGATCGTGGACCAGACGTTTGGAGACGCCTCCATCGCCTGTGGCCTCGCGACGGCCCAGAGCTTTGACGAGATGATCGCCGCCGCCCGGCGCGACGAGCCGGACGCCCAGTTGATCGTCAAACGCCACCCGGCGGTAGCGGCGGGCAAGAAGCGCGGCTGCGTGACGGACCTGGCCGGCGTCACCCTGGTCGATACGGATGTACGGCCCGCCGACCTGCTGGCGGCGGTGGATGCGGTCTATTGTGTCACCTCGGCCCTGGGCTTCGAGGCCCTGTTGCGCGGCCTGCCGGTGCGGTGTTTCGGGGCGCCCTTCTATTCCGGCTGGGGTCTGACGACCGATGCGGTCCAGACGGGGCGGCGCGGCGTCATGCGGTCGATCGAACAGGTCGCCGCCGCCGCTCTGATCGCCTACAGCCGCTATGTCGATCCCGTCACCGGCGAACGGTGCGAGGCCGAACAGGCGCTGGAGCGATTGATCGCGTTGCGCGACCGGGCCGACCGGCTGGCGGGCTCGTGGTCAGCGGTGGGGTTCGCGCCGGCAAAGCGTCCGCCGGTGCGCCGCCTGCTGAACTCGCCCAAGGCGTCGATGCGCTATTTCATGTCGCCCTCGCGCGCCGCCGCCCATGCCAAGGCGAGCGACGGCCGGCTGATCTGGTGGGCGGGCAAGGAGAGCGAGGCGACGCGTCAGGCGGCGGCCGATTTCGACGGCCCGACGGTGCGGATGGAGGACGGCTTTATCCGTTCGCGGGGCCTGGGGTCCGACTTCGTCGGCGCCCTGTCGGTCGCCCTGGACGATCAGGGCGTCTATTACGATCCGTCGCGGCCCTCGCGGCTGGAGACCCTCATCGAGACCTCGGACCTGTCGCCGGTGCAGTTGGCGCGGGCCGCCGCCTTGCGGACGCGCGTGGTCGATGCCGGCCTGTCGAAATACAATCTGAGGGGTCAGGCGCCGACGGACTGGCCCGTTGATCGCGACATCCTGCTGGTGGTCGGCCAAGTCGAGAACGACAAGTCGATCCTGCTGGGCTGTGCGCCGGATCTGAACACCAACTCGGCCCTGGTGGAGGCGGCGCGGCGCGATCATCCGGACGCCTTTCTGGTCTATCGCAATCACCCCGACGTGCTGGCGGGCAACCGGCCCGGGCGACTGGACGCCGGGGCCATGGCCTCGGTCGATGCTGTGGGCGACGGGCTGGATATCATCGACTGTCTGAGCGCCTGTCGCCAAGTGGCGACCCTGACCTCCCTGACCGGGTTCGAGGCCCTGATGCGGGGCAAGGCGGTGTCGGTCTATGGCCGGCCCTTCTATGCCGGATGGGGGCTGACCGACGATCGGCTGACCTTCGAGCGCCGCAGCCGCCGCGCCGGCGTCGATCACCTGGTCCACGCCGCCCTGATCGCCTATCCCCTCTATGTCACGCCCGAGGGCTGGCCCTGCGAGGCCGAGGATCTTGTGGACCGGCTGATCGCCGCGCGCGACCAGCCGACGCCCAAGGCGCCGCGCGGCCAGGTGCAGCGCTGGGCCGCCGGGATCATCGCCAGTCTCGACCGCAAGCCGCCGCCGTCCTATTGACGCGTTCTGATAGGAAACGGACTGTCCTCAAGCAGCAAGGTCCCGCGGGCCGAGCGATAGGAACACACTCCTCAAGCAGCGAGACGCCGCGCGTCGAGCGATAGGAACCACAAAGTGTCGAATGCAGTGATCGCCGCCACCGGCCTCTTCACCCCCGAACAGTCGGTCTCAAACGCCGAACTGGTCGACAGCTACAACGCCTGGGCTGACGGCTGGAACGCCCGCCACGCCGCCCAGATCGAGGCCGGCGAGCTGGAGGCGAAATCGCATTCCTCGCCCGAGTTCATCGAAAAGGCCTCGGGCATCAAGAGCCGGTTCGTGCTGGACAAGGCCGGGATCATCGATCCCGAGCGGATGGCCCCGAACCTGGCGGAACGCTCCAATGACGAGATTTCGATCCTGGCCGAGATGGCGGTCAAGGCTGCGCGTCAGGCGATCGAGGCTTGGGGCAAGCCTGTTTCGGAAATCGGCGCCGTCCTGTGCGCCGCGTCGAACATGCAGCGCGCCTATCCGGCCATGGCGATCGAGGTTCAGCAGGCCCTGGGCATCGAGGGGTTCGCCTTCGACATGAATGTGGCGTGCAGCTCGGCGACCTTCGGCATCAAGACGGCGGCGGACTTCATCGCCGGCGGCTCGGTTAAGGCGGTGCTGATGGTCAATCCTGAGGTCTGTTCGGCCCACCTGAACTTCACCGACCGCGACAGCCATTTCATCTTCGGCGACGTGGCGACGGCGGTGATCGTGGAGTCGTCGGATACGGCGGGGCCGGGCGGCTGGGACGTGCTGGGCACGCGGCTGAAGACGACCTTCTCCAACAATATCCGCAACAACTTCGGCTTCCTGAATCGCAACGCGCGTGACACCGCGCATCTGGACAGCCCCGAGGCCGACGACAGCGTCCAGAACGACAAGCTGTTCATCCAGCAGGGCCGCAAGGTCTTCCGCGACGTGGTGCCGATGGTGTCGGATATGATCGTGGATCACGCCGGCGAACTGGGCCTGGATCCGCACGAGCTAAAGCGCCTATGGCTGCACCAGGCCAACATCAACATGAATACCATGATCGGCAAGAAGGTGCTGGGTCGCGAGCCCTCGGCCGATGAGAACGTCATCATCCTGGACGAATACGCCAACACCTCCTCGGCCGGGTCGATCATCGCCTTCCACCTGCACAACGACGGGTTCGAGGCGGGCGATACGGGACTGATCTGCAGCTTCGGCGCCGGCTATTCGGCCGGGACGATCTTCGTCAGGAAGCGTGCCGCCTGACGCGTTAAAGCCGGGGCAGGAACAGGACGAAGTCCAGGCTCCAGAGCCCCGGTCCATTGGCGATCAGCCAGACCAGGATGACCATCAGCAGGGTCTCGGGCAGGTCGAAATAGCTGGAGAGGCGATAGCCGAGGCTGGTCCCCTCCACCGACTTTGACGCCACGGTCACCAGGGCGACCAGACTGATGATCAGCAGCACCAAGGCCGCCAGGCTGGTGAACAGGCCCATGATCAGCAGGACGCCGAAGGCGAACTCGCACACCGAGACGAACTTGGCGGTCTGGCGGGGCGCGGCGATCCCGACCTCGACCATCGTCTTCTGCATCTTCTCGGCCTGGGCCGGGGTGAACAGCTTGTAGAAGCCGGACAGGAAGAACATGCCCCCGACCACGACCCGCGCGATCAAAGGCGCGATGTCCATCAGCGCCGGAACGCCCAGGCCGAGGCCGCGATAGAGGTCGATCATGAGGGGGAAGGCTCCGCTTGGAAAGGCGAAGCCTTCAATGCCCTACGGGCGGGTCGGTTGCCCTGCCGAGGCTTTGGCTGGATGCGTCGCCTTCCATTCCATGGCGCGGCGGATGCGGTTCTCGACGCTGGGGTGATCGTAGAACAGGAACTCCTCGATCGCCGACGGCGACGGGGCGCGGTATTCGGCGGTCTTGATCAGGGCCTTGGACAGACCGTCCGGTTCGTTGGCGTGAACCAGCGAGAAGTGGTCGGCGTCCTCCTCCATCGTGCGAGTCATGGTGGCGAAGACCGGGGTTCCCAGCACGCCCAGGAAGGCCAGCACCAGGGCCAGGACCGGCAGGCCCGCAGGGTCGGAGATGTCGCCCACGCGATCCGCCCTCAGCAGACGATGCGCCACTGGATAGAGCCGGTCGGTCAGCCAGAAGGCCAGCACCGACAGGAGGACCAGAATGCCGACGGTCCAGAGAATGTGCGCCCGGACATAGTGGCCCATCTCGTGGCCGACCACGCCGCGCACCTCGGCCAGATCCGCGCCCTGTTTAAACATGGTGTCGCTCATCGCCACCCGCGCCGTGCCGAACAGGCCCGAGACATTGGCGGTGTAGCGGTCGGACTGTTTGGAGCCGTTGTAGATGAAAATCTTGTCCGACGGCGTGCCCGTCTGTTTGGCCAGGGTCACGACGGCGTCGCGCACCGGCCCGTTCGGAGCGGGCGTATAGGTGTTGAAGATCGGTTCGATCACCAGGGGCGCAAGCACCAGGCCGATGACGATGAAGGCCGCCGTCACTCCGGCCGCCCAGGCCCACCAGAACCGGCGCGCACGCCGGATCAGCGCATAGATCGCCACGAGCAGCAGCGAGGTCGCCACGACCGAGATGGCCGCGCCGATCACGGCCTCGCCCAGCCAGCCGCCCAAGGCCTGGCTGGTCAGTCCATACTGTTTCTCTCGCCACCAGCCCTGATAGATCGCCCACGGCAGGGTCAGCGCCCAGCTCATGCCCGAATAGACCAGGGCGACGGCGAAACTGGCCAGGATCGGCCGACGACGGCGACGTTCGATCCGGCTGCGGATCGCGACCAGCAGGCCGGTACGCACGATGATCCAGGCGACCAAGGCCGAAACCAGGAAGCTCCACAGGATCAGCCAGTGCGAACCGTGGGTATAGGCGATGGCGCGTGCCGTTTCCTGGGGCGACAAAGTCGCCAGCCATTGGGCCGTCGCGGCCGCCGGATCGAAATTCGTCATGGTTTTCTCCCTTGAGAGAACCAAACCGCGCGACCCGCGTTATGTCAGGTTAATTCGCATCCATGATGATTCTCGCCCGGCCACGCTTGAATCTTTCACGACTTTTTGTCACGCATTCTCCTGTCGAGAACAGGGGATGTCCCAGATGGCTCACAAGACGCCCAAGCAGGTCCTGGAAAGCTTGGCTCATGATATCGCCACCGTGTTGAAGAGCATGGGTGGCTCGGCGCACCAGAACATGGTGGTCGATTGCGTGGCGGCGATGAAGCGCCAGCGCGGCGAGGCGGTCAACCCGCCCGATCTTCGACAAAAGATCATCGAGACCTTTGAATACTATCGCGACTGGTTCGTTCGCCCGTTCGGCGAAGGCTCGCAGCGTTGGGCCCTGGCCGGCGACTTCGGCTGATTTGAATGTCCTGAACGAAAAAGGCGCGCTCCCTGCGGAGCGCGCCTTCGTCGTTAGGACTGATCGATCAGATCAGAAGCGACGGATGTAGCTGACCGAATAGGCGTCGGCTTCACCACCGTTGTCGCGGTAGTCGCGACGGGTCCAGTCGGCGCGCACGCCGTTGACGCCGTCCAGGTAGTAGTTGGCGCCGGCGCCGTAGTTCCAACTGTCGCCGCCCACGTCGGTGTTGGCGCCCGGGAACTTCTGCTTCAGCTCGGTGTGGCCGTAGCCGCCGCGTGCGAACAGTTCCAGCTTGTCAGAGACCGGCACCTTGCCGACCACGTAACCGGCGGCGTCCCACTCGTGCTTGATCTCGCCATCGACGCCCGCGACGGTGAAGTCGTCATGCTTCACGCCGACCGAGGCTTCAGTTTCCACAGCGATGTAACGGTTGAGGTTGACGCCAAGACGACCGGTGACAGCGCCCGTCGTTGCATTGTCGCCTTCAAGATGAGTGTAGCCCAGCGAGCCGTAACCACGCGGCTCAGGATTGGTTTGAGCAAAGGCCGGAGCGGCGATTGCGGAAACGGCGACAGCGGCGAGAAGAATGTTACGCATTGTTTCTTATTAACTCCTAGATGTGATGACCGAGCCGATCATCAGCCCCATCCAGCGAGTGCTTAAATAGGTCACGGCGTCATCTGTTCCAGAGGCGCGAAAACACGACGAATGCCTGTGGACTTCGGGACACATACAGCGTTCCATCAAGATCGGCGACTTTGTGGCGCCGCAGCAAAAAGGGCGGCCTCGATCAAGACCGCCCTTTCATCTTGCTATCCGTCATCCTCGGGCTCGACCCGAGGATCGGACATCAGACAGACTGTGCGTCGCCGTCATAGCACCAGCGGCGGAACCGCCGGTCCTCGGGTCAAGCCCGAGGATGACGGGTCTTGGGTAGCTTTTAGCGGTCCTTCTCGCGCTCCACGTTCAGGGCAGCCTGGGCCGCCGCCAGACGGGCGATCGGCACGCGGTAGGGCGAGCAGGAGACGTAATCCAGCCCTGCCTGTTCGCAGAAAGCGATCGACGACGGGTCGCCGCCATGTTCGCCGCAGATGCCCAGCTTGACCTCGGGCCGGACCTTGCGCCCGCGTTCGGCGGCGATCTCGATCAGGCCGCCGACGCCGTCCTGGTCCAGGCGCACGAAGGGATCGGTCTCGAAGATGCCCTTGTCCAGATAGGCCTGCAGGAACCGGCCGGAATCGTCGCGCGAAATGCCGAACGTCGTCTGGGTCAGGTCGTTGGTGCCGAAGCTGAAGAACTGGGCGTATTCGGCCAGATCCCCGGCGCGGATGGCGGCGCGCGGCAGTTCGATCATCGTGCCGACCAGATAGTCGATGCTCTGGCCCGTCTCCTCGAACACGGCCTTGGCCGTGCGGTCGGTCAGCTCGCGCAGATATTTCATCTCAAGGCCCAGGGCGACCAGCGGGTGCATGATCTCCGGCAGGGGCGCGGCGCCCGACTTGTGCTTGACCTCCAGCGCCGCCTCGATGATGGCGCGGACCTGCATCTCGTAGATTTCGGGATAGGCGACGCCCAGGCGGCAGCCGCGGTGGCCCAGCATGGGGTTGGTCTCGTGCAGCTCCTTGGCGCGGCGCTTCAGCTTTTCGGCGTCGATGCCGGACGAGGCGGCCAGGGCGTCGATGTCTTCCTCGGTGTGGGGAATGAACTCGTGCAGCGGCGGGTCCAGCAGGCGCACCGTCACCGGCAGGCCGGCCATGATCTCGAACAGTTCGACGAAGTCCGACTTCTGGAACGGCGCGATCTTGGCCAGCGCCGCGCGACGGCCCTTCTCGTCGTCGGCCAGGATCATCTCGCGCACGGCGGCGATCCGGGTGTCGTCGAAGAACATATGCTCGGTGCGGCACAGGCCGATGCCCTCGGCGCCGAAGCCGCGCGCGGTCTTGGCGTCCAGCGGGGTCTCGGCGTTGGCGCGGACCTTGAGGCGGCGCACCTTGTCGGCCCAACCCATCAGGGTCTGGAAGTCGCCGGTCAGTTCGGGCTCGATCATCGGCACGGCGCCGTCCAGCACCTCGCCCTTGGAGCCGTCGATGGTGATGACCTCGCCGGCCTTGAAGGTGCGGCCGCGCGCGGTGAACACGCCCTTGGCCTCGTCGATGTGGATCTCGCCGGCGCCGGAGACGCAGGCCCGCCCCATGCCGCGCGCCACGACGGCGGCGTGGCTGGTCATGCCCCCGCGGGCGGTGACGATGCCGCGCGCCGCATGCATGCCGTGAATATCTTCGGGGCTGGTCTCTTCGCGCACCAGGATGACTGCTTCGCCCAGACCCGACATGCGCTCGGCCTCGTCGGCGTCGAAGACGATCTTGCCGGTCGCGGCGCCGGGCGAGGCCGGCAGGCCGGCGGCGACCACGGTGCGCGCCGCATTGGGGTCCAGCGTCGGGTGCAGCAGTTGGTCCAGCGCCGACGGCTCGACCCGGCTGATGGCCTCTTCCTGAGAGATCACGCCCTCGGCGGCGAGGTCCACGGCGACCTTCAGCGCCGACTTGGCGGTGCGCTTGCCGTTGCGGGTCTGCAGCATCCACAGCCGGCCCTGTTCGACCGTGAACTCGATGTCCTGCATGTCGCGATAGTGGCTTTCCAGCTTGCCGACGACGTCGACGAACTGGGCGAACACCTCGGGCATGGCCTCTTCCATCGAGGGGGCGGTCTCGCCCATCTCCTCACGGCCGATCTTGGTCAGGGACTGCGGCGTGCGGATGCCCGCGACCACGTCCTCGCCCTGAGCGTTGATCAGGAACTCGCCATACAGGCGCGCCTCGCCGGTCGAGGGGTTGCGGGTGAAGGCCACGCCGGTCGCCGAGGTCTCGCCCATATTGCCGAACACCATCGACTGGACGTTGACGGCCGTGCCCCAGCTTTCGGGGATGTCGTGCATGCGGCGATAGAATTTCGCCCGGTCGTTCATCCAGCTTTCGAACACGGCGCCCACGGCGCCCCACAGCTGGTCCTTGGGATCCTGCGGGAAGGCGTGACCCAGTTCGCGCTCGACCACGGCCTTGTAGTCGGCGACCACCTTCTCCCAATCTGCGGCGGTAAGGTCGGTATCGACCGTGACGCCCAGGCGATCCTTGTGCTGGTCCAGCACCTCTTCGAAATCGTCGTGGCTGAGGCCCAGCACGACGTTGGAATACATGGTGATGAAGCGGCGATAGCTGTCAAAGGCGAAGCGACGGTCGCCCGACAGTTTCGCCAGACCCTCGACCGTCTGGTCGTTCAAGCCTAGATTCAAGACCGTGTCCATCATGCCCGGCATCGACGCGCGTGCGCCCGACCGCACCGACACGAGCAGCGGGTTGTCGACATCGCCGAAGGTCTTGCCGACCACGCCCTCGACCTTGGCCAGGGCGGCCTGGACCTGGGCGTCCAGATCGGCCGGATAGGTCTCGTTGTTGGCGTAGTAGTGGGTGCAGACCTCGGTGGTGACGGTGAAGCCCGGGGGAACCGGCAGACCCAGCGACGACATTTCCGCCAGATTGGCGCCCTTGCCGCCGAGAAGGTTCTTCATCGACGCGTCGCCGTCGGCGGAGACTCCGCCGAAGCCGTACACCCACTGAGTCATCATGCAGTCCCTGAGCTTTTCGGATCGTCCGGCGGGTTGGCCCCGCTCGCACATGCAGCATGATCTAGCGCGTGAGAGCGGCCTTGACCATTGCGGATGTAACAATGCGTGAGGGGGTTTGCGGTTTCCTTAAGGCCAAATGCATTTAGCCTTCTCCCATTGGGAGAAGGTGGCCCGAAGGGCCGGATGAGGGTCGGCTGACGGGCCAGCTCGCACGCTCGGCCCTCACCCTTTCGCGCCAGAACGACGGCAGTCGCCGCCGTGCGCTCAAGCCCTCTCCCACCGGGAGAGGGTATGCGGTTTGATTACCCCGCGATCTGGCCGAAGTCGGCGACCTGGCCCATGACGTCGCGGACCTGGCCCAGCAGCTTCAGGCGGTTGTCGCGTTCGGCGGGGATGTCGGAGTTGACCAGAACGTCGTCGAAGAAGCGGTCCACGGGCGCGCGCAGGCGCGCCAAGGCCGTCATGGCGGCGGCGAAGTCCTCGGTCTCCAGCGCGGCCTCCACGGCGGTGCGCGCGGCGCCGACGGCGAAGGCCAGTTCGGTCTCGGCCTCGGGCTGGTTCGGCAGGCCGGTCTGGACCATGCCGGTCGGGATAGGCCCCTTCTTCTCCTCGGCGCGCAGGATGTTGGAGGCGCGCTTGTAGCCGGCCAGCAGATTGGCCCCGTCGTCAGTGGCGAGGAAGACGTCCAGCGCCTCGACCCGACGCACGATGCGGACGAGGTCGTCGTCGCCCAGAGCGAAGACGGCGTCCACCAGGTCGTGGCGCTTGCCCTGATCGCGGAGGAGGACCTTCAGGCGGTCAGTAAAGAACTCAAGCACAACTAAGGGGGCGGTTTGCATCCTCGCCAAATGCGCCCCAACGAAGGTCGTCGCCCCCGCAATCATTATGCGCGTTAGGGAGTCCGTTGCTCTCACGCCGTAAGCACCGCGAGTTAATTCTGAAATCGCGTCGGCATAACGGATGTTGTCTGCCGCTGTTTCGCGGTGATGGCTGATGAACGCTGCGTCCGTCGCAAACACGACATCCAGCAGCGACAGGCGGAATCCTCCGTTGAGGATAAGACGGATCACCCCCAGCGCCGCGCGGCGCAGCGCGAACGGATCCTTCGACCCCGTGGGCTTTTCGTCGATGGCGAAGAAGCCGACCAGGGTGTCCAGCTTATCGGCCAGGGCGACGGCGACCGTGACGGGCGCGGTCGGGACCGTGTCGGCGGGGCCTTGGGGCTTGTAGTGGTCGCGCACGGCGTCGGCGATCGCGTCGGAATGGCCGGCGAGGCGGGCGTAATAGCCGCCCATGATCCCCTGCAGTTCCGGGAATTCGCTGACCATGCCCGACAGCAGGTCGGCCTTGGACAGGCGGGCGGCGGTTTCGGCCTCGTCGGCGTCGGCGCCGACCAGCGGCGCGATCTCGCGGGCCAGGGCGGCGATGCGCTCGACGCGCTCGGCCAGGGTGCCCAGTTTGGCGTGGAAGGTGACGCCGGACAGTTTGGCGTTCCAGGCGTCGAAGCCGACCTTCTGATCCTCGTCCCAGAAGAAGCGGGCGTCGTTCAGACGGGCGGACAGGACGCGGCTGTTGCCGGCGGCCAGGGCCTTGCCGCCGTCGGTCGCCTCGACATTGGCGACGACCAGGAAGTTGGGCGCCAGGCCATCCCTGGACGGATCGCGGACGGCGAAATACTTCTGGTGGACCTTCATCGACAGACGCACGACTTCCGGCGGCAGGGCCAGGAACTGCGGGTCCATGTCGCCCAGGATCGGGGTCGGCCATTCCGCCAGGCCCGCCACCTCGTCCAGCAGGCCGTCGTCGTCGACCAGGGCGAGGCCGCGCGCGGCGCAGGCGGCCTTGGCCTGTTCCAGAATGCGCAGCTTGCGGTCGGCGACGTCCAGCAGGACGAAGTTTTTTTCCAGTTGGGTGCGGTAATCGACGAAGTCGCTGACGCGCAGCAGCTCGCCGGATCCCAGGAAACGGTGGCCCTCGGTGATCGCGTCGCTCTGAATCCCGTCGATCTCGAACGGCACGACCTTGCCGTCGAACAGGCACAGGATGCGCTTGATCGGACGCACCCAGCGCAGCGTGCCGGACCCCCAGCGCATCGACTTGGGCCAGGGGAAGGTGCGGATGACCTGATCGACCGTCTCGGCGACTAGGTCGGTCGTGGCGCGGCCCTTGGACGACAGGACGGCGAACAGGACGCCGTCGCGCTCGGTTAGCTGATCGCGCGTCAGGCCGGTCTTGCGCAGGAAGCCTTCCAGCGCCTGTTCCGGGGCCGAGGCGCGCGGGCCCTTGACCTCTTCCTCGCGGTCCGGCGTGGCCGTGGGCAAGCCGTCGATGACCAGCGTCAGGCGGCGCGGACCGGCATAGGTCGTCAGCGCGTCCCACGTCAGGCCGGCGGCCTTGAGCCGGTCGGAGACCATACGCTCCAGGTCGCGCGCGGCGCCCTGCTGCATCCGGGCGGGGATTTCTTCGGAGAAGATTTCGAGGAGGAGTTGGGGCATCAGGCGGTTTTCCGCTCTTGTTCGACGTAGGCGAGGGCGCAGGCTTTGCAGAGTTCGCGGATGCGGCCGATGTAGCTCTGGCGTTCGGCGACGGCGATGGCGCCGCGGGCGTCCATCAGGTTGAACAGGTGGCTGGCCTTCAGAACCTGATCGTAGGCGGGCAGGACCAGCGGCTGATCCTGCGGCCCACGCATATCCAGCAGGCGCTGAACCTCGCTCACCATGTCCTCGAACCGGCGCTTCAGACCGTCCACGTCATAGCCGTGGAAGTTGGCTTCCGACTGCTGGCGCTCGTTCTCCAGGAAGACCTCGCCATAGGTCAGGCCCTCCTTGGTAAACTTCAGATCATAGACGTTGTCCACGCCCTGGACGTACATGGCCAGACGCTCCAGCCCGTAGGTCAGCTCGCCCGACACCACATCGACCTCGATGCCGCCGACGCCCTGGAAATAGGTGAACTGCGTGACCTCCATCCCATCGCACCAGACCTCCCAGCCCAGACCCCAGGCGCCCACGGTGGGGTTTTCCCAGTCGTCCTCCACGAAGCGAATGTCGTGCAGTTTCGGATCGATGCCGATGGCCGCCAGCGACCCCAGATACAGCGCCTGAAGATTGTCCGGGTTCGGCTTTAGGATGACCTGGTATTGGTAATAGTGTTGGAGGCGGTTGGGGTTCTCGCCATAGCGACCGTCGCCGGGGCGGCGGCTGGGCTGGACATAGGCGGCCTTCCACGGCTTGGAGCCTAGCGCGCGCAGGACGGTGGCGGGATGCAGCGTACCGGCCCCGACCTCGATGTCATAGGGCTGTAGAATGGCGCAGCCCTGCTCGCCCCAATAGCGGTGGAGCGTCAGGATCAGGTCCTGAAACGCAAGCGGCTCGGTCGAGGTGGTCAAATCGGGCTCGTGGGGAGGGGCTGCAAAAACGACGGCGGACCATAGGGCCCGCCGCCGTTCGCTTCAACACGCTGAGCCCGGCCATTTGGCGGCGTGGAGCGATGAACGGCGCTAAGACGCAGCCAGGCAGGTTGCGCGAACCCAGGCGGACGGGTGGATTTCGGCCAGGATCGCCGCCGCCGCATTGGCCGCCGCATCCGTCCGATAAAGGCCGAACACGGTCGCGCCCGAGCCGGACATGCGGGTCAGGGCCACGTCCGGCGTGTCGGCGACGGCGCGCAGGGCCTCGGCGATGGCGGGCGTCAGGGACACCGCCGGCGCCTCCAGATCATTGCGCTGGACCGAAAGCCGGTCGATCACCGCCTCCACGCTCCAGTCTGTGGGAGGCGCCGGGCGGTTCGCCGATCTGACCGGCCCTGCGTCATAGGCCTGGTAGACGGCGCCGGTCGGCGACGGGACGCCGGGATTGAACAGAACGGCCGGCAGCAGCGGCAGGCGGGGTTCGTCAGTCAGCACATCTCCCCTCCCCTCGGCCCAGGCCGTGCGCATCCGCAGACACATCGGCCCGTCCGCGCCGACGACGCCCGCAACCGCCTCAAGCGCGTGGTCGTCGAGATCGAGCGCCAGGACGTCGCGCGCCAGTTTCAGCGCCGCGCCCGCATCGGACGATCCGCCGCCCAGCCCCGCCGCGATGGGCAGGCGTTTGTCCAGCGTGACCTTGAGCTTCGGCTCTCCAATACCGCAGGCCTCGCCCAGCTGACGCAGCGCGCGCAGGATCAGATTGTCCTCCGTCGCCCCCAGTCCGGCGCCGAAAGGCCCGTCGACCGTCAACGACAGACGATCCGCCGGCTCGACCGAAACGCGATCCCCGACATCGGCAAAGGCGACCAGGCTGGACAGCGGATGATAGCCGTCAGCGTCCACCGCGCCGACGTGTAGGAACAGATTGATCTTGGCCGGCGCCAGGGCGGTCAGGGCAGGCATGACCTATTGCGCGACGCCCTTAGCGCTCGGCGCGCTGTCCAGCCCATTGGCGATCTTGCGTTCGACCTCGGCCCGACGTTCGGGTTCGGGCTCCAAAACCAGGACGCGGTTCCACAGCCAGACGGCTTCGCGTTGACGGCCGACCTTCCAGTAGGCGTCACCGAGGTGATCATTGATCTCGGCGTTGGACGGCTCCTTGTCCACAGCCTCTTCCAGCGTGTTGACGGCGGTCTCGTACTGGCCCTGTTTGAACTGCGCCCAGCCCAGCGAGTCCTGAATATTGCCGTTGTCGGGCTCCAACGCATGGGCGCGGGCGATCATCTCGGCGCCTTCCTGAACCCGCAGCCCCTTATCGACCCAGAGATAGCCGAGGTAGTTCAGCATGTCGGCGTCGTTCGGCGCGGTCTGAAGCGCGGCCCACAGTTCGGCCTCCGCCTCGGGAACACGACCCAGCGCCTCATAGGCGGCGCCGCGCAGGAAGTGGACGCTGGCGCCCTGATCGGCGGTGTTCAGAAGCGGCCCGTCCAGCAGGGTGAGCGCCTCGTCATGCTGTTTCAGCTGCATCAGCTGACCGGCCAAGACCAAGGCGATCTGCCGATCGTCGGGGCTGGCGGCGGCGGCGCGACGCAGCTCGGTGAGCGCGTCCTGCGACTGACCGTCTTCTTCCAGCCCCACGGCCAACTGGGCGCGGGCGGCGGCGTAGAGCTGCGGATCGGCGGTTCCGACCCGCGACAGGGCGTTGCGGGCGGCGGACTTCAGACCGGCGCGGGAGAGCACCTGGGCCAGCTGATATTCCGTCTCGTCATCGTCGTGCAGGTTCTGGGCGAGGCGCAGATAGACGGCGGCGAACTCGTTGCCGCGCTCGGCCGAAGCCTGGGCGGCGGCGGTGATCAGGCCTTGGGCGGCGCCTTCGCGGACGTCGGGCAAGGCGGGCGGCCGGCCGCCGTCTTTCAGCCGTTGCAGCGCGCGGGCCACGCCCGGATCGACGGGTTGCACCGCCATGGCGGCTTCATACAGGGCGACGGCGTCGTCGCGGCGTCCCCGCCGTTCCAGAAACTCGCCATAAGGGCGTTTGAACAGGGCGCCGACGCCGGCGACTTCGGACGCGGTCTTCAGCTCGACCTCGGCCTCAGCATAGTCGCGGCGCTTCTCCAACAGGGCGGCGCGATTGATCCGGGCGAAGGCCAGGGTCAGGGGATCGCCGGCGGTCGGCACCGGCCGAAGCGCCCGGGTCCAGTCGTCCGCCGCCGCCGCGATCCACGGCGCGACCAGCAGACCGGCGCGCGCGTGCGGGGCGCCGATGGGCTGACGGGCCAGTTCGGCGTTCGGCGCCCTGGCGTCGCCGCGCACGAAATCCTGAACCAGACGCACCAGTCGCCCGCCCTCCACAAACGCCGGAGACGCGGTCGCATCGGTCGGGGCCAGGGCGGCCGCCACGTCCAGATCGCCGGTCAGCAGGGCGGAGGTGAAGGCCTGTTCGCGCACGCGCGGCTGTTCCGGCGTCAGTCGTTCCGCCTGGGCCAGATAGTCCGAGCCGGTCGCCCCCTCGCCCTGCATCAGGGCCAGCTTGCCCGCCAGATACAGACCGTAGGCGCTGCGGCCCTCGGCGTTCGTCGGGATCGGCGCCCAGACGGCCGGGATCGCCGGCGTCGCGGGCGTGTCAGTGATGATGATGTGAGGATCGGGGGCGGCCTCGGTCGGCGCCTGACTCGGTGTGGCCTGGCCCGGCGCCGTCTGGCCCGGCTCCAGGATGACGGCCGGCGGGTGGGTGTCCGGCGTCGGGGCGGGCGGGGTCGTTTCCTGAGCCGAGGCATGGCCGGCAAGCGCCACGGCGAGGACGGTCAGGGAGGCGGCGAACAGGCGAGAACGGGAGGCGATCATGCCCGGACCCTTCACGCTTTTGCAGCGGCGGGCAAGGGCGGAACGCCGCCCCTGCCCCATTCCGTCACATGTTCGGATAGTTGGGACCGCCGCCGCCCTCGGGCGTGGTCCAGACGATGTTCTGCGACGGATCCTTGATGTCGCAGGTTTTGCAGTGAACGCAGTTCTGGGCGTTGATGACGAAGCGGGGATCGGCCTTGGCCGCCTCGTCGCCATAGACCACCTCGTACACGCCGGCCGGGCAGTAAAGCCGCGCCGGCTCGCCGTATTTGGGCAGGTTGACGCGGATCGGGATCGACGGATCCAGCAGCTTAAGGTGGGCCGGCTGGTCCTCGGCATGGTTGGTGTTGGAGATGAACACCGAAGACAGCTTGTCGAACGACAGCTTGCCGTCCGGCTTGGGGTACGCGATCGCCTTGTGGTCGGCGGCCAGGCCGGTCGAGGCGGCGTCGGTCTTTTCGTGCTTCAGCGTCGGGATCGGCGACAGGCCGCCCAAGAGGGTGCGGCACCACATGTCGAACATGCCCAGCGCCCCGCCCAGCGTCGTGCCGAACTTGGACAGCAGGGGCTTGGCGTTCCGGACGACCGACAGCTCCTTGTAGACCCAGCTCTTTTCGAAGGCGGTCTGGTATTCGACCAGTTCGTCGCCCGCGCGCCCGGCCTGAACGGCGTCGTAAGCGGCGTCGGCGGCCAGCATGCCGGTCTTCATGGCGTTGTGGCTGCCCTTGATGCGGGGCACGTTCACGAAGCCGGCCGAACAGCCGATCAGCACGCCGCCGGCGAAGCTCAGCTTCGGGATCGACTGCAGGCCGCCCTCGGTGATGGCGCGCGCGCCGTAGGAGATGCGTGTTCCGCCCTCCAGGTGCTGAGCGATCTCAGGGTGGTGCTTGAAGCGCTGGAACTCGTCGAACGGCGACAGGAACGGGTTCTCGTAGTTCAGGTGAACCACATAGCCGACGGCCACGTAGCGATCGCCGAAGTGATACAGGAAGCTGCCGCCGCCGGTGTGTTCGTCCAGCGGCCAGCCGGTCGTGTGCTGGGCCAGGCCGGGCTGATGCTTGTCGGCCGGCACCTGCCACAATTCTTTCAGGCCGATGCCGTATTTCTGGGGCGACTTGCCGTCCTGAAGCTTGTGCCTGGCGATGATGGTCTTGGCCAGGGAGCCGCGCACGCCCTCGGCGACGAAGACGTATTTGCCGTGCAGTTCGATGCCGGGCTGGAAGTCGCCGGTCGGCTTGCCCTCGCGGTCGATGCCGAAGACGCCGGCGACGACGCCCTTCACCTGACCGGTCTCTTCTTCCCAGACGACGTGGCTGGCGGCCATACCGGGATAGACCTCGACGCCCAGCGCCTCGGCCTGCTCACCCAGCCAGCGTGTGACGTTGCCCAGCGAAGCGATGTAGCAGCCGTGATTGTGCATGAAGGGCGGCATCAGCGGCATGGGCAGCGACGCCGACCCTTGCGGGCCCAGCAGCAGGAACTTGTCCTTGGTGACCGGCGTCTCCAGCGGCGCGCCGCGTTCCTTCCAGTCGGGGAACAGCTCGTTCAGCGCCTTGGGATCGATGACCGCGCCCGACAGGATGTGACCGCCGACCTCGGCCGCCTTTTCCAGGACGGCGACGGTGATTTCCTTGCCGTCCTTTTCCGCGCGCTGCTTCAGGCGGATGGCCGCTGACAGGCCGGCCGGACCGCCGCCGACGATCACGACATCATATTCCATGATCTCGCGCTCGACGCCGTTCAGCGCCTCCAGCGGCGGCAGATTGTCGATGATGGCGTCCTGACGGGCGTTTTCCGCGCCGCCTTCGATGGCGTCTTCGGCCATGGTTTCCCCTGAATCCCGGTTATCTGTGTGGTTATGCCGCTTATCGGAAGGTGACGCGAGGGCGGTCAAGGCTTATCGGTAGTCCAAGACATGAACGCGCAACCCCATGACATCGCTGCAGTCGAAAGCCTGCTCGCCTTCTGGCGGGATGCGGGGGTCGACGCCTGCTATGGCGATGCGCCCGTCGATCACACCCATGTCGCCCCGCCGCCGGCCGTAAAGGCGGTGCAGAGGGCGACGGCCTCGGTCGTCATGCCTCTGGCCGGCGTCAACGCCGATGACGCCCTAGCCGAGGCGCGGCGGCTCGCCGCTGGCGCCGCGACGCTTCAGGATCTGGCGGCGGCGGTCGCGGCGTTCGAGGGCTGTCCGCTGCGCGGCATGGGCGCGACGCAATCGGTGTTCGGACGCGGCAACCCCAACGCCTCGATCCTGATTATCGGCGAAGGTCCAGGCGGAGATGAGGACCGGGCGGGCCAGCCCTTCGTCGGCAAGGCCGGGCAGTTGCTGGACCGGATGCTGGCGGCGGCGGGCCTGACCGACAAGGTCTTCATCACCAACACCGTCTTCTGGCGCCCCCCCGGCAACCGCACCCCCAGCCCGCAGGAACAGGCGGTCTGCGCGCCTTTCGTCGAGCGCGCCTTCGCCCTGCTGAAGCCGAGGGCCGTACTGCTGCTGGGCGCAGCCTCGGCCAAGTCGGTGCTTGGCGCCGAGGAGGGCATCATGAAGCTGCGCGGCAACTGGAAGGAATGGCGTTTGCTGGAAGGGGCCCTGTCGGCGCCCGTCATGCCGACCCTGCATCCCGCCTTCTTACTGCGTCAGCCACAAGCGAAACGGCAGGTGTGGGCGGACCTGCTTTCTCTGGCCGTTCGCCTTGAAACGGACTCGGTTGAAGAACAAGGCTAATCGCGGCATGCTCGCATGCTGACGACCGATCGCCATACACGCGCCTGTATCCCATGCGCGTCGCCAACGAGGGGGCCGCCGCTTTATGTTCCTGTTCCGCCGCGCGTTCCTCGCGCCGACGCTTGTTCTTGCGTTCTGCGCCGCCACGACGGCCGCGACCGCCGAAACGCCTTACGGGTCAACCGCTGAAGCCGGCGCCGGTTCCGTGCGCCCCACCGCGCTGAGTTCCGCCGACCGACTGTCCTACACAACCGCCTTCGACGCCCTGCGCCGCGGCGACATTGAGACCGCTCGCACCGCCGCGCGCCAGGCGCAGGACCGCGTGCTTCTGGGTCAGGTCGAGTTCGAAAGCCTGTTCCATCCCGACCATGTCGCCACCTATGAAGAGCTGACGGCCTGGCTTGAGACCTATTCGGATCTGCCGTGCGCGGACCGCGTCTACACGCTGGCGCTGCGTCGTCGACCCGACGGCGCCCCCGAGCCGGTGCGTCCCGGCGGCGTGATCGGCCGCACCTGGAACAGTCTGGTCACCGCCGTGTCCGGCGGAGGCGGCGTCACCGATCCGATGAAGGCGGCGCGCGTCGCCTATAACAACGACGACCTGACCGGCGCCTCGGCCCTGGGGCGCCAGATCGGCGACTGGTGGACGGTCGGCCTGGCGGAATGGCGTCTGGGCCAGTTCCACGAATCCTTCGCCGCCTTCGAACGCGTCGCCAACGATCCGACCGAGGATGCCTGGGTCCGCGCAGGCGCCGCCTTCTGGACCGCGCGCGCCGCCGCCCAGTCGGGTCGTCAGGATCGCGTCACCGACTATCTGCGCCTGTCGGCCCAGTGGCCCGCCACCTTCTATGGCCAGATCGCCCTGCGTCAGCTCGGAGAAGAGCCGACGATCGAGAACATGGGCCCCCGCCCCTACGAAGCCGAGCCCCGCCTGCGCCGCGCGGCCTATGTGCCCCAGAGCGCCGCCGTCGAACCGACCGCCCTGGAAGCCTTCGTCCAGGCCGACGCCCGCGCCAAACGCACCGTCGCCTTCTACGAAGTCGGGCGCAACGCCGATGCCGAGACCGAGCTGCGGTCCGGGCTGCGCACCGCCGTCGGCGATGCGGCCAAGATGTGGACCGCCCTGGCGCGCGCCATCCTGCCGATCAACACGTCGGCCGAAGCCAGCCGCATCGACGCGACCCGTTATCCGATGCCGGACCTGACGCCCGAAGGCGGCTTCGTCATCGAGCGGGCGCTCGTCTACGCCCTGGCGCGCAAGGAAACCGACTTCAATCCGAACGCCCGTTCCAGCGTCGGCGCCTATGGGCTGATGCAGGTCATGCCGACGACGGCGGCAGAGATGACCGGCGATCGCAGCTTCGTCTCTGACCCGACCAAGCTGCTGGTCCCGGCGGTGAACATGCGTCTAGGCCAGGCCTACATCAACAAGATGCTGGCCCTGCCGGCCTTCCAGGGCGATCTGCTGCGAGCCGTGGCCTCCTACAACGCCGGTCCTGGGCCGATGCTGGCGGCGGTCAGGAAGCTGGGCGCGGACGCCGATCCCCTGTTGCTGATCGAGACGATCGACGTGCCCCAGGCGCGCGACTATGTCGAAAAGGTCATGGCCAGCTACTGGATCTATCAGCGGCTGTTCGGCGGCCCGCTGAAGACGCTGGACGCCGTCGCGTCGGGCGCGCGCGCAGTTCCGATGGCGCTGGATTACGTGGCCCCGCCGCCGCAGGCCGAGCCGGTCCTGATCGCTGAGACCACGCCCATCGCAGGCGCGCGCTGACCTTTTAAAAGACCGCGAACAGCAGGCTGGCCCAAAACGCCGCCCCGACGAGGGCCGCAAGCCCATAGGCCATGATGGGATTGAGGCCGCGCGCAGCAGCTTGCGTTGGAGGGCTGGGCAGGATCGGGCTCGTCATCCCTATAGAGATAACAGCGTCCGTTTAACGCTGCGTCAGCCGGGATGGTTGTCGCGCGTTAAGCCCAGCGCGTCGGCTTCCCACTCAAGAAAGTGCGAATGGGCCAGCAAGGTCTCGGCATAGGCCTGGGCCGTGCCGTCGTCTCCGTGGGCGGCGAGGTCCAGCTGGAAATGGCGGATGCGGGCGGCGACCGGCGTGAAAAAGGCGTCCGGCACGGACCAGTCGCCGAACAGATACGGCCCGCTCGCGCCGAACCGGTCACGCAGGCTCCGCCACAGTTCGACGATCCGGCGCAAATCCTTGGCCAGGCCCGGATGGTCCGGCGCCGGTGCGCGGCTGGGGCCGACCATCCAGTGATCCGGGCCGGTCGAACAGGCCGTGCGCAAGGCGGTGAAGCCGCCGTGCATCTCGCACGCCGCCGAACCGCGCATGGGCCTCCGACGGCCAGAGGCGGGCTTGCGGATAGCGTTCGGCGGCCCAGACGGCGATGGCCATCGAATCCCAGATCACCTCGCCCTCGACCTTCAGCACCGGCACGAGACCGGACGGCGAATGCTCGCGGATGCGCTGATCGGTGTCGGGCTGGTTCAGCGGCACGACGATCTCGTCAAAGACCGCGCCGCAATGTTTCAGCACCAGCCACGGCCGCAGCGACCAAGTCGAATAGGCCTTGTCGCCGATTACCAGTTCCATCACGCGTCTCCTGTCGCCGCCATCAGTGGCTCGCCGCCCGCCTCGGCACAACCACCGCCAAGGCCTCGCCCGCGATCCGAGCGGCGTACGAGAAGCGCGCTGAATCTGGAACAAGGACTGTCAAAGTCAGTCTCACGGCCCCGCCAAACCTTGACTCCGCGCACCCCACGACCGACACGACCCGCCCATGATCACGCGCTACTCCCGCCCCGTCGCCGCCGCCATCTGGTCCCAGGACACCAAGTACAAGATCTGGTTCGAGATCGAGGCCCACGCCGCCACGAAGATGGCCGAGCTGGGCGTGATCCCAAAGGAATCGGCCGACGCCATCTGGGCCAAGGGCAAGGATGCGACCTTCGACGCCGACCGCATCGACGAGATCGAGCGCACCACCAAACACGACGTCATCGCCTTCCTGACGCACGTCGCCGAGATCGTCGGCGAAGAAGCCCGTTTCCTGCACCAGGGCATGACCTCTTCGGACGTTCTGGACACCTGTTTCGCGGTTCAGCTGGCGCGCTCGTCGGACCTGCTGATCGAGGGCGTCGACCGGGTTCTGGCCGCGCTGGAGACCCGCGCCAAGGAGCATAAATACACCCCGACCGTGGGCCGTTCGCACGGCATCCACGCCGAGCCCGTCACCTTCGGCCTGAAGCTGGCCGGCTATCATGCCGAGTTCCAGCGCGCCAAACGCCGCCTGATCACCGCCAAGGAAGAGATCGCCACCTGCGCCATCTCGGGCGCTGTCGGCACCTTCGCCAATGTCGATCCGGCGGTGGAGCAGTATGTGGCCGACCAGATGGGCCTGACGGTCGAACCTGTCTCGACCCAAGTCATCCCGCGCGATCGCCACGCCGCCTTCTTCGCCGCCTTGGGCGTCGTCGCCAGCTCGGTCGAACGTCTCGCCGTAGAAATCCGACACCTGCAGCGCACCGAAGTCCTCGAAGCGGAGGAGTTCTTCGATAAGGGTCAAAAGGGCTCGTCGGCCATGCCGCACAAGCGCAACCCGATCCTGACCGAGAACCTGACGGGCCTCGCCCGTCTGGTCCGTTCGGCCGTGACCCCGGCGATGGAAAACGTCGCCCTGTGGCACGAGCGCGACATCAGCCACTCCTCGGTCGAACGCGGTATCGGCCCGGACGCCACTATCCACCTAGACTTCGCCCTGCACCGTTTGGCCAATGTGGTCGAGCGGCTGAACGTGTACCCTGAGAACATGCAGAAAAACATCGACCGCCTGGGCGGTCTGGTGCACTCGCAGCGGGTGATGCTGGCCCTGACCCAGGCCGGCGTGTCGCGCGAAGACGCCTATGCCGCCGTTCAGGAAAACGCCATGAAGGTCTGGCGTGGCGAAGGCGCCTTCCTGGATTTCCTGAAGGCCGACGACCGCGTCACCCTGCCCGCCGACCAGCTCGAAGCCCTGTTCGACCTCGGCTACCACACCAAGAACGTGGACGTGGTGTTCAAGCGGGTGTTCGGAGAGGGGTGACCCCCGCCCTGCCGGCAGATCGCCGCATCGGCTTCCCGCCCGTCGTCGATGCGGCCACACGCCTCTTGATCCTGGGCAGCTTGCCAGGCGACGCCTCGCTGAAGGCGGCGCAGTACTACGCTCATCCGCGCAACGCCTTTTGGCCCCTGATCGGCGGCGTTTTGGGCGAAGACCTTACGGTCCTGCCCTACGAGCAGCGTATCGACCGATTGAAGGCGCGCGGCGTCGGTCTATGGGACGTGATTGCGTCGGCGGAGCGGTCGGGCAGTCTGGATGCGGCGATCCGCTCACCGGAGGCGGCCGATCTTAGAAGTCTGATCGACGGCCTGCCTGCGCTGAGGGCGGTAGCCTTCAATGGAAAGCTGGCAGCCAAGCTGGGGCGACGCATTATTGGCGACGTCAACGGTGTTCGCTTGATTGATCTGCCATCGTCCAGTCCCGCTCATGCGGTGGGGATGACAATCAAGGCCAGCTCGTGGAATTCGTTGACAGATATCGTCTCGACCTAAGTCTTTCGCTGCAAATCAGCAAAAGAAACTGCGCATAGTATTTGAATGGTCAAGCTGCGATAACTTGTCGCGCGACACGCATCCATTGTTCGGTCTGACGCGTAACGTTCCTGTTACCGCCTTGAGAGCGGCCCCAAGGGAACGAAACACAATGACAAATCTTCGCAATCTGATGCTCGTCGCCGTGTCCGGCGGCGCGCTGATGGCGCTGGGCGCCTGCAACAACAACGAACCAGCCGCCACGACCCCGGCCGAGTCCACCGCCATGGCTCCGGCTGAGGGCGCCGCAATGGCTCCAGCAACCGATCCGATGGTGGGCGGCGCAGCCATGAGCCCCAACGAGACCATCGTCGCCAACGCCTCCAAGGCCTCGAACCTCAGCACCCTGGTGTCCGCCGTCCAAGCCGCCGGCCTGGTGGAAACGCTGCAGGGTCCCGGCCCGTTCACGGTCTTCGCCCCTGACAACGCCGCCTTCGAGAAGATCCCCGAGGCGACCCGCACCAGCCTGATGCAGCCGGCGATGAAGGCGGATCTGACCAAGATCCTCACCTATCACGTCGTGCCGGGTCGCCTGACGGCCGCCGATATCGCCGCCCAGGCCCAGGCCAACGGCGGCACCGCCACGCTGAAGACGGTTCAGGGTGAAGAACTGAAGGTTTCGGCCGGCCCGAACAACACTTGGGTCATCACCGACGCCAAGGGCGGCAAGTCCACGATCACCCAAGCCGACGTGGGCCAATCGAACGGCGTCGTCCACGTCGTCGACACGGTTCTGATGCCGTAAAAAATATTTGGTTTCGGGCGGCGACGCCTGAAACCAAATCTTGTCCCCTGTGTTCTTCAGGGGCGCGAGACGCACAGTACGCCGGGTGAGACATCCCCCAACGTCCCCGGCAAGAAGAAAGGGCCGCACTTTCCCCCGGGTGCGGCCCTTTCGAATTCTCAGATCAGTCCAAATACCCGAGGCGATTACTCGCCGGCGCGAATTTGCTCGCGGGCGATGGAGGCAAGCTCGTCGATCTTGGAGCGGATCTCGCCCTCCGAAACTGACAGGCCCGAGGCCTTGAAGTCGCCGGCGACCTTGCGGAACACGTCCTCGTCGCCCGGCTGTTCGAAATCGGCGCGCACGACGGCGGCGGCGTACTGGTCCGCGCTTTCGCTGGACAGCCCCATCTTTTCGGCAGCCCACAGGCCCAGCATCCGGTTGCGCCGGGCGATGGCCTTGAACTCCTGCTCCTGATCGAGGGCGAACTTGGCCTCGAAGGCCTTTTCCCGATCGTCGAAGGTCGTCATTTCGCTCAGCAAAGCTCCGTCCACCCCGCTAACGTCGGGGCAAGCGCCGTCTATAGACCGCCCGCCCGTGAACGCAACCTGACTTCCGTCGCATGGACATCCTGTCCCCAATGATTGCGGCGCCGGCCATCCTCATTTGTATCGAGGGCCGCCTTCGGCTAAGGAGACCCCGAACGAGATTGACTGCCCGAACGATTCCGAAACGCGCCGCCAGGACCGGGTCTTCCCCCTCCACATATGGCCGCGCGATTTTTGTTTCTGGAGGGCGCCCGTAAGCCGGGACCGGACCATGAACAGCAAGCGCAAGAAGATCTACGAAGGCAAGGCCAAGATCCTGTACGAAGGACCCGAGCCCGGCACCCTGATCCAGTATTTCAAGGACGACGCCACCGCCTTCAACGCGCAGAAAAAGGCCGTTCTCGAAGGCAAGGGCGTGGTGAACAACCAGATCAGCGAGTTCATCATGTCGCGCCTGAACGGCATCGGCGTGACCAACCACTTCATCAAGCGTCTGAACCTGCGCGAGCAGCTGATCCGCGAAGTCGAGATCATTCCGCTGGAAGTCGTGTGCCGCAACATCGTCGCCGGCTCGATGAGCCAGCGCCTGGGCATCGAGGAAGGCACGCCCCTACCCCGCTCGATCATCGAATTCTACTACAAGAAGGATGAGCTCAACGACCCGATGGTCACCGAAGAGCACATCACCGCCTTCAACTGGGCCTCGACCCAGGAGCTGGACGACATGCTGGCGATGACGGTGCGGGTGAACGACTATCTGTCGGGCATGTTCAGCGCCGTCGGCATCACCCTGGTCGACTTCAAGATCGAGTTCGGCCGGGTGTGGGAAAACGACTTCAGCCGCGTCCTGCTGGCCGACGAGATCAGCCCCGACAGCTGCCGCCTGTGGGACACGGCCTCGGGTGAGAAGCTGGACAAGGACCGCTTCCGCCGCGATCTGGGCGACGTCATCGAGAGCTATACCGAAGTCGCGCGTCGCCTGGGCATCATGAAGGGCATGCCGACGGTGATCCAGGGAGGTCTGCACTGATGGCGAAGGTGAAAGTTCACGTCTTCCTCAAGCCCGGCGTCCTGGACGTTCAGGGCAAGGCTGTCGAAGGCGCCTTGCAGGGCCTGGGCTGGTCGGGCGTCTCCAACGCCCGCGTCGGCAAGCTGATCGAGTTCGACCTCGCCGGCGCCGAAGACCCGCAAGGCGAAGCCAGGAAGATGTGCGAGCAGCTGCTCGCCAATACGGTGATCGAAAGCTACCGCATCGAGGCGGCGTAAACTCTGCTGTCTCCCTTCCCATGTCGCGGGAAGGAGGCAGTTGCATCCTTCGATATCGACGCCAGTTAAGCAGACGGCTTGATTGACGGAGCGCCCATGACCTTCACCCTTACCTCCACCGATATCCAGGACGGCGGCGTGCTGCCGGACGCCCAGGTTCACGCCAAGGGCAACACCTCGCCTCAGCTCTCCTGGTCCGGCGCGCCGGAGGGGACCAAGAGCTATGCGATCACCTGCTATGATCCCGATGCGCCGACCGGCTCGGGCTTCTGGCACTGGACAGTGGCCAATATTCCGGCGGACGTGACCGAGCTGCCGGCCGGCGCCGGCTCGCCGGGCGGGCATCTGCCGCATACCGCCGTCCAGGGCCGCACCGACTATGGTCAGCCAGGCTTTGGCGGCGCCGCCCCGCCGCCCGGCCATGGTCCGCACCACTACATCTTCACCGTCTTCGCCGTGGATGTGGAGAGCCTGGAGGTCACGGCCGACGATTCCGGCGCCGTGTTCGGCTTCAATCTGCACTTCCACACCCTGGCCAAGGCGTCGATCACCGCGACCTACGAAAACAAGGCGTGATCGGTGCGGGGCGGCGTCGCCCTTGTGGCGTCATGAACGCTGATTAGTGTGCAGCGCAACATGACAAACGCCGCCCTCGACACCGCCCTTCCCGTCCGCTCTCGCGGGGCGGTCGCCCTCGTGCTGATCGCCCTCGCCATGGGCGGATTCGCGATCGGCGTGACCGAGTTCGCCGCCATGAGCGTCCTGCCGGACTTCGCTGCGGGTCTAGGCGTCGATGCGCCCACTGCGGGCCATGTCATCAGCGCCTATGCCGCCGGCGTCGTGGTCGGCGCGCCGATCCTGGCGGTTCTGGGCGCACGGTATCCACGCTGGTTGCTTTTGATCGCCTTCATGGCCCTGTTCGCCATCGGCAATGTGGCCAGCGCCCTGGCCCCGACCTATCACTGGATGCTGGTCTTCCGCTTCCTCAGCGGCCTGCCGCACGGGGCCTATTTCGGCGTGGCGGCCCTGGTCGCGGCCTCCATCGTGCCCCTGCATTTCCGCACGCGCGCGGTTTCTACCATCCTGATGGGACTGACGGTAGGCACCGTTCTGGGCGTGCCCGTCGTCAACATCATCAGCCATGCCCACGGCTGGCGCTGGACGTTCGCCATCGTCGGCATGCTGGCGGTTCTGACCATGGTCCTGGTCGCCCTGTTCGCACCGCGCGATCCGGCCCATCACGACGCCAGCCCGTGGCGCGAGCTGGGCGCGTTAAAGCGCAGCCAGGTCTGGCTGACGCTGGGCGTCGGCGCCATCGGCTTTGGCGGCATGTTCGCGGTCTACGCCTATCTCGCCTCGACCTTGCAGTCCGTCACAGGCATCGGCCCAGCCCTGATGCCGTGGGTCTTCGCCGTGTTCGGCATCGGCATGTTCGTCGGCAACATCCTGGGGGCCTGGGCGGCGGATCATCTGGGATTCAAGGCGGCCGGCGGCCTGTTGCTATGGAGTGCAGCGGCGCTGGCCCTCTATCCGCTGGCGGCGCCGCACCTGTGGGCCGTGATGGTCGTGGTCTTCCTGATCGGCGGCGGAGGCGGTCTGGGTTCGATCCTGCAGACACGGCTGATGGACGTCGCCGGCGACGCCCAGACCCTGGCGGCGGCGCTGAATCACTCGGCGTTCAACACGGCCAACGCCATCGGCCCGCTGCTGGGCGGAATGGCGATCGCGGCCGGCTATGGCTGGGCCTCGACCGGTTGGGTCGGCATGGGCCTGTCGCTGGGAGGATTCGTCATCTTCCTGATCGCCTGGTTGACCGGTCGGGCGCGCGCGACGGCCTGACAAGGCGAAAGAACCCTGCTAAAGGCCCGCGCCATGAGCGCAGCCGTCATCGTCTTCCCCGGTTCCAACTGTGATCGCGACTGCAAGGTCGCCGTCGAACGCTCCACCGGCGAGCCGGTCTCGATGGTGTGGCACGCCGAGACCGACCTGCCCCAGGGCCTGGACCTGATCGTCATTCCCGGCGGCTTCTCCTACGGCGACTATCTGCGCTGCGGCGCCATGGCGGCCCAGTCGCCGGTCATGCAGGCGGTCAAGAAGGCGGCGGACGACGGTGTCGCCGTGGTCGGCATCTGTAACGGCTTCCAGATCCTGTGTGAGGCCGGAATGCTGCCCGGCGCCCTGTTGCGCAACAAGGGTTTGAAATACGTCTGCAAGCCCATCGCCCTGACCGTCGCAAACGGCCAGACCCGCTTCACCGCCGGCTATCAAGGTCAGCGCGAAGTGACGATGACCCAGGGCAACGGCGACGGAAACTTCTTCGCCGACGCCGAAACCCTGGCCCGGATCGAGGGCGAAGGTCAGGTCGTCTTCCGCTACGTCGACAACCCCAACGGCTCGGTCAACGATATCGCCGGCATCCAGAACGCGCGCGGCAATGTCCTGGGCATGATGCCCCACCCGGATCGCGCCTTCGAAGCCGAACTCGGCTCCGCCGACGGCGCGACCCTGTTCCAGAGCATCTACGCGGCTGCCTGATCAGTCGGCGTCGTCGACGCCCTGAACGGCCAGGCTTTCGTCCAGCTCGCCAGCGTCGGTCGACATCCCGTCTTCAGAACCTTCGTCCTCGTCCGGCGTAACCACGCCGCCCGGTTCGCGCTGGGCGGCCAGTTCGCGGGCGCCGACGCCGAGGCCCTGTTCAATGGCGCGGTTGACGGCGACTTCGTCTTCGAGCGAGGGCTGAGTGTTGTCGATATCGGCCATGATGGGCTCCTTGAGTATGGACTGCCCCTGACAACCACGCGGTCGAGCCGATTGTTCCTAACGGCCGAAAAACGGTTCCAGACTGGCGCGCGACAGCGGGCGGTAGGTCAGGAACTGACCATCCACCGTCACCGTGACCTCATGCGCTTGCGGACGTTGCACCAGGGCAGGGTCATCAAGTGACACGGCGCGGCCTGAGGCGATATCGCGCGCATCCAGCGCCGGGATCGTCGGCCGCCTGTTCTCGTTGGCGAGCGCCGACAGGAAACCCCGCACCTCATTGGCCTGCTGCTGAGCCGTTAGGGCTGCGCGAACACGTGACCAGGCAGTCTGGACCGAGGCCGGCAGGGGCGCTCCGCTCGTCTGGGCGGACGCCTGGCCCGCTGCCACGACGATCGCGATCAACAGAGGCGGCAGGGAGGCTTTGAGCGTCATGTCGGTCAGGATGAAGCCGCCGGCCGCCGATGCAAGCTTCACTTTTCTGCCGGCCGCGGTGAACCTTCTGGCGTGGCGAGGCGTAAAGGCGGGAACAAGCGTCGCATCGGAAATCGAATGTCCTCCATCATCCGTCCCACGCCCCGCCAACGCACCCGTCGTCTGGTCGTCCTGGCCGCCGCCCTTTTCGCGATCATCGTGCCCCTGGTTCAGAACCTGTCCGGCCTGGGCCTCACGCAGTCCGAGTTCGCTGCGGACGGCAACAGCACCCTGCGCGTTGCGGGCTACGCCTTCTCGATCTGGGGTCTGATCTATATCGGCATTCTGGCCTATGCGATCCGTCAGGCCCTGCCGCAGACGGGTGAAAGCCCGCTGCTGGGCCGGATGGGGCTGCCGTCCGCCGTCGCCTTTTTCGGCATCGGTTTCTGGATCATCGTCGCGGCCCTGAACCTGAAAGCCGCCAGCGTGGGCGTGATCTTCGCCTCGCTGATCGCGCTGCTGCTGCCGATGCTCGCCGTATCCGGCCACATCCGCGCGCTGCGGATGTTCGACCGCGAGCGCATCCTCCTTGTTTGGCCGCTGGCGGCCTTGGCGGGGTGGCTGACGGTGGCTGCGCCGTTGAACCTGATCACGACGGCGACCGCGTTCAACGCCCTGCCCGCCGCCCTGTCGCCTGACCTGTGGGCCATCGTCGCCATCGTCGCCGTTACGGTCTTCGCCTTGGGGGTGACGGCGGTGCTGCGCACCCTTGCCTATCCGCTGCCGACGGCCTGGGGCCTTCTGGGCGCGTTCGTCGCCGAACAGGCGGACAAGCCGACCGTCGCCTTCACGGCCCTGGCCGGCGCGATCGTCCTGCTGATTGGCGGCCTGCTGCTGACCTTCCGCCTGCGACCCGGCGTCGAACGCGCTCGCTAAGCCTCAGGGTTTGTCGGTGACCGCGTCATCCTGAGGCGCGTGGTCATCGGCGCCCACGTCGAAGGCGCCGGTTTCATCGAAGCCGACGCTGCCGACCCCGACGGCCGAACCGGTCAGCCGTTGACGACGGCTGGCCAGAGCCGCTTGCGGCGCCGCGACGTCCATCTCTGCGGTGGTTTCAGGATCATTCGAACGATCCATCTGCTGGCCCGAGGCCGGGACGATGCGGTCGGTGTGCGGCTTGCTCACGCCTCGTCCTCCCCGGCGTCATCGGCCTGTTTCTGAGCCCGTTCGGCCAGGGCGGAGGCGCCGGCGTCGTCGGCGGCGATTTCGGGCAGGTCGTCGTCTTCGGGGGTAGCGGCGGGGTCGATGGGCGTGTCGGTCATGGCGGCTCCTTTGGCTGTCGACGGAATCAACCACCTGCGATGGACGATGTTCCCCGATCTTGCGCCGCGCGGGCTGACATTCGGCGCATCTGCGGCTAGAAGCGCCGCCCATGAGCGCTCCGCAGAAGACCATGGCTGAACTGGCCGCCGAATACGGCCTGGCCCCCAATGAATATCAGGTCGTCCTCGACCGGCTGGGGCGCGAGCCCAACCACGTCGAGCTGGGCGTCTTCTCGGTCATGTGGTCCGAGCACTGCTCCTACAAGTCCTCCAAGATCCACCTGGGCAAGTTCCCCACCACCGGCGATCGCGTCATTTGCGGGCCGGGCGAGAACGCCGGCGTGATCGACATCGACGACGGCGACGCCTGCATCTTCAAGATGGAGAGCCACAACCACCCCTCCTACATCGAACCCTACCAGGGTGCGGCGACGGGCGTGGGCGGCATCATGCGCGACGTCTTCACCATGGGCGCGCGGCCGGTGGCCCTGCTGAACGCCCTGCGTTTCGGCGATCCCAGCCACGAGAAGACCAAGCGTCTGGTCAAAGGTGTCGTCTCGGGCATCGGCGGCTATGGCAACTGCGTCGGCGTGCCAACAGTCGCGGGCGAGACCAACTTCCATAAGGGTTACAACGGCAACATCCTGGTCAACGCCATGTGCGTCGGCCTGGCCCGCGCCGACGAAATCTACTATTCGGCCGCGCCGGAAGCAGGCCATGACGTCGTCTATTTCGGCTCCAAGACCGGTCGCGACGGCATCCACGGCGCCACCATGTCCTCGACCGAGTTCGACGACGAGTCGGAGGCCAAACGCCCCACGGTTCAGGTCGGCGACCCCTTCGCCGAAAAACTGCTGATCGAGGCGACACTGGAGCTGATGGCGTCCGGCGCCGTCGCCGCCATTCAGGACATGGGCGCGGCGGGCCTGACCTCCTCCTCCGTCGAAATGGCGGGCAAGGGCGGCGTCGGCATCGAACTGAACCTCGACAAGGTGCCCCAGCGCGAAACCGGCATGACGGCTTATGAGATGATGCTGTCGGAAAGCCAGGAGCGGATGCTGGCGGTGCTGAAGCCCGGCTATGAAGACGTCGGCTATCGCATCTTCCAGAAGTGGGGCCTGGACTTCGCCATCATCGGCCTGACCACCGACACCGGCCATCTGGTGCTGAAGCATCACGGCGAGACCGTCTGCGACGTGCCGCTGGCGCCGCTGTTCGACGACGCGCCCCTGTATGACCGTCCCTGGGTCCAGCCGGAGCTTGAGCCCAAGCTGAACCACTCGGACATTCCTGCGCCCGAGAACTGGGCCGATGCGGTGATGAAGGTCGTCGCCTGCCCCGACATGGCCTCCAAGCGCTGGATCTGGGAACAGTACGACCGCCACGTCATGGCCGACACGCTGCAGGACTCGTCGACCGGCGCCGACGCCGGCGTGGTGCGCGTGCATGGTACGGACAAGGGTCTGGCCGTCACCTCGGACTGCACCCCCCGCTATGTCCAGAACGACCCCTATGAGGGCGGCAAACAGGCGGTGGCCGAGGCCTGGCGCAACCTGACGGCCGTCGGCAGCCGTCCGATCGCCATCACCGACAACCTGAACTTCGGCAATCCACAGCGCCCGGAGATCATGGGCCAGATCGTGCGCGCCATCGACGGCATGGCCGAGGCCTGCCGCGAACTGGTGTTCCCGGTCGTGAGCGGAAACGTGTCGCTGTATAACGAGACCAACGGCGTCGCCATTCCGCCCACCCCGACCGTCGGCGCCGTCGGCCTGCTGCCCAACTACGACGTGGTGACTGGCTTTTCGACCATGGCCGAGGGCGATGCGCTGGTCCTGATCGGCCAGACCCAGGGCGAACTGGGCGCCTCCATCTATCTGCGCGAGGTCCTGGGCCGCGAGGACGGCGCACCGCCGCCCGTCGATCTGAAGCTCGAAAAGAAGACCGGCGATTTCGTGCGCGACCGGATTGAGCAGGGCGAGTTAACCGTGGTTCACGACCTCTCGGACGGCGGCCTGATCGGCGCCGCGGCCGATCTGGTGCTGGCCTCCGATGTCGGCGTGACCCTGGACGCCTCCAGCGCGGCCCACGCCCACATCTTCCTGTTCGCCGAGGACCAGGCCCGTTACCTGGTCGCTGTCCCTGACGCTGACGCCATCATCGCCAAGGCGCGGGAGGCCGGTCTGCACGCTTCGGTCGTCGGCCATGCGGGCGGCGCCGCCTTCGCCTCCAAGGGCGATAAGGGCGAACTGTTCAGCATCCCCGTCGCCCACCTGCGCGAATGGCACGAAGGCTGGATGCCGGGTTGGCTGGGCGACGCGGCATGATCCGCGTCCTGGCGCCGCTTGCCCTGCTCGGCGTGCTGAGCGCCTGCGACGGCGGCGGCGATCCGGTGCAACAGGCGCTGCGTGACACTTCAGCCGCCCACCAGGCCGCGGCGGCGCGCACGACCGAACAGATGCAGGCCGCCGGTCATGACGGTCACGCCATGGGCGGCCCTACCCCCGGAGCCACGCCTGGAGATCGGGCCTTCGCCGCCTCCGAAGCCGAGATGCACCGCAAGATGGCCGCCGCCTCGGGTCAGACGATCGATCAGGCCTATGTCGCCAAGATGATCGCTCACCACGAAGGCGCCGTCGCCATGGCCAAGGTCGCCCTGCGCGACAGCCGCGACCCGGAAATTCGACGCATGGCCCAGGCCATCGTCGACACACAGACGCGCGAGGTCGCCGAGATGAAGGCCTGGGCGCTGACCGCCCCTCCGGCGAACTGAGATTGGCGAAGGGACCCTATCGCGGCGGCGGAAAGCCAGCGGGGCCCACCCGCACCAAGGCCCCGTCGACTGGGCGGCCGTCTTCCAAGCCTTCGCAGATCACCAGAGACGAACTGAAGCATTTCGCCTTTCGTGATCGCTCCAAAGAGGCGTTTCTGGACGAGCTGGACCCCCTGCTCCGCGCCTGTTTCAAGAGCGGCTTCACCCGGCCCAACGAGGTCGCCGGCCTGCTGAACAAGGCCGGCAAGAGCACCGCCTGCGGCCAGCCGTGGACGCCTCACCTCGTATGGGGTCTTCAACGCTTTCTGTTCGAACGGCGCGAAAAGAAGAGAGCGGCTCAAGCCGCGGCCCCCGTAGCGACGGCTTCGAAACCTGCCGTCTCCAGCCAGCGCGCGAAAGACCCGGCCGCCGAAGATATGACGAGGTTGCTCGCCGCGATCGGCAGGGCGCGCCCGTCGCGTTGACGCCGCGTTGACGTAGCATTGATCCCGCATGAACGCAGGAGCCGGATGGCGCGTTTCAGAAGCGATACGCCTGGCTGAACCGGCGACTTGAACAGGGAGCGTCTGATGGACGCGACGACCGCCGACACCATCTTCCGCCCTGCCATACCGCCCCGGCGCGCGGGCAAACCGCTGTCGCTGCTGCCCTTCCTGTGGATCAGCTGGCGCGATCCGATCCAGATGTGGTCCGAGCGGCATTTCACCGAGCCGCAACTGCATGGATCCTCAGCCTTTGGCGAAATCCTGGTGGTCAGCCATCCCGAGGGGGTGCGGCACGTCCTGACCGAGAACGCCGCCAACTATGTGAAGGGCGATCTGCAACGGCGTGTGCTGGGGCCGATGCTGGCTGAGGGCCTGCTGCTGACCGAGGGCGAGGTCTGGCGTCGCGCCCGGCGTATCCTCGCGCCCCTGTTCACCCCCGCCAAGATGGCGACGCTGAACGCCCGAATGGCCGAGGTCTGTCACGCGCGCGTGGCCGCCTGGTCGCTGTCGGCGCGCGGGCGGGTGCTGGATATCGACAGCGAAATGTCGGGCCTGACCTTCGACATTCTGTCGGCGACCATGTTCTCGGACGAGCTGGGCGGCGAAGCGCGCGGGTTCGAGCGGGCGCTGAACCAGTTCCTGGCCAATGGCGCGCGCATCGATCCGCTGGACGTGCTGGGCGCGCCGGACTGGGCCCCGCGCCTGGGCCGCTTGGCCAGCTTCCGCTCGGCCCGCTTCTTCGAGCAGCGCGTCACCAAACTGGTCGAAGCCCGCCGCGCCCGGATCGAGCGTGGGGCCGGAACGGGCGAGGCGCCGCCCGACGACCTGCTCAGCGCGCTTCTGCTGGCGCGGGATGAGAACGGCGGTCCGGGCCTGACCGACGAAGAGGTCGCGGCCAACATCCTGACCTTCATCCTGGCGGGGCATGAGACCACGGCCCGCGCCCTGGGCTGGACCCTGCATCTGCTGTCGCGCCAGCCGGAGTATTTGGCCCGGCTCCAGGTCGAGGCCGACGCCTTCGACGTCTCCGATCCGAAATGGGCCGAGGCCCTGCCCTGGACCCGCGCCGTGCTGGAGGAGACGATGCGCCTGTTTCCGCCCGCCCCGACCATGGCCCGCAAGGCCCTGGCCGACGACGAGATTGGCGGACAGACGATCAAGGCCGGCGCCACCGTCATCATCTCGCCGTGGATTCTTCAGCGTCACCAGCTGCTGTGGGACGACCCCGACGCCTTCCAGCCCGAGCGTTTCCTGCCCGAGAACCGCAAGGCCATCGATCGCTACGCCTACATTCCCTTCAGCGCCGGACCCCGCGTCTGCATCGGCGCCGCCTTCGCCCTGCAGGAGGCGATGATCGCCCTGGCCGCCATCCTTGGCGTCGCCGATGTCGAGGCCCTGACCACGGCGGAACCCCGTCCGGTCCACCAGATCACCCTGCGCAGCCGCGAGCCGATGCGATTGCGGCTGAGGGCGCGGCGCAACGGCTGATCCAGCCCAAACTTGGCCGCAAATCCGGCGCGTCGTCAGCCCTGTCGAACACGGATCGCCACGATGAGCGCCACGTCTGCTGAACAGTTGCCCACGGGCGCGGTCGATAAGGTGGCTAAGGTCACCCTGGCCTTCTGGCTCATGAAGATCTGCGCCACCACGGTCGGCGAGACCGGCGGCGATCTGGTCTCGATGACGCTGAAGGTCGGTTATGCCGTCAGTTCGCTGATCCTGCTGGGCTTCTTCGTCATCACCCTGATCGCCCAGTTGCGGTCAAAGCGGTTTCACCCCGCCCTCTATTGGCTGGTGATCCTGGCCACGAGCACGGCGGGCACGACCCTGTCCGACTTCATGGATCGCAGCCTGGGCCTGGGTTACGCCACGGGTGCGACGATCATCGCCGGCGTCCTGATCGCCGTTCTGGCGGCCTGGCGGCTGACCTATGGCTCGTTGAAGGTCGATCATATTCGCGAGCCGGGAGTGGAGACCTTCTACTGGCTGGCCATCCTGGCGTCGAACACGCTGGGTACGGCCCTGGGCGACTTTCTGGCCGACACCTCGGGCCTGGGGTATCTGTGGAGCAACGCCGTGATCTCGGGCGGCATCGTCCTGACGATCCTAGCCTGGAAATTCACCCGCATCTCGACCACCGTCCTGTTCTGGATCGCCTTCGTCCTGACCCGCCCCTTCGGAGCCACCATGGGTGACCTGTTGACGAAATCGCACGCCAAGGGCGGACTGGACCTGGGCACGATCGGATCGACGGCGGCGCTGCTCGGCCTGCTGGTCGTGCTGCTGATCGCCACCACGGCCAACTATCGCAAATGGTTTACGGGAGCGCGCCCCGCGTGATCCGCCGGCTCTCACCCTTGAAGCTCGTGCTGATCTCGGCCGCCGTCAGTCTCGTCTGCCTGATCGCCTACATCATCGGCGTCGCCGTGAGCGGCAATGTCCACACCGTCATCACCGGAGAGATTTATCGGGCCGGTCAGCCGCGCCCCGGCCTGCTGGACCGGATGGAGCGCCAGTACGGCATCCGCACCGTGCTGAACCTGCGGGGCCACAACCCCGGCTCACCCTGGTATGACGACGAGGTCGCCGAAAGTCGTCGCTTGGGCATCCAGCACATCAACTTTCGCATGTCGGCCAAGGAAGAGCTGACGCCGCAGGAGGTCCGCACCCTGATCGCCATCATGCGCGATGCACCAAAACCCCTTTTGATCCATTGCGCCGGCGGATCGGATCGCACCGGGCTAGCGTCGGCCTTCTACGTCGCGGCGGTATCGAAGGGCGGAGAGTCCGCCGCAGAGGACCAGTTGTCGCTGCGCTTCGGCCATATCGCCCTGCCCAATCTGGACGCCTACGCCATGAACCGCACCTTCGAGAGGATGGAGCCGGAACTGGGCTACCCGAACAGCTAAGGCGCCGTCGCCGTTCCGCCACGAAACGTCTATAGGTCGCGCCGACTTTCCCACTGGAGGCGACCTTGCGCACCGCCATACTGCTCCCGCCGGGATGCCTGTTTTCCGAAGCTCAGCCGAACTCGATGGAGACGGTGGTGCGGACGATGGCGGGCGTCGATCAGGGTGGCGAGACGCGCATCTTCTGCTGCCAAGGCGCGGACGACGGCTTTTCAGCGAGCGTGGACGCCCTGCCGGCGGGGCGTAGCCGCATGCCGACGCTTATCGAACGGCTGCGCGCCTTTCGACCTGATGTGATCGAACATCATCAGCAGGTGAAACAGGCGTTGGCGGTGCAGCAGGCCCTGCCCGACACCGCCCATCTGCTCTATCGCCACAACGCCCTGCGCCCGCCGCGCCATCCCATCGACCGATGGCGTTATCGGGCGCGTTATGAGCGGCTAGACGGCCTGGTCTTCGTCAGCATCGCCGAACGCGACGCCTTCGTGCGCACCTTCCCCGATCTGAATGACCGGGCGTTCGCGGTGCCCAACCCCATCGACGCCGGCGCCTGGCTGGCCTCGCCCGAGGATCGAGAGGCGGTGATCGCCTTCGCCGGGCGCGCCATGCCCGAAAAGGGCGTCGATGTGTTGTGCGCGGCCTTGCCCGGCGTTCTGGACGCCCATCCTGACTGGCGCGCCGTGCTGATGCTGAACGACTGGAACGATCATGCGCGCTGGGTGGCCCGACATGTCGCGCCGCTGGAAAAGTATGGCGACCGGGTCGAGGTTCTGAAGTCCGCGCCTATGGGCGAGGTGCGGCGACGGATGCAGACGGCCGCCATCGCCCTGACGCCATCCGTCTGGGACGAGCCGTTCGGCCTGACGGCGATCGAGGCCCATGCGGCAGGCGCGGCCCTGATCTCGTCCGGGCGCGGCGGTCTGCGTGAAGCCAGCGGGCCGCACGCCCTCTACGTCGATGCGGTGACGCCGAAGACATTGGCGGCGGCGATGGATCGGCTGATCTCGTCACCCGTGGAACGATTGGCGCTCGCGCAATCCGCCCAGGCCTATGTGCTGGCGACCCATACGCCCGAGCGCCGCGCGGCCGAGCTGATGGCCGTCCGCCAGACGGTGATCGACCGTCGCCGGGCGCGTCAGACGACCGGGATCGCCTGAGACAACCGCCCGCCGACCCGGATCGGCTCGACCCGCACTGCCAGGCCTGTCCTGTCGTCCGTCTCAACGAAGACCCCGCATACCGTCGCTGGTCCGGAGGCCGGCATGTAGCGACCGCCAGAAATCCGGGTGGTGAAGCGGCGCAGCGGCTCTTCCTTTTCGTTGCCGATCACGCTGTCGTAGTCGCAGCAGCCACCGGCGTCGGTCTGATAGGCCGTGCCGCCGGGCAGGATCTGGCAGTCGGCGGTGGGCACATGGGTGTGGGTGCCGACCACAAGCGACGCGCGCCCGTCGCAGAAGTGGCCCATCGCCATCTTCTCGGACGTGACCTCGGCATGCATGTCCACAATAACGGCGTCCGCCACCGCGCCCAGCGGCGCCGCCGCCAGCTCGCGCTCCACCGCGCCGAACGGATCGTCCATCGGGTCCATGTGCACCCGGCCCAGCACATTCATGACCAAGACCGTGCGCCCCGAATGGGTCTCGAACAGATTGGCCCCGGCGCCCGGCGCATCCATCAGGCGCGGATAGTTGGCCGGCCGGATCAGGCGCGGCTCGCGCACGATATAGGTCAGCGCCTCGCGCTGGTCCCAGCTGTGGTTGCCCAGCGTCAGGCAGTCGGCGCCCGCCATGAACAGCTCGCGCGCCGTGTTCTCGGTGATGCCGAAGCCGCCCGCGGCGTTCTCCGCATTCACGACCACGAAGTCGAGTTTCAGATCCCGCTTCAGGCCCGGAAGATGATCGCTGATGCCGTCACGGCCGGACTTGCCGATGACGTCGCCGAAAAATGCCAGTCTCATTGGAAAGCCGTATAGCCGGTCTCGGTCAGAACGCCATGCAGTCGAATGTCGTGAGGCTCCAGCGCCAGCCGCTCAGCCTTCTGGCCGGCATAGGCGAAACCGATGCGGATGGCGTCGGGTCGGGCGGCGAAGGTCCGGTCGTAATAGCCGCCGCCCTGCCCCAGGCGCCCGCCATGATCGTCAAAGGCCAGCAGCGGCGTCAGGATCAGGTCCGGCATGACGACTTCCGCCAGCGGCATCGGCGCGGGGCATCCGGCGGCGTCCATCTCCAGCGGCTCGCCGGGCGACCAGGCGCGGAACTCCATCGGCGCGTCGCGCTGGACCACGACCGGCAGGCACAGTCGGCGGCCCGCCGCCTCCAGCGCCGCAGCCAAGGCGTCGGTATCCAGCTCCGACCCCATGGCGCAATAGAGCGCGACGATCCGAGCGGCAGGAAGCGCATCAGCATTGTGCGCCGCCCGACTGGCGGCCAGCGGATCGGCCTCAGCCAGACGCTTGCGCAAGGCGCGGGCGGCCGATCGAAGTTCATGCTTGTCCTGGATCATCGAACCGCCCCTACGCGTGCTCATGCAGGGAGCCGCCGCGCGGCGAGCGATAGCACATCACAGAGAGAAGGTGGCGGCGCCGCGCGAACCGTGAAGAACGTTTAAATCCTCTCGACCTGGGTAGCCAGGTGGGCTCCGTATGCCCAAGCCCTCGAGCCCGGACAGGGACAGATCCCTATGAGTGAATTAAGGTCAGAAGGATATGTTGTCTTCGACGTGAGCCGCAGCAAGACCCGCCGTCGATCAAGATAGGCCTTCGCCGGCCCCGACACCAGCATCCGCAGCGGAATAATCGCCTAGAGGTTTTGGGCGATCTTTTCGATCCGCGCGGCGACGGCGTTCAGCGCCTCGGCGACCCCGTCCGTCGAAGCCGCCGCCGGGGCGGCCGCTGACGAAGGCCCCGCCTTGCCGGCGCTCAGCCGCGCCTCGTGCAGTTCGTCGGCCAGGATCAGCGCGGACATCAGAAACAGCCGCAGATCGCCGACATGGCCCACGTCGCCTGCGACCTGGCGCACCTGATTGTCGAACTGTTTGGCCAGGATGCACACGCGCTCTTCCTGCCCGTCGGCGCAGCCCACCGCATAGGGGCGTCCGTTGACCTCGACCGTCACCGTAGCCATCAGCCGGCCTCGCTTTCGGCCAGGGCCTCGCGCACGGCCCGGGCGGCGCGGCCCAGCGCCTCGGACGCCTCGCGCCCGGCGGCCTCCAGTTCGGCCACGCGCTGAGCATCGGCCCCCTTTTCAGAAGACCGCGGCGCGAACAGGTCGTCGTCCGCGATCGCGGGCGCCGAGGCGGGCCGCGCCTTCAGCTCAAGAATCTTGCGTTCCAATTCGGCCAGGGCGCGATCGATACGCGCCCGTGCGGCCGTGGTGGCGTCTGCCATCGGTCGCTCCTTTAGATTCCGTATAGAAGCCGAGGACGCGCCGGGGTAAAGGGGCGCGCCCCCTTTTTCCGCCTTCCCAACAGAGGTCTCCACAGTGACCGACGCCAAAACCGCACCAAAGGCCACGCCCGAGCAGATGGCGAACGCCATTCGCGTCCTCGCCATGGACGGCGTCGAGAAGGCCAAATCCGGCCACCCCGGCATGCCGATGGGCATGGCAGACGTCGCCGCGGTGCTGTTTTCGCGCTTCCTGAAGTTCGACGCCTCGCGCCCCGACTGGGCCGACCGCGATCGCTTCATCCTGTCGGCCGGCCACGGCTCGATGCTGATCTACGCCCTGCTGCACCTGACCGGCTACAAGGGCGCGACGAAGGAAGAACTGTCCAACTTCCGTCAGTGGGGCTCCAAGACCGCGGGCCACCCGGAGTACGGCCATATGCCGGGCGTCGAGGTCACCACCGGCCCGCTGGGCCAGGGCTTGGCCACCTCGGTCGGTTTCGCCATGGCCGAGCGCCATCTGGCGGCGAAGTATGGCGATGATCTGGTCGATCACCGCACTTGGGTCATCGCCGGCGACGGTTGCCTGATGGAAGGCGTGTCGCAGGAAGCCATCGCGCTTGCCGGCCGCTACAAGCTGAACAAGCTGCACGTCCTGTGGGACGACAACGAGATCACCATCGACGGCAAGGTCTCTCTGTCGGATGCGACCGACCAGAAGGCTCGCTTCAAGGCCGCCGGTTGGGCGGTCAAGGCCATCGACGGCCACGACATGAACGCCATCAAGGGCGCGATGAAGTGGGCCATGCGTCAGGACAAGCCCACCCTGATCGCCTGCAAGACCAAGATCGGCAAGGGCGCCGCCACGATGGAAGGCAGCCACAAGACCCACGGCGCTGCCCTGGGCGCCGCCGAGATCGCCGCCACGCGCCTCGGCCTGGCTTGGGATCACGATCCCTTTGAAATGCCCCAGACCATCGCCGACGCCTGGAAGAAGGTCGGCCGTCGCGGCGCCAAGGACCGCAAGAAGTGGGAGGCCCGCCTCGCCGCCTCGGCCCAGGCCGCCGACTTCACCCGCGCCATGAAGGGCGACCTGCCCGAAGCCGCCTTCGATACCCTGAACGCTAAGATCGCCGAACTGGTCGAGACCCAGCCGGCCCAGGCGACGCGCCAATCGTCGGGCGCGGCGCTGGACGAACTGTTCGCCGCCATTCCCGAACTGATCGGCGGCTCGGCCGACCTGACCGGCTCGAACAACACCTTCGTCAAGGGCACGCCGATCCTGGACGCGCCGACCTATGAAGGCCGCTATGTCAACTGGGGCATCCGCGAGTTCGGCATGGCCGCGGCCATGAACGGCCTGGCCTTGCACGGCGGGGTCATTCCCTACGGCGGCACCTTCATGGTGTTTTCGGACTATAGCCGCCCGGCCATCCGCCTGGGCGCATTGATGGGCGTCCGCGCCATCCACGTCCTGACGCACGATTCGATCGGTCTGGGCGAAGACGGCCCGACGCACCAGCCGGTCGAACACCTGGCGGCGCTGCGCGCCATTCCGAACCTGTTGGTCTTCCGCCCCGCCGACACCATCGAGGCCATGGAATGCTGGCAGATCGCCCTGCAGACCAAGACCGCGCCATCGGCCCTGGCCCTGTCGCGCCAGAAGACCCCCGCCGTCCGCACCGTCGCCGCGACCGAAAACCTGTCGGCCCAGAATCTCTGTGCAAAGGGCGCCTATGAGATCAAGGCCGCCAATGGCGAGGCCAAGGCCACCCTGTTCGGCACCGGCACCGAACTGGCCCTGGCGTTAAAGGCCGCCGAGACGCTGGAAGCCGAGGGCGTGGCGACCCGCGTCGTCTCGGTCCCCTCGTTCGAACTGTTCGAACAGCAGGACGCCGCCTACCAGGCCTCGGTCATCGGCCGCGGCACGGTCCGCGTCGCCGTGGAAGCCGCGATCAAGCAAGGTTGGGAACGCTTCATCGGCGAAGACGGCGCCTTCATCGGCATGACCGGCTTCGGCGCCTCCGCCCCCGCCGAAGTCCTCTACGACAAGTTCGGCATCACCTCGGACGCCATCGTCGCGGCGGTCAAGGCGCGGCTTTAAAACTCGGATCACTCCCCCGTGCGCGACGCTTCACGGGGGAGATTTTTTGAAAGCAGAAGCCATGAGCCGCATCGGCGCGATCAGCCTGCTTGTTCACGACTATGACGCGGCCATCGCCTTCTATGTCGCCAAGCTGGGCTTCGACCTCAGCGAGGATACCGATATGGGCGGCGGCAAGCGCTGGGTGCGGGTCACGCCCAAAGGCGGCGAGACCAGCCTGCTGCTGGCGCGCGCCACGACCGACGCCCAGAAGGCCCAGGTCGGAAACCAGGCCGGCGGCCGGGTCTGGCTGTTTCTGGAGACCGACGACCTGATGCGCGACCACGCCGCCTGGCTTGCCGCCGGCGTCCACTTCCGCGAAACCCCGCGACATGAGACCTATGGCAAGGTGGTGGTCTTCGAAGACCTCTACGGCAACGCCTGGGACCTGATCGAACCCGCTACCGGAGACTGATCGCCATGAAACTCGGCACCGCGCTTTCCGACACTGCCGTGCGCGTCATGCTGCTGGGCTCGGGCGAACTGGGCAAGGAGGTCGCCATCGAGCTTCAGCGGCTCGGCGTCGAGGTCATCGCCGTCGATCGTTATCCCAACGCCCCGGCCATGCAGGTCGCGCACCGCAGCCACGTCATCCCCATGACCGACGCCCAGGTGCTGAACGGTGTCATCCTGGCCGAGGCCCCGCACTTCATCGTGCCCGAGATCGAGGCCATCGCCACCGAGGTTCTGGCCGATATCGAGGCCGCCGGCATGGCGACGATCGTCCCGACGGCTCGCGCGGTGCAGCTGACGATGAACCGCGAGGGCATCCGCAAACTGGCCGCCGAAGCGCTGGGTCTTCCCACCAGCCCCTACGCCTTCGCCGGCTCGGCCGAGGAACTGGCCGCCGGCGCCGAGGCCGTCGGCTATCCCAACTTCGTCAAGCCGGTCATGTCCTCGTCGGGCAAGGGCCAGTCTTTCGTCGAAAGCGCCGATGAAATCGCCGACGCCTGGACCTACGCCCAGGACAGCGGCCGCGTCGCCAGCGCCCGCGTCATCGTCGAGGGACGCATCGACTTCGACTTCGAGATCACGCTTCTGACCGTCCGTTCGCGCGACGCCGACGGCACGACCCGCACCGATTTCTGCGCGCCCATCGGCCACCGCCAGGTCAAGGGCGACTACGTCGAAAGCTGGCAGCCGCAGGCGATGACGCCCGCCGCCCTCGCCTCTGCCCAGGACATCGCCGGCAAGGTCACTGCGGCCCTGGGCGGTCACGGCGTCTTCGGCGTCGAACTGTTCGTCAAGGGCGATCAGGTCTGGTTCTCCGAGGTCTCTCCTCGCCCCCACGACACCGGCTTGGTCACCCTGGCCAGCCAGACACAAACCGAGTTTGCGCTGCATGCCCGCGCCATCCTGGGTCTTCCCATCGACGTGAACCAGCGTGAACCCGCCGCCAGCGCCGTCATCTATGGCGGCATGGACGCGCAAGGGATCGCCTTCGAGGGCGTCGCGGAGGCCCTGTCGGTCCCGACCGCCGATCTGCGTCTGTTCGGAAAGCCCGAAGCCTTCGAGCGCCGCCGCATGGGCGTAGCTGTCGCCCGCGGCGCCGATGTCGAACAGGCCCGCGAACGCGCGCGTGAAGCCGCCGGACGGGTCAAAGTCGTTCGGAACTGACACCGCCGTCTCCTCCCCGCTCGCGGGGAGGGGGACCGCGAAGCGGTGGAGGGGTTCTTGAAGTCCCATTGGCGCCCGCGATACGTCGCAGAACCCCTCCGTCACGACGCGAAGGCGCGCCACGCCACCTCCCCGCTCCGCAGCGAGGAGACGTCTGATCCCTCATTTCTACGACTTTAGTCGATTGGCCTTGTCCCGCATTGTGGTGCAAACCATGGGCGAGGGTCGCAGTCAGCCGGCCGGGAGGGATCTGTCGTGGGCAAACTCAGCACACCCATAATCTTCGGCGCCATCGCCGTCCTGGGGGCGGTGTCCCTCGGCATCATCGCCCTGCATCAGGGCGAGAGCATCAGCGCGGTCTGGATGGTGGTCGCCGCCGTCTGCACCTATGCGATCGCCTATCGGTTCTACAGCCTCTACCTGGCCAACAAGGTCATGCAGCTGAACCCCGCGCGCCTGACCCCGGCGATGCGCCGCAACGACGGGCTGGACTATGTGCCGACGCCCAAGAACGTCCTGTTCGGCCACCACTTCGCCGCCATCGCGGGCGCAGGCCCGCTGGTCGGGCCGGTGCTGGCCGCCCAGATGGGCTATCTGCCGGGCGTCCTGTGGATTCTGGTCGGCGCCGTGCTGGCCGGCGCGGTGCAAGACATGATGGTCCTGTTTATGTCCACGCGTCGCGACGGTAAGTCGCTGGGCGACATGATCCGCACCGAAATGGGCAATATCCCCGGCATCATCGCCCAGGTCGGCGTCCTGATGATCATGGTCATCATCCTGGCGGTTCTGGCCCTGGTCGTGGTCAAGGCCCTGGCCGAAAGCCCGTGGGGCACCTTCACCGTCGCCGCCACCATCCCCATCGCCATTTTCATGGGCCTTTACACCCGCTTCCTGCGGCCAGGCCGCGTGGGCGAGGTGTCGGTGATCGGCGTCGTCCTGCTGATCTTGGCCATCATCGGCGGCGGCCATATCGCGGCCGATCCGTTCTGGGGTCCGGCCTTCACCCTGACCGGCCCGACCCTGGCGATCCTGATGATGGTCTATGGCTTCATCGCCTCGGTCATTCCGGTGTGGCTGCTCCTGGCGCCGCGCGACTATCTGTCGACCTTCCTGAAGATCGGCGCGATCGTGGCCCTGGCCGTCGGCATCCTCATCGTGCGTCCGCATCTGCAGATGCCGGCCATCACCCCCTTCATCGACGGCACCGGCCCGGTCTTCGCCGGCGCCTTGTTCCCCTTCCTGTTCATCACCATCGCCTGCGGCGCCGTGTCGGGCTTCCACGCCCTGATCTCGTCGGGCACCACGCCCAAGCTGCTGGAGAACGAAGCCCAGATCCCGATGATCGGCTACGGCGCCATGCTGTGCGAAAGCTTTGTCGCCGTCATGGCCCTGATCGCCGCCACGGTTCTGGACCCGGCCGTCTATTTCGCCATGAACAGCCCGGTCGCAGTCATCGGCAAGGATGCGGCCTCCGCCGCCGCCGCCGTGGCCCAGTGGGGCTTCCACATCACGCCCGGAGAGCTGGAACAGCTGGCCCGCGACGTGGGCGAACATTCGATCCTGTCGCGCGCAGGCGGCGCCCCGACCCTGGCGGTCGGCATGGCGCACATCCTGTCCGGCGTGATTGGCGGCAAGGCCATGATGGCCTTCTGGTATCACTTCGCCATCCTGTTCGAAGCCCTGTTCATCCTGACCACGGTCGACGCCGGCACCCGCGTCTGCCGCTTCATGATCCAGGACCTGCTGGGCGTCGCCGTGCCCAAGATGCGCGAAACGAAGTCGTGGGGCGCCAACGTCGTCGCCACGGCCCTGACGGTCGGGCTGTGGGGCTATTTCCTCTACACCGGCGTGGTGGATCCGCTGGGCGGCATCAACAGCCTGTGGCCCCTGTTCGGCATCGCCAACCAGATGCTGGCCGCCGTGGCCCTGATCCTGGGCACCGTCGTGCTGTTCAAGATGAAGCGCGAGAAGTTCGCCTGGGTCATGGTCGTTCCCGCGACCTGGCTGCTGATCTGCACCCTGACGGCGGGCTTCCAGAAGCTGTTCCACCCGGACGTCCGCATCGGCTTCCTGTCCCACGCCCGCAAATATCAGGAGGCTCTAGGCGCCGGCGAACTGATCGCCCCGGCCAAGAGCATCGGCGACATGCACCGCATCGTCGTCAACGACTACGTCAACTCGACCCTGACGGCGGGCTTCTTGTTCGTGGTCGTCACCATGGTCGTCTATGGCGTCCTGGCGTGCCGCAAGGCCTATGCGAACAACCGCCCGACGGTCCGCGAGTATCCGGAAAGCCACCAACTGACGGCGGCCGACGAGGCGGCGGATGCGGCCCGTGCCTGAGGTCCAGGACGATCTGCTCTGCCTGTGCCGCGACACCGCCCTGCGGTGGGGTCGCGGCGTCCGGCGCACGGCCGGCGCCATGATCGGTCAGCCGGATTATCAGGCCTATGTCGATCACGCGGCGGCGACCCATCCCGACCAGCCGCCGCTGGACAAGACCGCCTTCTTCCGCCTGCACGAGCAGCGCCGCTTTGGCGGCGCCGGCGGGTTCAAATGCTGCTGATCTAGAGGCCGCTGGCGGGGGTGTCGGCCCTGGCGCGATCCTCGGCCTGAAGGGCGGCGATCGCCGTCTCCAGTGTCGGATCGTCGCCCGCGCGGCGCTGGGCCACGGTGCGGGGCGCGGCGATGTCCGGCGTGACCCCCCGCTTTTCCAGCCGAATACCGCCCGAAGTCACGAAGTCCGCCCGGCTGAGCGTCAGCCGCCCGCCGTCCGGCAGACTGGTCTCCTGCGCGATCAGCACCGATCCCCCCGTCTTCTCGCCGACCACGATGCCGCGCCGCGCCTCCTGCAAGGCGGCCGGCGTCAACTCGGCGGCGCTACGGCTGCCCTGGTCCACCAGAACCGCCACATCATTGGCCAGGGGATCGCGCCGATCGCCGCAGTCGCCCGCCGCCCTCAGCACCACAGGCCGACCGCTGCGTCCCGTCCGCGTCGCCCAGACCTGATCGCGCGGCAGGAAACAGGTCAGGACCGATTCCGCCTCCATCAGCCGCCCGCCGGGATTGCCGCGCAGGTCCAACACCACGTCCACATCCGGCGGCAGGCCTTCCAGTTCGCTGCCCATCCAGGCGCCCAGCCCCTTGTCGAACTGCTCGACCCGCAGCACCAGCACCCCCGGCCGCGACTTGTCGGCGGTGAATGGTTCGATGGCCTCCATCACCCGCGGCGTCAGGGCTATCTCGCGCCGCTGTCCCGCATCGTCGGTCAGGACCAACTGCACCGGAACCCCGTCATAGGTCTCGACATCCGGTCCCCAGGGCTTCCCATCGACCGACTTCAGGGCCCAGCCCATCTGCACGCCCGCCGACTCGGCGGGCGAGCCCGGCCGGACACGCTCGACGGTCCAGTCGTCCGGCGTCTCGCCCCGCATCAGGGTCAAGCCCATCACGGCGCGCCGGGCGAACTGCGCCTCCTGACGCCGCACCGCCGCCGGCGGACTGGCCGCCGCATGACCGTCGTCCAGCAGATCCAGCATCGCATTGATGACGCGGTACAGCTCCCGTTCGTCGCTCGCCGCCAGGGCTTGGGGCCGGAACGTCGCCCGCGCGGCGTTCCAGTCTACACCGTGCAGGGTCGGATCGTAATAGCCCCGCCGCACCTCGCTCCACACCCGATCGAACACGCGCTGATTCAGCCTTACGCGGTCACGCGAGGGCGCTGCGGCGACGACCGGATCGACAACCGGCGAATCGACCGGTTGGGCCACGGCCGGACCGCTCAACGGCAGGCCGAGCAACATGAGGCTGAAAAGCCGGGCAGAAACGCGCAGATGCATGAGCTCCATCTGACGTCAGTCGCCCGCTTCGCTCAAGTCACGACTGCGCGCTATTCCGGTACCCGCGCCCCGTCCCAGGCGAAGACGCCGCCGCTGTCGGCCGGCGTCAGGTTCGACAGCACGGCCAGCAGCCGCTCGGCAGAATGGTCGGCCGTGAACAGCTTGCCCTCCGCCACCCCCTTCTGGAACGGCGCGCTCAGGTCCGTCGCCACCGTGCCGGGATGCAGACCGGCGATCACCGCCTGCGGATGGCTGCGCGCCATCTCGACCGACAGATTGCGCAGGATCATGTTCAGCGCCGCCTTGGATGCGCGATAGGCGTGCCAGCCGCCCAGTCGGTTGTCCGAAATCGACCCCACCCGCGCCGACAGGGCCGCGAACACCGCCCGCCGATCACGCGGCATCAGCGGCAGCAGATGTTTCGCCGCCAGCGCGGGCCCCACCGCATTGACGCGGTAGTCCCGTAACAGGTGTTCCGCATCCAACTGACGAAACGACCGCTCCGGCTGACGCCCGTCGTGCAGCACCCCGGTCGCCACGACGATCAGGGTTGGGGCCGCCCCCTGGCCGATCCGTTCGGCGGCGGACGCCAGACTGGCCTCATCCTCCAGATCCGCCACCAACCCTAGCGCGCCCGCCACATCCGCGCCGGACCGCGACACGGCCCACACGGTCTCGAACGCGCCGTCCGCCACGATCCGCTCGACCATCGCCCGGCCGATGCCGCCCGTCGCCCCGATCACCACCGCCGATCCGTTCATCGCGTCTCCCTTCCGCGTTCGTCCCATGATAGGGGCGCGGCATGAGCATCACCACGGTCGGCCTCGATGCCGACGACACCCTCTGGCACAACGAGACGATCTTCCGCCTGACCCATGCGCGGTTCGTCGATCTTCTGGCCGACCACGGCGACGAGGCGACCATCGAGGCGCGTTTAGCCGAAACCGAGCAACGCAACCTGCGTCTCTATGGCTACGGCATCAAGGGCTTCACCCTGTCGATGATCGAGACGGCGATGGAGCTGACGAACGGCGAGGCGCCGCCCCATGTCGTGCGCGAGATCCTGGCCGCCGGTCGCGAGATGCTGGCCCACCCGGTCGAGACCCTGCCCGGCGTGGACGCGGTCGTCGCCGAACTGTCCGAAAAATACCGCCTGGTCCTGATCACCAAGGGCGACCTGCTGGATCAGGAGCGCAAGCTGGCGGCCTCAGGCCTGGGCGACCTGTTCAGCGCGGTCGAGATCGTGTCCGAAAAGGATCGCGCCACCTACGAGCGGGTCTTCACCCGCCACGGCACCGGCCCGGCCGAGGCCGTCATGGCCGGCAACTCCATGAAGTCCGACGTCCTGCCCGCCATCGCCGCCGGCGCCTTCGGCGTCCACATCCCCTACCACGTTACCTGGGCCCACGAACTGGCCGACGCCCCGGCGAACGAGCCCCGCTACGTGTCCCTCGCCCGCATCGACGAACTCCCCGACTGGATCGCAGCGATCAAAGATCAAGTGTAGCCGAGCAGAGCTCTCAAACCGGGCGCGTGGAAGTCCACAAGACACCTTTGCTCCTCCGACAAGGTTACGGGCAGTTGCATGCCGTCCGGCAACTGCAAGTTTTCTCGCGCCGTACGGCTCAACTTACGGTCGGAGCCAACCAGAACACGTTCTTTCCAGTCGGGAGGGCGGTCGATACCGCACGCATTAAGCAGCATTCTAAAATATGCGTCACCGTGTGGAGTGTCGATATCACGGATGGCACCGAGAATGTCCTCGTAGCGCACCAAATATACCCCGGTCCCCATCCAAGCCACAGCATTGTGCGTAAAGGTATCAAGCAGGGTGGGGGTCTTCGCATGAATGCCGAAGATCATCATATTAATCAGGACATCTGCGCTGAAGATGCCAGACTTGAGATGCTCCAAATTCTGCTGGTGAAAAGCGTGTGACACCATGAAACGCGCTCGCGCCAAGACCCAGTCATAAGGGTCGCGCACCAGGATGACGTGCCGCGCCGTGCGCACATTAGCGACCGCCTGGTCGTCGAACAGCAGATGCGCCGCAGCCAGCTTTGGCGCATGAGGATTAAAAGCGGCAAGGTGCAGATGCATGTTCGGCACTTGAATGAAATCGCGATCGTAATGCTGCTCCACCGGCACGAACATCCGCACGATGTTGCGAAGCAAATGGGTGCCGCCTTTCGGCACGCTGTTTAGCAGCACCGGCTGGCGAAGGGGGACTTGCTCAAACCGCGATACTTGGCTGTCCAGAGTGTCCCGAATACCGGAAATCACCGCCATAATGCTCTCCTCGTATCCCGAATCATAAGAGGCGGCGGATCGCTCCGCCGCCTCTATCACAAGCCTTTGATTTCTGACGGATCAGAACGTCTTGGTCAAACGCAGGAAGGCGCGACGACCATAGTAGGCTTCGGTGTATTGCGATCCCAGGACGGAATTGCCGGTCGTCGAGTACTGGCCGATTACAGTCGTCGCTGAAGGCGGCTTCTCGTCGAAGACATTGGCCAGGCCGCCCATGACCTTCCAGCCTTCGAACTCATAGCTGACCGAGGCGCTATGGAAGCCCGTGAACTCCGCATCCGCCTTGATGCCGACGGTGCGGCCGTCGATCACGACATTCGCCGTGCCGTTATCAGAGACATATTCGTTCAGGCTGGATTGGTTTCCGATCCAGTCGAAGCCCCAGAACGCCGTCCAAGGACCACGCGAGAAGCTGAGGTTGATGTTTCCGACCAACTCGGGGTAGCCCACCTCACCCAGCGGATCACTGAAGTTGCCTTCGAACAGGGAGGTATAGTTTTCCAGCGTCCAAGTCGTCTGGCTATCGATGCTCAAAGAGCCCCAAGGCGTTTCATTCACGTACCGCACGGTAAAGTCTAGGCCGCGGTTCTGCTGGTTGGCGATATTGATGAAGTTATCGCGAACAGCCTGAATGCCCAGGTTGGGATCGCGGTCGAAGCGGCCGCACAGCGGATCGGTCGGGAACTGATCGGAGGTGTAGCAACCGAACAGAATGTTCGCCGCACCGAGGGCAGTAACCTGATCCTTTATCTCGATTTCATAGTAATCGACGGCAAGGCTCAAACCGCTGTTGGGTGGGGTTACAACGACACCGAGGACAGTCGAGGTGGACGTTTCCGGCGTCAGGTTGCCAAATCCGCCGCCCGTGAAGATCGTCGCAGACGAGTTCCCGCCGGTGTAGTCGCCAGCGACCCCGCCGCCTGGACCATTCGGGCTGCGGCAGTTGTCGTACAACTGCTGCGACACTGCACCGTCCGCAAGCCGATCGTCCAAGTTCAAGCAAGGATCGATACTGCGTTGGCCCAACGAGCCGGTCTGGTTGGCCAGATACAGCTCAAACAGGGCAGGTGCGCGGAAAGAAGTACCCCGTGTGGCGCGGAACCGAATGGCGTCGTTCAGCGCCCAGTTCAAGCCCACCTTATAGGTCGATGCGTCGCCCGAAGTTTTCGTATCGGTGTAGCGGCCCGACAGCGACAGATCGAGGTTCTGAACCAGCGGCATGTTCGCAAGCAGAGGCACGGCCAGTTCTGCGTAGACTTCGCGCGTATCTTCCTTGCCTTGAGTGATGCCGGCGCTGGTCAGACCCCAGCTGTTGCCAGCTCGTGTAATCTCGCCAGGCGTGTCCACGATTTCGTCGCGACGCAGATGGAAGCCGAGCGCAAGACCCAGAGGACCAGCCGGCAGATCGAACAGATTCCCGCCGATCGAGCCCTCGACATAGGTCTGCTCATAAATGGTTTTGCCGGTTTCGTCGGCGTAGAGGAAAGCCTTTTCGGCGTCGTTCAAGTCCCCGCGCAGAACGCGCGGATCGGTGAAGTCCATGTCGATGCAGGGTCGACCGCTGACCGGCAGATTGGTCCCAACGCAGCTTTCCGTCTTGAAGCTGGTGGAATCTACCGCGTCCTTCAGCAGGACGTCCTGCGCATATTCGCCGTCCGAGCGGCTGTACTGAGCGAAAACGTCCCATTTCCACGCGCCGGTGGAACCCAGATTGACCGAGCCACGCAGACCGGCGACGCCGCGGATGTAGTCCACGCGTTGCGAGCTGCTGAAGTGGTCTGTGACCGGCGTGGCGCTGAGCAGATTATCGCCAGTGAAACCAGTGACCGGATCGCCCGCGCCAGGCCCGAAGAAATCGGACGTGAAGGTGTAGTTCCAGAACTGACGATAGCCGTTCGTGCGGCTCTCGCGGCGGTTGACCAGGAATTCACCATAGGCTTCGACGCCCCCGCCGATCTCATAAGCCCCCTCGGCGAACGCGGTGTAGCGATCGACCTCCGGGATGACCGTTTCCTTCTGAGCGAAGGGGTGGCTCGCATTGACGACGGCGCGCGACGCCGCGTCGTAGTTCACGACATAGAAGCCAGCCGGCGCGCCCGGCAGAGCAGCGCTGGTCGCCGGGTTTGCGGGACGAACCGGAATGTACTTGCCGAGATCGCCGTCGTAATCGAATTGGAAGCGGCCGGCGCGGCTCTCGAAGTTCGGACCATACGCATAGACTTGGCCCCACAGGACGTCGTTGCAGGTCGGCTGACCCGTGCGAGGATCGATGCGGTCGGCGCGATTTCTCGTGCCCGGTTCGAACACATACTGATTTTTGCAGATCAGATAGTCGCGATCGCCAGCCGTCAACTCTTCTTGACGATAGTAGTCGGCCGAAAGATTGAAATGGCCGCGGCTGAACGTCTTACCGAAGGTTCCTGAGATATTGTATTGCTCACCGCCGCCGTCGATCGGTGCCGTGGCGAAGGCGCTCATCTCGCCGCCGTCACGCTTGGACGCAGTGATCAGGTTGACCACGCCAGCGACAGCGTCCGATCCGTAGATCGAGGAGGCACCGTCCTTGAGGATGTCGACGCGGTCGATAGCCGACTGGGGAATGACGTTCAGGTCAAAGGCGGACACGCCGCCGCGCGTGCCAGCGGGTCCTGCGCGACGGCCGTTCAACAGCACCAGCGTACGATTAGCACCAAGACCGCGCAGCGAGATCGTCGACGCGCCAGGCCCGCCATTGGTCACGAAGGCGCTCGAAATCGTGGCATTCACCTGCGGCGTGCCGGCGGCAAGCGTCGAAGATTGGAGTAACTGAGCGGTATCGCTGAGCCCGCGCTGCTCGGCGCGGGCCGTAGTCAGCACCTGAACGGGAGAAGAACTGGTGAACTCGTTGCGCGGAATGCGTGAACCCGTGACGACGATTTCACCAACCTCGGTCGCTTGCTCGGCACCCTGCTCGCCTTCGGCAACTGGCGGATTTTGTTGCGCCATAGCCGGCAAGGCAACCATCAGTCCGACGGCAGAGAGCATGCTGCCAGCCAGCAATCGAGAACGACGATACGTCAAAGTTCAACCTCTTGAAGTTATCGAGCAGCAGTTTTCAACAGACTGCGGAATTAATACTCGCGGGAATGCGAGCTTTCGTGGCGGCACTCTAATGCCTTTCCGAAGCCTCATCCAAGCTCACAATGTGGCGGGACAGCAACAGAGTCGTCACAAACCGTCTTTTTTGGACTTTGTTTTTGATGCGTCACGGACTTCGTGGCGTCTTTGTGACCCAGGTTAGTCACATACCGCTGATATCCCCCTGTCTGATGTTTCCGGTTGCCCCGTCGCCCCTCCCTCTCTAAACGGGCCGCTTAACCGACAAGCAGACGTGAGCGTCGCAGGGCCAGGCTCTGCGGGGGCTTCTCGCGCGCGTAGAGAACGAAGGACGACGCACTCCCTTGGACGCCTCGGACATCCGTCATGACGAACGCGACGCCATGGTGCGCGCGGCGCTGGCCGAACAGGGCGACAGCGGCGTGACGCCGCGCCATACGCTGTTCTTCTTCCTCGGCGACGAGGATGCGCACGGCGACCTGTGCGAGGTGGCGCGACGGGCGGGCTTCATCGCCCGTGGCGAGGGCGACATGACGATTCTCGAAACCACCATGGCGGTCGACGCGGCCAGTTTCGCGCCCGTCTCGTCCATGATGCAGACCTGGGCCGCGGCCTTCCAGCTGGAGTATGACGGCTGGGAATGCGCGGTCGTGACCCACTAGCGTTCAATAAGAAGAAGAGCTGGCGATGCCCAAGCGCACAGACATCAAGTCCATCCTCATCATCGGCGCCGGCCCGATCGTCATCGGCCAGGCGTGCGAGTTCGACTACTCAGGCGTTCAGGCCTGCAAGGCGCTGAAGGCGGAAGGGTATCGGGTCATCCTGGTCAACTCGAACCCCGCCACCATCATGACCGACCCGGAGGTGGCCGACGCCACCTATATCGAGCCGATCACGCCCGAGATGGTCGAGAAGATCATCGTCAAGGAAAAGCCCGACGCCCTGCTGCCGACCATGGGCGGCCAGACCGCGCTGAACACCGCCCTGGCCCTGCATGAATCCGGCGCGCTGGCCAAGCACGGCGTCGAGATGATCGGCGCCAAGGCCGAGGTCATCGACAAGGCCGAGGACCGCCAGAAGTTCCGCGACGCCATGGACAAGCTGGGTCTGGAATCGCCCCGCTCCAAGGCCGCCCATTCGATGGAAGAGGCGCTGGAGGGGCTGGAGTTCGTCGGCCTGCCCGCCGTGATCCGCCCGTCCTTCACCCTGGCCGGCACCGGCGGCGGCATCGCCTTCAACCGCGAGGAGTTCGAGGAGATCGTCCTGCGCGGCCTGGACCTGTCGCCGACCACCGAGGTGCTTATCGAGGAATCGGTCCTGGGCTGGAAGGAATATGAGATGGAGGTCGTCCGCGACACGGCGGACAACTGCATCATCATCTGCTCGATCGAGAACGTGGATCCGATGGGGGTGCACACCGGCGACAGCATCACCGTCGCCCCCGCCCTGACGCTGACCGACAAAGAATATCAGCGGATGCGGACGGGCTCGATCAATGTGCTGCGCGAAATCGGGGTCGAGACAGGCGGGTCGAACGTGCAGTGGGCCATCAACCCCGCCGACGGCCGCATGGTCGTGATCGAGATGAACCCGCGCGTGTCGCGCTCGTCCGCGCTGGCGTCCAAGGCCACCGGCTTCCCCATCGCCAAGGTCGCGGCCCGTCTGGCGGTCGGCTACACCCTGGACGAACTGACCAACGACATCACCCAGGTCACGCCGGCGTCGTTCGAGCCGTCGATCGACTATGTGGTCACCAAGATCCCCCGTTTCGCCTTCGAGAAATATCCGGGATCCGAGCCCCTGCTGGGCACCTCGATGAAGTCGGTGGGCGAGGTGATGGCCATCGGCCGCACCTTCCAGGAATCGATGCAGAAGGCCCTGCGCGGGCTGGAGACCGGCCTGTCGGGCTTCGACGAGATCGAGATCGAAGGGGTGGCCGGCGCCGAAGACGACGCCACGGCCCGCGGCGCCGTCGTCCGCGCCTTGGGCGTTCCGACCCCCGACCGCATCCGCGTCATCGCCCAGGCCTTCCGCCACGGCCTGACGGTCGAGGAGGTCAACGCCGCCTGTTCCTACGAACCCTGGTTCCTGCGCCAGATCGCCGACATCGTGCGCGAGGAAGGCCATGTCCGGGTCAAGGGCCTGCCGACCGACCCGACCGAGTTCCGCCGCCTGAAGTCCAAGGGCTTCTCAGACGCCCGTCTGGCGCAACTCACCGGCCAGAGCGAAAAATCCGTCCGGACCGCCCGTCGCGGCCTGAACGTCCGCCCGGTGTTCAAGCGCATCGACACCTGCGCCGCCGAGTTCGCCAGCGCCACCGCCTATATGTACTCGACCTACGAGACCGGTGCGCTCGGCCAAATTCCAGAGTGCGAGTCCGAGCCGACGAACAAGAAGAAGGCCATCATCCTGGGCGGCGGTCCGAACCGGATCGGCCAGGGCATCGAGTTCGACTACTGCTGCTGCCACGCAGCCTTCGCCTTCGACCAGATCGGCGTCGAAAGCATCATGGTCAACTGCAACCCCGAGACCGTCTCGACCGACTACGACACCTCCGACCGCCTGTATTTCGAGCCTCTGACGGCCGAGGACGTGCTGGAGCTGATCGAGGTCGAGCGCTCGAACGGCGAGCTGATCGGCTGCGTCGTCCAGTTCGGCGGCCAGACCCCGCTGAAGCTGGCCCACGCCCTGCAGGAGGACAATATCCCCGTTCTGGGCACGTCGGTCGATTCCATCGACCTGGCCGAGGACCGCGAGCGGTTCCAGCAGATGCTGGAAGGCATCGGCCTGCGCCAGCCGCCCAATGGCCTGGCCCGTTCGGCCGAAGAGGCCGCGCAAAAGGCCGAAGAGGTCGGCTATCCCGTCGTGCTACGCCCCTCCTACGTCCTGGGCGGTCGCGGCATGATGATCGTCCACGACCGCGAGCAACTGGACCGCTACGTCCACGAGGCCATGCGCGTCTCGGGCGACGATCCGGTCCTGATCGACCACTATCTGAACCGCGCCACCGAGGTGGACGTGGACGCCCTTTGCGACGACGAGACGGTCTTCGTCGCCGGCGTCCTGGAACATATCGAGGAAGCCGGCGTCCACTCGGGCGACAGCGCCTGCTCCATGCCGCCCTTCTCGTTGCGGCCCGAGATCGTGGACGAGCTGAAGCGTCAGACCACCGAAATGGCCAAGGCCCTGAAGGTGCGCGGCCTGATGAACGTGCAGTTCGCCATCGAGGAGCCGCACAGCGAAAACCCGCGCATCTTTGTGCTGGAGGTCAATCCGCGCGCCAGCCGCACGGCGCCCTTCGTGGCCAAGACCATCGGCCAGCCCATCGCCTCCATCGCCGCCAAGGTCATGGCCGGCGTGCCGCTCAAATCCTTTGGCCTGACCGACAAGCCCTACGACCATATCGCGGTCAAGGAAGCGGTCTTCCCGTTCGCCCGTTTCGCCGGGGTGGACACCGTCCTGGGCCCGGAAATGCGCTCGACCGGCGAGGTCATGGGCCTGGACTTCAAGCGGCCGGGAGAGGCCGACATGGCCCCCGCCTTCGCCCGCGCCTTCGCCAAGTCCCAGATCGGCGGCGGCACCACTCTGCCGACCTCGGGCTGCGCCTTCATTTCGGTCAAGGATGAGGACAAGCCCTTCATCGTCGACGCCGCCAAAACGCTGCTGGCCGAGGGCTTCAGCCTGATGGCCACCGGCGGCACCCACGCCTATCTGGTCGAACAGGGGCTGGAGGTGAAGCTGGTCAAGAAGGTGCTGGAAGGCCGCCCGCACATCGTGGACGCGATGAAGAACGGCGAGGTCCAGCTGGTCTTCAACACCACATCGGGCAAGCAGTCGCTGCAGGACAGCTTCAGCCTGCGCCGCACCGCCCTGATGATGAAGATGCCCTACTACACCACCACAGCCGGCGCTCTCGCGGCGGCTCAGGCCATCGGCGCGATCAAGGCTGGCGACCTGGATGTGCGGGCGATCCAAGATTATGACTGATCGCTTACTGCGTCGAGCTGAGCTCAGCGTCGTATCCGGCTAAGTGATGAAAAGCGTCTTTCGGCGACTCTCTAAGAGTCGTCTACTGACCAATCCTCAAACCCTGGTCGGCTTTTGGCCGAGCATCGTGGAGCACATCCGATGATTGGTCACGAACCGGAGACCCTTTCCACCGTCCCCATGGCCCCAGCAATCGTGCGCGACTGGCGCGGCTCGTCTCCACGCCCGGTGTTTGTGCACTCCAGTTTTCGCACATCCAGCACTTGGCTTTGGGAACGCTTCCGCCGCTCGCCGGAAACGACCGCCTATTACGAAATCTTTCATGAGGCTCTCGCGGATCTCACCCCCTCGCAGGTTATGGGGAACCATCATGCCGCCTGGGAGTCGAAACACCCTGCTCAGGCGCCATATTTCATTGAATTTCTGAACCTACTGCAGAAGGACAAAGGTGTTCCGGCATACGATGCCGACATGGCCTTCAGGTCGTTCATCCCCAGCGAAGGGTTCGACGGCGCTCTAACATCAGGCGAAAAGTCCTACATCAGCCGGCTCATTCGTAACGCTACGGACAACCATAAGACGCCGGTTCTGACATGCACCCGATCGGCAGGTCGAGCCCGCGCCATAGCCAGATCGTTTCCTGGCTGCCACATCTTGTTATTTCGCAGATTATTTGACCAGTGGGGTTCATATAGCTACCAAAGTTTGATTGGAAATAGCTACTTCTTTGATCGAATGAACGACATTATAGATTATTCAGATGATCTATTTTTGTTAAATATTAAAGAGTGCTTTCCATTATCGACGATTGACGTCAAGAGTGTAAATTTATTTTATAGATTTTCTTTCTTTCATCTCTATATATATGCGCACGCCTTCGATTCTTGCGACATAATCTTGGACGCCAGTGCCTGCCGCGACCCTGACTACCAGGCGACGATGGAGGAAAGGATTCGGCAGTCCACCTCGTTGACTATCGACCTTTCCGGGGCCAGGAGAAATTTCGAACTCAGTCTGCTGTCGGTCGGCGACCGAGCCCTTTTCGTCGACACGATCCGCCAATTCACTAAGATTATCTGCGGCGGCGCGCCGTCGCCGGAAAGCGCGGATTTCGTCAGGGGGTTGGCCGAACAATTGCTCGATGACTGGGACAAAAACGAGTTCCACACGCACCGCATACGGACGAGCTACATTGAGCGTCTGAATGATCTGGCCGCGATAGAGAGCGATAGAACGATACTCATCGAAACTCAGGCGCAGTCGTTGGCGGCTGCATCCGCTCGCGAGGCCCTGACCGCCGAACTCGCCGCCGTTCAAGACACCTTGGAAGACAGTCGTAGGGAAGCGACAGAGAAACAGGCGCATCTCGCGAATGATCTGGCCCGTGCTCGCGAAACCATAGAGGGTCTGCGCGATGAACTCACAGAAGCGCGGGCGGCTGCATCCGCTCGCGACGCCCTGACCGCCGAACTCGCCGCCGTTCAAGACACCTTGGAAGACAGTCGTAGGGAAGCGACAGAGAAACAGGCGCATCTCGCGAATGATCTGGCCCGTGCTCGCGAAACCATAGAGGGTCTGCGCGATGAACTCACAGAAGCGCGGGCGGCTGCATCCGCTCGCGACGCCCTGACCGCCGAACTCGCCGCCGTTCAAGACACCTTGGAAGACAGTCGTAGGGAAGCGACAGAGAAACAGGCGCATCTCGCGAATGATCTGGCCCGTGCTCGCGAAACCATAGAGGGTCTGCGCGATGAACTCACAGAATCGAGGGCAGAGCTCGACGCTTTGTCAAACGAAAAGGCGGACCTGAGCCTGGAAACGACATCCCTTAGAGCTGAAGCAGATGCGAGCACTATGAGAATAGAAAGCTTGCAGCAATCTCAACAAGCTATTCAGGCTCGCTTGAAAGAACAGGCCTCAGAGATCCTACTTATGGGAACTGAACTGAACGCGGCTGCAGCCCGAAACACCTTGCTCGACCGCCGTCTTCAGATTGCCCGCGCTACGCCTCCTACTCTTATGCGCCGACTGGCTCGGCTGAAACGGCGGATACTGAAGCCCTGAGGCCGGAAGGTCTCACTGCAACGGCGCCCCTTCATCTCCGACAAGAGCTGCGCCGTCGCCGGCCACGATCCGGGTCGCGGCCAGGTCGGCGGTGACGTTGCCGACGGTGCGGAAGATGTCGGGGATGACCTCGACCGCCAGCAGCAGCGGCAGCACGCCCAGCGGCAAGCCCATGGCCAAGCAGATTGGGCCGATGGCGGCGAAGAAGCTGACCTGGCCGGGCAGGCCCACCGAGGCGATGGACACGGCGATGGCCGTCAGTCCGCCGGCGATCAGCACGCCGAGCCCCAGCTCCACCCCGTGCAACTGCGCCACATAGAGGCAGACCGCCAGGTTGGCGACCGGGCTGGTGATGCGGAAAACCGCCACCGCCAGCGGCAGCACCAGACCCGCCGACGTCTGCGGCACGCCCAGCCAGTCGCGCGCGCGCTCGATCATGACCGGCAGGCTGGCCAGCGACGACTGGGTCGAGACGGCGACGACCTGGGCCGGCGCCACGGCGCGCGCGAAACGGGCCAGCGAAATCCGTCCCCACACGATCGCCACGACATAGATGATCAGGATCAGCCCAATCTGGCTCAGGCAGACGATGGCGACATAATGGGCCAGCGTTCCTGCCACCCCCAGTCCGGCCCGCAAACCCACGCCTAGCGCCAAAGCGAATACACCGAACGGCGCGGCCAGCAGCACCCAGTGGACGATGACGACCATGGTCTCGGCCACCGCCTCGAAGAAGCCGGCCAAGGGCCGCCGCAGTTGGGCCTTGATCCGCGTCGCGGCGAAGCCGAAGGCGACGGCGAAGACCACCACCGCCAGCACCCCGTCGTCGGACGCCGCCTTGATGACATTGGCCGGCGCCAGACTGGCCAGGAAGGCGCGCAGGCCGTCGGTGCGCGCCGCCTCGCCCACGGTCGCCAGCGATTCGGCGCTGACGCCCGCCAGCAGCCCACGCCCCGCCTCGGGATCGATCGGCCAGACCGCCAGCAGGCCCAGCCCCGCAAGGATCGCATAAAGCGTCGCCCCGACCAGCAGGACGCCGAACACCACCAGCGACCGCACCGCGATCCGGCCCGTCGCCGCCGCATCGGCGATCGACACGATGCCCGTCACCAGCAGGCTGAACACCAGGGGAATGACGGTCATGCGCAGGGCGTTCAGCCACACCTGGCCCAAGCTCTCGACCACGCCCAAGGCGCCGGTCAGCCAGGCGGCCTGCGACCCTTGCGCCAGGGCGCCGACGACGACGCCGGCGACCAGGGCCGCGATGACGAAAAAGCTCAGGGAGGTGAAGAAGGCGGCGATGCGGGATTGGCTCATGCCCTAGCGCTAGCACCGCTCGGCGCGTCGCGCGCGCCAAACCTTCTGCCGGTCGCTGACAGATCATGTCGTCGCAGGGCGAACCCTGATCGCGCACGGCGCGTTGGGACGACGAAAGGAACTCAATCATGTCCCGTCTGAATAAACTCGTCCCGCTGATCGGCAGCCTGCTGCTCTCCAAGGGCGGCCGCCGCGTCGCCGGTCGTCACGCCGGCAAACTGGCCCTGGCGACCCTGGCCTATGAGGTCTGGCGCAACCGCCGCGAAGGCGCCAAGCCCAAGGTCGCGCCGCAACCGCGCGGACGCTGGAGCGGCCGCCGCCCGCGCTGAGGCCGCAATCGCCGCTCGACTTCTGGAGCGGCGTTGCGAATAGTCACGCCTCGCCCCCCGGAGCCGACCCATGATCAAAGTCCACCATCTGAACGACAGCCGCTCGCAACGCGTCCTGTGGCTGCTCGAAGAGTTGGGCCTGGACTATGAGGTCGTGCGCTATGAACGAAACGCTGGCAATCGGCTGGCGCCACCCGAACTGCTGGCGATCCACCCGCTGGGCAAGTCGCCGGTCATCGAAGACGGCGCGGTCAAGGTCGCAGAGACCGGGGCCATCGTCGAATATTTGCTCGATACCTACGGCGAAGGTCGCCTGCGTCCGGCGGCGGGAACCGAGGACGGCCGTCGGTTCACCTATTGGCTGCACTATGCTGAAGGGTCGGCCATGCCCCCTTTGCTGCTGAAGCTGGTCTTCAGCATGCTGCCGCGCCGTGCGCCGGCCCTGCTGAAGCCCATCGTCAATGGCGTCGCCAACAAGGCGATCACCAGTTTCGTCGATCCGCAGCTACGCACCCATGTCGGCTTCTGGGAGGACGAACTGGGCCGCTCGGAATGGTTCGCGGGCGATCAGTTCACCGCCGCCGACATCATGATGAGCTTTCCAGTCGAGGCCGGCGCCGACCGCGCGTTCAATGCCGAGACCAAACCTCGTCTGAAGGCTTTCTTGAACCGCATCCACGCACGGCCTGCCTATCAACGCGCGCTCGAGCGCGGCGGTCCCTACAGCTACGCGTGATCGGATCGTGATCGCGGCGGCGCAACCCGCCGTGGTCGAGGGCGTTAAGGTCTCATGCGCCTTCAAACCATTCAGATCGTAGCCGGACTGGCTGCGGCCGTCGCCTTCGTCCTCGCCTTCATGGCGGCGGGAGCCGCCCTGATTTCCGGCGTCTTCATGCTCGCCGGGCTCGCCGCCGTCGGTTGGCTGGCCTACAGCCTCATAAAGGGCGTCCTGCGTCGTGATCACAAGCCCGAACCGCCGGCCCGCGCCTGAGCGGTCAACCGGCGCGGGCGTTGCGCTCTTGAATTCGTGAGCGAGAAACCCTAGTCTTGATGCCCGGCCGCGCCCGCCCCGCGGCCTTTTGTGTGCTTATCTCGCGTCTTTCCAGTCTCCGGGCGAACCAGAAAAATCACGACACAAATGGAAAAAGTGCCGATGACGGGCGAGGGCTACCGTGCCCTCGACGATCAACTGAAGCAATTGAAGTCGGTCGAAAGGCCGAGCGTGATCGCCGCCATTTCCGAGGCGCGTGAGCACGGCGACTTGTCCGAAAACGCCGAATACCATGCCGCCAAGGAGCGTCAGGGCTGGATCGAAGGCCAGATCGCCGAAATCGAGGACAAGATCAGCCGCGCCCAGGTCATCGACGTGTCCAAACTGTCGGGCAGTCAGGTCAAGTTCGGCGCCACGGTCACCGTGGTGGACGAGGACACCGAGGAAGAGGCCACCTATCAGATCGTCGGCGAACACGAAGCCGATGTGAAGAAGGGCAAGATCTCGATCGCCTCGCCGATCGCGCGCGCCATGATTTCCAAGGAGGTCGGCGACGTCGTGGAGGTCAACACCCCCGGCGGCGTGAAGGCCTACGAGATCCTCAAGGTCGAGTGGAAGTAAATCCATGACCGACGCCGCCGAAACACGCTCGCCCCTGGTGTCGCATGTTTCGGTGGGCGTCACCGACCTCGCCAGAGCGGGCGTTTTCTACGACGCAGTTTTCGCCGCTTTGGGCGTCAACCGGGTCATGGAACATCCTATGGGGCTGGCCTATGGCCGCGCCTTTCCGGAGTTCTGGGCGTCCGCACCCCAGAACCATCAACCGGCAACACCCGGCAACGGCGCTCACGTCTGCTTCGCCGCGCCGCACCGGGATGCGGTGGACCTCTTTCACGCAAGAGGTCTCGCGGCAGGGGGTGATGACGCCGGCACGCCGGGCTTTCGCCCGGAATACGCGCCCGGCTATTACGCCGCGTTCTTGCGCGATCCCGACGGCAACAAGATCGAGGTCATGACCTGGGTCAAGGCCGACGCGAACGGGTCGTGACGCCGATTTCGCCTGTCAGCCCCTTGGACATCTGGGTCGTTTCAGACGGCCGCGCCGGCATTGAAAATCAGGCCCTCGGGCTGGCCGAAGCGGTTCAGCGTCTGACCCCCGCGAAAATCACCATCAAGCCCGTGCGCTGGCGCGCCCTATTCGATCGCCTGCCGTCGACCTTGAAAACCCCGGCGATGCTGGCGTCCGAGCCGCTGACCGCCCCCTGGCCCGATCTGTGGATCGCCACGGGTCGTGCGACCCTGCCGCTGTCGACCCGCGTCAAGGCGTGGAGCGGCGGCGAGACCTTCGTCGTCCAGACCCAGGATCCACGCTGGGCGAACGACCGCTACGACCTGATTGTCGCCCCCGCCCATGACGGCCTGTCGGGCGACAATGTCTTTGAGATCACCGGCTCGCCCCACCGCATCACGCCCCAGCGGATCGCCGAGGCCGCGCCCGCCTTCGCCGACCGGATCGCCCCCCTGCCCCATCCGCGCATCGCCGTGCTGATCGGCGGCAAGTCCAAGGCTTTCGACCTGACCGAGGCCCATGCGGCGGACCTGGCCGACCAGATCGCGGACGCCGTGCGAGCATCTGGCGGCGCGCTGATGTTGACTTTCTCACGCCGCACGCCTGATGCGGCGAAGGCCGCCATGACCGCTCGCCTGTCGGACCTGCCGGGCTGGATCTGGGATGGGACAGGCGACAACCCCCTGTTCGGCTTCCTCCATTTCGCCGACCACATCCTGGTCACCGAGGACAGCGCCAATATGGCCGCCGAGGCCGCCTCCACAGGCAAGCCGGTCCACGTCCTGCCGATGATCTCGCTGAAGGCCGGCGACAAGTTCGCTCGCCTGCACGACGACCTGCAGTCGCGCGGCGCGATCCGTCCGTTCGACGGCGCGCTGGACGGATGGACCTACGACCCGCTGGCCGAAACTGACCGCGCCGCGCGCGCCGTCCTGGAAGCGATGCGGACGCGATAGCGAGACCCACGTCCGTTCCTGACGCAGCCAGGCCCCATGGTGGCGACCGTCATCGGGAGGATTCCTCAGAACGGTTCGCAAAAATCTGCACTAAAGTGCACTAAAAACTTCTGTAGTGGCCTTTTCAGTCGCCGCCGCCACCGCCGCCGCTGTCACCGCTGCAGTCTGAGCCGCTGTGCTGCGACGTATCCGATGAAGGCATGACCGCGCCGCCGTCCGACCCGCCGCTCTTCTTGGCCTTGGCGTTCGCCGCGCTCATCAGAGCCACGCCGAAGCCCGATCCGATGGCCGTGCCGAGGGCGAGGCCCAGGCCGACGTTGTCCAGGGCCACGCCCAGCGCCACGCCGATCGACAGGCCCATGCCGATCCCGATCGGCAGGAAGGCCGCGTTCTTGCTCGTCATCCCCATACTCCCCTGCGTGTCAGGCGAGACTAGCATCGCGCAAACGGGAATCACCGCCTAAATAGGGCCATGACCCAAGCTCGTACCGTTCGCGTCGCCATCATCGGCTCCGGCCCCGCCGGCTGGACCGCCGCCATCTACGCCGCCCGCGCCTCGCTGAACCCCGTCGTCATCGCCGGCATCCAGCCCGGCGGCCAGCTGACCATCACCACCGACGTCGAGAACTATCCCGGCTTCGCCGACACCATCCAGGGCCCCTGGCTGATGGAGCAGATGCAGGCCCAGGCCCTGCATGTCGGGACCGAAGTCATCCACGACATCGTGGTCTCCGCCGACCTGTCGCAACGCCCGTTCCGGCTGAGGCTGGACAGCGGCGAAGAGATGCTGGCCGAGACCGTCATCATCTCCACCGGCGCCCAGGCCAAATGGCTGGGGCTGGAGAGCGAGGCCGCCTATCAGGGCTTCGGCGTCTCGGCCTGCGCCACCTGCGACGGCTTCTTCTATCGCGGCAAGGAGGTCGTGGTCGTCGGCGGCGGCAACACCGCCGTCGAAGAGGCGCTGTTCCTGACCAACTTCGCCTCCAAGGTCACGGTCGTTCACCGTCGCGACGAGTTCCGCGCCGAGAAGATCCTCCAGGACCGGCTGTTCGCCCACCCCAAGGTGGAGGTGATCTGGAACTCGGCGATCGAGGAAATCGTCGGCGTCGTGGACGGCATGGCCAAGAACGTCACGGGCGTTCGGCTCAAGAACGTCCAGGACGGCTCGACCCGGGAAATCCCCGCCGACGGCGTCTTCATCGCCATCGGCCACGCCCCGTCGTCGGAACTGTTCAAGGGCCAGCTGGAAACCAACGCCGGCGGCTATCTGCGGGTCAAGCCCGGCACCGCCTCGACCGAGATCGAAGGCGTCTGGGCCGCCGGCGACGTGACCGACGACGTCTATCGCCAGGCCGTCACAGCCGCCGGCATGGGCTGCATGGCCGCCCTGGAAGTCAGCCGCTTCCTCGCCGAAGAGGACCACGCCAAGGCCCACAACCCCATCAGCCACGCCGAGGCGGAGAAGATCGGGGTCTGGTAGTGCTGCAAGAGGAGGCGGATTGTGAAAGGACAGATCAGACTTTGGATCGCTGTGGCAGCGGCGTTGATTATCCTGCCCATCACGACCGTAAAGGCTCAGATCACTGAGCCTGAACCCTCTCGTTTCTCTGACGCCATAGTGTTTCCAGTCGTCATCAGGCCGACCCGAAATGAGGGATCAGTCCAACCCGGCTACTTGTTTGATTTCAGACTTTCGAGGGCCAGCGCGCGAAGCGTGACGCGTGAGCTTCCACCTGCGGGGTTCGGCGAGGCAGCCATCAAGCCGACCGATCCGCTCTGGATGGCCGTGACCACCCGGTCCGGCCAGACGGTGTTCTGTTCCGATCAGAACTATTCGATTCGCTGTCTTCGTGATGCCGACGACGATGGGCGGTTCGAACAATTCTGGTCTGCGATGCGTGGCGGCTGCACGATCCTGCGCGAAGCGGCATGCCGCGAACCGACGCCCCTAGCCTACCAAGGACGACAACCGCTTGCGGAAGGCCCGGTGAGTTATTCCACGCCGGCTCCAAGTGAGTTGAGCGATCCCCGCGCTATGGCTGGCCAGGCGCAGGTGGTTTGGAACCGCCGGTCGGGCACCTACGAGGTGACGATGTGGAGCGGCGAAGGACGGCGAAAACGCCAGTTGCCCGGCAGTTTCACGCCAATCCGACCACAGGTGCTGGGCGGGCCCGCCCTGTTGAATCAACACGGTCTCAGAGTTCAGATCGAGGGCGTCGATTCCAACGGTGCTGTGAAAATCGCAAGCGCCGAACTCCCTGTCGAATTCGGCGCCTTGTTCACGCCCCTTCAGTAGCCGCTCGCCTCCATCAGTTCCGCCACGTACTCGTCCGACAGCATCAGGGTCGCCGCCTTCAGCGTGTCGGCCAGTTGTTCGGTCGAGGTGGCGCTGACGATCGGGGCCGTCACGCCCGGCTGGGCCAGCAGCCAGGCCAGGGCGACCTGGGCCGAGGTGGCTTCGCTCTTCTGGGCCACGGCGTCCAGAACCGCCAGGATGCGCACGCCGCGCTCGTCGAACTTGTCCTTCAGCATGCCCTCGCGCTTGGTCCCGGCGATCTGATCGACGGTCTTGTATTTGCCGGTCAGGAAGCCGCTCTCCAGGCTGAAGTAGGTGATGACGCCCAAGCCCTTCTCCACGGCCAGGTCCTGCAACCCGCCTTCGAAGGTGTCGCGGCTGTAGAGGTTGTAGTGCGGCTGGATCGTCGCATAGGCGGCCAGACCCTCTCGCTGCGAGATATCCAATGCCTCTGCGACCTGTTCGGCCGAATGGTTGGAGGTGCCGATGGCGCGCACCTTGCCCGCCTGCACCAGCTTGTCGAGCGCGCGCAGCGTCTCCTCCTGCGGCATCTTCGGATCGGGCCAGTGGGTCTGATACAGGTCGATATAGTCGGTCTGGAGCCGGCGCAGCGACGCCTCGACCGCCGTCTCGATCCAGGCCGGCGACAGGTCGTTGTGGCCCTGGCCCATGTCCGATCCGACCTTGGTCAGAATCTTGACGTCGTCGCGCCGGCCGCGCGCCTTCAGCCACTTTCCGATGATCGTCTCGCTCTCCCCGCCGGAATGGCCCGGAACCCAGCGCGAATAGGCGTCGGCGGTGTCGATGGCGTCAAAGCCGGCCTCGACGAAGGCGTCCAGCAGGGCGAATGACGTCGCCTCGTCCGCCGTCCAGCCGAAGACGTTGCCGCCGAACACCAGAGGGGCGATGTCCAGGCCGCTGGAGCCGAGCTTGCGTTTGGTGAGGGTCGTCATGGGGAGGTCTCCTTTTGGGAACCCTCGACATATGCCGCATCCATACGGCTGCAACCGTTGGACAGCGGTTACCCGAAGAGTTGAAGACCCGGCGGTGCGTAGTCGACCGGCTGGCCCTGGCGACGGCGCAGGGCGTAATCCACGGCGGTCTGCACGGCATGTTCATCCGTCGGCTTGGACAGGACACCGATCGTTCCGGCGACGCCTTCCTTCACCATGCCGGGATTGGCCGTCATGAACAGGACGGAGACGCCCATGTCCTGGCCGAGTTCACGACCCAAGTTGATCCCCGTGGGACCATCGGACAGGTGGATGTCGACCAGGGCCAAATCCACTTCGTTTTCGCGCACCAGATCGCGCGCGGCCTTTGCGGTCGCGGCGACGCCCAGGACTTCATGCCCCAGATCTTCCAGCACGAATCGAAGCTCCATCGCAACGAGGGCTTCGTCTTCGATGATGAGGATACGCGCGGTCATGAGGTTAGGTTTGTGCTCGGGAGCGTACAGAACGCGAGTTGAACCGATTGGTTTCAACATTTCGCTAATTTCTAAGATCATGGGCGGCTCGTCGGCGTGAAAGCGCCGTCGCCGGAAGATCGACGATGATTTTCAAACCTTCCGGACGCCATTCGCGTTCCAGCCGTCCACCCAATTGTCCCTGCACGGAAAGGGTGGCGAGGGATGAACCGAAGCCGGTCCGCGCCGGTGGATTTTGGATCGGCGGGCCTCCGGTCTCGGTCCAGGTCAGCACGAATCGATCTTCATTCCGGGCGGTCCTCAGCGAGACCAGCCCGCCCTTTTCGGACAGGGCCCCGTACTTGGCCGCATTGGTGGCCAGTTCGTGGAAGAGGAGAGCCACGGAGGTCGCCGCCTGATCGTCGAAGACCGCATCGTCTCCCTCGATCACGACACGCGGCGCGCCGGTCTCGTCCGCGTAGGCCTTGAACAGGTCCGACAGGAAGGAATGCAGCGTGGTCGCGCCGATCGTGGTCTTCGACGTCTCCGTATGGGGACGCACGAACTCGTGCGCGCGCGCCAGGGCGGCGATCCGGGTGCGCAGCGAGGCGGAGAAGGCCTTGGCTTCGGGATACTGGCGCGCCGACAGGGCGACCAGTGCCGTGACCACCGCAAAGATGTTCTTGATCCGGTGGCTCAGCTCCTGGCTGACCAGCTCGCGCCCCTGCTCAAGCCGCTTCAGCTCGTCAATATCGGTCAGCGTGCCGAACCAACGGGTGATCTCGCCGGCTTCGTCGCGCACCGCGACCGCGCGGCCCAGAGTCCAACGATAGACCCCGCTGTGGTGTCTCAGGCGGTACTCGATCTCATAGGGTTCGCCGGTCTCCAGCGAGCGACGCCAGACGCTCCAGGCGCGGTCGCGATCATCGGCGTGGAACATGTCGTTCCACCCCTCTCCGTCCGTGGAGCCGAGCGGCACGCCGGTGAACTCGTACCAGCGTGCATTGTAATAGTCGTGGAAGCCGTCAGGCAGCGTCGACCAGACCATCTGCGGCATGGCGTCGGCGAGAACGCGGAACCGCGCCTCGCTCTCGCTCAGGGCCCGCGCCGTCTCGGCCAGATCCGTCTCGATCCGTCGGCGGTCAGTGATGTCCACCGCGATGCCGGGAAGGCGAGCAGCGTCCCCGTTGGCGTCGAAATAGGTCTGGCCGCGCACCAGGACCCAACGCTCGACGCCGTTGGCGATCAGACGATATTCGCAGAGGAATACGCCATCGCCGGACATGGCGCGGTCGATCTCTTCTCGCACACGCTCAACATCGTCAGGATGGACATTGGCGGTGAACATCTCGATCGGCGCCCCGGCCTGAGCGGCGACGGGATCGACTCCGTACATGCGCGCGAAACGCTCGTCGGCGACGACCTTGTCCTCGACGATGTCCCAATCCCAGGCCCCGACATAGGCCGACGCCTCCATCGCCAGACGCGCCGTGCGCTGGCTGGTGTCCCGGTCCAGCAGGGCGCGACGCAACTCCAGCTGGTTCATCACCTGGTCGGCAAGGGTCTTCAGCGCCAGGGTCTGGAGTTCGGTGAGGCCTTCCGGTCTCGGCTTGTCGTCCAGGACGCACAGTGCGCCGAGCGATACGCCGTCTGGCGTCTTCAGCGGGTGGCCGGCGTAGAAGCGGATGTGCGGCGGGCCGGTGACCAGGGCGTTGTCTGCGAAACGGGAATCCCGCTCTGCATCCGTCACCACCATGGCCTCCTCGCCAAGCATGGCGTAGGCGCAGAAGGATTGGGACCGTGGCGTTTCACTGACGCCAAGGCCGACCTCGGCCTTGAACCACTGACGCTGCGTATCGACCAAGCTGACGGCGGCCATGGGCGCGTCACAGATCCGCGCCGCGAGCTTGGCGATGTCGTCAAAGGACGTTTCCGGGGGTGTATCCAGAACACCATAGCGTTTGAGGGCGTCCAGTCGGCTTGCCTCGTCCCACCTAGGACTTTCGACATCAGGGTGGGTCAATCAGCTATCCTCGTCGGCGTCAGGGTGCGGGAACATGCATCAATGCCCTGACGCCCTATAGCGTTGCAATGAAGGTGTCAGGTCGCCGGTCGGCCGACTTCTTCGACGTCCATCGAGGGGACGCCTTCGACTTTCGGAGCCGCAGGCTTGGGCGTCGTCGATGATGGGTCGACGGCGGAAAGCCGGGCGTTGATCGCCGCCACCTCGTCACGCGTCGGCAGTCGCCGCCCGCCCAGGCTGATCACGCCGACGACGCGTTGGCGCCCGTCGACCTCGACGGTGCGCAGGGGCGCATCCGCGACGACGGCATCGGGATCGGCGCCGCCCGTGGCCGCCCCGGCGGCGATCGTCAGACGAGGCCGCGAGAAGCGCGCCTCGTCGATCGCCGGCTCGCGCCCATTGTAGGTTTTGCGGAAGGCGGCGGTTTCGCCATAGACGCCCTTCCAACGATAGAAGATGTGCGCGCCGATCTGCGTCACCTTGGCCACCGTCGGCGCCCACCAGGGATGCACATAGTCGGCGTGATAGTGGGTGGCGGTCCCGACCTCCTGAGCCACGGCGCCGTTCAGCGCGCGCTCAGCCGCCTTGCGCGCCCGCTCCCAGGCCCAACCGACCGGCGCCTGGCCCAGCGAACCGTCGCAGGTGAAGCTGAACTGACAGCCTGTAACGCGTTCGGCGCCCTCGAACACCACGCCGCAGACGGTGTTGGCGTAGTTGGGATCGCGAACCCGGTTCAGCACGACCTGAGCGACACCGGCCTGGCCGTTTTCGGGTTCCAGCGCCGCCTCGTAATAGACCGCCTGTGTCAGGCAGCGCAGGGCGCGGCGACGATCCTGAGCGCTGCCCTTGAACACGAACGGCAAGGCGGGACGCAGCGCGCCGGACGCCGGGGCCATGGCCGCATTCAGACGTTGGGCCTCCAGCCCGCTCTTGCCCGGTTCCAGTCCCGGCTTGCCGGCCAAGGTCAGGCTTTCCCAGCCCGGCGTCAGCCCATAGAGGACCGGTTGCAGCAGGTTCGGATCGTGCCGCATCGCCAAGGCCAGTTGCGATGGCGTCAGACGCCCCTTGATCGCCGCCAGACCGCCCGCGCCCAAGTCGCCCCCGGTGATGCGCGAGACCGCCTCGGCCGTGCGATCCATATCGGGGCGGACGCTGGACCCCGCCGCCATGGCGACGCCCAGCACCGCGCCGGCCGCGGGCAAGGCCGCCGCCGAACGCCGAAGCGCCTTCCACATCGTCTTCCAGGGCAAGCGGGTCATTCAGGGTCCAACAACCGCGATCGGCGCACCGGCCGTTCGCTGAGATCGCGCGTCTAGTCCGACTTGTAGGCCATTTTCCGGCGTCACGACGACCGCCGTTATCACGCCCTGCTGCGCGTCAGGGGGTGGTCGCCCCAAACGCAAGGTGTAAGACTATGTTCCAGCATCGCAAACGCGTCGCTGATGGGGCGAACCGACAGTATGAGCGCAGGCGGATCGAAACGGCGGATCGCGGGCATGGATCGCTGGCTGGTCGGCCTGGCGCGCCTGCCGACGGCCTCGTTCACTCACCGTCTGCTCGTCGGCGCGGGATTCGCGCTGCTGGGTCTGGCGTTGAGGGCGCTCGCGTCACCCCTCTATGGGGATCTGACAGGCTTCACCATTCTGCTCCCGGCCGTCACCCTTGCGGCGCTGGCGGGCGGCTGGACCGGGGCCCTGGCGGCGCTTGTCATCTGCACGGGCGGCGGCTGGGCGATCGTGGGCGTCACAGCGACCGGCCATGACGGTATTCTAGAGGCCGTCGGCGGCACAGCGACCTGGAACTTCCTGCTGGTCGGCCTGTTCATCGCCGCCATCGGCGCCTCGTTGCGAGGCGCCATCTCGCGACTGAGTGAAAGCGAAACCCGCTTTCGACAGCTGGCGGACACGGCCCCTTCGCCGATCTGGCTGATGGACGCCCAGGGCGAGTTCGAGTTCGTCAATGAAGCGCTGTTCGACCTGCATGGCATGAGCCTGGAGGCGCTCAAACAGGGCGGCTGGCGGTCGGCCGTCCACCCCGACGATCTGGAGCAGGTGAAGACTGCTGAAAACGCGGGCGCGGCCGGACGCCAGCCCTTTGAGATGGAGGCGAGGGTTCGGGATCGCGACGGTGTTTGGCGCTGGATGCGGGCCATCGCGCGACCCCGCTTCGACGGCCAAGGCGCTTTCATGGGCTATGCCGGCATCTCTTTCGACGTGACCGAGACGCACGAGGCTCTGCAAAGCGCCGCACAGGCCGAACGCAGACAAGCCTTCCTGCTGGATCTCAGCGATCGCCTGCGCGACCTGACCGATCCCGACGATATCATGGCCGAGGTCGAGAGCGCGCTGGGCGCGCTGCTGAAGGTTGACCGGGTGGGTTACGGCGAGGTCGACCAGACGGCCGGTGTCGTCTCCATGAGCCGCGACTGGACCGCAGGCGTAATCAGCGCTCAGGGCCAATTCGATCTCAACGCCTTTGGCGAAGGCCTGATCGCGGATCTCAATCAGGGCCGCACGATCCAGATCGACGACGTGAGAGAGGACGCACGCACGACGGCGTCCGCCAAGGCGTTCGAGGACATCCAGACCCGCGCCCTGATCCGCGCGCCGCTGATCCGGGCCGGACGTCTGCGCGCCTTCCTCTACCTCCACTCCGCCGCCCCGAGGCCTTGGACCGAGGCTGAGGTCAGTCTGGTTGAAGAGGTCGCCGCGCGGACCTGGGCCGAGGTCGAACGCGCGCGTGCCGAAAACGAGACCCGTGAAAGCGAGCAGCGGTTCCGCGCCATCGCCGACACCGCACCGGTGCTGATCTGGGTCACCAACCAGGATCGCACGCGCGCCTTCGTCAATCGGGCCTATGTGGACTTTTACGGGTCTGACTATGAGACCGTCCTCAACCTAGATTGGCGCGCTGCGCTCCACCCCGAGGATCAGAACCGCATTCTGACGGAATCGGTCGCTGGAGAAGCGACCTGTGAGCCCTTCTCTATGGAGGCGCGTTACCGCCGCCATGACGGCGAGTGGCGCTGGCTCAAGTCGTTTTCTCGTCCGCGGCTGGCGGGACAGGACATTGTCGGCTTCGTCGGCGTGGCCTTCGACGTCACGGACATGCGCGTCGCGCAAGCCAAGCTGGAAGAATCCGAGAACCGCTTCCGCACCGTCGCCGACAGCGCGCCGGCGTTGATCTGGATGAGCGACGACGCCGCCCAGATGATATTCGCCAACAGGCGCTACCGCACCTTCTTCGGCGTGGAGGCCGACGCGCATCTGCCCGACAGTTGGAGGCGACTGATCCACCCGGACGATGAAGGCGTCTTCGCCGCCGCCTTCATGCGCGCGTTCGAGGCGCGGGACCGGTTCGAGGCCCTGACCAGGATCAATCATCCGACGCTCGGCCCGCGCTGGCTGCGAACCGAAGGCGTGCCGCGCTTCGACGCCTCCGGCGTGTTCCAGGGCTACGTGGGCGCCTGTCTGGACGTCACCGACGCCAAGAAGGCCGAGGACGATCTGAAACGGATCAACGAGCTTCTTGAAGAACGGGTCGATGCGGCCCTGATCGAAAAGGCTCAGGCCGAGGCCCAGCTGGTCCACGCCCAGAGGATGGAGGCGGTGGGTCGGCTGACCGGAGGCGTGGCGCACGACTTCAACAATCTGCTGACCGTCGTGATCGGCGCCCTGGACATCATCCTGCGCAGCGACGATGCGGCCAAGCGCAGGAAGTTGGGCGAGGCGGCGCTGGCGGCGGCGCGTCGGGGCGAGAGCCTGACGCATCAGTTATTGGCCTTCTCGCGTCGTCAGGCTCTGCGGCCCGAGCCAATCGATCTCAATGCCCTGATCCGCGAGAGCGAACCGCTGCTGCGCCGGGCTGTCGGCGAGGCGGTGGACTTCAAGGTCAAGCTGAAGCGCGGCGGTGCGCGGGCCAATGTCGATCCGGCCCAGTTCGAGGCCGCGCTGCTGAACCTGATCGTCAACGCCCGCGACGCCTTGGGCGACGTCACCGGAGCCAAGGGCCCAGACCCCCGCATCACGGTCCAGACGCGGATCTGCGAGGTCGAGGACGGTCAGGTCGCCGAACTGCCCGCCGGCGAATATGTGTGTGTCGCCGTGTCCGACAACGGCGAGGGCATGTCGCCGGACATCAGAGACCGCGTTTTCGAACCCTTCTTCACGACGAAAGGCGTCGGCAAAGGCACGGGCCTGGGGCTGAGCCAGGTCTACGGCTTTGCGCGCCAGTCCGGCGGGGGCGTTCAGATCTTCTCAGAGCGGGGACAGGGCGCCGAAATCTGCATCTACCTGCCGCCGCTTTCCATCGAGGACGCCGCCAATGCCCCGATCCTCATTGTCGCAGGCGACCATGCGCTGATGGAGGGCGGGCGGGTTCTGCTGGTGGAAGACGATGCAGGCGTGGCGGCGATCGCGCTGGAAATCCTCGAAGGGTTCGGCCTGGAGGTCGACTGGGCCGAAACGGGCGACGATGCGCTGAAGTTTCTGAACGCCGACAGGTTCGACGTCATGCTGACGGATGTGGTCATGCCGGGCGGCATGAGCGGGGTGGAGCTGGCGCATGCCGCCGCGCTCGAATGGCCCCATTTGCGGATCGCCCTGACCTCGGGCTACGTCGGCGAGGATGTCGACGCCGTGCTGGCCGACACGACCTGGCCGCTGCTACGCAAACCCTATTCGTCGGATCAGCTGCGCGATCTTCTGGAACGCCTCAGCGCCGCGCCGACGACCAACGCATCGGGGACCTGACGGCCAAAGAAAAACGCGCCGCAGCGATGCGGCGCGTCGATCTGTTTGGAGCCGCAGCTGGATTTAGCGGCGGGCTTTGCGCGCGGCGTAACGCGCGTCGCGCTTGGCCTTCTGCTCTTCCTTGGTCAGTTGCTTGCGCGCCTTGCGGTCGGCGCGCTTCTCGGCGTCGATCTCTTCCTGGGCGGCGAGTTCGGCGGCCAGACGCGCGGCTTCCTTCTCGGCCTTCTCGCGACGCAGCTCGGCCTTGGCCAGCTCGTGCTGCTGACGCAGGGCTTCCTTTTCGGCGGCGCGCTTTTCAGCCAGACGCTCGAACTCGGGATCGGGTGCGGCGGCCTTGGGCTTGAATTTGGCGAGCAGGGCCTTCTTGGCCTCTTGCTGGGCGGTAATGCGGTCGGAGAATCCGGTCTTCAGATCTTTCATGCGAAAGCGTCAGGGTTCCTTGTGAGCGACCAGGGCGGTCGTCGGGGGTCGGGCTGCGTCACGCACGGCCCGAAGCGGGGCGCACAAAGCCGATAAGCGCGCGAAAATCAAGGTTCGCAGCCCGCAAATCGGCCCGATGCGTCATTTGGAGCGTCGCGGCGGCGTGGCCGCAACACTCTGATCAGATAGGCGACGTGGCCCGTATCGCAAGCGCGGCGTTATGAACACACATCACCATAGCTATCTTAATTCGGCTTCTGCGCCTGACCGACAGCAGCGCCGGCAGCGCCGCCGACTGCGGCTCCGACCGGCCCGCCGACGACCGCGCCGGCGATCGCGCCGCTGGCGGCCTTTTGTTCGATGGTCGCGCCACAGGCGGACAGCGTAAGCGCCGTCGCCACGGCGGCGGTCAGAACGATGATCTTCGACATGGTCTTCTCTCCGAAAGGCCACGCTTGAACGCAAACTCGAGGCTGCGGTTCCTGTCTTCGGTTTTAGTTCCCTGCTGGACGGCCGTCATAATTCTAAACAGTTTTGAACCATGCCGTTAGTCTGCTGCGCCGCAGCACAACCACACACGACAAGTCCAACTGTAGTCGGATACAGTATTCAGACGATTGATTGCGCCGTCATCGCCATGTTGCAGCCACACAGGCCTTCGCGACTAAAAAATACCTGTCGAATCTGAGGGCTTAACCATCGGATTGCGAATCGAACACATTGACGCCATAAAAGGCTGGCTAAAGGCCCGTCCTCGACGCCCGGGCCAGTGAGCCGAGCGCCGGAATTTGCAGGCTGGACCGCGACCACAATGGGTCGCCTCGCCGGCAAGACTACCCCCGGGGGCCGCGTTTCTCGCCCTGCTGAACAGGACTACCTCGTTGTCGCATTCCTCGCAGACGCGCGCCATTTTGCGCGCCGATCGTGTGGCCAAGATCAAGCCCATGACGGCTGTCGCAGCCTTTGGCGGTCTGATGGGACTGGCGATCGGATGCGCCTATCTGGGCGGCACGACGGCGCGCGCGACGACGCTGCGCGCCCAGGCCGAACGGATTCAAGGCGCCACCGCCGCCGGTTTCACTGAAGAAGCCCTCGCCGCCGCCGCCGGCGGCCTCGACGCCAGCGCCCTGACCATCGCGCGCCGTCATGATCCCTACACCAGCGCAGGCTCGGCCCAGCGCGATCGCCAGGCCGAACTGCTGGCCGCCCGTCTCGAACAGCTCCGCGCGCCGGGCGATCCCAATCTTCGCCGCGCCAGCCTGACCGCCCCTACCGCCGCGCCCGCCTTCCGCGTCGCCAACGCCCTGGACGCCAGCCGCGATCTCGATTGCCTGACCCAGGCCGTCTATTATGAAGCCCGTGGCGAGGGCGCCGACGGCATGAAGGCCGTGGCCCAGGTTGTCCTGAACCGCGTGCGCCACCCCGCCTTCCCCAAGACCGTCTGCGGCGTCGTCTTCCAGGGTGCGGCGCGCAGCACCGGTTGCCAGTTCTCCTTCACCTGCTCGGGCGCAATGCGCGGCCGCGTCAACCACGCCGCCTGGAACCGCGCCAGGACCGTGGCCTCGAACGCCATGTCGGGGTCGGTCTTTTCGCGCGTCGGCAATGCGACCCACTTCCACACCACCGCCGTGACGCCGGGCTGGCGTTCGTCGCTGGTGCAGGTCAGCCAGGTGGGCAGCCATCTGTTCTATCGCTTCGGCGGCCGCTCAAGCACCGGCGGGACCTTCACCTACGCCGCCCGTCGCGCGGCGCCGGCGGACCAGCCGCGCCTGATCCAGGCCGGGCTCAACCCGGTCGAAACCGCGCGTCAGGCCGGACAGGCGGTCGCCTATTCGATGGTGCTGGCGCAGGAAGGTCGCGCCCTGCCCGCGCCGACGGCCCAGTCGACGACGCCTTCGCCTGCCGCCCCGCGCGCCGCCGCGGCCCAATCGGCTTCGCGCCCTGCACGGGCGAACGAGACCTCGGCCAGGACCGACGTCGCCGAGACGGCCTCCAGCCCCGCTTGATCGGCGGAGGCCTGCAAGCCGTCAGAGCGCGTCCAGGCCGATATCCAGAACGGGCGCCGAATGGGTCAGGGCGCCGACCGAGATGACGTCCACGCCCGTCTCGGCGATGCCGCGCACCGTCGTCAGATCGACCCCACCCGAGGCCTCCAGCACGATCCGCCCGGCGACGCGCGCCACGGCGGCGCGCAGGTCGTCGAGGCTGAAGTTGTCCAGCATGATGACATCGGGCGCCGCGCCCTCGTCGATCACGGCCAATACGGCGTCCAGCTGATCCAACCCATCAACCTCGACCTCGACCTTCATCAGATGCGGGGCGAAGGCCTTGGCCCGCCGCACCGCCTCGACGACGCCGCCGCAGACGGCGACGTGGTTGTCCTTGATCAGGATGGCGTCATCCAGGCCGAAGCGATGGTTGATCCCGCCGCCGCAGGCCACGGCATGCTTCTCCAGCGCGCGCAGCCCCGGCGTGGTCTTGCGCGTATCCGCGATCCGCGCCTTGGTCCCGGCGACGGCCTCGACATAGGTGCGCGTCAAGGTCGCTACGCCGCTTAGCCGTCCGACCAGATTGAGCGCCGTCCGCTCGGCCGAGAGGAAGGCCCGCGCATCGGCCTCGACCACCGCCAGCACTTCGCCGGCCTCGAAGGCGTCGCCGTCTCTCAAACGCAAATCGACCGAGGCCTTGGGATCCATGGCCAGCACGGCCAAGCGCACGCAGTCGATGCCGGCCAGCACGCCGGGTTTCCTGGCCGCAAAGGCCGCCTTCATCCGCGCATCCTCAGGGATGCAGGCCATGGCGGTCACATCGCCCGCCCGACCCAGATCCTCGGCAAGCGCCAGCCGCACGACAGGCTCGATCAGGACTTCTGGAAGTCGTCTCATTCCGCCGCCTCCAACGCCGCCGGGTATGGGATCCGCACGCGCGTGTGCACCGCCGCCATATCCGTCTGCGGATAGTCCGACCGGTAGTGCCCGCCCCGGCTCTCATGCCGGTCCAGCGCCGCCTGGGCGATCAGCCTCGCCGCCAACAGAACGGCCGCCGGCCCGTGCTGGCTCTCGAGCCGGTCGATCAGGGCAGTCAGGGTCTGCAGCCCCGCCGCATCGCGCACCACGCCCGCATGCGCCGTCATGGCGGTCCGCAGTTCGGCCATCGCCGCATCCGGCAGGTCAGGCGAGATATCAGCCGCCAAGGGGCGGCCGCCGACGACTTCCTGGGCCGCCGACCGGCCCGCGCGCCGACCGAAGGCCGCCGCTTCCAGCAAAGAGTTGGACGCCAGCCGGTTGGCGCCGTGCACGCCGGTCGCCGCACATTCTCCGACCGCATAGAGGCCCGCAACCGTCGTGCGTCCGTCCGCATCGGCGGTGATCCCGCCCATGTGATAGTGGCAGGCCGCCATCACCGGGATCGGGCTGACACGCGGGTCTAGCCCGGCGCGCATACAGGCGGCGAAGACGGCGGGAAACGCGTGGGGAAACTCGTCCCCGATCGCTGCCCGCGCATCCAGAAAGGCCCCTCGCCCGTCGGCGCGCGCCGCATGGACCGCTCGCGCAACCACGTCTCGCGGCTTCAGATCGGCGTCGGCCTCGTCACCCAGCAGGAACCGCCCCTGACCATCGATCAGTCGCGCGCCCTCGCCCCGCAAGGCCTCTGTAGCCAGGGGGGCGGGGTCCAGCCCCACGTCGATGGCGGTGGGGTGAAATTGCACGAACTCCGGATCGAGGATTTCCGCGCCGGCTCGCGCGGCCAGGGCCATCCCCTCGCCCTTCAGCGCCGCCGGGGTCGTGGTCGCCACAAACAGACCGCCCGCACCGCCCGTGGCCAGCACCACCGCCGTCGCCGTGATCTCGACCAGGCGGTCGCCGCGCACGACCACCGCCCCGACAACTCGGCCGTCCGCGTCCTGCGACAGGGCCTTCAGCCGCGCGTCGTCCCAGACCTCGATCAACTTCTCGGCTCGCACCGCTGCAACGACGGCAGACAGGATAGCCCGGCCCGCGCCGTCGCCGCCGACCCGGGCCACGCGAGGAACGGAATGGGCTGCCTCCAGGCTGACAACGAAGCCGCCGTCCGCATCCCGGTCGAACGGCGCGCCCAGGGCCGCCAGCCACTCCACCGTCTCGCGCCCGGCGTCGGTCAGGGCGCGCGCCGCGACCGGCTCGACCAGACCCGCGCCCGCTGCCTCCGTATCCCTGGCGTGCAATGCGGCCGTGTCCTGTCCTGTCAGCGCCGCCGCCATCCCGCCCTGCGCCCAGGCCGACGAACAGGCGTTCAGCAAGGGCTCGGGCGTCACGACAAGCACCTTCGCGCCGGCCTTCGCCGCCTCCAGCGCGGCCGACAGCCCCGCCAGGCCCGCCCCGACGATCAGAGGTCCGTCATGCCGCGTTCGGTTCATCGTCCAAAGCCCAGGTAGTTGAGGCCCAACTGCACCGAGCCGGCCGGATCGCCCCCGGTCATCGGCATCAGGGCGCCGACGGCCGCCGCCGCGCACACCGCCAGGGTCAGCAGGTAAAGCGCCAGGCTCTTGCCCGCCTCGGGCCAGCTCAGCGTGCCCCAGGCCGCGCGCCAGACGCCACGCTTCAGATGGCTGAACACCGACAGAGCCAGGAAGGCGGCCAAGATAAAGCGCCCGGTCGTCAGCCCCCACCAGACCACCGCCACGCCGATGACCAGCAGCACGATCTGCTCCAGACGCGGATGAACACGCGTCAGCACCGGGCCAAGAGCCTTGGATCCATCCAGAGGCGGCGCCGGCACAAGGTTCACCAGATTGAGCATGGCGATGAAGAAGGCGCCCATCAGCCACTCTCCCTGCCCCAGAACCATCCGGACCCCGACGAAGGGGATCATCGCCAGCAAGCCGAACGCCGGCCCGGCCAGCGAGACCAGCACGCCGTCCCACTCGCTCTTCGGCTCACGCCGCGCTTTGGCCAGGCCGCCAAGGAAGGGGATGATGTAGATGCGGGCCGGCCCCATGCCGAGCTTGTTCATCACCAGAGCGTGACCCGCCTCATGGACGAACAGCCCGATCAGCACCGCGCCCGCCACGATGGCGCTGCCCGTGATCCACCACAAGAAGCCGCCCATCAGCGCCGTGGAAAGCATCGCCCACACTAGGCTCTGGTCCTTCTCGACCGGCGCTTCGGCTGCGGGCGCCGGCGCGGTTGCACGCGCCGATGTCGCTTCGGGCTTGGCGTCCCAAGGTCCCGGCGTGCGGCCCAGTGTACGGTCAGGCGTCTGATCTGTGGTGTCTGTGTTGCTCATGGCGTCCAGATGGGCGCGGACGACCGTCCCGTCGCCGGGACCGATCGCCGCGTCACGCTCAGATCAGCTCCACATCGACGTGGTGGCGCGCCTTGACCAGGTCGTAGCGCGCGGGAATGGCGGGCGGCGGCAGGTCAATCATTCGCTGCACCGCCAGGCGTCCACGCTCGATCATGTCGGCCGGCACCGTGACCTCGAACTGCATGTTCAGCAGGCAGTCATGGATGTTCTGAAGCGTGATCCGCTTCATGTGCGGGCACAGGTTGCACGGGCCGATGAACTGCACGCCCGGCACGTCGCCAGCGACGTTCGAGGCCATCGAACATTCGGTGATCATCACCACCTGTTTGGGCCGGCGCGCCTCGACATAGTCGGTCATCGCCGCCGTCGAGCCGGCGAAGTCCGCCGCCGCCAGCACGTCCTCAGGGCATTCGGGGTGGGCCAGGATCTCGGCCCCCGGATAGGCGGCGCGCATCTCGGCGATATCGGCGACTGTGAACCGCTCATGCACCTCGCAGCGGCCTTTCCAAGCGATGATGCCGACCGTCGTCTGGGCCGCGACATTGCGCGCCAGGAACTCGTCCGGGATCAGGATGACCCGATCCACGCCCCATTCCCTGGCTGCCCATTCCACCACCTGAACGGCGTTGGCGCTGGTGCAGCAGATGTCGGTCTCGGCCTTCACGTCGGCGGTGGTGTTCACATAGGTCACGACCGGCAGCCCCGGATAGCGCTGCTTGATCAGCCGCACATCCGCGCCGGTGATCGACGAGGCCAGCGAGCATCCAGCGCGCAGGTCAGGGATCAGCACGGTCTTTTCCGGGCTCAGGATCTTGGACGTCTCGGCCATGAAGTGAACGCCCGCCTGGACGATCACCTTGGCGTCCAACCGTGCAGCTTCCTTGGCCAGGCCCAGGCTGTCGCCGACATAGTCGCCGACGCCGTGGAAGATCTCGGGCGTCATATAGTTGTGGGCCAGGATCACCGCGTCGCGCTCGCGCTTCAGCCGGTTGATCTCGCTGATCAGGCGCGCCTGCGCAGGCCATTCCAGCGGCGTGACGTGGTCCTTGACCTTGGCCCACACCCCGGCGGTTTCCCGCTCCAGCTCTTTCGTCAGACCAAAGGCGCCGTCAGCCATGATCATCTCCATACCCTTATGCTCACATTTAGCATAAGCAGGCGCAATGTAGGCCGATGCGGGCGCTGTGCAAGAGGAAATGCATACCTCTCCGTGCAAGTCACAGACGATCGCGATTTGCAACAACCGTTCCCAAGCGGGCGGATATCGCCTAGATGGCAGCCCACTTCTTTGCCCCTAAGCGCCTATTCACGACATTTCCATGCAGGACACCATCCGCCGCATCCTGACCGCCCGCGTCTATGACGTGGCGGAGGAGACGCCTCTCGACCCGCTGCGCCGCCTCTCGGTGCGGCTCGACCGGCCCGTTCTGCTGAAGCGCGAGGACTTGCAGCCGGTGTTTTCGTTCAAGATCCGCGGCGCCTATAACAAGATCGCCGGCCTATCGGAGGACGAACTGTCCAGGGGCGTCATCTGCGCCTCGGCCGGCAATCACGCGCAAGGGGTGGCCCTGGCGGCCGCACGCCGCAACATTCCCGCCACCATCGTCATGCCGACCACCACACCCGGCATCAAGGTCGCGGCCGTCCGCGCCCTGGACGGCGAGGTCGTCCTGCACGGCGACAGCTTCGACGAGGCCTATGCCCACGCCCGTGAGCTGGAGGGCCGGACCGGCGCGGCGTTCATCCATCCCTTCGACGACCCCGACGTCATCGCGGGCCAGGGCACGGTGGGCCTCGAGATCGCCCGCCAGCACGCCGATCCGATCGAAGCCATCTTCGTGCCCATCGGCGGTGGAGGCCTGGCCGCTGGCGTCGCCGCCATCGTCAAATTCCTGCGCCCCGAGACCCGGATCATCGGCGTCGAGCCTGTGGATGCTCCGACGATGAAGTCCGCCATCGACGCGGGTCAGGTCGTGACCCTGAACGAGGTCGGCCTGTTCGCCGACGGCGTCGCCGTCCGTCGAGCCGGGACCGAGACCTTCCGCCTGTGCAAGGATCTGCTGGACGAGATCGTGCTGGTGGACACCGACGCCATCTGCGCTGCGATCAAGGACATCTTCGACGACAGCCGCGCCATCGCCGAGCCCTCGGGCGCCGTGGCCTTGGCGGGGCTGAAGGCCTGGGCCGCCGCCCACCCCGGAAGCGGCAGTCTGATCGCTGTGAACTCGGGCGCCAATCTGAACTTCGACCGGCTGCGTCACGTCGCCGAACGGGCCGAGATCGGCGAGGGCGCCGAGGCCCTGCTGGCCGTGGCGATGAAGGACGACCGCGACGACTACCGTCGATTCCTGGACAGTCTGGACGGCCGTTCGGTCACCGAATTCAACTATCGCTGGTCCTGCGACGGGCAGGCGCAAATCTTCGTCGGCGTCGCCCTGCGAAACGGTCCGCACGAGCGCGACGACCTGATCGCGGCCCTGCGTTCGGGCGGTTACGCCGTCGAGGACATGAGCGACAATGAGACCGCCAAGCTGCATGTCCGCTACATGGTCGGCGGCCGCACCGTTGGCCTGCCCCACGAACGCATCCTGCGCTTCCAGTTCCCCGAGCGCCCCGGCGCCTTCCTGCGGTTCCTGAACAGCCTCCAGCCCGCCTGGGCCATGACGCTGTTCCATTATCGCAACCACGGCGACGACGTCGGCCGGGTGCTGGCGGGCATCAGCGTGCCGCCCCAGGAACAAGCCCAACTGACCGCCGCTCTGGCCGATCTTGGCTACCCCTACGTCGACGAGACCGCCAACCCGGCGTGCCGGCTGTTTCTGGACGGCGCGTGACTACGTAGCGCCGCCTTAACCGGGTGTTTGGGTAACGGGGCGCATAAGCGCAGGCCTACGGAGCCCGTCATGTCTGCGTTCAATCGCCTGTCCATCGCCCTGAAGCTCGCCGTCGTAGCGGGCCTCGCCATCGGCGCCTTGATGATCGTCGCCGCCGTCGGCGTAACGGCCTATTCCGGCGCCATCGTCCGCGACATGGCCGGCCGATACGCCCAAAGCGCTGCGCAAGAGGCTTCGCAAGAGATCCGCAACGAGATCGTCTCGGCCGGCACGGGCGCCAAGACCTTGGCTGCCACCTTGGGCGCGGCGCGACAGAAGGGCCTGACGGATCGCGCCGCCTATCTGGCCCTGGTCAAGCCGAACGCGGAGGCCACCGATCAGGTCATGGGCGCCTGGTTCATGGCCGCCCCGGACGCCGTGGGGGCCGACGCCGCCCACCGCGGGGATGCGGCGACCAGCTCCAACGTCAACGGTCGTCTCTCGATCTATTGGGTGCGCCGTGACGGTCAGATCGCGATGGAGCCCGAGGCTGACGGATCGGACTTCGAACAGGCCTATTACACCGAGCCGATGGCCAGCGGCGCGCCGGTCGTGGTCGAGCCCTATGAAGAAAGCATAGGCGGCGGCAAGGTGGCGATGACTTCGGTCGCCTATCCGGTGCGCGCCAACGGCCGCATCATCGGCGTCGCGGGCCTGGATATCCCCGTCAAGACGATCGAGGCCCCCGCGCGCCAGCTGGCCTTGATGCTTCTGGTCGGCGGCGTCCTGATCATCGCCGCCATCATCGCCGCCCTTCTGGTCACCAGCGACCGTCTGATCCGACGCCCGCTGGCGCGTCTGACGGCCGATGTGCGGACCATGAGCGAAGGACGCTATGACATTCCCGTCGCCGGTGCGGACAAGGCCGATGAACTGGGCCAGATTGCGCGGGCGCTTGAAGGTTTCCGGCTCGAGCTTGCCGACGGTCTGACGCGTCGCGATCAGCAGCAACGCGAGCGTGCGGCCGCCGAAACCGATCGTCGCCGGCACGCCGAGGAGACCGAGCTTTTCGCCGCCTCGCAAACCCGCGCCGTCGAGACTTTGGGCGAAGGTCTGTCGCGTCTCGCCGCCGGCGAACTGGCCTGGCGGATGCCGGAGGCGGGCTTCACCGCAGACACGCGTCGCATCCCGGAAGATTACAACGCCGCCTTGCACCAGCTGCACACGACGATGACCGGCATCTGGACCACGGCCCAGTCGATGCGCGGCGGATGCCAGGACATCGCCGCCGCCGCCGACAGCCTGTCGCGCCGGACCGAACAGCAGGCCGCCGGTCTGGAGCAGACCGCCGCCGCACTGGACGAGCTGACGCAGACGGTGCGCAGCAGCGCCGAAAACGCCGAGCGCGCCCGCGACATCACAGAGGCGGCGAAGGCAGCGGCCGACAAGGGCGAAGCTGTCGTCCACGACGCAATCGGCGCCATGTCGGAGATCGAGCAGTCCTCGACCCAGATCAATCAGATCGTCGGCGTGATCGACGAGATCGCCTTCCAAACCAGCCTTCTGGCCCTGAACGCTGGCGTCGAGGCCGCGCGAGCCGGGGAAGCCGGACGCGGTTTCGCCGTCGTCGCCTCCGAGGTGCGGGGCCTAGCCGAACGGTCAGCCAGCGCCGCAAAAGAGATCAAGGCGCTGATCGCCCTGTCGCAAAGCAATGTGCAGCGCGGATCCGATCAGGTGTCGCTGACGCGCGATAGCCTCAGCGCCATCGCTGTCCAGGTGGCGGAGGCCAACGCCCTGGTTCGCACCATCGCCGCCGCGACGCGCGAACAGTCTGTCGGCATCGGCGAAATCAATGTGGCGATCAATCAGATGGATCAGTTCACCCAACAGAACGCCGCCATGGTCGAGGAATCCACCGCCGCCAGCCACGCCCTGACGAACGAGGCCGGCGAACTGGAGGGGCTGATCAGCCGCTTTGACTTGGGTCAGACGGCGCAGTCGAGACGCGCCGCCTGATCAAGGGACGTGCGCCGCGCAGCGCCCGTCTGTCTTCACGCCTTGTCGATCGCCGCAGCGATCTGATCGCTGGAATGGCCGGTCAGGTCCTTGGCGATCTCGCCGACCAGCTTGCCTTGAAGGTCCTTGTGCCAATGCTTGCGCAGTTCGCCGAGCGTCTTGGGCGCTGCGATCACGAGCAGTTCGTCGATCTTGTTGGTGACCGACCATTTGTTGAGCACCTCGGCGACGCCCATGGCGAAACCGTCCTCGGCCTGGGTGTCATTGTCGGGGTTCGCCTCATTGGATCGCCGGCCGGCCGAACCCGAAACCCGATCCGCGATAGCCGGAGTTTCCAGCGGCGTCAGCTTGATGTCCGAGGCGTTCGTATTCTTGAACAGGGCCAGCTTCTCGCCATCGACCACCGCCACCAGCGCGCCATTGGAAAGTTTCATCGTCGATACTCCAGTCTGTAGGGATCGAGACAACGAACCGGGACGCAGGCCGTTGCCTCACGCCCCCGATCCCATAGTGTCGCGCGACAAAGCCGCCCGGAGATGAACCATGCCTGACGTCCTGCCGCTGGACCGCCGCCGCCTGATGGCCCTGGGCGCATCGGGCGCCGCGGCTGTGATCCTGCCGGGGTGCGCGACCATGACGACTGCATCGCCGCGCCAGTCGGTATGGACCTTTGATCGCCTGACCGACATCGGGGGGATCGAGACCCGTGTCGAAGGCGCACCGAGCCTGATCGACAGTCCCTTCGGCCGAGCGGTTCAGTTCGACGGCGTGGACGACGCCCTGTTCATCGATCAGCATCCGCTGGCCGGGGCCGAGACTTTTACGTTCGAGGCCCTGTTCCGACCCGACGGCGGCGCCTTCGAACAGCGCTGGTTTCATCTCGCCGAAGAGGCGCCGGCCGGTCAGCCACCGTCGCAGACGCGCTTCCTGTTCGAGATACGCGTGGTTCAGGATCGTTGGTACCTAGACGCCTTCACGCGCGGCCCCGGATACAACCACACCCTGATCTTCCCCGAGCGGCTCCATCCGTGCGGACAGTGGTTCCACGTCGCCCAGACCTTCGACGGCGTCCTGTACAGGGCCTATGTCGACGGCGTTCTGCAGGGAGAGCACCCGCTGCTGTTCACGCCGCAAGGGCCAGGCCGCGCCTCGGTCGGTTGCCGCATCAACCGCGTGAACTACTTCAAAGGCGCGGTGCGTCAGGCCCGCTTCACCCACGCCGCCCTGCCGCCCGAACGGTTCACGCGGGGCTAACGACAGGCGCCGAGCGCCAAGCCTCGCCAAATCCCCCAGGTTGCGCCTATGGTCATACGACCGATGGGGAGCGAACAATCATGCTGAGAATTTTGGCTGCAGCACTGGCGCTGTCGACGGCTGCCTTAACGACGGCCCCCGCGCCGGCTTTTGCGGCAACCGTCGCCGATACGCCGCAGATGTCGCGTCAGGAAGCCCGAGATCATGACCTTTTCGTTCAGGCCAACACCGACTTTCAACGACGGGGCTATCCCGCTCTCGCCCGGCGTCTTCCCGCGCTTCGTCAGGCGCTGGATCGAATGCCTGCGGATTATGGACAGTTAGTCGAGCAAGCAGGCCAGCACGTTGTAAGAGTCTCCGATCCCGGCGACGTGCTGCTGATGATGGTCGGCCTGTCGGCAGCCGCCGGGAAGAATGGAAGCGGCGCCAAGGGCGCGACGGCGCTGCCCAACGTCTATGGCGACATCGCCCTGATGCTCGCCTCGGAAGCCGTCGAGGCGCGTCGGTACGAAGAGGGCATCAGCTATCTGGATCGCGTGCTGAAGGTACAGCCGAAAAACTGGTTGTTGCTTGTCGAAAAGGCCGCCGCCCTGCAGGGGCTGGGACGTTGGAACGACGCCTTGGTTCTGGCTGACGCCGCATTGGCGGACGACGATATGCTGATGCTTTTGCATCGCGGCCCGTTCCATCGCCGGCGCGGTTTTAGCCTGATCGAACTGGGTCGATTGGACGAGGCGAAGGCCGCTTATGAGGCCGCGCTCAAAATCGATCCCGATGACGCAAACGCCAAACGCGAACTGGAATATATCGCTGAGCTGAAGGGCGGCGCATCGCCAACTGCGCCCCAGGTGATCTCTCCTCTTTCACCGTCGCCTGCCCCACCAACTCGCTAAAAGAGCCGGCCGCCCGCTTCATGCGCAAGGAGCCAGCGTTTGCGCTCCAGCCCGCCGGCATAGCCGGTCAGCGTCCCGTTCGCTCCGATCACGCGGTGGCATGGCACGATGACGCCGACCGGATTGGCGCCGTTGGCCAGGCCCACGGCGCGGACGGCCTTTGGCGCGCCGATCGCCGCAGCGAGCTGACCATAGGTGCGGGTCTCGCCGGTCGGGATGTCGCGCAAGGCCTTCCACACGGCGCGTTGGAAATCCGTGCCGCCGGTGCGGACCGTGATCGCGTCAAAGGCGGTCAGGTCGCCGCCGAACCAGGCCTCGACCGCCCGGCGCACGGGCTCCGGCGCGCGGCCTTCGGTCAGCACGACCTCACCGTAGTGTCGGCGCAGCAGCAGGCGCAGACGGGTTTCGTAGTCGTGGAAGTCCAATGCCCGCACCGCGCCGTCGGCGTCGGTGACGACCAACACCTCGCCGACGGGCGACGGGATGCGATCCAGGGTCAGGTGCATGTCAGGCTGCTTGGTCATCTCGCCGCTCCTCGTTTAAGGCCCAGTAGAGTGCGCCATAGGCCCGCCACGGCCGCCACCGCTCGGCGCGCGCCAGCAGAGCGGCGTCCGTCGTCGTCAGCCGGTCGCTGGGCGCATCCTCGCCCGTGTCGATCCAGTCGCCCGCGAGCCTCAACCCCGGCCTGGCTGTGATTGCGGCGTGCAGAACGGGGTCGTTCGACAGGTCGCGCGTGATCGCCTCGGGATCGGCGGCGAGGTCGAACACCCGTCGGACCCGCGCCAGCACGCCCGGCAAGGCTTTCAGATTGTCGATCCGCGCCTCGACCGCCGCCTTGCCCGGCTGGGCGGGGCGCACCGTCACCACACCCTCCGTGCCATCCAAGTCGGGGCGCAGCCGCCGGGTCCAGACGCCATCGACAACCGCCTCGCCAGCGACGCCGCGCGTCGCCAAGGTCGTCATCATGGCGTCCCAATCATAGGGCGGGCGGTAGGACAGGCCGATCTTGATCACTCCGCCCGCTTCGGCCTCGACCTTGCGACGCCGCAGGTCGGACGGTGCGCGCCCATACAGGGCCTGAAACGTCTCGTTGAAGCGTCGCACGCTGCCGAAACCCGACGCCATCGCCACCTCGGCCATCGACAGGTCGGTCTCGTGGATCAACTGTTTGGCCAGAAGGACGCGCCGTGTCTGGGCCACGCTGACCGGGGCGGCGCCCAGATGCTGGCGGAACAGGCGGCGCAGCTGCCGTTCGCCCATGCCCAGCTGTGTCGCCAGCGCGTCCGCGTCGCCGACATCCAATGCCCCCGCCTCGATCAGGGCCAGGGCCCGGCTGACGGTGTTGGACGTGCCGCGCCAGGCGCCCATTTCCGGCGCCGTCTCTGGCCTGCACCGCAGACAGGCCCGCAAGCCCGCAGCCTCGGCCGCTGCGGCGCTGGGGTGAAAGACCACATTCTCGCGCTTCGGCGTCCGCGCCGGGCAGACAGGCCGACAATAGATGCCGGTCGAGGTCACGCCGGTGAAGAAACGCCCGTCGAAACGGGCGTCCCGCGCCACGACGGCGCGCCAACACGCCTCCTGATCCAACAACTGATCCATGCCCCAAGAATGCGCCGCCCGCCCGACGATGTCTCGCGGTTTTCGGACATGGATCGGATCATTCTCTCAGGAAGAACAATGCCTCCACCGTCGTGTCCAAGGCCCGGGCGAGTTCAAGGGCCAGAACGGTCGAGGGCACGAAGACGCCGTTCTCGACCGTATTGATGGTCTTGCGCGAGACGCTGGCCTTGTCGGCCAGCCCCTGCTGCGTCAGGCCTGCGGCGGTGCGCGCCTCCTTCAGCCGCGAGCCGAGCCTGGGATCACCCATCGCGACCGGCCTCGCGGTCCAGCCAAGCGAACCGCAGGCCCGCCGACGCCCCACCCAGCGCCAGGACATAGGGCAGGGCCAGCACGCCATAGTCCGCGCGCCACAGACCCAGACCCAGCGCCAGGGTGACCCCGCCCATCAGCACGACAAAGGCCAGGATCATTGATCGCGCCCGCAGAACCTGCGTCAGCTCGTCTTCCATTAGACGGCGGTTCTTCTGCGCGTTCCAGTCCCAGCCCATGACGAGCACAGGGATCAGCCAGCCGTACAGAACCGGCAACAGGATCTGCACATAGGCGCCGAGGTTGTGGTCGCCGCCCAAGACCCGCTGCATGGCCAGATGCGCCTGAGCCATGAACAGCAGCAGCACCAACGGGTAAAGAACCAGCTGTTGCGTACGCCCCCGCTGCAGCTTTTCGCGGCGGGCGCCGTCCCGGCTCTCCGCCACATCGATCGGCTGACCGGGGCGGCCGCACCAGGCCATCATGGCCCCGATGAGCATCAGCCCGAAGCCGAAGCCCGCCGCCACGCCCGCGGTCGTCGCCTGATCGCCCTCTGTTCCCTGCATGAGCGCGAAACCCGCTCCGCCGGCCAAGGCGGCGGCGCCGATGACGAGCATGGCGACGCCGCCCCACCAGTATCGACGCCGGCTCGACTGCACCCGCATAACAGCGGCGTTTTCGTCCTTGTTCACGACTTCCTCCTGAAGTAACCTTGAGGTGACATATCACCTATAGGTTACACGCCGTCAAGAGGGGGCGTCGCCTTTATCGACCGACGACCAGTCGCGCTGCCGCCCGGATGACCCGCACCACCTCTGCGGCGAAGGCCCAGACGACCACGACCATCAGGATCGTCGCCACCCCGCCCACGTCCTCGCCGGAGCGGCCGATCAGAACCCGAATCCGATCCACGAAATCGGTGACGCTGCCGACCCAGATCAGCGGCGACAGGGCCGACCAGAACCAGACCCACAACAGGCCCCAGGCGGCGGCGATCCCGAACGCCAGGTCGCCCAGCGCCGTCAGCCGCACATTGCCGCCCGACGCCGCCCGCATCAGGTCGAAGCCGATGCGGCAGGCCGCGAACAGGGCGACCGGCCAATAGGCGACGCTGATCATGTCCGTCAGGATTCGGCCGTAGTTGACGCCGTCGATCACGCCGAACAGCTCGTCGGGCGAGACCGGCCGCGTCTGAAGCAGGCCCGTCCACCACAGCAGCACCACGGTCCAGCCGATGGCGCTGGCCACCGCGCGCGCCACGGGCGACATCTCGGCGCTCTTGCGCACGGCTTGCCCTGACTTTGAGGCCCCTTCGGCGCCCCTGGTGAACCATTCGCCCTTGGCGATCCGCTGGGTCGTCCACCGTTCGGCGTCGAAATCGCCCCCCAGCTCGAACACACCCAGATCCTTGACCCGCCATTTGGCGATGAAGTCGGGGCGGCACGACTGCCGCTCCAGCACGAAGCCGACGGCGGTCAGAAGTCCGACGACCGTGATCGCGCCGCTGATCAGGCTGGAGATCCCCTGCCCGATCGCCTGGCCCACATAGACGTCGCCGACCAGGACCCGCACCGCCAGACCGATCAGGGTGACGGCCGCCATGACCGTCAGCCCGACCTTCAGCCCGAACATCCACCACGGATAAAGCTCAGGCCCGATCAGGGCATGCGGTCCAGGGCGATAGCGCGCCGCCACGCTCAGCGGATGGCCGACCTCGCGCAGCAGGGCCTCGACCTCGTCGTCGGTGGGCGCCCGTCCCAGTCGAGCCTCCAGCGCCTCCAGACGCCCCATGATCTCGTCGCGCAGCTCGGCGACGATGTCGTCGCGGTTGTCCTTCGGCAGCTGGGCCGCCACGGCCTTCAGATAACGTTCGACCAGGTCCATGCCGGTCTCTCCCTCTTTCCCGGTGTTCACAGCATCTTCTCCAGCGAGGCCGACAGGCCGCGCCATTCCACAGCGAGCCGTTCCAGCATCGCCTCCCCGCGCGGCGACAGGCGGTAGAACCGTTTCTTGCGCCGCTCCTCCTCGCGCCATTCGCTGTCCAGCAGCCCTTGGCTCTCCAGCCGGCGCAGCAGCGGATAGAGGGTGCTCTCCTCCATCTCGACCCCGACCTCGCCCAGGGCGACCCGCAGCGAATAGCCGTATTGCTCGCGCCTGAGGCTCGCCAGCACGGCCAGGATCAACGACCCCCGCCGCAGCTCCAGCCGCAGGCTCTCGAACAGCAACGCCTCATCGTTCTCGCTCACTCGCCGTCTCCGTGCGTCACATAGTGTGTGATACACAGTGTATGGGGCATACTGTGTGAGGATGTCAAGATGACGGTCAACGCTCAAAGAAAAAGGGCGCGAAGGTTGCCCTCCGCGCCCAAGGCGATGATCGGTCTGAGTGGTTTAGAAGCTCTTGAAGTTTGCGCTGATGAAGAAGCGCCGCCCGAACAAGTCGAAGTTGTCCGCGCTGGTGTTGCCGAGCCAACGTGCAGGTTCTGCATCGAAGGCGTTAACCACTCCCGCTCTGAGCGTCACGTCGTCTCGCACGTTCCAGCGCACAGAGAAGTCGTGCTGACTGAAATCACCAGTTTCAATGTACTTGATCGTCTCATAACGATCAGGGTTGGCGAGGATGTTATCCATATCCTCGATCTCCTGGCTGGCCTGCCAGTCCCAATCCCAGCTGAACGACAAGGTATCTGTCGGCGACCAGGTCAAGGTGGACAGCAGACGCACGCGGGGCGAACCGACCGTGTCCTGATAATCGGTGCCATCCGACGGATCGTCAATGTTCAGGTAGTCCACCTGCTCGATCAGCCAGTTGCCACGAATGGCGTGACGGAAGGAGCCCCAGCCGCGACCACCGAACCGAGGCAAATCCGAACCCCAGGTGGCTGAGAAATCGACACCCTTAGCGGCAAGCGCCGCATAGTTCAGCGAGCCTTCGATGAAGTTGGTTACGAGGAAGGTGGACGGATCGCGAGTTTGGGTTTGGCAAGCTCCGGTGTTGATCTGGTCACCGCTAACACACTGGTTCGCCGCCGACTGAGCCGACACCGAGGCGATCGCGTTATTTATCTCGATATCGTAATAGTCCATCACGATAGCGAGACGGGGCAGCAGATACTTGGGCGTCCAGGCGAAGCCGTAGGTGAAGCTCTCGGACGTCTCTGGCTGCAGGAAGGGGTTGCCACCCGACGACCCTGACACCGAACCGCTACCGTAGTTGGGCAGGTAGGCGTTCGAAGCGGCCAGATCAGCGAAGTTGAGATTCAGGCCGGCTGCAGTCGCTAGCGCTCCGCAGTTGGCGATCCGGTTATTAGCAATCGTTCGGTCCGCCAAGTTGTTAATGACTGTCGCGCTGCAGGGATCGCTAAAGCCGTTGGCGAAGGTCTGGCTCAGCGGGTCATTGGTTTCGCTGAGGTTCGGCACGCGGATCGCTGTCGAAGTGGTGGCCCGCAGCAGCAGTTCGTCGACCGGACGATATGTCAGGCCCAGGCTGTAGGTCTCTTGTTCGCCGACGTTGGAGTAGTCGGAGTAGCGATACGCACCGCTAACGTCCAGCGAACGGCCCAACCAAGTGTCCCGCATGATTGGCACCTGGAGTTCGGCGAACATCTCATTAGTGTCATAGGACGCTTCCTCGAAGTTCGCACCGCTGTTCAAGAACAGCAGGCGGCCTGCTCGATCGCGATCCCGACCAATACCGCTGGTGATCTCCTTACGATACTCATAGCCAACGACTGCACCTATCGGACCTGCCCCCCAGAAGTCCCAGAGATCAGCGCCGGTGAAAGCAACGAAATCATGCTGCTTGTTCTGGTCTTCCACCTTTATAGAAGCTTGGATGTAGTCCAGCGCCTCTTGCGAGAAACCGCCAGGACCGAAGACGCGAACAGGCGCACAATTGTTGATGACGTCGCCTTGTCGCGAATAGCTTACGCCGCCCAGCGTTGCGTCAGGCACCGCGATACCCTGCTTGCTCAGCAGCTGAACACGGCAAACCACTTCTCCAGGGCGACCGTTGACGATGCCGCCGGTGTCAATGACCGCGTCCGCCGCAGCCTGATAACGGACAATGTCAACGCCTAGCTCGACATTCTCATTGTCCATCTGGCCATACGTATAGCCGGCCTCCCAGCGGATGTTCCGCAGAGGCCCAAAGTCAGGCGCGTCGCCGCGCAGACCCAGGACATAGCGTTGCAGTTCGCGGGTATTCTCCTGGGTCCTCTCCGGTCCGTACAGCTTGTGCTGGGCTCGCTGGTCCAGCACCGTGCCTGTCAAAACTCCGGCTGAGTTGTAGACTTGGCGCCGGTTGTTCAGGATTGCCTGGCGGACGTCGGTGGGCAGATAGGCGTTGTCCAGCCCGATTTCGAAAGCCGATGTGGCCGTTATTGCGCCCACCGTGCCGGGCGCGAACTGTCGGATATTGAAGTCGTGGAAGACCCGTTGGCCGGCGTCGTACGTCTCCTCCTTGACGTACTTTGCCTCTCCGAAGGCTTCGATCGTGTCCGTCAACTTCATGTTGAAGCCGGACTGGAAGCGATAATTCTTTGATTCAGGCAAACGGCTGTTCTGCCCCTGTTCTGTATTGGGGTTCTGACCCAATCCGCCGTTGCTGGTCGTGCGCGAGAAGCCGGTCTGTTGCCGGATCGGGCCGAAAACAACCGGCTGAGATGCGCCGTCGTCCGTATACAGATAGCTGTTGTTCGGATTGTTGGTCGGCGCGACGGAGAAACAGTTCGATGAGAAAGAGGTCGTCGGACAGGTGGCGAATGGAACGTCTGGGTCGCTGACCGGGCTACGCTGGACACCCGTTGCCAGAATGGTGATGCCGCCACGATCGGTGCCGCGGATATAGGTTCGCAGATTGTTGACTAGGATCAGGTCGATAACACCATCGCTGGGCGCCGACGAAGGGTCCGCGTCGTTGCTGATGAAGCCCCAAGCTTCCCTCCGCCAATCTACATCCCGGTCCAACACCTCATCGCTGCGCTGGTACTCGCCCGAAACGTAGACGTTAAGTCGATCGTTAAGCAGGTTCTTGCCCCACAGAGCCGACAAGCGTTCGCTGAGTTGACCATCTTGGTTGACCTCGGCCAATGCGGCATCAACCTCCAGGCCGTCAAAGTCCTTTCGCAGGGTGAAATTGACCACGCCTGAAACGGCATCGGCGCCATATACGGCCGCGGCCCCGCCCGTGATCACCTCAGTATTTTCGATTAGCAGACGCGGGATAGTGTCAACATCGACCGACAAAGAACCGGGCGAAGAACCTACGTGGCGGCGGCCGTCGACTAGCACAAGCGTGCGAACCGAACCCAAGCCGCGCAGGTTCAGAAGCGACAGGCCGCCGTCGTTAAGGTTTGAGCCCGTGGTGTCCTCAGGCACCTGAGAAAACGACAGCGCTGGAATGTCGGCCAAGAAGTCGATGACGTTGGCCTCGCCCGATTGCAGGACTTCGTCCTGCCCGATCTGAATCAAAGGCGTCGGAGCATTTGTGGCGTCGCGACGTATACGCGACCCTGTGACCACAATCTCGCCAACTTCTGTCGTCTGCGACCTAGAGGAATCGTTCTGGGCTATCGCAGCGCCGCCTGTCCCAAGCACGCCGGCAAGCACAGTGCCCGCAAGTAGACCACGTCGCAGTGTCCGGCCAGATTTCAAGTCAATATGCATGCTTTTCGACCCCTCAATGAATTACCTTCACAGGACTGTCATGCAGAAGAATGCAGGACACGCCACAAAAAAATCCTAGATGTGTTTGAAATCCGACATCACCGTAGCAGATGAGCCACATTCACGTCGCATTTGGGTGGGTCCGACGCCAATTTTTGTAAACTTGGCTACGGTCAACATAGCGCGACTCTCATAGACGCGGCACACGGTGCCGCAAGTCAGCGTGCAAACACGTCAGTCCGGCCCAGAACATCTTTCACGTATTCGCCGCCCTCTAGCGCCGACGGATGCGGCTTCATAAGTTCTGTTCATGAACCGTTCTTCGACGCCGAAGCCCGCCGCCGCCAAGCCGGCCAAGCCCGTTCACGTGCCCAATCCGGGAGTGCAGGAGGCGTCGGCCGCCTTCATCCGCGACACCGGGAAAATGCCGATGTTCGCCCCGGTCGCCGGGCCGCGCCTGACGCCGGAGGAGCCGGTCGCCGCGCCCGCCGACTGGGTGCCGCACCGTCCCTCGCACGAGGGCAAGAAGAAGGGCGGCCGCTTCCGGCTGGAGACCAAATATACGCCCGCCGGCGACCAGCCCGCCGCCATCGCCGAACTGGTGGCCCAGGCCCAGGCCGGGGACCGCGACCAGGTCCTGCTGGGCGTCACCGGCTCGGGAAAGACCTTCACGATGGCCAAGGTGATCGAGGAAACCCAGCGCCCCGCCCTGATTCTGGCGCCGAACAAGACGTTGGCGGCCCAGCTCTATTCCGAATTCAAGTCGTTCTTCCCCGATAACGCCGTCGAATACTTCGTCAGCTACTACGATTACTACCAGCCGGAAGCTTATGTTCCGCGTACGGATACGTACATTGAAAAGGACTCAAGCATCAATGAGCAGATTGACCGTATGCGGCACTCTGCGACGCGGGCTATACTAGAACGCGAAGACGTCATTGTTGTGGCGTCGGTGTCCTGCATCTACGGGATCGGGTCGGTCGAGACCTATACGGCGATGACGTTCACGCTGAAGGTGGGGGACCAGATCGACGAGGCGAAGCTGCGGGCGGATCTGATCGCGCTGCAGTACAAGCGCAACGACCTAAACTTCGACCGGGGGATGTTCAGGAAGCGGGGCGATGTGATCGAAATCTTCCCCGTCCACCTGGAGGATCGGGCGTGGCGGATCAGCCTGTTCGGGGACGAGCTGGAGGCCATCCAGGAGTTCGATCCGCTGACGGGCAAGAAGACGGCCGATCTGAACGAGATCACCGTCTATGCGGCCAGCCACTATGTGACGCCGCGCCCGACGCTGAACCAGGCCGCCGCCGGCATCAAGGCGGAGCTGAAGGAGACGCTGGACTGGATGGTTGAGAACGGCAAGCTGCTGGAGGCCCAGCGGCTGGAGCAACGCACCCGCTTCGACCTGGAGATGATGGAGGCCACCGGCAGCTGCGCCGGCATCGAGAACTACAGCCGCTGGCTGACGGGCCGCGCGCCGGGCGAGCCGCCGCCGACCTTCTTCGAATACATCCCCGACAACGCCCTGCTGTTCGTGGACGAGAGCCACGTCACCATCGGCCAGATCAACGGCATGTTCCGGGGCGACTACCGCCGCAAGTCGACGCTGGCGGAATACGGCTTCCGCCTGCCCTCCTGCATCGACAACCGCCCGCTGAAGTTCGAGGAATGGGAGGCCATGCGCCCCCAGACGGTGCACGTCAGCGCCACCCCCGGCCCGTGGGAGATGGAACAGGCGGGCGGCGTCTTCGTCGAGCAGGTGATCCGCCCCACCGGCCTGATCGACCCGCCGGTCGAGATCCGCCCCGTCTCGGGCAAGACCCGCAACCAGGTCGACGACGTCATCGACGAGGTCAAGGCGACGACGGCCAAGGGCTATCGCAGCCTGGTCACCACCCTGACCAAGAAGATGGCCGAGGACCTGACCGAATATATGCACGAGCAGGGCATCCGCGTTCGCTACATGCACTCCGACGTCGATACGCTGGAGCGGATCGAGATCCTGCGCGACCTGCGGCTGGGCACGTTCGACTGTTTGATCGGCATCAACCTGCTGCGCGAGGGTCTGGACATCCCCGAGTGCGGCCTGGTCGCCATCCTGGATGCGGACAAGGAAGGCTTCCTGCGCTCGGAGACCTCATTGATCCAGACCATCGGCCGCGCCGCGCGCAATGTGGACGGCCGCGTCATCCTGTACGCCGACCGCATGACCGGCAGCATGGAGCGCGCCATCGCCGAGACGGACCGCCGCCGCGAACGCCAGGTCGCCTACAACACAGAACACGGCATCACGCCCGAAACGGTCAAGCGCGACATCAAGGAGATCATGGACAGCCCCTATGAGTCGCGCGAGATGGATCGCCTGACCAGGCCGGGCGTGGCCGAAGCCTCCAAACCCTTCGTCGGCTCCAACTTCCAGGCCGCCCTGCGCGATCTGGAAGGCCGCATGCGCGAGGCCGCCTCCAACCTGGAGTTCGAGGAAGCCGGCCGCCTGCGCGACGAGATCAAGCGCATGAAGCTGATGGACCTGGAGTTCGCCAACGAAGCCCTGACCGGCGCCGGCGAAGCCGTCGACAAGTCCGCGCCGAAACGCTGGCGCGCCGAGGCGGCGGCGGAGGCGCAGGAGCGGTTTAGGAAGGGGCGGTAATTTTTGCCAAACTAAGCAAAATACTTATTATAGAGCGCCTCTCCAAGCTTATTGTATTGACTGGATTTGTAGTCCGCAAAGACAAACTCGTTCAGGCCTTTAAGGGATTTATTATAGGACGCAACATCCGCCACCTTACCATTACGAACAATTCGTCTAAAAAGACTCAAACACCCGTTGATCGTTGTTGTCGTAAGGAAATAGCCTGGAGTTTTACGGTCAGTAGTCCAACGCTCAGGCGAGACTTGGGATTTCACCGAAGACATAAATTTCGCCACCTCCATTGAGCAATAGGAAACATAATCTTCTAGAAGAGCGTCATTGCTTCCTTCTTTTAAGTCCTGCTTAGATGGAGACGTCCACGCGTTGAAAAGAGAGTCTGGACCTCCAATACGAACAAGATGAGCTAGCGCATAGCTAACAATAGAAGTCGTTTTCATTTTATCTTGGTCGTAAAAATACTTCTCAAACTGATTTCCTAAAGCACCGCCTCCTTCATTAAGACGATTAATAACTCTTTTTGCTATAGCAACTGCCGAATAAGGCCGTAACAGTATTTCGATTGCTTGCGTAAGGTCAGACTTAACAGCCGTCTGAGTAGAGTTTATTTCCAAGAACAAGTTTGCTTGGAAGCGCATCTTTTCTTCTTCCGACATGCCATTTGGGAATATGATTCCCGTGACAAGTAGGTTTTGTCGCTTTCTGAGGACAGCAATCTCGGCCTCCCCCGACCCTCCTTCGTGGTACGAGAATAACCTATGTTGCCCATCAATAATGCCTATAGTCCCTATTTCGTTGGGTATCTGAATTCTGGCACGTTTAGTCTTTGTAATCTTGGCTGTATCTGTCGTTGCGCCGTTTTCATCAACAATTTTCGTTGATTCAGGAAGGGTAGCGATCACGTTATTTATGAACACCCGTTTTTTTGACCGCAAGTAACGCCGAACTTTCTCAATCTTGGCACTCGAAATCATGCGTTGATACAAGCTCGCCCCTACCCGCCATCCATCTCGCCTGAGGACGTAAGCTCGCTTTAAAAGCGCATCAGGATCGATGTAGAATGAGACGACTTTAAAACCAGCGCCATAGTTGGAGTGCGACTCTGGCAGCACAGAGCCATCATAAACCGATGCTGCTGCTGACGCTGGATCAAGCACTGCCGAGCCGAACTCTGTAACGGGGAGTTCTAGAAATTCCAATATTTCATATCGAGCCGTATGTTTTACTGCTCGAGAAACGCTCTCTAGATATCTCACCACATTGTAGTCGAGGTATTTTACGCTTGGGACTTCGGCTTTTGTCTCATTTGCAACTGGATGACGTGATGCATAAAGGATAAATACTCGACATTGGTCGAGATCATATATACCTGACACGGCCTCCACGAAGGCAGGGAACTTTTCCTTAAGATATACGAGAAACTCTGTCGGCTTCTCTACCATCTTTCGAAACGGCACGGACTTCTTTTTAAGATGTGTCGATACATCGTTCGAAACTGTATATTCTACAAAAACGATCACGTTTTCTAGGTAAAATACATCATCTATGTCGCAGGTGCTCCCATCAAAGGTGAACTCCTTGTCCATCATGCTACCGATTCTTTTGAAACCGGATAAACGGAAGAGCGCACGAACCCTGCTGAAGTGATCACGCTTCAGGATATCTTGAGCGGAAGGCGGAGCTTTCACCTTTTTTATTTTTATGGTCTTTTTCATTCTCCCCTCCCCAGGCGAGTTCAGCCGGCTTCCCGCCATTCTTCCGGAACCAATGCGACTTTCTGCGATGTACTCGGAGCACTCACAGGACGACCAAGCGGTCGAACTGGCAAGGTCCCGGCGGCAAGTTGCTTCAGGCGTGCGCGAGCGAGCTTTACAAAAACTGGATCGCGATCAATGCCGACGGCTCGCCTGCTTTGTTTCACCGCGGCCAATACGGCTGCACCCGTCCCCACGAATGGGTCTAGGATCAAATCACCTGGTTCGCTGAGCGCTAAGACGCAACGCTCCGCAAGCTCAATAGGAAATTGGCAGGGGTGGTCGGTCTTCTCGGGGTGATTGGCTTTAACGTTCGGGATTTCCCACACAGGATTTTCAAGAAAGTCCTTTTCCGCAGAAAATTCCCAATAATCCGAAGGATTCTTGCCCCGTGGGTTCCCGCTCGGCAGGCCCGCTTTAGCCCCCTTACTTTTGGAATGCCGCTTTCCCGGATACAACTGAGGAATGCGAACTGGATCGAGATTGAACTTATAATCATCCGATTTTGTGAACCATAGAACGGTTTCATATCGCCCAGAAAATCGTCGATCAGAGTTCAAACCAAAATTAAATCGCCAGATGATCCGATTTCTAAGCTTGAACCCGTTCTTCTTGAACAAGTCATAAAACATTATGTCGAGCGGGTAAATTTCTCCCTCTTTGACATAACTTCCGACCTGCCAGCAAACACTTCCAGATGGCTTAATTTTTCCGCAAACGGCATCAACTACAGACGCTTGCCAAACCTTATACTCTTCAAGGCTTCGAGGCTGGTCTCGTTCGTATATTTTTCCGATATTGTATGGCGGAGATGAAACGACAAGATCCACCGACTCGGCCTCTACGGACTTGAGCGCCTTCACCACGTCGCCTTGGAGGATTTTCCCTTCCCCCAAGATAGATTTGGTCGGCTCTGAAAGCATGATCGGTCCGATTCGGATGAAGTTGCCCCCACTCTGCACAACCCTGAGGGAATTTCCTAGCGAAACGAGGGGCAGGGCATTCCCTGGCTTTTGACGCGGCGATGGGTTGTCGGCCTGGCAACTTTTCACAGCTCATCCAGCGTCTTGTCCCACTCCTCCATCGTGATGGTCCCGCGCGGCTCGCCGACGTAGAGGTCGATCCCCTGGGAGATGCGGCGGTCCTGTTCGCGTTCGATGACGGGGTCGAGGCCGGCGGCGCGGAGCTGGTCCTCTAACGCGGCGATGCGGCGGTCCAGCTGGACGCGGCGGGCCAGTTGGGCCTCGCTCCATTCATCGTTGGCGCGGGTCAGCTTCTGCTTCGCCTGCCAGTACTGGCCGCGCAGTTCCCAGTCGCTCTTGTCGCTGGTGTTCATGGCGAAGCGGTTCTCGGCCTCGGCCTCATTGGTCAGGATGTCGAAGACCAGTTGCAGGGGCGCGTTTTTCACCGTCAGGCGGGCGGCGCGGCCGGGGCCGTCGCGGTCGGCCAGTTTGCGATAGGTCTCGGCCAGGGCCGCCAGGGCGCGGGCCTGGGCGAAGTCCTGGGCGTGCAGGGCGCGACCCGAAGCCTGGGCGGCGGCGCGGGCCAGGGCTGCCGGGTCGTTCGGGTCGTCGGGCGACAGGTCGGCCGCGTCCTGAGACGACAGGGGCTGGGGCGCAGGCGTTGCGGCCTCGCTGCGCGGATGGCGGGACCAGCCCTCCTTCGTCGCGCGGGCGCGAATGGAGGCCTCGGTCACGTCGTGGCGGGCGGCGACGGTCTTGGCGTCGAGGCCGGACAGATAGTCCTTTCGGACCTGGGTCCAGACCTCGGGCGGTTTGATCTTGTAGCGGCGTTTTTCCATGCGGACATTATGGGGCGGTCTCTACCCCAGGCCGGAAGAAGGCCGATTTTCGAGGCTAGAGATTTGATTTTCCACATCGCGAGATGTCAGGGGTCACCCGCCCGCTGTGCATGAGGCGCGGGTGCGACCGATGATGACGCAGGGGCGTGCGACACCCCTGTCCCATGAGCCAGGGCATACATCGCAAGATTCGGCCGGACGCCGTCTGGGCCGAGGTCAGGAAGGCGTGGGAGGACGGCGAGACCGCGCGGTCGGTCGCCGCACGCTATGACGTCGGGGTGCCCGCCCTGTGGAAGCGGCGCGAGGCGGAAGGCTGGAAACGGCCCGAGCCGACGCTGGCGCCGATCGAGCCGGCCGAGGGCTGGGACCGGCATATCCAGGCGCGGCGCGACGCCTTCAACGCCCAGCTGGAGGACGCGCGGGCGCTGGCGGAATGTCTGGCGGCGGCGATGACGGACGAGCGGCTGAGCCGGGCGCCGCACTGGCATATTCCGTGGCTGTATCACTGGCGGGCGACGCATCTGGGGCCCGAGGCGACGGCGCGGGACCGGGCGCGGGCGATCGAGACGGGCCAGCCGTGGGCCGAGCGGTTCTGGGACGAGGACGGGGCGCTGAAGCCGCTGGCGTGGCTGGATCTGGAGATGGCGCGGCTGCATCCCGAGGACTGGCGCGCGGCCATCGGCCTGCCCGACGGCCTGCCCGAGGCGGCGACGCGATACGCGCCCTGAGGGGCCCCGCAGTTGACTTATCGGCGATAAGCGCCCATTTGCGCGGCGTCGCACACTCGCGATCTCCGGCGTCTCCAGCGCGTGTGGGTCCCCCTCGGACCTGTCTGTAGAAGCCGCCGGCCCCTCATATCCATTCGCTGCCCGGACACGCGGGGCGGCGCCCGATCCACCCCGCAGGCCTCCTCCCCGAGGCCCCGTCGGGACTGGCGGTGCGCGGCCCGACGGCGTCATGCCATGGCTGATAGCGCCCTGCCGCTACGCGAAAGATAGACTGCTGTGAGCACCACATTCGAATCCATGGGCCTGAACAAGGCCCTGCTGCAGGCCCTGGCCTCGACCGGCTACACCAAGCCGACCCCGATCCAGGAAAAGGCCATTCCCGACGTCATGGCCGGCAAGGACCTGCTGGGCATCGCCCAGACCGGCACGGGCAAGACGGCCGCCTTCGCCCTGCCGATCCTGCATCGTTTGGCCGAAAACCGCATCGCCCCCAAGCCGCGCACGACGCGCGTGCTGGTCCTGAGCCCCACGCGTGAACTGGCGACCCAGATCGGCGACAGCTTCAAGGCCTATGGCGCGCACCTGGGCTTCCGGGTCGCGGTGATCTTCGGCGGCGTGAAATACGGCGGTCAGGAGCGGGCCCTGCAACAGGGTCTGGACATCCTGATCGCCGCGCCCGGCCGCCTGCTGGACCACATCCAGCAGAAGAACCTGGACCTGTCCTCGACCGAGATCTTCGTCCTGGACGAGGCCGACCAGATGCTGGACCTGGGCTTCATCAAGCCGATCCGCCAGATCGTCTCCAAGATCCCGGCCAAGCGCCAGAACCTATTCTTCTCGGCGACCATGCCGTCCGAGATCGGCAAGCTGGCGGGCGAACTGCTGAAGGACCCGGTCAAGGTCCAGGTCACGCCACAGTCGACCACGGTGCAGCGTATCAGCCAGTCGGTCGTCTATATCGAACAGGGCCGCAAACGCGCCCTGCTGACCGAGATGTTCTCGGATCCCGAGTACACGCGCTGCCTGGTCTTCACCAAGACCAAACACGGCGCCGACAAGGTCGCGGCCTATCTGGAAGCCGGCGGCGTCGAGGCCGGGGCCATCCACGGCAACAAGAGCCAGCCCCAGCGTGAACGCACCCTGGCCGCCTTCAAGGCCGGCAAGCTGCGCGTCCTGGTCGCCACCGACATCGCCGCGCGCGGCATCGACGTGGACGGCGTCTCGCACGTCGTGAACTTCGAACTGCCGCACGTGCCGGAAAGCTACGTCCACCGCATCGGCCGCACCGCGCGGGCGGGCAAGGACGGCACCGCCGTCAGCTTCGTCGCCGGCGACGAGATGAAGCTGCTGCGCGACATCGAGAAGGTCACGCGCCAGAAGATCCCGGCCATCGACCGTCGTAACGACAAGGCCCTGGGCCAGCTGGACGCCACCATCATGGCCACCGGCGTCGGCAAGAAGGCGACGATGCCGGAACGCGAGGGCGGCGAGCGCAACGAGGGCGGCCAGGGACGGGGCGGTCGCGGCCGTCGCGCGCCGCACCGCGAGGGCGTGCGTCCGGAAGGCGGCGGCCAGCCGCACCGCCAGCGTCGCAACCGCCCGGGCGAAACCCCGGCGGCCCCGCGTCCCGAGCGCGCCTACAACCCCCTGGCCGGCGAGCGTGTGCCCTCGATCAACGACAACGTCAAACCGGCCGAGGGCGAAATGAAGCGCCGCCCCCGTCGCCGCCCGTCGAACGGCGGCAAGGGCTACGGCGGCGCCGCCAAGGGCTGATCTAGATCCTCCCCCGTGAAGCGCAGCGAAACGGGGGAGGGTAACCGCGAAGCGGTGGAGGGGGCGACCGTCGCACGGCGTGACATGTCGGACGTCGCGCCCGTTTCCGCCCCTCCACCCCGCTTCGCGCGGTCCCCCTCCCCCGCTGCGCGGTGGAGGAATAAAAAAACGGCGGCTCCTGCGAAGGAGCCGCCGTTCTCATGTCAGCCGGTGCTGAGCGGAACTCAGAAGTTCCAGGTCGCGCCCAGCGAGAAGCCGACGCCCGAGCCTTGCGCTTCGCCGCGCAGGTTCGAGACGACCAGGCCGTTGCCATAGACGTCGCGCGTGTCGTTGATCGTCGCGGTGTCGATGTCGATGTAGGTCACGGCGCCGTCGAAGGTCATCGAACCGATCGTCTTGGACAGACCGGCGGCGTAGAGCCAGCGGTCGCCATCCGGAATACGGGCGGTGCGGTGATCGTCCGAGGTCGGGGTCGGGTCGTAGCCCAGGCCGGCGCGGAAGGTCATCGACGGATCGATCTTGTAGTCGAAGCCGATCGCGCCGGTGGTGACGTCGTCATAGTCCTGAACGATGGTCGAACGACCGTTGGCGCCATAGGTCACGCGGATGGCGTCGAACTCGCTCCAGCCAATCTGGTTGACCTGGGCGTTCAGCGTCAGGCGATCGTTGACGGCGTAGCGAGCCGAGACGGTGGCGTACCAAGGCGTGTTGAAGCTGGCCTGGCCGTCGGCCGAAACGTTCGCCGCAGCCAATGCGCCAGTCAGGCCGGAGATGTTCACCGAGCCTTCCAGTTCGTGCTCAATCTTGGAGCGATACGACAGACCCAGGTCCAGCTTGCCGAAGTGCATCTGGGCGCCGGCGTTCCATCCGTAATCCCAGCCGTCGCCTTCCAGCTGGTTGCGGCCGTCGGTGGCCGAGGGGATCAGCACCAGCGGAGCAACGCCAGCAACGGTCGGCAGGTTCGGCAGCGCCGAAGACAGGGTCGCCTTGGCGTACTGGGCGTCGAAGCCGGCACCGATGTCCAGCCAGTCAGTGACCGTCATGGCGGCGACCAGGCTGACGTTGGCCGAACGCAGTTCCGACGTCAGGGCGTCGTAGCGGGCGAAGTCAGGCTCTTCGTATTTGGTGGTGAAGTTGTAGGGCGCCTGGACCGCCAGGCCGACATTGAAGCGGTCGCCGATCGGCATGGAAACGGCGAAGTTCGGCACGATGCCGCTTTCGACCACGTCGTGAACGTGCGGGTCGCCAGCCACAACGGTAGAGCCGCTGAGGATCGTGCCGGCCGGGAACGGCGGCGTCGGGGCAGGCAAATTGTAGCTGAGCGTCGAGCCGCGATTGTCGACATCGGAGTCCAGGATCAGGCCGTGGGCGCCGACGTAGACTTCGCGCTGGGTTCCGGCGATGGCGGCGGGGTTCCACCACAGCGACTGGACGCCCTTGTCGGCGCCGACGCCGGCGTTGGCGCGACCCTGGCCGCGGGTCGATTGTTCCTGGACATAGAAGGAGCCGGCCATGGCCGGGGCGGCGACGCCGGCCAGCAGGGCGGTCGTCAGGGCGATCCCGCCCACGCGGGCGAAGTTCCTGGAGGTCATTTCATACACCTAAGTAAGCGTCGGCCGCATTACGCGCGGTCGATCAGGGGAGGAACCCTCTCAGCGTTCGCGGCGCGAAAGCGTTGCGGGCAAGGCCCCCATCGGACCGGAAACAGGCGAAACCGTGGCGCCTGAGCCGCACACGATCACGGCTTTGCGAGGTTACGCAGCGGCAACATCGATGCCCAGACCACGCAGTTCGGCGATCAAATCATGCGCCGCCGCATCGACCTGCTTGGCGTTACGGCCACGAATGACCAGCTGGGTTCCCATCTCGCCGGTGCCGCCATGGCCGAAGGGGTAGCTGCCGAAGGACAGGTCGCGGCGCTGATTGGCCGCCGCCCGCAGCACATCGGCCACCGCCCCCTCGCCGACGCCGGTGACCTTGAGGGTCTGAGCATGAACGATCGCGCCGGTACGAAGACGCGGGGCCACATCCTCCAGCATGGCCTGCATGATCTTGGGCACGCCGGCCATGACGAAGACATTGCCGATCTGGAAGCCGGGCGCATCGGTGACCGGATTGGCGATCAGAACGCCGCCTTCGGGGATGCGCGCCATGCGACGGCGCGCGGCGTTGAAATCGTCGCCATAGCGGCGCGACAGGATGGCCAGCGCCTCGGGATGTTCGGGCAGGTCCACGCCGAAGGCGGCCGCCACGGCGTCGGCGGTGATGTCGTCATGCGTCGGACCGATGCCGCCGGTGGTGAAGACATAGTCCCAGCGAGACCTGAGGGCGTCCAACGCCTCGACGATCCGGCCGTGATCGTCGCTGACGACCCGCGCCTCCATCAGATCGATACCCAACGCCGCCAGAAACCGGGCGATGGTGTTGGTGTTGGTGTCCTGGGTCCGGCCCGACAGGATTTCGTCGCCGATGACCAGGACGGCGGCGGTCGGGCCAGAGCGGTCGGTGTCAGCGTCGGTCATGCGGGAATCCGGGGGCAGGCTTGAGGTTTCATGCTATAACGCCCATCTGCGGCGAACGGATTGCGCCGTATCCCGCCTTTTGCAGACCGATCGCCCCATGTACGAAACGCCCGAACTCGAAACCGACGTCCTGGTCCGCTCCAGCGCCATCCGCATCCATGAGGCGGAAGACTTCGAGGGCATGCGCAAGGCCGGCCGTCTGGTCGCCGAGGCGCTGGACATGATCGCGGCGCATGTGAAGCCGGGCGTCCTGACCAGCACGATCGACGATCTGGTGCGGGAGTTCACCCTGGACAACGGCGGCCTGCCCGCCTGCCTGGGCTACAAGGGCTACGAGAAGACCGTCTGCACCTCGATCAACCACGTCGTTTGCCACGGCATTCCCGGCGACCGGGTGCTGAAGGACGGCGACATCGTCAACATCGACCACACCGTGATCGTGGACGGCTGGCACGGCGATTCCAGCCGCATGTATGCGGTGGGCGAGATCAATGCGCGGGCCAAGAAGCTGATCGATGTGACCTATCAGTCGCTGGATCTGGGCCTGGAGCAGGTCAAGCCGGGCAACACGTTCGGCGACATCGGCTATGCGATCCAGAAGTTCGTCGAGGCCCAGCGCATGAGCGTGGTGCGCGACTTCTGCGGCCACGGCATCGGCCGCGTCTTCCACGATAGCCCAAACGTCCTGCACTACGGCCGTCGCGGCGAGGGCGCGGTGCTGAAACCCGGCATGTTCTTCACCGTCGAGCCGATGGTGAACCTGGGCAAGCCGCACGTGAAGGTGCTGTCCGACGGGTGGACCGCCGTGACGCGCGACAAGTCCCTGTCCGCCCAGTGCGAGCACACCATCGGGGTGACCGAAGACGGGCTGGAAATCTTCACGGCGTCGCCTGCGGGTCTGTTCCGACCGAACTGACGAGCGGCGGCTGGGGTTTGCATGAAACAGGCTGCGATCCCGCTGTTTCTTCTCCTCGCCGGTTGCGCGCCAAAGCTCGACCTGGCGGGAACCCTGGTTCAACTGAATATCGGCTACAGCCAGATTCCGATCCCGTCGGAGGAGAGGACCGCCGCTCAGCTTCGATCTTATTCCATTAGGAATCTGGCGCTTTGGCTCACGCCTGAACGCGCGGATGAGATCGAGACGGGGTCTGTGTCGTCGTCCGCGCCGTTAGGCAACGTCGTGATCGAGCTTGTCGAAATACCGCAAGCGCGCGCGAAAAACGTATGCGAAACAGCATCGAACAGCTTCATCGGGACGGATCAATCGGTTCAAGGCAAGCCGTTGGTCAACGTATTCAGCGGGTATCGCCAAGTCCTCTATCGCACCGCTGATGCGGGCGGCGGCTGTCGCCGAGAGACAGGCGCGCCCCTTGGATTTGCAGCGCCATCATCCGACGTCGCTGCAGACATGCTGCGCGCCTACCGAGACGCTGTGCAAGCCCTGCGGGAGAGAGATCGCGCATCGGACCCATCGACAGATTTTCTTTCGCCCGCTCGGATTGTGTCGGCGACGCCTTGCGTGGGCGAAACGAAATGTCTGTCCTTCAGGCTAGCACCATCTCAGGCTGCCCCTGATGGTTGGGACGTTACATACCGATATGGTCTGTCACGGCGGACCAGCCTAAGCGCCGTATCGCCACCCCCGGCGTTCTAAGTCGGACATGGCGACACCCTTGATCATCCATCCAATTCCGCACAGGTTGTGTTGAGCGGGAGGGATCATGCTCGACGACAAGGCGCCCGAAGTCTGCGACAAGCCCAAGCCTCGGCATAATGGTCACCGCGACCGGCTGCGTGAGCGGGCGGCGAAGGGGGGCCTGGGCGCCCTGCCCGACTATGAGTTGCTGGAGCTGCTGTTGTTTCGCAGCGTGCCCTACAAGGACACCAAACCGCTGGCCAAGGATCTGCTGGCGCGCTTCGGGGGGCTCGAGAGAATCGGGGCGGCCAGCCATGAGGCGATCGAGGATCAGGTGGCTCGGTCGATGGGATACGCCGCCGGCAAGGCGACGCGGGCCGTGGCGCTGGACCTTCAGCTGATCTTCGACGTGACGCGGCGGATCGCGCGCGAGCCGACGGCCAAGCGGCCGGTGATCTCGTCCTGGACGGCGCTCCTGGCCTATGTGCGCGTCGCCTTGCAGCACGAGCCGCGCGAGCAGTTCCGAGTGCTGTATCTGGACAAGAAGAACCAGCTGATCCTGGACGAGGTGCAGAACCGCGGCACGGTCGATCATGCGCCGGTCTATCCGCGCGAGGTCGTGCGGCGCGCGCTGGAGCTGTCGGCCAGCGCCCTGATCCTGGTGCACAATCATCCGTCGGGCGATCCCACCCCCAGCCGCGCCGACATCGAGATCACGAAACAGGTTGTGCAGGCCGGCCTCACCCTTAACGTCGAGGTTCACGACCATCTGGTCGTCGGCCGCGACGGGGTGGCCAGCTTCAAGCAACTGGGCCTGATGTGACCGACAGGATTCTGACGACCGAGCGGCTGGTGATGAGCCCCGTCTCGACCGACGATTTCGACGACCTACTGACGCTGTGGTCCGATGAGGATTTCACGCGCCACATCATGGGCCGGGCGCTGGGGCGCGAGGAGGTGTGGTTCCGGCTGCTGCGCGATCTTGGCCATTGGGCGGCGATGGGCCATGGCAACTGGACGATCCGGTTGAGGGCCGACGGCGCCTATCTGGGCAGCGTCGGGGTGTTCGACTATCGCCGCGAGCTGGAGCCACCGTTCGATGCGCCGGAGCTGGGCTGGGGCGTGGCACCGGAGTTTCAGGGGCAGGGCTATGCGGCCGAGGCCCTGACGGCGGCCCTGACGTGGACCGACCGGAGGCTGGAGGGGCGAACCGTCTGCATGATCTCGCCCGAGAACCTGGCCTCGCTGAAGCTGGCGGCGCGGGTCGGTTATCGCCCCTATGCGACGACGACTTACAAGGATCATCCGGTCCAGTTGTTCGAACGCCCCCGCCGCGCGCCGTAGGTCGGCATTAAGGATTACCGGGCAAACTGGCGTTGAACGAAGTACGAGCGCCCGCCATGCCCATGTCCGTCGAAACGCTGCGCCAGCATCTGGTCGACGCCTTCGCCGACGCCGAGATCGAGATCGAGGATCTGGCGGGCGACGGCGACCACTATCGCGCCCGGATCGTGTCGAGCGCCTTCGCCGGCCTGCCGCGCGTGCGTCAGCACCAGATGGTCTATGCCGCGCTGAAGGGTCAGATGGGCGGCGAACTGCACGCCCTAGCGCTGGAGACCTCGGCTCCGGTTCAAGAGGGGTAGGTCATGCGCTATCGCCCGTTCGGCGTCTCCGGCGCCGCCATCTCCAACCTGACGCTCAGTTTCGGCGCCGAGGCGTTGAAGCGCGGGCGCGAGGCCGGGCTGGACCTGCTCTATTCGGCGCTGGAGGCGGGGATCAACAGCTATCGGCTGGAAACGGCCGACCCGGTGGCGGCCGAGGTGCTGGGCGAGGCGCTGTCCCATGTGGATCGCAAGCTGGTCTATGTCAGCCTGACGCTGGGCGCCGGTGACGGGCGCAGCGCTGAACGGGACTTCTCGGCCCAGGGCATGACCGCCGCCATCGATCGGGTGCTGCATTTCTCCGGCCTGGGCTGGGTCGACATGGCGGTGCTGCACGAGCCCGGTGAGACCGAACTGGCGCAGTCATCTCTCAGCGCGCTGAAGGCCATGCGCGCCACGGGGCGGATCAAGCTGCTGGGCATCGCCGGCGGCGGCGAGGTGATGGACGCTTATGTTTCCACCGGGGCCTTCGACGCCCTGCTGACGCCGTTCGACATCAATGCCGACTGGAAAATCCGAAACCGCATCCGTTCGGCGCGCGAACAGGACATGGCGGTCTTCGCCTATGATTTCTACAAGGATCGTCGCTCGGGGCCGCGGGTCGCGCCGATCGTGAAGAAGGGCCTGTTCGGCTTCGGGGGCCAGAAGCGGCCGCAGGATTCGCCGCAGAAGGATGCGTTCGGCTTCCTGTATCGCACGCACAACTGGACCGCAGAGGCGATCTGCCTGTCCTACGTCCTGACCGACCCGACGGTGTCCAGCGTGATCGTCGATCCGACCGACACGGATCGGCTGGCGACATTGGCCGCCGCGCCTGAGCGGGACATGCCGCCGGGCCTGGCCGCGCAGATCGAGATGGCGCGCGTCGTGGCCAATCAGGCGGCCTGACCGTCCTCAGCGGCTGTGCAGAACGTCGCGGACGCCTTGACCGCGCCCGTTCGGCTCCCTAGCTGACGGGCTTCACGAAAGGCCCGTATCCGTGACCGACACCGCCCAAGCCGCCGATCCCGTCCACGCCTTCATCGGCGAAACCGTCGCCCAGAACGACGTGGTCCTGTTCATGAAGGGCACGCCGGACCAGCCGCGCTGCGGCTTCTCGTCCCTGGCGGTGCAGATCCTGGATCATGTCGGCGCCGGCTTCGTGGGCGTGGACGTGCTGCAGGACGAAGCCCTGCGCGAAGGCATCAAGAGCTTTACTGACTGGCCCACCATTCCGCAGCTCTATGTGAAGGGCGAGTTCGTGGGCGGATCGGACATTATCCGCGAGATGTTCCAGGCCGGCGAACTTCAGGCCCTTATGGTCGAGAAGGGCGTGCCGCTCGGCGAGGCCTGATGGCCAGGAAGACCCTCACGCCGCGCGAGGACCGCGAGGTCTTCGTCGTGCCGCTGGACGTGCGGCCCGAGCACATCGACGCCAACGGCCACGTCAACAACGTCGTCTATGTCGGCTGGCTGCAGGATGCGGGCACGGCCCACTGGAATGCGCGCTTCGACGAGGCGACGCGGGCGAAATGGTCGTGGGTCGCCACCCGGCATGAGATCGACTATCTGCGCGGCATCGAGCCGGGCGCAGAGGGCGTGGTCGCCCGCACCTGGGTCGGCGATCCGCAGGGGCCGCGCTTCACCCGCTATGTCCGCATCGAGGACGCCCAGGGTCGCGTCTGCGCCCAGGGCGTCACCGAATGGGTGCTGGTGGACGCTGCGACCCTGAGGCCGCAGCGCATTCCGCCAGACATGCTGACCGTGTTCGAGACGCCTACTTCAGCGGATTGAGGATGCGGGCCGGCGTGCCGGGCTCCAGGCCCAGGTCGGCATAGGTCCAGCGCAGCTCGACGCCGTCCGGGACCAGGGCCTTGCACAGGTCCTGTTTGGTGCGACGAAGGGTGATCTCGGCCGGCGAGCCGTCCGATACCGACACCTCGAAATCCGACGCCTGGGTGCAGCCGGTGGAGTCGACGCGCGCGACCAGGGCGCCGTCGGCGAACCGGGCTTCGCGGATGGCCTCGGCCGGCGGGGCGTCGTCGCGGCGCAGGTTCACCGAGACGTTCTCGCCCGCGTCGCTGTCATAGATGACGCAGGCCGACAGCAGCGGCGCGACCAGGGCCACGACCGCCAGACCCTTGATCATCGGGCCCTTCACCAGGCTGCGCATCACTGGCCCGAGGCCGGCGCGGTGATGACGCGCGTCGTCGGCTTTTCGGTCGAGACGATGATGCAGCCCGACAGCAGCGGGGCGGCGATGGCGATGGCGAGAGCGAGACGAAGCATTGGTGTGTTCCCCAGTTGAAGCTTGACCCTTTTGTGCCGCGTGGGCCGGGCGTGCACACGTGAATAATCGGAAAGCTGGGTGAACAATCGGAAAGGATCGGGGTTGAACGTGACCGCAACCGCCATAGCTACAGTCCCCCCCTCTCCTGCCCCACGGATCATCCTTCATGAGCCAGCTGTTCTCGCCCCGCGCCGTCGGCCCACTGACGCTGAAGAACCGCGTCGCCATCGCGCCGATGTGCCAGTATTCGGCCATCGACGGCGTGCCCCAGCCCTGGCACGTGCAGCATCTGGGACGACTGGCGATCTCCGGCGCGGGACTGGTCATCGTCGAGGCCACGGGAGTCGAGGCGGCGGGACGAATCACGCCCGACGACACCGGCCTGTGGAACGACGCGCAGGAAGAGGCCTTCGCCCGAATCATCCGCGACATCCGCACCTACAGCGACACCCCGATCGGCATCCAACTGGCCCACGCCGGACGCAAGGCATCGACCAGCGCCCCGTGGAAGGGCGGCGGCGCCCTGAAGGCTGAAGACGGCGCGTGGGAAACCTTCAGCGCCTCGGCCGAACCGTTCAAGGATGACTGGCACACGCCGACCGCCATGACCCCGGCCGACATAGATCGCGTCGTCGCCGCCTTCGAGGACGCGGCGCGGCGGGCGGACCGGGCCGGGTTCGATCTGGTCGAACTGCACGCCGCCCACGGCTATTTGCTGACCCAGTTCCTGTCGCCGGTGTCCAACCACCGCACCGACGAGTTCGGCGGATCATATGAGAACCGGGCGCGCTTCCCGCTGCGGGTCGCCCAGGCTCTGCGCGACGCCTGGCCCCGGACCAAGGCGCTGGGCGTGCGCTTCAACGGCTCGGACTGGGTGGAGGGCGGAATCGCCCTGGACGAGGTGACGGCCTTTGGTCAGGCGCTGCACGACATGGGCTATGATTATCTCCACCTGACGTCGGGCGGGAACGTCTCCCAGGCGAAGATTCCGGGCGACGAGCCGGGTTATCAGTTGCGGTTCGCCCAGGCCGTGAAGGCGGCGACGCCGCAGGCCAATGTGATGGCCGTCGGCATGATCTTCGATCCGCAGCAGGCCGAGGACATCGTAGCGTCCGGTCAGGCCGACTTCATCGCCATCGCACGCGCGGCGCTGGACGATCCGCACTGGGCGCACCATGCGGCCGTCGCCCTGGGTGAGGATGAAGGCCTGCCGCCGCAATACGAGCGGGCCGGAAAGAAGCACTGGCCGGGATACGGCAAGGCCCGCTGACCCTACCGATCAATCAGGCGGCGTCCGTCAGCGGACAGGCGGCCGCCGTTTTCAGGAGCGGGGCAGCTGATAGGGGTTGTTGACGCTGACGGGCGAGCCGGGCGTCAGGCCCAGTTCCTCGAACGACCACTTCAGCTCGACGCCCTGGACCAGGTCCTGCTTGCACTTGTCCTCGTCGATGCGTCGCAGGGTGATGACGGCGCTGCCGCCCTGCAGGCTGACGATCGGGATCAGGTCTTCCTTGGCCGTGCAGCCGTTCGAACTGACCCAGAAGACGGCCTGGTCCTTGGTGAAGGCGGCGGCATGGATCGGCTCCAGCGCGCCGGGCATTCCCGCAGTCGAGACGGTGGGCTCGCCGCGGCTGGCGCAGGCGGCCAAGCCCGCCGATGCGGCGGCGATCAAAGCCAAGCGTTTCATGATGGAGTCGCGCAACTGACGACCTCCCCTGCCTCAAAGCCTGAACCGGCCGAGAATGCGCCTGTTCGCCCCTGGAGGGAACAGGATAAAAAACGAAAGGCCCCGGACGAATCCGAGGCCCTCCAAACTCAAATCCAGAAGCGGCTCAAGTAGGCCGAAGGCCGATAGCCGCTCAGAAGAAAACTCCGCTTACGAAGCGTAGTATTCGACGACCAGGTTCGGTTCCATCTTCACGGCGTACGGCACGTCCGACAGTTCCGGCACGCGGACGTAGCGAACCGAGAACGAGCGGTCCGACAGTTCCAGGTAATCAGGCACGTCGCGTTCCGACGACTGCTGGGCTTCGAGCACCAGAGCCATGTTGCGCGACTTTTCCTTCACGGTGACGACGTCTTCCGGCTTCACGCGGTAGGAGGCGATGTCGACCTTCTTGCCGTTGACCAGGACGTGGCCGTGGCTGACGAACTGGCGGGCGGCCCAGACGGTCGGGACGAACTTGGCGCGGTAGACGACGGCGTCCAGGCGCGATTCCAGCAGACCGATCAGGTTTTCCGAGGTGTTGCCCTTGCGACGCGCAGCCTCGTCATAGGTCTTGGCGAACTGCTTCTCGGTGATGTTGCCGTAGTAGCCCTTCAGCTTCTGCTTGGCCTTCAGTTGCAGACCGAAGTCCGAAACCTTGGACTTGCGACGCTGGCCGTGCTGGCCGGGACCGTAAGAACGCTTGTTGACCGGCGACTTGGCGCGGCCCCACAGGTTCTCACCCATGGCCCGGTCGATCTTGTACTTGGCGCTGTGGCGCTTGGACATTCTATTCTCTTTTCGACGATACGGCCCGGCATTCCCTGGATTGGGAATGCGATCTCAACGGCGGTCCACGCATCTTCCGTCATTCATCCCGGCCCCGCCGAAGCGGACCCGTAGAAGGCGGCGCTTATGGCCAGCGAGGGCGGCGGAGTCAAGCACGGCGGGCCGTTAAGCACGATGGCATGGAACGATCCCGTCGCCCCACCCTTCCTTCGATGCAACCAAACCACGCATGAGGACAAGGAGGAGTGGAATGCAGCCCGAACCCAACAGCTTTCAGACCGGCCTGTCCGACAAGGCCATGGAAACACTCAAGAAGCAGCTGGTCGATCTGGTCGAGCCTTTGAGCGACCACCAACTCCTCGATCTCGCCGACGGCATCCACGAGATGCTGCGCCGGCGCCGCATGGTCCGCCAGCACCATGCCGAGCGCATGAACGCGCGCACCCGGCACGGCGTGGATTTTCGCATCTAGTCCTTCGCAGACTGCGCTTCCGAAATGAACATGGCGCGGCCTTCGCGGGTCGCGACCTTGCCCAGGCCCGGGAACGGGAAGTGATAGGCGTAGATGTGGGCGCCGGAGTTGCGCAGCGCCGTCACCTCGTCCAGCCGCGCCTTCAGGCCTGCCGCCTGATCGTCGTCATAGCCGACCTTCCAGTCTGGATGTTCGACCGACAGAATCCAGTGATGCATCAGGTCGCCGGTGTAGAGCAGCTGGTTCTGGCCGTTGGCGATCAGATAGGCGACGTGCCCCGGCGTATGGCCGGCCGTGTCCTGGGACTGGACGCCCGGCGCGACCTCGCCGCCCGGCTCGAAAGCCTGGACCTTGGGCGTGATGATCCGCACCAGATCGGCCAGCTCGGGATTGGCGCGGATGGACGCCCATTCCGCCTGCGACATCCGGACCGCCGCATTGGGGAAGGCTAGGCCGCCATTTCGGATCAGGCCGCCGACATGGTCCGGGTGGCCGTGCGAGATTAGCACGTCGGTGATCGAGGCCGGGTCGACGCCCGCCTTTTGCAGGCTGTCCATCAACTGGCCCTTGCCCTCGCCCAGGCCTGTGTCGAACAGCATCGTGCGGGCGCCGTTCCTGAGCAGAAGCGGATGGATTTCCAGCATGATCGGATCGGCCGGCTGTCCGGCGGCGGTCAGGGGCGCGGCGACCGCCTGCGGCGTCAGACCGACGCCGAAGGTCTGGTTGTCGTTCTTGACCGGGTTTTCGCCGTCGAACAGGGCGATGGCGTCGAGCGCGCCGATCTTGAAGCGATAGACCGGCTTCTCGGCCGGCGCGGCGACGGTCTGGGTGGGGTTGGGCGGCGCGGGATCGCCGGGCTTCTGCGGGTTCGCGTTGGGGTTACAGGCCGCCAGCATCAGAGCCGCGAAAGCAGCCCCCGTCATCATCGTCCGCATCGCTTCGATCTCCGTTTGCGATGACGCAATCGAAAACGCCCGCCGGAGGTTCCGGCGGGCGTCGTCATCTCTCGGTCTCTGGGCTGGACCGGCCCTATTTGGCGGCGGCGTAGAGTTCGTTGACCTTGTTCCAGTTCACCACCGTCCAGAACGACTTCAGATAGTCGGCGCGGCGGTTCTGGTATTTCAGATAGTAGGCGTGCTCCCACACGTCGGCGCCCAGAATCACCTCGCCGCGCTCTTCCACGACATCCATCAGCGGGTTGTCCTGGTTCGGGGTCGAGGTGATCTTCAGCTTGCCGTTCTGCACGATCAGCCAGGCCCAGCCCGAACCGAACTGCGCGGCGCCGGCGGCGTTGAAGTCTTCCTTGAACTTGTCCATGCCGCCCAGATCGGCGTCGATGGCGGCCTTCAGCTCGGCCGAGGGCTCACCCGCCTGATCGGCCGGGGCCAGCAGTTCCCAGAACAGGCTGTGGTTCCAGTGACCGCCGCCGTTGTTGCGCACGGCCTTGGGAGCGGTGGAGATGCTGGTGAAGATTTCCTCCAGCGACTTGCCCTTCAGGTTTTCGTCGGCGTCGACGGCCTTGTTCAGGTTGTCGACATAGGTCTGGTGGTGCTTGTCGTGGTGGAAGGTCATCGTCTCCTTGTCGATGGCCGGCTCCAGCGCGTCATAGGCGTAGGGCAGCGGGGGCAGGGTGAAGGCCATGTCAGTCTCCTGAAGACGGGTTTATTCCTGAACCCCATTTAGGGGCTATGGCGTCTGACCCAAGCGATTTCATCGCGTTTTTGTTCAGCTTGGCCATTTGCATTGGCCCATAACGCGCGCGATTGTCTACCCGTCAATCGGAGGCTGTCATGTCGCGTATCGGTTTTATCGCCCTACTGGCGCTGGCCGTTTCAGGAAGCGGTTGCGCTGGTTTCAAGGCGCTGGACAAGGCGGCGGCGGATATGGCGAGTCAAACGCCGACCCGCACCCAAGACCCCGCAATCGGCGCGGACAATTATGGCGGTAAGACCTGCCGCGTCAGTCATACCGTTTGGTCTTCGACGACGACGACCGTCGAGGAGACTGGCAAGGCGCCCGTCACCATCCGCATCGTCACGACGCCCTCGGGAACCACGACCGAGATTGTTCCGACGCCCTGACCAAACCAAGTTAGACGGCTGGCAAGTTCGCCTTCAGGCAATCGCGAACGGCGCGCTTCACATCGCCCGGCGCATTGGGCTCGTCCACGCCCTCGGCCGCGAAGACGGCGCGCACGGCGGCGTCCAGCCCCTTAGGCAGGGCTTCGATCACCCGCTTCTGCCCCTTGGCGTGCAGGCAATAGCCCACCTCGCGGCACAGGGCGGAAAACATGGGTTCGTAGGGATCGGGAGCGCTCATGGGCGGCCCTTTAGCACCGCTGGCGGCTCAGGTCTTCAAACGTTCGGCGTGGAAGGCGATGTGGTCGGCGATGAAGCTGGCCATGAAGAAGTAGGAGTGGTCGTAGCCGGGCTGCATCCGCAGGGTGATCTTCTGGCCGGCGGCGTCGGCGGCGGCTTTGAGAAGTTCCGGCTTCAGCTGGTCGGTCAGGAAGCTGTCGGCGTCGCCCTGGTCGATCAGGATGTCATCGAAGACGCCCCCTCCGTCAGGATCCTTGGCGGCGCCGGCCGCGATCCGTTTGGCGGCGTCGTGGCGGTCCCAGGCGGCGCGGTCGTCGCCCAGATAGGCGGTGAAGGCCTTTTCACCCCAGGCGCAACGGGTCGGCGAGCAGATCGGCGCGAAGGCGGAGACCGAACGGAACAGGTCGGGGTGGTTCAACGCCAGGGTCAGGGCGCCGTGGCCGCCCATCGAATGGCCGCTGATCGACCGGACGCCCGTGGTCGCAAACTCGGCGTCGATCAGGGCGATCAGTTCCCCGGTGACATAGGTCTCCATGCGGAAATGCGGAGCCCAGGGCGCCTGCGTCGCATCCAGATAGAAGCCCGCGCCTTGGCCCAGGTCATAGGCGGGATCGTCGGCGACGCCGTCTCCGCGTGGAGAGGTGTCGGGCGCCACGATGATGACGCCGTGTTCGGCGGCGGCCTGGTAGGCCCCCGCCTTGGTGGTGAAATTATCCTCGGTGCAGGTCAGGCCCGACAGCCAGATCAGCACCGGGAAAGGCCCCTCGCCCGCCGGCGTGAAGACCGACAGGGTCATCGGCGTGCCGGTCGCTGTGCTGTCATGCTTCAGATAGCGCAGGGTTCCGCCGTGGACGGCGTGGGTCTTGGTGGTCTGCAAGGTCATGCTAGATTTCCTGCGAGCTTAGGAGACGAACGTCCATGTCCCTGACCGCGTGCAGCTTCCGAGCAAGCTTGGCATCCGCGGTGACGAGAGGCAGACCTCGCCGCCGCGCCATCACGGCATACAGGCAGTCGGTCATCGAATGATTGAGATCACAAGCAAGATCGAAGGCTTCAGAGATCAGCTCTCGATGATCGGCCAAATCGACGACTTGCGGGATGACGGACAGGTTTTCCGTCGCGGACGAAGCCTCCAGTTCGCCACGAACCACGTAGCGGCGAAAGACATTGGCCGCTTCGATCAGCATCAGGTCCGGCGCAACGGGAGACCCGTGGATTCGACGGGCCTCGATCGCGTCGTCAGCCAGTGGATCGTCGATGAACCATTTGACGACGACGCTGGCGTCGAAAACCGCACTCACCGATCGCGATCTTCGCGGATCAGGGCCGTGGAATCGAGAGACGAGCCTCGCGTCTGCTCGCGGGATCGTCGAGACGCGGCTTCAAAGCGGGCCTCGACATCCATCGCCTCACGCACGGCCATGTCCCTGAACTTCTGCTCGAGGGAGATGTTCTGAGCCTTCGCCATCACCTTGAGGCGGGCGACGACGCCATCATCCAGATCGCGGACAAGAACCTGAGCCATGCGTCATGATAGCACAGCGCTAGCACGACCACAACGCTTCAACCCACCCGATGCATGGCGCAGATCTTGTTGCCTGACGGATCGCGCAGATATGCCAGGATCATCGGGCCGAACGGGCCCTGACGCTCGCCGGGCGGGTCCTCGATGGCGCGACCGCCGGCGGCGACGCCGGCGTCGTGGAAGGCCTGGACCATCTCGGGCGTCTTGGCGTGAAAGCCGATGGTGCCGCCGTTGGCGTGGCAGGCCGGCTCGCCGTCGATGGGCGCGCCGATCGCAAAGGCGCCCATGCGGGTGCGCCACCAGTAGCGGCCCTTGGGGTCCGGCCCCTGGCCCGGCTCGACGCCCAGGGCGCCGAGCGCGGCGTCGTAGAACCGGCGCGACGCCTCGATGTCGTTGGCACCGACGGTGACGTGGGTGAACATGGCGAGCCCTCCTGATCTATGGTCGACAGACGATAGCCATGACCGTCTCTTTTGGCAACGAACCCGTCACCACGGGACGGGCCGGCCATCGCGGTCCAGATAACGCAGCCCTGGCCGTCCCTTTTGAGCCAGGATCACCTCGACCAGTTTGGGGATGCTGTCCTCGATCGTATGGGGCGCGTCGGGCCCGCCCAGATCGGTGCGAATCCAGCCCGGCGCCAGCAACAACATCGCGCGGGGGTCACCTGTGTGACGCGCGGCATAGCCGCGGATCAGCATATTCAAGGCCGCCTTGGAGGCGCGATAGGCGTCGACGCCGCCGCCGTTGTTGTTGGCGATGCTGCCCTGGCCCGACGACATGACGCCGATCACGCCGCTGGGCGCGACCCGGTCGCCTAGCGCCTCCACCACCTGAACCGGCGCCCAGGCGTTGGTGGCCATCAGCCGGGTGAAGTCATCCAGCGGCGTATCAGCGATAGAAGCCGGCGCATCGGCCACGCCCGCATTGATGAACAGACAATCGAAGCGTCGATCCGACAGCCTCTCTGCAAGCGCCCGCACCTGCTCGCCATCCGTGATGTCCAGCATCTCGATCTCTAGCGTCGGATGGTCCGACGCCAGGGCGTGCAGGGGCGACACGACGGATCGGGCGGTAGCGACGACAGACCAGTCCCTCTCCAGGAAGGCCTCGGCCAAGGCCAGGCCCAGGCCTCTCGACGCCCCGATCAGCAGGATGGAGCCGGGGGCCCGTGTGGCCATGATCAGAACACCACGACCGAACGGATGCTCTTGCCTTCGTGCATCAGGTCGAAGGCCTTGTTGATGTCGTCCAGGGCGAAGGTGTGGGTGATCATCGGGTCGATCTCGATCTTGCCGTCCATATACCAGTCGACGATCTTGGGCGTGTCGGTGCGGCCGCGCGCGCCGCCGAAGGCGCTTCCCCGCCACACCCGCCCCGTGACTAGCTGGAACGGGCGGGTGGCGATCTCCTTGCCGGATTCGGCAACGCCGATGACGACGCTTTCGCCCCAGCCGCGATGGCAGGCCTCAAGCGCCTGGCGCATGACGACGGTGTTGCCGGTGCAGTCGAAGGTGTAGTCGGCGCCGCCGTCGGTCAGCTGGACCAGATGGGCCACGACGTCGGAGACCTCCTTCGGATTGACGAAATGGGTCATGCCGAAGCGACGGCCCCATTCTTCCTTGTCGCCGTTGATGTCCACGCCGACGATCATGTCGGCCCCGACCATCTTCAGCCCCTGGATGACGTTCAGGCCGATGCCGCCCAGGCCGAAGACGACGCAGTTGGCGCCGGGCTCGACCTTGGCCGTGTTGACCACGGCGCCGACGCCGGTGGTCACGCCGCAGCCGACGTAGCAGGCCTTGTCGAAGGGCGCGTCCTTGCGGATCTTCGCCACCGCGATCTCGGGCAGGACGGTGTAGTTCGAGAAGGTCGAGCAGCCCATATAGTGGGCGATCGCCTGACCCTTGTAGCTGAAGCGGCTGGTGCCGTCGGGCATGACGCCCTTGCCCTGCGTGCCGCGAATGGCGGTGCACAGGTTGGTCTTGCGCGACAGGCACGACTTACACTGGCGGCATTCCGGCGTGTACAGCGGGATGACGTGATCGCCGACCTCAACCGAGGTCACGCCCGGCCCCACCTCGACCACCACGCCCGCGCCCTCGTGCCCCAAAATCGAGGGGAAGACGCCCTCGGAATCCAGCCCATCCAGCGTATAGGCGTCGGTGTGGCAGATGCCGGTGGCCTTAATCTCGATCAGCACCTCGCCGGCGCGGGGCCCCTCCAGATCGACCTCGACGATCTCCAACGGACGTTTGGCCTCGAAGGCGACGGCGGCGCGGGTTTTCATGGCGGGGGCTCCTGAACGATTCCATCCTCTTCTAGGGCAGGCGCAGGATGGTATGAAGCCGTCATGTCACACACAAACCTCGTCGTCCTGACCGGGGCCGGCATATCGGCCGAGAGCGGCGTGCCGACGTTTCGGGCTTCGGATGGGCTGTGGTGCGGGCATCGGGTCGAGGATGTGGCGACGCCGGAGGGTTATGCGGCCGATCCGGCGCTGGTGCAGGACTTCTACAATCAGCGGCGGCGGCAGTTGGCCGAGGTCCAGCCCAATGCGGCGCACCGGGCGCTGGCGGAGCTGGCGGCACGGTGGCGGGGCGCGTTTCTGTTGGTGACGCAGAACGTCGATGATCTGCACGACCGGGCGCATGAAGCGACGCCGCCCGCCGCCGGGTTCGAGCTGATCCATATGCACGGCGAGCTGCTGAAAAGCCGTTGCACCCGGTCGGGCGTAGTCATGGACTGGGCCGGCGACATGGCGGCGGATGAGGCCTCGCCGCATCATCCGCAGGGCGTCATGCGGCCGCACATCGTCTGGTTCGGGGAGATGCCGCTTCAGATGGAGCGGATCGAGCGGGCGTTGGAGGCCTGCGACCTGTTCGTTTCCATCGGCACGTCGGGCGCGGTCTATCCGGCGGCGGGGTTCGTGCAGGCGGCGCGGCATGCCGGAGCGCGGACGGTCGAGATCAACCTGGAGCCGACGTCGGGGGCGCGCCTGTTCGACGAAGGCGTTTACGGACCGGCGACGCAGGCCGTGCCGGCCTTCTTCGACGCGCTGTAGAGACGAAAACGGCGGCCGCTGCGAAGGCGGCCGCCGTTCCGGCGTTCGAAGTCGAGGCGGCTTAGGCCAGGACGACGATGGTCACGCGGCGGTTCTGCGAACGGCCCTCGGGCGTGTCGTTCGAGGCCACCGGCTGTTCCTGGCCATAGGAGATGGTGGCCATGCGGTTCAGGGCGACGCCTTGGCGGTTCAGGAAGCGACGCACGGCCTCGGCGCGTTGCTCGCCCAGCTGGTCATTATGCTCGGGCGTGCCGGTCGAGTCGGTGTAGCCCTGGATTTCCAGATAGACGTTCTTGTTCTCGCCCTGCAGACGCTGGGCGAACTGGGCCAGGCGCTGCTCGGCCTCGGGCGACAGGGCCGCCGCGTCGGTGGGGAATTTCACGGAATCGTCCGACAGCACGACCTGATAGAGGAACTTGCCCTCGGCCAGCTTGTGCGCGTCGTTGGCGCGTTGCAGGGCCTGGCCTACGGTGCCTTCGACGGTGGTCACGCGGTTGTCGACGACTTCGACCTGATCACGCACGAAACGATGGCTGGCGCAGCCGCTGGCCGCAAAGCCGAGGGCGATGAGGGCGCCGCCGACGACCGCCATCCTGAGTTTCGATCTGCTCAAGTTCTGTCTCCTTCTTGCCGGGAGCGCCACACCCAGTTCATGCGCAAGATGAAAGTGGCGTATGAGACAAGGCGGAGTAATGACGCGCTTTGGGCGGCATCATGTCAGCTTGACCATAAGCAGATGGAATATTCGCGTTATTCTTGCATGAGGACGGAACCGTCGCATTAGTGAAGACGTTGTGCCGCCGACGGCGGATGCCGGAGGGCGGACACGCTCATCTATCGCCGCTCTGCGCCGTCGCGCGGTTGTATTCACGACGACGCCACTTTCCTGACGCGACCGAATGTTTTCAACGACGCCTGGCGGTTTTTACAGGCGTTTTGTCCCCATGACCATGCGGCGGCGTGTTCAACGCCCATCACGGATAGGCGATTGAGCGCGGCGCGCACACGGCGGTGGGCGCTGGCGGCGACGCCGATCCTGGCCGCGCATCTGGGGCTGGCGCTGCTGATGCACGGCGGTGCGGAGCCGATGGTCGAGGCGCCGCAGACGCCGCCGATGATGGTCGAACTGGTCGAGCCGCCCCCGCCTCCCCCACCCGCGCGCGTGATCGCGCCCGATCCCACGCCCGACGCGCCGGCCGCCGCCGCCCAGGCGGCCGCGCCGGCCAAGCCCGCGCCCCAGCGGCGACCGCCGGCCGTGGCGGCGGCGCGACCGAGACTGGTGGTCAGCAAACGCCCGCCGGACGTCGAACCCCTGCCGGCCGCGCCCGCTCCGCCGGGCCCGCCCCTGCCCCTGCTGGGCGCGGCCCAGATCGCCGGCGCCATGACGGTCGGCGCTGGTCCGGGCGGCGGCGGCGGAACGGGCGTCGGCGGATCGGGCGGCTCGGGCGGGACCGGCGCCGGTGCAGGCTCAGGCGGCGGTTCATGCGACATGGTGCGCTGGGTTCAGGACGCGGTGCGCGACGACCAGGCCGTGCGACGCGCCGTCATCGCCGCGTCCCAGGACATGGACGCGAACGGACGCGCCATTCTGGTCTGGAACGGCGACTGGCTGCAAAGCCGCAACCAGGCGGGCAAGGGTCTGGCGGGTGTGCGCCAGGCCATCGCCCTGGAGGTCGCCTTCGCCCCGGCCGAGTGCAAGAGCCAGCGCATGACGGGCCTGGCGGTCCTGAAGCTGGAAGACCGCCCCGGCGGCGCGCAACTGGCGCTGGGCAAGGGCAGCTGGCGCTGGTCGGACCTGCTGGGCGCGAGCTGACGCGGCCGACGCCCATTCAGACGGTCGCATCAGAAAAACACCGTCTAATTCGTCTAATTCGTCTGATCTCTTGCCTCCTCGACCGTGCGTTGCGTCCGCTACGGATGAACAGAGCCAGGATCGCACGGCCTGACGGCGTGGGCAGGAGGATGACGCTGACGCGAGGCAAAGGATTGAAATGTCTGCGATCGTGTCTCGCAGATCGGCTGGCTAGCCTCTCGGGCCGAACAGGATGAGCCCGGCGCCGATCAGGCAGACCAAGCCGCCAAGAATGTCCCAGCGATCCGGCGGGGTCTTCTCGACCAGCGCCATCCAAATCAGGGAGGCGCAGATATAGACGCCGCCGTAGGCCGCGAAGGCGCGGCCCGCCGCGTCGCTGGGGACCAGGGCCAGGAGCCAGGCGAAGGCGATCAGGCAGGCGACGCCGGGCGCCAGCCACAGGGGCGAACGATCCAGCTTCAGCCAGGCCCAGAAGGCGAAACAGCCGCCGATCTCCGCCAGCGCGGCGAGGGGATATATGACGGCCAGCTTCATAAGGGCTTCCTACGTCGCATTACCACCATCGTCATCCTCGGGCTTGACCCGAGGATCTGATTGTCCGCCTGCAAATCGTCGGGGAGAGCCGACGCCCGTTGCGCCCGATCCTCGGGTCAAGCCCGAGGATGACGGAGGAGAAGGAGAGGTCCCCCCTACTCTTCCGTTTTGGCCTTCGCCGCCCGTTCTTCCGCCAGCTTGGCCAGGACCCGGCCGCGGCCGCGCGACAGGGCGTGGATGGCGCCGCGCATGGTGGCGACCTCTTGCTCCGAAAAGGCGGCGCGGCCCAGCATGACGCGCAGGTTCTGGCTCATCGAGCGCTTCTTCTCGGGCGGATAGAAGAAGCCGCCGTTTTCCAGTTCGTCCTCCAGATGCTCGTACATGCCGATCAGCAGGTCGTTAGACGCCGGCGGTTCGCTGTCGCGGAAGCGCGGCGGCGGGGCGTCCAGGATCAGGGTGCGCCATTCATAGGCGTTGATCGCAACGGCCTGGGCCAGGTTCAGGGAGTGGTGCTTCGGGTCGATCGGAATGGTGACGATGCCGGCGCACAGGGCGATATCGGTCGTCTCCAACCCGGCGCGCTCACCGCCGAACAGCAGGCCCGTCTTCAGGCCCGAGGCCGTGTCGTCATAGAGGACGCGGCTGGCCTCGCGCGGCGTGCGCACGGGCTGGCGCGTCTCGCGCGGGCGGGCGGTCGTGGCGAAGACGGTGTTCAGGTCGGCGATGGCGTCGGCGACACTGTCGAACACCCGCACCCCGTCCAAGACCCAGTCGGCGCCCGAGGCCGTGGCCCAGGCCCGCTCCTGGGGCCAGCCGTCGCGGGGGCTGACCAGGCGCAGGTCCGTTAGGCCGAAGTTGGCCATCACCCGCGCCACGGCGCCGATGTTCTCGGCCATCTGCGACTTGTCGAGGACGACAGCGGGGGGAGGAAGGTCAGACATTGGCGTTGCTATAAGTGAGGCGTGCTAGTGAGCAAGAGGTGAGCCGAGGCGTCGATACGCGCATGACCCGCTCACCCCTCGCTCACTAGCACCGTTCACCAAGAGGTTCAGTCCTCGCCCACCATGGCGATCCAGGGGTCGGCGGTTCCGGCCTCGACCTCAGCGACCTTTACGGCGGGCCAGCCGATGGAGGCGCTGCCCGAGGCGGTCCAGGCGGCAACGATGAAGTCGCGCAGTTCGCCGGCGCCCGCCGCCAGACGTTCGTTGACGAAGGCCGCGCCGCGCGGGTCAGCGTCACGGAAGCCGCCGGCTTTTTCCAGACGATAGAAGGGGATCACCGTGCCGAGCGTCGTGGTCAGATAGGAGACGGTGCGGGCCTTGACGTCGAACCCGTCCAGTTTGGCGGCCGGCATGGCGGCCTCGACGGCGTCCAGACGGGCGACGCGGTTGGTGAACTCGCCCTCGAAGACAGCGTGGGTCTGACGCGAGTTGGTGAAGCCTTCCGGGTTCGGGAAGTCGCCCCAGCCATTGTAGTGAATGCTGGTGTGATGGGGTTGCGAACCGTCGCCGACGTAGTGGCCCATGACGCCGATGTCGCGCAGGATCAGGGCCTCGCGACGGCTGCGGTCAGCGCGATACCAGGCCTGACGCTCCATATTGGTCTCACGCTTCTCGGCCGCGTTCAGCACGCGCCAATAGGCGAAGTCGCGGCCCAGCTGCTGCCAGGCGTCCATCATGGCGTAGGGCAGATAGCCGGCGTCGTTGACGTCCAGACCGGCCTTGGTCAAGGCGGCGTCATATTCGGACTTCAGGCGCGGCAGGTCGTTGAGGCTCATGCCGCGCTGGTCGTAGACGCGACCCTGGTCGTCCAGGTCGACGAAGTGGGCGGTGTCGCGTTCGCGATCGTGCGGCTGGCCGGCGCCCTTCCAGCGGTCAGGCTCGCGCGCCAGTTCGCCCACATCGGCGATGGCGGCGGGGGTGCGAAGGAAGGCCGGCAGTTCGTCTGGCAAAGCCCGCATCGCCGCCACGCCGATCAGGCGGTGGCCGGTGTTGCCCCAGGCGGTGACGGTGACAGCCGGCGCGGCGACCGCGACGAGGGCCAGGGCGGCGATGGCGAGACGTTTCATGCACAAACCTCAACAAGGATCACGCCCGTCTAACGCATCCTTGATCGCGCCTCCAGCGTCCAAGGGGTGGTGCGAGGCGCATCGGCGCCTAGGTTATGAAGGCTCCCCCTTCGTCTGTTTCAGGCTCCACGCTCCTGGGGAGCGATGACGTGATTGCGTCATCGCCGTCGTCGGACGGCCCTTCCAGTGGACGCCAGACCGAAAGGACATTCCCATGCGCACGCCCCGCATCGCCCTTCTTGCTTCCGTCGCCCTTCTTGCGACCGCCGCGACCGCTCACGCCCAAGACGCATCAACGACGACGCAGACGCCGACGGCCGCGCCGATGGCCGGCTCGACCACCTTCACCGATGACGAGTTGAAGAAGTTCGACGACGCCATGGCCAAGGTGAGAGCGGTCAGCGACACGCTGAACGGCGCCCAGCCGACGCCGGAACAGCAGGCGCAGATGGCCGCCGCGGTGCAGGATTCGGGGCTGGAGGTGACGCGCTTCAACACCCTGTCCAACGCCGTCGCCGCCGATCCTGCCCTGGCCGCGCGCATTCGGGTGGTCAATGCCACGCCGCCAGCGCCCGGCACGCCAGCCGCCGCCGTAACGGATGACGAACTGAACCGCTTTGTCACCGCCATGACGCAGATTCGCGCCGTCACGGCCGAGGTGCAGAACAATCAGGCGACGCCCGAACAGAGCGCCAAACTGACGGCGGCGGTCCAGGCCTCCGGTCTGACGACCGAGCGTTTCAACGCCATCTCGCAGCTGGTGTCCGCGACGCCCTATCTTCAGGCCAAGGCGCAACTGGCCGGCGCTCGTCTGGAGAAGGGCGTGAGCCAGTAGGGATCAGGTGTCGGCGGGCTCGCGCCGGATGTCCGGCGCGGCCGGGCCCGCCTCGTCCTCGTTCAGCAGACGGCCCTCGCGACGGGGCTTGATGTAGGGGGCGGGCTGGGGCGTCGGCATATTGCCGCGCATCAGCTGGCGGCCGGCCTTGAGCCCGCCGGTCAGCTGCAGGTCCAGTCGGGCCTCGTCGCGACGGCGCACGTCGCCGATGGTCTCGGCCGCCTCATGCTCGTCCAGCCCCAGTTCGACCAGGGCGCGCTCGCCGAACTTAAGCGCCGACTCGAAGGTCTCGCGGATCTGGTAGTCCACGCCGGCCTGGATCAGGCGCATCGAATGCCCTCGGTCGAAGGCGCGGGCCATGATCCGGGTGGTCGGGAACTCCGACTTGACCAGTTCGACGATGCGGTCGGCGGCCTCAGGCTTGTCGACGCAGACCAGGACCATCTCGGCCTCCTCCGCGCCCGACGCGCGCAGGGTGTGCAGCTGGGTGCCGTCGCCGTAGTAGACCTTGAACCCGAACTGGGAGGCGGCCTGGATCATCTCCACATCGTTCTCGATGATCGACACGTCCACGTCGCGGGCCAGCAGGGGTTGGGACACGACCTGGGCGAAACGGCCGAAGCCGATGATCAGCACCTGGCCGCGCAGGTCCTTGGCGAAGTCCACGCCCTCGGCGCTTTCGGCGTCCTGGACCGGCTTGGGCGACAGACGCGCGATCAGCAGCGAGGTCAGGGGCGTCAGGGCCATCGACAGGATGACCACCGCCGACATCATCGCCCCGATGCGGGCGTCGAACAGGCCGGCGGCGACGGCGGCGCCGTACAGGACGAAGGCGAACTCGCCGCCTTGCGCGAACAGGCCCGCACGCTCGACCGCCTCATGGTGCGAGGCCTTGAACAGACGCGCGACGGCATAGATGCCCACGCCCTTGACCAGCATGAAGGCCACGACCCCGCCCAGCACCAGACGCCAGTCGGCGACGACCACCGATACGTCCAGCGACATGCCGACGCTGAGGAAGAACAGGCCCAGCAGGATGGCTCGGAACGGCTCGACGTCCGCTTCCAGCTGGTGGCGGAAGGTTGATTCCGACAGCAGGACCCCGGCCAGGAAGGCGCCCATGGCCATCGACAGACCGCCCAGGGACATGGCCCAGGCGGCGCCGACCACGACCAGCAGAGCCGCCGCCGTCATCACCTCGCGTCCGCCGTACTGGGCCAGGAGACGGAAGACCGGATTGACCAGATATTTGCCGGCCAGCAGCACCCCGCCGACCGCCGCGACCGCGAAGCCGATCGTCTGCCATAGGGGTGGGACGTGTTCGGCCGCGCGGCCGGTCAGCGAGGCCAGGACGGCGACGATGGCCAGGAGCGGCACGATGGCCAGATCCTCGAGCAGCAGGATGGAGACCGCCCGCTGGCCCGGCCCGCCCGCGATTTCGCCGCGCTCTTCCAGCATCTGCATGATGACGGCGGTGGACGACAGGACAAAGCCCATGGCGCCGACGAAGGCGACGGGTGCGGAGAAGCCGGCCAGCATGGCGGTCAGGGTCAGGATCAGGCCGCAAAACAGCACCTGGGCCGCGCCGAGGCCGAAGATTTCCTTGCGCAGTCCCCACAGACGTTTGGGCCGCATCTCCAGCCCGATGATGAACAGGAAGATGACCACGCCGAACTCGGCGACGTGCAGGATGGTCTCGGGCTCGCGGAACAGTTTCAGACCGAAGGGACCGATGGCCAGACCCGCCGCCAGATAGCCAAGCACCGATCCCAAGCCGATACGCTTGAACACCGGCACGGCGAGCACGCCTGCGGCCAGCAGAGCGGCCGCCGCGCCCAGATCCAGTCCCGTCGTCGCCTCAGCCATCGCATTCCCCCAAGCTCGGCCCGTATTGTGGGGCTCGTCGTGCGCGATTGCGAGATGGCGCCGAAGACACGGTCGAAGATCGCTGTGTGGCGAGCGACCTGTTTGCCACAGTTTCGCCTCAGGACGACCCGCGACTGGCGTCAAGAAACAACCGGAGGAAGCCATGTCACGCATCATCAGGATGGCGGCGCTGTCCGTTCTGAGCCTGTCGTTCGCTGCGCCGCCGGTCGCCGTGCCGACCGTCGCACTGGCCAAGCCGCTGGATGGCGAGCCGACGCCGGCGGCGTGCCGGCCGCTGGGGTTCGAGCTGCAAACGCACTCCGAGATGCAGGATCTCGTCGTGACGGGATCCCGCGTCCAAGGTCGCACCGCGACGACGCACGCGCCGATTGCGCCGCCTCCTCCTCCTCCTCCTCCTCCTCCTCCCCCGCCACCACCGCCTGCTTCATACGTCCCTCCACCGCCCGCTGCGATGACAGGCGGCGTGGGCGTGACCGGGTTTCGAGTTTCGCCGATCACCCCGGCGCCCGCGCCCGCCGACACCGAACGCTACCCTGACGCGACGCCCAATCCGGTGAAGCGGACCAGCGATCAGCCGGTCTCGACCTTCTCCATCGACGTGGACACGGCGTCCTATTCGAACGTGAAGCGCTTCATCGACGAGGGTCGTGCGCCGCCCAAGGATGCGGTGCGGGTTGAGGAGCTGATCAACGCCTTCGACTACGACTACGCCCGGCCGACCAGCCAAAGCCGGCCCTTCGCCATCACCACGGCGGTCGCCGCCTCGCCCTGGGCTGACGGGCGTCAGATCGTGCACATCGGCCTGCAAGGTTATGAACTGCCGGCGGGCGAGCAGCGGCCGCTGAACCTGATCTTCCTGGTCGACGTCTCCGGCTCGATGGGGTCGCCGGACAAGCTGGACCTGGCCAAGAAGGCGATGAACCTGGCCATCGACCGGCTGAGGCCGCAGGACACGCTGGCCGTCACCTATTACGCGGAAGGCGCGGGCACGACCTTGCAGCCCACCAAGGGCGACGAAAAGCTGAAGATGCGCTGCGCGGTCGCCAGCCTGCGGGCGTCCGGCGGCACGGCCGGGGCGACCGGCATGACCAATGCCTATGACCAGGCCCAGGCGAACTTCGCCCGCGACAAGGTCAACCGCATCCTGATGTTCACCGACGGCGACTTCAACGTCGGGGTGACCGACAACAAGCGGCTTGAGGACTATGTCGCCGACAAGCGCGGGACGGGCATCTATCTGTCGGTCTATGGCTTCGGGCGCGGCAACTATCAGGACGCGCGGATGCAGACCATCGCCCAGGCGGGCAATGGGGTCGCGGCCTATGTCGGGGACCTGAGGGATGCGCGCCGGCTGTTCGGACCGGCCTTCGACAAGGGCGCCTTCCCCATCGCCGACGACGTCAAGATCCAGGTCGAGTTCAATCCCGCGCGCGTCGCCGAATGGCGGCTGATCGGCTATGAGACCCGCCTGTTGAACGAGGAAGACTTCAACAACGACCAAGTCGATGCGGGCGAGGTCGGATCCGGCGCCAGCGTCACGGCCCTGTACGAGATCACCCCCGTCGGCGGCCCGACGCAGATCCCCGATCGGCGCTATCCCGATAACCGTATCGGGGTCGGCGGCGGCGATCCGAACGGCGAGATCGGCTTTATCCAGGTGCGCTACAAACAGCCGGGCCAGAGCCGCTCGGAGCTGATCCAGCAGCCGCTGACCAACCGCACGGGCGGGCCGGTCAGCGCCCAACCGCCCGAGGCCACGCGCTGGGCCATCGCGGTCGCCGGCTTCGGTCAGAAACTGCGGGGCGATCCGTGGATGGCGCCCGACTATGGCTGGGACCGGATCATCGATCAGGCGCAAGGGGCCAGGGGCGAAGATCCCTATGGCGACCGGGCCGAGTTCGTTCAGCTGGTGCGGGCGGCCCAGGGCCTCCCCCCGATGCGGACGCCCTGACCGGAACCGCCACGCTCGCGGCGGGTTTTCAGCGCAACGCTTCAAACAAAGGAAACCCGCCATGAAAATCCGCGACGTGATGACCAAGGACGTGCATCTGGCCCGCCCCGCCGACACCATCCAGGACGTAGCCAGCCGCATGGCCAAGGGCGACTTCGGCTTCGTGCCCGTGGCGGACGGCGATCAGCTGATCGGCACCATCACCGACCGTGACATCGTGGTGCGCGCCCTGGCGACCGGCGCGGCCCCGTCGGCGGCGGTGGTCGAGTTCATCACGCGTGATCCGCAAACCGTGCTGGACACCGATGACCTTAAGATCGTGCTGGACCTCATGGGCTCCAAGCAGATCCGTCGCGCCCCGGTCGTGGACAAGCACGGCCGCGTGGTCGGCGTCGTGTCGCTGGGCGACCTGTCGACGCGCGTGAAGGAGAAATACGCCGGCGAGACGCTGGAAAGCATCTCGCGTTAAGACCTGCGTAACCGCGCCCCGACACCCGCCGTCAATGATCTTGATTCATTCTGGCTGCGGGTTTCGGAGAGTGGCATGGCGCGCGCGCAGTTCCAGAAGGGTCAGAAGGTCTGGGTCGAGTGCGTCGGCGCATGGGCCTTCATCGAACAGGTCCAGCCCGTCTGGGCCAAGGGCTTCGAGGAGCCGGTGCGTGTCACCTATGACGTCGGTCTGGGACGCGAGTTCACCGCCAATGAACTGATGCTGGCGGCCGACGATCCCGCCTCGGATCAGGGGCCTGGCGAGTGGCGGCTGCTGCGCGCGCGCAACAAGTGGCAGCTGCCCGAGGACTGCCTGCATCATCCCCACCCCGGAACCTATCCGGTCGTCGTCACCGATAAGGCGGACTGGGGC